>CAWBAF010000001.1:0-77798 GCA_963786735.1 uncultured beta proteobacterium
ACACGGCGACACTGAGCCTAGACCTACTGATGGCCAACGCCAGCCCGGCGAGGAAGGCAGCGATACTCGAACAGGTGGAGGAGGAAGTGGGACCACCGGAGGCGTGGGCGGACCCCGGAGAACGCGGACCCAGTGACGAGCGCACTCCTGAACGTCCTGGCGAGAGCGGACCTACTGAGCGACCTACCGTCGTAACGCCACAGGCACCCTCGCAGGCGGAGGCCGGTGAGGATGTTGGCGAAGATGGCAAGTTCGCCCGCTACAAGCCCACTAAGCTTCCGGCTGCATGGGGCGCAGTAGGGCACGAAGGCGACGTAATCGAAACCGCCGCGATGGCGGGCACCGAGCCGCCGCCGATCTACCTGAAGCCCAACATCCCCGATGAAGTCATTCACAGCGGCGGCGTGTCCGAGGTGCAGCTTGAGGCGGTAGCCTACGCGCTGCAATCCTTCGAGCACGAACTCCCCGATGGCCGCATCCGTGGGTTCTTCCTGGGTGACGGTACGGGCGTTGGCAAAGGGCGCACCCTGGCTACGATCATCATCCACCACTGGAACTCCTGGAAGCCGGAGTGGGGACCGCGCCGGTTCATGGGGCCTCCGACAATGATCGGCTGGTGAGGGACGCGCAGCGTGACATGACCGATCTCGGCTACCACACGCCTGCGAAGCAATTGACCCGAGGCAACTGGCGAACCTCTCGGATGAGACCCGCAAGGAACTCTCCCGCATGGGGTACGATCACATCCCGATCTTTACCCACGGTAGCGTGAAGGTCAACGCTGAACTTCCCTGGGCGGAGGGCGTTCTCTTCAGCCCGTACTCCACTTTGCGTATGCCTCCACAAGTGACGGCACAGGAGAAGGCCGAGCGCAAGCGACTGGAGCAACAGCACGGAAAGAAAAGCGCGGAAGTGAAGGCGTTTGACCATCATCACAACGCCGCACAGGCGGCGAGCTTTCCACGTCTGGATCAGGCTATGGCATGGCTCGGCGAGAATCCAGTCATCATCTTTGATGAAGCCCACCGCGCCAAGAATGCGGTAGAGCAGAAGGGTACTCGCGGAAAAAAGAAAGCGTCTCGCTCGGCGCAAGCCGTGATTATGCTCGACCAGGGCATCCCCAAGGCGCGCATTGTCTACTCTTCGGCGACCGGCGCGACCGACGTTGCGAACCTGGGGTATCTGGGCCGCCTTGGCGTGTGGGGCCCTGGCACGGCATTTGATAACTTCAACGTCTTCCAGCGCGAGATCGAGCGCGACGGCATCGCGGCGATGGAGACCGTGGCTCGCGATCTTAAGGCGAAGGGCCTGTATCTGGCGCGGTGCCCGGCGCAAAGTTGACGTGCGCTTGATGTTGCCCAGCAAGACCGATTCGGTTCTGGTTTTTTACGCTTCACATTCCTACTATGAGGAACTGCTGAGCGCGGGCGTGAAGATCTATGAGCGGGAAGGCGCCATATTGCACGCGAAGACCGCGCTTATCGACGATATATCGTCCACTGTTAGGATCAACCAATCTCGACTGGCTCAGTGCAGAGCTTAACCAGGAAATCAACGCGGTGGTCCTTGGGCAAGAGTTTGGTGCACAAATGAAGGCGATGTTCGATAAAGATATCGAATCTTCCTGGCTTGTGACGCCTGAAAGTTGGCACCAGCGTTCGATTGGCGTGCGCCTGAAAGAACTGGGGGCGAGACTATCGGGTTTGATGGTTGTAACAGTCCACTGGAAGTTCGTCTGTCCAGGCTTTTCAGGCAAGCTGATTGGCGACCGAGGCTCGAGCTTCCCTTACCCCTTCTTTCTGAGGTCCAGATGGGGGCGAGCGGGATTTTTATTAGCTCCGCTGAAAAACGGGGACCAGGTTTTTTAGTCCCTTTTTCCTGTGGCTTAGCTTTGCTTGCACCGATGTCAAGGACGGTAGCAGACTACTTTGACAGCCGCATAATCGATCCAACAACGTTTTTAACCCGCTCGCTTCTTAATACCGCTTGAAGAAAGCTCTCTAAGTTATCCGGTGAATCCATCTGCTGAATATACCCAAACCCTGATTTTTTGATTCCTAACTCGCTTCCGATCTTCTCATCTAAGTAGAATTTGACAGGGTAGAGCGTTATGTCGTGATAAAAGAAAAGCACATTGAAACGATACTGGTCGAGAAATTTTCCCCTAATGTCGAACCGGTAGCAAAAATCAGACTTATCGAGAAAAGCGCCAGGTATATGAATCATGTCTAACTCCGAAATCTCCGCAAATACCATATCCCCCGTTAATTTTGGGAGCAATTTCATCTGCTCCTCTAGTAGATTCTTGGCAGAGGGTTTTATATTTTCCTCAAATTTTTCCGGCCATAAATTTTTCACATGTGTCCCTACGATATATCCATGCAAAAGAAAATCGGGAGGTGATCGCTCACCAAAGGCTTTCCGTCAGTGTTTATAAGAGAATGGGAGCCAGCAGTTTTTAATATTTTCAATGAGGCCATTTGAAATTTATCAGCAATCATAGGTCGAACTATGACCTGATCAAGCGTATTCCAGTAGTGTGAAAGAGAAGAAGGTGAACCGTCAATATTGTTCCCGGTGTGTCGTCGAGGTCACCTAGCAAGTTCCACGACGGATTGTAAAAAAAAGAGTGCTTTGGTCCCTGGATAATTCTTGATTCATTCTTCGCAATTCTAAGTGATGGAAGTGAATTAAGTGCAGCCGCCGAAATCATCCCCTTATCGAAAGGGTTCATATTGAAGTCACCAAATATGACAGTGTTCTTGTGACCAGATTCCTCTTCCGCGAGCTCAATCTCTTGCTTAAAAAAAATCCCATCCATATGCTGATCATCATCGTCGGCATGTAACTTGCTGCGCAAATGGACCACCCGATTAGTAGTGGCGCTATTCCGGGGCAAGCTCGTCTTTATCGTATAACGAGCACCCTCTCGTCTATGTTTAATAGCGCTTGGCTTGATATCCGTAAGTATGTTTATCCTTGTGCAAACCAATAGGAGGGATGGAGTAATACGTCGTGCTCTGATGACAACAGCCGTAGAATGTTAAGGCTATAATAACGTATTCCGCGAGCGCGACGAAGTTCGCTTGTGTAGTTATTATTAACTCTACTAGCTCGGTGTTTACAGGCCGTTTCCCAGCGTTCCAAAATAGAAATTCAACTTCACTCAGTATAAACTCGGCTTGATCAAACGCTTGGAGCGTAAGGAGGAAAAGCCCTGGCAGAAGCCAGACAGTCTAACCAACGGTTCGCTTTCGTACGTTTAGTCCTTTCGCCCATCTTCGAGACTTAAAGTCCTCCAAATCCCATCCACCCTCGCCTTCACCGCCTTATCCATCGCGATCGGCTTGCCCCATTCGCGGTTGGTTTCGCCCGGCCATTTGTTGGTGGCGTCGATGCCCATCTTGCTGCCCAGGCCGCTGACCGGCGAGGCGAAGTCCAGATAGTCGATCGGCGTGTTCTCGACCAGCATGCGTGTCGCGCGCCGGGTCGACGCGCGTGGTGATGGCCCAGATCACTTCCTTCCAGTCGCGCATGTTGACGTCCTCGTCGACCACCACGATGAACTTGGTGTACATGAACTGGCGCAGGAAACTCCACACGCCGAACATGACGCGCTTGGCATGGCCGGCATACTGCTTTTTCATCTGCACCACCGCCATGCGGTAGCTGCAGCCTTCCGGCGGCAGATAGAAATCGGTGATCTCGCGTGAAATTGCTTTTGCAGCAGCGGGATGAACACTTCGTTGAGCGCCATGCCCAGCACCGCCGGCTCGTCCGGCGGCTTGCCGGTATAGGTGGAGTGGTAGATCGGGTCGCGCCGCATCGTGATGCGGTCGATCGGTGAACACCGGGAAGCTGTCCTGCTCGTTGTAGTAGCCGGTATGGTCGCCGAACGGTCCTTCGAGCGCATGCTCGTAGCCGCTCGGATGGTTCGGGTCCGGATGGATATGGCCTTCCAGCACGATCTCGGCGCGTGGCCGGCACGTGCAGGTCGCTGCCGATCGGCCTTGACGAGCTCGGTGCGCGCGCCGCGCAGCAGGCCGGCGAACTGGTACTCGGACAGGGTGTCGGGCACCGGCGTCACCGCGCCGAGAATGGTGGCCGGGTCGGCGCCCAGCGCCACCGCCACCGGATAGGGCTGCGCCCGGATTGGCGATGCAGATGATCGCGAAAGTCCAGCGCGCCGCCGCGATGCGCCAGCCAGCGCATGATGACCTTGTTGCGGCCGAGCACCTGCTGGCGGTAGATGCCCAGGTTCTGCCGCGTCTTGTGCGGCCCTCTGGTGATCACCAGGCCCCAGGTGATCAGCGGCGCGACGTCGCCCGGCCAGCAGTGCTGGATCGGCAGCCGCCGAGATCGACATCGCTTGCCTTCCCACACGATCTCCTGGCAGGGCGCGCCGCGCAGTTCCTTCGGCGCCATGTTGCGCACCGGTTTCAGCAGCGGGCCTTGTCCCATGCGTCCTTCAAGCCCTTGGGCGGCTCGGGTTCTTTCAGGTAGCGCGAGCAGCTTGCCGACTTCGCGCAGCGCGTCGACGGTCCTGCGCCCATGCCCATCGCCACCCGCGCGGCGTGCCGAACAGGTTGCCCAGCACCGGAATGGTGTGTCCCGTGGGTTTCTCGAACAGCAGCGCCGGGCCGCCGGCCTTCAACACGCGGTCGCAGATCTCGGTCATTTCCAGTCGGGGATCGACTTCGGCGGTGATGCGCTTGAGTTCGCCCGGGTTTCAAGCTGGGCGATGAAATCGCGCAGGTCCTTATACTTCATCCAGCGCGTTAATTACTTTTTATCAGGTAATCGAGCGCGATGCCGGCAAATACCGTTGCGCCTACCCAGTTGTTATGAAGAAAAGCTTTGAAGCAGCGCGCGCGATCGCGATCATGGATCAGCCGGTACTGATACAGTATCAGGCCCGCCGAAGCCGCGAGACCCGCATAGTAGATAAAGCCCAGTTTCTGCATCAGGCCGATCAGAATCATGGCGCCCAGGAACATTGCATGGCACAGCATCACGCCGGCAATGTCATGGCGGCCAAAGGTGATGGCAGATGTCTTGATGCCGATCTTGAGGTCGTCAGCTTTGTCGACCATGGCGTACTCCGTGTCGTAGGCGATGACCCATAACAGGTTGGCGGCCATCATGAACCAGGCCAGGAATGGCACTTCACCCGTTTGCGCAGCGAATCCCATAGGGATGCCGAAGCTGAAAGCAATGCCCAGGTAGGCCTGCGGCATGGCGAAGAAGCGCTTGGTAAAGGGGTAGCTGGCTGCAAGGAACAGGCCGACAAACGAGAGTTCGATGGTCAGCCGGTTGAGCGGCTGGATCAGCAGGAATGCCACGAGGCTCAACCCGGCTGCGAGCAGCAGCGCTTCCTTCGTGCTCACCACCCGGGCCGCCAATGGACGGTTCTTGGTACGCTCGACGTGCGGATCAAAATCCCGGTCGGCATAGTCATTGACCACACAGCCTGCGGAACGCATCAGGATCGTTCCCAGTACGAATATCACCAGGATGTTGAGGCTGGGCAGGCCTTCGGCAGCCAGCCACAGACCCCACAGGGTGGGCCACAGCAGCAAGAGAATGCCGATGGGCTTGTCGAGCCGCATGAGCTTTTCATAATGGCCGAGGCGCTGCGTGAGTGTCATCGATATGGACGTCATCATTGGGAGAGCATCATAGCGCCAACTCGAGAATCGAAGGAAGAAATACTTCTGTGACCAGTATCGATTGGCCACGCAGGCTGAACAGTGAACGGCGCGCCCACAGGCCGGAAGGTTTTCATCGAGCCTACGGCACGCGTGCTCAAAAAGCGGGTGGCCCGAAGTCAGCTTCCTGAACCGCAGGGGTGTCCGTTTTACGACTGGATTGGTAAACAATACGGTACCCAGGGATCGGTTGCCCAGTCCGATCAAACTCCGCCACGCCCCACGCAAATCTTTTCGGGCTACTACAGAGTGGGCGAACACCAGGGGAGTCCTGCCGCAATACAAGTAGACTTCACGGATCAATGCCAACTCTTTCCGCGCAGACTTCATCACGGCGAGCTCGTCTATGCCTGCGCTGGCGAGCGACTGGAAGATCGGTTTAACCTGGAAGACGCCATGACAACGTTCCTGGATGAGCTGAGTAAGCGAGCCGTGGTTCTCCAGCCAGCCGCGAGCGCGCGGAGATACCGCCGATGGTTTCGGGTGCCATGCGGCGGACCGGGCAGCATTCATTCGACAAACATAAAAAAGGGTGAATTATGCCGCATAACGAAGCGATATTGTTTTTGCAATCATCCCGAACAGGTCGTTCCAGCCATGCTTTCGATCTCTAAAGTAAAAATCCCTGAATCATTTGCTTGGCGTATTTGGTTCACGCGTGTTGTCATTTATGACAACATTATTAGGGAGATTCCGATGAGCATAAAAATAACCCGCCCGGTTTCCTGGATCAGTTCAGCCCGAAAAGCTTTCATGGGCTTTCCAGCAGGGGCACAGGAAATCATTCTTTCCGCGCTGACAATCGCTGCTGAAGGCGGAAAGGCTGATATCGCCAAGCCGATGAAGGGGCTGGGCAGTGGCGTTTTTGAGGTTGCCCTGCCTTATCGGGGAACTGCGTTCAGGATGATTTATGCCGTACAGATCGGAGATGAAATCTGGGTCATCCATGCTTTCCAGAAGAAATCAGCTACTGGAATCAAAACGCCCAAGCACGAAATCGATCTTGTGAAAGACCGTTTGAAACGACTGAAGGAGATGCTGAAATGAAGGACGAACCTATCGAACTGGTGACGCGGAAGCGGAAACCTTTTCCGCGATTTTGGGCATGCTGATTCAGATGTTGCACAGCTCAAAGCTATCCTTGCGGCGGAAATCATCAAAACTCTGGATGAACAGGATTTAAGCGTCCGTAAAGCCCATGCGAAAGCGGCTTTGCCGCTGCTGATTTTTCCGGATCCGAAATGCTGACCTTGGGCGTTTCACCGTTGATCGGCTCATGACAATCCTCAATAGTTGCGGGTCGAGGGTTGAAGTTAGCGTGCAGGTAAAGCATCGGAAGGCGGTTTCAACTCCTCATGTTCGATAGCCTTTATCCAGCGCTTTGTGAGCGCACGGTTCCTGGCGGATTGTTGTTTTACTTTGAACGTGTCCTGGCGGGAAGTGTCGGAGGTCGCGGCGTCACAGCCTCTCTTAAAGCCCAAAATTGCTGGAAACCACGATCCTTAGCGAAATTTTTTCAACGACGCTGCTGCTATTCCATAAATCATCACAGCCAGCAGGATGACCGCAGCAAAACCCAGGTGGATAGCCAGCAGTGTCGCCAGGACTGCGCCCACCACGGAAGCGAAGCCATTGATGGCCCATGCCCAAGGTATGGTATGCCCTGATGTTGCCGCAAGCCGGGCCATCCCGGTTGGAAAGGGCATTCCCATGCATACTGCAAGCGGCGCAATCAATGCCACGGAAATTGCAATCCTCGCCGCGTCGGATAAATGGATGAGTGCCTGAAATACGCCCGGCAGGATGGCGAGATAAAGCAACGACAAGCCGCCTATCCCCAGCACGGCTGGCCACAGGTGTGCGCCATTGCCTGCCTTTTCCTGCTGCCGCCCGGCAAGCCAGCTTCCGGCCGCGGCAAAAACCAGGAACGCGCACAGCACGACCGCTACGGCATAGAGAGGGTGTGACAGGAACAGCAGGAATTTTTGGATGAAAGCGATTTCCATGAACATGAAAGCCAGCCCGATCGCAAGAAAATACAGGGCGACCGGTGCGGAAGGAAGGCTGCGGCGGGCGCGCGATGCGGCGAGCGGCGTCAGGATGAGGAGAGCGCTGGCGGCGAAGGCCTGTATCAAGGTCGCAACCAGCAAGGGGTAGCTCCAGTCAAGCAGCGGCATTCCGCCGTGCCTGCGCAATGCGAACAACTCCTCGGCCGCGCTCCATTTGAAGAAACGAAAGAAATAAGGCCGGTCGTCCGTTGCGGGCTCAATATAAAACTTATAACGGTCTATGAAATCCTGCCGCTGCGGGCTGAGCAAGGCTTCGGCGGCCTCGAAAAAGTACGGCTTGTCCAGCAGGTTGTAGCGGTTGGCCTCGTCGGCGCGCATCCCGGGGTAGTAGGCGAGGTCAAACGACCGCTCTGTGCTGAACTGCTTGATTGCTTCGATTTCCCGCGCGGTGAAATCATCGTTCTTGACCAGGAGCGTTACGGTTTTCCAGCCGCGTATCATTGCCAGCCGTCTGGAAGGATCTGGCACGCCTTCGCGCTCCAGGGCACAATCGCGGTGGCGAACAGTTTCAGCGTGTCGCGCGGGGGCAAAGCCAGCCACCGCGTAACGGCCAGCACCCCGCCGGGGGTCAGCCGATTCAGGTAGGTTTGAAGCGCCTCAACCGTGTAGAGGTAGCTTTCGCTGAGTCCGTAAAGGCCAGCGGAGGCAACACCGAACGAATCCAGCAGGGCAACCTGGATTAAATCGAAACGATCCCGACTGGCGTTGGCGAAGCCGCGTGCCTCGGCTTCGTGCACCGTCACATCGGGACGGTCATACAGGTTTCCGGCAAATTCGCGGAACTGTATCCGCACCAGATCAGTAACGTTCTTGTCGAGCTCCACGGCGTCCACGCGGCGCGCGCGATGGTAGATCGCCTGCAATACGTCATGCCGGCCCCCGACCCGAGCACAAGAACATGTGGTTGATATGGTTGTCCTTGCGCTGGTTCACCCCCATGTTCAAGCACATGGTAGGGTAATGCCGAGGTAACCTGATTAAGATAGGCGATTGGTTCAAGTTTTCCACCGAACTGTGTCAGCGCGGATGGGCCGTTACCATCGACAAAAATACCCAGCTGCGGGGGCGGTTCCTCGGTGGAATTGAGACTCATCCCCGGTGCGGAGCGAAAGGGGATGCGAGTGTTTTCAACCACCGCGATTTGACCTAACGGGCTGGAGCGTTCCGCGATCACCTTCGCGCCTGCAATGTTCAGCGTCTGGCTCAAGTCCTTGTATGGAGAAGGATGCAGCTGGAACCCGTTACCGAACGACGCTGCAACCGCTACCAAGGCAAGCCCGAGCAAGCACCTTGGGAAGCCATTTTTGCCTTACCTCCAGTTCGATGGCGCCAATCGCGGCCGCCAGCAATGACACCGCACTCAGGACGAACAGTAATTCGAGCGGCGGCAAGAGAAACAGGATACCGATGACGCCGAGGCTGCCGACGCCCGCCCCCATAATGTCGAACGCATAGATGCGTCCCGCTTCCCGGCCAAAGCGCAACCAGACCATGCCGATGCTCAGCCCTCCGAAAAAGAACGGCAGCATCATCAGCAGATAGATGCCGAGCAGCTTGGCAAGCTGGGTTGTGTCCCACAGCAGCTCAAGTGGATTGTAGGGAATCTGCTGAGCGAGCAGAAAGCACGTGGGCATCAAAAGAGCCATTCCTGCAGCAGCGCTGATGTATATCGTGCCGAAGCGTGGAGCAATTTTTTCCTTCAGCAGTGCAAGCGCGGTGCCGCTGGCTCCATAACCCAGCATGGCAGCGCTGATGATCATGTAGGCGAAGTGATGCCACAGCACGATGCTGAACAGCCGCGTCAGCGCCACCTCATAGGCGAGCATGCAGGCGGACAACAGCGCGATGGCAATAAACGGAGGACGCGCACGCAACAGTGGGGACATGTCAAACCCTCAGTGATCCTCCCCGGCTTCGGCTTTTACATGGGGGCTTATATAGACGAAAAATGGAGGACCCGGCCGGAATCTTCAATGACCGCCGGTCAACGGGACAAAGGCGACGGGCACGATCTGGCGGGTAGTCACGGAGCCGTCCGCCCGCTTCTCCACCAGCATCAGGTACTGGGTCATGAACTGCATGCCCAGCGGGATCACCATGCGTCCGCCCGGCTTCAGTTGTTTGAGCAGCGGGGGCGGCACCTGCCCGGTGGCAGCGGTCACGATGATGCCGTCAAAAGGTGCAGCGTCCGGCCACCCGTAATAGCCGTCACCCATTTTTACGGTCACATTGTCATAGCCAAGCGACTTCAACCTTTCCGAGGCCTGTTTTTCCAGGGGTTCGATGACTTCGATGCTGTAAACGGATTTCGCTATCTCCGCGAGGACCGCCGCCTGGTAGCCTGAACCGGTCCCGACCTCGAGCACTTTGTCCCCGCTCTTGACGTTCAGCAGCTCGGTCATCAATGCAACCACGACGGGTTGCGAGATCGTTTGCCCATGACCGATGGGAAGGGGATTGTTGTAATAGGCAAAGGGAACCAGCCAGGCGGGCACAAAAAGATGGCGTTCGACTTTTTCCATTGCCTTCACGACGCTTGGGCTGAGCGGGAAACCATCCTCCCGCGCCGCTGCGACCACCTCTTCCACCAGTTCATGGCGCAGTTCGCCAAAATCCGCACTTTGGGAGGGGATGGAGAAGCAGAAAGAAAGCAGCGTGCCGAGGGCGAAACAGGCAAAACGCGCAAAAGGGATTAAACAAACGGGGAAAGGTACGGAATGGGGGAAATGGCGCTTCATAACCTCATTAAAGCAAATCCAGGGAAGGTTGCAGCTCAAGTGGATCGTGGTCCTAACCTGCCTGTTCTCTGCACCTCTCCCGCTCCGGAGGATGAGGTGGGTTGAAGGACGGGTGTCACTGACCAAACGATCGCCTCCATATGCCCGTCTTCGCAACCCGGGCAGCCAGTTTGCGGCTCAATGCGGTGGTGGTGGCGGAGGAAGGCCGGGTGGAGGGGGCGGTACGCCGGGAGGAAGCGCTTGCGGTCTCGCCCCGGTAGGGGGTGGCGGAGGGGGGCTGAAGGAAGAGGAAGCGGCCTGGCTGGCTGAATCGTACTGGGGTGGTCCCGATATCGGCACCCGATGGCCTTTGGCATACATGCATTGAATGTAGCCTATATCGTAGCGCTGCTGGAGGATGCTCCCCGAAACCCCCGCGGCATTCGCTCCGGCCAGGCTGCCGGCGAGCAGGCCACTTGCGGCGCCGATGGCCGCGCCTTCCGGACCGCCGAAGATGGCACCCGTTGCTGCTCCAATGCCGGTGCCAAGGGCGGCACTTTTTGCCGCGCTGGAAGCGGAGGCCTGGCCGGGTGTTCCGCCGGCCTGCTCCTGGGCAAACTGCCTGCATGTTTGGTCGTCAAGCCGAAACTCATCAAAACTTCTGCCATTGCCGGGCAACGCCAACATGCTGGGGCCCGTCGGCATGCTTACACAGGCCGCAAGTGGAAATATCGCTATCAAGGGGAATAATCTGAACGTTTTTTGAACCATGGCCTTTTCGCTATTGAGGGGGTTGGGGCACAACTTGCAGCCAGCCTCCCGGGCAATTCCTGACATACGGATAGTAACCGTCCGGCTTTCGGCAGTAGTACCAGTAATTCGCTGATGGAGTTGGCGGGGGAGGGAGGGCGGCTCGCGGTTGCTGCTGGATCACCACCGAAGGTGCGGAAGGCGCCGCTACGACTGGCGGATAAGTGTACGCGGGCGCATATCCATAAGGGCCGTACCCATAAGGTGCGTACCCATAAGGCGTATATCCATACGCCGCGTAGCCATATGGCGCGTAGCCATAGCCATATGCAGCCGGATATCCATAATAAGGGGCATATGGAAAACGCCCATAGTATCCAGGACCCCACCCGCCCCAATACCCCAGCCCCAGCCCAAGCGCAAATGCTCTTCCAGAATAAGGATAATGATAATGATGCCCGCCACCTGCCGAGGCAGGATTTTGCGAAATGCCTGCCAGCAGTGCCAAGGTAATGCAAAGATACCCGATCTTTTTCATGCCAATCTCCACTCCGCAATCCCGATACGAAGTCGATCCTGATCGTTCGCCTTAATTTCGATTTATTAAATGCCCTTCAGTCCGGCAAGTATTCCTTTCAATATAAACGCGCGACAATGCTTTGGTTGTCTTGGATCATCGCACATCGTTCTGGTTCGATTTTTGCTTGGCAGGCGGAAGCGCCAACACCCTGCCCGACCGAGCCGCAACGGGCTCAGCACCTCACCGGCGCCGTCAGATCGTGTCCCGGTCAAAAATTTTTTTAATGAACAGCTGCAGGACAACCAATTTCCAGCTGATGCGTTATTACCGTTGCAACTGCTTAAATCCCGCTTATCCCGCGGCTTTTAATTGGCAGAGCGCCTTAACCCCATCGGAGACTGATATGAAAAAAATGAAATTGATGTGTATGGCTCTCATGCTGCTTGGCTCGGTTCCGGCTGGGCCGGTATGGGCGAACAGCGGAGGTCACCACCGTCACAATGGTCATCACAATCATGGGCATCATCGCCATCATCACAATGGCGGCGGATGGGGAGCTGGATATGGTGCCGTGGTGGGAGCGGGGGTAATTGGGTATGGCCTGGGCAGTTTTTTCGGCACCAGGCCGTACTATGGGTATCCTGCCGGTGGTTTTGCGCCTGCCTACGGTTATGCGCCTGCGTATGGATATGCGCCGGTCGTTGCAGCGCCCGTTGCTCCTCCCCCTGTTTACATTCAGCGGCAGGATGTGGTTCAGGCTCAGCCCCAGTCGTCGAATTATTGGCACTATTGCCGCAATCCGGAAGGCTATTATCCTTACATTAAAAGTTGCCCCGAGGGTTGGCTCCAGGTAGTTCCTCAATAGGGAAAACTGGCTGATGGGCAGGTTCATGCTGCAGTTGTGAAAACACGGTGTTTTATCGATAACGTAATAACGAAAGGATATAAGAAGACATGCACAAGGGCATGGCGGTAATGTTGGCGGTCATTTCTCTGGGTTGGGGCAGCGTGGCGACGGCCGGCGCGGAGAACGGCAAGCATCATGGAAACCCGAGCACGACGGCGTCTGCACATATGAGCGACCAGGGGAGGAGCAACACGAACGCGCAATGGTCCGGCAGCGCGACAAAAGGCCAGGACCGGTCTGATCTCAGGAGCGGGGATCACCAGGGGCACGATCAGAACCATGGTCAACACCATGGCAAGGGCAAGGGGCACGATCAGGGAAAACACCAGTAAGAAGGGAAACACCAATAAGAAAGAAAGTACAGGTCATCGGTTTGCGTTTGATGCTGATCGGTTAAAAGAAAAAGGCAATTCAAGAAAAAAGGTAATTCGGAAGGGGGAGTGGAAATGGCAAACGAATCAGTTAACTATTGGAAATTTGCAACGCTCGGGGTACTGTTGGTGGGGGCAACCGTTGGCGCTATCTTGCTCGTGGTGGGGCGGGATTCAAAGACGGGCTCGCCTGATGCTCAAACTGCCCAAATGGGTGGGCCGGTGTTATTGGATGAAAATGCCCGGCTTCCCAGCAAGGCGGCACCGGTAGAACCGCAGCGAGGTACTCGGGTTGCTCATCCCGGCAGGAACACGTCGGGTGCTTTACCCCCTCCCCCGCCTTATCCGCCTCAGACTGCGTATCCCCCTCAGCCGGCATACCCTCCTCAATCGGTCATGGAGGCGTGCAACAGGTACGCAAATGAGCAGGTAAGCAGTAAAGCCGAGAACGTACTCAAGAATGCAGCCTTAGGCGCGGCTATCGGCGCCGCGGTAGGCGCGGCGGGCGGAGCCATCGCCGCAGGTGGGAGCGGCGCCGGAAAAGGGGCCGCCATCGGGGGCGTTACGGGTGTTGCGGGCGGAACGCTTTACGGGCTCAACGAGGGTAAATCACGGGATGCGCAGTACCAGGGTGCATACGCATCCTGCATGCACTCGAAAGGTTATTGATCCAGGGGCCTGTTACATTTATTTCGCGCCCGCGGTGCTGCACGAAAAAGGCGAGGGCAAGGCGCGAAGCGCAGGACATAGTGGGCCTATGGCCAAGCTTTGCAACGCGGCACCCGCGTTTTTTGCGCAACCCGAAGGGACGGGACGGATTTCCTCCAGCCCTTCGTTACTCGCCGCTTACAGAGGCTCACTCTGCCGCGCGGCTCGTGCCTCGTGCTGGACGAAATCCGTCGCCGTCGCGGGCTCTCGAAATAAATGTTAACAGGCCCTAATATCCGCACCGGGCGCACTGCTGCCATGCTCAATTGTGGCGGCGGCGCTGCCTCGTTCTGTCTGCGCCGTGAAACCGCATCGGCGGCCTTATATGCCCTATGTCGAGGGGCTCCTCAGGTTGGTTGCCGACCTCGCTTGTACTTCTGAACATCGATAATAAGGCTCCTGCGGCACCTCTTCCCTGAAGTTCGAAGCCATCCGTGCGCGTACTATTGGGTGTCATAAATACGTCAACTGCGCGACATTATATGGTCACGGGTTACGCATAAAGTAATACCGCTTTTTGCCAATATTTATTAACAATATCTAAAAAAAGAGGTTTATTTTATGTCCCCCGTAATCGAAAAAATTCTCGCTGCCTCAGTGTTCTTGATGGGATTGGCAGCTGGACATGCTCAGGCTCATCCTTCGGTTCAATTGACGCATGTCGTAGCAGCCAATCCCAAAGTCCCAGGCTTTGTGGCGCCAAATATTCTTTCGCCGGAACTGGAACAGGTCGTTTGGGCGAGCGGTGCAATGAAACTCGAAAACCCGACCGCCCTGATCGGTTTCTACGGCTATAACAGCAACGGGCCGCACGTGGCAGTCCAGGCTCCCGAAGCCAGCAAGACCGAGCCGGATAAAAATACCTATCTGGTTCTGCACCGGCAAACCGGGCCGGACAGTAATTACGATTATGGTTCACATTTCCTGTTTCAGGGACATGAAGGCGGCAAGCAGGGCTACATCACACGAATTAACCTCGAAGCGGATGGTGCGCACCGCGTGACCCTGATGGCCGATAAGGACATCCACGGAAATCCCTTGCCGGTTTTTGATGGCTCAACCTGGTACCCTTGGGCAAACATCCTTTTGTTTACCTTCGAAGAAGGCAAAGACGGAGGTGTATGGCAAGCGACTGCAGGCTACCCGTCAGCAGTGGAAGATATTTCCGGCGTCTTTGGACGTGCAGGATATGAAGGCATTCAAGCCGATTCCGCTGGCAGTCTCTGGATTGTCGAGGATACGGGCGGCAAGGCCGGTACTACAAATAAAAACGCCAAACAGCCCAACAGCTTTATCTACCGCTTTATTCCCAAGAACAAGCACGACCTGAAAGCGGGGGGCACGCTGCAAGCGCTTCAGGTAGCTTCCAAACGTCATGGCGGCCCCATCGTTTTCAATCCAGCTGATCCGGATGCGGATATTCTCTCACTGGATGTTAAGGATCTGCATACATACGGCTTGACCTTCGATACACGCTGGGTGGTTATTCACGATACAGAGGTGGACGGTTTCACGCCGTTCGATGCCAATGCTGCAGCCAAGCTTAAAAAAGCCACGCCGTTCAAGCGTCCCGAGAACGGGGTTTTTCGCCCCGGTACAGCGTTTGGCGAGTTTTATTTCACTGAAACCGGTGATACGAACAAAAATACCGAAGCGGGGTCTGATTTTGGAGGGTTCGGTGGGGTATTCAAACTGTCCCAAAAAGATCCTGCTTCCGATGTCGGGCAGCTGACGATTTTCTACAAATCGGACGTCGCCCATACGGGGTTGGACAATATCGCCTTCTGGAGTAAAAACAAATTAGTTGTGGTCGAGGACGCCGGCGATAGCTTGCATACACAGCGCAACGCGCTGGACTCAGCCTATCTTTTTGACCTGCACACTGATTATTCGCAAGGATCCAATCAGCCAATCCGCATACTTGCCCAGGGGCGCGATGCTTCGGCAACTATTGATTCGCTCTTGAGCGAGGCAAGTTCTGGAGATAATGAAATTACAGGCATCCATGTTTCGGACGGCGACGCAACCGTTCATGGAATTCTGGGTGCCAAGAATCCACGTCCGTTCCGGGATGGCTGGAGGGTGTTTTACACTCAGCAGCACGGCGACAATATAACCTATGAAATCATCCCGGCAAAGCAACTGCATATCTCCAATCGTCATGAATGGGACGACCGCGGTGCGGATTAAAAAAATCCTTGTTGCAGTTGAAAGGCTGGCCGGATAGCCGAAAAGGGTTGTCAGATTAGCCAAGGATAAGGGGTAAGGGGGGTGTGAGAGGAGGGGCGGATGTGCCTTGCTCTTACCCCCTTTTCTTACCCCCTTTTCTGACCCATTCCCACGCCAAATCTCTTATTCCATTACCGCCGGGAGCTGGGCCGCAAGCATACTCCTTTCCCTGGTCGCGGAGCCCAGCAGGGCAAAACCGAGCAGTTTGCCATCCGCGCTTTTGAAGAGCGCCTTTAAGCCCGTTTCATCTTCCTCGATGAGCCATTCGCCGTCGGCCGTGCTATCGGGTGGTGCGACTATGGTCGGGCAGGCTGGTGTCTTGACGAGCACGGGCATTGCGGGATACCGAATGGAGGTAGGAGTTTGCGCAAGGGTCGCAGCGAGGCCCCGTGCCGCGTGCATGATTGGCATGACGAACGGCAATACCCTCCCTTCCACCTCTGCACAGTCGCCCAAAGCATAAACGCCTGCGTGATGGGTTTGCAGGGATCGGTTCACGACGATGCCGCGATTTACATGGATGCCCGCGGCTTTGGCGATGGCGGTCCGCGGGCGCAGCCCCACAGCGGAAAGCACGAGGTCTGCCTCTATCGTTTCGCCGTTTGCGAGCGTCAAACGGAAGTTTTCTCCGGTCTGCTCGATACGCTCTGCCACTGCCCCGAGGTAAAATGTAACCCCGGCCGCTTCCAGTTTGCGTTGTAAAAAAGCCCCGCCCGACGGTGGCAACAGTCTTCCAAGAGGCCGGGTGCTGATATCGATCACGCTTACCCGATAGCCAGCCACGGCAAGATCATTGGCGAATTCGCACCCGATCAGTCCACCCCCCAGGATGGTTACCCTTTTTTTGCCTTCAAGCAAATCGCGCAAGCGCTGGTAATCGTCAAGATCGTTAACTGACAGAATTTCGTTCGCGGCCTCGCCCTCGAGCGGCAAACGGATCGGGTCAGCGCCAAGGGCCAGGACGAGTTCATGGTAGGAGAGTTTTTCCCCATCTTCCAGAATCACCGCTTTAGTGGGGAGGTCGATTGCTGCAATTCGATTCCGAAAACGAACGGTTGCCTTGAGCTGTTCCGCCATTTTTTCCGCGCTGGCGGTCACAATGGTGTCGGGGGTTTTTCCCGTAGCCAGAGCATTTGACAGCGTGGGCTTGGAGTAAAAGCCGCCGTGATCGGCTGAAATGATCAGGACAGGCGTCTCACTATCGAGCTTGCGAAACTCCCTGGCGACG
Organism: uncultured beta proteobacterium; assembly: GCA_963786735.1. Classification (GTDB taxonomy): domain Bacteria; phylum Pseudomonadota; class Gammaproteobacteria; order Burkholderiales; family Nitrosomonadaceae; genus Nitrosospira. The sequence continues at coordinate 17,208 of CAWBAF010000001.1, forward strand.
GTATAGCCTGCCAGGCCACTTCCGACGATGATGATAGGCTGCTGGCTCATGCTTGGGCTCGCGTCACTTGTCGCTCTGAAGCATCAGTCTCCGCCCCAACGGTGCACCCTGTGGCGCGAACGATATCGTCGAGGTAAAGTGGCTTAAAACCATCGCTTTGAAATTTTGTCACCCGGACTACTCGGACTCCCACTCTCGCTCCTTTTGAGTTCTGATAAATTCAGTATTTTGACTCTTTTTGATGTCTTTAAGTAAGCTTTTCAAAAGCTTGTACTTCTGATGCAGCTTCAAAACCGTTGCCGCGATGGATGTGCCCTTCAAGGCGTCCAAATACCATGGAAAAATGGGATCCCGGTCAAGCTGTTTTTTCCATAGCAAGGCTATTTTTTGCAACGGTTGGTAAATTTCGGATATAAATGAGGTCTTTTACTCCAGCCATCCGGGAAACGTAGAGGGCGGGATAGGGTCTAAAGTACCCTAAAGTACCCTAAAATTAATCAACCATACTGCAACTCGTATTTGTCAACGCGCTACCGGCAAAGTTTCGCCATGAAGCTGGGGAACCTGGGGTGCCGGGGAAAAGCCTGGAATTGATAGCCTGGAATTGATATTTACCCTGGAATCTTAAACAACCGTCTTTTTTGATATATATAACGCGGCAGAGATGGCGAATATCGGCTTCATTGGTCTTGGAATCATGGGTAAGCCCATGGCCGCAAGGCTTATCAAAGGCGGACACACCTTGTATCTACACTCTCGCAGGGGTGCGCCGGAGGAATTGCTGAGCCAGGGCGGGAGGGCCTGCTCTTCGCCTGCAGAAGTGGCTGAAAATGCAGATATCATCATTACCATGTTGCCCAATACGAAAGACGTGGAACAGGTGCTTTTTGGAGAGAATGGGGTAGCAGCAACAGGGATCGCTGCAAAGGGGATCGCTGCAAGAGCGGCCAAGGGGGCGGCTGGAGAGGTAGCCTTGGGCCTGAACGGGGCTGACGCCAGAATCAGTCAGGGCGAACGCAAAGTAATCATCGATATGAGTTCGATCTCGCCTCTGGAGACCCGAGTGTTCGCGGAGCGAATCGAAAAGCTCGGCTGCGATTACGTGGACGCACCTGTCTCGGGCGGCGATATTGGTGCAAAGAATGGTACGCTTACCATCATGGTTGGAGCGTCGGAAGAGGTGTTCGTGCGAGTACTGCCTGTTCTCCAACTGATGGGTCAGACTATCACGCGTATCGGCAACGCAGGCGCGGGACAGATTTGCAAGATCGCTAACCAGATCATTGTTGCATTGACAATTGAGGCGGTGGGAGAAGGTTTGCTGTTTGCTTCGAAGGCAGGGGCCGATCCTGTGAAAGTTCGTGAAGCCTTGCTGGGCGGTTTTGCCGCCTCGCGTGTTCTTGAGGTTCATGGCGGACGCATGATCAGAAATGCGTTTGAACCCGGATTCCGCGTTGAACTGCATCAGAAGGACCTTGATCTTGCGCTTTCAAATGCGCGCACAATGGGTATCAGCCTGCCTAATACCGCCGCCGTTCAGGAAATGTTCAACGCATGTATTGCCCATGGTGGCGCCAAATTGGATAGCTCGGCTGTAGTCAAGGTGCTTGAAAAGCTGGCGAACCATGAAATTGGGTGCCAGGAGCCATCATGATGCGTTCTGAGCTTGCCACCCGACTGCAGGCTTTTCTGCCTCCGGAGGCGGTACTTCAAGAAGCTGAGGATCTTAAGCCCTACGAGTGCGATGGCCTGTCTGCTTACCGGCAAATGCCTTTGATTGTAGCGCTGCCTCGTACCGAAGAAGAAGTGGCCCAGATCCTGCACGTTTGCCACGCGCTGAAAGTCCCGGTGGTAGCCCGTGGCTCGGGCACCGGTCTGTCCGGCGGGGCGCTGCCTCACTCCGAGGGAGTTCTCCTTTCGCTTGCGAGACTGAAACGCATACTGGAGATTGACCCTGAAGCACGCACTGCGCGCGTGCAGCCAGGCGTGCGCAACCTCGCCATCAGCGAGGCAGCCGCGTCCTACGGCCTGTATTACGCACCCGACCCCTCTTCGCAGATCGCGTGTTCCATCGGCGGAAACGTGGCGGAAAACTCCGGAGGCGTGCACTGCCTGAAGTATGGGCTTACCGTGCACAACATCCTCAAGCTGAGAGTGTTGACAGTGGAGGGCGAGCTGCTGGAAATCGGGAGCGAGGGCCTGGACGCACCGGGTTATGACCTCCTTGCGCTCCTCACCGGCAGCGAAGGCATGCTGGGCATCGTGACCGAGGTGACGGTAAAGCTCATGCCTCGGCCAGAAAAGGCTCAGGTTGTCATGGCAGCCTTTGACGACATACGCAAGGCCGGGGATGCGGTAGCCGACGTCATCGCCGCCGGAATCATTCCCGCCGGCATGGAAATGATGGACAGGATAACCACCCATGCGGTGGAAGAATATCTGCATGCAGGGTATAACCTGAGCGCGGCCGCCATTCTTTTATGCGAGTCTGATGGCACCGCCGAGGAAGTGGCGGAGGAGATTCACCGGATCGATGAGATCATGAACCGAAACGGCGCGACTGAGATCAAAGCATCTCGTGACGAATCCGAGCGATTGAGGTTTTGGGCGGGACGTAAAGCCGCTTTTCCGGCAGCCGGCCGCATTTCACCGGACTATTACTGCATGGATGGCACCATACCACGCAAGAAGCTGGCCGAAGTATTGGCGGGTATCGAGGCGCTCTCGAGAGAGTATGGCCTGCGCTGCATGAACGTTTTTCATGCGGGGGATGGGAATTTGCACCCGCTCATCCTTTATGATGCCAACAAGCCGGGAGAGCTGGCCCTGGCGGAGGAATTTGGTGCAAGGATATTGCAGATGTGCATCGACGCCGGAGGAACGATCACGGGCGAGCATGGGGTAGGCATCGAAAAAATCGATCAGATGTGCTCCCAATTCAGGACTCCTGAACTGGAAATGTTCCATGCAGTAAAAGCCGCTTTTGACCCTGCCGGATTATTAAACCCAGGGAAAGCGGTCCCCACCCTGCGCCGGTGCGCCGAGCATGGCGCCATGCACGTGCATCGAGGCGAGGAAAAATTTCCGGAACTCGAACGGTTTTAGCGCGCTAAACCTGAGATTGCGAATAATTTACTCTTCCCGCTACCCTCGCTTCCGTCTGGCGTCTGGCTCATGCAAGATATGATCAATCAATTTGCCGAGGCAATCCGCACGGCTGAATCGCGGTGCACGCCACTTCACATTCGCGCGGGAGGCACGAAGGATTTTTACGGCAATAGCATAACAGCGCCGCCCGGGGACGGTGCCTCTGAAAATGCAATCCTTGATCCGTCGTCTTTTGCCGGTATCGTGGATTACGAGCCCACGGAGCTTGTTGTGACCGCACGCAGCGGCACTGGCCTGGCTGATCTGGAAGCCGTGCTACGCGACCATGGGCAGATGTTGCCTTTCGAACCGCCGCATTTTGGTTTGGGCGCTACACTTGGTGGATGCGTTGCTACTGGCCTTTCCGGTCCGCGTCGCGCCTCGGCCGGCGCGGTGCGCGACTTTGTGCTGGGTGTTCGCATGCTGGATGGCAAGGGGGACGACATGCGATTTGGCGGGCAGGTAATGAAAAATGTCGCCGGTTACGACATATCGCGGCTATTGACCGGCTCGATGGGAACACTGGGCTTATTGCTGGAAATGTCTCTCAAAGTGCTGCCCATACCGGCATCGCAGCTTACGCTGGGCTTTCGCATGGGCGAGCTTGAAGCAATCAGGAAGATGAATGAATGGGCCGGTAAGCCGCTTCCCATTTCCGCAACCTGTTTTACCGATGGTGAGCTGACTGTAAGGCTTTCCGGTGCAGAACCTGCCGTACGTGCAGCCCGGCAAAAGCTGGGTGGGGAGGAAATCGCGGAAAGCGAGGCATTCTGGGTCTCGGTGCGCGAACAGACGCACCCGTTTTTTCAATCGGGCAGGCAGCTTTGGCGCCTGTCGATCAAATCGACGAGTCGGCCACTTTCGTTGCCCGGAAAACAATTGACCGAGTGGGGCGGCGCATTGCGCTGGCTGATCATCGATGAGGGTTATGATCAGGAAGCGGTACAGTCAGCGGTACGCAGGGTTGCGGAAAGCGCGGGCGGGCATGCCACCCTGTTCAGAAGCGAGGGACTGCGCAAGGATGTATTTCATCCGCTTTCGCCGGCGATAGCACGGATCACCCAGCGCCTCAGGGAAAAGTTCGATCCCAAAGGCATATTCAATCCTGGCCGCATGTATCCGTTGGATTCGCAAATTTAAAGAATGCAGACCAATCTCGCCGATTTCATAAAGGATACTCCGGAAGGACAGGAGGCGGAGGAGATCCTCCGCGCCTGCGTCCATTGTGGGTTTTGTCTTGCCGTTTGCCCGACTTACCAGTTGCTGGGCGACGAGCTGGATAGCCCGCGCGGTCGGATATACCTCATGAAGCAGGTGCTGGAAGGTGCGCCCGTCACCGAAAAGACGCAGTTGCATCTCGATCGTTGCCTTACCTGCAGAGCCTGTGAAACGGTTTGTCCATCGGGAGTACGCTACGGGCGGCTGGTGGATATCGGTCGGGATATTGTCGAAAAAAAAGTGCAGCGCGACAGCTCCTCCGCCGTCATGCGGTATGTGCTGCGCCAGGTGTTGCCGAAACCAGGCATCTTCAAGGCATTGCTGAAGCTGGGGCAGTCGGCGCGTCCCCTGTTTCCCCTGCTGCCCCGCCAGCTTCGCGAGTCGATGCCTCCATCAGGAGCGACGCAATCCGCAGTGTCTTACTGGCCTCCCGCGCGTCACGCTCGCAAGATGCTGGTACTTGACGGTTGCGTTCAGCCGGCTCTGGCGCCTAACATCAATGCCGCGGCTGCACGCGTACTGGATCGCCTCGACATCTCGCTGATCAAGGCGTCGGGGGCGGGCTGTTGTGGCGCGGTGTCGTATCACCTGAACGCGCAGCGGGAAGGCCTGGATTATATGCGGCGCAATGTTGACGCGTGGTGGCCATATATCGGCAGCCAGCCGGGTACGGGCGCGGGAGCAGGAGATAACGTTGAGGCAATCGCCATAACCGCCAGCGGTTGCGGGGTGACAGTAAAAGATTACGGCCACTTGTTAAGCCGCGATCCCGCATATGCCGAGAAGGCCGCGCGCATATCTGAGGTGGCGAAGGATATCAGCGAGATCATCGAGGCTGAAGCCCCAGCACTGCTTTCCCTTCTCAACAGGGTGCCTGTTAACGGCGAAAAGCCAAAGCTCGCCTTCCATTCACCCTGCACACTTCAACATGGAATGAAAATCCGCGGCACTGTGGAGAAAATCATGCAGGACGCAGGATTCGAACTGACTTACGTTCCTGATGCCCACCTCTGCTGCGGTTCTGCGGGAACGTATTCAATACTCCAGCCGGAATTATCGAAACAACTACTCGCGAACAAGGTTGCCGCGCTGGAATCCGGTGCGCCTGCGCGGATTGCGACCGCCAACATCGGATGTCTCATGCACTTGCGCGGCGGGACCGACTTTCCCGTGAATCACTGGATAGAGATGCTCGATGAAAAAGTTCGGCAGGATGATGAGAAGAGGTTTTCCATGGATACTCAAGGATACTAAGGGATAGGCGAGACAAGGCCGAGCTATAGTACGGTTTTTCGATTAGCAACCCTCTTTGATTTTATAATCAGCCTGTCATTTCACTTTACCGTTGGTTAATCATTCATGAGCTTCATCAGCAAGCCAATGGCGAAGAAGTCCAATTCCGGTCCTTTGCCTCCCAAGGTGGTCAGGTTGCTGCGCGAATCCGCGGGGCTCGCCTTGCTGGGCGTGATGCTTTACCTGGCATTGATATTGTATGGCTATGATCGTCTGGATCCCGGATGGTCTCACACCGGAGAAGGCACGCTGAAGAATCCGGGCGGAGTCGCGGGCGCGTGGCTCGCGGATTTGCTGCTTTATCTGTTCGGTGCTTCAGCCTGGTGGTGGATACTCTTCTTTGTATATCTGATTTCGTGGGTCTTCCGTCCCGGCGAACGCACCGGGGTATTCGATCGTCGACCTTTGCTGGTCTCGGCCGTTGGCTTCCTTGTCTTGCTGCTGGCCAGCAGTGGGATGGAAGCCCTGCGGTTTAATACCCACAAGCTGCCATTGCCGCAATCGCCTGGCGGTATTCTAGGCCTGTTCATCAGTACGAATCTGTCGCAAGCACTCGGGTTTATCGGAGCGACCCTGGCGCTCCTGGTCCTGGTTGCCATCGGTTTCAGCTTGTTCACCGGATTGTCATGGCTGCGCTTCCTCGAGAAACTGGGAACGATAATAGAAGGCGCATACTTTTCCGTCAAAGAGCGCTGGGAAGCCTGGCAGGATCGACGCGCGGGCGCGATCTCGGCAGTCAAGCGCGACGCACTGGTCGAGGTCGAAAAGAAGCGTTTGCATGAGCATCCGCCGTTGCACATCGAGCAACCAGCCGCCGCAATCGCCAAATCTCCACGTGTAATAAAGGAGAAGCAGGTCGCCCTCTTTGTCGACCTTCCCGATTCGCCCTTGCCACCGTTGCGCCTTCTTGATGAACCGGCCCATAAGGAGATGGAGACCCTGTCTCCCGAGACACTGGAATTCACTTCGCGCCTGATAGAGCGGAAACTGATCGATTTTGGGGTCGAAGTTAAAGTTGTGGCGGCATATCCCGGTCCAGTCATTACACGGTATGAAGTCGAGCCCGCGGTCGGGGTCAAGGGCAACCAGATTCTCAACCTCGTAAAGGATCTCGCTCGCTCGCTGTCTGTCGTGAGCATCCGTGTCGTCGAAACCATACCGGGAAAGACCAGCATGGGTCTTGAAATTCCAAACCCCAAGCGCCAGGTGGTGCGATTGACGGAAGTTCTCAGTTCGCAGGCTTATTCCGACATGGTATCGCCTCTTACCATCGCGCTTGGCAAGGATATAGGCGGTCACCCCGTTGTTGCCGACCTCGCCCGTATGCCGCATGTGCTGGTGGCGGGCACGACCGGCTCTGGAAAATCGGTGGCCATCAATGCAATGATCCTGAGCCTGCTGTATAAGGCAACACCCGAGCAGGTCCGCCTTATTCTCGTAGATCCAAAAATGCTCGAGTTGTCGGTATACGAAGGCATTCCCCATCTGCTGGCGCCTGTGGTGATAGATATGCGGCAGGCGGCAAGCGCGCTGCGCTGGTGCGTCGCCGAGATGGAGCGGCGCTACAAGTTGATGTCGGCTTTGGGTGTCCGCAATCTCGCCGGCTATAACCAGAAAATCCGCGACGCGGCCAAGAGCGAAGCGCCCCTTATGAACCCGTTCAGCCTGACGCCCGAAACACCGGAGCAGCTCGAGGAAATGCCGCTGATTGTCGTTGTTATAGATGAATTGGCCGATCTGATGATGGTGGTTGGTAAGAAAGTGGAGGAACTGATTGCCAGATTGGCTCAGAAGGCCCGTGCCGCTGGCGTCCACCTGATGCTGGCGACGCAACGGCCTTCCGTTGATGTCATAACCGGCCTGATCAAGGCCAACATTCCCACGCGCGTGGCGTTTCAGGTTTCAAGCAAGGTGGATTCGCGCACCATACTCGATCAGATGGGTGCGGAAGCGCTGCTTGGGCAAGGCGATATGCTTTACTTGCCTCCAGGAACCGGTTTTCCGCTTCGCGTGCATGGGGCCTTTGTAGCGGATCACGAGGTCCACAGAGTGGTCGAATATTTGAAGGATCATGGTGAGCCGCAATATGTTGAGGGCGTACTTAATGCTGCAGAAGATGAAAGCGGAGCGGGCGACACCGTCAGCATTGCGGGGCTGGAAGGAGATGAAGCCGATCCGCTCTACGACGAGGCCGTTGCTGTCGTGTTAAAGTCCCGCCGCGCGTCCATATCGCTGGTACAGCGACATCTTCGTATCGGCTATAACCGCGCTGCTCGCCTGATAGAAGAAATGGAACGGACGGGCCTTGTTTCAGCCATGCAAACGAATGGCAACAGGGAGGTTCTGGTTCCGGCGCGGAACGAGTAGCTATAACCCTGACGGAAGGAACGAGTCATCAGAACCTGGGGAACCTGAGAGCCTATGGGAACCTTCAGGTGAGTTTCAGTCGTGACAGCGAAAACACAGGAATAAAAACAAAACCGCCCGTCCCCTTAGGGGAGCGGGCGGTTTTTTAAGCGGGATTGCCGGGAATCAGCGTCGGCTGATCAGGGAACAATCCGGTTGTTGAGGATGACTTTGCTCTGACCGTTCCAGATGACGTCGGTAAGGTTGGAGTAGCGGGTGATGATCTGGGCAGCAATGCCGCCTGAGAACAGGCCGGACCAGCCCAGTATCACGAAGCCCCAGTGCAGGGGTGCGCTAAACAGTTCTTCCATGAACCAGAAGGCATGTCCCCATTCGTTCAGGCCTACATTGGGAAGAATCATGAGCGGACCAGCAATGGCCATCACCAGCGGGAAGGACGTGCCACGCGAGTACAGCGGCAGACGGGTCATGGCATACAGGTAGCTTGCCACGCCACAGACGATGTACATCGGGAACGATCCATAAAACACGACCACATGGCTGGGCGTGAAGCTCGTGTCACGGATGATCACCTGGTGCCAGGAGGCATCCTGTTCGGTAAAGAAGCTGCCGCCCCAGTACACGCCAAACAGGTATACGCCCAGCCACATCATCCAGTAAAAATAACGCTTGATTTCAAGCTTCGGGTCCAGATTGTCCAGCTGATCCTGGGTGTCGCGTGTCTTCCAGATCCACCCCCAGGTCACCAGTGCAAAAATCGGCATGACGATCATGTGCACCCGCCACAGTCCCATCCATACCTTCTCAAACTCGGGCTCCATCGAGTCCATGCCGTGCGAGTACGCAAACGTGCGCTGATACCAGATCCAGAAGATCGCGACCAGCAGCATGGTGATGAGTCCAAATTTGTACCACTTCGAGTCATACCACAGCGACATGTCGTAGCCGCGACCACCAGACTTTGCCTGGCTTGACGTTTCTAGTGTTGTTGCCATGTCTTTTACCTCCTGTTACGAGATATTTACCAGTTGTACACTTTAACCCAGTTTGTAGCAGGGGAATTCCTCCGCCAGCGTATTATTTTAGACTGAATCGATACGCGTGTAGTTCCAGAGAGAAAATGTTCAGATTGATCTCGAGTGAGAAATCCCCTTCATTAGTTTAGACAGAGCTTGGCCAAAAATCTTGCTTTAAATTATAAAAATTGACGCAGGTCGCATTTGTGTCTGACGGAAGCGGGAGCCCGGTGAAATTAAAACCGTAGTAACATTCCCGGTTTGCTGGTTATCTCTTGTAGTTCCGCCAAGGCTTGATGAATTCAACCCTCGCCCTGGCCTTTGGGAAAGCATTTTAATGAGCCTCTTTCAAAGATTGTCGTGCCTTTTTCTTCTCTGTTCGATAGCTGGCATTGCTGAAGCTTCCGCGGTCGGCAGCCTGAAGGCATTTTTACGTGACACCCGCACGGCTCGGGCAGTTTTTTCCCAAACTGTCCTGGACAGGAATATGCAAGTCGTACAAAAAGGCGGGGGTACGATGCAATTTGAACGGCCGGGCAAATTCCGGTGGGTATACGAAAAACCGTATGCGCAATTGATCGTGGGAGATGGTTCGAAAGTCTGGTTTTACGATCAGGATCTCAATCAGGTAACGGTACGCAAGCTCGATGTCGCCCTTGGCAGCAGTCCTGCGGCGCTGCTTGCGGGAAGCGCCGATATTGAAAACAGTTTCGATTTGACTGAAATTGGCTCGGCGGGGGGTACGGAGTGGCTCGAAGCCCGACCCAAGGCCAAGGAAAGCACTTTTGAATGGGTTCGCTTGGGATTTAGCCCGGACGGAACGCTCAAGACCATGGAGCTGCACGACAATTTCGGACAGACGACAATGCTGATTTTTTCCCAGCTGGAACGAAACCCCAAGATACCGCCTGAGGTGTTCAAGTTCAGTCCGCCCCCAGGTGCGGATGTTATCAGTGAGTGATCTTTTTGAGCCGCGCCAACCCGCGGCGCCTCTCGCCGAGCAATTACGGCCGCGGGAACTGAAAGACGTGGTGGGGCAAACCCATTTACTCGGGCCCGGGAAACCGTTGCGCCTCGCGTTTGAATCAGGAAAGCTCCATTCAATGATACTCTGGGGCCCGCCCGGGACCGGCAAGACAACTCTCGCCCGGCTCATGGCCGCTGCGTTTGATGCCGAGTTTATCGCGCTGTCGGCGGTTTTGTCGGGTGTAAAGGATATCCGCGATGCGATCGAGCGGGCAAAGGCAGTGCTCCAGCAATCGGGCCGCCACACTATACTGTTCGTGGACGAGGTGCACCGTTTCAACAAATCGCAGCAGGATGCGTTCCTGCCCTATGTTGAACAGGGATTGGTTACATTTATCGGAGCCACCACCGAAAACCCTTCATTTGAAGTCAACAGCGCCCTGCTGTCACGGGCACAGGTTTACGTGCTTACGCCCTTGTCCGAGGAAGAGCTTATTGTCCTGTTCGAACGAGCGAAAAGATTGGCCTTGCAAGGATTGAATTTTTCGAGTGATGCGAGAGCTTTGCTGGTAGGTTATGCGGACGGTGACGCGCGGCGTTTACTCAACTTTCTGGAGCAAATGGGAACTGCGGCACAAATTGAAGGGACAGCGGAAGTCAATGCGGAGTATGTGCGCAGCGCGCTTTTTCGAGCCATGCGCCGTTTCGATAAAGGCGGCGATCAATTCTACGATCAGATTTCCGCGTTGCACAAATCGCTTCGCGGTTCGAGCCCGGACGCGACCCTCTATTGGCTGGGCCGCATGCTCGACGGAGGAGCCGATCCCCTTTACATTGCAAGACGTTTGATCCGTGCCGCGGTGGAGGACATCGGCTTGGCCGACCCTCAGGCGCTGCGCATAGCGCTGGATGCAGCTGAGACGTATGAACGGCTCGGCAGCCCGGAAGGAGAGCTTGCGTTGGCCCAAGCCGCGCTCTATCTCGCTTCCGCTCCCAAGAGCAACGCAGCCTATGTCGCGTACAATAGAAGCCGGTCCTTCATCTCAAGCGACAAAACGCGACCGGTCCCGGAGCATTTGCGCAACGCGCCAACCAGGCTGATGAAAGAGCTGGGCTTCGGGCGCGACTATCGATATGCTCACGACGAAGGGGAAGCTTATGCAGCTGGAGAAAACTATTTTCCGGATGGTATGCCTGAGGTGAAGTTCTACGAGCCAACCTCGTACGGACGGGAACGCGAGGTTTCTGAAAGGCTCGCGCACTTGCAAGAACTGGATATGAGGGGCCGGAAAAAGCCTTAGCTCACCCGATTTTTAAAGGGCCCTGATAAAAATTACCCAACGTTCGACTGGTCTCAAGCTCGACTACGGTCATTCAATTTTTTCATGATAGATATTCAGTTATTGCGTGGGGACCTTGGCCATGTTGCGAGGCTGCTCGCCACCCGTGGCCATGTGTTTCCCGTGGCGGAATTCGGTGAGCTGGAAGCGCAACGCAAGAACCTTCAAACTCGCGCGCAGGAATTGCAGGCGCGTCGAAATGCCGCGTCGAAGCAGATTGGCAATGCGAAGGCCCGAGGTGAAAATGCTTCCTCTCTCCTGGACGAAGTGGCAAATCTTGGCCATGAGGTTAAACAGATAGAGGCTGAGCTCGATCAGATTCAGGCCGCGTTGCACCACATACTGCTCCAGACACCCAATCTGCCGCACCCAAGCGTGCCGCACGGTATCAGCGAAGCAGACAACCGCGAAGTTCGCCGCTGGGGAACGCCACGAGTGTTTGATTTTCCAGTGCAGGACCACGTCAGCATTGGAGAAACGTTGGGATTACTGGATTTTCAAACCGCGGCAAAACTCAGCGGGTCACGTTTCAGCATGATGACCGGCGGCCTCGCGCGGCTGCACCGTGCTCTTGCACAGTTCATGCTCGATATCCATACCCGTGAACACGGCTACAACGAGGTGTACGTTCCCTATCTCGTCAATGCCAAGAGCTTGCAAGGTACCGGGCAATTGCCCAAATTCAAGGAAGACCTGTTTGAGGTTCCAAGAAAGAGAAATGAACAGGCCGTGCCTCTTCCCGCGGGGTCGCATGAGCTTGGAAGACGACTACCTGTACCTTATTCCTACCGGCGAAGTGCCACTCACGAATATTGTCGGGGATAAAATCGTTCCCCCTGAATCGCTTCCCATCAGGCTTACCACCCATACTCCCTGCTTCCGCTCGGAGGCGGGAAGCTATGGCAGAGATACGCGGGGGATGATCCGTCAACACCAGTTCGAAAAGGTCGAGTTGGTACAGATAGCCCATCCGCAAAGGTCTTATGACGCGTTGGAAGAGCTCGTCGGCCACGCCGAAAAGATACTTCAAATGCTGGGATTACCTTACCGGGTGATGTTGCTGTGTACCGGCGATATGGGATTTTCAGCAGCCAAAACTTATGACATCGAGGTTTGGCTGCCGGAGCAAAGGACCTATCGCGAGATTTCTTCATGCAGCAACTGCGAGTCATTTCAGGCACGGCGCATGCTGGCGCGTTTCCGCAATGAAAAGAACAAGCCTGAGCTATTGCATACGCTGAATGGCTCAGGCTTGGCAGTAGGGCGAACGCTTGTCGCCGTTCTTGAAAATTATCAGAATGCTGATGGCACCGTTACCATTCCGGAAGTCCTGCACCCATATATGGGTGGGCTTTACCAACTTTCCTTTTCCTCTTCGTCGGGCTAAAAAGTCCCGACAACGAAGTTCCGATAACAGGACCCATCAAAAAAAGAAAATCTGGATGGAAAATCGGACCATTGGAAAGACGGTGGGGAACACGGCGAACAGCGAATATGGCGGCAAAGTGAAAAGTCGGTACAAGCCTAGACCAGTGCCTGGCTTGTATACCTGTCAAACAGGCGGGGGGAGTTTACCCAATAAGCGTGTTCTAACGCCTGCTGAGCTATTTGACATTGCACCCATCTGTGTCACACATAGCGCTGGTATCAATAGCGCCTGAATCAATAGCAGCGCCTGAAGCAGCGGTTTCGGACGATTCCGTTGAACGGGAAGATTCCTCGGCCTCTTCGGAAAGCAATGCGCCAATCGAGAAGCCGACAGTAAGGTCACTGATATGGCCGAACTTGTGCAGTCGTATGTATCCGTTCTTGTCGATCAGGACAAGCGTCGGCGTACCTTGCATCTGGTATGCGCGCATGGTCATTGGCACACCTTGCGGTTCACCCTCGTATTTGTCGATTCCTATTGGAAAGCGCAATCGGTACTCGTACGCAAATACTTCAAGCGCGTCCGGCCCCATTACCGAGTGATGCTCAAAAACCGTATGCAACCCAATGACCGCTACACGGTCTGGATCGAACTCCTGATGTATCTTCTGGGCTTGGGGAATCCCCACTTGGACACAACCTGGACAGAAAATCTGGAAAGTATGCAGCACCACCACTTTTCCTCTTAACGAGGCGAGTGTCAAAGGTTGTGGTGCGTTTAGCCACCGAGAGGTTTGAAGTTCCGGAGCCTTTATTGCTGTGATGGTATTACGGGCTTGTGCCATCTTTTTAGAATCGGATAAACGGTCGCCAACAATAGCTACCCACCTTAACGTCAGGCCGACGTCTTAACGCCAGGTCGAGGTCGTTCTGTCCGGCCCCCCTGAAGAAACCCCGCTGCAGCCTGCCACACGGCCGCCTGGGTTCGCTTCAGAGGTATTGTATTGCGGAATCAATATTTCGTCTTCAGGCCGGGTTGGGTCGCGAAGTATGCTGCCAGATTCTCGATGTCTTCCTTGCTCAAAGGCGCGGCCATGCCAGCCATGATGGGATCCTTGCGGACTCCCGATTTATACTCGCTCAGGGATTTTTCGAGATAATCCGCGTGTTGACCTGCCAGTTTCGGAAAAGCCGGAGCAGGACTATTGCCATCCTGACCATGGCACGCGGCACAAACCTCACCCGCTTTTTTCTTGCCAGCTTCAATATTGGCTGCCATTCCATAACTGGAAATCAGTAACAGAGCGCCGCTCCCCGCGGCAACAATTAACTTTTTCATGAGCCTTTCCTTGCGTAATGAGTGATTATTTCCCACCGGAATTGGCGTAGTAGGCAGCCAGGTCTTCCATATCCTTTGTGGAGAGTGAGGCAGCAATACCTTTCATGCTCGGGTGATTGCGGGCACCAGTCTTATAGGCCTCTAGCGCTTTGACGAGGTATTCGGCGTGCTGGCCGCCCAGTCTCGGGACATGGTAGACCGTAGGGAAGGAAGTCCTGTACCCCTCTATTCCATGACAACCAATGCACATGGCATTTTTTTGTTTTCCCGCGGCTGGGTCGCCGGCTGCCTGAGCCGTACCTGTTAATGCCAGGAGCAGACCCGACGCAACTACACTCACTATCGCTGGTCGTTTCATTATTAAGTGCCCTCTTTTTTCAAAAAGTGCGACTCTAAACGATGTGCTAAGCTGGGTCAACGACTAAAATAGCTGCGTGCACGGGAACTTATCTTATTCGCTTGTGTCCTGCCGCCTGCTTGGCTTCCAGCTCTTCCCACCGGGTGAGATTCTGTATGAGTTCCTCCTCGAGAGCAGCAAACCGTTGATGCAAGTTTCTTGCGTTTGCCGAATCATTGCAGTACACATCGGGCGAGCTTAACCGAAGGTTTATGTCGGCTTGTTCTTTTTCCAGAATCCCGATCTTTGCCGGCAATTCTTCCAGTTCGCGTGTTTCCTTATAGCCCAATTTCGGCGACCCGGACTCCTCCATTTCACCGAGCGGAACGGCAGGGGCGGTCTTCCCGCTGCGCTGTCTTTCCGCTAGTTTGGGAGAATTTTTATCTTTTGAACGCACCCAGTCCTCGTACCCTCCCGCGTATTCCTTAAGCATGCCGTCGCCCTCGAACGCGATAACCTGGGTAACGATATTGTCGAGAAATTCGCGGTCGTGGCTTACAAGAAACAAGGTTCCCGAGTAACTTTGCAGCAATACCTCGAGCAATTCCAGCGTCTCGATATCAAGATCATTTGTGGGCTCGTCCAGCACCAGCACATTAGCGGGACGAGTAAACAGGCGCGCCAGGAGGAGACGGTTCCGCTCGCCTCCCGAGAGCGTTCTTACTGGAGATCGTGCACGCTCCGGCGCAAACAGAAAGTCCTCCAGGTAGCTGATGACGTGCTTTCTCGTGCCCCCGATATCAATGAAATCGGAACCCTGGCTTATCGTATGTACCAGGGTATCCTCGTCATTGAGCTGTTCCCGCATCTGATCAAAATAGGCAACCGAGAGCTTGGTGCCCAGACGAATCGTGCCATGATCCGGCTGGAGCTCTCCCAGTATCAGCTTGAGCAACGTCGATTTTCCCGCCCCATTCGGTCCCAGCAAGCCCACACGATCGCCGCGCATGATCCGGCAGGAAAAATCCTTGATAACGGATTTTTTGTCATATGCCTTCGAGACGTGCTCCAGTTCAGCCACCATGCGGCCCGATCTCGCTCCGTCATTTACGTTCAGGTTTACCGTCCCTGCTCTCTCCCGGCGAGCGGCACGCTCGAGGCGAAGCGCTTCAAGCCGCCGAACTCTGCCTTCATTGCGGGTGCAGCGCGCCTGGACGCCCTTGCGTATCCAGACTTCTTCCTGCGCGAGCGCCTTATCGAATTTTTGATAATGAACCGCTTCAATCTCCAGCATTTCCATTTTCTTTTGCTGATACGCAGCAAAATTCCCTGGGAAACTTGCAAGCTTGCCGCGGTCGAGCTCCACAATACGGATTGCTATATTATTCAGGAAGCGGCGGTCGTGGGTGATGAACAGTACGGTTCCAGGAAAGGCTTTGAGAAAGCCCTCGAGCCACTCGATGGAAGAAAAATCAAGGTGATTGGTCGGCTCATCCAGTAACAGCAGGTCGGGCGAAAGGACAAGCGCGCGTGCAAGCGCGACCCGTTTTTTTTGACCACCGGAGAGGTTTCCGACCAAATCATCGGGGAGCAGGCCAAGCTTATTAATCGCGGTCTCGACTTTGGCCTGCGTGCGCCATCCATCCTGGGCTTCCAGTTCGGTTTGCAAATCTTGAAGTTGGGAAAGAAGAGCCTCGATATCTCCTTCCTCTTCGCTCAGAATATGAGACGCTTCATGATATCGGACAAGCAACTGACTGACTGCGCCCAACCCTTTCGCCACTTCCTCGAACACTGTAAGGGCGGGATCAAGTTCGGGTTCCTGAGGCACGTAAGCCAGCTTCAAGGACGGTTCACGCCGGACCTTGCCGTCATCCGGCTCCAATTCTCCCGCAAGAATCCGAAGCAAGCTCGATTTCCCGCCGCCGTTCCGGCCGATCAGGCCCACGCGCTCACCTGGATCAAGTTGCAGATCCGCATGATCCAGCAGTGCATGATGTCCAAACGCGAGGGATGTTTTTTCAAGAACGAGGAGAGGCATAGCAATAGCACATCCAGTTTAAAAAGGGCGCAATTCTGCCACTACCAATCACGCTAGGCAAAAGAATTCTCAAACGACGCAGGAATGATAAAACCTGCCAGGCAGAGACAGGGGCGCCCTCAAGAAGTTCTGCCAGTCAGTGCCCGGCAGGTTACGGTATCAGGCAGGAACGGGAAACAACAGTCGGCTTAGAAGTCAACGAGCGGCTTTCGCCACCCGCCGGGTCGCTGCCTTGCTCGGGCGAGCGCATATGAGGCTTCGCACCATCCTTCACAAGCATTGCGGCCCGGTCTGCGCCGCCAAATATTAAGCATGGCCTTGCATTTCGCATAGAAGCTGAAAAACTGAAGTATTTCGGCACGCTGTCGCGCGTCTGGAACACGATCACTACAGATAAGCTTGTCGTCTTTCATGCCGCGGTCCATCAAGGTCACTGCACCCCACGCTCTGGTGCGGACCCTGGTACCGAGTGGCAAACGGGGACCGAGCACCAGCGCATCCAGCAAATCACCGTCGAGACCCAGATAATCAGGAACCGAGCCGTAATTATACGGACATGGTAAAGGTGAAACGAAGTCGATGCCACCGGTTGAACCGCGCTTGAGAAAACACCCTCGGGGAACCTCGATGATTACCTCCACCTCTGGCGCCTCAATCGGGGAATTCGGAGCTGTCCCGGATCTCACGTCATTCACAGTCTCGCGGTTGAAGCAAACCGCCGGCCGGCCAGAGGGTTGCTGCTATTCCTGGGTGACGTGCGACGGAAGTCTTTCCACCAGTAACGTATGTAGCCTGCGGCTATCAGCGCGCAGTACGGTGAACTTGAATTGGCCATCCGTAACGCTTTCTCCCCGTTTGGGCATCCGGCCGAATTTGTGCAACACCAAGCCGCTGACCGTGTCGTAGTCCGTGTCACTGAATTCCGCTCCAAGCCGTTCATTGAAATCGGCAATTTCGGTAATTGCCTTGATGCGGTAGTAACCGGTGGGATCTTGCACGATATTATCCTCTGCCTCATCAAAATCGTGCTCATCTTCGATGTCCCCTACAATCTGCTCCAGCACGTCTTCGATCGTTACCAGTCCGGCGACCGTTCCATACTCATCCACCACGATGGCGATGTGATTGCGGTTTGCGCGAAAATCCTTGAGCAAGACATTGAGGCGCTTCGCTTCCGGGATGAATACGACCGGACGAAGCATCTCCCGTACATTGAATTCTTCCCCGGCATGGTAGCGCAGGAGGTCCTTGGCAAGCAGGATGCCGATAACATTGTTTTTATCATTCTCGGTTACCGGAAAGCGCGAGTGGGCCTGCTCGATCACAAAAGGGATAAACTTTTCCGGCGAGTCGCCGATGTCGATCACATCCATTTGGGAGCGTGGAATCATGATATCGCGCGCCTGCATTTCCGAAACCTGTATCACGCCTTCAATCATGCTGAGCGCGTCGGAGTCGAACAGATTGCGCTCATAAGCGCAACGCAGTAAAGCGATCAGTTGCTCACGATCCCCGGGTTCGCGCAGAACCAGCGCGCTCAGGCGCTCAAGCCAGCCTGGTTTGGGCGGGTCATCCATATCGCTTAGATTTTTCCTCCTTTCCGTTCTTTTCCTGTAATGCGCCGTGGGCAACCCCGACGGAAAGCTCATTCCGCCAGCCCGGCGTCCCTCCGGTTGTCAGCGATTATCGGCGGTTTCAGGATAGGGATTGTCGTACCCGAGCATGCTTAATATTTTTACTTCCAATTGCTCCATTACCGCCGCCTGTGCGTCTTCCTCATGTTCGTGACCCTGAAGATGCAAGACTCCGTGTATGGTTAGATGAGCGTAGTGCGCGGCCAGATTTTTGCATTGCTGCCGCGCTTCATTTTCTATGACCGGCGCGCACAGCACTATGTCTCCGGACAAAGGCCGGAAAGTGATGTGCGCGCTGTTGTCATCGTTGCCGTAATCGAAGGTCAACACGTTGGTAGCATAATCTTTACCGCGAAAGCTACGGTTCAGGCTGTGTCCCTCAGGCTCATCGACAATACGCAAGACAATTTCAGCATCCTGCGCCAGCGCAGCTTTCACCCATTTCCGAAACATTGCCCTCGCGGGAATCCCCTCTCCATGAGCTGCGTACTGTACAGTCAATTGAAGCTTTGCCCCCCTGCTTGTGCTTGCGGAGGGGGTATCAGGTTTGCCGCCTTTCTTTTTCGTATTGCTCATATGCGTTCACGATTCTTTGCACCAGCGGATGCCGCACCACATCTTCTGCACCAAAATGGGTGAACGCGATTCCCCGCACTTTTTCCAGAACTTGTTTGGCCTCCACCAGCCCGCTTTTTTGATGTTTCGCCAGATCGATCTGGGTGACGTCGCCGGTTATGACAGCTTTCGAGCCAAAACCGATACGGGTCAAGAACATTTTCATTTGTTCAGGAGTCGTATTTTGCGCCTCGTCGAGTATTATGAACGATTGGTTCAATGTCCGTCCTCGCATAAAGGCGAGCGGCGCGACTTCGATTGCGTTGCGCTCAAATTGCTTGCTGGTTTTATCAACTCCCATCAGGTCGTAAAGCGCGTCATATAGAGGGCGCAAGTAAGGATCCACTTTTTGGACCATATCTCCCGGTAGAAAACCGAGGCGCTCACCAGCCTCAACCGCTGGACGCACCAGCAGGATGCGCGCAACGGTGGCGCGTTCCAGGGCGTCCACAGCGCTCGCCACCGCAAGGTAAGTCTTTCCGGTCCCCGCTGGACCAATTGAAAACGTGATGTCGTGGGTCTGGATCTGGCGCAGATACTCCATTTGACGGGGGGTTCTTCCGCGCAGATCACTGCGGCGGGTAAGCAGCGCGGGTTCCCCTGTCTCGATTGCCCGCTCTTCGACTGAGCTGGGGTTGCGGGAATGCGGGTTCATGATCTCGATCAGCCCTAGCTGAATTTCTTCGATATCGAGATGATGCTGCGCTTGCGTATAAAAGCGCCGCAGTGCTTCCGCTGCAAGCGAAGTACGGGTTGAGCTGCCCCGCAAGGTGAAATGATCGCCCCGGCGGGCGATCGTGACATCAAGTACCGTTTCGATCTGCCTTAGATTTTCATCCAGCGTTCCACAAAGGTTGGCAAGACGCTGGTTATCGGCTGGAGAAAGGGAAAGTTCGAGGGGGCGGGATTTCAAAGGCTGGGTAAGCGATGGGTCTGATGACTTAATTCTGGCAGTGACAGACCGGCTTTGCAAGGAAAGAAAGATAGGAGGGCACGTCATTCAGCTTCAGGTGACCTCCTCGATGGCTCCCCGCAGTGTGTGAGATAAGGCGGTGGTGATTTTTACACTTATCAATTGTCGGATTTTTTCCGGGTCACCCGGAAAATTAACCATGCGATTGTTGTCGGTGCGGCCGCAAAGTTCATCCGTGTTTTTTTTCGATACCCCTTCCACAAGGATGCGCTGGACGGTATTGACCATATTCTGGCTCATTGCCAGAGCCTGTTGATCGAGCTTTTGCTGCAACCGTTGCAGTCGCTCGAGCTTGACCTCATGAGGTGTGCCATCGGGGAGGTCCGTAGCGGGTGTCCCGGGGCGAGGGCTATAAATGAAACTGAAGGAGCCATCAAAATTCATCTCTTCAACCAATCGCATTGTGGCGGAAAAATCACTTTCGCTTTCGCCCGGAAAACCTACGATGAAGTCTGAAGTAAGGGAAATATCAGGCCGTGCCATACGAAGGCGCCGGATGATGGACTTATACTCCAGCACAGTATAGCCGCGTTTCATTGCCGCCAGTATCCGGTCGGAACCTGACTGAACCGGCAGGTGTACGTGGCTGACCAATTTCGGCAATGTCCGATATGCATCGATCAGACGCCTGGTAAATTCCCGTGGATGAGAGGTGGTATACCGGATACGGTCGATACCGGGGATCTCATGGATGTATTCGAGCAGTAGCGCCAAGTCCGCGGTTTCAGTCTCTCCCTCGTAATTCAGAATCCCGCGATAAGCATTAACATTCTGGCCGAGCAATGTTACTTCCCTGATTCCCTGGCTTGCCAGTCCTGCGATTTCTTCCAATACATCGGCGAACGGACGAGAAATTTCCTCGCCCCGCGTGTATGGCACAACGCAAAAACTGCAATATTTACTGCAGCCCTCCATTATTGATACAAAGGCGGTCGCCCCCTCAACCCGTGCCGGGGGCAAATGATCGAACTTTTCGATCTCGGGGAAAGAAATATCAACCTGGGGACGGCCGGTCGTCTGGCGCGCAGAGATCAATTGCGGCAGGCGGTGCAGAGTCTGCGGGCCGAACACGAGATCTACATAGGGGGCACGCCTGACGATCTCCGCACCTTCCTGGCTCGCAACACAGCCACCAACACCGATCAGGAGATCCGGTTTATTCTTTTTGAGATCCCTGACACGGCCCAGATCGTGAAACACCTTTTCCTGGGCTTTTTCCCTTACCGAGCAAGTGTTGAAAAGGATTACATCCGCATCAGCAGGATCATCTGTTTTCTCCATCTGCTCCGCAGCATGGAGAACATCGGCCATTTTCTCCGAGTCGTACTCGTTCATTTGACAGCCAAAAGTCTTGATATAGAGTTTTTTGACCAAGAGTCTATCCACCTGATATTGAATGTATCGGTTCTACGATAACTGTGGCGTTTGAAAGCAGGCGGCGATAGCTGCTATTTTTTAACCGCTATTTCTCAGGCCAGCCGCAACGCCATTGATGGTAAGCTGAATTGATCGTTTTACCGCATCGGTTGCATCACCCGATCGATATCGCCTCAGGAGCTCTACCTGGAGATGGTTGAGTGGGTCGATATAGGGAGTGCGATTGCGGATACTTCGAGCAAGCGTGGGGTTGTCCTGGAGCAATTCTGTCCGGCCCGCGACGGCGAACAGCCATTTGACGCTGCGATCCCACTCTGCCTGGATGCGGCCAAAAATTTTATCCCGCAATTCTGCATCCGTAACGAGTTCTGCATAGCGTGACGCAATTCCCATATCAGTCTTGGCCAGCACCATATCCATGTTCGAGAGCAGTGTCTGCATGAACGGCCATGCGCGATGCATCTCCTGGAGGAGTGCAAGTCCCTTCTCCCCTTGCCCCTCCCTCTGGACGAACGCCTCGACAGCTGTGCCGAAGCCATACCACCCAGGGATCATGGCACGGTTCACGCTCCAGCTGAAAACCCAGGGAATGGCACGCAAATCTTCTATAAGATCAGACTGCTTGCGTGATGATGGACGGCTGCCGATATTGAGGCCTGCTATTTCACGGATTGGAGTGGACTCCTGGAAATAGCGGTTGAACCCGGGCGTTTCATAGACGAGGTCCCGGTATGCAGCAAGTGCATCCCGTGCCAGCACCTCCATGACGCTTTTATAATCATCCGCCCGCGCCCCAAGCGTCTCGTGGCTCAGCAAAGTGGCTTCTATCGTGGCCGCAACCAGGGTTTCCAGATTGCGCCGCCCGATTTCCGGGTCCGAATATTTACTGCCGATCACTTCGCCCTGCTCGGTAATGCGGATCTGACCATTTACACTGCCGGGAGGCTGAGCCAGTATCGCCTGATAGCTGGGGCCTCCGCCACGACCGACGGTTCCTCCACGTCCATGGAACAGGCGCAGTTCGACCCCATGCCGTGCAAAAACCTTCGTGAGCTCGGTTTCCGCTTTGTAGAGCTCCCAGTTGGCGGCAAGGAAACCTCCGTCCTTGTTGCTGTCTGAATATCCAAGCATCACCTCCTGGACATTACCGCGCGACTGAAGGAGCGTCCGGTAATAAGGAATGGAAAACAGATCATGCATGACCTGCCCGCAGCCGCGCAAATCTGCAATCGTCTCGAACAGCGGGATAATATTTACGCGGAGCTGAGGTGAGGCACCAGGTCGCAATAATCCTGCTTCCTTTAACAGCAGCGCTACTTCCAGCACGTCTGAAACCCCGTCGGTCTTGGAAATGACGTAGTTGGGAAGAGCCGCATGGCCGAAGCGTTGATGAATTTCATATGCCGCCTCCAGAATACTCAGCTCACTCTGGGTTATTTCTGAATAATCCAGATAGGGCGATCGCAGCAAACGGGGGCTGGCGATCTCGGCCAGAAGTTGCTGTATACGCTCTGTTTCATGAAGTTCCGAATAACGCTTCCGCTGTGAATCGTAATCAAGCAGTTCCGTGACGACCTGCTCATGAATACTGCTGTGTTGTCGCATGTCCAGCGGAGCAAGGTGAAAGCCGAACACTTCGGCAGCGCGCCGCAGGTGACGCAATTCTCCTTTCGCCAATAATTCTGACTTGTGTTGCTGGAGCGAATGGATCACCACATCAAGTTCACGGACAAATTCTCCACTTTCCTTATACGGAACGGCTGGCGCAATTGGCCGCCTTTGCCTGACCGCGTGCCCGAGCTCCTGGCTGGTCGCCGCCAGCCGCGCGTAAATGCCAATCAGTACGCGACGGTAGGGCTCGTCCGCCCGACTGGCGACCCGATCGGGAGACGCCTCGGCCAAGGCCGCCAGTTCATCATCAATGCCCACCAGACGCTCAGTCAGGCTCAGCCTTCGGCCGATCCGATACACTTCCCCCATGTAAAAATCAAGCGCCAGCGCTGACTGGCGCTCCGCCGCGTGCAGGATAACGTCATGGGTGACGAAAGGGTTACCGTCTCGGTCGCTGCCTATCCAACTGCCAATCCGCAGAAATGGGGGGATGTGCGGCGCGCGCGAGCCCAGCCGACGTTCAAGCAGATCTTCAATCTCTGCATAGAGACGCGGTACTTCGGCAAGAAAGGTATAATGGTAATAAGCGAGGCCGTTTTTGATCTCGTCGTATACGGACAGGCGCTCCGACCGCAGCATACGTGTCTGCCATAATATCTGGATGGCGGCGCGCAATCCCTCCTCGTTGCTGCGCAGTTCGTCCGGCGTCAGCTGGATGCGATCGCGTTCATTCAACAAATGAGCGATCGTCAACTGGCAATCAAGCATGCTTCGGCGCTGCACTTCAGTTGGGTGCGCCGTCAAAACGGGTGACACAAGCGCTCTCGAAAAAAATTCTGCTAGCGCATTGCCATCTTTTCCACTGGCGAAAACACGGTCCAGGGCTAGCGCAACACTGCCTGCCTGAGGTGGTGATCCCGCACGAAGATGGGTGCGGCGGCGCCGGTTGTGGTGCATATCCTCAGCAATGTTCGAGAGTTGCGAAAACTGGCTGAATGCGCGTACGACCGCCACCGTGGCCTTGTTGCTGAGCTGATTCAGAATCGTGTCCAGCTCTTGACGAGCTTTGGGGTCCTGCTCGCGGCGAAA
Source organism: uncultured beta proteobacterium (assembly GCA_963786735.1). Classification (GTDB taxonomy): domain Bacteria; phylum Pseudomonadota; class Gammaproteobacteria; order Burkholderiales; family Nitrosomonadaceae; genus Nitrosospira. The sequence goes on from CAWBAF010000001.1 coordinate 40,939, forward strand.
CCGGATCGCGGTCTGGCGGATATTTTCCACCAGATCGAAAGTTGGCTCGCCTTCCTGTTCTCGAAGGGTATCGCCCAACATTCGCCCGAGCAGACGGATGTCTTCCCGCAAGGGGTCATCCTTGACGTCCACCTGATTTACATCCATGTGAGTTTTCCCGAAATTCTCGCTCCGGGAAGCAAGGGATCTCATGAAAGGGTTTCTTTGCCAGAAGGTGCCGCGGCCGAGTTCTCGCGAGTCCTGGTTGGCGCCAGGCATGTTAAAATGGGGGCCAGCAGCAATTCCCTGATCTTTTCAAAGTAATTATGCCTCATCTATCCATGCCTTCAAAAATTGTTATTGCTACGCGGGAAAGCGCTCTAGCCTTGTGGCAGGCAAATTTCATCCGGGACAGGTTGGCGGAATTATACCCGCAAACCGAATTCGACATATTCGGCATGACTACGCGCGGGGACCAGATTCTTGATAAATCCCTCTCCAAAATCGGGGGTAAGGGATTGTTCATCAAGGAACTCGAACAGGCGTTGGAAGAAGGTCACGCCGATATCGCCGTTCATTCGATGAAGGATGTCCCCATGGAACTGCCTGCCGGATATGTTCTCGCGGCAATCACCGAGCGGGAAGATCCGCGCGACGCATTTGTTTCCAGCCGCTTTCCTTCGCTTGATGCCCTTCCCCCCGGGAGTATCGTAGGCACCTCCAGCCTGAGGCGGGAAAGCCAGTTGCGCGCTCGGTTTCCCCTCCTGAAAGTACAGCCCCTGCGTGGCAACGTGCAGACCCGGTTGCGCAAATTGGATGAGGGTCAGTTTGACGCGATCATTCTGGCGGCCGCGGGTCTGAAACGGCTGGGGCTGGGCCACCGTATCACCGCGTTACTGAGCCCCGAGCTGAGTTTGCCGGCAGTCGGGCAGGGTGCGTTGGGAATTGAATGTCTTGCCGGCAGATCGGATCTGGTCGAACTCGTGCAACCGCTGCATCATCTGACTACCGCTCGTTGCGTTGAGGCTGAACGCGCCATGAGTCGGGCTCTTGGAGGAAGCTGCCAGGTACCCCTGGGCGGTTTTGCCCAAATAGATGAGGAAGTTCTGCGGCTTCGCGGATTCGTGGCCCGTCAGGATGGGACCCGGATTATCAGTGACGAATTGAGCGGCGGCCCGGAGCAGAGCACGGACATCGGTATTCGATTGGCCGGAAGGCTGAAGGCTCAAGGGGCGCAAGAGATCTTGTCGGCAGTGGAGGCCAATCCTCCTGAACCCGTGAGCCATCCGTGACCAAGCCGCTGACCGGGGTTGGCGTCCTGGTCACGCGTCCTGCGCATCAGGCGGGCGCACTTGCCGAAAAGATACGGGCAGCGGGAGGGAATCCTGTTTTGTTTCCCGTGCTTGAAATCCTGGATATAGCAGACCCGCACCCATTGCTCGAACTGATAGGGCGACTGGATGAGTTTGACCTTGCAATTTTTATCAGCCCCAATGCAGTCAATAAGGCGCTGAGCCTGATACAAGCGAACCGCGAAATACCGTCGGGGCTGAAATTTTCTGCGGTTGGGCAGGGTACAGTGGCAGCGCTTCAAAAATTCGGCATCCGTTCGGTCATTGCCCCGACAAAACGCTTCGACAGCGAAGCGTTGCTTGAGATGGCGGAGTTGAAGGAGGTCGCAGGCAAGCGGGTGGTCATTTTCCGGGGGGACGGGGGACGCCAGCTGCTAGGCCAAACTTTGATTGAGCGGGGCGCAAAGCTCGAGTATGCGGAATGCTATCGTCGGGCCAAGCCTGTTGCTGATGTCGCTCCGCTCCTTGAAGGCCTGGTTGACGGCCGACTAAAAGCGGTCACCATGACGAGCAGCGAGGGCTTGCGCAATTTATTCGATATGATCGGCACATCGGCTCAAGCATGGCTCACAAGGATTCCTCTATTCGTTTCACATGAGCGCATAGCCAGAAGTGCAGAAAAACTGGGTTTCGCCGACATCATCATCACCGACCCCTGGTGACGATGGCTTGCTTGAAGGTCTGTTAAATTATTTCAGGCTGAAGGCTCCGGTCGGAAATCCCATTTCAATGAAGTCATGAGCTCAGAAGCGCCTCCGGCGGAGACACCCGCGACTCAAGAAGAAAGCAAAGAGGTCAAGAAGGCGTTCCGGCACGGTTTGTGGAAAACATTGCCGCGGCGCCTCAACTCCATCTGGGTTCTTGCTGCTTTTTTTGCTCCCCTCATGGCCTGGCAATGGTACGACACTCATAATCAGATCGCGGATGTAAAACACGAGCTGGCAAAACGGCTGGCCGATGCCGACGCTTGGGGTAAGGAATCGCATACGCTTGCTAAGGAAGCGGTAGAGGCAGGACGCCGGACGGAAGCGAAGCTCGGACTGCTTGAAGCAAGGATGGCTGAATCGCAGAGCCAGCAATTGGCGCTGGAAGAATTGTACCAGGAGCTCACTCGAAATCGGGACGAGGCAACGCTGGAGGAAGTCGAGCAATTACTGCTCATTGCCAACCAGCAGGTCCAACTGGCAAGCAACGTCAAAGCAGCTTTGATAGCAATGCAAGAGGCCGATGCCCGGCTGCAGCGAATCGGCCGGCCCCAGCTGATTCCCCTGCGTAAAATTCTTGCCGCGGACATGGACCTGCTCCGGGCTGCGCCTTACACTGATACCGTAGGAATCAGTCTACGCCTCGACAATCTCGCCGCATCGGTTGAGAAATTACCGCTGGCGATGGAATTGCGCCCGCCTGAGGCACCTGCTTCAAACGATCCCTCTCCGCCCGGCGAAAGTCCATGGCGCAGGTTTCTACGCGAAACCTGGGCGGATATAAAACAGCTGATACGCATCCAGAGCATGGATAAGCCCGATGTCGCGCTGCTGGCTCCCTCACAAGCGTATTTTTTGCGAGAAAACCTGAAGTTGCGACTGTTGTCGGCCCGGCACGCACTCCTTGCGAGGGATGGGACCAGTTTCAACACCGACATCGACACCGCTTCCGACTGGATCAAGCGGTATTACGACACTGAATCCGCGCCGGTCACGCGGGTCCTTGAGATGTTGCGCGAGTTGCGAGGCAATGAGGTGGGCGTGGAATTGCCCCGCATCTCGGCAAGCCTCGATGCAGTTCGAAATTACCGCCTTGGGCGAGACCGGGGGAGCAGATGAAAGCGGTTTTCTGGCTGCTGGTTTTGTTTGCCGTGGCGATAGCCGCCACATTGGCCGCCAAAAACAACGGATATGTTCTGGTCGTTGCGCAACCCTACCGTATTGAACTCTCACTCAACCTCATGGCCCTTCTGTTATCCCTGGCTTTTGTTGTTATTTATTTATTTGTGAGGCTGGGGGCCATGACTTTGCGATTGCCGGCAGAAGTAAGTGAATTCCGGCTGCGCCGGCGGCGTGACAAGGCGCACAAAGCGATGCTGGAAGGATTCAAGGCATTCCTGGAGGGACGTTACGATAAGGCCGAGAAAGCATCCGCCGCTGCGCTGGAAATGAAAGAGTCTTCTGTTGTTAACGTTCTTAACGCTGTGGTTGCCGCGCGGTCGGCCCATGAGCTGGGAAGGTTTTCAGAGCGGGACGAGTTTATTGCCCTGGCTGAAGCCGGGGCGCCGAAAGAAGCAGCGCTTAGGCTAATGACTCAGGCTGAGCTCCTCCTGGACCAGCATCGTTCCGAAGAAGCGCTGCATGTCTTGCAGGCACTATCGTCAGCGGAAAAAAGAAAGCATAACGCTTCCCTGTGGCTGGAAATAAGAGCGTACCAGCAACTCGGGAATTGGAAGGAAGTGCTCAATCTGCTTGGGCAAATGGAGCAGCGCAATGCGCTCGACAAGACCTTGCTCAGGAAGTTGCGCCACCGCGCCCATGTGCGAAACCTGAAAAGCAGCATGTCAGATGCCTCGGCCCTTGAGGAATATTGGCGTGGCGTGCCTTTGGCAGATAAAGAGGACAGCAAGCTGGTGGTGGCGATTGTGCATGCTTGCGTCGCAGCGGGAGAGTGTGCGGCAGCACGCCAGATCATCGAGGAGGGCCTGGGCAGGCATTGGGATTCCGAGCTGGCACAGCTATACGGGGAGTGCCCCGAAGAAAACGCAATCGGGCAGATTGAACGTGCCGAAACCTGGCTTGAATCTCAACCAAACGACGCTCGGCTGCTGCTTGCTCTCGGAAAACTCTGCATTAATCGCGGTTTGTGGGGGAAGGCGCAAAATTACCTGGATGCCAGCCTGTCGGTCGAGCCCGGCTATTCAGCTCATCTGGCGCTCGCGCAATTGAACGAGAAAATCGGCCAAACCCAGCTGGCAAAGGACCATTATGAAAAGGGGATGGCGCTTGCCTTGAGTCGCCTGAAGGTGTTGGAGCAGAAGCATCTATTGGATAATAATGAATGGAATGGCGATTTGCTGGGCTCTCATCCCGGCAGTCATATTCCAAATAGCTCAATGCGATAAAAGTATGCTAAAAAAGATCAGGACTTGGCGTCACCTGGCGACGCGGTAAATGCGTCGGAAAAGAATTCGTCTTCCGGCAAACCCCGCAAGGACGTCAAATCCCCATGGGCAGCTTCCACCATGGCTGGAGCACCACAAGCGTATACCTGAAATCCCGAGAGATCGCTGAAGTCCTGCAATACCGCTTGATGCACGAGACCAGTTCTCCCGTTCCAGTCATCTGGCAAAGCTTCGGACAACACGGGAATAAAAGTGAAATTATTGTGCTCCCGTTGCCAGCGTTCCGCCAGATCCGGCATATATAGATCTGCCTTGGTTCGGTTACCCCAGTAAAGCGTGATCTGTCGCCCGCTAGTGGATGGATTGCGCCCATTTTCCCCACGAAAGACGTGTTCAAGGATACTTTTGACAGGAGCGAAGCCTGTGCCGCTGGCGACGAATATGACAGGTTTTTTTGAATCTTCCCGCAGAAAGAATGTACCGAACGGACCCTCAAAACGCAGGATATCTCGTTCTTTCATGCGAGTGAACACATGCTCGGCAAACGTTCCTCCGCGATAATTGCGGACGTGCAACTGGAGCAGATCGTCATCATGTGGAGCGTTGGCGAGCGAAAAACTCCTGCGTTTTCCGTCCTTCATCAGGATGTCAATGTATTGGCCGGCAAGGAACTGCAGACGCTCATTCGCAGGGAGCTTCAGGTATATAATCATGACGTCGGGCGCGATGCGTTCCAGTTTCTGGACCCGGCACGGCAGGGTTTTTACCTTGACGTCCTTGATGGCTCCAATCTCGCGGCACTCGATGACAAGTTCGGAAAGCGGCACGGCGGAACAAAAAAGCGCCATGCCTGCCTGCTTCTCTGCTTCGGTCAAGGCAGACTCGGTATAACTGCCGAATTCGACGGTTCCTTGTATGATCTTTCCCTTGCAGGTTCCGCAAGCGCCGTTTCGGCAACCGTAGGGTAATGGAAAACCTTCACGTAGCGCGGCTTGAAGCACGGTTTCGCCAGGCAGGGCAATAAAGGTGTGCCCGCTGGGCTTGATGGTGATTTGATGGGACATCAAATTATGGACGGGTCAACAATAAAATGTCGGACGCGTGGGTAAAGTGGGTATTCAGAAACGGACGCTCCTGATAGTCGGCTGTGGCGACATCGCGCTACGCGCGGCACCTCTGCTAAGGGCGCATTACCGGGTAATGGGCCTTTGTCGAAAGCCGGAGAGCCGTGCCAACCTGCGACTGAGGGGCATCACGCCTGTGTATGGGGATCTGGACGTCCCGGATAGCCTCGGGAGAATTTCCGGCCTGGCTCATACCGTGCTGCATCTCGCACCGCCGCCCGATCACGGGCAAACTGATTCCCGCACTGCCCATCTTCTGGCTGCCCTGGCGAAGCGGCCGAAAATAAAGGGAGCAATACTACCACAACAGCTTGTTTACATCAGCACCAGTGGCGTCTACGGGGACTGCCAGGGCGCATTGATCGACGAGACACGCGTGATAAATCCGCAAAACGGGCGTACATTGCGACGGGCCGATGCGGAGAAACAGATCCGGGCTTGGGGGCTGCGGAATAGCGCGAATGTTTCCATCCTTCGCGTACCAGGTATTTATGCGTTTGATCGCTTGCCCCTTGCCCGACTTCGCCAGGGTTGCCTGACGATCGTCCCAGAGGAGGATAGCCATACCAACCATATCCACGCAGATGATCTCGCGCGCATTGTTGTTGCCGCCTTACGCTATTCCAGGCCGGGACGCATCTATCATGCCTCCGATGACTCGCGCTTGAAAATGGGCGAATATTTCGATCTGGTGGCGGACCATTTCGGGCTGCCGAGACCCAAGCGCATCACACGTACACAGGCTGAGAGAGGGTTAATATCTCAAAACCTGCTTTCGTTTATGAGAGAATCGCGCCGACTGATGAACAGCCGGATAAAGCATGAGTTGCATGTAAGCCTTCGGTACCCTACCGTCGCCGATTGTCTTGCCGGTTCGGCATAGGAGCGGATGCGTTCAGGTAAGCCGTCGGCCAAGCGCTGGCGTGACTTCGCTGGCGTGACTTTTTCCCTCGTTCAAAACATCAGGGGTGAAGTTGGTTTTTCGCAGATGCAAAAGTGCTCGCGCGTTATAAAAGTGCTCGCGCGTTGTATTTGTATACGTACCCCCTGCGGTGTTCCGCGTTTCCTTGAACGGCATCAGCGGTTAAAATCCCGGTCCTGGCAGATCCAATCGACCTTAATTGATGAACGCCATACTTGTCATTACAACCATGCCCGATCGAGCAAGCGCGATGAGCCTCGCGCAGACCCTGGTCGATGAGCGGATCGCGGCCTGCGTGAATGTGCTCGCTGATTGCACATCTTTTTATCGGTGGCAGGGAAAGAGCGAAACGGCCGTGGAAGTGCCCGTGCTTATCAAAACTGTTGACCAGCACTATTCCCGGTTGGAGCAGCGGATAATGTCCCTGCATCCCTACGAACTACCCGAACTCATCGCTGTCCCAATCACAAATGGCTTGCCTCCTTATTTGAAATGGATCGGAACAGAAACGTTGGGTTCTAATGCAGAATGAATAAAAAGCAGTTGCTCATGCGCTTGAGTCATTATTTTTTCATGTTGTTACTCTGCTTTTTGGGCCTCAGCGCCTCAGCAGAGGAAAAGGCGTCGTCCTTCGGCTTTCTCTCCGGATTATCGAAGCTTGGCATGGGCGCCGATCAGGATGAGCAGGAGCTGTTGCCCCCCGATCAGGCTTTCAAACTGACAGTCCGCGTGCGCGACGAAACGTACCCTTGTAGCGCAATTTGAACCCGCAAAGAATTATTACCTCTACAAAGATAAAGTTGCCTTCAAGCCAAAGGATACCGGCACGACGATCGAAGCACTTTCCCTCCCCCGGGGTGACCTGAAAAGCGACGTGACTTTTGGTGAAGTCGAAGTTTTTCACCGACCGTTCGAGGCCCTGATTTCGCTGAAAAGAAACTCATCTTCGCCCGATAAATTGACCCTTGTTGCAACTTACCAGGGGTGCAATGAGCCAGTGGGTGTCTGTTACGCGCCCATCAACAAGGTTATCGAATTGACTCTTCCTGCAGCGAAAGCGGCCGCCGGCGCCATCGCCTCCGTTGTAAGCGGCGAAGCAGTGGCGGCCTCGGCCTTGCAGGCGGCCAGGCCGGATGCGACGGCTGAGTTGTTTTCATCTCAGTCTCCAGCTATCGACACCGAGTCATCCAGAATCGAGCGGATGTTCGAGACAGGGAATTTCTGGCTGATTCTGACCGGTTTCTTTGGCATCGGCGTGCTTCTCTCATTTACGCCCTGCGTCTTTCCGATGTTCCCCATTCTTTCCGGCATCATCGCCAACCGCGGGGAGCATATTACCAAGGCCCATGGATTGGCTCTATCTCTGGCCTATGTTATAGGAATGGCTCTTACTTATGCGGCAGCAGGTGTCGCGGCCGGCCTTTCCGGGGCAATGCTCTCCGCAATACTGCAAAACGCATGGGTACTGGGAGGCTTCGCATTGATCTTTGTAGTACTGGCCTTCTCCATGTTCGGCTTCTATGAATTGCAGTTGCCCGGATTTCTCCAAAGCAAGCTCTCCGCAGAGGCGGGCCATTTAAAAGGCGGCCATCTGACCAGTGTTTTTGGCATGGGAGCATTGTCCGCATTGATTGTGGGACCGTGTGTAGCTGCTCCGTTAGCCGGAGCGCTGCTTTACATCAGCCAGACCCGGGATGTGGTGCTGGGTGGCTCGGCTCTATTCGCCATGGCGCTGGGCATGGGGGTTCCACTGTTGTTGCTGGGCGCTTCCGCCGGCGCGCTCCTGCCTAAAGCAGGCGCGTGGATGGAGTCGATCAAGCAATTTTTCGGGGTACTGCTATTAGGCGTGGCCATATGGCTGATATCGCCCGTCATCCCCCCCGTCGTACACATGCTGATGTGGGCTGTGCTCCTGATTATCTCAGCCATCTACCTGCATGCCGTGGACCCGTTGCGTTCCGGCGCATCGGGTTTTCGGAAATTCCTGAAGGGGCTGGGCATGATCTGCCTGTTAACCGGCGTTGCCCTACTGATCGGCGTATTGTCAGGCAGCCGCGACATTTTGCAACCCCTTTCAAAAATCGGTATTGCCGCGGGTGGCACCGCTGCGAAGGGTGGGCCGGAAACCGGTCGGACAGGGCACTTGCAATTCAGGAAAGTCCGCTCGATAGCCGAGCTTGAGCAGCAGGTTCTCCAGTCAAGGGACAAGTACGTCATGGTCGATTTTTCAGCGGACTGGTGCGTCTCTTGCAAGGAAATGGAACGTTTCACTTTTACCGACCCTAAAGTGCAGTCACGGCTGAAAGACGTCGTATTGCTTCAAGCCGATGTTACGGCCGGGACGCCCGACGAGCTGGCCTTGCTTAAGCGTTTCAAACTATTTGGTCCGCCCGGTATCCTGTTCCTTGACCGGGAAGGTCGCGAGGTGCAGGGTGTCAGGCTGATCGGATATCAGGATGCGGAACGCTTTCTCACGGTCCTGAATGCGGTGCTGATATAGCTTCCCTGGAAATTCAGTTTTGGTTAGGGTTCAAGGATGCATCTCCCTGATGCCGTTCCCTGCCGATTTCCCCGTTGCCGCCTGCACTGCTCAACGTCCCCCAGATTGCTTTTCTCCGCTTGGCACAGCTGTGATTAAAAGAAAATTTCTGGAAAAATAAAATGACAAGATCGCAGCAAATATTGTTGTATGCTGGCGTTGCTCTACTTGCTGTGGCAAGTGGATTTTTGCTGCGCGGCCATCTGATGGACCGTTCCCCGGCCGAAGTGCCCTCTGATGCGGCTAACAGGGGCGCTGAGGTGATCCTTGCGGCCAGCTTGCCCGATCTTGACGACAAAAATCAGGCGCTTGCTCAATGGCGCGGCAAGGTGATGGTGGTCAACTTCTGGGCAAGCTGGTGCGAGCCCTGCCGCAAGGAGATTCCCGAATTTATCCAGCTACAGGAGAAATTCGGCGATAAAGGGCTGGTATTCATTGGTATTGCCGTGGATCAAAAAGAAAGAGCGGCGGCTTTCAGTAAGAACATCGGCATAAATTATCCAGTGCTGGTAGGTGACATGAAAGCAATGATGCTTGCGGAAGCTGCTGGCAATCGGCAGGGCGCACTGCCTTTCACCGTCGTGATCGACCGTACCGGAAAAATCACTGGCACTAAATTGGGCAGCCTCAGTCGGAGCAAGCTCCAGTCAATGTTCGAGCCCCTGCTGTAGCCTTGCCCTTGGGAATGACGAATACAAACCTCGTTTTATCGGGTTTTATAGCCCTTGGCCCTCACTATTTTCCACGAATACTCGAGGGTATTATCCGAGGGGATCGGCATTGAAAGCGCGGTTTTGGAAAGAGGTTGCACGCTCAGTTCGATGTCATATTCATTGCCTTTGGGAAGCTCCCCGTCCGATTTCCCATTTCCTGTTGTTGTCGGGGTGAGGCGAACGGTAACGCTTGTCACGGTATAATCGCTATTGCCGTTGTAAAGCGTTCCACTGAAAATTCCCCAGCCAAAACCGGCGTGCACGTCAAGTTTTTCAAAGGCGCCGGGCGGCAATTCCGAAGTGCCAGGTTTGCCACTGACAAGCAATTGAGCACATGCATTTCGGCTCTCACCCGTTGCATGGCTTCCTGTAGCTTCCTTCATCGAAGGAGCGCCGCATTGTTGGTCCATTTTTTCGTTTGCCGCGTCTTTGGCATTCGCAAGCGGGATAAAAACCACCAGTAGCGCAAGCAAAATTGCGTACCGGATCATCGATTTATTTTTCATTTGGAACGCCCATTTGAACTGGGGACCGGCTTTGATCAGTAATCATTTGCCCGTCAATATTCCCAATTTTAATTGATAAATGGATGGGAATTGCCAGGGCGGGTCCGAGCCGATCGAAAACCGCGAAAGGTGGCCGAAAGGTCGGGACATTAAGGGTCGAGATGATCTAGAGGGCCAGTGCGCGGTAAAGATTGTAGGTACTGGTCATAATGATCAGTACGCCCACCAGTATCAGCAATGTTCTGGCATGAAGCTTCTTGCACAGCACGGCAGCAAACGGTGCGGCGAATAGACCTCCAAACACCAGGCCTACAATAATGACCCAGGTGTTGTTTTCCATCAGAAGCGTGAAAACCGTGGCGCCCGCGAGCGTTAGAAAGAACTCTGCAAAATTAACCGAGCCGATCGTGGTGCGGGGATCATTACCCGAGCCCACCAGCGTTGATGTCACCACCGGCCCCCAGCCTCCGCCGCCTGCTGCATCCACAAAGCCGCCGAACAAGGCGAGTTTTCCGACATGCCGCGGTGCCTGGGTGCGCAAGCGGAACGGTCGAAACGCCTTGCTGAGAATATAAATCCCCAATAGCAGCAAATATGCCGATATATAGGGCTTGAACACGGTGCCATCGATATAGGTGACCAGGATTGCGCCCGATATACCACCTAAAATACCGGGAACCAGCAGGCGTACAAACAATTCTTTGTTGACATTACCAAATTTGGCGTGCGAGATTCCGGAAACGCCAGTTGTAAAAATCTCGGCAATATGAACGCTCGCGCTGGCCGCCGCTGGGCTGGCGCCCGTCGCCAGAAGGAAGGTGGTTGCAGTAACACCGTATGCCATCCCCAGCGCGCCATCCACCACCTGCGCGAAGAACCCAACCGTTACTGCACTCCAGAAACTGCTTGCGCTGAGCGTCTCATTGATGATTTGCCAGCCGCCCGCCCAATTATTCGAGAAAAAAAAGCGGCCCGTCAGAAACAGAACCAGTGCAACCATTACCAGAACGGCGAACCACGTCGCAGCGTGCAGCAGCGGATGAGCGCCGGGATGAGAAATCGGCTCCTCAACGGGAGGTATACCCAGCTGCTGATGCTCTTCATTGATCGGATTGGGCGTCAGATCCAGGTTGCGAATTTTCATGGTGCTGCGCTTTTTCGACCTCTTCTATTTGGGCGCACACTATACCGGTGGACGCACCCATTCAAAAGTAACCGAATAGAATATGTTTATTCTTTTACTTTCACCCCTGTGATCCCATCGACGTGTCGCTGGCTGATATCATCCTCATCATTCATTTCCTGTTTGCCCTATTCGTGGTGGGTAGCCTTCCGCTGATCTGGGTAGGTTTCTGGATGGGATTTGGCTTTGTGCGGAATCCGGGATTCCGGTTTGCACATCTGGCTGCAATTGTGTTTGTGGCAGGCGAGTCCATTGTCGGCCTGGTTTGCCCATTGACGTTGCTGGAAGACGCGTTGCGCGGCGCTTCGCCCGGTGGAAGCTTCATTCAGCGTTGGCTGCGTAACGTCCTATACTACAACTTGCCGGAGTGGTTATTGACTGTGGCTTATGTCCTCTTTGCGGTCCTGGTTGTTTTAACGTACGTACTGCTTCCACCGCGCAAGGGAAAGCCTCGTTATCGATTCAAGTAATTCTTCAGACTTTGAATGATTGACCCGTCCCTTCGCCGGAGCGCAAAGTTAGGACACAAAAAGAAAGAATAATTCTCCAACTCCTGTCCCGATTGTTCCCAACAACGCTTTCGCAATACCGTCAAACATGTCGGCTGCATCATTTCTAAAGCGAATCGCCGCACAAAAACGCCGTTTAGGAATCACCCTCGGCATTTTAATCGGCACGGTTGCTCTCTACGGGCTGCTCGGGCACTTCTGGTTGCCCGGTTATGCGAAAAGCAAGCTGGAAAGTGAACTGCCGGGGTTGTTGCACAGGTCCGTGGCTGTGCAGTCAATCGAAATTCAGCCGTATACGCTCGAGTTGACGGTGCGAGGGTTCCGCATCGGTGAAAAGTCATCCGACGGGGCCGACCCCCTGCTATCGTTCGATGAACTATACGTCAATCTGAGTTTTGCATCGGTTACGAGGGGTGCACCGGTGATCAGCTCCCTAACGTTGAGAGGTCCGGCACTGCGCCTGGTTCGCGAAGATGAAAATCACTTCAACATTACGGACCTGGTGGAGGATTTTATGAAGCGGCCGGAAACCGGAGGCAAGACCATGTTTTCCGTCAGCAACATTCTGATCGAAGACGGCCGTTTCACGTTTGTCGACAAGATCAAGGAAAGCCGCCAGGAAATTTCTGCTATTCGTCTTGGTATACCGTTTATTGCAAACTTTGAAAGTGCTGAGCAAAGTTGGGTTGAACCCCATTTCAGCGCGAGCGTGAATGGTGCCCCAGTAACGCTCAACGGCAGACTGCACCCCTTCGGCCAGACCCGCGAAGCAACGCTGGAGCTCAAGGTCGGTGATGTCGATTTGACGCGGATCGATGAGTATTCGCCTGTCCCGATAGGTAGCAGATTTCATTCCGGCTACCTGGACAGTAACCTGACGCTGACATTCATCCAGGCTGATGGCGAAACACCAAAAATCGTGTTGACCGGCGAGGCAGCAGTTCGCAAATTGCGAATCGATAACCGCACCACTGAAATCCCGTATACCGCCGAAATCGCGCGAGCCGACATCAGACCGATCGAATTCAATCTGAACAGCACCCGAACGCTGCATACCGCATTGGTCCTGACCGGGGTGGAAATAGTGCGGGAGGGCGCTGCACAACCCATGCTGAGCCTGCCATCGCTGAAGGTAAGCCAATCTTCGATCGATCTCACGCATCGGTCGGCATTGCTTGGCGACATAACGGTGGACCGGACCAATGCTTCGCTGCGTCGGGAAAGCGATGGCCGCCTCGATCTGGCGAAAGTATTTGCGGCAGCCCCGGGACCAAAAGCTGCACGGGAGATAATCGCTGCCGATGCCAAAGCCGGCAAGCCATGGCAAGTGCGGCTTGGCAGTTTCAAGTTGACCGATGCTGCCTTTCGATACGAGGATGTTTCGCTGTCGAATGTAGCGCCAATGACCATTCAACCACTCGACTTGACCGTCAACAATATCGACCTCAGCGGTGCGGAACCATTGAAGCTCGCGTTGAAGGCAGCAGTAAATCAGCACGGAAGTCTGGAAACCAACGGTACACTCGCCTGGTCACCATTGACGGCAGAACTTGATGTCGACGCGAAGGATATTGATCTCGTCCCGCTGCAAGGTTGGGTGGCAGACCGGATGAACGCTCTGATCACAAGTGGTGCGGCGTCATTTCGCGGTAAAGTCAAGGCGGATGGATCTCCCGTAAAAGTGGTATTGGACGGGGACAGCCAGTTCACCAATTTTAGCGTGCTCGACAAATCCGCGACAACCCAGCTCATGCGCTGGCGTACCTTGGACATAGCAGGAATCGGGTTCGTGAATGAACCCTTGCGCGTAAACGTCAACTCAGTCGCAATCGCGGATTTTTTTGCATACGTGGTAATCACTCCACAAGGCGAACTCAACCTCAAACATATGGTGCGGCAGGAGGGAAACAAAGCTTCGCCTTCGCCTGTAACCTCCCCCGCGGCTCGCTCAGAAACATCGGAGCAGGTTCCGGCGACACCTGTAAAGAACGTTGCCGAAAGCACGACGTTACGACCTGAACTCAAATCAATCCCGGTCCGGATCGGTCGGATTTCGCTGCAAGGTGGAAACGTTAATTTTCACGATCAGTTCATCAAGCCCAACTACCGGGCAAACCTCACAGGTCTTGCCGGCCGCGTAGGTCCCCTCGATCCCGAAAAGCCCGGCGACATCGATATCCGCGGAGCAGTCGATAAAACGGCTCCGCTTAAGATTTCCGGGACGATCAACACCTTCGCAAAAGAGCTGTATCTGGATATCACCGCGACAGCGAAAGGTATTGATATGCCGGCTTTCAGTCCTTATTCGGGAAAATATATCGGTTATACGATCGAGAAGGGCAAGCTCTCGATCGATGTTCACTATCATGTGGAGAAGGGCAACCTTACAGCAGAGAACAATGTTTTTCTCGACCAATTAACCTTTGGTGAAAAAATCGAGAGCCCGGACGCACTCGCCATCCCGGTCACGCTGGCAGTGGCGCTGTTAAAAGACCGCCACGGAGAAATCAATCTTCATCTGCCGGTAAGCGGTTCCATCAATGATCCTCAATTCCGCATCGGTCCTGTCCTGGTCAGCGCTTTCGTCAATCTGCTCTCGAAGGCTGTAACGGCGCCTTTTTCGTTACTCGGCTCGGCTTTTGGCGGGGGTGAAGAATTATCGGAGGTGAGCTTCCAGCCCGGGCGGGCGGACCTTGGCCCGGAAGCGGAAAAGCGGCTCCAGGACTTGTCGAAGGCATTAATAGACCGGCCCGCACTCGAGCTGGAGATCACCGGGGAAGCGGATCCCGCGAACGACGCGGATGCATTGAAGCGCCTGATGCTCGAGCGGAAGGTTAAAGCCCAGAAGCTGCTGGACAACATAAAGAGAGGGGAAATGAGGGGTTCGCTGGACGATATAGAATTAAAGCCGGACGAATATGCCGAATACCTTGCTCGTGCGTACAAGCAAGAAACATTCGCAAAACCGAAGAATGTGGTCGGGCTGACGAAAAGCTTGCCTGTGCCTGAAATGGAACAGTTGATGTTATCGAACATAAATGCAGGCGACAGCGAAATGCGCGAGCTTGCCCAAGCCCGGGCGGAAAATGCGCGCGATTGGCTGATTGAAAAAGGCGGTGTTCCGGGGGACCGTATCTTTTTGCTTGAGCCGAAGATTGAGGCGGCCCCAGATAGCAAAAAGTCCGGTAGCAGAGCGGAGTTTTCGCTCAGGTAAGTTGTACTCTCTGTCTTGTTTGTTTTATTCCGGGATCCGAATAAGCCCACGTGCATTGCGTGAGCCTATTCAGGAACCTCAAGAAGGGGTTGCTAAAAATCCATCTGGACTTGAGTCAACCAGGCGCCGATCTGTCCATTATTAAAGCCGGCGGAACGTGCATTCGCGACTCCGGACGTGTCGATATTCAAGGTGTAGATGATATTGTTTTGTATCTTGAAGAGTGGATGAGGATACCAGTTCAGGGCAAACCGGACCAGATCCATTTGCCCTCCCCTGATGACCCCGCTGTTCAGGTCCACAAAGTCATAACCGAAAGCAAGTTCCCAGGCGCCCCAGCCAGACCCGTTCAATTGAAAATTCTGCCGCGGTCTTATCCGGTTTGACGCTCCGTTTCTAACATGATAAGCCCTGGATTCTCCCGTCAGAAAATAGCTGGCGTATCCGTAGTAGCCCTTCAGGTGTTCATTGTCATAACCACGTCCATTAATGTTGGTCCGAATATATTCCGCTTGAAGGGAGAGTGGACCATAAACCAGCCAATACTCTGCGCCAAAGCGGTCATAGCTGCTGATCTGCCGGGAACTGGGATCGTTCTTATTGCCGAGGCTCAGGTTGCCGGTATTGAGCACATTTGTCCGGTCGACGTTTGTGTCCGGAAAGGCGAAGAAAGCCATTCCTCCCCCTCCCCCACCTTGCGCGGACGGGGTGCCGACTATGTCGCCGTTGGCCGTGTATTGAGTGTTCACAACAGTATGGCCGGCGGAAATCCCGACATGCATGAATTTGGTTTCATCTTCCATCCAGGGTCTGCCAGTGATGCGGCCGATGCCTTCATAACCCGAGTCGCCCCCACCGTTATTGCGGTTATTGGTGCCGCTGGCGTTAACCGTGGTTGAGGAAGATGACCAGGGTCCGACAGGCTCTGTCTGAAAAGCTATTCCGGTTTGGAAGCGTTGTACCGCGTAGTTTGCCCCTATCCCGAGCTTGTACGTGTTGGGATTATCCACGAACGTATTGGGTCCCATATGCCGCTCGATGAATGTAAGAAACCGGTTGCTTGCTGCTTCCTCCAGGCTGAAAGGTTCCTTGAACGAGCCAGCTTTGATCGAGAACGCCTTGTCCACGTTCAGCCGCATGAAGGCGTCCGTAACTCCAGCCGCCACCGAGCCGTTTCCCCGGGTGAAGTCATACTCGAACTTGTAGTCCCAGAGTTTTAAAAAACTGCCTTCAAAACCCAGGCGGGCGCGTCGGAGAGCCACGCCATTGTTCAATTCGTTGGGGGCATTGTTCCCCGTGGCAGCCGCGACGTCATCGATGAAATTCCATTGTGATCCCACCTGCATGCGCCCATTCAACGAAAAAGTAAAGTTGCCGTCCTTGCTCGCAAAATGGGGACCCCCTTCCTTAAATTCAATGTGTACCTTTTCCGATTCCTTGACACGTTCCTCCAGCGATGCGACGTCGCTCACCAGCCGCGCTTCCCTCATTTTCGCCTTCAGTTCGATATCCTTTCGCATGGCGGCCAACTCAGCGTCCTTCTGAGCCTGCATTATTTCGGCTGTTTTTTCCAAAGCGTTATCTGTTTCAGCTGTTGCACTGGCGGATACCCCCCCCGTCTTCAGGGCAGGACCTTCTTTTGGGGCGGGACCTTCTTTTACGAAGTTACCTAGATGGACACGGCCCGGGCCGGGCTTTGCATAGAGTTGCTCGGTTTTCGTATCCATATAAAGATCAATGGCAAACACTGCGGGTGCCGCGCTTAAGGCAAAGATAGCGCTAACCGCCAAACTGATTTTCGATAACCTCATACTTCCTTCCCCGTTTTTAATTTTTGGGTTTAAAAAAACCACTAGGAGAGTAGTGGATAAATATGGCTGTTTTATTGCAGAGTTGTTACATTTTTATTACATCGGTATGCCATCCGGACTAGGAGGCCAGAAGTGAGGAGGCTGACAGAGCGGTTTGTTGGAAGGGTTGAAGAATGGAGGGAAAGGATGTCTTTGTGGCTGATCGGAGGCACGTTTCACTTTTCTCGCCGCCGTGATAATCTATATATTGGTCTTGCAATACCGATCAGCCGGTTTTGGTTACTGCGAACGTATTAATGCCAAAGAGGAGCAATATGGAAATTCACGTGTATGACACGTATGTCAAGGCCAAGGATGGCCACACCATGCACTTTGATGTGTTTACTGCGGTCAAGGACGACCAGAAAGCAATCGAATATGCGAAGCAGTGGCTAGCATCAATCGGGGAAGATGATGCGACAGTGACAAGCAGGGAATGTAGCTTTTGCCACAGCCAGGGAGCTCCAGCTAATGTTGCCGATGCCATCAGCAAGGAGGGCTATTACATATACAAGATGGAAGGTTGCCGGTAACTCACCGACTTGCAGCGCCCGCTATAAATAAGCCTGGTGCCCGGTCAGGCGGGTCGTTGGTGGTTGACCGCTCACCCGCCAAGTGCTCCAGCCATTGACCGCCGTTTCCAGGGGTATGGTCGTTTGTCGTACCGTCTGACCGCTGGTTTGATGGAAGCTGTGCAGCTGTTCGTGTTGCCAGCCAAATAAGCGCAGCGTTCGTTCATTCTCCGAACCTGGTTTTTCTTACCCTAAAGACGACCCTGAGGCATACAACGGAAATCAATGTTGAACATCAGGCAGGCGTTGTCGGTTTTCGTCCGAAGTTATGCCAGGAGCTTGGCTGTTGCCGCGCTCATATTTGCTCCCCCGTCATGGGGCGGCGAGCTTGTCAAAACTATCGAACACATCAAGCCGTCCATTGTGGGAGTCGGGACGCTACAGAGAACCCGCTCCCCGCAGCTTAATTTTCTTGGCACTGGATTTGTACTGGACGACGGCTTGCATGTGGTGACCAATGCTCATGTGGTCCCCGAAGTTTTAGACACGGTCAACAAAGAGTCGTACGTTGTAATTACCGGGAAGGGTAGCGAACCTGACCTCAGAATTGCGACAGTTTCGGCGGTCGACAAGGAGCATGATCTTGCGTTGTTAAAAATTGCGGGCACGGCGCTGCCCCCCATGGAGTTGGGGGACGCCAGCAGAGTTCGTGAAGGCCAGACCCTGGTTTTTACTGGTTTTCCCATCGGGATGATTTTGGGATTTTATCCGGTCACCCATCGTGCAATGGTTTCCGCGATCACTCCAATCATCTTGCCCGTACACAATTCAAAACAACTCAACCCAAAAATAATCGGGCAGTTGCAGAAGCCGCGTTACACCGTTTTCCAGTTGGATGGCACGGCCTATCCTGGCAGTAGTGGCAGTCCGCTGTTCGATCCCGAAACCGGCCTGGTTTACGGCGTGATCAATATGGTGTTTGTGAAGGGTACAAAGGAGGCAGCCCTCAGTAATCCCAGCGGTATAACCTATGCAATTCCAGGGAACTACATCAGTGATCTGCTGAAGCGAGGCAAATAAGGAGGCTGGCAATCATTCTAACAAGCAATCTAAGGGAAAAGAGCGCTTTTACTTTTCGTTATCAATACATTCAGGTGAGTTAGGATGTCGTCGAGCAGGTTTAGTTGAACTTGACGGCAAATTTTGAAGCCCGAGTAACAACCGCGGGAGTCACCTCGCTAAAACAGGGAAAATAGCGAGCGTGCCGCTGCAAGGAGGAAACATGCAGACAATTACAGTGGCGATAGCCGATACGAACGCTGGCCGGCGCAATAAGCTGGAACAGATATTGGGTGGCAGGCCGGGGATCAAGGTGCTGGGCAGCGTCATGAACGGGAGCGATATGGCCGCCGGTAGCGAACCTGCGGCGGTGCATGCTATTCCCATCGAAGACGCCGTGATAAAAGTCAATCGGCTCAGTCCACGCATTCTTTTCATTCATCTCGATCCGTCCGGTTCCGAGAGCCTCACCTTGATTGAAGCTCTTAACCGCGAGTGCCCTGACACTTTCATCGTTGTGCTGACGGACGAATCGGTTCAGGAGGAGCGGATACTTCAGGCCTTGGCAAATGGTGCGCGCGGCTATATGAGCCATGAGGCAGACTCGTCTTATTTCCTGAAGGCTGTCCGTGTCGTGGATGATGGCGAAATCTGGGTGCCGCGAAGAATGCTGGGTCTGATAATGGATAAGGTTTGCGCTGATATTTCACTTTGGGGGAGAGGCTCTCTTGATCTTGCTAGCTAGTTCATCTCAGGATGATCTATACCGTTGGGAGCGGGGTATTTATGGTCTGGCTCCGGTCTCTTTTTCAACAGATCTGGCAATGTTGTGCGATCAGCTGGCCAAGGTAAAGCCCGACATCCTTTTGCTTGATAATGATTTGCCAGGTCTTGATGGATCAGAGGGGATAGCGCTGCTCATGAGGCTGAGTCTGGAAACCAAATTCATCATCCTCAGCCATGTGGTAACGGACGAGATAGAGTGGGAATTATTCAGGATAGGCGTACGCGGTTTCTGCAAAATTGACGTGGAATCTGGTCTGCTCAGGGCCGTGGTCGAGGCTGTACGCAAGGGCGAGCTGTGGATTCGCAGATCGCTAAGCTGGCGGCTTTTAAATGAACTGGTCACCATGACTCGGGAGCAGAACCAGATCAGACGCACAGTCAGTGAGCTTCTTTCGAATCTGACGAGGCGTGAATATGAGATTGCCACGCTGGTGGGAAACGGTGAATCGAACAAACAAATTGCACGTCGGCTATCGATTACCGAGCGCACAGTGAAGGCACACCTTACCGAGGTCTTCCGTAAGCTGGAGGTGGCGGACCGACTCAAGCTGGCGCTCATCGTGAAAGGCTCGGTGACACCAAGCCCGACCTCACAAACCGAACACTAGCAGTTCGCTCCAGCCAAAACCTGACTTTCATGGTATAGCCCGCGCGTTCGTTGGTAATGCACCTGTAAGCACAGGCCATGGCCACTAACTACAACTTGAACTACAACTTGAACGGGCCGGATTCATTCTCCTTTTATAAAAGAGCTTCTGATTCATTGTCAGGGTGTAACAGATGCGCAAAGGCTGAAGCGATCCCTGCCTTTTGAGTCGCTGAACGCTGGCAGGATTTACATCGCAGGTATTAATATTAAGTATTTTTGCGGTGTCTTTGCCTTGAATTATTTCGGGACGGGCGGGGCGAGATTCATCAGTTGAGATGAGCGTGATTGCCGGTCAGGTGACCAGGCTATACGGAGAAACCCGCAGCATTTAATCAACGTACCAAAGTCCAATTGTTCTCGCGCCCGGAATTGTTATGATGCGGGCACAGCAGTGAGGTACAGCTTTAGTAAAAAGATGACCTGGCTGGATATATTCGCTGGGTCCGTACCACTTGGCATTGACAGTTGAAATACAGACGAGCGAGCAAACGGGCAAGCAAACAAAAGGGAACCGGTGGCGCAGTTGTGCAACAGGCATCGGTGAAAGGTAAAAAAATTGCTACGTATCTCAAATCATTATATCTCCAGAACCACCGTTTTACTGATCAGTGCGGAAACGTGCGTGCTGATGTTCGCGGTTTATTTTGGAGCGGGTGTGCGATTTTTTGATCAGCTTGCGCCTCTTCCTTTCACTTTCTCGTCTCTCTTTCCTGAAGCCGGCACATTCACGGTTGTCATGACAACGTCGATGGCGGCAATGGGAATGTATCAGAAAGATTTCCGCAGAAGCCTGAAGGACACCTTATTTCGGCTGATGCCGTCCATGATGCTGGGATTCGGGATCATGACGCTGATTTTTTACCTCTTGCCTGACCTCTATCTCGGCCGTGGCATACTCGGACTCGTGCTGCTTGTCGCCTTGACAGGGATTCTTTTAACGCGGGCGGCATTTTTCAAATGGTCCAGCCTGGGGCTTCTCGAGTCCCAGGCGATCGTACTTGGAATCGGTGGGAAAGCGAAAGAATTTGTTGACCAAGCCGGCAGCGATCCATTACGTAGAGGGCTCAAGATTGTCGGCTTCGTACCGATGCCGGACGAGGAACTGCACGTGCCATCCTCAGCCGTCTTGCCAAGGATGACTTCATTGATATCTCTGGCTAATCAATATGGGGCGGGCGAAATCGTTATCGCAATCCAGGACCGTCGAGGAGGCTGTTTTCCTATACAGGACTTGCTGGAATGCAAGCTGAACGGCATCAAGGTGACGGATTCTGCCGCTTTTTTTGAGCGCGAACGAGGACAGATTCGAGTAAACACCCTTTACCCAAGCTGGCTGGTTTTCGGGGGCGGGTTCGATCAAAGCCTTCTTCGATCCGGTATCAAGCGGACTTTCGACATTGCGGCAAGCGGAATCCTCCTGGCCGCCACCTTTCCAATAATGATCGTTACGGCCCTGTGCATTTTGTGGGAAGACGGAGCTCCTGTTTTTTACCGGCAGGAACGCGTGGGAAAGGGCGGGAAAACTTTCATGGTGCTGAAGTTTCGCAGCATGTACAAGGACGCGGAAAAAGGCGGAAAACCACAATGGGCTGCAACCGATGATCCGAGGATCACCCGGGTAGGCAGAATAATCCGAAAGCTGAGAATAGATGAGCTTCCCCAGGTATTCAATGTTCTAGCCGGAGCCATGAGTTTTGTCGGGCCTCGTCCCGAACGACCGTATTTCGTTGATCAACTTTGTGCCGAGATTCCGTTTTACAACGTCAGGCACAGCATCAAGCCAGGAATAACCGGATGGGCCCAAGTGCGTTATCAATACGGCGCTTCTGTGCAGGATGCCATTGAGAAGCTTCAGTATGATCTTTACTATGTGAAGAATCATAGCTTGTTCCTCGATATTATTATCCTGATCGACACGATTGAAGTCGTCCTCCTGGGCAAGGGCGGAAGATGATCGTAAATTGTCGAGAAGGCTGCCGGGCACACCTGTTCGGTCGGCAGCCGTATTTCGCGCCGGCTCCTTCATGCATTCACTGCCTGTCGTTTTCCTGAAGGTTCTGCGTCGCCCCGCAAATGATCGGCTTCCGGGAGATTGCGGGCGATGCTGACGAGCATTGCAACGATCAGCTACACTATTGCCGCGGCGGCGCATCTTTTTCTGGCGGCTCTGCTGTTGACCCGTTGGCGCAGCCGTTCACGCCCGATCGTGCTGCCTGCCGCCTGCCTTGTTTCCGCCCTTTGGGGCCTGACGCTCGCCTATCAGGCGACGGACTCGCATTCCTTCTCGCTTGGAACAGATATTCTGGAAATTCTCAGAAATGCGGGTTGGTCAATATTTCTTGTATTACTGCTGGGGTTATACCGGCAAGGTTCTTCTCCCGCAATTTCAAGAATCAGCCCTGCAGCATTGGCGCTAGCGGTGCTCTACATCTGCTGCCTGGTCCTGGTCATATACGTTCATACCGACCTGAGCTTTTCTTCGGCGCCCGCAGATCTTGATTTTCTGAATAATATCGGCAGCCTCGCAATGGCGATAACGGGAATGATCCTGGTGGAGCAGCTTTACCGCAACACCCCGGCCAAACAACGTTGGGGCATCAAATTCGCTTGTCTTGGAATAGGTGGCATCTTTGCCTACGACTTTTATCTATACAGCGACGCGCTGTTGCTCAGGCATATTAACCCCGATATATGGGCTGCGCGCGGGATCATTAACGCGTTGGTTGTTCCGCTTGTCGCCATGTCGGCAGCGCGCAGCCCGCAGTGGTCAATTGAAATAACAGTCTCTCGCCGCATTCTTTTCTATTCCGCCGCGCTGTTCGGCGCCGCGGTGTACCTGCTTACCATGGCGGCAGCGGGCTATTATTTCCGCTTCTTCGGTGGAAGTTGGGGTACCGTGATGCAGGTGACGTTCCTGTTTGGTGCCGCAATCCTGTTATTGGCGGTTCTGTTCTCCGGTACCTTGCGCTCCTGGCTCAGGGTTTTCATCAGCAAGCATTTCTTCAGCTACAACTATGACTACCGTGAAGAATGGTTGCGCTTTACGCGCACTCTTTCGGAGGGCGGCCAGGGACTGGAGGAGCGGGCCCTTCAGGCACTGGCGCAACTTGTCGAAAGTCCTGGCGGTGCCCTGTGGGTGTGCCGTGAATCAGGCCGGTGTGAACCAGTAGCGCACTGGAATATCAACGCGACAGGCAGACTGGAGTCTGTTGGCAGTCCCTTTTGTCAATTCATGATCCAGAAGGAGTGGGTTATCGACCTGGAGGAGTATGCCGAAAGTCCCCAAAAATACTCCGGAATCGCCCTCCCTGAATGGCTACGACGTCTGCCCAGGGCATGGCTGGTAGTGCCATTGATTCAACATCGGAAACTGTTTGGATTTGTGGTGCTTGCGCAGCCGCGAAGTAGAGTCAAGCTGAATTGGGAGGTACGCGATTTGCTCAAAGTTGCCGGTAACCAGGCTGCCAGCTATCTGGCCCAGCACGAGGCTGCCAATGCGCTGATGGTGGCACGCCAGTTTGAATCATTCAATCGAATGTCCACTTTCGTCGTGCATGATTTGAAGAACCTGGTCTCCCAATTGTCGCTGCTGCTCTCCAACGCTGAAAAACACCAGAATAATCCGGAATTTCAGCGTGATATGGTTGAGACCGTGTACCTGTCCGTCCAGAAAATGAAACGGTTGCTGGAAAAATTGAGTACAGCAAATTCTCCGGAAAAACCTGCTCCTCTTTGCATTGCGCGGCTACTGCAGGAGGCGGTCAAGAGCAAATCCATTGTCGAACCCAAGCCGATCCTGGAAATACAGGATCCCAGCCTTGAGGTCTGCGCGAATTCATCACGCCTGGAACGCGTCATGGGCCATCTCATCCAGAATGCAATTGAAGCAACAAGCCGCCATGGCCATGTTTGGGTCCGCTTGAAACGCAAAAACGACTTCGCCATGATCGAAATAAAAGACACGGGACACGGCATGAGCCAGGAGTTCATCAGGGAGAAGCTTTTCAGGCCCTTCGAATCCACCAAATCGGCCGGCATGGGCATTGGTGTTTTTGAAAGCAGAGAGTATGTCACCGAGTTGGGTGGTGAGATGGAAGTCGCCAGCAGTGAGTCGGATGGAACGGTTTTCCGTATTGCTCTGCCTCTTCATGAGAGCAAGCAGGCGGCTGCAAAAAAGGCTGGTTGAGTAACTATTTGAAACAGAAAATATAGAGGTGTAAGTGGGTCAGGATAAAAAGTTTCTGTTGGTAATCGAAGACGATCCCGGATTGCAGAAGCAGTTGCGCTGGAGCTTCGACGCTTATGAAGTGCTTGTTGCAAGCGATCGGGAGGGGGCTCTTGCTCTGGCTCGAAGGCACGAGCCGGCTGTCATTACGATGGATCTGGGTCTCCCGCCGGATCCGGACGGCGCTACGGAAGGGCTCGCCCTATTGGAGCAGTTACTGGATCTTGCACCAGATACCAAGGTAATCGTCCTGACGGGCAACCAGGATCATGGGCACGCAGTGAGGGCGATCGGTGTGGGGGCGTATGATTTTCATCAAAAACCTTTTGATCCGCAGATCCTGGGGCTCGTGGTCGAGAGAGCATTCTTTTTGCATGCGGTGCAACAGGAGAATCGTCGGCTTTTGCAAGCGCAGGGACCCTCACCCATAGGAGGTATTGTTACGCGGGATGCCGCTCTCGTAAAAGTATGCCGCAACATCGAAAAAGTGGCTCCCTCCGACGCTACGGTGATCCTGCTGGGGGAGAGTGGTACCGGTAAGGAAATTTTGGCAAGAACTCTCCACCAATCGAGCGCCAGAAAAGACAAACGATTTATGGCAATCAATTGTGCCGCCATTCCGGAAGCGCTTCTGGAAAGCGAACTGTTCGGTTATGAAAAAGGGGCCTATACGGGAGCGGCCAAGCAGACGCCGGGCAAGATCGAGCTTGCTCACGAAGGAACATTCTTTCTCGATGAGGTTGGCGACCTACCCATGCCGCTCCAGGCGAAGCTTCTTCGTTTCCTGCAGGAACGGGTGATTGAAAGAGTTGGGGGGCGCAAGGAAATTCCCGTCGACGTGCGCATCGTATGTGCAACTCATCAAAATTTGAAGAAACTGATCGAAGACAAACGTTTTCGAGAAGACCTTTATTATCGCCTGAGCGAGATCGTGGTCACCATCCCGCCATTACGCGCACGAGTGGGAGACGCGGCGTTGCTGGCCCATTACTTCAGGAACAAATTCTGTAACCAGGAAAAACGCGCATTGCTCAATTTCAGCAAGGACGCAATCGCTGCAATCGAAGGTCATAGCTGGCCTGGAAATGTCAGGGAGATGGAAAACTGCATCAAACGTGCGGTAATAATGGCGGACGGTTCGCTGATCACCGCCGATGATCTGGGCTTACGTGAGGTGTCAGCGGAGGCGGAGCCGATCAATCTTCGTCATGTGCGCGAAAAAGCGGAATATGACGCATTGATGAAAGCGCTGGCCCGGGTTGATGGTAACGTTGTCAAGGCCGCTGAGTTGCTGGGTGTCAGCCGACCGACCATTTATGATCTGATGAGCCGCCACCAGGTAAAATAGCCGATCTTTTAATTTCCCGGGCTCACAATAATGGCAATTCTTGTCCACGAACTTATTCATAAGGCGGCCGAACGTTTTCCCGATGCGGAGGCGTTGGTCCATAAAAAAAATCGGATCAGTTATTCGATGCTGTCGCGGGAGATTGACGCGGCAAAAAACGCAATGCTTGGCCTGGGGCTTGACCGGGGCGAGCGTGTGGCCGTCTATTTGGAGAAACGTCCGGAAACAGTCGTTGCCCTGTTTGGTGCCGCGTCCGCCGGGGGTGTTTTCGTGCCGGTCAATCCTCTCCTGAAAGCGGAACAGGTGGCTTACATTCTCCGCGACTGCAATGTCAGGATTCTGGTGACTTCGACTGAACGGTTAAGGCTTCTAACGGAGGTCCTCTCCCAGTGCCACGATTTAAGGACAGTGGTAGTGGTCGGCGCGGGAGAAGCACCGCCAGTCCCCGGATATACTACAAATCTCAAGGTCATACGATGGCGTGATGCCCTCTCTCAAGCTGGGCATGTCCACGCCCATCATTGTATAGACAGCGATATGGCCGCAATCCTTTATACATCGGGAAGCACCGGGAAGCCAAAGGGCGTCGTTCTTTCCCATCGCAATCTGACGGCCGGCGCTGTCAGCGTTGGGGAGTATCTCAAGAATCGCCACGACGACCGTATCTTGTCGGTATTGCCGCTGAGCTTCGACTATGGCCTCAATCAGCTCACAACGGCGTTTCATGTCGGTGCCACCGGTGTCTTGATGAATTACCTGCTTCCCCGGGATATTATTGACTTGGTGGAGGACGAGAATATCACCGGCTTGGCCGCGGTGCCGCCGTTATGGATCCAGCTGGCGCAGTTGGATTGGACGGACAATATATCGCTGCGTTACATCACGAATTCAGGCGGTGCGATGCCTCGTGCCACACTGGAGTTGTTGCGCAGCCGTCTCCCCAGTACTGCTGTATTTCTTATGTATGGGCTTACGGAGGCGTTCCGTTCAACGTTTCTCCCCCCGGACCAGGTGAGTATACGCCCGGACTCCATAGGCAAAGCAATTCCGAACGCCGAAGTGCTCGTAGTTCGGGAAGACGGTTCGCTCTGCGCCTCGGGTGAACCCGGAGAACTTGTGCATCGTGGCGTACTTGTGTCCATGGGATACTGGAACGACCATGAAAAAACCACCGAACGTTTCAGGCCTGCCCCTTCCCGTCATTCAGCGCTCACCGTTCCCGAACTGGCCGTCTGGTCAGGCGACACTGTGCGAATGGATGAGGAGGGCTTCCTGTATTTTATCGGGCGCCGTG
The DNA here is from genome assembly GCA_963786735.1 of uncultured beta proteobacterium. Classification (GTDB taxonomy): domain Bacteria; phylum Pseudomonadota; class Gammaproteobacteria; order Burkholderiales; family Nitrosomonadaceae; genus Nitrosospira. The sequence goes on from CAWBAF010000001.1 coordinate 67,812, forward strand.
ATGAAATGATCAAGACGTCCGGTTACCGTGTCAGCCCTATGGAAGTGGAAGAGGTGATTTATGCCACCGAACTGGTGGCGGAGGCTGCCGCGGTAGGAGTTCCCCATCCCGTGTTGGGTCAGGCCATTGCCTTGATCGCAACGCCGCGCGCGGGGATTGCCACCGATGAGCAGGCGCTTCTGTCGGCGTGCAAGCGTCATTTGCCGGCATACATGTTGCCCAGCCGTATCGTATTCAAGCAGGGTAACCTGCCGCGCAACCCCAATGGAAAAATTGACCGAAAACTTCTGGCGCAGGAGTTGCAAGATGCCTTCATGGAGACCGTGAATGAGTGATATGCGTCCCAAACATGCGGCGATGCTTCAATTTCCCGTTAGGGACGACTGTCTGCAGATCGGTGGAATTCCACTCACGCGCTTGGCGCAACGCATAGGCAGAACACCGTTTTACGCTTACGACCGACAGCTTATTACTGATCGCGTCGCATTGTTGCGCCAGTGGTTGCCCGAAGAGATTCACGTTCATTACGCCATGAAGGCAAACCCCATGCCCGCCTTGGTTCAGCATATGGCTCACCTGGTGGATGGGATAGATGTTGCTTCCGGGGCCGAGATGAGAGTTGCGCTCGATACGCCGATGGCTGCCGAAAACATCAGTTTCGCTGGACCGGGCAAGCGTGACGATGAGCTTGCCTGTGCGATCGCCGCGGGCATAGTCATAAACCTTGAGTCTGAGCAGGAAATGGAGCGTGTCGCCGGACAGGCAGAAAGGCTTGGAATCCGGCCAAAAGTGGCGGTCCGGGTGAACCCGGATTTCGAACTAAAATCATCCGGGATGAAAATGGGTGGCGGCGCAAAACAGTTTGGGGTGGACGCGGAGCGGGTTCCCGCAATGCTGGAGAGAATGGGCGGGCTTGGGCTTGATTTCGAAGGGCTCCATATTTTCAGCGGTTCCCAGAACCTGAAGGTGGCGGCCATCCAGGAAGCCCATGAAAAGACCTTTCAACTTGCCATTGCGCTCGCACAGCATGCCCCCGGTGAGATTCGTTTGATAAACATCGGAGGAGGCTTCGGAGTACCCTATTTTCCGGGCGATGCGCCGCTGGACCTGAAGGCTGTCGGCGACAATTTAAGGCAATTGCTGCCGGAAGCAAAACGGCAGTTACCAAAAGCGCGCGTTGTCGTGGAACTCGGACGGTATCTTGTCGCGGAGGCTGGCATTTATGTTTGCCGAATACTGGAGCGAAAGAAGTCGAGAGACAAAATATTTTTGATAACGGATGGGGGATTGCATCATCATCTTGCCGCATCCGGCAATTTTGGGCAGGTCATTCGCAAGAATTATCCCGTGATCGTTGGTAACAAGGTTCGCGGCATGGCAAGGGAAACGGTTTCGGTAGTGGGACCCCTCTGTACCCCATTGGACCTGCTTGCGGATCAGATGGAGATGAGCCAGGCCGAAAGTGGAGATTTGATCGTTGTTTTCCAGTCTGGAGCATATGGGCTGACGGCGAGCCCGACTGCGTTCCTCAGTCATCCCGCCCCTGTGGAAGTGCTCGTCTAGCCGAGGTAGGGCGCGGAGTGCTCCAAATGGACGAAGCTGCCAACAGGGCACAGGGGCACAAGGGCACAAACGGGTTTTAAAGTTTTGTACTACGGAGGTTTAAATTGGGGAAATTGGCGTGAGTGGACTTTGTGGCTGGATAGGTCACGGAATTTCGGCTCCTGAAAACCTTCAGCTTGTCCGTCGAATGGCGGAGCCGCTTTCGCGTTTTGACCGCAGTAGTATCAAGTCGGTTTCGGGCAAACAGAGCGCCGCCGCGCTGGCCGCACCAGAAGGTAGCGGCCATCTTTATCAAAAAGAAGGGCTTACCGTTGCAATTTGGGGAAGCCCCGTTTTTCGGGAGAGCCATTGCAACCAGCTTGCGTTGAGCGGAGGCATTGCAAAAACTCTTGCCGATCAGTGGCGGAACCGACGCACAGACATTTTCTCGGGTCTGGAAGGCGCATTCTCAATTTGTATCCTGGATGAGGATGCGGCTGAGGCTGTGCTGGCAACCGACCGGATGGGTATCTATCCGGTTTCCTTCCAGTTGTCGGGCCAAGCGCTTGTTTTCGGATCAACGGCGGATTCGATCATCATACACCCGGTGATAAAACCCGAAATCGCTCCGCAAAGCGTTTACACTTACGTCTACTTCCACATGATTCCTGGTCCCGATACGATTTATCAGGGACAGAATCGGCTCCTGCCAGGTGAATATCTGGTGTATCGCAACGGGAAGACAGAGACCCAAAAATATTGGGACATGCAGTTCCATGAGAGCGAGAAGCGGCCCTTTCAGGAACTCCAGGAAAACTTTCTCGGCGTGCTGCGATCAAGCGTGCGCGCAGCCGCGGGAGGCGAGGAAGTCGGGGCTTTTCTCAGCGGAGGCACTGACAGTTCCACGATTGCGGGGATTCTCGGAGAGGTAACCGGCCGGCCAGCGCGGACCTATTCCATTGGCTTCGATGCTTCCGGTTATGATGAAATGGCATACGCACGCATCGCTGCCAAGCATTTCGGTACGCGCCATCAGGAATATTACGTTACGCCTGACGACATCGTGACCGCTATTCCCGAGGTTGCGGCGATTTTTGATCAACCCTTCGGTAACTCTTCCGCCATACCCTCCTTCTATTGCGCACGCATGGCCAAAGCCGACGGACTCAGCAGAATGCTGGGGGGCGATGGCGGCGACGAGCTATTCGGGGGAAACGTACGCTATGCAAAACAGCATCTATTCTCGCTCTACGAGAGAGTTCCCCCGATGGTGCGCAAGGCGGTCATCGAGCCCGTCGTTTTTAACTTCCCCTCGAGCCTGGCCCCTCCATTGATACGCAAGGCACGAAGTTATGTCGAACAGGCATCGATCGGGATGCCCGCGCGGACGGAAACCTACAATCTGCTTGAGCACTATGGCGCGAAAGAAGTTTTTACCCGGGAATTCCTTGAAACGGTCGATCCGGCTTATCCGGCCGCGCTTTTAAGTGAAATTTACCATCAAAACACCGCGAACAGCCTGATCAATCGGATGCTGGCTTTTGATCGGAAATTTACACTCGCCGATAACGACCTGCCTAAGGTAAGCAAGGCGTGTGAGTTGGCGGGGATGGAGGCTGCGTACCCGCTGATAAGTAACGAGGTGGTCGATTTTTCCCTGAGGCTTGAACCCCAGCTCAAGCTTAAGGGGACGAAGCTACGCTATTTCTTCAAGGAAGCGCTGCGAGGCTTTCTGCCGGACGAAATCATCGTCAAGCAGAAACATGGCTTCGGGTTGCCTTTCGGGGTGTGGCTTCAAAGTCACAAGCCATTGCAGGCGCTTGCCTCCGATAGCTTGAGTGATCTAAAGATGCGCAACATTATCGATCGCGCATTCATCGACAGATTGCTCGGACAGCATGTGGGAGAACATGCGGGGTACCACGGCACGATGGTGTGGGTTCTGATGATGCTTGAGCAATGGTACAGGCAGAGGCAGGTACCTCCAAAAGCCTGAAGATCGGCCCGCGCGAACCTGATCTGACCGATACGGCGCTCTGGGAGCCCCTTCATTTGCGTATTCGCTTCACCCCTGAAGCTTTCGCATCCCTTTATAGGCAGCATGGATTCGACCTCAACCATGGTAAGGAATGAACTCCCTCCCAAAAAGATGCTTTAAGATCGAATGGCATCTATGATGTAACCGAGCCCCATCTTCTTGTCTCATCGTTTTCAACGGTTTTCAAACGGCAAGGTGGCGCTTATACTGGCTGTACCTTTCGGTGGCTTTCGTGAAACCCGGCTATGCCTGGCTATGCAGTATCTCAACCACGGGTATCTCAACCACGGGTATCTCAACCACGCTGTTTCGGTCTTACATGATTGAAGACGTTTTAGTTCTGGTGTGCAAGAGGCCGGGATTGGGGAAAGGAAAGCAGCGTCTGGCGGCGGGTCTTGGTCCTGACGCGGCCAACCGAATTGCAGAGGCAATGCTTGCCTGCGCCCTGGAGGATGCTCGCGCTTGGCCCTGCTCCGTGATGATCGCGCCGGCAAACAGGGATGATTACAGCTGGGCCGAAAACCTGCTGCCTGAGGCAGGCTCCAAAGTGCGCGTGCAGCCGCAAGCCGACGGAAATTTGGGACAGCGCCTGAACACTCTGGATCACACGTTGCGCAATGCCGGGCTTGAACGGTTGTTTTATATCGGAAGCGATGCACCGGCACTTGGAGCGGAGGATTACGCAGCGGCCAGGGAAGCGTTGGTTAACCATGATACAGTTTTGGTGCCTTCATCGGACGGTGGGGTCGTTCTAATGGCGAGCCGCAAGCCGTGGCCGGAGCTAAACGGCTTGCCCTGGAGCACCGCCAGTCTGGGCTTGTTACTGGAGGCCGCCTGCCGCGCTGCGGGGCATTCACTGGCCCTCCTCTCGCCCAGTTTTGACGTGGATGAGGAGGCCGATGCAATACGGCTGATCACAGCTTTACGCCAGGATCCGCGCCCGAGGCGACGGGCGCTGCTTAAATTGGTAAGCCATCTGGTCCAATTTCGAGGAGCCGGCCATGCCTCGGTTTAGCGTAGTCATTCCCTGCTTTCGTGATGAGGAAAAGCTGACGGATCTGCTCTGCCAGTTGCAAAATCTGCCCATCACCTCCGGGTGTCGCCTGCTTGAGGTCATCGTTGTGGATGGTGCAAGCACCCTGAAATGTTGCGAAGTCTGCAATCGTTATGGCGCTTACTGGGTGCCGGATGAACCCTGCCGAGGGCAGCAGCTGACTGCGGGTGCAGCATTCGCGCGAGGCGATGCATTATGGTTCCTGCATGCGGACGCCCGGCTGCCTGAAAATCCACTTGCAGCGATGAATCGGGCTTTCGAGCAAGGGGCGATTGGCGGTTATTTCAGCTTTCGTTTTGGTGCGCCGCGCGCCTGGCCCGCATTATTGCTTGAGCCCGCTATCGCTTTGCGCTGCCGGCTCGGTGTTCCCTACGGCGATCAAGGGCTATTTATGGCCAGGGGTGCGTACATCGAGGCTGGCGGCCATTCGCCCTGGCCTCTGTTCGAAGAGGTGGCGCTTGTTCGCAGGTTGCGAGGTGCCGGGCGTTTCGTTGCTTTAAGGGAGCCACTCTTTATAGATCCCCGCCGGTGGCATCGGGATGGATGGTGGCGCCGGACCTGGATCAATCGTAGCCTCGCTCTAGCCTTTGCTCGCGGCGTCCAACCCGAGAGGCTGGCGGATCGCTATCGTTACAAGACGTCGACTAACCAATCGTGAGGGTATCCCATGCATGATACGGTTCAGCAATACTACGGCGAAGTTCTGAGCGGTTCGCTCGATCTCCAGACCAACGCGTGCCGGACTGACGCAGGCCTGCCGGCATACGTCAAGCCGATCCTGATGCAGGTACACAATGAGGTGCTCGATCGGTATTACGGCTGCGGCCTTGTGTTGCCCGAAGCTTTGGAAGGCCTGACAGTGCTGGACCTCGGCTGCGGGGCGGGGCGCGACGTGTTTGTGTTGTCGAAACTTGTGGGGGAGGATGGTCGGGTAATCGGAGTGGACATGACTGAAGAGCAGCTTGCTGTCGCTCTGCGGCATGAGGATCATCACCGCAAGGCCTTCGGTTATGCGAAGAGCAATGTGCGTTTTCTGCATGGTTATATTGAACGCCTTGCCGACCTCGATCTGGGCGACGCGAGCGTGGATGTTATCGTTTCAAACTGTGTACTTAATCTTGCACCCGACAAAGGACGGGTATTACAGGAGGCCTGGCGGGTTCTCAAGCCTGGGGGGGAAATCTATTTCTCCGATGTTTATACGGACCGGCGGATACCGGAACCATTATCGCGCGACCCTGTACTGTACGGTGAATGCCTGGCTGGTGCGCTGTACTGGAACGATTTTCTCCAGTTGTCCCGCGCCCACGGTTTTCGCGATCCTCGCCTGGTTGACGACCGCAGGATCACGATAGATAACGCTGAACTGTCCATACGGACCGGAAACGTCCGTTTTTACTCGGCAACATATCGATTGTTCAAACTTGATAACCTCGAGCCCGCTTGCGAGGATTACGGTCAGGCTGTCGTTTATCGAGGCACCATCCCGCATCATCCCCACACATTTGTGCTCGACAAACATCATCGCATCGAAGCAGGCAAGTTTTTTCCTGCCTGTGGCAACACCTGGCGCATGCTGCACGATACACGATTCGCCGAACATTTCGACTTCCATGGCAATTTTGACCGACACTACGGCATCTTTCCCGGCTGTGGGGCGGGGCTGCCTTACACTGACTCCATTCAGGAAAACGCGGCTAATTCCTCGAGTGGGGGCTGCTGTTAGCATGAGAGAAGGAATTACCGAATCGCATTCTCATGGATAACCAGCCCCAGGAATATTCCAGTTCGAGTCTCCGCCGGGACGAGCATGCAGCTCGGCTGTCGTTTGCCGAACCCCAGGGGCACATTCGGCCACACGGCCTGGATGAGTTATGGTTTCACACCGGGACCGCCTGCAACCTGGCCTGCCCTTTTTGCCTGGAAGGCTCCAAACCGGGGGACGACCGCCTCCAATTACTGCGGCTCAGAGACGCTGTCCCTTTTATTGAGGAAGCGCTCACTCTAGGGGTACAACAGTTTTCGTTCACTGGCGGTGAGCCCTTCATCAATAAGGACATCATTCCAATTCTCGCGTATGCGTTACAGTATCGCCCGTGTCTGGTGCTGACTAATGGAACCGAGCCACTGCTCAGGCGCATCAACCAGTTGGAGCCGCTTCTGAACTGTGAATATCCGTTAAGTTTTCGGGTCAGCCTGGATTTTCCCGATCCGGTTCGCCACGACTCTGGACGGGGCCAAGGCATGTTTGCGAGCGCGCTGGCCGGCTTGCGTAATTTGCATGAAATGGGGTTCAATGTCTCTCTGGCAAGCCAGCTTTCCTCCGGCGAGTCTGGGAATGCTTCGGCAGCCTTTGCCGATATCTTGTCTAATGCTGGACTACCCGCGACTTTGCCCATTGTCGAGTTCCCCGAATTTCATCCGCCCGGCACGCATGTTCCCACCCCCCGCATCACGGAAAACTGCCTGGCAACCTACCAGACCGACGAGTCGCGTGGCTCCTTCATGTGTGCATTCAGCAAAATGGTTGCGAAGACCGGGGGGCGGATGAAAGTTTACGCGTGCACACTTGTTGATGACGATCCTGAGTACATCCTGGGGGAGACTCTGGCGGATGCGATGCAGATGGCTGTCCCCCTGAAACATCACCGCTGCTATAGCTGTTTCAGGTACGGCGCATCCTGCAGCGAGATGAATCGTGGTGCCTGAGGCACGCTTTCAGCCATAACCGGAAAAACACACAACGGTTACCTGAATGAAACATTGGTGGCTGCTTGTGCTGTTGGTGTTATTGGCCGGATTGTTTTTCGCTTTCGATCTTGGGCGGTTCCTCAGCCTTGAAATGCTGAAGACTAGCCGGGATGAATTGAGGCACGCCTACCACACGCGGCCGTTTCAAGTGGTCGGCTTATATTCCGCCGCATATATTCTCATCGCCGCCCTTTCGCTGCCGGGCGGGGCGTTAATGACCATGGCGGGGGGTGCGATCTTTGGCCTTCCTGTCGGCGCATCGGCCGCAGTATTTTCCGCGAGCGTAGGTGCGACTCTGGCATTCTGGACGGCTCGCTACGTTTTTCGAGATTCCATAAAGCAGCGCTTTGGCAGTCGAATGGCCGCTATCGATGCCGGCATCAAGCGGGACGGCGCGTTTTATCTTTTTACCTTGCGCCTGGTGCCTATATTTCCATTTTTTTTAATTAATCTGCTGATGGGACTCACCGTGATGCGGACGATGACCTTCTTCTGGGTCAGCCTCGTAGGCATGTTGGCCGGCACCATCCTTTATGCCAATGCCGGAACACGGCTGAGTGAACTCTCGGGAGCGTCTGACATTTTGTCGCCAGCAATAATTTTTTCCTTTGCATTGCTGGCCGCATTTCCCTGGTTGTCCCGCTGGGGGCTGGGGCACTTCAGAGCGAAACGGGTGCAGGCGGGCTGGGTAAAGCCCGCTCGGTTCGATCGCAACCTCATCGTGATAGGAGCAGGGCCAGCAGGATTGGTGGCATCTTTCGTAGCGGCCTCCGTGCGGGCAAGGGTGACGCTGATCGAATCGGACAAAATGGGAGGGGATTGCCTTAATTTCGGCTGTGTACCTTCCAAGGCGCTGATACGTTCCGCGGCTTTTCTTCACCAGAGCCGCCATGCGCGCGACTTGGGTATTGCACGCACTGATGTCGAATATAGTTTCAGGGAAGTGATGGCTCGGGTGCATCGCATCATTCATATGGTTGAGCCGCACGATTCAGTGGAGCGTTATAAGAAACTCGGAGTGGAGGTTATTCATGGCAGCGCCCGCATTACTTCTCCTTGGTCGGTCCAGGTCAACGGGCAGACCCTTACGACCCGGGCGATTGTCATAGCGACCGGTTCCCGCCCGGTAATTCCCCCGATTCCCGGTCTCGACAAAGTCAAATACTTTACCTCGGACACTATCTGGTCGCTTACCGAGCGCCCGGCGAGATTAGTGGTTCTTGGTGGCGGACCCTTGGGTTGCGAGCTGGCGCAGGCTTTTGTGCGCCTGGATTGCCAAGTCACCCAAGTGGAGCAGGGACGCTTGATGAGCCGAGAGGACGAGGATGCCGCTGCGTTGGTGGAAGCGGCGCTGCGCGGGGATGGCATTAGAGTATTGACGCAGACCAACGCCGTTCGTTGCGGATATAATGGCATTGATCAGTTTTTGATGGTGCGCCACCGCGATGGAACGGAAGAGGCGATTCCATTCGATGCGATCCTGTGCGCGACTGGAAGAACTCCGCGCACTGATGGGTTTGGCCTGGAGGAACTTGGCATTCCAATTTCAGAAAATCGCACCATCGAGACCGACGAGTGGCTGCAAACGCTCTATCGCAATATTTATGCCTGTGGCGATGTTGCGGGACCATACCAATTCACGCATGTGGCGGGATATCAGGGGTGGTATGCATCAGTCAACGCATTGTTCGGCGGGCTGAGACGCTTCAGGCCGGACTACTCGGTAATTCCCTGGACCACCTTTACTGATCCGGAAGTGGGACGGGCTGGATTATCTGAGGGCGAAGCGAAAAAACAGGGGGTAGCCTATGAAGTCACGCGATACAACCTGGCGGAACTCGACCGTGCGATAACCGATGAAGCGCCCCATGGATTCATCAAGATCGTGAGCGTGCCGGGTAAAGATCGCATTCTCGGCGTCACTATTGTTGGTGCCCATGCCGGTGAAATTCTGGCGGAGTTCGTGCTGGCAATGAAACAGGGGATTGGCCTCAACAAGATACTCGCTACCATTCACGCTTATCCGACCTGGACGGAAGCCGGTAAGAACGCCGCAGGCGAATGGAGGCGCTCGCACATGCCGAACAGTTTGCTCAAATGGGCAGAGAAATATCTTGCCTGGCGAAGGGGTTAGCTTCGCTATTGTCGGCTTCCGAGATTGCTCCCGGTTTTTTTGTCCTGCCGTTGCAATGCGCACCTGGATGTCCTCATGACAGATCATAGCGAAAGACCTCAAGATGATCGTGGTTTTCTCACATGTTATCAGGCAGATGCATGATATTCTCCATGGACACGCAAATTGTAAAGCTGTATAGTTGCCGGGCCTTCGCTCTTTAGGGCATCTCTAAGAGTTCGATATTGCTGCAATAGTTAGCCCGCATCCAGACACCGGCAATGTGTGCTTATCCCGGATCGATTCCTTCTGCTATGCTTTCGGCACAAAGCCTTGGGTTGCTGCACCAATTTCATTGCCCGCTACATTCCATCGTTTTGGTGAGTGCGGACGTTCAGCAGCTCATCTGTTATGGTCGGTCTCGGCGGGAAGGTTGAATTCTTAGAGATGCTCTTCAGAAAAAGGATCGGATGTGGACGCACAATCGAG
>CAWBAF010000002.1:0-27612 GCA_963786735.1 uncultured beta proteobacterium
AAGGGCCTGAGGAGCCTGGGGAAAAACTGCCCGTGCTGAAACAGGTGCTCAACATGGCGCCGAAGGAGCTATCGCGCGCCCCCTGCCAAGAGATCATATGGCAAGGCAACGATGTGGACCTCGGCAGCCTGCCCATCCAGACTTGCTGGCCCGATGATGCGGCCCGCTCATCACCTGGGGGTTGACGGTCACCCGAGGGCCGCACAAGACCCGCCAGAACCTGGGCATCTACCGGCAGCAGGTGATCGCACCCGACAAAGTAATCATGCGCTGGCTCGCCCATCGCGGCGGCGCGCTCGATTATCGAGATCCTGCAGGCCAACCCGGGGCGGCCATATCCGATTGCGGTAGCCTGGTGCGGATCCGCCACCATACTCGGTGCGGTGACGCCGGTGCCGGACACCTTATCCGAGTACCAGTTCGCCGGGCTGCTGCGCGGCGCGAAGACCGAGATCGTCAAGTGCCTGACCCATGACCTGCGAGGTTCCCGCCAGCGCCGAAATCGTGCTGGAAGGCATATCATCCATCCGGTCGATCGAGCGGCTATGAGACAGCGGTCGAGGGACCATTCGGCGACCATACCGGCTACTACAATGAGCAGGAGACCTTTCCCGGTTTTCACGATCGAGCGCATCACCATGCGCCGCGACCCGATCTACCACTCCACCTACACCGGCAAGCCGCCGGACGAGCCGGCCGATACTCGGCGTGGCGCTCAACGAGGTGTTCGTACCGTTGCTGCAAAAGCAGTTCACCGAAATCGTCGATTTCTACCTGCCGCCGGAAGGCTGTTCCTACCGGATGGCGGTGGTGCAGCATGAAAAAGCAGTATGCCGGCCACGCCAAGCGCGTCATGTTCGGCGTGTGGAGCTTCCTGCGGCAATTCATGTACACCAAATTCATTATTGTGACCGATGATGACGTAAATATCCGTGACTGGAAGGAAGTCATCTGGGCCATCACCACGCGGGTCGATCCGGCGCGGGACACGCTCATTGTCGAGAATACGCCTATCGACTATCTCGACTTCGCCAGCCCGGTATCCGGCCTGGGCGGAAAGATGGGGCTGGATGCTACCAATAAATGGCCGGGGGAGACAAACCGCGAGTGGGGAAGGCCGATTGTGATGGATAAGGCAGTGACGGAGAGAGTGGATTGGATGTGGAAGGAGTTGGGATTGTAAATAACGAATAACGGTGGATACGTAAGTCTAAGTCTTGCAAATCATTTTAGATAAATTTTTTGCCTGGGTTCAAAGATATGCTCATCGATTGTCACATATGTAAAGCAAAGGTACAGGCTGAAGTTCTCGGTCAGCATGACGATGAAGAATTTATTTTTTCAACTCGTACGTACCTTCTGAAGTGTACATCCTGTAACACGGCGCTTATTGCCGAATCAAACGAAGATTATTCGGAAGGAAAGACTATATGGAGTCATCCGGTCCGAGTGCACCCCAAACCTAAACGTTCTCTTGGGTCAGATATTCCGTCAATCGTCAAGAATTCTATTGATGAGGCAGAAAGATGTATGCAGGCAGGAGCATATCTAGCCGCGACCGCAATGTGCGGGCGCGCCGTTGAAGCTATTTGCCGGCATTATCAAACCAAGGACAGCTATTTGGGCGGTGGGCTGAAAGAATTGCGTGATAGTGGAATCATTGATGCAAGACTTTATCAATGGAGTGAAGAACTTCGCGATCAACGCAACGATGCGGCCCATGCAACCGATACTGAAATCTCGTTCCCAGATGCAAGCGATGTCCTTTCGTTCACTTATGCCATCATCGACTATGTTTTCCTGCTAACTCAGAAGTTTGATCAGTTCCAAATCAGGAAGCGCGAGCGCGAAAAAAAGAAAACGCAATCCCCCAGTCAGAACTAACGGGACAAGAATTAGCGGGAATCAGCGGGGACAGACAGTCTCTGCTTTCTCCCGCTCAATAAGGGCCGGACTAATTTCTTGCAATTATTGTTGTTGTCTCCCGGCCTCACAACCGGTCAGATACCAGAACAGCTCATTCAAGCTGTAGATCGATGTGCATGCGGGCATAACATTGCCAATGCGCCGCACTAAATCCGGATTGAAGTTGAAAAGGGAACCAGCCCTTTTTACATGGACGGGCCGGTAACCCGCATTGTAGGAATGCCTTGCATATCTAGTTGACGTCATCATGATGACGAAGACGCCTTGCCGATATGGACATATCGGATCAGCTAGCGGGGTTTGAAAGCGACACGAAAAAACAAGAAAAAGGTGCGTACAAACTTGGTTTCCGTTTTTCGGCAGAACTAGTGAAATTCCTGCTTGCCCCGATCTGGGCGACGGGGAGAGCGGATAAAGACGAAGCTCGAGCCTCGGTCGCCAATCAGTTTGCGTAAAAGCGTGGACAGATGAACGTCCAGTGGACTGTTACAGCCATCGAGCCCACAATCTCGCCCCCAGTTCTTTCAGGCGCACGCCAAGCGAACGCTGCTGCCAATTTTCAAGCGTCACAAGCCGGGAAGATTCGATATCTTTATCGAACATCGCTTTCATTTGTGCACCAAACTCTTGCCCAAGGACCACCGCGTTGATTTCCTGGTTAAGCTCTGCGCTGAGCCAGTCGAGATTGGTTGAGCCTACAGTGGACCAGACACCGTCGATAAGCGCGGTCTTCGCGTGCAATATGGCGTCCTCCCGCTCATAGATCTTCACTCCCGCGCTCAGCAGTTCATCATAGTAGGAATGTGAAGCGTAAAAAACCAGAACCGAATCGGTCTTGCTGGGCAACAGCAAGCGCACGTCAACTTTGCGCCGGGCAGCCCGCTGCAGGGCAGCCAATAACCGTGCATCCGGCACAAAATATGCGTTAGTGATATAGGCATAAGTTTCAGCATTATCGATAGCCGACAGCAGGGTAACGTAGATGGGGTTGAAGGACTCATCAGGCGAACTGCTGAGGGCACGCACCACTTCATTCCCTTTATGGCCAATTCTTGGGAAAAAGGTTTTCGGCGCCAGGGGCTCCCCGTTCTGTTTTTCCCAGGTCGCCAGAAAAAATCGCTGGAATTCACTGACGACGGGGCCTTCCAACCGCAGATGCGTGTCGCGCCAGGGTTGATTATCTTTGGTGGCGCGGTTTCGAGCTGAATGACCCGCTGGAATACACGCTGCTGATGTTCACGCCTCCAACGAATGCGACTTGGCCATCCACCACCAGCAATTTGCGGTGATCACGCCCCACCTGCCATTTCTGACCGGGCGCCAAGGGGTTAAGAGGGTTGAATTCCAGCACCTTGATGCCATTGTCTCTCAGTGACTGAAAAAATTCCGGTGGCGTATCGCCCGAGCCAACACTGTCATAAATGAAATTCACCTGCACGCCTGTCTTTTGCTTGGCGATCAACGCGGCTGCGAAGCGACGGCCCACCGCATCGTCTTCGATGCTGTAGGTTTCCATGTTGATATGATCTTTTGCCCCCTGTATCGCCTCATACATGGATTTATAGGTCGTAGGGCCATCTATCAGCAGTGTTACATTGTTACCCGTTATCAACGGGCTTCCCGAAATCTCGTCAACCTGGGCAAGATGTCTCTCAAGGATATTTGTTTTCGGGCTACCGTTCTTGAGTGTGCGCAGGATTGTTTTGCTTTCCTGAGCGGAAAGCGGGCCTTGCGGGCCATCGACTTGCACGGGGCGGTCTGTTTGCGCGGTTTTATCCGGCAATGGCAGCGAACTACAACCGGCCAGCAATACTACGCACACGCGTCACTACAAATTTCGGAGCCATCAGCTTCCTTTATTATTATTATTTAGTATTACTGATCAGGCTGATTGGAGCAAACCCTTGCTGGAGCTTCTCATAGAGAAGGTTTATTCCAGATTTCGAACGTGGAATTTACGCTTCTGTAGTAGTTGATGCAAAAATCGTTCCAGGGTTTATGTATCAGATAGTTACGGATATGAAATATGGGCAGGTGTGAAAATTTGTGACAGGCCTACTCTTCCTTGCCGCCGTCAGGCTGAGCTTTGCTCAACCTCACCCGCAAACAACCACAAGAGTCGCAAAAGCTAAACTACCTCTTCCTTATCGGAGATGAGTGGCAGGACAAACAAAATCTCGATTGCCACTGTCTCAGTTCCCACTGTCGAGCTGGCCATAGACAAACATATGGTCACCAGCCGCCTCGCAATCCCGTATTTTAATGCACTTTAGGATTGCTACCCACCGTCAAGAGCCTTGAACCTGATGCTTCACGGCGCTGCTTCAGATTTCAGTATTAATGGGGGTTTCACAATATGACGTTGATGACGGACTTCATCCTCGAGCTTGCCGAACACGTATAACGCTATACGTTGGCCCTGCCGAAGCTATTGCTGTTGTATCACGGTTTCACAACCGGTCAGATACCAGAACAGCTCGTTCAAGCTGGAGATCGATGTGCATGCGGGCATAACGTTGCCAATGCGCCGCAGCAAATCCGGATTGAAGTTGAAAAGGGCGCCAGCCCTTTGTACATGGAAGGCGTGGCGGTAACCTGCATTGGAGGAACCTTGCACGTCCCTGAACGGGTTATTGCCTACCATCACAAGCTGGTCAGGCGGAAGGCGGAGCGAACGAGCGCATTCCTCAAAAACTTTGGGGTCGGGTTTCTGCGTTCCCAGTTCCGCAGTCAGCACCAGCGAATCGATCAGTGGCAGCAGGCCGCAGACATCCAGCTTCTGCCGTTGTGAAGCGGGTGAATGATCTGTCAGAACTCCAATGCGATATCCCAGTCGGTGAAGCTGGTGCAAAGCAACCCGTACGTCACTATAGAGCGGACAATCTTCCGGCCGGGCCTGATGGTAGATTTCGATCAGCCGTACGCGGATTGCTGCGTCCAAATCCAGTTGCAAACATAGCTCATCAAAGAGATATGCGCTGCGACATGCGCTATTACCTTCCTCGATAATCTGCAAGGCCGTCGAAAGAAACACTGTCCGGTCGGGCAGGCGAGCTTTTTCCTCGCGCCAGGTCAGTTCCAGCTTGCTGATCATCCAGGCTTTCTGATCCAGCAGCGTATCGTCCAGTTCGAATACTATTCCCCGCACCCCGTTCAGCCGCAAGTCAGGGATGCTGCGTTCCTCAAGATATCGCAACGTCCTCGCTCGAGAACCTGCGGCGAACAGGCCACCCCCTTTATCGGACTCACTGGCCTTACTATCCTTACCCGCCTCGCCGGTCAATAAAAAGGCAACGGGATTAAGGCCAATAGCGAGACTCAAAGGCATGGAGGTACCCGCCCGGGGATTAAGGTCAGACACCCAGCAGCGATCGCCTACGCGCAAAATTTGCAAGTTCATGGGCCCGCGCGCGCCCAGAGGGACCATTCGCTCAAGAACGCGCTGGGCGATTTCGCGAACATGTGGCGGCGCCCCAGGTTCACAGAGCGTTGCGAACCCGTCCATCGAGCGGATTCGGCGGCGAAATGCAAGGGGAGAAATATCACCGTTAATACTGATCGAGAAATCCACGGAATATTCATCAAATTCCCGCAGACAGGGCTGCCACACGAATTCCTGGTTTTGGTCAATCGAGATTTTCAGGAAAGCTTCGCGGTCGGCAAGGATGTGCAGGCCGCGTGCTCCCCAACCACGCCTCGGCTTGCCAATCAGGGGGAAAGTAGCATTCGGGTCCAGCGGCGTGTTATAGCAGGGCAAACAGGGCAGGCCCTCGTTCACCAGCCACCGGTAAAAGAGAAGCTTGTCTCGAGCCAGTTCCAGCAAGGGAGTATCGGAAACATAGACGATGGGGCTTCGTATTTCGCCTTGCGGCCTCGTATTTCAAAAACATTCCGGAGATCCGTCAGCAGCTCCAATTCATGTTCAGTGGAGGCAAAGATTGCGCTCACGCTTTCCCGCTCGCACAGGTCATGGACAAAATCCACGAATACCTGCTTCTCTTTTGATGAAGGCACCAGGAAGAAAGCGTCGGCAAAATAGCGCGCGACGTTTTCCTCATTGCCGTCCGCTATGAGTACGCGTGTCCCCGCCACGGCGCGGAGTGCTTTGATCAAGCCAAGGGCTTGAAATCCTCCGCCGAAAACAAGGACATTGCGGGGCGTCATGCAATTGCTTCGAGATGAACAGCTGGGGAAATTTCAAGGTAACCGGCGGAGACTTTGAGCAGTGTCCGCCGGACGGCGGGGGAAAAATTCAGAGTGTTCCTGGGGATGTTCAGTTCTCCGATAGGCAGGTGTCTCGGCACGTCTTCTCCAGTGGGCATTTTTATAGGGCTGTTTCTTTTGAAATTACTGAAATCTTCGGTCGTTTCAATTGACTATAGCTTTCGGGACAACGGCTTTCAAGAAATGGGCTGCGGAAAGCATCAACGCACGTAAGAATAGAGCGTCAAGATATGCTTAATTGATATACTGGGTCTCATTCCCAAGGCCTGCGCAGCTCGGCTTCCGTTTTTTATTAAAAAGGACCCCAAGAGGTTGAAACCATGAATACAAAACATCTGAGGCATGCTTGTATTGCGGGCCTGCTTATGGCTGCGTTTGCGCCTTTGGCATTTAGCCAGTCAGAACAAATCCGGAAAAAACAGTCGATTGAACAGCAAATTGAGCAGCGGCAACGCGAGCAAACCCAAGCCCCTGAATACATTTCTCCCGACTCGAATGCCGAGCAAGGGGAGAATGAGTCAAGCCCTGCAATGAGAGCAGAGCAGGAAAGGTTGTTTCGGCAGCAGCAAATTCAGCAACAGCAAATACGGCGACAGGAAGTCGAGGAACGCGCTCAGCGGGATATGTTGCAATAAAAAGAGCAATGAATGGGCTTGCAGGGCCGCTGGCAGGGATTGAACCACGCACGGAGGCGTGTGTGACCTGAGGAACAGGTTAAAACGCTCTCGTTACCCTTCCCTCGCCGCCGTCAAGAGATTATTTCAGTTGGCCAGCGAGTTGCACTTCATAAGCACTGTGAAAGTGAGAGGGGCAGCTACGGTGTCCAGCTTATGCTGCCCCTCTCCTTATCAATATATGGTTTAACCTAAAAAAAGGTAGATAAATAACAGAACGATTGCAGGTACGCCAAGGAACCAAGCGATAACATATTTGCCCATGAAGCCCTCCTAATCGTTATGGGGTTCAATAGCACCGATGATGTGTCCATATGCAACAGTTGACGTGAACAATATATATGGGCGCTTGAGCCAGCTCTGTACGTAACCTCACCTACGCTGGATTAACAACGTGGGGGGCTGTATTGACGGTCCCGACCTGCCCCCCGAATTAGCAACAATATCCTCAAACGGGCTCACATGGGCTCAAATGGATAATCCAGCCAACGACAAGGCTGTTCTTGAGGGAAGCGGGCGCCTTATAGCGTTGTGCCAAACTGGAAGAAAATATGGATATACGCCTCGTGCAACCGATAGCGCATCGGACATTAAAAGGCCACCCGTAGCGGTGGCCTTTTAATTGAGGCGGTCGGAACAGAACGCGCCAGCTGTGACTAAGCAAGCATTGCTCGCTTGGTTACCCCGAGCGGGAACAGTGCGGCTCCGAAGCAATCGGATCAGGTATTTCCCATCACTAATACTTGACTAATACTTGATGTCACGACCTTCCTGGCGGGCATCCTGCTTGGTGTCCCGTTTGTCCTGCCGACATTCCGCCCGAGTCTTTTCCTCTCCCGCACGGCATTCAGCTTTGGTCTGTCTTGCCTCCGGACGGGTGTCCTGCCTGACGTCTCGGGCGTCGCGACGTTGCCCACCCTGTTCGGTCGCGTAGCTCGTCAACGGTGCTATCAACAATGCCCCTGGTATGATCAGGCTAGATACGAAAACCCGAAAAGCTTTTCTATTCATGGTCTTGCTCCTTGACATGAGATCTGCTTGATGTTTACCGACCTGTTTGGCGTAGTGTAGAGAGAAAATAAAGACTCCCTTGCACACTATAATTAAATATAGGTTAAGTACTACGTACAGTCAAAGTCGTAAACTTCGCCGTCAAGTAGACAGTTTCGAAATGAAATTGTTTGCCGCTGAGCACCGTTCACGTAACCCCCCAAGATTAGCAACCAGTAGGGCGTAGAGATGTAGCTCCACTATCGCGGCCTGTTTCGATCGAGCTGCACACTATCCACAAATAGCAGAATCTGCCCGCTGAGCGTCAAGAACTGCATAACACCTGCCAAAGCCGAGCTTGACAGGGGTCGTTCCGCAGTTGCGCGCGGCCCAAAGAACGAGCGTAGCGAGATTCCATCGGTCAAACAAAATTCCGACTGTCCACCGTCAAGTCGCCCAACAGGTGGCTATGGTCCACCAGCCGCTTGGCAATCACATGCTTGACGCCGCTTTCGGATTGCCATACGCCATGTACCGTCAAAAGCCGTGAACCCAATGCTTCGCGGCGCTGCTTCAGGATGATTGGGTTCCACAAGATGACATTGATGATCCCGGTCTCGTCTTCGAGCGTTACGAACATGACGCCATTTGCGCTTCCGGGGCGCTGACGGCATGTGACGATGCCAGTAGTACGCACCAGCCGCCCCGGTGGGCAATTATCCAGCTCCACGGCAGAGCGCAGATTCATTTTGGCCAGCTTTGGCCGCAACAAGGCAAGCGGGTGTCTGCGCAGCGTAAGGCCGGTGCTATGGTAATCCGCCAGGATTTCCTCCCCTTCAGGCGCGGCGGGAATAATGGGCAGGATTTCTTTCACCGGAGCATCGCGCATCAGGTCGTGTTGCCTGATATGTGAAGCAATTGCCCATAACGTCTGCCGCCGATGGCCGGAGAGAGTATTAAGCGCGTCGGAGTTGGCCAAGGCGCGAATTTCGGAAGCATTCAATGACGCGCGCTTTGCCAGATCGCTGGTATTTTCAAAGGGCAAAAGATTGCGCGCCTCGACAATGCGTTTGGCGGCTTCGAGACCCATGCCCTTTATCCGGTTCAGGCCCAGGCGCACAGCGGCCTGGGCAGACTGGGCAGATTGCATGGATTGAGCAGATAGATCCCCCTCTTCCAGCATGCACTCCCAATCACTGATGGTGACGTCCACCGGCCTGATTTCAACGCCATGCCGCCTGGCGTCCTGGATCAATTGCGAGGCGCTATAAAACCCCATGGGCAGGCTGTTGAGCATGGCGCACAGGAAGGCAGCCGGTTCATGGCATTTCAGCCAGGCCGATACGTATACCAGCAGCGCAAAACTTGCGGAATGGGATTCCGGGAATCCATATTCCCCAAAGCCCTGGATTTGCCGAAAAATTTGTTCGGCAAACTCGACCTTATAACCCCGGCTGACCATTCCCGCGATGAGCTTCGCATGGAAGGATGCGAGTTCTCCCTTTTTTTTCCAGGCGGCCATGGAACGCCGCAGCTGATCCGCTTCACCCGGGGTAAAACCGGCGGCCTGTACCGCCAGTTGCATCACCTGTTCCTGGAAAATCGGCACACCGAGCGTGCGCTCCAAAGCCTCTCTCACTCCATCGCCCGGATAACTCACAGGTTCCGATCCCTCGCGGCGGCGCAAGTAAGGGTGCACCATGCCTCCCTGGATAGGTCCCGGACGGACGATGCCGACTTCTATCACGAGATCGTAGAATTTTCGCGGCTTCAAACGCGGCAGCATGGACATCTGCGCGCGCGATTCAATCTGGAAGACGCCGACGGTATCCGCCTCGCAAATCATGTCATAGGTTGCTTCATCCTCCGCAGGGATATCCTGCATGCGGAACGGAGCTCCCCGCTGGGCGGAAATGAGATCCAGCGCACGGCGGATTGCTGACAGCATGCCGAGCGCGAGCACGTCGATTTTCATGAGTCCTATCGCTTCGAGGTCGTCCTTATCCCATTGGATGATGCGGCGCTCGGGCATGGCGGCGTTTTCAATGGGAACGATGCGGCACAGCTTGTCCCGGGTAATGACGAACCCCCCCACATGCTGCGACAAATGACGTGGGAAACCGTAGAGAAGAGAAGTCAGCGAAATCAGCTTGCGGATGACTGAGCTGTCGGGATCAAAGCCATTTTCGGTCAGGCGCTGGCGGATATCCGAAGCGCTGTCCCACCAGGCAAACGAACCCGACAGCCGTCTGACGCGTTCGAGATCGAGGCCCAGTGCCTTGCCGATGTCCTGAACCGCCGAACGCGTACGATAGGTGATGACAGTCGCCGCGATGGCGGCGCGATCCCGGCCATATTTGTCATATATGTACTGGATCACTTCCTCGCGACGCTGATGCTCGAAATCAACGTCGATATCGGGAACCTCGTTTCGCTCCCTGGAAATGAACCGTTCGAACAAAAGGTTGCTGCGTTGCGGGTCGATCTCGGTAATGCCCAGGCAATAACAGACTGCGGAGTTCGCCGCCGACCCGCGCCCCTGGCAAAGAATGCCCTGCGACCGGGCGAACTTCACGATATCGAATACCGTTAAAAAATAGGGCTCATAGTTGAGTTCGGCGATCAGCTTTAATTCATGCTCGATTTGTTCCCTGACTTTGGTTGAAATGCCCTTTGGAAAACGGCGGGTGATGCCTTCTTCGACCATGCGCCGCAGATAGCCCGCGTAGGTCTCGTCCGTCGCCCCGCCCGCTCCGGTTAACTCGTCGGGATACTGGTAGCGCAGCTCATCCAGCGAAAAGGTGCAGCGGGTGGCGATCCTGGTCGTCTCTTGAAGGAATTCCGGCGGATAGAGCTGCCCCAGCAGAGGCCGGGCGCGCAGATACTGTTCCGCGTTGGGCTGCAATGAAAGACCGCATTCAGCCAGGGGTTTGCCCAGGTGGATGGCGGTCATCGTATCCTGCAAAGGTTTGCGGGAAGCGTCGTGCATGCTGACGTCGCCAGCGGCAGTGAGCGGCATGCCTGTGATATCGGCGGCCTGTTGTATTCGCTCGAACAGTTGGTCTTCACCTCCGTGAAGCAATAGCTCGACAGCGGTCCAGCAGCGGCCCGGAAAGAGCGAAAGCGCCCAGCGCATGTCTTTCACTAAAGAACTTTGGGTACTGTAAGGACTATGCTCTTGGTCAGCATGATCAGGACCAGGAACCAGCAGGATCAGGCAATCGGGCAGGAGAGCGAGATGAGGCGCATCCGGGCAGCTTTCAAAATCCTCCCGACTGATGCGATAAGCGCCTTTTTCCGCACGTTGCCTCGCCAAAGTGATGAGCTCGCACAGATTGCCGTAGCCATTCCGGTTCATCGCCAGGCAAACCAGACGCAACCCATCTTCAAGGAGGAATTCGCTGCCGATCAGGAGATGCAGGCCGGCTTTTTTGGCTTCCGTATGGGCCCTCACGACCCCTGCCATGGAGCATTCGTCCGTAATAGCGAGCGCTGCATAGCCCAGGCTTGCGGCGTGCTCGACCAGCTCTTCCGGCATCGAGGCCCCTTTCAAAAAACTGAAGCTGGAGCGGCAATGAAGCTCGGCGTAAGAAAGAAGAGTGGAGGAAAGAGCGGAAGCAGGAAAATGCATGGGTCGGAGGCTCTTTATCCGAACAGCCCCTGCAGATACCAGCCCTTGCCATCGGTTTTATTTTTATCTTTTTCTATCGGATCGTATTCGCGATAAATCCATAGCAACTGGCCAAGCTTGTTTTCGGCAATGAAATAATCACGCGCGATCATGGCGTCGTCCCACCAGCCGGATTCGATCCGCTCCGGTCCCGCAAGCAATTTTAACGGGGAGCCGTAAACAGGCTGGTGGCGTTGCAGCTTCAGTTCCAGGGGCGTTTCCATTATCCAGGCAGGCCGAGGCAAACCCCCTGAAACCCCTGAAACGTTTGCGAGATATTTTTTCCTGCTTGATTGCCGGCCAGATTCCTGGGAGGTTTTCCGGGCAGGTTTTTGAATAGTTTTTGGGCATGTTGGATTGGGGCACCCTTCCTTTTGCCTATTTCTATCGCTTCTCCTCTTGTTTCTGTCAAAGGTTCGAATCTCTGGCTGCGTTCCGGGCGATGGTCGGAAATGACTTTCAGGCCACTGACAGCGTGCGTCCCCAGGCGGGCGGAAAGCCTTTCGATGAACCGGTTCAGGGAAGTAGCCTCCGATTGCGCAGTGGCGAAAAGCTCCCGATTGGCGCCTGCTTCCGCTGAGATTTCATCTGCCGCCAGCTCCAGCTCGGAAACCGGGGCAGCCAGTTTTGTGCGCTCCAGGCGCTCGCGCAGCAAAAGCATTAAATGGCCGGGGTCGCCGCTCTGCTCGGAAAGCAGTATGCCGACCGGTGTGGATTTCTGCGGTTGGCGCAGAGAGTGTTCGTGATGGAGGACAAATGAAAACGCCAGGACCCCCGCATGGCGCGAAGCCAGCCACCCGCACATCTGCTCGATCAGCCGCTGGGCAGGCACCCACAACAGCTCGATATTTTCGACTTGCGTCAACAGCCTGAATTTTTGACGGAAGGTTTCCGGCGCTATAAACCATTTTTGCGGATCAGGCGCCTCGCCATAGGCGCAATCCAGCTCCGCCAGGAGCTCAGGCCCAAACCGGCGCGCCATGCCATCACGTGGCAATCCCCGCAGATCGGCAAGCGTTTTGCAGCCTATGCCGTTAATGACCGGGAGATGGGGCTGGGCGGATTCCAGCAGGGTGGCAGGCAGGGAGTCCAGCAACAGGCGAAATCTGGCAGTTGCCCCATTGACGACGGTTCGGGTTGAGGCAGACCGCGCGAGCAGCCATGCCCCTCTGGCGGTGGGAGCCACGCCTGTGCAAATTTGCAAACCCTGCGAAACAACAGCCCGATTGAGTGATTGGCACAGCTTTTTAAGGCCACCGAACAACTTGAGGCTGGCTGAAACCTCGGCTATCAACCCACTGTCTTGCAGAACAATATTGGGCGTGAAGCGCAGCGCCGCATACACGGCCTCTTGCAGCGCTTTCATTTCCTCATTGGGGTCCTGCTCGATTACCACCAGCCCGGGAAAAAGTGCCATGGCGCTGGCCAGCGGCTGATGAGCCACTATCCCCTTCGTTTGTGCCGGCCTGTTGGCTTGTCGGATATAACTCTGATTGCCCTTGCGGACAGTCACCGCCATTGCAGGAACGAGCGCTGTGGGAAACCGGCGTTCAATCCAGTCAAGCGACAGCGCCGGGCAATGAAGAGCGATCCACAGCATTGGGCTGGAGGGGAAATACCTGGGGGAAAATACGTCAGGGGAAAATACTTCAGGCGAAAATACCGCGGGGGAGCTGGAAAAAGGTCTCGTCTGGGGCAGTGTGATGTGAAGCGGCGAAGCAGCGGGAGCCCCCCGCCGCTTGAGCACGCGCACGGAAAGCGCATGGTGCCGTGCCGGAGCCAGCAGCACTCGCAGCGGCGCCGCGGAAGGTTCAAATTGGGCGCTCTCCGGCCTGAAGAGGAATATCAGGCTGGCGACGGCGCGTGCGAGGATCTGCAACCTGCGCGTGATTTGCTGGCTTGCCTGGGACAGCCAGCCTATCACGGCGCCAAAGGCGGCGCTCTTGATGCCTTGTTCAAGTACCCATAACCGCTCGGCAGGCTTGAAAACCCGGGCCATTACAATGCGCCGGCTATCGATACCCAGATTCTCCCACGCATACATATGAGGGATATAAGGAGGACCAACCAATAAGATATTCCTCCCATTGCAGGCAATCTGTCCAAGCGATGGGCCCAGCAAACTGATTTCACCCAGCCCCTCGGCCGGCAACAACAATTCGGTCAGATTGCGGGTAGGCCATCCTCTTCCGGGCAGCGCTTCATCCAGTTCATCGAAGCCGCTGGAAACAACAGGGTCGGCCGCAGACCCCAATGCATCGCCCCGCCATATCCTGCCCTTGAACCGGGCTTCTATTTGCGCCAGCGAGAGCGGCAATGCGACCGATGAGGATAGCCGGTCCGATGACGGGGATATCGGGAGTTGGCGCGAGGAAAGAGAGGAAGGAGGCATGGGCTATGGATATGGATATGGAAAGATCCATTACTCACGCACGAAAGCCAGGGTGATGCCCTGGCACATGGGCTTTCCGGATCAAGCCAACATAAAATCCGTAGATTTCCAGCTTCTGCTCGGGGCGGATAGGCGGATAATCCGCGCTTCGTTTTTCGTTGCGCGCTTCAAGATAATAGCCATCCTGATCCTTGGCCAGGACCTTGAGGGTGAACTCATTATCAACAATGCCCAGCACGACCTGTCCGACCGAGGCTGAATTGCTGCGTTCGATAATGACCATATCACCCTCGAGTATTCCCAGATCGACCATCGAATCGCCCCTGACGGGAAACAGGATGGTTTGGGAGGGCTTTTCGATGAGGTAGTCATCGATGCGCAGCAACTCGGGCTGAACATCGGAAGCCTGTTGTGGCATTCCCGCCCGTACCCTATGCCCGACAGTTCGCTCGAAAAAGCGGGACGTGGGGCGGAGGCGGCCTCCTGGCGCATTTTCCAGAAAACCTTCTTCCTTTAGCCGCTGAACGATCTGATGGGTCCAGGAGCGCGCTTTGACATTCCACAGCGCCGATAACTGTGTGGTCGAGGGGATGATTTTTTCCTTGGCGTAGTAATCCTGAAGCTTGCCAAGGTAAGAAAAAATGTCGAGTTGCTGCATGAGAATAATGGATCAAGAAAAGATGATGAATCAAGAACGTTTGTTCTTATTATAGAGAACAATTGTTCTTTATTCAATTCAGGCAAGGATGTCATCCAGCTCTGCTGCGGGATGGACAATCAGTGCGCCGCCGCGAGCACATAAAAAAAACGGCCATCATTGATGGCCGTCATTAAATGAATACTCAGGACGATTTTTTATTAATGACGGGATGCGGTTTGTTGCGCAGGCGTCAGTTGGCCTTTCCATTCCCCAGGCAGATTCTTAACCCAGCTATTGTAGACGTTAGGAATAGCAAGAACGCCTTGACCGCCATAACGCGCCAAGCCGCTGATGGTGTCATCCTTGGCGGTGCTGCCGTCGGCTTACCAGCGCAATCCGACCGGCAATCATGGCATCTGACAGGTTCCCATCATTGTTGGGAATCGGCGTCGAGAACCACGATAAGCTCATTGGAGAACTTGCTGGTTACATAGGCATAATATCCTCCACCTTTCTTGGCTCCAAAATTGGCTCCGTGGCAGCCTGCATCGCATGGGAGCATCTTGGCTACCTTGTCGGTAGTGGTATCAATGACAATTATCGACCCCACCCATATTCGCAACCACTACGGCTTTTCCATCTGGGGAAACGGGTAACTGGATGGGGAGTATGCCGACGGTCGCTTGTCCGTCTCCGTCACGATCTGCGATTGTGCCGTCGATAGGATTGTAATCTGCGATCAAATTGATGGTTTTCGGCGGAAATACGTTATCTCCGTCAATCACGCTTACCGAATGATGCAGCAGATTGGCGGCATAGTACTTTACTGGAATCCGGCATCATGGCAATCGCGATGGGATGCGCGCCGGGTGCATTACCTCCCGTTGGCGTTCTCTCCAGAACGGTTCCCTGGTCCGCATCGTAAAATCCGACATCGTTAGTAAAGATGTTGGGTGTGACAATCTTCTTGCCATTCGTGCTGATCCAGTGGCCATGAGGATTGCGTCGCAGGCTGGCCGGGTTTCTGCGTCGGTATCATCCGGACGGACTTCCGTTGTTCCTGCCGGAATCATGGATATGCCATCCTCGCCATTATTGGTGACCGTGATGTCGTCATTGTCGGGACGCGTCATGACGTGGGCCGGCGCATCGCCTACCTGGATGTTTTTGATCAACGCGCCCGTTTTCTGATTGATCATCGTCATCTTGTTATCGAACCACTGGGTCTGATAAACCACCGACTGATCCTTGTTGGTCCACATATTGTGGGGGTTGTTCATATTGATCTGTGGCAAGGCGATCTTGCGCGTCGCTTTCCAGGTGCTCGCATCAACCACGGTAATCGTACCCGGCTTGGTCTTGCCGGCAGTTTTCTCAAACTGGGTATCGACCCAAACTTCACCTACGCCAGGGATGGCCGGAGGGACAGGCGGTGTCAAGGCGATATCGTTGCCATATCTGGCGGTCAAGACATCCGACAGATTGGCTACCGCTCCGCCGGTAATCCGAACAGAGACGTTCGGGTAGGTCACCTTCCAGGGAGCGGTGGAAGTAAAGTCCTGCCAGTTGTTGGGCGCGGTGGCTATAAAAAAGGTCCTCAGTAGGCGGGTTGCGAGATCGCTGCTAGTTGGCAGGTTTACAATGCCTGTGGCGAGATCGATGGTTTCCCCCAGATCAAGCCCGTCGGTCGCCGGATCGTCCACGATCACCGCGCCAAACATGTAGGGGTGCACCTTGCAGGTGAATACGTATAAACCTGGTGTTGTCAGCTTGACGATACCGCCGCCTTTGTAGGCCCGGCTTTGATCAAAAGGCATCGAGGCATGCTCCGTGTTGGCAATACCCCTCCCTCTGCCTTTGCCATTGCCGTTGTTGGAATGATGCCCATTGATGGGATCCCCCGCCTCGCTGGGCCACAGCAGGCTGGTCATGGTATGCACAGTGTTAGTCTCCGCCATAATGAAATTGACGCTGCTGCCGGGCGGAATGACTTCCAGAGACCGGGTGCCACCGGTAATGCTGAAGATGGTATCGGCCCGGGCACTTCTGTACCAGCTTGCCGGTTCATCCGAGATTACGAAGGTGACGAGGCCGGGGTCGTCACTCGTGTTGCCGAAGATCTTACCGTGAGGAGAAGCACCTGCGATGCTGTTGCCGGGCCCCTTCTGTGAGCCTTGCGACGCATCAACCCGGAAACTCCCGTGCATGCCCGCTTCCATATGGGAAAACAGGTGGCAGTGGTACTGCCAGTTGCCCGGGCCAACCCCGGTGCCTGCTTTAACGGTAAAGGTGTGACGATCAGAATCGTTCTCCAGGAGCTTAACGTCAATAGTGCTGTTGGTTCCCGGTTCGAGCCACCGATGAGCGTGCAAGTGGAAGGTGTGGCCTGGACCTGCCGAAAGTACATGGAACCGGACAATGTCACCTTCGACGGCGCCCAGAGTCGGGTTAGTCCAAAGCGGTGTTTGTATTCCGGCCTTGGAGATTTCGGCGCCCCAGAAGGTCGAACCTACCATGAACAGCACATACTGTTTGGCCAGATCCGTCGCCTTTACCGGTGTAGTGACACCATCGCCATTGACATAGCTTTCCACTTTTCCGTCTGCTCGGTCGACCACAACCGCGCCGAACAGGCCGAGGAGCTCCTGGCCATCGCCGAGATAAGGATGTGCGCCGGTTTTGCTTGCGACAAATGAATAGCTTATCGTCCCGCCAGACCCTGCTTTCGTAGCGGTGACGTTTGAAAGACTTGGAACCTTGAACCCTACCGGTTTACCGGTATTGTTGGTAACCGTGACATTGACCGTATCGCCCTGCTTCACAAAGAGAGTGGGGCCCGGAATGACAGCTTGCCCTTCCCGCTTGTATCCAACCTGACCGTTGGGTAAGACCTCGGCCGACAGTGTGATATTGTGTGCTGCCGCCAGCACCCCGGATGGGACGCATAGCATGGCTGCCAGCAATGCAAACGCCGCTATTACGATATTGGATAACTTTCTTGTAAACATTGGATGACTCATCTTTTATCCTTTTGGTCTATGGGCTGTTATTGGGGCGCAGCGTTGACGCTGAAGCTGCCCTTCATGCCCATCAATTTGCGCGAGAAACTCGTATTCATATACTCCGAGCTGCCCAAGGCCTTGATCGTGAAAACATGCTTCTCGAGAGGACCGATATTTTTCTCGTTAATCATTTTGGTAGTGCCGGGATCGACCCATCGATAGCCGGAGAGCTGGAAACGATTCAGATAGGTCCCCATGGCGATGAGATGAAACCTGACATTGTCGCCTCCATTTGCTATCAGAAGCGGATTGGCTCCGAGCGAAGACTGCTTTTTGCTGGCGCCATCAATTTCCATTCCCCAGAATGCGTCATCGCTAAGGTAGAGCACATAGTCTTTTTTAATGCTGCTGACCGGCGCGCTCGCGATGCTCCCGCCGTTACTGGCGGTTACCGCACCGGAGGCCGGATTGACAATGACTGCGCCGTAAAGGCCTCTGTCCTCGGAGCCATTATGGGTTTCAAAATTGTGATCGTGATACGGCCAGGTACCGGCGGTTCCGGGCGCCACGTCCCAGAAGTAGGTATAGAACCGTCCTCCATGATCGGGATAGGCTCCCTCATCATCGATTTTATTGATGATCTTGAGTGAACCATCACTCAGGATTTTGTAGTGGACGCCATGCACATGAACGCTGACCTGCTGATCCGGGCTCATGGTAATGCCGTTCCGAATGGTGAGCCGTACCGTGTCACCCTCTGCGAGAACAATTGTCGGCCCGGGGATCGTGGGCTGCGGGCTATATCGGGAGGTAATGTTGGCACCATCAACCTTATGCTCGACCATCCGATAGGCGAGCAATCCGTCGACGGTTTGTTCCGCGGTCATTTCAATGCGATGGTCGGCCGCAAGCGCATGTGCTGAAAATAAAGACCCTAGGAGAAGGGCGAAGGGAACCCCTAGTTTTGTACAAAAGGGCTTGAGCTTCAGTGCAGCCGGAGAGAAGAAATATTTGTTGGAAGCGAAAAACTCCCTCACAGCCGAACGATGTTGACACTTCATGTTAGGAAGGCTCCTTTAAATTGAAATTGCCCAGGTTTGGATAAATACGCCGAACTGTTCGGGATCTAACCCGCAGTTCAAGCGTGCAACTTGCTGCAAGAAGGGATGAGGACCCTCTTCCTCAACAGCAGCTAAGATGGGCGGAGGATTATGATTGAATAAACTTGAGAGGCCCCGAGACGGTTGTACTTTTTTGCTGGCCGAGATGTACCTTTTTTTTTTCGTCAACCGGGTACATTTGAACCGGTACACGCAGAGAAGCGTGGGAGGAAGGGATCGGCTTACTCCGGAATACAAAACTTGTGGTACAGGCGGCAAAAGGAGGGACTGAGGAGGGACTGGAGGGAGAAACCGGGGGAAGAGACCGTACAAAGACCGGCCAGCGGAGCGAAACCAGCAATTGGCGAAAAGCCTAGTCGCCTGAAGAACGGAGACTAAACGTCAAGGTATGAGATGCTCGTGAACCTTTGCGAACATGAACAGATCAAAACGATTCGTGATTTCCAGTTTACTGAAAATCGAAGTCAGATGATTGCGCAAGGTTTGTTCGCTGATGCAAAGCTTATGCGCTATTTTTTTGTTCGAAGCGCCCGCCTCGCTTGCGAAGGTGCTTACGATGGTGCGCTCTTTTGGAGTAAGCGCCGTAATTTTTTTGGTAACCAGATCGGCGGGTTTCTGGCCGGCACGCACGAAATCAATAAAAACGCGGCCAATTGTACTTCGGTCGAGCCACAGCTCGCCCGCACGAACTTTTTCGATGGCCTTGATAATTTTTTGGGGAGACTCCTCTTTGTAAACGACGCCGCGCGCCCCATTTCGCACGGCTGTATCGACAGCGGCCTGATCGTGAATTTCCGTGAAAATGATGATGTTGAATTCCTTCTCCTTTAGCAAATCGGAAATTATGTCTATGCCCTTTTCCTTTCCAAGATTAAGGCCGACCAAAATGATGTCGGGATCCAGTTCTCTGCTGAGCCGAAGCGCATCGGTAAGATTGGCCGCCTTCCCGACAATCTCCATTCGTGGAGACTCGGCATTTATGAGTTTCTCCAGCCCCCACAGGACGATCTGATGGCTGTTGACGAGCAGGATACGAATGGACATGACAGAGGTGTGAGCAGCTTCGATCACGTGTTGAGGTACCATAGTATAAGTTTGTTTATGCCTCAGATTAAGAAGATATTTGTACTAGTACTCGAATAATTACCATATTAATTAAATGGTTATAATTATGGATTATAAATATCCACGTCCCCTCAGGCGGATACAGCCGAGATACGGCCTTGCGGCATTGCTCGGAAGCTAATATGATTTGCATGATTTCTTGCTCGTTGATATTCACCTCGGCATGTCGGTTCGATAATCTCTCTGTCATATAAAAAACTTATACTTTGCCCCAGCGGGCGGCTGAGGAAATGCAGGAATAAGATGAGGTATTGGCGTATCAAATGGCATCTCAAAGAGGAATCCGGCTTCACGCTGCTTGAACTTCTCGTCGTAATGGTGATCATTGGACTGTTGGCCGGGTATGTCGCGCCAAAGTATTTCTCTCAAGTTGGCAAATCGGAGGTGAAGGCAGCCCAGGCGCAGCTTGATTCCCTGGGAAAAGCGCTGGATCAATATAGGCTGGATACGGGACATTACCCTGCGACCGAGCAAGGGCTGGGCGCGTTGATGACCAAGCCGGCAAGCGAACCGAGATGGCAGGGACCCTATCTCAAGAAAGCGGTTCCGCCTGATCCCTGGGGGCGTCCCTACGCCTATAAGTATCCCGGAGAGCATTCGGAGTATGACTTGTATTCTTACGGAAAGGACGGCCAGCCCGGCGGCGACAGCGAAGCAGCGGATATCACAAACTGGTAGAGCACGATGCGCTACGAGGTAAAAGCTGTGCTTGCCAGGCAGGGCACGGTATTTTTACAGCTCGATGCTCCAAGCGAGGAAGACGCTCGCCTCCAGGTCGCTGCACAAGGTGGAAGAGTATTAAACGTCCGGCGGAAATTTTCGGGTTGGGTACCGAAGCCAAGGGTGCGTTTTCCGCTGACGCACTTCAGTCATGAATTGTTGTCGCTTCTGGAGGCAGGACTCAGCCTGGTTGAGGCCATAGAGACACTGTCTGACAAGGAGCAGGATGCCGGGACGCGCCAAATAATTCAGGGACTGCTGGCGCGGCTCTATGAAGGCGTGACGCTTTCCAAAGCACTGGAGTCCTTCCCCCAGGCATTTCCCCCGCTTTATGTGGCAACAGCAAGGGCAAGCGAGCGCACCGGCGATCTGCCGGAATCATTGACCCGGTTTATAACTTATCAGACACAGATGGATCTGGTCCGCAAGAAGCTGATCGGCGCTTCCATTTACCCGGTTCTTCTCCTGACGATCGGTCTGCTCGTTGCAATGTTTCTTCTGGTTTTCGTCGTACCCAAGTTCAGCGCCATCTATGAGGACGCTGGGGGAGACTTGCCCTGGCTTTCGGTGCTTCTGATCAAATGGGGGCACCTTGTTCACGAGCAAGGGTTACGGCTCGCAGGCATGGCCGCTGCTTTGCTGGTAGCCATTATTTATGGCGTGCGGCAACCTGCGTTCAAAACATGGGTATCCGCGCAGCTGTGGAAAATTCCCGCGATAGGGGAACGCATGAAAATTTATCAGCTGGCCCGTTTTTACAGGACTTTGGGAATGCTGCTGCGGGGCGGCATTCCAGTGGTCAAGGCCCTGGAGATGGTGAGCGGCTTGCTGCAGGCGCACTTCCGTCCACGCGTTCATGCGGCTGCCGCCCTCATCCGTGAGGGCAAGACCATCTCGAGCGCCATGCAAGCTGAAGGGCTCACCACCCCTGTGGGAAGCCGCATGCTTCGGGTTGGCGAAAGGACGGGTCAAATGGGTGAAATGATGGAACGCATCGGAAGTTTCCACGATGAAGAAATAGCACGCTGGGTTGAGTGGGCAACCAAGCTCATAGAACCGCTGCTCATGGCAGTAATCGGCGGCGTAATCGGTGGAATCATCATTCTAATGTATATGCCGATATTCCAGTTGGCAGGGAACGTGGGTTGAGCGAATTGCTTGAATCGAGCTTACCGTCTTCAGCAATGGCGGAAATGGATATGGAGCAGCTCCTGGAGATCCGCAGGGCCGCCTCCAGCCGGGACATCGCGGTCATCAAATACCTTGAGGAAGAATGCGGCTGGGCGCCCGACCGGACGATTTCCGAGCTTGGGCGAGTGCTGCGGATGCCCGTGTTGGCAATGGAAGGGTTGCGAAAGCTCGAGGCAGCGTTTGAAAAGCTGCCTTTTAACGAAGCGATCTCGCAGGAATGTGCATTATTCCGGAACGGCGAGCAATATATACTGGCTGTCGGCAACCCGTTTCTCGCGCACTTAAGAGCTTGGGCGGATGACAGGATAGATGTCCCGGCGGCCTGGCACCTGGTTCATCCCGCCGATCTGGCTGCTTTTTTCACAAAGCAAGAGCAGTCCATGCGCGCGATGGACAGTGTGCTTCCAGCGACGCAGCAGCGTTCGCATACAAGCGGGCGAAGAAAATCTTTCAATCAAATCGATAAACGAAGGGACCAGCCCGGTAGTACGGCTGGTCCACTCCACGCTCTATGATGCGCATAAATCCCAGGCAAGCGATATTCACCTCGAAACGGTACCGGGCGCACTATCGATCAAGTACCGGATAGACGGGGTGCTGAGCGCGATAGGCGTGGTGCAAGGCGCCGATATGGCGGAGCAGGTGATTTCCCGAATCAAGGTGATGTCCGATCTGGATATTGCCGAACGCCGAGTTCCTCAGGATGGCCGCTTCAAGATTTCCATTCAGGGTCGGGAAATCGATTTTCGCGTCTCTATCATGCCCAGCAGTTTTGGCGAGGATGCCGTGCTGCGTATTCTTGACCGCCAGGCGCTGGCAGACCATGTCGAGGGTTTGAAGCTTGACCACCTGGGGTTCAGCCAGCCCACCATGTCCAGTATCAGGCGACTGAGCGCTGAGCCCTATGGAATGCTGCTGGTGACCGGGCCTACTGGAAGCGGCAAGACAACGACGCTTTACGCAGCCATTTCCGAGGTCAACCACGGCCATGACAAAATTATCACCATTGAGGACCCGATCGAGTATCAGTTGCCAGGAGTGCTGCAGATACCTGTCAACGAGAAAAAAGGATTGACGTTTGTCCGTGGCTTGCGTTCCATCCTGCGCCATGATCCGGATAAAATCATGGTGGGGGAAATCCGTGATCCCGAAACTGCGCAAATCGCCATACAAGCGGCCCTGACGGGCCATTTGGTGTTCACGACGGTGCATGCGAACAGCGTATTCGACGTCATCGGCCGCTTTACGCATATGGGAGTCGATCCATACAGTTTCGTGGCGGCCTTGAATGGAATCGCGGCTCAACGGCTGATTCGCCTGCTCTGTACCCATTGCGCCGTTGAAGAAATACCGGACGAGCAGGTGATTGCAGAATCCGGGATCCCTCCCGAACAGGCGGGTACGTTCAGGTTTCGCGCGGGCAAAGGCTGCGGCCAATGCCGGGGAAGCGGTTACCGGGGAAGAAATGCAATTGCTGAAATGCTCGTCCTTAATGATGAAATCAGGGAACTCATTGTCGCGAAGGAACCCATACGGCGGATCAAGGAAGCGGCGAGACGGAATGGGACGCGCTTCCTGCGGGAAGCAGCGCTTGAAATGGTAAAAACAGGACAAACGAGTCTACAGGAGGCAAACCGTGTCACTATTGTGGCGTGACCGGTTACAGGTCTTTTTCGCGCCCGGTGAAGTGTCCGTCGTGCGTTTCCCTAAGGGGTTGCGATACGAGGGACTAAAATTCAGGGGACTAAAGTTCAAGGGGCTGAAATTCGGTTCACTGAAATTCGGTTCACTGAAATTTGGTTCGCTGAAATTCGGTTCGCTGAAACCGAAGCCCGAAGCGACGGTCTCAGCTGTATGTGAGCAGAAGATCGGAGGCGCACCGTGGGAGTCCCCGCTTGAAGAGCTGGAACGGTGCCTGGAGGGAGCTGGAGGTACAGACGTAGTTATTACTATTTCCAACCACTTTGTACGATATTCAGTTCTTGCCCCGCAGAAGGATATTGCCAATCCCTCGGAACTGAACTCGTATGCCGAGTTCCATATGCGGGAGGTCTTCGGAGAACGCGCTGCTGGCTGGGTTCTGAGTATAGGCGCGTGGGACCCTTGTAACGGAGGTGTCTGCGCGGCCATTGACCGTGAGCTGTACGACCGCCTGGAAGAGCTCGCCGTTCGCAGTAAGGCGAGGCTGCAATATATCGAACCTTACCTGACAAGTGCGTTCGACCATTGCCGGAAGCGCTTGGAAGATTCGCGGTCGTGGTTTGCATTGGTGGAAGCCGGACGGCTTTGTCTCGCATTGCTGGAGCACGGAGCCTGGCAATACATAAGAAATCAGCGAATCGGCCAGGATATAAAGGGCGAGTTGCTGGCGACTCTCGATCAGGAAGCTATACTCTCTGCATATAGCGGGAGAGCGGCCGGGACGGTTTATCTGCTGGCCCCAGGATACCCGCAATTGACGCTGCCAGAGGATTGCAGCTGGCGGATTGTATGGCTCGCGCCTGACTTTATGACTGTACCCCAACATTTCCCGCGCCTTCCTGCTGCTGGCGAGACAACCACATGCGCAGCCTCAGGCTGAAATTCCCTGATGACGGAGGTGAAGCCCGGCGAGGTGGCTACGCCCTCCTCGTGCTGGGCCTCGCGGTATTGGCGAGCGTGTTGTACGAATTTAACCTGGCCATAAATGAGGTAGCCAACTGGGATTTGCGAATAGCGAGTTTGGATCGGCGAGTGGAGCGTAAAATTGCCCCCGGGACTGCTCCGGCGACTGCCCCCGGGACTGCTCCGGCGGTTCCCCGCATTCATGAGACGACTCCGGAAACCAAGCGAGAGATCAGGAAAGCAAACGCGGTTTTAAACGAGCTTGACCTCCCGTGGCAAACTCTATTCGACGCGCTTGAATATGCATCGAGTCATGACGTGGCCCTGTTGTCGTTTCAGCCTGACCCCTCCAGCCGCAAAATGCGGATCGGTGGAGAAGCAAAAAACATAGCGGCGATGCTCGACTTCGTCGGGGCACTGGAACGGGAGCCGGCGCTGAAGGATGCGCATCTGCTCAGATACGAAGTCAAGCGGGATGATCCGTACCGTCCCGTTACTTTCTCCCTTATTGCGTCATGGGCATGAACGTAAGTTCGGATATTTTATCTAATACTCTGCTGCGGATGCGTTGGGAGACAGAGCGGCTTGGCAATCCGGGCAAAATTGGTCTGGGGCTGCTTGTCTTTTCGGCTGTTTTTTTTGTCGCAGCAGTGCTGCCGCGCCAGGAGGAGTCGAGCGCGCTGAGAACCAGGGCGGAGGAAATGCAAGCCCGGCTGAGATCGCAACCGGCTGAGAAAGAGGATGGCAGCACCAGCACCACCAGGAAGATTGTTTATGGTAATCAGGCGTTGAAAGCTTTCTACGCTTTTTTTCCCAACGTTGACTCGACGCCTTTCTGGATAGGAGAAGTGGTCAAGGCGGCGACGCAGCAAGGCCTGGAACTGAGCGGCGCGGACTATCGCATGGAGCGGGAGAAGGAGATCAAGCTCGCACGTTATGAAATGGTGCTGCCCGTTCGGGGACAATATGCGCAAGTGCGCGGCTTTGTGGCTGAGGCATTGCGGGCGGTTCCCGCGATGTCGCTCGCAGATGTGGCGGTAAAGCGCGAAGGCGTGGCGTCTGATCTGCTGGACGTGAACCTGAAATTCAATCTCTATTTGAGCGAAGGTAAAAAATAAAAAAATGAAGCGGGACGCGGCACAGGGGCGTGGACGTATATTATGGCTGAGCGGCGCATTGGTCGCGGCGCTCCTTGCTGCCCAATGGGTCAGCGGCGACGATGGGGGAACGGATCCTGGCCAGGCCGCGGGAGAAGAGGCCCCGGCAGCAGAACGACGCACGTCGAAGACCAGGGTGACAAGTGAAGCGCCAACCGAAGTAATGGAATCTGAAGCGCTCGATCTCGAGCGGCTTGAGCGCCGGAAATTCAGTTCGCAGGCAGGCGATATTTTCCGGCAGCAATCCTGGGCTCCGCCTCCTCCGCCACCTGACCCCAATAATCCGCCGCCTCCACCGCCTCCGCCTCCGTTGCAATTCAAGTACCTCGGCAAGGTTATCGAGGGGGATGATATCCGGGTATTTCTTGCCCTTGCAGAACGCAA
Source organism: uncultured beta proteobacterium (assembly GCA_963786735.1). Classification (GTDB taxonomy): domain Bacteria; phylum Pseudomonadota; class Gammaproteobacteria; order Burkholderiales; family Nitrosomonadaceae; genus Nitrosospira. The sequence goes on from CAWBAF010000002.1 coordinate 25,821, forward strand.
TTACATTCTCAAACCGGGAGAGAATATCAATAGCCAATACAGGATGGATGAGGTAACCGACAGTTCCATTACTTTCACTTACCTCCCGCTTAACGCAAAGCAGGCGCTTTCCACCGTAGGCGGAACGGCAGCAGACAGCTTTTAATGAGAATCGATAAATACGTTCTCATCGTCTCGGTCCTGGTGGCCTTTTCCGGATGTGCCAAGGACACGCCTTTTATCGAAGCCAAGCGACTGCTTTCCGAAGGGAGGGTGGATATGGGGCTGGCCGCGCTGGAACGGGCGGCCCGTGAAGACCCCGATAACCTCGAAATCCGGGCGGCGCTCGCTCGCGAGCGGGAGGCAGTGGCTGCACGTCTGCTTTTGGAAGCAGAGAGCGCCAGGATGTCTGGCGATGCGGGAACCGCTGAGCAAAAATATCGTCATGTGCTCCAGTTAAACCCGCGAAACGAACGCGCAGAGGCAGGGCTCAGCGTACTGGAAACGGACCGGCGCCACCTTGTGCTGGTAAAAAATGCGCAGGAATTGCTGCAGCGCAATGAGTACGAGGCGGCAGAATTGCAGCTGCGGGCTGTTCTCCAGGAAAATCCGCTGCACCGTACAGCTCGCCCGCTTATGCACAAAATCATAGAAGCGGAGTCCGAGCTGGACAGGACGGGGCCCGTGCTGAAAACTGCATTCACAAAGCCGGTAACCCTCGAGTTTCGCGACGCAGGCCTGAAATCGGTTTTTGAAATCATAGCGCGTACCGCGGGAATAAATGTTGTATTTGACAAGGACGTCAAACAGGACACCAAAACCACTATTTTCGTGCGCGATGCAAAAGTAGAGGATATTTTCAAGCTCCTGCTGATGACAAATCAGCTCACGCATAAGGTGCTCAACGAGAATTCGGTCCTGATCTATCCAAATACTCCTCCCAAGCAGAAGGAATACCAGGACTTGATGGTACGCAGCTTTTTCGTGGCCTATACCGACGTCAAACAGATGGTTGCCATGGTCAAAGGGTTGGTCAAGACGAAGGACGTGCATATCGACGAGAAGCTGAACCTTTTTGTCATGAAAGATACTCCCGAAGCGATACGCCTGGTCGAGCGCATGGTTGCTCTCAACGATGTGGCCGAACCCGAAGTCATGCTTGAAGTGGAGGTGCTGGAAGTCAGCCGTTCCCGTATCCTTAATCTCGGCGCGCAGTGGCCCAACCAGATGAACGTAAACATAATCACCGCCGGTGCCGCGGCGGCCGCGGGTGTTTTTCCGCCGTTCACCATCAGCAGCGACGGGGTCAATCACAGTGGATCACCCTGGATCAAATAACCGGATTCATCGCCAACCCGGCCTTGATCATCAATCTCAAGCAGCAGGACGGGGTCGTCAATGTCCTCGCCAACCCACGAGTTCGTGTCAAGAACCGTGAGAAGGCAAAAATACTCATCGGCGACAAGGTGCCCGTCGTTACGACTACCGCCACCGCCAATGTTGGCGTTGCGTCGTCAGTCAGCTATCTCGACGTGGGACTCAAGGTGGATGTTGAATCAACCATTTCGCATTGCAGGATGACGTCTCGATGAAGATCAATCTCGAAGTCAGCACCATCGTAAAGGAGGTGGCGTTGCCAAACTCGGGGATCGCCTCATCAGGTTGGGACGCGTACCGCGGGAACCACGCTTGCCCTAAAGGATGGAGAAACACAGGTATTGGCAGGATTGATCAGCAGTGAGGAGCGCGCCACTCTTGCGAAGGTGCCTGGATTGGCGGCCATGCCTTGGCTGGGAAGCTTTTCACGAATGAG
>CAWBAF010000003.1:0-63976 GCA_963786735.1 uncultured beta proteobacterium
ATGGACCGCAACGCAAAAGCTTATCTTTTATGGCATCAAAAAGGGGGCCTGGCCGCGGCATGGCTGCGAGACCAGTGGCGGTGAATGCTCCCAGCGCATTACTGGGCGTATCCTCCGCCCCGAATCGCGATTCTGATGCGGATGCGCCCTGAGCTAGCTCATGCTCTCTTCCCTTTTCTGTCGCAAAACGATTGGGGTTACCGGGCCCCATCGCCGCATTGAAATTTGAGATGTACAGCAGCGGTAAGAAATGCAACATATCGATCAATTCCGCAGCGGCACGTAACGAGATAGCGGGGTTTAATGATCTCGCCCTTCTCAGGCGTCGAATAAAGTGTCTTCCGTATTTTCTTATACTTATTCTTCCAATCGTTCCCACCAGCCTTCAGGATAAAAGCGTCCATGTCGACGGTGTCCTCTGGCCACTGCGATATTCGCCTATGCTGAACTGCATGCACAATCGGACCGGACAGTGGCAATAGCATTCTTGCGCAGCCTCATTGAAACCGTTCCTTATAAAATACACACGATCCTGACTGATAACGGCGCCCAATTCTGTTATCCGCCACGTTACCGCAACGGCCCAACGGCCAGATACATCACTCACATGTTCGACTTATGTTGCCGCGAGCATGATATCAAACACCGCACGACCCAGGTCAATCATCCATGGACCAACGGCCAAGTCGAACGCATGAACCGCACGATCAAGGAAGCCACGGTCAAGAGATACCATTACGGCTCGCATGACGAACTGAAGGCTCACATGCAAACTTTCCTGATGGCCTACAACTTTGCCAAGCGGCTCAAGACCCTCAAGGGCCTGACACCCTATGAATACATCTGCAAAATATGGTCGGAAGACCCAGATAAGTTTGGTATCAACCCGCACCACCACACTGTGGGGCTAAACACTTAGTAAAGGGAGATTCCTGGACCTTTGACTTCGCGGCAAGCTCTATGAGAACCGCGACAAGCGCTCTCGTCCTTGACTTCCCTATCAAGCGGAGAGAGGACTTAATTGGGCGCAAGATGGCTTCCTGAAATATCGCAGACGGATTATCCGCATGAAGCCTCTTCAACGATCGCGAGCAGAATCAGAAGATAGCCGGATCACTTCGGCTGACACATGGGCTGGACGCTGAGCGTTTTGATCAACGCCCTGTCAAGCGGAATAAGTGGAAGATTCGGGCCATTGAAGTTTACAAAACCGATTTTTGCAGTCCCGACTGTTTCGGGACTTATCCCGCTCGGCCTGTTCAGATAGTCAAGAAAGTCCTGTGCGCTCCCATAATCATCAAAACAAAGCGGGGCATCGACAATCCTCTGCGGCCGATTAATATATAGGGGCTGCCCTACGAAATCGCCAGAGTTCGACTTCAGGCCGAAGGTTTGATGCTGGATTTTTTCCGAAGGGATGAGCGTGACATGTTCCTGTACCTTCTTGCTTGTAATCATTTCCACAATATCGTCCCCTTCCTCGTACGTTTTATCTCCCTTTGCCACATGTCGAATAATATAAGGAGAGCGTGACCGTACCCGTGATATCACCCATGCCCCTGGGGACCTTGGTGGTTTGAACGTTCAGCTTCAGCTTGTCCGGCGCCACCCATCCGTTTTCGTCCGTGGTAACCACTGAAAATAATTCCGGATATGCCGTATATTCGGGCTTGGGCTCGAAGGTCGCATGCAAAAGGGTATTTCCCGTAAGATTCAGGCCAAAGCCGCCGTGCCGGAGAATTCGAATGCTTCCATTGATCGGATCGAGCATCGGCGTGACGTCATCTATGCGCAAGGAAGCAGTCAATTGCTCACTCCTGCCGGCCAGGATAGCTGCCCTTCCCCGTAACTCCTACGGGCAGGGCCTGGTGGCGCGCTCACGCCCAGCTCCGCCTCCTTTTTGAAGGGTCGATTGGATTGTCCCCGCATTGACCGTGGTATATGCGGTCTCCACCGCGCTCCATGAACGTATTCGGGCCTGATCGAGTTTAATCTCGACTTCCGTACGTTCAAGCCTGTCAGCAGGGTTGAATGGACCCACTTCCGACACTGTGATTATCAAAGCACCATCAAACGAGGTTACGCTCCGTAATGTCGACTCAATGCCATTTCCGATCCTGGCATCGAAATTCTTCCGTAAATCTTCAGGCGGTTTTGCTTTTCTCTGATAACGCATCGATGATAGGCAGCCTGCGCCCTTTCGGTCAGATCTGCTCCTGTTTTTGCCGCAGGCTTTGGCGCTGGAGAAAAAACAACGCTGACATCCACGTCAGGTATATGTTTACGGCAGTTATTGCCCTGCTGATCCCTGCACTCCTTGTAACGCCCAACGACGGTCGATGCGCAGCCGGATACAAGGGCGACAAGAACCGATGCAAGCAGCGCAGCTTTAGCGAGTCTTTTGTACTGCATAAATGCGCCCAGACTCCTCTTTGCCATTATGTGCATTGATGAGCGTTATCTTGCAAAACTCCTTTCCCGGGTAATAGGCCTTGGGCAATTCCCGAGATATCTGATCGTTATGGCTTGCCAGCGCCTTCAGGCGCTCGTACCCGGCATCCCAATCTGTAATAAACCAAGTCGATTGCCCGGCTGTATCATTTTTATCCATGACCAGAATATAGAATGAATCCATAAAGCCCCCAATGATCAGCAGAACATATCGGACTCGAAGCGTGGTTTCGCGAACGCCGCCCCCTCGCCTCAAACATAGGTGAAACGTTGTTATGAATAATAGTACGTGCGCACCGAGGGCCAGAATGCCTCAAATCGCGCTGGCTTCCGTCTCTAGAGGGCAGCCACAAACAGCCCAGATTTTCGCATTGGAATCTCTCCTCAGACAAAGACCCTCGCATCTCCCAATAATGGTTCAGTTTCAGCCGCTTGACACTGCTGGTGTATCAGCTAATTTTAGGTTAACTTTAGCGATAAATTTAACCCACTGGAAAAAATAGCTGCTACTACTTATATTTCGGACGTAGAAATAATACATATCTTTAAAGACCATAACCATGCCCCAGCAATTTTTAACTGAGCCATTGGAAAAAATAACCCAACAAAGCTCGCCTCGCAAACCTCGTGCCACTTCTGTTCATTGGAGCCACCAAGCTCCTGGTTCATCTTTTCTCCAACTGCAACGCCTGCTGGGCAATCGCCGCGTGAGGGAATCTGATCCAAACCGAACGACTTAGCGCGCAAGGAAAGATTATCGGTATACAACCCAAGCTGACGGTGGGAGCTGCGAACGATCAGTATGAGCAGGAGGCCGATCGGGTCGCCCGCCAGGTAATGACCATGCCGGATTCAGCGGTTAATTCGCAGGGCGGCGGCATCTCCACGGAGGAGGACAAGGACAAGGTATTGCAAACCAAACCCTTGGCCGGCTCGATCACGCCCTTGGCCCAACGTGAACTGGAAAACCGCCCCCGACCAAAGGAAAAAGAGGAAGAACTGCCCGTCCAGACAAAAGCCGACGGGCAGGATATGGAACGGCTGCAACGACAACCGGAAATGGAGGAGGAAGAACAAAAACCCGTGCAGGCCAAACGCCTTCAAACCAGAGCTGAATCACTCATCGATAGCTTTGACGCTGGCGAAGAGGTTGAAACGAGGCTTAACAGCAGCAAAGGTGGCGGCAACCGCTTGCCAGATCATGTACGGGGTTTCATGGAACCACGCTTTGGGGTCGATTTTAGCCACGTACGTGTGCATACCAACGCTGAAGCACTGAAAATGAACCAGGATGTCGGTGCGAAAGCCTTTACGCACGGCTCGGATATTTATTATGGCGCAGGCCAGACTCCTGGCAACCTCGAGCTTACCGCACATGAACTTACGCACGTGGTACAGCAGACGGGAAGCACGCCACTTCAGACAAAAAGGACAAGTAGCTCAGCGTCAACCGATGCCGACTCATCCTTGCAACGAAGCTGTTCAGCGTGCAACGCGGGCAATGAAGAAAAAAAGATTCTTTAAGGCCGGTTCCGAGGAAGCTATGTCTCCCGCACCCTCAGTTACCGCCTCTACTCTAAAATAACCAGCTATCAGACTGAGAGGGACGAATGGTGTTAGCTCGCGGCTGTCAATGACCAGAGCCGGGATCAGGAGCCGCGCGGGCAAGAAGAAAACGGGAGCAGACCAATCGCCGGGCCTCAAACGCAAAAGAAAACCTTGGAACTTGACACTACTCTGATATCAACTACTCTAAAATTGGGTTTTCGTTAAAAGACGGCCACAATAATTCACGCACCGCGTCGGAGCCGAAGTCTACCGGTAAAAGGTCATGGTTATGCCTCGGAAGTTTGCAACCGCTTTACCCGAGCAGCAGCGAGTCTCCCTCTCCCGCCCGCGGGCAACACCCGCATGTTCGCCTCAATCAAAATCTTCTCTTTCGATCATCCAATTGCAACGAATACTGGGTAACCAGCATGTCGCGCAGTTGATCCAGGCAAAGCGCCTAACGCCGCAAGGAACCATCTCTCGCCATACAGCCTAAGCTCACAGTCGGGGCTCCCAACGATCAGTATGAACAGGAAGCCGATCGTGTTGCCCGGCAGGTGATCAGCATGTCCGATCCCGCAGCTAAGATGCAAGGAGAGTGATCCTCGAGGAAGACAAGGAAAAGAACAAGGTTCTACAGGCCAAACCGTTGGCTAGATGCGATTACTCCCTTTCTTCAGCGCGATTTGGAAACGGCGGGAAGATAGGAAACCCAAGATAAGATAAGAAAAAATTTCGGTTCAGGCGAAATACAACCGATGAAGAGAGTCGAATACGACGCCAACCGGAAATCGAGGAAGAAAAACAAGAGCCTGTACAAGCTCAATTTATACAGAAAGCTACATCTTCCGAAAACGGCTTTGATGCCAGCGCAGACGTTGAGGCTCGCATTGATAGAGTAAAGGTGGCGGCAATGCCTTGCCCGATACCGTGCGTTCCTACATGGAACCTCGTTTCGGGATGGATTTCAGTCACGTTCGCGTGCATACGGGCAACGAAGCCATCCAGTTAAACAGGGACGTGGGCGCGAAAGCCTTTACGCATGGCTCGGATATTTATTATGGCGCAGATCACGGCCCAACCAATCTGGAACTGACGGCACACGAGTTGACTCACGTCGTTCAGCAGACTGGCAGCAGTCCACTGCAAGCAAAGCGCGTGGATGAAATTGCCTTGTCCAGTACCGAAACGGCTATTCGACGTGCTTGTGCCGCATGTGGCGCGAAAAAAGAGGATGAAGAAAGAAATGAAGGCTCTTCCGGTGCATTAAGAAGTATTCAAAAGAAATCCACGGTAGATTCCCCCTCCCTTGCCCATTCCAACTATCCGCTGCAGCGCATCTCAGTGAGTGAGCGAACCTCAGGCCCTGTTGTGCAAGGGGCGTGGAACCTCACGGAAACAGTGACGAACAGCAGTCCCGTCATAGGGGCATCGACTCGCGGCAACGGAAGCACATTAGCTCTACCTCTCCCGACAGGGGTCTATGGCAAAGCCAAGGCGTGGCAGGTAGCGGGGTGGAAAATATACGGAGGCAATGCCCACCTGGTAATGCGTCGGGATACTCGTTATACCTTCGTCCATACGGGAAGCGACAACAACTTGCTCACGCTCAAAGGCGGCGCCAGCATTTTCGGCGGAGCGGAAGCTGACGACCACCACTATGGCCAGGCAGGCGCCGCAGTTGCCGGAAACATTGCCGTGCGAACGATCGATGATCCCGCGCCTAAAGAGCAATCGCTCTTTCCGCCAATTCATGACGGGGGGCGAAGCGAAGCGGAAGAGTCAGCGATTGGCGAAGTCGACGTTTCGCTACCCGTTGGAGACGCAACAGTTGAGGTCAAAATTCCTCTGACAAAAACGGATGAGGGTGAGCTGGCGACTTTGAGCGAATCCATGCCCATCAATCATGATGTGGCAGGCGGTGGCGCGTGGAAGAGCGTGGACGTTTACCTTGTTGCCTATGTTGAGCTGGCGGCTGATATTGAAGACGAGTTTTGGGGTACCGATGGGGATGTCAACTGGGCACACGCCACAGCTCAGTACAATTTGGGATGGCAAGAACGGGTCGTGCCGTCCCCACCGGACGAGGAAGGGGACGAAGCCGAAATACTCATCAAGCGAAGATGCTGGTCTTCTCGCAATTGCGAGGGCAAAGCTTACAACCAGAAATTTTCGCACTGCCACAACTGTAAAAATTATGCGAGCGGAAGATCGCTGGGTGAGCCGGGAAATTGCGAAAACTGCTGAGCTGATGTGCCAACTCATGCCACATCAAGGTGATACCTCAACTTTAGCAAGGTTACGTAACATTTCACGAGAACAAGCAGTATGTGTATGGACCACCGGTCACGGCCGGGATCGATAAGAGCTAATAGTTATGCCTCGGCAATCTAGAGCCAGGTTACGCGAAAAGCGGAATATTTCCTCTATCCCGCAAATGGCGTCCACCTATCCGCAAACGAAACTTCCCTTGCCCGTCCTCCAATTGCAGCGAACTCTGGGTAACCATCGCCTCGGGCAGTTGCTTCGGGCCCGACGCGTCACACCCCAAGGCAAGATCATCGGTTTTCAACGCAAGCTGATGGTCGGGGCCGCCAATGATCATTATGAACAGGAAGCCGATCGCATCGCCCGTCAGGTGATGCGCATGTCGGATGGGACGGTCAGTCCGCAAGGAGGCATGTCCTCTGACGAGGACAAGGATAAGGTGCTCCAGACGAAACCCCTGGTCGACTCAGTCACTCCGTTTGTTCAGCGAGAGCTGGAAAACCGCGGCAGGCTCCAGGATAAAGAGAAAGAAATGCTGCTTCAGGGAAAATACATCGGCGAAGGCGCAAAAATGCAACGCCAGCCCGAAATGGAGGAAGAAGAAAAACCCATACAGACCCAGCTCATCCAGAAAGCTGAGTCACATGCGGGCAGCTTCGAGGCTGACGAAGAGGTCGAGTCACGACTCAATAACAGCAAAGGTGGCGGCAGCGCTCTGCCTGATTCCCTGCGTAGATACGTGAGCCACGGTTCGGGATGGATTTCAGCCATGTGCGCGTACACACCCGCCATAACCGAAACACGCAAAACCTGAATATCCCGGCGCAGGTCAATACACCAACCCTTACTTTTGCAAACGGTGATATGCAGAGATATTTTTTACGAATTTCTGAATATATGGATGTGCAAATCCCACAGACAGCGGATATACCGGAAGGCAACTACCAATTGCAATTGATATTCTCTATTATTAAGGCAACCGCAAATAAAACGGGCGAACGGCCGCCGAGCCGCACATTAAAAGCCGAAGGAGGGGTTGATCTCATATAAAAAGAAGAGGTGAGCAAAATTTTTACGCTTAGAATAGCTTGAAAAGACGAACTTGGCGCTTTGCAAGTAAACAACTAAACAGTCCTATCTCAACGGAAACTTAAATGCCACAACATGTCTGTAATGGCGCAATGCTGATAGTGCAGCTTCGGTGTTGCGCCCAGTCAATTAACTGTGTTACCTGTAAATAGGGTCAACACCAGCAATCAACCGGCGGCTACGATCATGGACCATCAGCCCATGGTCAATATTTCACCCTTTGGCGTGTGCGTGAGTCTGGCCAATCCGGCCGTCGCGGCTGCGACCTCCGCAGCGCTCGGGGTGCTGGCACCGCAACCCTGTATCCCAGTCACCGTGAGCCCCATGGGTCCCCGGTGCAACAACCGTGCTGGTCGGTAATCAACCCGCACTGGACAATACTTGTACGCTCAACTGCATGTGGGGCGGCGTCATACAGGTTGCTAGTGCCTGGACAATTTACCGTGAACTTATCCCTTAAGCCCTCTTATATAGTCGAGCTCTGATTCTGCGGGGAGACTGAGCAGTTTTGGACCCTGCGCTCAGAGCCGTTCTACCCTGCCTTCTGGACCGCCCTGTCACCGTCCGTTCTACAGTCTCCAGACTTTTCTCATCCGCGGAAAGCATGCCCGGTAAAAATTTAACCAAAATTTAACCGTTTCATTACAAGTTTTTTTTCTTATGATGAGGTACTTTATATTCGGAACCACGAGAAGCAGAAAAGGTAATGGGTAAGCCCGAGCTATGTCGGGTACCGCACAGAACTTACACCCCTGAGCCGCCCAAACATCATCCTTCGTGGGCGTCGCAATAGCTCTACGATTTCACTGATATGCCTCCCCGAAGAACAAGCCGGAAAGTTGACCATAAATAGTCGAAGGTTTTGATTTTCGACACACTGTGCGCCCCGCTGATTATAAAGAATCATAACCGCACCGAACAAGCCATCCGCTATCCATCTAAAGAGGAAGGGGAATATGAATCAACCAAATTTTGATACCTTTGACTCAAACAAAACATCGACTTCACGGACGGAGAGCCCGAAAACAATGCTATTGGGTACGGAGTGGAGAAAATACCGCCCTTCTCGGAAAGTCTCCTGCATTTGCGCAAACGCTCGCGTCTTATCGATAAACTGGCAAGAGTCCAGGCACCGATACTGATCGAGGGTGAAACAGGCACCGGGAAAGAGATGGTCGCCCGCGCCATACACTACCGCAGCAGCCGCAAGAACAATGCTTTTGTCCCTGTCAATTGCGGTGGCTTCCCCGATAGCCTGATCGATAGTGAGCTCTTTGGACATATCAGGGGAGCATTCACTGATGCAAAAACCGACCAGCCAGGGCTCGTGGAAACCGCTGCAGGAGGCACTCTTTTCCTGGATGAGATCGACTCTCTTACACCAAGAGCACAGGTAGCATTGCTGCGCTTCCTTCAGGACGGGAGCTTATCGCCCCATCGGCGCGCGGGTCGAGACGTAAGAGCAAATGTTCGTGTAATTTCTGCTACAAATGGCTCTCTGGACGATCTAACAAATCACGAGCTTTTCGAAGCGATCTTCTGTACCGCCTCCGGGTTCTCGGCCTGAAGTTGCCGCCACTTCGCGAACGCGACGACGACGCGCTGCTATTGGCACAAATTTTTTGAGCGTTGCAAGGCCCAATTCAGTTGCACCCTCAAGGAACTGGATCAGGAGAGTTGTAGCTGGTTCCGCCGCTACCCTTGGCCCGGCAACGTACGGGAACTGGAAGGCCTCGTGTACCGGGAGCAGTATTTGCGACGAAGACACTTGCAGCTCGCCCCCCCGGCCTATGTTTAACCATGAGCGCGGCACACACCCGAGAGCCGCTGCAATCGGTTTCTTCGAGGAAACATACTCATCCGCAAAGCCAGGGTCTTGCAGCAGTTCGAGCGCAATATCTCATCCAACTTATGGAACGGGCCGATGGAAACGTCAGTCAGGCGGCACGGCTTTCGGGTAAGGAGAGGCGCGCACTGGGCAAGCTGCTTAAAAAGCACGATATCACGCCGCAATAATCGGTAAATATGACCCACCTGGGGTAATTTTGCCGCAGCTTCCGCGAGAACGTTATTACGCCCTATGCGGGCATCCTCATCGTCGTCCACGCAGCTATTCGGGGATGAGTTTGATCAAGGTACTCATCCCGATACTTTTGTGTTAAGCACGGTCATTTGAAGCTTCGCAGGCATTGCATGACAATCAGCTAAAGACAGAAAATCCTGCCCGACCACCCGAGTCATATCCTTGCTGTTTTTTGGCACTGATGGAGCCTATCCCCATGTGTTGCGATCTTGCATCGGTTTGGCCAATTGCACACTGGTTTTAGCGTCCCTTAATCGACTGCCCGTTCTAACAGCTCATTGAATATCTGCTGGTATGAATGTTGCTTCATCCTCAATAGCTAGCAACCGCATTGCGCCGAAAAAATCACTGAAGAAGGATTTCCTACAGATCGGCGGGTGGCAAGTCCTGGAAAACAACCCTTATCTCACCGAACTTTTCGTACTGAGCTCACAATATGTCTTCTGATAACACGTTCCGGATCCCCGTCTCGAGGTACTCGAGTATTTGAATGCTCATCCTTGCGCGGCCGATACCTTGGAGGAATTGTTCAATGGTGGCTTCCGATTCAGCGGTACCAAACCGCCAAGGACATTATACAGAAAGCGCTGGAAGACCTCGTGCAGCAGGGCCTCATTGACTATGTAGAGACTGGTGACGGCCGGCGTATTTTCCGCTTGAAGGAATTTCCGGATCGAGCGAAGCAATAATAAGCAAGAGGTTTTGGTTAATCCGGCGCTAGCCCTCCTCAGATTGACGCTTCTCCCGTCTTTTTCGAAGTATCCTGCTCATCGTATAAGCAGCTATAAACCCGGTGAGGCCGATGGATACCCATACAAGAATGAGATCCCGGGCATTTTCTTCACCGATAGCTGGATGGTACGGTAGTCCGCCACCAAGCGGCCCCTCTCGCGGAAATATGAGTGCGTTACGAACAGGCAGGAGAATCCGCTTACCGTTTGGCACAAACTCCAGTTGTGCGGCGTGCGCCTTGTGCCCTTCCACTGCCGGATCATATTCAAAAAAAACCTCCACCACCCGCGAAGGTGTTGAACTGAGGAGCTTGCGCAGTGCATCTGCGAGTTGGGAAGTATCTCCAACACCTGTCGCATAATAGCCGCTCGTGTCGCTGGCTAAACGGGCAAGCAACTTCGAAGCCGTATCTGAAACATTACCTAATCCAATTGTGTCGATAACGATGCCTTCGGTATTCGCTTGGTCTATGACACTCTGCTCGCTGATACTGCTGCCATCATCCATGCCTGCTGTTATGAGTACCAGACGTTTCGGCCCGTGGGTTGGATAACTGTGAAGTTCAGACAGTGCCAGAGTGATCGCTTCGTATAGCTTGGTCTTGTCCGCCCGGCCAACCGGAACACCGATCTGATTGATACCTTCCGCCAACTTTGATATCTCTGAAAAACCGTGGACCTTCTTGACCTCGCTATCAAACACCCACAGCGCAACATTTGCCTGGAATGCCGGGCCGGATACCACTCTCTCGAGTGCCTCGTGCACCTGCTGGATGGCTGGCTGTCCCATCGCGCCCCCTTGATCAATACCAAGGATAATGGGTGTCTCCAGCGAGCCGGATTGCACCGGTTCGACTTTCTTGGATCGAACCGCATATTTACCGTCAAACCGTAGCCAAAAATCCGACGGGTTTACAGGCTCTGCTGTGAAGACGCCCACGGTGGCAATCACCCTGCCCGCGCGGGTCTCTTTCACTGAAATTAGCTGGGCCGTGGCACCATAAGAAAACCTTGACGTCAACAGAAGAGCCACAACCGCAAGCAATAAGACACTGTTCCGCTTTGAAGGTATCCGACACTTTCCCGCTCGGCCTGCAAGATCATCTACGAGCCGGGCCAGCAATTGGTTTAATAGCCTCATCTGATCTTTCCTTCGCCCGATACCTTCGATAACTCATTCACTAACTGTTGAGCCAATGGTCAGGTCAGCAATGTCTCAAAGCCCATAAAAGCTTACACTTGCTATTTGATATTTATAGCAAAACTTACTCAATCCTGTTTTTCAGACGGGTGTGCGAGTGGAATCAACGAGCCGAATCGGAGTGGCTTGATTTATCAAACCTGGAGTCTGCCAACTTGGGGAAGGATCGGCTTGTCCGAGACGCCAGCGCAGGCCTCGGGATACTTACGAGGGATATTGGCCGTCTTGAACACGCAGTATATTACGTCTCAGCGGGCACAACACTTGGAAATCAGGGGAGAGGTGAGTAGGTAAAGTGGCTACGTACTGCCGTGCTGCGTACTGCCGTGCTACGTATTGCCAGCCTTTTCTGAGGGTTTGAGGGGCGACAGTGCTACTCTCTGCGCCAGGTAGTGCCTTGAGATCCGTCTTCCAGAATAATGCCGGCTGCCAGTAATTCCTTACGTATTTGGTCGGCGTCAGCATAATCCTTTCGCCCTCGGGCAACCAGGCGTTGCTGAATCATCTGCTCGATTCTTTCCGGCGTGAAAGGCGAGCTGGCGGCGGGCGCAGCATTTTGCAGAAATTCGGAGGGATGCTGCTGCAATAGCCCCAGCACACCGCCCAGCGCTTTCATCAATGCGATATGCTTCGTCAATCCGGTCCTGTTGACCTCGTTCGCGAGATCGAACAGCACGGCCATTGCCTCAGAAGTGTTGAAGTCGTCATTCATCGCGTCCCTGAAGCGGGCGGCGTATGGCTCGGTCCAGTCAATGTCCGCGTTCGGAAAGGATTCTTCTGTTTCACTTCCTTTCAGCGCCGTGTAGAGCCTGCCAAGCGCACGCCTGGCATCATCGAGATGCTGATCCGAATAATTCAGGGGACTGCGATAGTGTGCTCTAAGGATGAAAAAACGCACCACTTCGGGCTGGTAGCGCGTAAGAATCTCGCGTACGGTAAAGAAATTACCCAGCGACTTCGACATCTTTTCATCATTAACCCGAACGAAACCGTTATGCATCCAATATCTTACGAAAGGCGCATGATCATGAGCACCTTCGCTCTGGGCAATTTCATTTTCGTGATGAGGAAACTGCAGGTCCTGGCCGCCGCCATGTATATCGAATTGTTCGCCCAGATAATGAAAACTCATCGCGGAGCATTCAATGTGCCAGCCAGGGCGCCCGGCACCCCATGGAGACTCCCATTGCGGTTCACCAGGCTTCGCGGCTTTCCAGAGTACGAAATCAAGCGGGTCCTGCTTGTATGGATCAATAACCACGCGCTCCCCAGCGCGCAGGTCATCCAGCGTTTTCCCCGAGAGCTTCCCGTAACCCGGAAATTTATGCACCGCATAATAAACGTCGCCATTGGGCGCGGCATAAGCCAGATTTTTATCTATCAGGATGCGTATCATGGCAGCCATATCTGTGACGTGGCGAGTCGCCCGGGGCTCGCATGATGGCGGCAAAACGCCCAGAGCTGCCGTATCCTCTTCCATTGCCGCTATAAAGCGGGAGGTCAGTGCTTCGACAGGTTCGTTGTTTTCCTTCGCGCGCTTGATTATCTTGTCATCAACGTCAGTAATGTTGCGGACGTATGTAACATTGAACCCGCTGGCACGAAACCAGCGTGCCACCAGGTCGAATACAACCATCATCCGCGCATGACCGAGATGGCAATAGTCATAAACGGTCATGCCGCAAACATATATCCTGACTTCGCCCGGGGTCAGCGGAATGAACTCCTGCTTTTCGCGGGTAAGCGAATTATGGATTTTGAGCATTCGGCGCGTTGTGAACTGGATAGCCTTCTTGGTAGAATCCTGCTACCTTCAGGCCAACCTGAGCAAAAACGGAGCAGTATAGCACAATGAAAATGTTGGATTTTTATCGGATAACGGCGGCCATGTGGGCGACCGCAGCTGTGGTAGCGGCACTGCTGCTCTTCAGCCCCGCGATATATGCCGACGAAAATGAGGAGGTATTAAAGCTCTACAAGCAGGGCAACCTCGCCAAAGCGCTGGAGCAAGCCGACGTATACCTTGCCAGCAAGCCGCGGGACGCACAAATGCGTTTTAACAAAGGGCTGATCCTTACAGAACAGAAAAAGACCTCGGACGCGATCCAGATATTTTCTTCTTTGTCCGAGGAATACCCCGATCTGCCCGAGCCTTATAACAATCTTGCAGTACTTTATGCGAGCCAGGGACAATACGAAAAAGCCAGAGAGGCACTTGAGGCAGCGATACGCACGCACCCCAGTTATTCCACCGCTCATGAAAACCTGGGAGATATTTACGCAAAGATGGCGAGCCAAGCGTATGGAAAAGCTTTCCAGCTTGATAAGGGCAATGCCGCGGCGCAGACCAAGCTGTCGCTGATCAAGGATTTATTCGCGAATAGGCCGAGGATTTCCACCGCATCCACAGCGGGCACGCTCACCTCCACCGCCAACTCTCCTGTGGCCGGTGAGGAAAAATCGCCCTTAAAGTCGGATAAGAGCGCGGGAAGAGCCGAAAAATCCACTGCAGAAAAAATGGCTTCTGTCGAAAAACCCGAGCCGGGAAAACCGGTTGAGCAAGGGGAATCCAGAGTAATACTCCGTACTTTAACCGCTTGGGCCGAGGCATGGTCAAGCAAGGATGTGCCGGCTTACCTTGGATTTTACTCGAACGAGTTCCGCGCACCCGGCGGCGTATCAAGAAGCGCATGGGAAAAAACGCGCCGCGAGCGGATCATCAAACCGAAGTCAATAGAAGTATCGATAGCGAATCCTAAAGTGAGCTTTACCGATTCAACCCATGCGAGAGTAAGCTTCAGGCAGTCCTACCACTCCGACGCAATCAAGACCAATACGGCTAAAACACTTGAGATGGTTAAGGCCGGAGAAAAGTGGCAGATACTGCAGGAGCAGGTCGGGAAATGATATCCGCAGGTTCTCCGCCTGGACGAGCCAGGACGCTGATGGGACTAGCGATCCGCCTGCCCGCGGTTGTGATGGGTCTGGTCTATTTCGCGATCCCCGGCGTTCAGGCAAGCGACCACGCACTCCCAGGGGTATCCCAATCGACCGGACCGGAAACCATGCTCATCAAAAGCCTTGAGCAGATTGCGGAAAGCCGCATGGATTCCGCGATGAACGGGATCGACGAACTGCTGAAGTCCAGCCCGAACTTCCGGCTCGCCCATCTCATCAAGGGTGATTTGCTTCTCGCCCGTACTCGTCCGATCAGTGAGATTGGAAATACCGCGGAGGTGCCAGAGCAACATGTCGCTGATCTCCGCGAGGAAGCACGCGTCCGGATCCAACGCCACCACGAGCAGGTTCCGCGCAATCTGGTTCCCCGGTATCTGCTGCAAATGCAGCCAGAGCAGAAATACGCAATCATAGCCGACACGGGCAGATCCCGCCTTTATGTATTCCGGAATGTAGAGGGCAAACCCCACTACGTCGCCGATTATTACATCAGTAGCGGGAAAAACGGCTCGGTCAAGGTCAAGGAAGGAGACAAGAAAACGCCTATTGGCGTTTATTTTGTAACCGCCAGCGTGCCTCGCGAAAAGCTCACTGATTTTTATGGTCGGGGCGCCTTCCCCATCAACTATCCCAATGAGTGGGACAAACGGAACGGAAGGAGCGGCTTCGGCATCTGGTTGCACGGCACGCCTTCGGACACCTATAGTCGCCCGCCACGCGCAAGCGACGGATGTGTAGTGCTCGCCAATCCGGATATGGACAGGGTCGGCGCGACGTTGCAGGTGGGTATAACCCCCGTGATTATCAGCAATACGGTGGAATGGGTCGCCCCGACTGACAGCGCCCTATTGCGCGATAAAATGGTAAAGAATCTGGAAAACTGGCGGCGTGATTGGGAAAGCGGGAACGTCGAGGCATATATCAGAAATTACGGGCGGGATTTTTCCACCGGCGCCCACGACCTGGCAGAATGGGCAAAACACAAACGCCTCGTTAATGCGACCAAAAACTGGATCAAAGTGGGAATCAGTAATGTCGGGATGTTTTTATATCCGGGAAGAGATGATCTGGTAGTGGTCAATTTCGATCAGGAGTACTCCAGCAACAATCTTTCAAACAAGATGAAAAAACGCCAGTATTGGATACAGGAGAATAAGAACGGCCCGTGGAAGATCATCTACGAGAGCGCGGCATAATCTCAAGCACATCACATCAGAAAATCCATCACTTAATCATGCACACAAAACTTTTAGCCGCCTTTTTTGCCTCCTTATCACTATTTGTCGTTATCCCTGCCAGCGCTGCGAATCCGCAGGTTGAATTAAAGACAAACTTAGGTAATATAACCGTCGAGCTTTATCCCGATAAAGCGCCAAAAACTGTTGAGAACTTCCTCGGTTACGTCAAGGAGGGCTATTACAATGGCACAATATTTCACCGTGTCATCCCGCGTTTCATGATTCAGGGGGGAGGTTTTGACAAATCGCTCAAACAGAAACCCGCGAGGCAACCGGTTCAAAACGAGGCGGCAAACGGCCTCAAGAATGAGGCTGGAACCGTAGCCATGGCCCGAACATCGGATCCGCACTCGGCATCGTCACAATTCTTCGTCAACGTCGCAAACAATTCCTTCCTGAACTACACAGCTCCTACGACTCAAGGGTATGGGTATACGGTGTTCGGAAGGGTAACCAAAGGAATGGACGTCGTGAATAAAATTGCAGCCACGCCTACCGGTTCCGGAGGAATGTTCCCGGCGGATGTACCACGAGAAGCGGTCATAATCGAAGAAGCCAGACTTGTGCCAAATTAGTTCGTCTGATCAGCTAACTGCTCAATCTCAGTCCTAACGTAAGGTGAAACATGATTAAACTGCATACCAATTTCGGCGATATCACGCTCGAGCTCGATCGCGAGAAAGCTCCACTGACAGTACAAAACTTTGAAGACTATGTAACCAGTGGACATTTCGACAATACCCTCTTTCATCGTGTCATTGACGGCTTCATGATTCAGGGAGGCGGGTTTGAACCGGGGATGATTCAGAAGCCGGTCCGCGCGCCCATCACCAACGAGGCTGGCAACGGTCTAAAGAACGAAAAATATACCGTCGCCATGGCGCGCACATCTGATGTGAACTCGGCTACGGCTCAGTTTTTTATCAACGTAAAGGATAATGACTTTCTTGATTACAAATCCCCGACCCCTCAGGGTTTCGGCTACTGCGTATTTGGCAAGGTGGTCGAAGGCCAGGATGTCGTCGACAAAATCAAGAAAGTAAAAACCGGGAATCGAAGCGGTCACCAAAATGTGCCAGTGGAAAACGTGCTCATAGAAAAAGCGGAACTTGTTCAGTAGCAGGCACTGGCAAGCCATCCGTGAATAAAATCTACTGCTCAGTCGGAATTGCTGCAATCTTCCGGGCAGCGGCTTCCTCCGTTGGGGGCCCGCTCACTTCTTGTGTACGAGCTTAAGGCGTTCTTACGCTGAATTGAATAATTAAAAAAAATCATCTGGAGATGACATGCCCAACTTTCGCGTGATTACCGCAATATTGATAAGTCTCTGGCTAGCTACGCTTGCCGGATGCGCAACGACCACTGCTGGCGGCGCGGTTGGCGCAAACCGCTCCCAATTCATGCTGATCTCGTCGGAACAGCTTGAGCAGGTGGCCGCGCAGGGATATACGAAGCTTAAGGCGGACTCCGCGAAGCAAGGTACGCTGAACAAGGATCCCAAATTGCTGCAGCGCGTGCAGGCCATCGCACGTCGGATAGAGCCGCAGACTGCTGTGTTCCGGCCCGACGCACCCGGCTGGAAATGGGAGGTGAACGTCATCGAAAGTGATCAACTGAATGCTTTCTGCATGCCTGGAGGAAAGATCGTGTTTTATTCCGGCTTGATCAACCAGCTGCGGCTAACGGATGAGGAGATCGCTGTGGTGATGGGTCACGAAATCGCGCATGCATTGCGCGAACACTCCCGAGAGCAGGTATCGCAGGCAATTGCCGCGCGGACTACGGTGGACGTTGCTACCGCGGCGTTTGGCCTTGGCGCGAATACCGCCAACCTCGCCAATATCGGTTACGACGCCTTGATCGCCACACATTTCAGCCGCACCGATGAGGCGGAGGCCGACCGGATCGGGCTGGAACTGGCCGCCCGCGCTGCCTACAATCCCCGCGCCGGCGTTACGTTATGGCAAAAAATGATCAAAGCGCAGACGGGTGGGCAACCACCGGAATTTTTAAGCAGCCATCCGGCCGACGAGACACGTGTTCAGGAGATTGAGTCGCTGCTGCCGGTTGTAATGCCGCTGTACGAGGCTGCACGGCGTGGATAGCGCCTTATAGATCTCCTGTATTGTCCTGCCGGGGATAAAAAAAGCTGGGCGTGCGTTAATATTCGCCCAGCTTTACCGCGTAGACATCCTGCCGCAGGTTTTATTCGCTAGCCGATTTACTTGATTACCGTGACGACGACGGACGCAGATGAGGTGTTGCCTGCCGCATCCTTCGCCATAGCCTTGACCGTATGGGTTCCACCTGCAACTTTGCGGATATTCCAGTTATATCCAATTGTGCTGCCTTTACCCGTCGCCTTCAATATCCCATCAATATAGAGCAGTTGTGTGATACCCGCGGCGCCGCTGTTATCGCTCGCGCTAACGCTGATCGTCACGCTGTTGCCTGAGATATTCCCCGTAACCGGGTTGATGATTTGTACAGCTGGCGGAGCTGTATCTTTCGAGGCACGAACGGTCGCATTTGATACATTGACGGACACTACCGGGGATGGCGCAAAGTTTCCCGCCGCATCGAACGCGTACGCAACGAGACTCGCCAAGCCATCAGGTATCCCTTTCGAATCCCAGGAAAAAGCGAAGGGCTCAGTATTATCGATTGCCACTGTAGTGTTATTGACCCAAAGCTCTACTCTGGCTACTCCGACATTGTCCGCTGCTGATATGTTAACAGGCACCAGGCCGGAGACGACGTCGCGATCATGCGGCGAAATCATCGAGATGGAGGGCGCTTGAACGTCCGCCGCCGGTTTTGTGGAAGCAGCCGCGAATACCGCTTTGGCCGCATCAACTCTTCCATAGCCATAATATGGATCGCGCCCCATATCACCCAGATCAAGCGCTGTCGAAAATAGAAGTTTCTCAACGTCAGCATTCGGAAGCGTCGGGTTCGCTGACATCATGAGCGCAACAACGCCAGCGGTGACCGGGCTGGATACGGAGGTCCCGGAATATGCTCCGTACCCGCCACCCATCGCCGTGCTCCAGATGCCGACTCCGGGTGCGGACAGGGCAACGTAACTGCCATAACTCGACCATCCTGCTCTGATGTCGTTACCATCGGTCGCGGATACCGGAATCATTGCTTTGGCAGGAGAGAAATTCTCATCAATACCGCTGTTGCCAGCCGCAACCACAACCAGCCCGCCCTTATCCTTCATGTACTGCGCGGCGGTTACTACCGCCGATCTGGATGGCATGTTGGCAAAACTGATGCTGGCCACGCGTATGCCGTGGTCCGCTGCATAAATCAGCCCGCTCGCAATCATGCTCGAATAGCCTCCGCCGCTAAGATCGGTGACCCGAATGGGCATGATCTTCGATTGGCCGGCCACCGACGCCACACCTGTACTGTTATTGCTCGCAGCCGCTGCTGTGCCTGCAACAATGGTACCGTGGCCGTAAACGTCCGAAGTATTCGAGTTGTTATCGTAAAAATTCCAACCCGGCACCAACCTCGTTGCTAAATCGGGATGAGCAGCATCGATGCCCGAGTCAAGGATGGCGATCGTTACACCGGCGCCCAGGGAGTGATCCCATGCCTCCATCGCTCCGATTTTCTGGAGATGCCACGCGCTAAAGTAATAGGGATCGTTGGGTACGAATTCGGGCGACTCCAGATGGTCGATTTCCGCAATCTTGAGATGGGGATGTTGAGCCAGTCGTGCGGCGACGGCCTTCTCTGACCCATTCCCCGGCAGGTCCACGACGTAGAGCTGGCTCTGGCCAATTTTTCTGGCCTTGCCGCCATGCTCATCGAGTAGTCTGGCAAATTCATGTGCTGGCAGGCCGGCACGCGGCATTACGATTATTCGTCCTCTTGCCCATCTCTCAGAGCCAGCGGCTCTGCGTCCATTACCCTGTCCTCCTGTATCCTCCCCTTCTTTATCCTCCCTTCCTGTATCCCCTCCTCTTGTATCCTCCCCTATTTCGTGTCCTATACCCTGTCCCTTTCCCGATCCCAAGCCGGCTACTCGTTCCGCGTGAGAAACAGTCGGGCTCATGATGAGCCCCGACAGAAAGACAGCAGTCAGCGCGCAGCTTGCTTTCGCGCCGCGTCGCCAACTATGCCTGTTATATTCGATGCCTGACACAGACGGCTTCTGGCCGCCAATAGTTCCAGTCGTTTTGATGCTCACGTGCAGTCCTCTCCTTTAATTGTTTAGGAGGCGGAACTGCATCAATATCCCGGCGTTCTGCAGCCACTTTCCGCAGAATCACGATAACCCCGATACTCGTTTTTCCGACAACACAACCGAGTAGCCGGGCGATTGATGTAATCTGGCAGTCCCGCCATCCTGGGGTTAAACGCCCGGTAGACCGATGACTTTGCGCCCCCCGCTTTCGCGAGGTTTGCCCTTTACAGATCAAACAAATGCGAAGCCAGTATATATGGCCCGCACACGCTGCCTATTGGACCAAAGTACAACCCATTGGCAGTTGACGAACTAAAGAAGCGCTTAAGTGTTTGTGCCTGAATTCAGTGAAGTTCGCGCGTGTCGCTTTTTAAGGCAGTTATAAAGCGACAGACCCACCGGGGGTGGGTCTGTCGCGCACCTCTGTCCAAAAGGATTATTTTCGACGCCTGCGCAACACGGTGAGGCCAGCAAAGCCAAGACCAAGAAGGCTAAGCGTGCCTGGCTCTGGAATAAGAGCGGGAGGATCCCTTGGATCACCGGGAACATTAAGTTCGCTCAGAGCTGTTCCATATTGGAAACTGACATTGGAGATATCATTGGTGGACAAACCACTTACACCATGAAGGACAAATACCACCGAGTCCTTAATGAGTGGATCGTTAGATAAACCTCCATTGGGGTTGAAGCCGGGCGCGGCTGAAATGATCCCAAAATTGATGCCGTCGAGAGATGAGGGATTATCCAGATCAGTCCCAGCCGCACCATTATTGAAGTTGCCGATGTTGCCCGCCAAGCCGGTAGACAAATAGCCCGAGCTGGAAATTCCCCGATCGGCGCCACCAGGAAGCGAGGTCGCCTGATAACCAAATTCTCCGGCAACGTTAGTGACGCCACCGCAATTGACTTGATCACAGGTTCCAAAGATGGACCCTGAGCCCACTGTAGCGGAAAACGGCGTTAAAAGGGGGTTGCCTGTAAAATTCCAGAATAGCCCGGTAAGAGTACTGCCCGACACATCCTGTCCGTTGTTGGAGGGCGATGTATTCCGCAGGGTAATAGTCAGATCGTTCCCCGTGATATCAAAAATCGCGGACGCAGAAACGGCAACCCCTCCTGGACCTGTCCCGAATCCGTCGAAGGTAATGGCAGTTGCTGCCGCGTCCAGTGAAACCGCTGCCGCAAACATACCCGCTAATAAATAAGACTTCTTCATTTCTCTCCCATGTAAAAAATAAGTTTTCCAAGACCGACTGCACATTCCATTAAGCAAGAGATGTGCCATGTTTTTATATTATTTATTTACAAGGAGTTATGTGGAAATATTATCGTTGGGTAAGGGCCTTGTAAGAAAATCCGACGGACTCGACACGAGCTTAATCCGTCGTATCGGACGAAAGCGATATTTATTGAAGCAGCCACAACTGGCAGCAGTGAAATGACTGGGGATATGAACGGGGGTCGAGGACGGGACCGATGGCGCAGGGCTTGTGGCTATCGGTCCCGCTGGGAGGTTAAAGGCAGGCGTGAATTATTCTGCCCGTGGGCGCAGGGATACTTCGTTCGATCATCACGATTGATCGGCTGGTGATTGATGTTCAGGCAGGTTTTTGACCGCCGAGCCCCCTTGCGAGGTCTGCCGTGATGTCCTTGACTGCTTCCAGCCCTACGGCGATGCGCAACAGGCTATCGCTGATTCCGGCTGCATCTCTGCTTTCCTGGCTGATACGGGCATGGGTCGTTGTCGCCGGATGAGTCAGTGTGCTTTTCACATCTCCCAGATTGGCAGTGATGGAGAGCATGCGGACGGAATCGATCACATGCCACGCCGCTTCTTTTCCATTTTTCACCTCAAACGAGACGATTCCTCCCCCTGTCTTCTGTTGGCGCCTGGCGAGTTCGTACTGAGGATGCGATGGCAATCCGGGATAATAAACTTTCTGAACGCCGGGGTGAGCTTCGAGCCATCGCGCAACTTTCAGGGCATTTGCGGAATGTGCTTCCATACGGATTTTCAAGGTTTCCATGCCCTTCAGGATTACCCAGGCGTTGAATGGGCTCATGCTCGGACCGGCAGTGCGCAAAAAATTGAACACACCACCTTCCATTAACAAGTCTCGCTTTCCAACCACTGCCCCACCGAGTACTCTTCCCTGTCCTTCGAGATATTTGGTCGCGGAGTGGATGACAAGATCGGCGCCCAGATCCAATGGCCGCTGGAGAGCTGGCGAACAGAAGCAGTTATCAACTGCGAGCCATGCGCCTGCCTTCTTTGCCATCCCTGCAAGCGTAGCGATGTCTGAAATCTCGGTAAGCGGATTTGAAGGGGTTTCAATAAAAAAGAGCTTTGTATTGGATTTAGCCGCGGATTCCCAGGCCGAAACATCAGTAGCTGAAACAAACGTCGTGTCGATATTGAAGCGCTTGAGAATATTATTGAAGAGGTTTACCGTAGAGCCGAACAGGCTGCGCGAGGCAACAATATGGTCACCCGCCGAAAGCAGCCCCATGACGCAGGAAAGTATGGCGGACATCCCCGAGGACGTGGCGACGCAGGCTTCGCCGCCTTCCAGGGCAGCCAACCGTTCCTCGAAAGCTGTAACCGTTGGATTGGTAAAGCGTGAATAGATGTTTCCCGCTTCCGCACCCGAAAAACGGGCCGCAGCTTGGGCAGCACTGTCAAAAACGAAGCTTGATGTAAGGTACAAACCCTCCGAATGTTCGTTAAATTGGCTGCGATGCACTCCGGTATGCAATGCCAGCGTTTCCAGTTCAAAATCATCAGACATGAAAGCCTCCTCAACAAAAAACCCGTTCAGCATTCGCTAAAACGGGTTCTTCCGCTTTAGCCAAATTTATAACGCGCCCGCAAGCTGAACATCAAATCGGCGCAAGAGAGCCCCCGACAAGCATGGAGGACCTGTCAGAGGTTCCCGGTATGTTGCTTAATTACATGAGTTTTGTCAAATCTCCATCCGATTTTGATTCTATTCCACTCTCACGAGATTCAAGTCCAGCTGAGTACTGGACGCCGAAGACAGGGGATAGCCACCGTGACGTTGGGCCGCCAGAACGGACAGGTACTCATCGGTGATATCCCCGGTGATGTAATGTCCGTCGAAGCAGGATGTTTCGAAGCTCGTTATAGATGGATTAAGTCTCCTTACAGCCTCTATAAGCGCATCGAGGTCCTGATAGACGAGATAGTCAGCGCCAATTTCCCGGCAAATTTCCCCGTCATCACGCCCCGTCGCAATGAGTTCCTGATGGGTGGGCATATCGATTCCATAAACATTGGGAAACCTCACCGGCGGCGCGGCCGAGGCGAAATAGACCTTATTGGCGCCTGCCTCCTGAGCCATTTGCACGATTTCGCGGCTCGTGGTCCCCCGCACGATCGAATCATCCACCAAAAGCACATTCTTGCCGCGGAATTCGACACTCATGGCATTGAGCTTTTGCCGCACGGATTTCCGCCGCTGCTGCTGCCCCGGCATGATAAAGGTACGCCCAATGTAACGGTTCTTCACGAATCCTTCGCGAAAACTCACTCCCAGGCGGTTGGCGAGCTGCAAGGCACTGGGACGACTGGAATCGGGAATCGGAATGACAACATCGATATCCAGGTGCCGCATGGCGGAAGAAATCTTGTCAGCCAGCCTTTCGCCCATATTGAGCCGTGTCTCATAAACGGATATCCCATTCATTACCGAATCTGGACGCGACAGGTAGACGTACTCAAAGATACATGGATTATGCGACGGGTTCGCTGCACATTGCTTATTGTGGAAATTACCTTTGTCGTCGATAAATATCGCCTCGCCGGGCGCCACGTCACGTATCAGCTTGAAGCCTAGCGCATCAAGCGCCACACTCTCCGACGCAACAAGATAATCCACTCCATGCTCGCTCTCGGTGGAGCCGAATACCAGAGGGCGGATACCATAAGGGTCGCGAAACGCCAGCAATCCGTAACCCGCAATCATGGCGACAACCGCGTAAGCGCCCAGGCAGCGCTTATGAACGCGGGATACTGCATCAAAGATGGCTGAGGGATCGAGCTGGTGGTTTTTCGTACTTCTCTGGAGTTCATGCGCCAACACATTGAGGAGCACTTCGGAATCCGAGCTTGTGTTGACGTGGCGTAAATCCTCACGAAACAACTCCTGGTTGAGTTGCATTGCATTTGTGAGATTGCCATTGTGCCCCAGCACGATGCCGAACGGCGAATTGACATAAAACGGCTGCGCCCCGGCCGGAGATTCGGTGGAACCCGTGGTAGGGTATCTTACATGCCCGATTCCCATGTTTCCGACAAGCGAACGCATGTTTCGCGTGCGAAACACATCCCTTACCAGACCGCCGCCCTTGTGCATGTGGAAGGTGTTGCCCTCCGCAGTGACAATACCAGCCGCATCCTGGCCCCTATGCTGGAGGACCAGCAGTCCGTCATAAAGGAGTTGGTTGACTGGAGTATTTGCGACCAGACCCAGAATTCCGCACATATTGCGACCCGTGGAAACTACTTAGATTAAAGAACTACAAAAAGTTGCGAGAAATCAGCATTGAATACAAAAACCTGAACCGTGACCGATGATGACCCCGGGGAGGCCGCTGGAATACGAAACCGCAGGGAAAGGCGCTTCTAGGACACATCTTCATTGTTTCGCTTCAGTCTTACAAAATGCCTGGACAAATCCTGCGGCAGCAATGGTATCGCCATCATCACCGCGGTTTCAAGCGGGGCGCTCAGCACAGCTTTCCGCCAGAACGGCTCCTGCGGCAATGCCGTCAGCCCCCCGGCCAGTACGATTACCATTATTAACAGAAACCCGCGTGCAAGGCCGAACAGCGAGCCGAGAAACCGGTCGGCAAACCCCAAACCTGCTTTCTTTGTCATGGCGGACGCCAGCATGGCAATAACCCCCATTATCAGCAGACTTAAGAGAAACAGTACGGAAAACGCCAGCACCGTACGGAGCGATTCACCGCTGATAGCATCCGGCAATTGGGGTGCGAACTGTGCGGCAAAGTAATTGGCTACCATGAATGCCACCACCCACCCTGCCAGCGATACGAGTTCACGAACCGCTCCACGGATCACGCTCAACAATACCGAGATGCAAACTATGGCAATCACCCCATAGTCGAAAGCGGTCATTTGCGAAAGGATAGTCATTTCGGAGCATTCAGCCTTGACGACAGCAACACTTAATCATAGTACTACTTCTCGGTTACTACGCCATCAAACCCTTGGAGCTTGAGGTTGGCAAGCGCCGCGTCCGCTTGCTCACGTGTGGCAAAAGGACCCACTCGCACGCGGGTAACTTCGCCCTTTCCCGAACCCTTCTCGGCCTTCAGTGTTTCTGTATATACCATTGCACCCGAGCCGCTCTTGTCGCCCGTGTATTCCCCAGGATTCCTCGATGCAAGAGTTTCGAGTTGCTGCCTGGCTTTCGCCGGGCTGGCAAAAGCACCGAGCTGAACAACAAACCCGGCAGCAGGGCCAGGCGAATTTTTCCCGGTTTCCGCTACTGCCTTGGCAGTTTTATTCTCCTCCACCGGTTTCGCTCTTCCCGACTCACCAGGCATATCCGGTTTTGCCGACGGCTGCCGGGGTGTCGGTTCGTTCCCAGGCGCTCCAGCGGGAGGCTTCTCAGCGGTAAGCGCGTCTGCCAGGGAGGAAGTAGAATCAGATCGAGTTGCCGGGGGAGCGGCTTCTTTGCTGTATTCCTCTACAGAGTCTTCAGGCGGTATACGAATGTCAATCTCTTGACTTCGCTGCTCTGGTTTAGTGTCCAGTAACATCGGCAGGAATACAATCGCAGCCACTACAAGCGCGATCGCGCCGACCAGACGTCTTCTGGCGCGCTTCCTGAGTTGAATTTCCTCTTCGCTAGGGGCCCTGGCCATCTGCTTCTTGGTTGCCATGTCCTCAACCCCGCTCAGTTGAATTTCGGTACCGTAACACGTCGGCTACCGTGTGGAATGAGCCAAAGACACATATTCTATCATTTACGGTTGCCCGAGCACAGGCATAGGCGTAGGCCGCGGCCGGATCCTCAAAGGAAAAGATCACCTCCTCCATTGAATCGTCATTCTCCGGCAACGCCCGGCGCAGTGCCCTCACGGCCTCATCGGTTGAGGCGCCGCGAGGTGCATTGATGCCCGCAGCCAACCATATATTGATTTGCCCGGCCAGCGCTTGTGCGACGCCCGCCATATCCTTGTCTTTGAGCATGGCGAATATCCCGTAGGTTCTATTGAAGCGACCCATCGAACCAAGACTTTCGGCCAGAACCTTTGCCGCGGCGGGATTGTGCGCGACGTCGAGCACTGTCACCGGACGTCCAGGCAGTATCTGAAACCGGGCTGGCCACTCAACATCCAGCAAGCCCTGGCGTAAATTGCCCATCGTAACGGGTAATTTATCCCTGACAGCATCAAGCGCGGTAATGCATGCGCTGGCATTATCCAACTGACGCCCCCCCCGTAAGGCCGGATAGGGAAGAGCATGGCGCTTGCCGTACTCGCTCCAATAGCTCCACCCCTTTTCGCCTGTCGAATAGCCGAAGTGCTCCCCGATGCACAGGAATTTCGCGTCAATCGCATCTGCGTACTGGCGAACAATATCCGGAACGTTCCTCTCCGCACAGATTGCCGGACGTCCGCTTCTGAAAATTGCCGCTTTCTCCACCCCGATTTTTTCGCGGGTATCACCAAGATACTCCATGTGATCGAGATCGATACTCGTGATCACCGCGCAATCGGGATCGAAAATATTGACTGCGTCTAATCGTCCACCCAGCCCGACTTCGAGAACCCCAACCTCTACCCCTGCTTCCTGGAATAACTGAACCGCTGCCAGTGTTCCAAACTCAAAATACGTCAGAGAAACGCCGCTGATCTGGCGGGCTGCCTCCACTGCCTCGAACGCGCTGCATAGTGCGTCATCGTTCACCTCCTGTCTATTGATCCTCACCCGCTCGTTATATCGGATCAAATGGGGAGAGGTATAGCAGCCAGTGCGATATCCTGCCGACCTTAAAATGGCCTCGAGCATCGCGCACGTTGATCCTTTACCGTTTGTTCCCCCGACGGTTATAACGGGAAACGCCGGAGCCAGGCCCAACCGGGCCTTGACCTGATCAATGCGCTGCAGCCCCATATCGATAGTCTTCGGATGAAGACCTTCAAGGAAACCCAACCACTCGGGCAGTGAACGGGATTTTGGATGGGGATGGGCCATGCGGCGCAAGGTCCGGGAAAAATCAGTCACAAAATGGAGTGGAAGAAACGAAGCCAGGCGGGCGGCCTGGCCAAGCGCCGATCGGTGTTACTGGCGAGGTGCATGCATCAGCAACGTACACAGGTTGGCAACCTTATCCCGCATGCGCCTGCGGTCCACAATCATGTCGATCGCGCCATGTTCCAACAGAAACTCGGAACGTTGAAACCCTTCCGGCAAAGTCTGGCGTACCGTCTGCTCGATGACACGAGGTCCGGCAAACCCGATCAGCGCACCGGGCTCGGCAATCACCACATCACCTAGAAAAGCAAAACTTGCTGATACACCGCCCATTGTGGGATCTGTCAGAACGGAAATAAAGGGAAGCTTCTCCTCGCTCAACTGAGTGAGCGCAGCGGTTGTCTTTGCCATTTGCATCAAAGACAGCAATCCTTCCTGCATGCGTGCGCCACCGCTCGCTGCAAAGCATACAAAAGCCAGACGCTGCTCAATGCATACTTGAACTCCCCGGACAAAGCGCTCACCCACTACCGAACCCATTGAGCCGCCCATAAAACCAAACTCAAACGCTGCCGCAACGATTGGTATCGTTTTGACTGTACCCTGCATCACTACGAGTGCGTCGTCCTCGTCGGTATCCCGCTTCGCCTCCGTCAGTCGGTCGACATAACGCTTACTGTCCTTGAATTTCAGCGGGTCGAGCGACTGCACTTCAGCGCCGATTTCATACCTTCCTCCTGAATCCAGAAATAAATCCAGGCGAACCCTGGCAGAAATCCTGTTGTGATGGTTACATTTGGGGCAGACGTTGAGATTGTTTCCAAGATCGGAATAATACAAGACAGCATCGCATGAAGCGCACTTGCTCCAGAGTCCTTCGGGGACAACTTTTTTTTCGCCGCTTTCCTTGCGCTTGATTTTGGGTGGAAGTAATTTCTGGAACCAGCTCATGGGGCCGCGCCTTTACCGTAGTGGCTCAACATTGTTCTATCGCGCTGTTATTGTTTCCAGCCTGCCTCATCGACCGCGGTTCGCAAGCTCCTGACCAATCGATATACGTTGGTTAGAAGTTCCTCCGGTGTGGATTTTTCAATTTCCTCCACGATACGGCTGCCTACCACCACGCCATCGGCAAGCCCCGCCACTGCTTTCGCTGTTTCCTTGTCACGGATACCGAAGCCAACGCCGACAGGAATGGAAACGCGCGAACGCACTTGTGCCAGCTTGTGCGCGACATCGCGCAGGTCAAGATTCAGCGAGCCCGTTACACCTTTCAATGAAACGTAATAAATATAGCCGGTGGCCAATCGCGCAACCTCTTCGATACGTGCCTCTGGCGTTGTCGGCGAGAGAAGGAAAATTGCATCGAGCTGCTGGTTTCTGAGATGCCGCGTCCACTCTGCTGCCTCCTCGGGCGGGTAATCTACCGTCAAAACCCCATCTACCCCGCAGTGTTTCGCTCTTGCTGCAAACACTTCATAGCCCATCGCCTCGAAAGGATTTGCATAACCCATCAGCACGATCGGGGTGCTCCTGTCACTCTTTCTGAAGTCGTCAACCAGGGATAGCACATCGTTTAAACCCACCCGGTGTTTTAGAGCCCGCTCCGAGGATCGCTGTATCGCGGGCCCGTCCGCCATCGGGTCGGAAAAGGGTATGCCAAGCTCTATGATGTCTGCCCCAGCCTTGACCAGCTCATGCATGAGGGGAATCATCATGGCAAGGTCAGGATCGCCGGCGGTGATGAAAGGAATCAGCGCTTTCCTTTTCCGCTCTCGAAGCTTGTCGAATACAGTAGTAATGCGGGACATAAATGCGAGTATTTTCAAAAAGCGATGCCGGACGCCTGCGCCACCGTGGCCATATCCTTGTCGCCGCGCCCGGAAAGATTTACCAGGATGAGTTTATCGCTGGCCAGCGTAGGTGCAAGCTGTGCGGCATACGCCAGGGCATGGCTGGATTCAAGAGCCGGGATAATGCCCTCGTAATGGCAAAGGCTATGGAACGCACTCAGAGCCTCAGCGTCAGTTATTCCTACATATTCGGCGCGCTTGCTGTCCTTGAGCCATGCATGCTCCGGGCCCACCCCCGGGTAGTCCAGGCCGGCTGAAATCGAGTGCGTTTCAATAATCTGCCCATTCTCATCCTGGATCAGATAAGTTCGGTTGCCATGCAGCACGCCGGGTCTCCCGGTGGTCAACGTCGCGGCATGCTGCCCACTCTCTATCCCCAGCCCAGCTGCTTCCACGCCTATCATGGGGATTCCCGTATCGATGTATGGATAAAAAAGTCCGATTGCGTTAGACCCACCGCCGACGCACGCGATGAGCGCGTCGGGCTGTCGGCCGTACTCTTCATTCATCTGCTGAATCGATTCGTTGCCTATGACCGCCTGAAAATCCCGCACCATCATTGGATAGGGATGCGGCCCTGCCACGGTGCCAATGATGTAAAAAGTATCCTCCACGTGAGTCACCCAGTCGCGCATGGCCTCATTAAGCGCATCTTTCAGCGTTCTCGAACCGGATTCGACGGGCACGACTGTTGCCCCAAGAAGCTTCATCCGGTAGACATTGGCAGCCTGCCGATCCACATCGGTGGAACCCATGTAAACGACACACTGCATGCCATAGCGGGCCGCGACCGTAGCAGTGGCTACGCCGTGTTGACCTGCCCCGGTTTCAGCAATTACACGCGATTTGCCCATGCGCTTGGCGAGGAGCGCCTGGCCGATGGCATTATTGATTTTATGAGCGCCGGTATGATTCAGGTCCTCGCGCTTCAGCAGAATTTGTGCGCCGCCAAGATGAGCTGACCATCTTTTCGCATGATAGATCGGGGTCGGCCTCCCGACATAATGCTTCAATTCATAAGCAAATTCCGTCCGAAAATCATTGTCGTTGCGATACCGCTCATACTCACGGCGCAAATCTTCCAGAGCCGCAATCAGCGTCTCAGCAACGAACACCCCGCCATAGGGGCCGAAGTGCCCTCTGCTGTCAGGAAGATCATAAATGTTCACTGGCTCGAACTCCTCGGATAAATGCAGCAATTTTTTGCGCGTTTTTGATGCCCTTGGCTGTTTCCACACCGCTCGATACGTCTACTCCCCAAGGTTGGGCTCGCCTGATTGCCTCCATCACATTTTCTGGGTGTAATCCTCCGGATAGGATTATCGGCAATGGAAGGTTCGGCGGAATCAAATCCCAATCAAAAGCGTTTCCGGTACCACCGGGCTGGCCTTCAACGTAGGTGTCCATCAGCAGGCCTCTGGCTCCACTATAGCGGGCCGCGTATTGTAGCAAATCCAGCCCGGCTCGGACGCGAACCGCCTTGATATAGGGCAGGAAAAACTGGCTGCAAAAATCCGGATCCTCATTGCCGTGAAATTGCAATAAGCCAAGGCGAGCAACAGCGGAAGTCTCCTCCACCCACTCAGCATCCGGGTTCACATACACCCCCACAGCAGTAACGAATGGCGGTAGCTCGGCGATTATTTCCCGCGCCCTTGCCGCTGTTATATATCGGGAGCTCCCCTTCCAGAAGACAAACCCGATGGCGTCCGCGCCGTAATGCACCGCGGCCTTTGCATCCTCGGCGCGGGTAATGCCACAAATTTTGGCCCTTACGGTCATATAGCCGGCCTGCGTCCCATCATGATAGTTTTTCCACCGGCTCAGGCATCAGCCGACCGAAGCCTGGCATTAGCACCGCTGGCGGAGGCTCGGCTGGCGCGGGGATCTGCCATTGGTCATCGTACGTTATCCCCGTCAAATAGAGCCCGTCCGGGGGAAATGTTGGGGCAGCCTCGCTGCGCCTACGGCCCTCCAGCAATTGCCGTATCCATTCAGGAGGATATTTGCGTTTACCGACATATACGAGGCAACCCACGATATTGCGCACCATGTGATGCAGAAACGCATTTGCCCGCAATTCGAAGACAATGATATCGCCCTGCCGGGTAATGTCGATTTTCGACAGATTGCGTATGGGAGATCGAGCCTGGCACTCCGCGGCCCGAAAAGCGCTAAAGTCATGCTCGCCCACCAGCCATTGCGCCCCTGACTGCATGGCCCGCGTGTCCAATGGTTGATGAAACCAGCCGACCTTGCCATGGCAAAGGCCAGGCCGAACGGGATGATTCAACAACAAGTAGAAATACCTTCGTTCGATCGCGCAATACCGCGCGTGAAAATCATCCGGGGTTTGCGATGCCCAAAGAACCGAAATACTGTCAGGCAAAAATGCATTTGCACCGCGGACCCAGCCCATCGTTGGCCGCTGTGCCTGAGTATCAAAATGCACGACCTGATATGCAGCATGAACACCCGCGTCGGTCCTCCCCGCCGTCACTACACGAATGGGTTCGCACGCTACTTTTGTTAATGCCTCCTCCACCGCATCCTGCACCGCGCCCCTCGACGGCTGGCTCTGCCAGCCGCAAAAACCTCTGCCGTCGTACTCAAGTACCAGCGCTATCCTCACACCGCAGTCAATGCCATGACGATTGCCAATCGAGCAATATGATTAGAGTATCGCAGAGGTGTTGCAGGGAAAACCGTTAAACTCGGCATATGAAAGTGGCACGGATATCGGAAAACATGGGACTCTCTGGAAAACAAAGGCCTACAATGTCTTCAATACCGCGCTCGCATGCTCACGTTGCCGCTCATTACCTTCCTGGACGACCTCCTGAAGAATTTGCCGGGCCGACTCCTTGTCGCCCATCTCCTGGTAAGCTCGCGCAAGGTCAAGTTTCGTAACTATTTCATACCAGTGAGCATCCCGTTCCGGTTCAGGTTCCGCAAGCTGTGGCTTTGCTGTCGTTCCAAGCCGTGCCTCGACCGTCGTTAAACTCACGCTGAGCAGGTCCGTTTTGACATCAGGCGCCAGCGCCGGCACATCAGTATTCCCGACCGCGTTCGCTTCAGACCTCACGACTGAGCTGTCCGCGCTCTCCTGCGGCTGATGGGCAGGCACGCCAGCACGACCATCGTCCTCGAAATCGAAAATCGATGACGATCTCGAGCCACGCACCATCGATACCCCCACTATACCTGTCAGCAAAAGTACAAGCGCGCCCCCCAGATATTCAAAATTCGCCATCAGATCATCAAAGAACGAAACTTTCCCTCTCGTGCTCGCTTTTGCATTCGAGAGCCCGGCCTCATGAGTCGTATTTACCGAGCGGGCGGGTTTGGCCAGTTCTACCGGCTCAGACCGCGCCGTTTGCGCTGCTGGCGTTTCCTCCGGGCTATTTGCTTGTGCGTTTATGGATGATAGCTGGGGCAATGGCTCCGATCCTCCCTCTGCTATATGATCCGGCTGTAGCCGATGCTGAATTGCTTCCGGATCAGCCAATAAGTCGCGAGGTCCCGTCTGGATACTCTCAGCCCGCTTCTGCATTTCGGCCAGGGCGAGATTCTTTAACTCAAGCAGGCCTTGCAATTCCTTGATATTTTTTTCGAGCAGCGCAATGCGCTCATTGGCTTCAAGCAGTGCCCTGTCCCTCGCTATGGCGTCCTCTTCCATTGCCTGAAGCTGACCTTGCGCGCCAGGATGCTGCGGCGGCCCCTTCTCGCCGGCATTCCCGGCGTGGCTTGCTGGTTCCCGGTCCTGGTTCTGCGGCTTGATACCTTGCGAGAGTCTTAAAACTTCTCTGGCAGGCTCCCGAGCTGAAGCGAAGTCAGACTCGATAGTGCGTTCGATCGCTCCGGTTACAGTCTGCTTGAGTTCCTCTGTCACCTCTGCCACCGGGCCAAGTCTTCGCTGGCGCCAATCCGCCGTCTGCAGTTTCACCACCTTGTTTGCTTCAACGGAGTTTATCGCTTCAATCTCATTCCCATCGGGGATGCGAAGCGTTGCCCCTGCCTTAAGCTGGTGTATGTTGTTACCGATAAATGCACCTGGGTTGGCTTGATGCAAGGCGACCAGCACCTGGTTCATACTCGCTCCCCGGGGCGCAACCACACTTTTCGCGATTCCTGCCAGTGTATCTCCCGGCTTGACCGGGCTGTAAGAGTCAGAGTCGGCCATTGGCAGGTGCTTCACCTCATGCGGCTCAGGCGCGTGGCTTTTCTCCACAGTCGGCTTGACTCCAGCTGAACCAGTGGCGCTCGAAGTGCCCGCCTGCCTGGCCGCTGTACTCACATCGTTTTCGGCGTGAGGGAGAACGACGGTGTATTCACGCAACAATCGTCCCGACCGCCAGTTCAGCTCAACGAGAATGTTCAGCAAGGGTTCACTTACAGCTTGCGAGGAAACGATCCTGACATACGGCAAACCGTCGACATGTGTTTCGATGGTTGCATGAAATGTGGAAAGAACCGGCAAATAGTCAACGCTTGCCTGGCGGAAAGTGTCTTTCGACGCAAGTCGCGCCGTCAAGAGAGGTTTTTCCTCCTTCTTTACCGCAACCAGGTCGATTTCCGCTTTGAATGGTTGGCCCTGAACGGATGTGACGGTCAGCCTGCCCAGTCCCGCGGCGTCGGCCGCCCACGGCGATGCAAGCGCAACGATAACAAGGTACGCTTTAGCACACTTCAACATGACGGCTCTTCGCGGAGAAATAGCGTCTTCGCCCGGAGAACATCTCAAACCGTTCCTCGCTGAAACCGTTCGGGAGAATGGGCATTTAATTGGGTAATTCTATCTGGCCTATAACTATTGCGTTGAGGGTTTCAAGCTTCCACCAGGATTCGCAACATTCTCCGCAGCGGTTCAGCCGCCCCCCACAACAGCTGATCGCCTACCGTGAAGGCTGAAAGATATTCTCCTCCCATGGTAAGCTTACGCAACCGCCCTACCGGAATCGTCAGGTTTCCTGTTACCGCGGCCGGTGTCAATTCCTTCAGCGTACTTTCGCGCTGGTTAGGAATGACCCGTACCCAACTATTGGAAGCGGAAAGAATGTCCTCTACCTCATCCAATGGAACGTCCTGTTTGAGTTTTATGGTAAGCGCCTGACTGTGGCAACGCATCGCGCCAACACGAACACAGATGCCGTCGACCGGAACCATATGATCGACGCGACCTAGAATTTTGTTGGTCTCCGACTGGCCCTTCCATTCTTCCCGTGTTTGCCCGTTTCCAAGGTCTTTGTCTATCCACGGAATAAGGCTTCCGGCCAGCGGCACTCCAAAATTGTCGATTGGAAAATTACCGTCCCGCAGAGTGCCCGCCACCTCGCGGTCTATATCAAGGATGCCAGATGCCGGATCGTCCAATAAGTCCTTCGCCACCCGATGGGCTTCGCCCATTTGCAGAAGCAACTCCCGCATATTTTGAGCACCGGCCCCGGAAGCTGCCTGATAAGTCATGGCGCTCATCCATTCAACCATATCCTCTTCAAACAAGCCGCCCATCGCCATCAGCATGAGGCTTACGGTGCAATTTCCGCCTATGTAATTCTTTACCTGATCGTGCAGGGCCTGCTTGATAACCGGCATATTGACCGGATCGAGTATGATGACAGCATCATTACTCATGCGCAGTGTCGAAGCGGCATCAATCCAGTACCCCTGCCAGCCCGCCTCGCGCAACTTTCCAAAAACTGCACTGGTGTAGTCCCCGCCCTGGCAGGAAATGAGAATATCCATGGCCTTGAGCTCGTCGATATCGTATGCATTCTTGAGGGGCGGCGTTTCCGTTCCGATATCCGGGCCCCTGCCACCTTTTTGAGAAGTCGAGAAAAACGCTGGTTCCACCAGCGCAAAATCGCTTTCTTCCCTCATCCTCTGCATGAGGACCGAGCCCACCATGCCCCGCCACCCAATAAATCCTACTCGCTTCATTGATCGCCCCTGCTTATATCCTTTATGTCCTAGATGTTAGCCAGGACCGCGTCGCCCATCTCCTCGGTTCCAACCCTTTTCATTCCTTCTTCATAAATATCCGCCGTGCGGTAGCCCTGCGACAGAACTTTCTTCACCGCCTCTTCAATACGCGCGGCGGCAGATTCAAGATCAAAGGTATAACGCAGCATCATCGCTGCAGACAGTATGGTCGCCAGCGGGTTTGCCACATTTTTTCCGGCGATATCGGGGGCCGAACCGTGTATAGGCTCATACAACCCTTTGTTATGATCATCCAGCGATGCGGACGGAAGCATCCCAATGGAGCCTGTCAACATCGATGCTTCATCTGACAGGATATCCCCGAACATGTTGCCCGTCACCATCACATCGAATTGCCTCGGATTGCGTATCAGCTGCATTGCAGCGTTATCGACCAGCATGTGTGAGAGTTGGACATCGGGATATTCCTTCGCCGTTTCCGTCACCACATCGCGCCACAACTGCGTGCACTCGAGAACATTCATTTTGTCCACCGAGCACAGCCGGCGGCTGCGCTTGCGTGCCGCCTGCAAAGCCACATGAGCAATCCGCGCTATCTCCCGTTCACTGTAGACCATGGTATTAAAGCCGACCCGCTGGCCCTCACGCTGCTCGATACCCCTGGGTTCGCCAAAATAGATGTCCCCGGTCAACTCCCGCACAATGAGAATATCCAGGCCAGCGACAATGTCCGGCTTGAGCGTCGAAGCATTTGCAAGCTCAGGATAAAGTATTGCAGGCCGCAGATTGGCAAAAAGATTCAAAAATTTTCGTATGCCGAGCAAGCCCTTTTCCGGCCGCAGAGACCGTGGCAGGCTGTCATACTGTGGTCCGCCTACCGCACCCAAAATCACTGCATCAGCCTCGGCAACAAGCTTCCGCGTGGCCTCGGGAAACGGTTCACCCGCGGCCTCCACCGCGCAACCACCCAACAGGGCGGGTTCGAGTTCAATTTTTAGCCCGTCATGACGTAACGCTTCCAGCACCCGCACTGCTTGGGCGACGATTTCCGGCCCGATGCCGTCCCCTGCCAGGATGGCGATTTTCATGCGATCTTCCCCGCCCTGCTACAGACGTCTCCTACGCAAACAGCCATGGCTGGGTAGCGCGATGCTTTTCTTCGAACGCCTTGATCTTGTCCGCGTGCTGCAAGGTCAAGCCGATCTCATCCAGCCCATTCAACAGGCTATGTTTGCGAAAAGGGTCGATATCGAAAGAAAAACGTTGATCGCCAGGCGTGGTGACCGACTGATTCTGTAAATCAACGATCAACCGATAGCCTTCGGTGGCTTCCGCCTCGCGAAACAGTTGGTCCACACTGTCGGCGTCGAGCACAATCGGAAGTAAACCGATCTTGAAGCAGTTATTGAAGAAAATATCGGCGAAGCTGGGTGCAATGATCACCTTGAATCCGTAGTCCTGGATCGCCCACGGCGCGTGTTCGCGGCTTGAACCGCAACCGAAGTTTGCCCGTGCAAGCAGTATCTGCGCTCCCCGATAACGCGGCAGATTGAGTACGAAATCGGGATTGGGCTTGCGTTGGTAAGAATCCATCCCCGGCTCGCCATGATCCAGATAGCGCCACTCATCAAACAGATTCTGGCCGAACCCTGACCGTTTGATGGATTTCAGGAATTGTTTGGGAATAATGGCATCGGTATCGACATTGGCACGATCCATCGGTGCCACCACCCCATCACATGAATGAAACTTCTCCACTGATTATTTAGTCTGTCTCTCGTTACATGCGGATAACTGGAAAACAGCAAACAAGGCAATTATTGCGGATAATGTTTTCACGCTAATCTCCTTTTACTGTCAATAAATAAGCTTCGATAAGAAGCGCCTCTCCAGTTTAATACATTTTCCGGGTATCAACAAAATAGCCCGCCACTGCGGCCGCTGCCGCCATCGCCGGGCTTACCAGGTGGGTTCGCCCCCCGGGCCCCTGCCTGCCTTCGAAGTTACGGTTGGACGTAGAGGCGCAGCGCTCGCCCGGTTCGAGCCGGTCGTCGTTCATTGCAAGACACATCGAGCATCCCGGCTCGCGCCATTCGAATCCGGCACCACGAAAAATTGCGTCAAGCCCTTCTCGTTCCGCCTGTTGCTTGACCAGCCCCGAACCGGGCACCACCATGGCTAACTTGATATTGGGCGCAATATGCCTGCCTTTGACCACGCTTGCCGCAGCCCTCAGATCTTCAATGCGAGAATTGGTGCAGGAACCAATGAATATTTTATCCAGGCGAATTTCGTTGATCGGCGTGTTAGGTGCCAATCCCATGTATTTCAAAGCACGCTCCATGTCGTGCCGCTTCACGATGTCCTCGATCTTCGAAGGATCGGGCACCTTTCCGTCTATGGCGGTTACCATCTCCGGCGACGTTCCCCACGTAACCTGCGGCTTCACCTGCGCCGCGTCCAGCCGCATAGTTTTGTCAAAACGGGCGCCCTCGTCGCTTTTTAGCGTGCGCCAATAGGCAATCGCCTTTTCCCATAAATCGCCTTTCGGGGCAAATGGGCGGCCTCTGATGTATTCAATGGTAGTTTCATCCACCGCAACCATTCCGGCACGGGCTCCCGCCTCGATAGCCATATTGCAAAGTGTCATCCTGCCTTCCATGGAAAGCGCGCGAATGGCGCTTCCCGCAAATTCAATCGCGTAGCCCGTGCCTCCCGCGGTGCCAATCTCGCCAATAATCGCAAGAGCGATATCTTTGGCAGTCACGCCATGGCCCAAGTCGCCTTCGACCAGAACCCGCATTGACTTTGATTTTTTTGTCGACAGACATTGCGTAGCCAGCACATGCTCCACCTCAGACGTTCCGATGCCAAAAGCAAGACAGCCGAACGCGCCATGGGTGCTGGTATGCGAATCACCGCAGACTACGGTCATGCCCGGCAGCGTGGCGCCCTGCTCCGGACCGATTACGTGGACAATACCCTGACGGACGTCGTTCATCCTGAACTCCGTAATGCTCAGCTCCTCGCAATTCTGATCAAGTGTTTCCACCTGGAGGCGTGATACGGGATCGCTGATACCCTGGCTGCGGCCTGTGGTAGGAACGTTATGGTCCGCCACGGCCAGAACGGACTCTCGCCGCCAGGGTTTGCGCCGCGCCAGCTTCAACCCTTCGAATGCTTGAGGACTGGTGACTTCATGGACCAGATGGCGGTCGATATAGAGCAACACCATGTGGCCCTGTTTGTGCTGCTCATCTGGCGCACCGGATTCGGACTCTTCGTAAACTACATGGCTTTGCCAGAGTTTGTCGTATAAGGTCTGCATATCTCTTGAATAGAGCGAATCCGAAATTATCCCACAACAATACAGCAAGAAACAAACGAACAGATCAACAGCCTGCCGCCACGCCCATCGTGATAGCTCTAGCGATCAATCCGCATCTTCCACTCAACCAACAACAGTCCAAGCAAGACAGCAGCCGCACTCATGGTAAACGTAAGACCCGGCCCGAGCGGTTCCCACGTATAGCCACTTAACAAACCTCCCAGTGCACCTCCGAGGCCGAATGTAAGGCTGATATAGAGCGCCTGGCCTTTCGCCTGATTGCGCCCGGGAAAGAAATGATGAACCAACAGCATGGCCGTGGCGTGATGCGAGCCATATGTGGCTGCATGAAGAAACTGCGCGGCCAATACAACGTAAGGCGAGCCAACACCCCAGCCTATCATTAAAAAACGCGCAACCGCGCAACCAAAGCTGAAGGTCATCAACTGTTTGAGCCTGAACCGGCGCATGAGCTGAGGCATCAGAAAAAATACGCCCACCTCTGAGATAACGCCT
This sequence comes from uncultured beta proteobacterium, assembly GCA_963786735.1. Classification (GTDB taxonomy): domain Bacteria; phylum Pseudomonadota; class Gammaproteobacteria; order Burkholderiales; family Nitrosomonadaceae; genus Nitrosospira. The sequence goes on from CAWBAF010000003.1 coordinate 38,658, forward strand.
ATCGCCCAGAGCCACCCGACCGCGCTTTTGCTATAGCCGTGCTCTACCAGATAAATAGAATAAAAGGTGTAGTAGGGCCCATGAGCGAGCGCCATCAGCATGCAGGCCGCAAAAAAGGCCGCTACCCCAGGGCGTTTAAAAATTTCACGGACAGAAACGCTTTCAGTTGCATGTCCGCTCATCTCGGCTTCGGGTATCTGGGACGCAAAGATTACTACTCCCATGTTGAAGCCCAGTAATGCCCACAACAGCGATTCGATATTGAAAGTGTCCAGCATGTATCCCATTCCGGCGACCGAGCAGATAAATCCCACTGAACCCCAGACCCGGATTCGTCCATATGTCGCGATGCTCTCGCGGAGGTACGAAAGTGTTGTAGCTTCCATCAGAGGCAGTGATGCGCTCCAGAAAAAACTCATCAGAGCCATGATGACAAACAGCCAGCCAAACGAGGTATCGAGAAATACGCCGCAATAGCTTAATAGCCCAGCCGCCATAGCCGCCTGCACGATCGCCAATCGCTTACCGGTGTGGTCGGACAGCCATCCCCATACAGCCGGAGCAAAAACCCGCATGACGTGCAATAGCGCCGTCAAGACGCCAATCTGAAAAGCGGTAAAAGAGATAGACTGGAGATAGAGGCTCCAATAAGGCACAAACGCGCCCATAAGAGCGAAATAGGAGAAATAAAAGCCCGAAAGGCGCCAGTAAGGGATGGCTTGCATTTGCCCGATTGTACAGGCATGGCGAAAAACGCAGAAAAACGAGAAAGCTATCCTGAATACCGCAATCCCGAATAGCGTTTACCTTGCCAGGCCCGGCGGGTTCGATAATAGACCCACGGTAACGCTATTAGCTATTATGAAACACGGTGAGGATGGGCTGAAAGATCTCAATGAATACAGACGTTCCTTTTGAAACCCATGCGGGGCCTCTGCCAGATATCGCGGCGCAAGCGTCATTTCAAAGTCAGCGAGGAAGGATTTGAAAGACGAATGAAATATGAAGTCTCCGTACGTTCGCTGTGCGAATTCACGGCCAGGGAAGGTGATCTCGACATGCGCTTTAATGGCGGGCCTACCGCAATGGAAGGCATCGCGGGACATGGGAAGGTCTCTTCGCAGCGGCCTGAACACTACCAGTCCGAAGTAAGCCTGACAGGTGAATACAAGCATCTGCTTGTTCGTGGCCGCGCGGATGGCTATGACTCGGTTGAGAACCGGCTTGAAGAGATCAAAACGTTCCGCGGCGATCTTGCGAAAATGCCTCACAATCAGCGCCAGCTCCATTGGGCTCAGCTCAGGATCTACGGACATATGCTGTGCGAGAAGCTGGAGTTGCCGCGTATTAGCCTGACGCTGGTGTATTTCGACATTGCGAGCGAGAGTGAAACGCTGCTGAATGAATCTGCTGACGCCCTCGTGCTCCAAAGTCACTTCGAACAACACTGCGAGCGTTTTCTGCACTGGTCCGAACAGGAACTCGCGCATCGTCTTGCACGTGACCAATCCCTGATCACACTGCGTTTTCCGCATTCATCCTTTCGGCAGGGCCAGAGGCAATTGGCTGAAGCGGTTTACAGGGCAGCTCGTGGAGAGCGCTGTCTCATCGCTCAAGCGCCCACCGGCATAGGCAAAACCATTGGTACGCTTTTCCCCCTTCTTAAAGCTTGTCCCAACCAGCAACTGGACAAGCTTTTTTTCCTGACCGCCAAAACGTCCGGGCGTCAGCTCGCGCTTGATGCGCTAGCGCTGCTTCGTAACGTCGAGCCGATGCCAAGCCTGAGAGTGCTCGAACTGACAGCGCGCGACAAGGCATGTGAACATCCAGACAAGCTGTGCCGTGGCGAGTCATGTCCACTGGCACAAGGATTTTACGATCACCTTCCTCGAGCAAGAGCCGCGGCGCTTGCGGGATGTGAATCCAAAGCGCGGCGTCCCGGGTCTACTGCCATGCTGAGTAGGGATTCAGTTCGCGCTGTCGCTCTCGAACACAATATTTGCCCCTACTATCTTTCACAGGAGCTGATCCGCTGGTGCGATGTCATCATAGGAGATTACAACCATTACTTCGACCTGAACGCGACGTTGCATGGGTTGACAGTTGCCCACCAGTGGCGTATCGGTTTACTGGTGGACGAAGCCCACAACCTCCTCGACCGCGCGCGAAGAATGTATACCGCCGAGTTGCACAGCAGGATCTTGGACATCGCGTATCGGGCCGCCCCGGCGGAACTCAGGAAGCCCCTTGGCCGCTTGCAGCGGCGCTGGAACGAATTCAGCAAAAGCCAGATGGAGGATTACGCTGTTCATCCCGCGATACCGGATAAAATTGCCGGTGCATTGCAGCAAGCCATCTCCACCATTACGGAGCATATTGCTGAAGCCCCGAGCGGGATAACTGCCGAACTGCGGGACTTTTACTTCGAAGCACTGCATTTTTGGCGGATCAGCGAGCTATTCGACAAGCATTCGTTATTCGATTCGGCCAAAGTCGCAAGAAGCCCTGCAAAAAGCGCATCGCGACTTTCCAGTATCGACAACGTGCTTTGCCTCAGAAACATCATTCCGGCGCCCTTTCTTTTGCAGCGCTTCGCAACCGCGAAGACAACCACTCTATTCTCCGCCACATTGGCGCCGCGGCATTTTTACCGTGATACGCTGGGTCTGCCTGACAACGCCACATGGATCGATGTGCAATCGCCGTTCAAAGCGGAACAATTGTCGGTCCAGGTCGTCACTCACATTTCCACCCGTTTCCACCGCCGTGATACATCCATTTCACCAATTGCCGATCTGGTATACCGTCAATACCAGGATAAGCCAGGAAACTACCTCGCCTTCTTCAGCAGCTATGACTATCTGCACCGCGTCGCGGTTGTGTTCAGAGCGAAGTACCCGGAAATTCCGGTCTGGGAGCAAACACGCGGGATGGAAGAGGCCGACCAGGCCGAGTTTTTGTCGCTTTTTACTCCAGCGAGCCAGGGTGTCGGCTTCGCGGTTCTAGGCGGGTCATTTGCCGAGGGCATTGACCTGCCGGGAAAACGCCTTGCGGGCGCCTTTATTGCGACACTCGGACTACCTCAAGTAAATCCCGTCAATGAACAGATCAGGCACAGGATGGATACCATCTTCGAGGCGGGGTATGAATATGCATACTTTTTTCCTGGCATGCAAAAGGTCATTCAGGCTGCCGGACGCGTTATCCGAAGCAATGAGGATGAAGGAATTGTCTACCTTATTGATGACAGATTCGCCCAGCCCGAGGTCCGTCGCCTCCTGCCATCGTGGTGGAAAATGGAGCAGCCAAAAAAGAAGGGGTAGGATTGGTCCCACCCCTTCCTTCTATTTCCTTCTATTTCCTTCTATTTTCGTTGCTAGGCGGCACCGCCTGCAGCCTGCATCGAACAGATCTTATTACTTGCGAGTAATATCGTCGGTTTCTTTGCTTACGTGGTCAGTACCCGAGGGCGCTACGGGAATGATCCTGTCTTCGTCCTTGCGAGTAGATCTCTTGTAATCACTGGTCTTGTAATCACTGGCTGACAGGGTCTCGGTTGCCCGCGTGTCGGTGTATGTGGTGGTGCCGTAATATGAACTTATCATATTCTGCCAGTTGGGGTCCGCCATATCGGGCCAGTGATCCTTGTCGAACCCAGGAGCGGATTCAAGACGCTCCTTGTCGACATTGAGTACGAAGCGTTTATTCTCGGTATCCAGCTTCAGCGCGCTCCACGGAACGGCGAAAAGCTTGTCGGCGATGCCAAGAAATCCCCCGAAGGACAATACCGCATAAGCGACTCTGCCCGTTTGCATGTCGAGCATGATTTCCTTGATATCACCCAGGTCCTCATCCTTATGGTTGTAGACATCCTCTCCCTGTAGAGTATTCGCCCCCATCAGGCGGGGTCCGGGTCCTTCCTCGTCGTAGCTTTTGTACATTCCATAGGTATCACGATCTTCGTAGGTCATGTCTATCTCCTGTCAAAATGAGTTTTTAAATATCTATCTTTTTACTGTTCTTTTCGATTCCCTTTTATTCTGCCCTAGTGTCGCCTAAATACCTTGTGTCGTCCCAAGGCCATTTCCAGGGAATTAAGACAAGCGTAAGAATGCCACGAGTGCTGGAAGGGGTCAGTTCGGTAACGTACAAAGCACATCATTTCGTCGTTTTCGGGTTGGTTGAATAGGCACCCTCTTGCCAAGCTACCGGTATGAATGCCATATGTAGCAATGCTATATGTCTGCAAGCGCACGGAAGTCAGCCCATCACTATTAGAAAATAGCGCTCGAATATCAGCGTGAGGTACGCATTAAAGCTGAATACAGCTGAATGTTTGCCATAAGCCGCGACGCCTTGCCACCTCCATCGTTTGCCTTCATTGATAAAGAAATTAGTGTTGACTAAAGGAAAAAGTATGCCTCAGACCTCTAGCCTCCCTGCCAACCGCGACTCCCTGACGCAACACTGGATCGAGCAATACGATAAAGTCCGCGAACAAACTTTAAAGCTGGTCGCACCGCTTACTCCCGAGGATCATATGGTGCAGTCCATGCCTGACGCGAGCCCGGCAAAATGGCATATTGCGCACACCACCTGGTTCTTCGAGACATTTATTCTGGTTCCTCACGTCCGAGGTTACCTTCCGTTCGATGAACAGTTCGGCTTTCTCTTTAATTCATACTACAAGCGGCTCGGCAATCACCCCAATCGCGCCCTCCGTGGCACCTTCTCTCGCCCCTCCCTCGATCGGATTCACCTGTACCGATCTCATGTGGATGAGGCGATGCACGATTTGCTCGGCCAGGAGCCTTCCGCCGAACTTTTGCGGTTGATCGAACTCGGCCTTAACCATGAACAACAGCATCAGGAATTAATAGTTACGGACATCAAGCATGGCTTCTGGACCAATCCGCTGCGGCCCAGCTACCAGCCAATCCGGCCCAAGACCCTCGAAAATCGGCTTACGGCGGCGCCGCTCACATGGTGCAACTTTGAAGAGGGCATTTATGACGTGGGCCATGATATGCGCGGCTTCGCGTTCGACAATGAAGCGCCGAGGCATAAGAGATGTCTGCAATCATTCTCGATCGCATCAAGGCTCGTCACCAACGGGGAGTACCTGGCCTTCATGGAAGATAGGGGCTACCAGCGCCCCGAACTGTGGTTGTCGGACGCATGGGACCATATTTGCGCCCATGGCTGGGTTGCCCCGCTTTACTGGGAACAGTCGGACGAAGGGTGGCTTCAGTTCACCTGCAGGGGTACAGTTCCCCTACGGCTCAACGAGCCTGTATGCCACGTAAGCTTTTATGAAGCGGATGCGTACGCGCGGTGGTCGGGCGCCCGCCTTCCGACCGAATTCGAGTGGGAAATAGCTACCCGGTCGATTAATGATTCCGAAAAGAGATCGGCGAACCTGCTGGAACAAGAGGCCTTCCATCCTGTTCCGGCTCGGCAGGCAAACATGGAACCATCCGGCCTGCTGCAAATCTTCGGGGATGCCTGGGAATGGACCTCAAGCCCTTACACCGGGTATCCCGGCTATCGTCCTCTTTCCGGTGCGGAAGGCGAGTACAACGGCAAGTTCATGTGTAACCAAATGGTGTTGCGCGGGGGTTCGTGCGCGACTCCCGAATCTCATATCCGTAGTACTTACCGCAATTTTTTCCCTCCACAGACCCGCTGGCAATTCTCCGGCATAAGGTTAGCCCATGACTATGCGTGAACACTTGCTTGCTGTACCAACCCGATCTCCAGCTCAAATACCTGCCATATCAATAGCAACGGATGTGCTGGATGGTCTCTCCCGCGTGCCCAAAATGTTACCCCCGAAATTGCTTTACGATGCCCAAGGCTCAGCGTTATTTGAGCAGATTACGAAATTGCCCGAGTATTATCCCACTCGCACCGAGGCGGCCATACTGGCGGACAATGCGGATGAGATATGCTCACGGCTTCGCCCCGACGTATCCGTGAGCGAGCTTGGCGCGGGAACCGCGACCAAGACCAGAATCTTGCTCCGCTCATTGTTACGACGTCAGCAGAGCGTCGATTATTTTCCTCTGGATGTCTCCGACTCAGCGCTACAGTTAGGAAAACACGAGCTGGAGTGCGAGCTCACGGCCGTAAATGTGCATCCCCAGCTTGGAGACTTTGAGGATCTCGCGTTTCTCGACGAGCACCTCCCGCCTCGCCTGGTTCTTTACATTGGCTCAAGCATCGGCAATCTGGAGTATGAAGAAGCCATTTCCTTGCTTCGAGATGTTGCACGGCACCTGTCAGCCGGCGATCAATTGCTGCTGGGCGTGGACCTTGTAAAGGAAAGTGAAGTATTGCGGGCGGCCTACAACGATAGTACGGGAATTACCGCCGCCTTCAATAAGAATCTCCTGACGCGAATCAACCGCGAACTCGGCGGCCACTTTGATCCCGACTCTTTTTCACATGTATCAGTCTGGAATCAGGCCTCATCCCGGATTGAAATGCACCTCGAGAGCAACTGGCGGCAATGCGTAAAGGTTGACGCACTGAATGCAAAGTTGGACTTTTACCAAGGTGAACGTATTCACACGGAAAACAGCTACAAGTATACGGTTGAATCCCTTGAGGAGTTGCTTCAGCGGGGCGGCTTCGCTGTGGAACAAACCTGGACCGATTCCCGGGGCTGGTTCGCGGTGAGCCTGGGCATGGTAATATAATAGGCGCCAATAGATGGAATGTTGGAATTAGTCGCCCTGCTCGGTAGCTCGGGAGGTAAACCTCTTTGGGTGAGGTACACAATCGGAAATTGCTAACTCGTTTATAAGATTCTCACTTGGCAAGTCGACCGCTTGCAAGAATTCTCCGATCTAAAGGCAATGCCCTCCCAAAGAAAAACAATAGCGAAAAAATGTCCCGGCGCGTTTGTGTGTCGTAGAGGGGAAGACGTTTGTTTGAGTGGCTGACGAGCCCGCAAGCATGGGTAGCGCTGGTAACGTTAACAGCTCTGGAGATCGTCCTCGGTATTGATAACATCATATTCATCTCGATCCTGGTAGGACGCCTTCCCGAGAACCAGCGTAACTTCGCCCGGCGGATGGGGTTGAGCCTTGCAATGCTTACCCGCCTTGGTCTGCTTTTTTCAATCTCATGGGTAATGGGACTTACCCAACCGTGGTTCACGGTCCTCGATAAAGTTGTGTCCGGGCGGGACGTCGTCCTGATCGGAGGCGGCTTGTTTCTGCTGGCCAAGGCAACCCACGAAATACATAACAGCCTGGAAGGCGCGGGGAACCCAACAAGAGAAATCATCGCCGCCAGCATGGGCGCCGTCTTGATCCAGATTGCCGTCCTGGACATTGTGTTTTCCCTGGATTCGGTGATAACGGCTGTCGGTCTGGTGGAACATCTCACGCTGATGGCGATTGCTATTATTCTGGCCGTGCTGGTGATGCTCGTCGCCGCCAAATCGATCGGCGATTTTGTCGAAGCACATCCAACGATAAAGATTCTTGCGCTTTCGTTCCTGATATTGGTCGGCCTCGCGCTGATACTCGAAGGTTTTGGCATCCACATCCCGAAAGGCTACATTTATTTTGCAATGGCATTCTCCGTCAGCGTCGAATTCATCAATCTTCGCATGCGTAAAAAAGCTGCGGACGCTGTCAAATTACAAGGGCGTCCGAGCGAGCCTGACTGAGTGTCAGGCGGCAATTCCTGCATTCTCGGCATTCTGGGCATCCTCGACATCCCGCACGTCCCTCCAGTGCATCTGTCGATTGCCCTCCCAATACAGCGCCATAGTTGGGTAACTCGTCTAAAGGCTCTTCGTACGAATGTTGGATTGGCAAGGCGAACGGCCATTTTCGCGCCAGTTCGGCGATATCTATTTCTCGAAAGACTCCGGTCTGGAGGAGAAACGCTACACCTTTTTGCAAGGGAACCGACTCGCCGAGCGATTCAGATTGCTACCGGGCGGCACCGACTTTGCAGTTGGAGAGACCGGGTTTGGTACCGGCTTGAATTTTTTATGCACGTGGCAGCTTTTCAATGAGTCCGCTCCCTCGACCAGCAGCCTCGATTTTTTCAGCGTTGAAAAATTCCCGCTTGAAGAACACGAGTTGGCCCGAGCACTCTCGCTCTGGCCCGAGCTTAAGCCCTATGCAGGCGGGCTGATTGCCCGCTGGGGCCGCAGGGTCCCAGGCTGGAACCGCTGGATGTTTGACGGGGGGCGAGTGCGCCTCACACTGGCGCTGACCGACGTGGCCGAGGCGCTGCCGGAAGTTGGTGGAGGAATCGACGCCTGGTTTCTTGATGGCTTTTCGCCTGCTCGCAATCCCGACATGTGGACGGAACACGTCTTGCGGAACATGGCGAAGGCATCCCGGCCAGGCGCAACCTTCGCAACCTATACCTCTGCGGGCTGGGTACGGCGCGGGCTGGCGGAAGCGGGATTCGAGGTATATAAATCGCCCGGCTTTGGCCATAAGCGGGAAATGCTGCACGGCAGCCTTCCAGGTTTACCCATCACCAGCAGTTCCGCGCGGCTAAAGCCAGCATCTGCGATTATCGTTGGTGGTGGAATATCCGGCTGCGCCGCGGCATCGGCTTTTGCTGCAAGAGGTATCCCGGTCACGCTCCTCGAAAGCGCGCAAACACTGTCGGCGGCTGCATCGGGAAATCCTGCGGGTATATTACATGCCCGTTTGAGCGCGGGCATGAACACTCTCCAGCGTTTCGTACTGGCGTCTTATGGACATGCGCTTGCCCTGCTTGACGAAAAGCTTCCTGTCGATGGCGTTGCCCGTGCGCAATGCGGTGAATTGCAATTGGCGTTTTCAGCCGACGAGGAAAAACGGATTGACAAACTGTCGGCTCTCGAATGGCCACCCCATGTCATGCAGCGCGTGGATTCGGCTGAGGCATCCCGTCTGGCAGGTATTGAATTGGAACATGGAGGTCTGTGGTTACCCTCCAGCGGGTGGCTGGTTCCTCCACGCCTATGCGAAGCGCTGGCCGATCATCCTGCCATTACCCGGCATACAGGCACCCGGGTAATGGCGTTGACGCCACTGGGGGATGAGGGGTGGCGCGTGGATGCAATAGACGAGGACGGGCGTCACAAATCTTATGAGGCTGAGGCCGTGATCGTTTGTACGGGCTATCAGGTCAGGTCGTTTATGCCGTTTGCGAACCTTCCGCTCACCCCGGTGCGCGGCCAGCTCACCTTCCTGCCGGCTACTCCGTCCAGCGAACGACTGGAAACCATAGTCTCCGCAGACGGCTACATAACGCCGCGAATAGGCGGAGCACATGTAGCGGGCGCTACGCACAGCTTCAATGATGAGAGCGTCGACCTGCGCGCCGGTGATCATTTGGAGAACCTGTCCAGGCTGGCGGAGATATCGCCTGCGTTCACCGAAATGTGGAATGCCAACAAACTGAACACCGACCGCCTGCCCGGCCGGGCATCGGTGAGAGCATCTGTCCCGGGCGCTACGCCCCTCGTTGGAGAATTATTGCCGGGACTTTACACCAGCCTGGGCCATGGAACACGCGGCCTTATAACCGCCGGGCTTTCCGGAGAATTGATTGCTGCCGCCGCCTGCCGGCAACTGCTGCCGTTACCGCTGACACTCGTCAAGGCATTGGGCCCTGCCAGGCAGCTGCCACGACCATAAGATCGGAGCTGAGGCGATTGTGAAAGACGAGCTAGCCTCTGCGAAAATAATCCCTGGGTTGTACTTTAGTCCAGTTTACAAAACCCGCAAAAGCCGTAAAATACGCACCGCCTCCCCGGCTAGCTCAGCCTCGATAAATCGCCATGCGAGGTGGTTGCAAGCGGTTGTACCAGCGTTTGGGCTCTGATTATTTCGCTCGGCTGCGCCTATGGAGTGAGTTTCCGCTTACAGAGGAATTTTATGAACCCTAAACCAAGGCGCGTACCAGTACCAGTATCAAAATCCATCTCACAGGCAATACAAACGCTCAAACCGGTTGGTCATTGGAAGAGCGCAGCGGTCGGCGTTACTGCGTACATATTCGAAGAAACTGAAGCAACTTTGCGCGAGTGCGGGCTTGTCCCCACCTGGATCAAATATCCCGAACGGGCTGGAGCTGGCATAGCCGTACCTGCGCATCATCATTTTCCAAACTACTTAAAACTTTTAAGGCTGGGAAACGGCCGGCTTCGCCTTATTATCGACGTTCGGGCAGTATTAAGAAAAGACTGTAATTTTCAGCGCTTTCTTGGCTGCTTGACGGATGATAAGAGCCTTTCCCTGGTGAAGGGAGAGTCTGCCTGACAAGGGGACAGAACTCCAGCCAACCGAACTGCCTTTCCGGCGCGCGGGGTTCACGTCTGTTTGAGAAGGAGGGGCTGGGGCTGGTTATCTACAACCAGCCCCTACGAAACGACCATAAAACAGCCCCAGGAAGTTCAAAGCAGGAAGTTAAAAGCAGCCGGAAATTCGTCCGCCAGTTCTTGTTGAACAGCGAACTGCAATTTCCATTGGCAAGTAGCTCTCGGCCGACAAAATCAAAGTCTGAACGGGCTTTATTATTCAGCCTTGGATGTAATTCTGATTCTTGCCTGCGCATCCGCTTTGTTGCTTTCGGAGATCCGTCGACCGAATGCGTCCCGGGTTTCCCTGTCAGCCTGGGCATTCCGGATGCTGCGCTCGCACCGCCACCGTTTCCCCGTCTTGGTAACAACCAACCTCATTTCGCCTCGCGCATGAGGCTTTTGACAGTGATAGCAATAAACTGATGTGGACATGATTATGTGGTGGCGGGCCGCCTGTTTGACCTCAGCCTGATACTCGCCCAAACAAAAAAGGAGTTACCCCAGTGTAGATAACTCCTGATTTAAATGGTTCGCGGGATTCGAACCCACGACCCTCGATTCGTAGCTGCTTATAATAGTGGAGTTCTGGATATTCAAAAACTTATACAGAGCCAATTGCACTTACTATAACTTTCACAAGTAGGCGTGCTATAGCGTCTCGTTAGTCAAAATGATGTTTTTCCAATAGTACATGAAAGCCTACCCAATACGCCAGCAAATTGCACTTATTCGCTGGGGGAGTTCCTGCGTCTCGGGCGGTTTCTACTCGGCCGCGATGTCGGTAGCCGGGTGGCCGAGTGGGAGCAGGTTGGATGCATGACATTTATATAACGCCTTTCAGGCCTTGCAGTACGAGGGTATCCAGCTACGCTCGATCATGTAATCCGGCAACTTATTGAAGTCGAATGCCAGGCCATCCGCGATCATTTCATTAACATTGAACAACTTTTTAATTTCCGGGATGTCGTTGAAAAATAGCGTATAAAAAGGCTTGACCAGCGATTTTGAAACCCTCATGCCCAGCGGTCCGATAAAATTCCTTCTTTGCCCGACATGCGCGACCTCATCAATGGTTATTTCATCGAGCAGTTCTTTCAATCTTTCACGAACCTCGGGTTCTTCAGCCAGCACATCATCAAAGAGCCGATGCAGATGACAATAGTATGTCACGCCCATCAGTTCAGTGACAAAAGCAGGAGAATCCCTCACAAATGCCGGAACCTTCGGAAATTGCTCGTAGATTTTTTCTTTCACTGGGCTCAAGGGGACCCACTCAACGTTATCAAGCCCGCAGGTACGGAGCATTTCATCGAAAAGGCGTATATGGCAGAACTCTTCGGCCAGGTGAACACGGCTGATTTTCTCTTCAACCTTGACTGAACAAGCCATATCCGGAACGTTGTCCCATGCCGCCTTTATTCCCACCCACTCATGTCTGGCAAATTTGTACATGCCCGTCAACATCAGTGTCATTCGATCCAGTGAATTCGGATCGTCTTTCATTTCCACGTAGTTGCGGTAGAAAGCTTCCGAGGCAAACGGCTGCCGCAACTTGACCGGGTTATCCTTGAAATATTTCAGCCGGCCGCGCTTTTTAGCCAGATCTTTATCGTCTTCATAGAGCTGTCCCCCATGTCGCTGGGTAAACTGCCAATAGCTTTCAAAGTTTTCTTTGCGCTGTTGTTTAGTAGCGGGGGAAAAAATGGAAAGATATCTCTCGGAACTCATCGATCTAACTCCTTACCTGTGGCTCTTATCGCCTCAACATGACTTCAAAAAAGTCGAGGATACAGCCTATATTCTTTTTGGAAGCCAGCTCCCTCAATCCCTCTTCGATTCGTAGAGAACTAGCCAGGGATACGTCAGTTTGAATCGAATAGCTCAAAGACTGACTCGTCGATAATATCGACGATGCGATAATGAAATATATATGCAGGAGCTTCTGTGCGATGCCCAACAATAAAGATATCGATGTTACGCGACTTTCCTCATGCTGCCATGGGGGTCAACGAAATATTTCTTCGGCGCACCCTCATCGAAGCTGGCTTGCCGACCAGACCGGGAGAAATTCAGTATGCAAGCGTCTATTTGAGAATGCGACAAATCACAGCGCGTTTTGTCGTTCCCTCGTAACAACGGCCAACACCCGGTGAGGAAATCCTAGAGAACTCTTCTCGAAGGCTATGGGAAGTTTCCTCGCTACCTCAGGTTAACTCATCGGCTTTCCCCCAGCTCAGCAATCCACGTGCCAAACCTACCAAACGTGTGCAGTCAGTAATCGCGAACATGATCGCTTCGCAAGCGAAGCCCGCGCTGCGACACATTGTCACATGCGGCAATATGTCACATTGATTTGACTGCATACATCATCAATACTGCCCTGTCTGTTGCGCAACAGCACCTCCAGTAAACGCATTTTTTATATAACAGATAGGGAGCTCCATGAAAAAAAACCTCAGTTATGTTTTTCTGCTGGCCGGCATAACTTCATTGCCGGCAATGGCGCATGTCACCTATACCGGCCGGAATTTCGGCACCTTTAACGACACGCTTGCCACCTCTACCATATCGAATCAGGCAGTGACCGGAAATTACGGGTGGGTCCAAGCTACCGACGCATACGGCGATGCTCACAAAACGCTGGCTTACCGGTTCACCCTGACCGAGCCGACCAACGTGATGCTCTCATTCGAAAGCCAGGTTTTCACGCCCGCAAACCCTGGTGCCTCCCCAGTTCTTGGGGGGCTCGCACCCGGTTTTTCGCTCTACCAGGGGCTTGCGCACGTTGCCCCAATGAATATCGATTATGACTCCTCCGCTATCTCCAAAGCCAACCGCCCCTCGGATGCAGAGGGCGCCTTCCGGGCGTTAAATGACTGGAAAGTCGGCAACGATCCCAATCCCGAAAACGGCACACCCGCCAGCCTGAGCTTTTTCAAATATGTAGGCAGCGCGTACGATGGCACCGGTTCCGGTTCGGATGGCCTGCTGGACGGCAAGGTATCCCACACCTTTATGCACCTTGGAGCCGGAGATTACTCAGTATTTATGGGTGGATCGGATTTATCGGCCAAGGACATTACCAACCCGAACCTTCTCAGCAAATATGGGGTAACCGGTACGCTGGTAAGTGCAGTGCCCGAGCCCGAAACCTATGCCATGTTGCTGGCCGGATTGGGATTGATGGCCTCCATTGTTCGTAGACGCAAATCGCAGGGCAATCTGTAAAGAAAGCAGGAGCGACATTATTTCGTATCCAGATTTTATTTATAAGGAGGAGAAATGAACATGACCATACTCAAGAAATGTCTCGGCTTTACAGCAGCGTGTTCCCTGCTCACCCTTGGGGCCACAGCTCACGCCGCGAATAGCACTTTCGACGGTAGCATGTATTCAGTTGATTACGGCGTTTCGAGCGGCGGGACAGCCTCTTTTATTTCACTCGCTCATGCGGATGCGACGGGCAGTGCGAGCGCTGTTGAAATCGCCAACTTATCCGGCTGGCAGATCGATTCGGCAGGCAGCACCTTATCCCTTACCTGGAATAAGGCCGAGCAATTCATGAATTCGGGCAGCCCGTCATTCATCGGCTTCAAAATCTCAGACACTGACAACCAGCTCACGGATATTTCCGGCGCTTCCGTCACCAATACCAGTTACGCTGCCAACACATACGGGAATCTGGTGGAAGGATTCCAGCCCTCGCAAGTCACTTTTGATGCCAACAATATCTATGTCAACCTGAACACCGCGATGTGGCATGAGGTGCCAATGGCCAGCATGGGCGATCCATACCGGGACAAAATCAGTCTGTCAGTCGACCTTGCTCCCCTTGCTCCCATACCGGAACCGGAAACCTATGCCATGCTCCTCGCCGGGCTTGGGTTAGTGAGCGCAATGGTCAGGAGACGTCGGGCGAACGCCGGCAAATAAAAAAAGACGCTCCTAAGCAATGGCCGCTCCATCTGGAGCGGCCTTTCTTTACCAACAACAGCAACAATTTCCCGTGCGAGTTTGAACCTGCGCGACCTCCTGGCGCCCAGCGCGCTCTATTCAATTGATACGTTCACTACTATCGCGTCTGTCCATCAGACAGCGTCCGGTTTATTTCGCGTGCCTGTTCCTTGCGATGCTCTCAAACGGGGCACCCGCACAGGAGGTTCTGCGTGAAGTCACTGTATCGTCCACTCGAGTTGTAATAGATCCTTTAGTGGAACGGGAGCCGCTTAAATGGACACCTCGGTCAAACAGTGATGCGGCTGAATACCTTCGGCAGAAACCCGAATTTTCTTATTCGAGGATAGGTGGTACCGCCGGGACCATATTCCTTCGGGGGCTCGGCGGCCCACGATTGGGGATTGTCATGAATGACAGTCTCGAAGCCTCTGCCGCCAATCACGGCACCGATCCGGGGACTTCCTACATACAGCCTGACGCGCACGACCATTTAACGATCGTCAAGGGGCCCAACAGCGTCCTGTATGGCTCCAGCATGGGGGGGCTGGTGATATTCAATGAAACCCCCCGAAAATTTGACAAGCCCGGCGCGTACACAAGGCTTGCAGGGGGACTGGGCAATTTCGGACGACGTGATTTAACCGCGGACGTCACCGTCGGAACTCCCTTTGCTCAGCTGCGCGGGGTGGTGAACTTTACCCGGGGGGACAATTACAAGGATGGATCCGGTCAGGAATTCTTTTCTTTTTTCAAGCGAGATTCCCAGAGGGTTATCGCAACCTTGACGCCAACTCAAAATATCACAGCCGAGTTCAGTGCGGAGCGCGGCAATGGTCAAGTCGCATTCCCGGCATTTTCCCTCATGGGAGATGGGGTTGAGTTCAAGCGGGGAGTACTGGGAGCGCGCTTTACGGTCCAAAGGATTACCGAGAGATTCAGGAAGCTGGAACTCCAGCTCTACGACCGTGATCTCGACCATCGAATGGATAACTTCACGTTACGCCCCGTCACGGTTCAGATCCTCAATCCTGATCCTCCCGGCCCGCTCATCACTAACACCAATCGTCGAACCTCGACCCAGCTTTATCATGGGCGCTCGGTGAGAACGGTTGCCACGTTTGATCTGGAGGAAAGTACGGAGGCGGTGGTCGGATACGACCACCGGGATGAAAAGGTCGATGGGAATAACCAGACCGCCGGTACATTTTGCGTGACGACCAACTGTATTACCACAAATATCGCAACGCCTTTCTATAACCTTCAAACCATCAGCAATTCGATATTTTCAGAGGTTACCCATATTGTTAATCCCATCACCACGATCAAGGTTGGCTACCGCCTCGACTACTTCAATACCTTTTCGGGAGAACTAAGGGATTTTCTGGGTTCCACCGTTTTCCCGACCTCAAACTCTCAACGCACCGATATAACCAACAGCGCTTTTGTCCGGGGCGAAAAAGAGGTTATGCCCGGTGCACTCCTTTTTGTTGCCCTCGCCAATGGCGAGCGCCCCGCCAGTAACCTGGAGCGTGCCAGTTTTAACGGATTCGACCTGAAGACAGAAAAAAATCGCGAAATAAATGTTGGGTTCAGCATGGCTCGTCCCAGTTGGCAAGGATCCGTTACGGTTTTTGGAAGTCGCATCAAGGATTACATATTGATCAGCCAAGGCACCAACTCGGAAAATGTAGATGTCAATCGGGTCGGTATCGAAATGGATTACATTCAGCAGATCACTCCACAGTTTAAACTGTTTGGCAACCTTGCCTGGATAAGGGCCGAGAACATTACCGGACATGGCAATGGCCCCGTCCCCCTTGCCCAGACGCCGCCGCTAGATAGCCGATTTGGAGTGATCTTCGAACAAGGCCCATTCGCGGTCACAGTGGGTGGACGCGCAGTGATGAGGCAGGATCGTATTGATCCGGGTTTCGGAAATTCGCTAGGCATTGATAATCCAACTCCTACGCCGGCATTTGAGACAGCGAATATATCCATGCTCTGGAAGCCCGCAAAGCAAGCCCAGATAAGCCTGGGAATCGATAACCTCTTCGACCGGACCTATTATGAGCATCTCAGCCGCAGGATAGGGGACGTTCCTCCAGGATTTGTAAACTTCGGGCGGGTAAACGAACCAGGACGGGCGTTCTGGTTTAGAGTGGTACTCAATATGTAGCAACTGATCTGTACGTGATCAGGAAAATGGTTCATCTTGTCGCCGTTTCAGCGTTTCAGCGACGAGAGCACCTCCGGAATATCACTTCGCATTACTCCGCCTCGGAGATCGGCGAGCGTATTGATGCGGCAAACAAGGTATGCGGAGCCCGTTTACGCAAAACTTCCGCACTGGCGGCGCTGAAAAGAAAAATCGCCCAATGTGAGCACACTTAGGCGATTGATTTTACAGTGAAATATCGGCGCGCCCGGCGCGATTCGAACTCACGGCCCCCTGGTTCGCAGCCATTCACGCTCTTAGGATATGTTACCTTATAAATCAGATACTTATATGGAACCCGTTGTACTATGAATTTACTGCCCTCCGGCTTGTAAGTACCTGATTGCTAAAGAGTTATACTTTCTCAATATTATGCTAAGTTACTGGCTGGCACCGACGATTGCCAGTCCAACGACAATCAATAAGACGCCACCCCATAGACGGGGCGTCATTTTTTCCTTGAGTATCATGCTAGCCCCAAACGCCATGAAAAGCGGACCCAGGGCGTCGAACGGGTAGAGATAGCTCAGCTCGACCTGGGATAGCAGCTCCAGCCATAGGAAGAACCAGAGCGTCATTAGACCGAGACCACAGGCGAACGGCGCAGCCCGCTTCCAGGTGGAAGCTTCTGATCCGTCCGACGTGCTATTCAACCCATGCTTGAGAAAAATCTGGCCGCCCACCACAAAGGCTTGGGAGATGATAACGAGAACCAGGAACCCGCCTGTCATACTCGCTCCTCAATCCGGCAATAAGCTTCTGCAATCACCCAGACCCCCAGGAGAACAATAGCAATTCCGACAGCGCGCATTGAACTGATCATCTCCCCCAGAAAAAGATAGCTGGCCAGCGGGACAAAAACATGTTCAATGTTAACCAGATTAAAAGCGATGTTGAGGGGAAGAACCTTAAGCACCTTCAACCAAAAAATAAAGCTGATGATGAAACAGAGAATTCCCACCCAGACCCATCCCGAGACAAGTGCCGGCATCTCCAGCCAACTCAATGTCCTAAGTAAGTTCTCCGTATTGTCTACCCCCTTTTTCAAACAAACCACAGACGCAGTGACAAACAGCGCGCAGCATACGACCCCCCAGTAGGGCAACGCGCCTTTCACACTCGATGGGGATTGGGTAGGGGTCATCGTAAATCCGGAAAAATTAGCGAACTTCGGTAAAACTGGATACCGCGTCGGCTACTGAATCGAAACTCATTAGCCAAATCTCTCTATAGGACAACTCGATTCTCTACGACAAACAAGAAAAAATCGCCCAGCGTTGGAACACGTAGGCGATTGTTTTTAATAGTATTTCTGGCGCGCCCGGCAGGATTCGAACCCACGACCCCTTGGTTCGTAGCCCCGAACTCCTGTTCAGAGCGTATATTAATCAATGAGTTACTGTTCTTCCGTCCGTTCCGATAGCACGACAGAGCAGAACCAGTCATATTGAGTCACGCAAATCTCACGCAGCACCAAAATCGCTTCCCATTATTATAACTCAGACAGCGCGATATTCGCCCGAATGCTGCCCCATCAAGTTTTCCTCTTCATCTGCTGGTCGATACTCGGACTGTCGGTAGTCTGGGCGCTGGTCAGGGGACTGTGGAAGATGATTTTTCTCTGACCTTATCGTTCAGAGATTTCATCGCATCCTTGCACTCCGCGGGCATTTCAACTTCGCATGCCACGGGCACAAAGCTTTTCGATCACTTGAGTCTGAATCACGGGCTTGCTGGCGCAGCCAAAAAGAAAAGCCATCGCCGTAACGGAAATTATCAGCAGTACAGTCCGCATCATTGCAGCACCGGCCCCAAGATACTCATACAAACCTCGTCGCCCACAAACTCGAATTCTTCCGAGTCCTGCGCCATTTCGTGTACAGCCGAGACGCCATCGACCTTCATGACGTCAAGGATTGCCGTATGCGCAGCCTCCCTCGTCCGATAACTCTACCCAGAGCAACTTACTCACTGGCTCTCCGCGAAGCGACATACTCGAGCTGCTCGCGCTCTACAGCCTGGCATTGAGTCTCATTGGGTCTAGGTGGCAGACCATTGCGGATTTCCGCTGCCCTGTTGACGTGCCATGCGGCAGTCTTTTGGGCTTTGGTCATTTCCGCTTCGGCGGCCTTGACGCGATCAGCCGCGGCTTTCTCGATACCGGCTACGCTTTGGCGTACAGCCTCGATGTCGGTCTTGCACCGGCCGTTTGACGCGACCAGAGTGTCGTTACGCTCTTTTAGAGATTGTTTCTCGGATTTGATTAGCGCAACCTCGGCACCATCCTCCCAATACTTCCGGCCACCCAGCCTCCGCCAACACCGATAACCAACGAAGCCAAGATTGCCCACAGCATTGCATTCACCTATAAAAAAACCCGCTGGCAGCGGGTTAAATTTCAATAACGTAATTCTCTTAAGGCAGGCTTAAAATGTTCAACTACGTGTTCCATTCCTGAGTCAAAAAATGACAAAATCAGCGAGTCTCTGTCCCGTTTAAAATGCTCCAGCAACCTTGATCAGCCCCCAAACCCCTTCGCATGTCGATACTTCCCAACATATCCGTTTTTTACGAAGTCCCCGTTGGCCTCTCGAAATCAAAGTCTGTTGAAAAACAACAGCAGCGCATATAGGAATGACGCCTTGTGAGTAGCCCGACCACCAACGTTTTTGTATCCTACAGCCATGCTGACGCGTTCCTGGTTGCTCCGGTAGTTGCACTACTCCGCGTTAACGCCTCGTTCGTCTTTCAAGATATTACAGATATTAAACCTGGCAAAAAATGGCGTCGCGAGATCGATGATGCTTTAAACAAAGCTGACCTTGTCGTGGTGTTTTATGGTGCGATCACGCCAATAAATCTGATTACGTTAAGATCGAGTGGTTATCGGCCGTTAATCAAGAAAAGGATCTTTTACCACTCCTATTAGATAACACCCCGCTACCACCCGAGTTGGCACAGTATCAATGGATTGATTTTCAAAAAATCGTCGAGGCAAACTAGAGCGTTTTCGCCATCACCTTCCAAATTCACTGTCCAGGCTAGGCAGAAGCAATACATTCCTTCAGGCGGAGTCGAGGAGCGAATAGCAAGGGCGGTTGAGTGGGAAATACTTCGACGTCAAATACCCTGATTTTTAAACCTATAACGATGCCAGCGCGATGAAGCATCAGTCGCAAGCGTATCTGCCTTTTTTGCACCTCTAGTCCCATCGTACCTAGCAAATCGCAACGCTGCCGTCTGCTCCTCATTGAAATTCGAGTGAGCTACAAATAAAAAGCCCACCGGCTAGGGTGGGTTGGAAACAAAAAAACCTGCGAAGCAGGTTTTGGAGCGGGCATTTCTCACTTTATATAGATATTTCTATCAGCGCTTCCCCGGGAATTGCAAGCTCATTTTGTACTTGTTCGCCCGAGCCCTCCCCTCACCGTTCCTATACAATTTACGGATGAGTTACCACGAATGCAGAATGCCGACCGAAGAACTTATGAAGAATGCAAAAGATGGAGTCGCTCTGATCGGCGAGGTTATTAAGGCTCCGGCGACAACCCACAAGTTAGAGAAGCTGGGCACGAGCTTGGCAAAACGGCTCTTACTGTTACAAAAACCATTAACAATGTATTTCTGCCATTAGCAGCGCTCAATTTCGCCTTTGATAAGGCTCGAAAATATTTTTCCGAACGATTCCCAAGTGATATGGCGCAAAAAGCAGAAAAAATTCCCGCGGAAGAAATTATTCGGCCCGAAGGCATCGATTGCGGGGCCAGCGCTCCAAGGCCTGCGTTCTCTGTATGAAGAAGAAGACTTAAAAGAAATGTATTTAAATCTCCTTGCGTCCGCGATGGATGATCGTGTAGCGAAATCCGTGCATCCTGGGTTTGTTGAGATAATTAAACAGCTCAACGCAAACGAGGCAAAGTTACTCCGAACGGTGCTTGCTATGGATATTCAGTTTCCGATAGCAGAAATCTACCTTTACGGCCGATACGGGTATCCTTCACGTCACTTCGACTACCCTCTATCGGCATTTGCTCAATATAAGAGATGAACAAGATCGACCTGCCGAAGATACTTCTTTACCAGCGCTGGTAGATAACTGGATGCGGCTTGGACTCGTTAAAGTTGACTATGGGCGGACGATTGTTGCTGAGGATTACAGTTTAGATAAAACCGTCCAGAAATTATTTTTTCAGCGTAACAAAGTAACCGCAAAGGGTACTGTAACTTTTAGAAAAGGGTCCATGCGAAGAACGGCTTGGGGTGAGCAGTTTCCCAAGCGGTAGGTCTTGCAGGTTCCGAGACACTCGAACCTAAAAAATAGAGAAGCTTACCGCGTACTGAATGCTTTACCCCGCAGCCTCAAACCGCGCCCCCAACCGCTTCTAAATGATCGTCAGCCCCTTACTTGTTACTAGGGTTTGGGTATAGGTATGGGTTTTCCATGCCGCGTCATGGCGTGTTCCGGACCGTAAAACCTACATTTATGAGATCAGCATGACCCGATTTGCTCTGCTCATAGCATTTCTTCTGGGTGCCAATTTGTTACTGACGCTGGCGCTTCTAGTTGCCAACCTTACTTCTTCCGTACCCGTTGAATCGGTAACGGCATTACGGTCCCATTTTCGTCTTCAGCGGAATTGTAGTGGCCCTTTTCACCTTATTCATTAATCTCCAGAGAGCTAGTTCAGATGATTTACTAAAAACGGCCATTGATCTGCTCGAAAAGGCATTTGACACATTAGACCGAGGCACTGGCCAGCTACCATCCAATGAGCGTCATAGCTGGCTTTTTGCTGCAAGAATGATTAGGACCGCTGAAGAACTAAGCACTCAACTCACGCACGAAAGTCATCACGTGATTTACTCCAAAATGAAGGAATATTGGAGGGCCAATCTTTACGATCTTGTCTTCCGATCCATCGACGGATTGCCGAGTGACTTTTATGCTGAAAAGCCAGAACATATGGACGGCTGGTCGGCCAGATTACTCGAGAACCCTTATCGGAGAAATCGTTGGTCTATATTTATGGGTTCATCAAATGGCCAGAAGGTTCCAGGATCCGATTAAGGACGTGCCGATTTTCAGCCGTGACGACGTTAAGCGAATGTGTTTTTCTGGCCCACGAGGCTTGGGCGATCTCTTCGGTAAAGTCCATCAGATCAGGAATAAACGCTCAGCTAGCGCCAACAATGGCTGAGGCATATGCATTAGCGGCCTGACCTGAGCAGAAAACGGTGGGTCATTACACATTTCTGCCTTCGCCTTATTCCCGATCTGGTCCAGCGAATCAGATATGCAGGCTCAGAACAACAATAATAAGGAGCTTATGAATGGATAAAACTGAACAATTAGTTCAAGCCCACCTTATTCATCGTGGATTTACCGGCGTGGACTTTGAACCTGATGGCAATAGTCCCCCAGATTTTGCAATCGATGGAAATATAGCAATCGAGGCTCGCCGACTGAATCAAAACTATTTCGAGCATAACGGACCTATTGGGCTTGAAGAAACTTCAATTCCTCTTTGGTTTAACCTAACGAAACTCGTTTCCAAAATTGGACCCGCCCCAGCTACCCATAGCTGGTATGTTTCCTGTCGATTTCGGCGCCCAGTTGAGTCTTGGAAAACGATAAAAAAAGGAACGTCAGAAGCATTGCAAGTATTTGTGGATACTCCAAACCAAAACGGGGGAACCATAGCCACTATCGGTAATTTTGAAATTGATCGATTTCCAGCGAGCCGCTGCCATTCATCAATGTTTGTTTTTTATGGGCTCAGCGATGATGACGCTGATGGTTCTACTCCACAAAATGATGGAAAATATCCAGCACTGCCTAACTGAAAAAACCGCGAAAATCGCCAAGGTTCGATCTAACTATTCTCAATGGTGGCTGGCCCTTGCCGATCATATTGGGTACAGTTTAGATGAGTTCGAAAGAGAACTGTTTCATGATCAAGTCTCGGTCAAGCATAATTGGGACCGAGTTATATTGATTGATCCGCGGGATCATACCCGTTGGTTCGAAATTTAACGTTGTTTATACAGCACATGCTTCGTTCCCAAAGGAAATCAATCCCTGTGATGCCAATCTTTCGGTAACTTCTCTTCTGATTCTTTACCGATCCCGTCAATAGTGTCATAGACCTTTCTCCGGATCTCAATCACAACCGCATCCCGGCATTTCAAATCGTACCGAATGGCACGGTAACCGATGTTCGCGCCGAAATAGCACAGCAGCAGCTTGTACGCACCGCGGCGCCCATGAGTCCCTGTGCCCAGTGCCGCAAATATCCGGTTCATCATTGCCGTCACTTCTTCCGGCTTCGTCATACCTCCAAACCGAGCAGCAATATATTCCCTACAAGCTTGATCTTCTAGCCTTTCAACCATGCGCATGATCAACGCAGCCTGGGCATGCTTATCATGCTGGGTAAGCTCATCGTAAACTGCCCCTCCTCCGCCGCGCATCGAGTTCACGCTGGAAAGTTTTACGATGGGACGTGAACTCATCTCATAAGCCCACCGCAATGCGTGCTCAGGTCCGCGAAATTGCATGCTCGACTCCTTTTGATTGTTTTTGGTCACGCCCTATCATGGTGCTTACCTAGTTTTCGCAGCCTTACCAGCTCGCGCCAGTGAATGGACCGGCTTTGGATGTAGTACCTATCGTTTCGCTGACGCGCCGGCCGTTCGTCCTTCCGCGCGTCTGCCCGCTCCATCCATTCAGTGCGCGCAATCAACCCGTCGGGAATATCTTCCGGATTCCCGTACTTCCAGCTTTCCATCGGAACAGGAATTTCATACTCTTTCCGCCGCGATGATCCGGCGTTGTTCCGCCAGCAAGAAATCCTCTGTTCCGTAAGCCTTCTCGAACCTGGCTTTGGTGGGATGCCTGGCTATCTTTTTGCTGCCTGGTGTGGGGTTTTTATGATGCCCCGGCTCGCATAGGCCTATAGAAAAGAGATGCCCGCGCCTCCTTCCTCCTTTGGTCAACAGGTGACGAATCGTTGCCGGGGTTCTAACCAGATATTTTGCCGAGGCCGCAGTAAAGACGCTTCAAAAAGCCCAGGATGCGCTGGAGGCGGCGGAAGCCAGCGCACTTGCACAAGCGTCTGAAGTGGATGAAATGCGCCGCACTGTTGCCTTGTATGCCGAAACCGCCCGCAAAACCCGGCTGATGCTCGAGCGGATGGTTAAGGCACGAAAGGAGCAGATCAGAACGGACGCTATCGGCAAGGCGAAGGTGGCATTTGCCGTGTACGTGACGGCCTTGGAAGATGAAATCAGTCCCCTACATCTGGTCTGCCAGCAACCCGATTTCATAGCTGCCGCAAAGAATAAGAAAACCCTATCCAGTCTCCACGATGCCCTAAATACCGCGCTTGCGAACGGCAAGATCGCCGCGGATTCGGTAGCGAAGGACATCCGAACGAAATTCGCTTGGTACAAAGAAAACGCCAAGGGTTACGAGGTCTTGTTCGCTGATCTGCAGTCGATAGTTTACGAGCCGATCGATGATTTCCAGATGCTTGTCGGTAACCGCGTTGCTCAGCACAAGCTGGATGAAAAGCAAAAGTTGGACGATGAGCGAGCTCGGATACAGGCAGAAGAGCAAAAGAAGGCCGAGGAAAAGATTCGGGCTGAAGAGGCGGCAGCCAAGGCCGTTAATGAAAGGCCGTCGACGCTTGCAGCTGTAATGTCCGCAGTGGCGCCGGCCGAGGTCGCCCAGGTATTCGCTGAAACACCAAAGCCGGCACTGGTGAAGTCATCCGCCAAGCCGACCGGCGTAAGCCCGGCCTTGATAACCCTTGCGCGTCACGAACTGTCTCACTTCCGGAAGAAGTTTGCACCCATCGCAGAGCTTGCGGCTGTAATGCGCGAGATCGATTCATACCTTGAGGCAACCAAACCAACCGAGGCGGCAGCACTGGTATCAGCAAGCCCGTTCTAATTAATAAATTGAAAACAATAGGAAATATGACGACGTTAGTAAAAACAGCTTTTGGTCCGTACACAGTCTTGCTTGGAAAATCGCTTGATCCGTCCGCTTCGCTTATCAACTCATCGTATTGGAAAAAGGGCTACGAACCCAACCACATCTTATCTCGTCGGGATGTAGTAATCGATGCCTTCTTGGACGGTTCAGTAATCGGCACGGTGCTAGTGAAACTGGACTCAGGCGACGGGCTTGGGGCAGACGAGGCTTATTCCGATGAACTGAACGCGTTACGTCGCAATGGCCGGATTGCGGAGTTGTCACGGTTCGCGATATTGCCAGGACAACAGACCAGGTCGGTGATGGGCGCGATGTTTCACTTCGTTTACTACTACACGCACCTGCTTAACGGTATTACCGATCTCGTATGTGAAGTGGTCCCGCGCCATATCGCAGGCCAACAGCGACTGTTGGGATTTCAGCAGGTTGCTGGGCCCAGGCGCTGCGATCGTGTTGGAGCGGAGGCCGCAGTGCTACTTCACAGAACGCTGGAATGGTCAGCATGAGCGGTGAATGGATCAAGCTTTATAAGGCATTACTGGGTAAAGCACCGCCAGCGCAGGAGGGGAAATCGTGAGGGCATCGGAATTAACTGGCTCCCTTCTCGCTTGCTGGGTAGCCAAGGCCATGAAATACGAGAACGTTCGGATAGGCCCTATCGGTTGCAGTTATTCGGTTGGGCACATTACGCACGTTTTCGCGCCGCATGAGAGATGGGATCAGGGCCAGCTGGTTCTCGAAAAATTGCTGGAACTCGGAGGCGTGAGCTTTGACACGGTAGGGGATGCGTATTTCGTAACTGTGGCTCATAAGACAAACCG
>CAWBAF010000004.1:0-198648 GCA_963786735.1 uncultured beta proteobacterium
TTCTCAAGGAAAAAGCTTTATAACAAGACGAAAAAGTTATTCGGGTTTTTCCTGCGGAGAAACAAAGGAGATCAGTATATTTTGCGCATTCGCCGGCTTCTGACCATTGTCCTCGCGGAATAGACCCAAGTGCTTGCATAGCCGCTCGTGGGCACTGTTTTTGTCCCATATCTTGATCTTGCGCACCCCTGCCGCATCAACTTCGATAGATGCGATCGCCGCAGCGGTCGCATCATCCAGCTCATGGATGGATTTTAGCGACCCATCTTCGTGGAAAAGCTTGCGCACATCAGAAAAGGCCACTGCTGATATCGCACGTAACACCTTCTCTGCGGTAATCTCGCATTGGCTCGCAATCTCTTTTTGCTTCTGCTCGATGATGCTTTGCACCTTAACATTGCTTAACAGCCTGGAAGCGGCGGCCTCAGCCGAATGCCACGAGCGGTATAACCCGCGCGTAAATAAGCGGCCGTGGCATTGAGGTCAATACAGTACTCTTCCGCAAACCTCCGCTGCTTTAGCGGAAGTTTGGATCTCTCTTTTGTGGTCATTTCAATATCCTTTTCCCATTACAACCTTTTCGGCTGCTTCAAGGTAACTGCCACGTGCATCCGCATCCGTATTGCACTGGTCAATGACCTCGCTAATGCCCTCCTCCGTTTCGCCGATATGCCGAGCCCACGCCCGAACCAGGACTTCATCGTCCGGCGGTAAGGGACCGTCGGGTTTGCGTGGAATCGGCTCAAAAGGTTCCGCAGCTATCGAGTGCGGAACGCCAAGCCATGATTTCCTCACCAGTCGCGGGGGGAGTGCAGGATACTTCCTCGGCTGCGTCAAGATAGTGAATCCGCCACCAGCGAGAAGGACCGCCATTTTTCTTCAGCAGCGAGTTCTCCGGTAGGGTTAGGGTTGTTCGGCTCCGGAGAATTGGCTAATGCTAAAGCGGCTAATTTGGCTAATGGTCGGTCGCTAAGTTCCCTTCATTAGCCGAATTAGCAGGATTAGCATTAGCACGGTGTCCGACTCTGCGTTTTCTGATCATATCGGCAAGCGTCATAGCACCACCTGTTCGCGTATCAGTGCTGGATTTACAGCAATGATATTTTTGCGCCGTCTTGTCCCAGCCGCGCCCGCCCCAGCTCTTCCAGGTATGACAGGGCGGGTTCTATGGCCGCCTTGCTTCGCAGCCCACGGGGCCCGAACTGTTGCAGCGTGCAATGGGAATGAGGTGAGTATTCTCCCGATTGCAATAGTTGATCAGCCACGTGTCAAGCTTCGCCGCATTCGCCGATTCATCTGGGCAGCGCAAGCTCTCAAAAAAATCGCAGAGCTTCATTCAAATGCCAGAGCGTGATGATGCTCGCTGCCTCAAAGCATTCCCGGCTGACCGTGTCTCCCGTGCCGTGCTCGAATATCTGGAAAAGTGCCGCGAGCCGTGCCGCGTTGTCCGCTGATTTGCTCGCCACATCGCGCACGTCATGCAGTTTCCGCCGCTCGCAAGCTCTTGCTCAATCTCGTCGTGGTACTCGACCCATGCCGCCTTTGCATCGGGCGTAAGGGTCAGTAGTGCGGAGTGAGCGCACCACTCTCATCCATGGCTATAGGCTCATCTAAAATGGCGGTGAGGCGCTGATTGAAGGCATCCAGGCGGGGCCAGCTCTCAGGCGCCTCGGTGAAGGGGCAAAAGCCTTGCGTTGATTCTGGCCATGACAAAAGAAACCGGGCAAGAAAGCCTGTACCGCGCGCAAGCGTCCCCGACCGTTCGAAGAACTCCCGCAGGGCCGCTTCCTGAACCTGCAGGGCTATCGTCAGGCGCGCCCCCGCACGGTAAAAGAATCGGTTGTTTTCCGATCAATGGTTAAGGTATTGCCGTCCCAAAGCTGGTTCAGCATCGCAAGGTTACGCATGATCGATTCCTTGCCCATCCCATGCGAACCCAACACAATCCCGGCCTCGGCGGATACCACCCCGGCGGAGGGCCAATGATTCGCCAGGCCATAAGCCAACGCCTCAGGTGTCGCGTCACATAGAGGAGCGCGGAAGCTTGGGCCGCTCAGGGAGATCCCGTTCCAGATCGCGCAAATCTGATTCAAGATCCGCTGTCGGCTTGCCATTCTTTGCGAGTTGTTTGATTTTCTCCAATACACCGTTGCGCTTGGCTTCCCATGCCTTGGCGGTGGCCTGATAGTTCTGCAGGGCTGGTTTTAAACGCCTCGGCTTGTGCTTCCTCATAGTCCCGAAGTCCCTTCAAGAAAAACCCGTCGCAAGTGGATTTGCGCTCACCAGAGTCAGCGACAGTCAGCAGGAACAATCCCACGGGTCCTGATAACTTTTCAGCCCGCTTCATGTCCACGTGTGGCTGTATGGCCAACGACAGAGCCCCCAGGGCAGAGGATGCCACCAGCGGCAAGGGGGTTAACAAACGCCGCCGCCTCTTCCACCGCTGCCCGGATGAGAGGGGGCAATGCTTCGATCGGATAGGTTTCCCTTTCCACCTTGGTGATGACCGGGTGCGGCTCCGGCCACTCTGGGATTGAGACTGACCTGCTGCGGCATTCTGTACCTGGGCTTGAGGTTCATCCATGAAGGAACGGGGTTCCTTGCGTCCTAGTAATTCCTCGTGGGTGATTTTTGGCAGGGCGGAAATGTCAGCAGCCGTAATCGGACGTTCCTATTAATCCAGTCGACACAATCACCTTTGGCTGGGAGCGCGAGCTCGTGGATTGATATCTGCTTAGGTTGCAGCCCAGTGCCACAAGCTTCAGGGAAACGCCTTCCGCATAGCGTTGCCCAGCTTCGTCGTTGTCGGACATATAACGAGTCTCGTTCTACCAGCGCGGTCCAATCAGCGTTTTCAAACGAGTCGGCGCTGCCACTGGTGGTAGCGAGCAGCCCCAGCTTTTCCAGCTCATCAGCGCATTTCTCGCCTTCGACCAGGTACACGGTTTCATGTGGTCGCTTGTGCAGTCGGTGGAGGCTATATAAAGGTTTTCCATTGGGAAACGCGGGCTCACCAAGGACGTATGTATCACCGACAAGCTTCGTCGGCCGTATCCATTTGTCGCCTGTGTCCGGATCTGTGAGTCGGATACGGTAATAGAGCGTATTTCCGTCGCGATCGGTGTATTCATGCAAGGCTTCGGGTCGATAACCTTTCGCGAGCATAGATCCTGCGAAGCGACGAGCAGCTTCTTTCGGAGTCTCGGTCATGGCCGTATCTCCCACGCGCCCAGTTGCTTCGCAGTCTCAATGAAACTTAATCCGTACAGCTGCATATGAAGGTCAAGCACGTTGCCACCACTCGCACCACAAGCCATGCAGCGATAACGGCCGGTATCGAGGTGTACACGCAAGCTCGGATCGGTATCGGGGTGAAAAGGGCAAAGGGCGTTTTCCATTCCCCGCCACCGGTAAGCGTCATGCCTTGAGATCTGAAATATTGGCCAGGGGATGGGAGCCGTTTACGATTGAACGAAAACTTGTCGCGGGTATCGTTTGGATACTTCATTTGAGTATCCATCCCGTCCGCCATCTTTCGAGCGGCTTCTAGCTCGGCGACCAAGGCGCGGATTTCCTCGTCAGATTTTCCAGCAATGCGAGCCGCGTTAAGAGCTGCAACTTCACTGGCAGGCCAGCCAACTGCACGAGCTCCCAGACGGACGGGCTTAGTCCACAGGCGCTCAGCAATATAAGCGATATCGTGAGCGTAACAGACCAGATTCAGATTTGACGGTGGGAAACCGATAGATAACTTGCGGCATGTTTGCACTCCTTTGAGCACTGTTGAACATGCCGGCAGTTTCGCAGCTATGATTTAGCTTGAGGCGGATGTTTTTACGAGGTCTTACGCGATTTTCTTCCCAGTAGAACAAGATACGGTCGTATATCGTCTCGAGTTAGCGGTGTTTCCAGGTTCAACACAACTGAGATGATTTGTGCGGCAACATCATCCAATGGCTGACCATAATAAGACCAAAGATAGCTACTTATGCGCCAATCAAAAATCCCTTCAGCGCCTGATCCCGGCGGCCCGGCTGCCTGATATCGGGGGAGAAGCTTGCTTCTTCCTCTAAACTCTCGACCAGCAACTGTAAAATATCATGCAATCCAGTGTCTTTTGCCTCTCTCGCCCAAAATGCAGCCGGCATAACAGTGGGGCCTCGTCCCATCCACCAATTCCCAAAGTCATACGATCTTATTTCTTTATTACGCGCGGCGTCCCTGCAATCACCTCGTAGTGCCGGATAAAGCTTTTCATTCTCATCCCAGGACGGAATCTCACCTTCGTCTCGTCGATGTTTCAGATTTTTACGGGCGAGATGAATCGCCACCAATTGCTTTGCATACCCTTTAGCGAGCGGGTCTGCGGCAATTGCTTCTTGTAGCGCTTTTGCCTTTGAAACGACGGATAATAAGCTCCTACGACGTTCTGCAGGCGTTTTAGGATACGCGGTTAGTATCCGAAAATCTTTCATCGCGCGGCCGATCATATACAAAGAAGAAATGCCGGATCGCTCGGCACGAGGTGGAGGCGGCGGGCAGGGGGACGATACAATGCTGCCCAGGCTGACTTCATGTCTGGATGGGTTAAAAAGCCTAAAGAGAGCGCTTGCTTGCTCCTCCAAATGAGCAAGCGGTGGTCGCGGCTTGAATCCGTCTTCTGCCGAAACAGTTCCTCAACAGCAGATTCTTCATCGTCCTCCGAATCGGATGCCTTACGATAGGCAATCGTAGCTTGCAGTTCAGCGTATTTTTAACCAGAATTGCTGGCGCCCAAGGAGGGAAAGAAGCCATTACGAGAGGTA
The DNA here is from genome assembly GCA_963786735.1 of uncultured beta proteobacterium. Classification (GTDB taxonomy): domain Bacteria; phylum Pseudomonadota; class Gammaproteobacteria; order Burkholderiales; family Nitrosomonadaceae; genus Nitrosospira. Next base: position 4,806 of record CAWBAF010000004.1, read on the forward strand.
CTTCTTAAGCGACAGGTTTAAATAGGCTCAACGAACCTGAAGCCATTTCGCTACCCACGGCTGAAGCGCTCTATCGCTGTTCGCCAAAGTTGCGTTATCAAATTCGTATCTAACGTATTTCTCGGTCTCGCCAGAGGTGACCTAGGGTTTTTGTGCGAATTCGAGTCCCTCCCTCTATTTTGGCCTTACCATCCGCAAAAAATCCATTGACTGCTTAGGTAACGGATAATAAACGGATAACAAAGATGAACTCTTCGTATCAAATATCCGCAATCTTAGTCCTAAGACATTGATTATTATGGCTCCCCGACCAGGGCTCGAACCTGGGACCTGCGGATTAACAGTCCGTCGCTCTACCGACTGAGCTATCGGGGAATTTGGAGAGGTGCATATACTAATAGCTTAAGCCCCCCCCGGTCAATCTGGACACCCAGAATTGCTCTCAAATGCCCAATTTTCGACAATTTCCTGCCATAAAATTCACCCGCAAACCGATCAGCTTTCAACAGCCCCGCTTGAGCAACCAAATCAACCAAGTACTTAATTGTGTACATAATTTTTTTGGTCTATACTCTGTCTGATGAGACCAGATCAATTACTTTTGCGTTGTTATGCTGAACAGAAGCTGGGGCATTGGCAGGCATTCTGCCTTGATCTGGGCCTCGCCGCCCAAGGCGAGAGTGAGGCTGAAGCGTGCGGGAAGCTCAACGCGATGATGAGGGAATACCTGCATGATGCCCTGGCAGGTGAAGATCGGCAATACGCGGAGTATTTCCTGACCCGTAAGGCCCCGACCTCCCAGTGGGTCAAGTATTACCTTTATATTGTTCTGGATTCCCTGCACATGCATTTCGGTGCTGACCGGACTTTGTTCAAGAAGCTCATCCCCCTCGCCCCGAGCACAGACGCGAACGTATGAGCGAAAAACACCCTCCGCTCACCTGCTCACGCGTAAAACAGATTCTCACCACATTGGGATTCACTCCGAGGACCCGGAAAGAAAATTCCTACGAGCAATGGGTCAGGACAGAGCCAGGTTACCGGTTCAAGGTAGCCCTGGATTGCCCAAAATCTGTTTTTAGCAGGGAAATGATAGCCTCGATCGTTAACCAGGCGGGCGTGAGTGAAAAAGAGTTTTATTCAGCCCTGCGGCCGCACAAACCGGTCCCTTCGCCCGAGGCCGAGCCGAAGTAATTAACGTCCCTGTCGTTGTGTCACGACTGATAAGTCCGCCGGTTGCTGATATTTCTAAATGCTTGAGTGCGAAACCTGCCTTTTACCCAAGGCAAGTTGCCAGCCGATTTACGTGGCCCACGCGTTCGGCAGGTAGAGCACCAAGCTGGGTTGATCCCCTACCCGACGCTCCTATGTTTCCTCGGTTGAAAATAGCAAACAACCGACCCGTTCTAATTAATAGTCAGTACTGGTTTTCTCGGGAACCACAATGACCTTTTCCTTTTGTTTATCGGGCTCCTTGTTACCGAAACGCAACCGGCCAATCCCGCCAGCACTACTGCAAATACGAAAAGCTTCAGGATTTTCATGGAAGTGATCCTTTATAAAAGGTTTGTAGACAACTGCCTTGCGCTCCATAAATATCTTAAAACCGTAGCTGAGACTGTTCGCTATCACACATTCCCTCTGCGCTGAGAGTCCTAAAAAGACTGGGATAATAATGCGATGGACTGAGTTAGTGGCCTTGGTTCCGGTGGTTGGCCTGCTGCCCGTTACATTTTTTCCCACATCACATCGCGCTTCTTTTTGGCAGCCGCGGTGAGTAATTCGATCAGCGGCAAAGCGCGATAAGAGAGCTTTACTGCTTCCTGGTCATTTTCCTCTCCCTCTCGCGAGGAAGGTGGGTTCTCTGTTGATTTTTCGGATTCGACGGCGCGTTTCAACCGATCAAGCGCGGCAGGGACATCATCGGCCAGGATGGCTCCAGGTACGGTGCCGCTGTGCCCCATCATTTTGAGCAGGCGCCGCGCCACATCTCCAAACATGATGATGTCAGCGTACGCATCGGTTTTGAAGGTTACGAGCATAAGACTTCATTGGGAAAAAAGACACGGGGATTAATTCCCGCAATTCGCGCGGGTTAGGAAACCGGACCGCTCTAGGCCCAAACCCCCAACTTGCCAGCTCGGCCACGTCCTGGCTGCCCCTCCACTCTCCGCCTTTTTGCATTAACAAAGCCGAGAATGACCAGGCCCGCGATCAGCATCGAAACCACTTCAGGCTCAGGCACGGCGGTCGCAAAAGCCGTACCAATAATTTCGTGTGCCCTCGTCGTGGGATGAAAATCATCCCACCAGACGTGATGATCCGGGTTGCCACATGGAAAAAGAGCGGTGAGGCAAGGATCGCTGGCATTCGTGAAGCCGTATTTATCCGCGTGCTGAACCACATCGTTCAACAACGAGTAGGAATCAAAACTGAAAATATGGGTGTTCGGAAACTCATGCTGAACATTCCCAAGTTGCGTTGCCAGTTCAGAATTAAAGGTGAGCGAGAACGCATGGGCCTGCACGGCATCGTCCTGCCCGAACGGCGTAAGACTCAGGTCCGCAAGATTGGGAACCAATATATTTTTGGCACCCGCTCCGGCAAGCGTGCTAACGTATCCCGCAATGTTCTGCGCAGCCTTCGCCGCCGGGTCGCCCCCCACGTAATCATTTGCCCCACCCCACAGGAAATATAGGGCATTCGGATCCGCTTTTCCTTGGGCATCCTCCAGATAATTGCCCACCTCCTGTTGGATGCCTGGAAGATTTAACAAACCGCCAGCGTTAAAGCCGGAGTTCGAATCTCCTGAGTTGGCGCCCGCTACGGCGTAGCTGCGGAAGTTCGCGGCAGTAACCCCTGACGGAAAAAGTGCACCCGCCAGATATTCAGATGCTACTGGCCCGTCGGACTTGCGTCCATCAAAGTATGGGGGGCATAAGTGGCTCGGGTCGCAGTTGCCGCCCAGGGTTTTATAAAGACTCATCACTGCGGAGTCACTGCTGCCCACATCGGAGAGGCTATCGCCAAAGGCATAAAGTGTACTGAAAGGTGCCGCCGCCACATGGCCTGAAATCAACAACAAGGCAGAAAAGGCCGCAAGGATATTTTTTATTTTCATGACCCATCTCCTGATTTAATTATTGGCAAAACAGAGTGTCCACAACCTTCTCCGCGCACAAAGTCAGGGCAGGCGGCACACTCCTGATCTACAACAAGCTGATAATTACCTTAACTTTCTTCTCTCCTCAATAATCAGTGTGCACGCAAGGGGCCAGGATATGTTGAGTTCAGGCGACCCCCCGAATGGGAAGCGACGGCCGACCGGAAGATCCATTAATCATCGCGGTTCCTGAGTAAAACCCCGATCAAAATGCCGAGTCCTACCGCAATACCAATTGTTTGCCAGGCATTCTCATGTACATATTCATCGGTTTTCCGAGCCGCGACCTTTGATCTGTCAACAACAGCTTCCTCAATATCCTGGAGATAACCCCTGGCCTGTTGCAAGTTTTCCTGAACTTTTTCACGCAGAGCCTGGGTCGACTTTCCCACGTTATCGCTGCTGACTGATTTCATCAATTCCTCGGTATCTGCAATAACCGCTTGAAAGTCCGAGAGAAGTTTTTCTCTGGAAGTCTTGGCCATCCTATCCTCCTTAAGGTTGAGTTCACGTTTGTGTAATATTTTCATCAGACGGTAACCTGGTCTGTCTGCCAGCGCACATACGAGCTGCTCATTTCCGCTGTAACGTACCAGCATCCGCTTTTCCGTTTGTTGAGTTTGCTTTGAACTGCCATGTTTGGTTGGCAATGTTCAGGCTGATGGAAGAGCATTGTCGATACTAGAACTCGAGGAAAAAATACTATGCCGCACCTTCAAGATCCGAAGCAAAATCTCTTCCTGGCAGCACTCCCCGAGAAGGATTACGAGCACCTGAAACCGTCTCTGGAGCTTGTAACCATGCCGGATGGGTGGGCTGTCTACGAAGACGGCGCGGAGCTGGACCTTATATATTTTCCTACCACATGCACCATTTCCCTGCTCAGCAATACGAATAACGGGATATCCACCCGGCTTGCGGTTATAGGAAACGAAGGACTATTTGGCATTTCAATGCTAATGGGTAGGAAAACAACGCCCGCTCGTGCGGTAGTGGCAAGCGGAGGATACGGATATCGGCTAAAGGCTGCCAATCTCAGAATGGAATTCGAACTCGCCAGTCCGCTGCGCTACTTGCTCCAGCGCTATACGCGCAGCCTGCTTGCCAGGATAGCGCAGGATTCGGTCGCCCGTCCCGCAAAGCCGATGCGGCCATCCACACCGTCATTTGTGCCAATGGGCAATTCTGCTGCCCTTTCCGCTTCTCGCGCCTGATTACGGGCTTGCGTCAAACAGACCGTCAAATAGACCAAATCTAGTCAAGTCCGGTTGAACAGGAGGTGTTCTGCTAGAGCACTCCCAGCCGGACTTCGACTGTATGCGAGCCATGATCATCGACCAGAGGAATAACGAGCTCGCCCTGCTGGTTGCCATCAATGATCAGGCTGGCTGCCTCCCCACTGTCAGCCCGTGAGACACTGACGCGATACAGCGTTTCGCCAAACCGGTATTCGAGGGTGAATGCTGTCCAGCTCTCTGGCAAACAAGGGTTGAATCGCAGTTTATGGTCTTCCAGGGTCAGACCAAGCAGGGTTTCTACCATGAGGCGGTAAAGCCAGCCGGCTGAACCGGTATACCAGGACCACCCGGCCCGGCCAACGTGCGGCGAAAGGGCATAAACATCGGCTGAGACCACGTACGGCTCGTTCTTATAAACCGCCACGGCCTCGGCGGTGCGCGCATGATTTACCGGATTTATCATCCCCAGCAATTCCCATGCTCGCGCGGAATCTCTCCTTACCGCAAAAGCCATGATTGCCCAGACGGCCGCGTGCGTATACTGCCCGCCGTTTTCGCGCACACCAGGGACATAGCCTTTGATATATCCGGGATTCATGGGCGATTTGTCGAAAGGAGGGGTCAAAAGCTGAATCAAACCGGCGTCACGCCTGACCAGATGCTGGTCCACCGCTTCCATTGCCTCGCGCTGACGCTCCGGCGAGCCGGCCCCGGAGAGAACCGACCAGCTTTGGGAAATCGAATCGACGCGGCATTCGGAATTGCTCGATGATCCCAACGGGGTGCCGTCATCAAAAAATGCCCGCAGATACCACTTTCCATCCCAGCCATGACGCTCTATGTTAACGCGAAGGCCTTCGGCTTCCTCCTGACATCTCCCCGCAAACTCATGATCACCATACCGTACGGCAAGCTTCGAAAATTTGATGAGTATGTCGTACAGAAAGAAAGCAAGCCAAACGCTTTCGCCCCGGCCGTGAAAACCGACAAGATTCATCCCGTCGTTCCAATCCCCGGCTCCCATCAGGGGAAGGCCATGCGTCCCGAATCTCAAGCCATATACGATTGCGCGCTCGCAATGATTGTACAAGCTGGCGACCTGTTCCGATCGCACTGGCAGATCGTAATACGATTCCTCGTCAGGACTGACCAGTCGCCCCTCCAAAAAAGAAACAGGCTCATCCAGTACACCCATGTCCCCGGTGGTCTCGACGTAATGGCAGACTGCCAGAGGCAGCCATAAGTAGTCATCCGAACAACGGGTACGCACCCCCCGCCCGCCCGGCGGATGCCACCAATGCTGCACGTCGCCTTCGACAAACTGACGCGAGGCAGCGCGCAGAAGGTGCTCGCGCACGATAGCGGGCTCAGCGTGGACAATAGCCATAACATCCTGCAACTGATCGCGAAACCCGAACGCCCCTCCAGACTGGTAATACCCGCTGCGTCCCCACAGGCGGCACGCGATTACCTGATAGGGCAGCCAACCGTTAACCATCATGTTGATTGAAGGATCGGGAGTTTCTACCTGTATGGTTCCGAGTGTCCGCCGCCAATATTGGAGAACCCGCTCCAACGCTTCTCGCGCGGCTATGGCCCCACGAACACGCTGTACAACTGCTCGCGCGGCTTCGGTGTTAAGTCCGGCGCCCAGGCGAAAAACAATTTCTTTGTTCTGGCCCGCAGGCAATTCAAACGGAACCCGAATCGCGCCACATGGATCAAGCCCCGCCCCTACCCGGCCCGATAAGGCATTAGCAGTCATGGCAGCCGGGCTCTGCAATCTTCCATTGCGCCCAATAAACTCCGTCCTGTCGCCCGTTATGCTGCGGACGGTATCATCTACATCAAAAAATGCCGCGCGTCCCGAAAATTCAAGGTTATAAGCGTTCCTGGCGAACATGGCGCCGGTAGAATCGTCCCTTTCGGTCACCACATGCATCCTGTTTTTTTCAGGCAAATCGCCCAACACCCATTCCACGTATCCTGTTGCCGAAAGCCTGCGTGTACGCCCGGATTCGTTACGGACCTTCAGGACAGCAAATTTAACCGGTGCATCCAGCGCTACATATACCCACAGCTCGGAACTGATGCCTGCCTCGCTGTGCTCAAATACACTGTAACCGAACCCATGTCTTGTTATATAAGAGGTAGCGCCTCGCTTGGGGAGAGGTGTGGGAGACCAAAAATATCCGGTTTCCTCGTCACGCAAGTAGTAAGCCTCTCCGCTTGGGTCACAAACCGGATCATCATTCCAGGGGGTCAAGCGAAACTCATGCGCATTTTCGCTCCAGGTATACGCCTGCCCGCTCTCGGAAATGACAGTCCCGAATTCGGAATTGGCCAGAACGTTTGACCACGGCGCAGGCGTTGTCTGCCCTTGCCCGGTCGTCACATTGTATTCGCGACCATCACGGCTGAATCCCCCGATACCATTATCAAACACAAGGTCCGGGCGATCAGGTTCAACAGCTTGTGTCACCAGAACGGCGCGAACAGGCTTCAGCCTCGCCTGCGGGACAGGCAATTCCTCCGGTATGCGGCGAATCAGCTGCTCCACCAGTGTTCCCTTGTCATCCAGGATGATCACTCGCGCGACGGTTTGCAAAAGAATCCGGTCCTCAGCGGTGATCTGGTCCGCCCGGCGGATGAAAACCCCCCCGGGCCTGTCAAGCAGATGGGCTTCGGCGCTCCCGACTACCAGGCTCATGATTTGATCGTGAAGCAGTTGGCGATAACTCGAGTGATCATCGTTGGTTATCACCAGGTCCACCGTCAGCCCTTTAGCACGCCAATAAGCATGAGCCTGCAGCAGCTGCCGCACCACGTTGACGTTGGCGGCGTCGCTGATCTGCAACAACGCGATTGGCAGGTCTCCTGAAATCGCATAACCCCAAAGCCCGGACTGACTGCGCTGGTTCTTGGACAACACGGAAGCATCGGCACGCAGATAAGTATTGGCGTAGAGTATTGAACCTGCCAGGCGGCCGAACAATTGAGCGTCCGTCTCGGTCGCGTTGAGCTGCCGAAGCACAATCAGACTATGTGTCCATGCAAGGTCGAAAACACGGTCTGTCAATCGCTGATCCTGATACTTATCGACCAGATTCATGGCAACATGACGCGAATCTGCCGCTCCGGTAATAATATCCACGATTGCGGACTCGCCGGGCTCCAGCGTGAGGCGCTGGCGAATCGATACGATCGGGTCCAGCACAGAGCCCGCACTACCGGAAAGCGGCGTAGGCGTGGTCATCGCCGCTGGCGCGGAGACATCGTTGCCCCGTCCGATGAACGCCATGCGATCCGTTTCATAAGAAATTGCCTCGGCAGAGATACCATGAACCACCATCAGGTGCAGCATCCATGGCACGGGATCGCCATGTGACCGCGGGCGGCGAGTGCACAGGATGGCGCGCCGGTCGGGCAATATTTCTGTCTGAATAAAAAGATTGCCGAATGCCGGCGCCTGCGCATCAGCTGGCGGCGGCGCGAGCACTACCTCGCCATAGCTCGTAACATCTATCGCCCGACGCGTCCAACCGCGGTTGGTAAGGCGAATACGGCGCAACTCGATGTCATCTTCAGGAGAAACCGTAATCTCCGTATGGGTATCGAAATCCTGATCACGTCTGCGGAATTCAACCCTTCCCTCAGAAAAAACCACGCTATAGCGTTTTGCTTCTTTGAGTGTAGGCTGGTAAGTGTTCGACCAGAACTCTCCGCTCGCCACGTCCCGCAAGTAACAGAAATTTCCCCAGTTGTCGCATGTCGCGTCCTCGCGCCAGCGGGTCACAGCCAGGTCCTTCCAACGGCTGCGCCCTGCCCCGCTATTGGTCACCATTACGTGATACCGGCCGTTCGACAGCAGCTGTACTTCGGGTATCGGCGTATTCGCACTTTTGAGAAGCCGGATTGGCATTTCCGGCAGCTCCTTGGAAACGCGCACATCAGGCAGCTCGGCAGCTTTCTGCAGGAGAACCACTGGCTTGGGAATACGCTCCTGAAGCAGCAGCATGGTTGCCTGAAAAAGCGGTTCAGATTCAAATCGACTTTGCATAGGACGATCGAGCAGCGCGTACGCCAGAGAAAGCAGACTCATGCCTTGATGATGAGCCATGAATGACCTTATCACCGCCCGTTTTTCGCCCCGCCGCAGCCTTGCGGGAGTATAGTCCACGGCCTCATAAAAGCCGAACTTACCGGCCAGGCCTTCAACCGCAAGTCGTTCCAGATTACGGCATGCCGCCTGAGGCGCGATCATCAGCGCCAGTACGGAAGCGTAAGGAGCAATCACGAGATCTTCCCCAAGGCCTCGTTTGAGCCCCAAGCCTGGAACCCCGAATGCGCGATACTGATAATTGAAGTGAACGTCCACCGCATTGTAGCCGGATTCCGAAACTCCCCAAGGGACGTTGCGTTCCTTGCCATATGCAATCTGACGGTCAACTGCGGCTTTATAGGTCTGGTCAAGCAACGTGTTATCATAGGTTGGCATCACCAGGAGCGGCATGAGGTACTCGAACATCGAGCCGCTCCAGGAGAGCAGTGCCGGCTCCCCTTCATGCGCCGTAAGGATTCTCCCCAAGGCAAACCAGCTTTCCTGTGGCAGTTGCTCCTGTGCAATGGCGATGAAATTGCAGAGCCGGGCTTCTGACGCAAGCAGATCATAATAGCTGGCATCCAGGCGATGCTCGCCGGCGTTATACCCTATGGCAAGCTGGCGCCGGGCGGAGTTGAACAGGAATCCATACTCCATTCGCGCCATTTCCGTTGTTTGAAACGCCAGATGTTCAAGTAACTCCAGCTGCTCCTGCGCCCATTTGCTGCCCTGATTGGCGAGTTCCCGCAGGGTGGGGACGGCAGTTGCAGGAGAACTGCCTCCCGAACTGCCCCCCAAAACATACCCATCTGGCTCAGCTGGCTCCCCGTCGGTTGGCAAGCGCTGCGGCGCAAGAGACACCAATTCCTGCAGCGCTTTCTCGCACTGCTTGTGCAGCATTCTTGCCCATTCCTGCGCTTCGCCAGATGAGGGAGAAACTCCTTCACTCGTAAGCTCGTCAACCAGTTCACGCGAACGGGCAACCAGCCGTTCCAAATGGATTCGTGCGCTCGTGACGGATATCGGACGGATGCTTGCGGCGTCGGCCAGCGCGGTTTCAAATTGTCCCAGCGTTTTTGCCGCCGCCGCGTTACCGGCAGCTTTCACAAGGATCCGTACTGTATCGTTTAAAGCCAAAAACAGCCGCTCCCCGACAATTGGGGTATCCGCGGCTTGCAACAGCGCGGCACGCAACGTCAACAGATGACCGGCAAGGTTGCCGCTATCGACGGTTGAAATATAGCGGTTCAGGGGTGCCAGCGTGTGGGTATCGTACCAATTGTAAAAATGCCCCTCATGCCGCTCCAGCCCCTCCATGGTTCGGATCGTTCGATTGGTCCGCTCGATAAGTTCGACGGGACCAATGTAGCCGAAGTCGTGCGCGGCCACATTGGCCAACAATGCCAGACCCATATTGGTTGGGGATGTGCGATGAGCGACTGTCGGGGCGGGGATTTCCTGAAAATTATCGGGGGGGAGCCAGTTATCATCCGGGCCAATGAACGTTTCGAAGAAAAGCCAGGTGCGACGCGCAGCCTCCCTGAGGAATCCTATCTGTTCGATCGACAGTTCAGCGGACGTTGGAGGATGCGGGCGGCTGATCCGCCAGGCGATGGCGGGGGCCGCGGCCCACAATAGCAATATCGGCAGTGCCGCAAACAACCCCTCGGGGGACGCGGTCGCCGCACCGGTGAACCCGACAACGGCGGCAACGGGCGCACTCCACATTGCTGTGAAAAAGAATCCGGTTCTATTAAGCTCTGCCCCCGCATTCGCCAGGCTGTTTCGCTCGACGTCGCGAGACGGACTCCATTCCAGAAGCCTTCGGCGTGTCAACAAAAGCCTTATGTGGGTCCGGATGATAGCGTCGAGGCTGAAATACGCCTCAAACGGAAGACATGCCAGCGCGAACAACACCTGCCCGAGATGACGCTTGGCTGATTGGGCGGAAACCGTGAGTTGCTGCGGCCAGGCGACGTCGGTAGGCTTCCTCAGCAAATCGGCCAGGATCGGCAGCGCCACTGGAATGGCTAGCATTCCAAAGACGGTAAATGTCCAGAACCAGGGGTCCGGCAGGGCTATCCACCCCAGCAGCAAAAGCAGCGTGGATGCCGCCGGAACGAGGCTGCGCCGCAGGTTATCCAGCAGTTTCCACTTCGAGAGCGGCGACAGCGGGTTGGGCTGGTAGCCTTCGCCAGCAGTGGGAACCCGCCATAACAGCCACGTGGCGACCTGCCAGTCTCCCCGGATCCACCGATGACGCCTTTTGACATCGGCAAGGTATCCTGAGGGAAACTCCTCATACAGTTGCACGTCGCTTAACAAGCCCGACCGAGCGTAGCAACCTTCGAGCAAATCGTGGCTCAGAATGCGATTCTCCGGAAAGCGGATGCAAAGCGCCTTCTCGAATGCATCCACATCATAGATGCCTTTGCCCACGAATGAGCCTTCAGAGAACAAATCCTGGTAGATGTCCGAGGTCACACGGGTGTAGGGATCGATACCGGCTTCTCCGCCAAAAAGCCACGCATACAATGACCGGTTTGTGCTTGAGAGGCTCACTGCGACACGCGGCTGCAGGATTCCGTAGCCGCGAGTGACCATATGCTCCCATCGTCCGCATCCATCCGCGGGAATTTCTTCGACTCGGGCCCGGTTCAATGGATGAGCCAGGGTGCCCACGAATTGCCGGGCAGAATCTCGCGGCAACTGAGTGTCAGTATCCAGCGTAATCACGTATTTGATACTGGTCAGCAAGCCCCTGTTGCCCACGATCAACGAGAATGCATCGTCCCCGGCACCTCGCAGCAGCGCGTTGAGATCCGCGAGTTTTCCACGCTTGCGCTCATAACCCATCCAAAGCCGCTCGAGGGGATTCCAGCGGCGCGGGCGGTGAAAAAGGAAGAACGGCCCTTCCGTATGAGAAGACGGAGGACCGCCCGCTCCAGTCAGCCCGCCGGCTCCGTTCGCATACTTGGCGTTGAGGTCTTCGATGCGTTCGCGAGCCAAATTTAACAACGGTTCATCTTCGGGAAGGGCTTCCTGATCGGCATCCGGAAAATCGGTCAACAATCCGAAATCAATGTTGTCGTCCCGATTCGCCAAAAACCGGACCTCCAGCGCTTCCACCAGATTCTCAATCTCCTGTTCGCTGGTCAGCAGAGTGGGAATCACTACCAGCGTACGGAACGGGGAAGGTATGCCGCCAGAAAAATCCATGCGCGCCAACGGGCGGGGCTTTACCAGAAAAAGGGCCACCCAGTTCACCAAACCCACGGCAAGCTGGCTCATCACTAAAAGAGACAGGATTCCAGCCGCAACCAGCGTCAATGCCCCCGCTCCATCGAGCATATGCTTTCAGCAACAGGCCTGAAACCAGGCCTAGCGTAATCATTGCTATTGCGCCGAGATAGAATAGAAGCGGCCTCCCACGCGCGGCGTGCTGGATTTTCTCCTTCAGGGATAAACGGACCTGGGCTGCAAGCTCCAGCTCAGGCATTCCATCGTCGATGAGATAGAATCCTACATGAGCCCGGATGGGGTTGCCTTCCTCGTTATTCCCGTTTTCCTTGCCAGTCGCCCCTGCATCACCTGCCATCTGGATAGCCATGCGCGCTACCTGCGCCTCGGATATCGGGCTTGCTCTGGCTATGCGCTCCACTACATGGCGATACCGGTCCCGACTGGCAAAATCCATTCCGCCGTAAATCCCGGCGGGATCGTTTCGCATTGTCTGCTCGACAACACTGATGCTCTCGATAAATTCGCGCCAATCAATAGCACCCAGGGTGCGCAAGCTATTAATACTGTTTGATACCGAAACCTGGTCGGCGGCTTGCTGCTGGTTTCCGAGTTGAACCATCTGGTCGATCGTCTGGTTGGACTCCGCAAGCCGGTGCTCTATCCAGGTTAACAGGAGCGTGGCAGCAGGTCCCTGCCCTTGTAATCGTCTTACCAGTTCCGATACGAACGCCGTGCTCATCGGCGGATCCGACCGCGCTATGTCTGCAATAACGAGAACTACGCTCTTGGGATCGCTTTCGGCGGTGCGGATAATTTTGTCCACACAGGAATCGGCAAGATTGCGCTCGCTTCGTGCGGCCGCCACGTATGCTCCGACACGGCGCAAATTTTCTATAAGCGCAAGGCGAAGCATGATCGGAATAGCCCACAATTCTCCGAGCTTCAGGTCACTGACAGCTTGATAGGCCAGGACAAATCGCCTGAGGCTTTCCATATCGATTCGGCCGTCGCCGTGGGAAATCGCTTGCAGGGCAATATCGTAAACGCGGGGCAGCCCAGCTGAGGGGCCCTGTGCAAGAAGGGGTAATTCGCGGCTGTAGCTTTTGGGAAGATGGCGCTTGGCCGTACGGATTTGCTCTTCGACCAGATAAAAGTTATCGAAAAGCCACTCGCCGGCGGGCGTTAACAATTGCTCCGCTGCAACTGCTTCGCTCAATACCGTACAGGTATCGATGAGCATTTGCTCATTCTCATCCAGTCTGGCAAGGAGCTGATCGGTTCCCTGGCTCGACGACAACTCGTGAGATGCGGCAAGGATTCCGCCGTACAGCTCCATCTGATCCGCATTGAAGAGTTCAGCCCGCAGGGGCAATTCTTCTTTGAGAGGAACCTGTGGTCGCCGAATCTCTTGCAGCCGGGCTTTAACCGAAAACATAAGCCGGGATACGCTCGTGCCTATCGCGCTCAATTCCAGTATTCTCCAGATTGCCACATCCATTCTTGCAACTGGCCTGGCACCGAAGCGGACAAAAACCGGGTAGACTACCGCTGAGGTTAAGCCGCAAACGAGAATAGACCAAGATCAGTTGGTGGCCAGGCCAGGGAATGAACACAGCAGGTCGGTCGGGGAACGGCCACCTGAATTGAAAAGCATGCGGCGGCGCGCTGCTGGCGCATTACACGCACTCCGTCAGAATCTTACTCACCTGATAAAACATGATAGCCATCCGGCTCATCCGTGGTATGTACGGTAGCGCACGAAAAGCCTGGCTATAAGATGAAATACTTCGGTCATTCGCCACGCCTATAGTAGGGGATTCAAGCAGGAGGATAAGAGGATTGCTTTTTCAGCTAATTACTATTATAAGTTTCAAATAGAGTCAAAAAAGCAAACGGAATGAGAGCTAATCCGGCAAAAAACATAGCGGTTGGGAAGAAAGTCGGATCTTCCCTATCTCCACAACGACAGATTCTCCTCAGCGAATTCATATCTTTGAGGCCAGCGCTGGCCGATGCTTAGCCCATCTTCCCCCCAATACACCAAAAATCGCCTTCTTGCCGCTCTCCCCGAGGCTGAGCTTGAGCGCCTCAAACCCAATTTGGAGCTTGTCCATTTACCGCTTGGCGATGTGCTGTGCGAGTCGGGCGGGCGGCTTTCCTATGTATATTTTCCAACCTCCTCGATTATTTCCCTTCACTATATCCTTGAAAATGGCGCATCGTCCGAAATCGCAGGCGTGGGAAACGAGGGCATGCTGGGCGTATCACTCTTCATGGGCGGGGATACGACCCCCAGTTGGGCGACGGTGCAAACCGGCGGCGACGCCTATCGCATGAAGGCCGGGATAATGGTCCAGGCATTCAATGCCGGGGGACCTGTTCAGCGTCTATTGCTGCGCTACGCTCAGGCTTTGATTACGCAGATATCGCAGACGGCGGTATGCAATCGCCATCACACGATAGAGCAGCAGCTGAGCCGTTGGCTTTTGCTGACGCTGGACCGTCTGAATTCACAAGAACTGATCATGACGCAGGAATTGATTGCGAGTATGCTCGGCGTTCGCCGGGAGGGCATTACCGAAGCGGCCGGCAGGTTGCAGCAGGCAGGAATAATCCGCTATCGCCGCGGCCACATCACGGTACTTGACCGAGAGGGATTGCACGCCCATGTCTGTGAGTGCTATGACGTGGTCAAGAAAGAATTCGAGCGCCTTGTTCGCGAGATCCGGAAGCAGTGAGACCGGTTACCGCAGCCCAAAACCGCTAACCCCGGGCATCATACCGGGCCCCTGAGCCATCATGACAAGCATGATGCAACAATCAAACTTAACTTGTAACCCCCCCTTCCAATCTCGGTACTAGTCCCGATCGAACATCGGGCGCCCAGGCAGCCAGCACCTGAGCATCTCGATTTCGCGCATTCCGATTTCCGAGTCTCCCACCCTTTCTTTCCCTTTGTTTCCATTCTGGTTCTTTTGGTTGATCGCTGCTTCGTTGGATCAGCCCGCCTGCTTCTTGGAATGCGGGGCGAATACACGGCAAGCGCTGCCTCCCGGCCGCCTCTCCAAGCCGCCCAATGTGTGTTTACGTACCGAAAATTTCTCCCGCTGCAAGTACATTATTGCTTGTCGCCCAATGTCCCTGACACGAGCGATAGAGGACACGGAGACCCGTGGTCAAACCGCTTCAACTCGTGTTCCAGTACACATTGTCATGTTGAACCGCGCCCTGCATGGCGCAGTCGTGCGCTTGTAGCTTTCAAACTTCAACATAACTTCACGATGCTCCCACGCAACCGAAGGATAATACTGTCGATTGCCAGCATATTTTTACTGCTGGTATTGATATTTGTCATCTGGTTCGACTGGAACATGGTGAAGCCATATGTCGAGCGGCAGGTGACCGAGAAAACGGGCAGGGAATTCCTGATTCGCGGAAATCTGGATGTTGATTTATCGCTCAATCCGCTTATCAGTGCGGACGGTATCAGCTTGGCAAACGCCGATTGGGGCACCGAACAACCCATGCTCAGCGTGGATCGCCTCGCATTCCGGATCAGTCTGTGGGATCTCTTTTCGGGCCATGTCGTTTTGCCCCAAGTCTCTGTGTCTGAGCCAAAAATCATCCTGGAAAAAAGCGCTGACGGAAAGCAGAACTGGGATCTCAAGAAGGAAGAAAAGGAAGCGGAGTTGCCCAGGATTGAAAGGCTCACCGTGGACAAAGGAGTTCTGGTTTTCCGCGACCCGGCAAAAAAAACGGATATCAGCGCAAAGATATTTACTGACCCATCAGAGGATGCGCGAGAGACGCCGATCCGCTTATCGGCCGAGGGAACGCTCAGCGAACTGGAATTCAAAGCACAAGGCCAGGGCGGGGGGGTCATTATTTTGACGAATGAACACGCCCCCTACCCCTTCAAGGCCGACGTCCAGATCGGAACTACGCGCGCCAAACTGGACGGGACGATCACGGGAGCTGCGAAGCTGACGCGGGTGGACGTGAACCTGGATATCAACGGCGATGATCTGTCATTACTATACCCCATCGTAGGCATCGTTTTTTTCCCCTCGCCTCCTTATCATATATCCGGCAAGCTCCTCCGCCAAGGCACGCAGTGGTCAATGAAGGGATTTTCCGGGCAGGTAGGTGACAGCGACATGGGGGGCTCACTCGTGTTTGAGACAGGCGGAAAACGCCCGATGCTGCAAGGTGACCTTGTTTCGAAAGTTCTCGATCTGAGAGATATACAGGGTTTCATGGCAGCGCGGCGGGCCCCACAGCCGCAGGATACCGAGGCCGAAAAAAAAGAGAAAAGAGCGTCGATCGAAGCTCAGCGGCATCGACTGCTTCCTGACCAGAAGTTCAAGGTGGACAGGCTGAGAGCCATGGATGCGGATGTCAGGTTTACCGGTGAATCAATCCGCAACAAGGATCTGCCGATCAAGCACCTTATGACTCACCTCAAGGTGGACGATGGCCTCATGACGGTCAGCCCTGCAACCTTGTCGGTGGCGGGAGGAAGCGTAGTCTCAAATGTAACTATCAATGCGCGTGGTAAAACCCCAACCGGGGAAGCGAGGGTGGATGTCAAGCGCCTGCAGTTCGCCAAGCTGTTCCCCACGATCAAAATTACCGAGGGCGCCGTAGGTGTGATTGGCGGCAAAGCGAACCTGAAAGCTCAGGGTGAATCAGTCGGCGCCCTTTTAGGCTCCGCCAATGGTCACCTCGGGTTGGTCATGGGGGGGGGAGAAATCAGCGAATTGCTGCTGTCCGCCATCGATCTTGATGGGGCAAAGCTTATGAAGGTTTTGTTCACCGGGGATAAAAACGTGCCTGTTCGCTGCGCTGTCCTCGACTTCGATATCAAGAGTGGGATCATGGTCACCAATGCCTTCGTTATTGATACAAAGGACACAAATATCGTCGGTGAGGGGTTTATAAACCTCGAGGAAGAGACGATAAAGATGAAACTTTCGCCAAAGCCCAAGGAAATCACCTTTCCCTCCCTGCGTACCCCGGTGCACATCGCAGGCACATTCAAGGACCCCACGGTATACCCGGACAAGGTGCTTGCCATGCGTGTCGGTGCCGCAGTTGTGCTGGGCGTTCTCGCAACACCGCTGGCCTCGCTGATACCTTTCATTGACATAGGAACGGGTGAGGATGCCAATTGCCGGGCATTGATCGCCGAGGCCACGAAGCCCCAGCCGCCAAAGCATAGTAAGCAGAGCAAACGGATGAAGGACCTGTCAGCTCAAGCTTCGAAAAAATCAGAAAAAGCAAAGAACTGAAATTTTTGAAGGAGAAAAATTGACAGCACCTCCAATATGTTAGCCACCGCACAGATTGGAAGGCTCTTGCTGAAGGAGAGTATTTTCCTAGGCCGGGATAAAAATCGCTCCCCGATTACTTATCGCGCCCTTACTCCGGCGCCCTCAGCAGGCAGCTATTACCAATGGAGGATAAACATGCCCCACAGCGCTAAATCAGGCGACAAATCGTCCTATACGGACAAACAGAAGCGGCAAGCCCATCATATCGAGGAAGGATATGAAAAACACGGTGTTCCGGAAAAAGAGGCGGAGCGCCGTGCCTGGGCAACAGAAAATAAAATATCAGGTGGTGGAAAAAAATCCGGCCCGGGTAAAAGCTCAAAAAAATCCTGACTGTTTTAATTTTTTGTAACGTAAGTGGAAAACCTTGATCGTCCGGGTGGTGCGGCTGTCATGCAGAAACGGACGCCAGACGGTTCCAATGGGCTCCGCATGCCAACCATTCCGGCAGTAATACTTCGACATAACCAGGGGAGATACACATGGGCGAAAAGGAAATTCCCAAGCAGCAACAAAGTCGGCAGCCGGGCGTAGAGTCGGAAATGAAGCCGAAACCTGAGTCATCCCCCGACTATTATCGGGGAGGCGGCAAGCTGGACTCCAAGGTAGCAATCATAACGGGAGGCGATAGTGGAATCGGCAGAGCCGTGGGGCTTGCTTTTGCCAAAGAGGGCGCTGATATTATCGTCGTTTATCTTAATGAACATGGGGATGCTAACGAAACCAAAAAGCAAATTGAGCAGCGCGGAAGAAAATGCAAACTGATCAGCGGCAATGTAGGGGATGAAAAGTTTTGCGCGGAGGTCTCCAGCCAAGTGCTGTCCGAGTTCGGCCATGTCGAGATTCTCGTGAACAACGCAGCCGAACAGCATGTCCGGGAAAGCATACTGGATATTGATAACGCACAGCTCGAGCGAACCTTTCGAACGAATATTTTTTCCATGTTCTACATGGTAAAGGCGGTGCTTCCCCACATGAAAAAAGGGGCGCGTATCATCAACACAACCTCGGTAACGGCTTATAAAGGCAGTCCGCACCTGTTGGATTACTCGGCTACGAAGGGCGCTATTGTGGCGTTCACCCGCTCGCTTTCGCTGCAACTCGCAGAGCGCGGGATATGCGTAAACGGGGTGGCGCCGGGGCCCATATGGACGCCTTTGATACCTTCCACTTTTCCTCCCGTAAAGGTTGCCGAGTTTGGCAAGAATGTTCCGATGAAACGGCCCGGCCAGCCTGGCGAGGTTGCCCCCTGTTACGTTTTTCTGGCTTCGGAGGACTCCTCCTACATGTCTGGTCAAGTACTCCATCCGAACGGCGGAACGATCGTAAACGGATAGCAGGTCGGGAAAAGCAGGGGGCTGCCTTGCGCCGGTCCGACAGCGTCCTGCGCAGTTCTCTATAGACCGGCCACCGCCCCCATTTTTCGCGCTCTGAAACATGTCCAGCTTTGGCTCCAAACACCCTATGATAGGAAAGGCGAGCATCCTGATCAATCGGGCACCCAACGATATATTCAGGTACCTGGGGGACGGATTCTTTGAAAATTACCCCAAGTGGTCGCCCGAAGTTATTGAACTGGAGATGATCACCGACGGTCCCCTCGGACTGGAAACGATAGGCCGACAAGTACGGATAGATCAGGGACATCGATCTGAAACCCGATTCAAGATCGACATCTATGAGCCAGGCAAGCGCCTGGGATTTGCCGGCATTTCCATCCCCTTTCGTTGCGTCTATGAATTGAGAAGCCTGGATTCGGACAGATCCTCCGAGCTTGTATTTACATTCGAACTGACCGAGCTTCAGATTTTCATGCTGCCCTTTGAGAAACTGATCCGGGTGGTCGTTCAGGAAGGTGCCGAACGCACCGTAAGAAATCTCAAGCGGTTGATAGAGGCCGCCAAACATACGATGAGCTGATATACGGTGAGCTGATCGATTTTCCCTAAACGCTACCAAGATTCCAGGAGAAAAGAATGACTTTCACGGTAGAAAAAGATCCCGGACTGATTCCCCAGATCCTGTCCCAGATTCTGGACAGCTCTGTGAATGGCATCACGCTTGCAGATCCCGATCAGGAGGGTATGCCAATTGTTTACGCAAACAAGCAGTTCGAAGCAATGACCGGCTACTCGCAGCGGGAGATCCTCGGGCGCAACTGCCGCTTTTTACAAGGCACCGATGGGCGGCAGGAAGGAAGATTTGCGATGAAGCGGGCGATCGACCAGAAGGAGCCCGTCGAAGTCGTTATCCGCAATTATCGAAAAGATGGAGAACTTTTTTTGAACCACGTGACACTGACCCCCCTTTTCGATGGGGCGGGAAAACTCATCTACTACCTTGGTATCCAATACGATATAAACCGCAACCGGGAGATGATATCCAAGTTCAGCCTTCAACAAAAAGCCGACGCGCCGCCCTCCACATAGGCCACCGACTGAAGGTCTTTCCATACTCGAAACAGGAGCACCCAGCCCGGATCGATTTGCAAAAACCTCGGGGCATTTCAATTAGCCAATTCCAGCCAGTCCCAGCCAGCCCCAGCCAATTTCAGCCGGCTTTCTGTAAAAGAAAGCATTTGGGGGAAGTTCAGCTTTTCTTTCTGCTACTGTCGGGCTTGAACCCCAGCGTCTTCATGGCGGGAACGATGGATTGCTTCACAGCTTTGTAAGCGGACCAGGGATCGTTTCCCCTGTCCAGCCGTTCGTGAATATTCAGGGCAGACCAACGGCTGCTGCTGTGAACCGACCCGAGCTCTTCCCATGCGATTGGCACTGAGACCCCCAGGCCCGGGCGTGCACGCGTGGACCATGCTGACACGGTGGTGGCGCCAAAGCCGTTGCGAAGATAGTCGATAAAGATTTTTCCGACACGATTCCGCGGCCCGCTCTTCGCAACGAACCGGCTTGGAATGGTGTCGGCCAGGTGCTGAACGATCGCTTGAGAGAAATCTTTTACCGTATCCCAGTCGTACGTCCTTTTGACAGGCACGATGACGTGCAAGCCTTTGCCTCCGGTCGTTTTCAGGAAGGATTTCAATCCCAGTTGGTTCAGAAATATGAAAACGAGCTGTGCAGACTCCTGAACAGTGGGCCACTCCACGCCTTCGCCGGGGTCAAGATCGAATGTCATCCTGTCCGGCTTGTCAATCACATCCTTCCTTGCATTCCACGTGTGAAACTCAATGACGTTCATCTGCGCCGCAGACAGAAGGCCGTCCTCGCTTAAAATCTCAAGCAGAGACTCATGGTCAGGATCGAGTTTGGGATCAAGCAGCTTGATTCCCTTCACGTTTTCCTTTTCCCAATGTTTCTGGAAAAACAACTCGCCTTCTATCCCGTCAGGCGCGCGCACCAGCGACACCGGTCTGTCTTTCAGGTGCTCCATCATCAAAGGACCGACCAAGGCATAGTACCGGACGAGGTCTATTTTCCGGAAACCGGTGGAGGGATCGATAATCCGGTCTGGATTCGTTATCCTCAACGTTTCAGGAATGGAAGCCTTGATAGTGGGTGGCGGGTCGATGTGCATCGGCTTCTCGCGGACGATAGCTTCGGGCTTCTTATCCGTTCGCAGCCCGCGAAATACCGCTTGCCGTACATGATTGCCGCGCGTCCATTCGCTGAAAGATACCTCGGCTACAAGCTCCGGTTTAACCCAGTGCGCCTTTTTTTCTATCCCACGCTCGTTTACAAAAGGACACTGCTCGGTCGCCAAGCTGTCAAATTTTTTCTTCAGATCCCGCAATGTTTTTTCGTTAAAGCCCGATCCGACATTACCCGCATACTGCAGACCTTTGCTGTCATCATAATAACCGAGCAAGACGGAGCCCACACCGTGTCGCGACCCTTTGGGATCGGTATAGCCCCCGATGACGAACTCCTGGCGGCGCGCGCATTTCAGCTTTATCCAGTTGGTAGAGCGCCCCGTAATGTAAGCGGACGTTTTACGTTTGCCTATGATGCCTTCGAGCCCGAGTTTGCATGCCGAGTCGAATACTTCATTGGGTGGCACGTCGAAGGCTTCACTGATGTGTATGTTTTCCTGTGTTTTTTTTTCGAGCAGCGTATTCAGCAGTTCCTTGCGTTCGAGCAAGGTACATTTCCTCAAGTCATACCCGTCATAAAAAGGAAGATCGAAAAGGAAGTACGCGATCCCCTGGGTTCTTTCATTGTCGAAAGCATTCTGGAGGGCCTGGAAATCCGGACGGTTGTTCTCATTCATCACCACGATTTCCCCATCCAGCCATCCGGGCCGCAACTTGAGCTTGTGTATGGCCTTTACCAGGTCAGGTAATTTGTGCGACCAGTTATTCCGGTTGCGGGTGAAAACGCGGACCTCTCCATCGTCTATTCTGGTCAGCAGCCGGTAGCCGTCGAACTTGATTTCCCAGACCCATTCTTCCAGATCAGCCGGAGGAGCATCCACGAGTGTCGCAAGCTCAGGCTCGAGTGCCGAAGGCAGTTCAGCTTTTATCGCGCCTGGGGGTAAAGCCGTTTTTTTTTCGCTGCCTGTGCTCGCTCGGTGGCAGGGGCTGCCACTTTTTCCTGCGGCTCGACAGATTTCTCTATCGTCGAACTTTTCAGATTTGAAACGCTGTCAGGCATTTCGTCGACAACGCTGTATTCGCTTGACGGTCGCGCGTATGGGTCCTGTTCCTTGATGAGCAGCCAGGCATCCTGCTTCTGCTCGCGGTCATTTCTCATGCGCACCAGCGTCCAGCGGCCTTTTAGCTTATGCCCCTGTAGTTCAAATTTAAGTTTGCCGTCGCGGTAGCCCTTGTGGGGATCCTCAAGCGGCACCCACATTCCCTTGTCCCACACAATGACTTTCCCGGCGCCGTACTGCCCAGGCGGAATTTCGCCTTCAAAAGTATTGTAGGAAATGGGGTGATCCTCTACATGAACTGCCATGCGTTTGTCATTAGGATCGGAGCTCGGCCCTTTGGGAACAGCCCAGCTTTTCATCGTTCCCTCCAGTTCCAATCTTAGATCATAATGCAAACGGGTTGCCCAGTGCTTTTGGACGACGAAAGATGACGCGACTGCCTTCTTGGTTTGGGTTGTTTTTTCGAGTCCGGCAGGCTCTGACGTTATGGAAAAATCGCGTTTCTCACGGTAGGCCTTGAGGGCGTCCTTCGAGAGGTCAGCCGTTGAGGGGTGACGCTTCGAGGAACCAAGGTTTGAGGAGTCGGGCTTTGCCATTGCGCATTACACCGCGCGCCGCCTGGGCGCCCTTCTGGCAGATGGTTTCCCGGCGGATTTTGTTTCTGACGCCTCCTCACGCTCCTCTTTTTTCCGACTCTTCAGGCTACGCTGGAGCAACTCGGTAAGATCGACAATTTGCGCCCCCGTTCGCATGGCTTCAGCTTCTTCAGGTCGGGCTACAGCTTGTATTTCGCCCTTTTCGGCCTTCTGTTCCACAAGCTTCATGATCTCATCCTTGAACGAGTCGCGGTAATCCTCGGGATGCCATGTTGAGGTCAACTCATTAACCAGTTGCTCAGCCATCTTTAGCTCTTTTTCGCTGATTCCCGACGCCTCCTTTCCTTCGGAGGGAAAATTCAAATTCTTCATGCTTCGTATTTCATCGCCCCAGCGCAGGAGATTCAGTACGAGAGCAGAGCCAGAAGGGATAAGCGCGGCCAAGTGCTGCTTCGTCTGGATAATAACTCGAGCAATCCCAACCTTCCTTGTTCGAGAAAGGGCGTCGCGAAGGAGTGCATAGACTTTTTCCCCCTTGTTGATCGGCACGACGTAATAGGGCCTTTCAAAATAAATGAATGGGATATCATTAGCCCCCACGAACGTTTCAATTCCTATTGTTTGGGTCGTTTTAGGGTATGCGGCCGAGATCTCGTCAGGGTTCAAGACCACGTATTGACCGTCTTCATACTCAATTCCCTTGACGATATCCTCTTTTGAAACTTCTTTTCCGGTTTTTTTATTGATTCGCTTGTAGCCCACGGGGTCCATCGTGCGCTTATCCAGCCAGTCGAAGTCGACTCCCTGTTCTGACGTCGCTGAATGAAGGGCTACAGGTATATGCACCAAGCCGAAGCTGATCGCTCCTTTCCATAAAGCGCGACTGGCAGACGCAACCATAAGTATTCTCGCTGAATTCGGGACGTTCGGCGCAAGCTCATCCAACCAGTAGTTGGAAGCCGCTGGAGTATTCTCCATCACATCCATCCCGCAGTATGTACGATCGCCCACAGAAAGCGGAAAGCTGATCTGTTAAACTCCAATACATTCTCAAAGATCGGCTTGGCTGGCGTCGTCGAGATCAGCATTTAGGCGAAAGCCGCCGAAAAACAAGCATATTTTCATTGCCCAGCTCCAAGTCCCCGCCTGGCTCATTTGCCTATTGCACCCGCTTCCAGGCGAAAAAGCTGAGTACCGCTGCCAACGCGGTTTAAAACTCAAGACGTTTGAAAACCGGCAGGACGAGCCGGTGACCATCGAACCGCCCTGGCACCGAGGTATTCCCGCGGACTAAGCTCTGCTGGGGATATGCGTTTACAGGTACCAGCAGGACGCGCCCGCACCTATCCCGATTCTTTTGCAGGATCGGCAGGGCTGACAAACGTTGCTTGAGTAAAAAGCAAGCGATAGAACTCTTCCTTTCATGTCTGTACAGGGACCAATATGGATATGTCATTGCTACAATGGCCTGCAATGGTCGTTAACGTGCTCGCAGTCTGGCTGCTGACTTCGCAATCCAAGCACAAGCGCCATGTTGGCTTTATACTGTCCCTCATCAGTAACGCGCTCTGGATTGCCTGGGGATGGCACGTTCAGGCGTTTGCCGTGCTTGCCCTTCAGATTGCGCTGGCATTACTTAATATCCGCGGCGTCAACAAGACAGAATAGTCCTTTGGCAAGGATAAATCCCGCTGGCTCCCCGCCATTACTAAAGCAGAGCACGCTCATTTCGACTTATCCGCTCACAAAGCGATGCTTTATGCCTGACTAAGTGATAGAATGCGCGCGAATACTCGCGGACAGGGGTTTGAGCAGAGAAGACTCCGAATAAGTCTCCGCGGGACGCGTTTCTGACAAAAGAAGTTCCTTGGCTTCCGGGAGTGCCTGCCAGGTCAAATAGAGGCCCCTATAAGTATCGTATCCACAACTCAATTTCCTCTAAATTAGCTGGAAAAATCCTGGCGATATTTCCATTCGCCACTTCATTTTCTTCGCGCAGCTCTTATTCAAGCTTGCGTGGACTTAAGCAGAATCTGGCCTGATATGTACACGATGCCCGGCTTCACGCATATATAGTCATGCGTATCCTTTTTACTTACTGCTCGCTCTTCCCTAGACGTACCGCATACGTCCTGGCGGCGCTGCTGGCCGCAGGCGTTGCCGAAGGGCTCAGTCTGACCGCCTTGCTCCCCTTACTCTCGATTGCCGTTGGGGACTCGGGCAAGTCAGACATGGGGCGCCGAATCGTGGAACTGCTTAAGGGAGCGGGCATGGAGCCAACAATCGGGGTCATGTTGCTGGTTATCGTAAGCGGCATGATCCTGAAAAGCCTGATTCTCCTGCTGGCGAACAGGCAAGTAGGCTTTACCGTCGCGCATGTTGCAACTGCACTGCGCCTGGAGCTTATTGATGCACTGCTAGGAAGCCGGTGGCAATACTATTTGCGTCAGCCCATGGGCTCGCTGGCAAACTCTGTCGCCACGGAAGCATACCGGGCGGCGAATGGCTTTGAGCATGGCGTTATCGTACTCGCGCTGGTGGTCCAAATCATCGTCTACGGTACGGTCGCGATGTTCATTTCATGGGAGGCAACACTTATATCCTTCCTGATCGGGATCGTCATCCTTCAACTCCTGCATCGGTTAATCCGAGCGACCGGGCGAGCAGGTAGCAAGCAGACTCTGCTGTTACGCCAGCTTCTGACCTATCTCTCGGATGTGCTCGGTTCGGTGAAATCGCTGAAAGCCATGGGACGGGACAAGGTCGCCGATGCCATCTTGCGCGATCAGACCAAACAGATCGAGAAGGCAACGAGGCGCGAAGTCATGGCGCGCGAAGCCCTCACCGCATTGCAGGAGCCCATACTGGCCACCATCATGGCTTTGGGGCTCTATGTAGTTCTGGTACTGTGGGAGTTTTCCCTGCCTTCGGTGATGGTCATTGCCTTCCTGCTCACCCGTATTCTCGGGCTGCTCAATAAAACGCAGCGGAAATACCAGAATCTTGCAGCTCAGGAAAGTGCCTACTGGGCATTGCGATCGGCAATTGAAGAGGCGCGCGCCGCAGCCGAACGAACCACGGGGTCACGTCAGCCCAGCCTTCAGCAGGGAATTCGCTTGCACCACGTCAACTTCGCGTACGATGTCAAACCAATATTTCAGGACCTCGACCTTGACATCCCGGTGAAATCCCTTACCTGCATCGCGGGGACTTCAGGTATCGGAAAGAGTACGCTCCTGGATCTTCTTTGCGGGCTGGCTGATCCTGCGTCGGGCGAAATTCTCATCGATGGAGTGCCCCTGAAAGACATCAATCCCCGCGAATGGCGGCGAATGATAGGCTATGTATCACAGGAAAATATTTTGCTTCACGACAGCATCCTCAGCAACATACTCGTCGGAGCGCCGGATCTGAATGAGGCCGATGCCGAACGGGCCTTGCACCAGGCGGGCGCATGGGATTTTGTCAGCGGCCTGCCGGAAGGCATGCACACAATCGTGGGCGAGCGTGGCGGACTTCTGTCCGGCGGCCAGCGGCAGCGCATTGCCATTGCAAGGGCGCTGGCACATCAGCCCGCCCTGCTGCTGCTGGATGAACCCACGAGCGCGCTCGACCCGGAAACCGAGCGGAGGGTGTGCGAAACGTTACAAAAGCTGGCCCGTGATATTACAGTCGTGGCGGTTTCCCACCAGCCTGTGCTGATAAATGCCGCCGATAATATATTCACGCTGTCAAAAGGCAAAGCGGAACGGTTGCAACGGGCAGCCAGGATGGAAGATGATTCGACAGCTTTGTCTGCTTCGCGGATGAGCGCCGCTGCCTCCCATTGACAGCAGACTCCACCTTTTCTCGTTCTTCAACTACGGCCCTCTCCCTCTGAACGGTGCCAGCGTCTCCCGCGCCGATCGCAAGAGAAGTTCACGTTCAGCCTCGGTCAAACGTTCAGTTGCCCTTTCAATCACCCCTTCACGCGCGCAAATCCCGGCGATAATCTTCGACAGCGCCTGCCTTACCGCCAGCTCCGCCTCAGGCATCTGATCGAGCGGTACTTCGTCGAAAAGCCTCGCCGCCAGAACCAGCAACACGGCAATTTGTTCGGGTACAGAAACGGGCTCGGATTCGGGTTGCTTGAGGCATGCGCGAATGCGGCGCCCATGCTCGATAACTTTTCGTGAATCTTCGTCTACCCGTGCTCCGAAACGGGCAAAAGTTTCGAGCTCTTCAAACTGCGCGTAATCCAGTTTTAAATCGCCGGCCACCTCAAGATAAATGGGGCGTTGCGCCTTGCCGCCCACGCGAGATACGGATTTGCCAACGTCAATTGCAGGAAGCATACCCAATTCAAACATCGTAGGTGAAAGGTAGACCTGGCCGTCGGTAATCGAGATGAGATTGGTGGGAATGTAGGCGGAAATATCCTGAGCTTCGGTTTCAATGATCGGAAGGGCAGTCAATGATCCTCCGCCCAGTTCCTCGCGCAGATGGGTTGCCCGCTCAAGCAGCCGGGAATGAATATAGAAAATATCGCCGGGATATGCTTCCCGCCCGGGTGGACGGCGCAAAAGCAATGAGAGTTCACGGTAGGCATTCGCATGATGGGCAAGATCGTCATACACAATCAGCACATCCCGTCCCTGCTCCACGAAGAATTCGGCAATACTCGTGGCTGCATACGGGGCTATGTAGATGAGTCCCGGGGGCGCATTGCCCTCGGTAACGACCACAATGGTGTAGTCCATGGCGCCGCTTTCCCGCAGTACGCCGATCGACTTGGCAACCCCGGCGGCATGGCCGCCGATAGCGCAATACACGCATAACACATTTTCTCCCTGCTGGTTCAGGATGGTGTCGAGAGCGATGGCGGTCTTGCCCGTCTGCCGGTCCCCCAGGATCAGCTCGCGCTGGCCCCGGCCAATAGGAATGAGGGCGTCAATAGCTTTTATTCCTGTCTGCAGCGGCACCGTGACGGGCGCACGATCGATAACTGCCGGGGCTGGGCGCTCGATTGGCAGACGACGTGTAGCCGTGAGGGTCGCCTTGCCATCAAGGGGTCGGCCCAGTGGATCAATGACCCTGCCGATCAATTCTCCGCCCACAGCGACATCGAGCACGTTCCCTGTCCGCTCCACTTCGTCGCCTGTGTGGAGGTGGGAGTAGTCGTCCAACAGCACTACTCCGATCTCGTTTTCCTCGATATTGAACGCTATCCCATATGAATCATCCGGAAACCTGAGCACCTCTTCGAAACCGACTCCCGGAAGACCGCGCACTTTTGCGATCCCCGAGGCAATGCTCGCGAGGGTCCCCACCTCGCGTAAGGCGAGCCGAGGCTCCCAAGCCTCGCGTACGCGTTTTATCCGGGTGAAAGCGCGCTCGAAAATCTCTTGCATTACGTGTTCCTTATCCAAGTATTACAAGGCTAAAACACGAAGACGCGGTGCGTTCCACGCTACCGGGAATCTAGGTGTTTAGCCCCACAGTGTGGTGGTGCGGGTTGATAACAAACTTATCTGGGTCTTCCGACCATATTTTGCAGATGTATTCATAGGGTGTCAGGCCCTTGAGGGTCTTGAGCCGCTTGGCAAAGTTGTAGGCCATCAGGAAAGTTTGCATGTGAGCCTTCAGTTCGTCATGCGAGCCGTAATGGTATCTCTTGACCGTGGCTTCCTTGATCGTGCGGTTCATGCGTTCGACTTGGCCGTTGGTCCATGGATGATTGACCTGGGTCGTGCGGTGTTCGATATCATGCTCGCGGCAACATAAGTCGAACATGTGAGTGATGTATCTGGCCGTTGGGCCGTTGCGGTAACGTGGCGGATAACAGAATTGGGCGCCGTTATCAGTCAGGATCGTGTGTATTTTATAAGGAACGGTTTCAATGAGGCTGCGCAAGAATGCTATTGCCACTGTCCGGTCCGATTGTGCATGCAGTTGTGCATAGGCGAACTTGCTGGTGCGATCAATGGCGACAAATAGATAAAGTTTACCTTGTGCGGTCTGCACCTCTGCAATGTCGATATGGAAGTAGCCGATAGGGTATTGCTTGAACTTCTTACGCGCCTTGTCACCTTCAACATCCGGCAGCTTTGATATGCCGTGCCGTTGCAGGCAGCGATGCAGGCTTGAGCGTGTCAGATTCGGAATGCTGGCTTGCAGGGCGTAGAGGCAATCATCAAGCGACAACAGTGTAAGCCGCCGGAACGCCACAATAGCCGCTTCTTCTTCCGGCGTCAGAACCGTCGAATGAATCTCCTTCGGTCCCATGCGGGCATCCGTCACATGTGTGCGTTTGCGCCACTTTGCGACCGTCTTTGGATTGATTCCATATCGGCCAGCCAGCACCATCAGACTCTCTTGACTATGTTGTATCGCTCGACGCACCGTCTCTGTCGTGGCGGCGCATCCGT
This sequence comes from uncultured beta proteobacterium, assembly GCA_963786735.1. GTDB lineage: Bacteria > Pseudomonadota > Gammaproteobacteria > Burkholderiales > Nitrosomonadaceae > Nitrosospira. Next base: position 33,496 of record CAWBAF010000004.1, read on the forward strand.
GTAATATTTGCCCCATAGTTCCTCCCTCCGTAGCTGGCAATATTCTACACCAGCATACAGTGGGACTAAACACTAGATCAGGCTTTCAAGCTTGAACCTTTGCTTTATCCTCGCGCCCGGATTCGGAGAGGATCTCACCCTCCGGCTCAGACCAGGGTTCTGCCTCGAGGTGGGACCTTATGGCCGCGGTGATCTCCTTTTCCAGAGAAGCCAGATAATCTCCCGCACTCCATGCCAGCTTGTATCCGCCCCCATTGAGTTCAATACCGCTGATCAGGTCGGGCACGGTCAAAAAGCGGACGAGTGGCATTGTGCCGATGCTTTCCTCGATTGCGGACTCAATCGCGGCTCGCTGCGGGAGTGATAGCTCAAACGCTGTGCGGACTGCTGTTCCCGCGACCTTTTCGTCTGGATTTGAGCCTGGGGTTGGAAGGGCTGGGCCCGCTACCGCCGAAGCAAGCTGCGCTTTTTCCCCATCGCTGAGCTCGCGCAGCCGCTTGATAAATACTTCCACCATATGTGCTTCAAGGGCCGTACTGGCAAGATCAGCCAGCACCTTTCTCGTAATGGCAAGCACTTCCGCGGATACCAGACGTGCAACCGTCTGATTCAGATCCTGGTATTCCTGCTTCATCGCCCGCGCGCGCCTGGCTCGTATTTCCTGCGAGTCCTTCCGGGCCGTGCCAATAATGCGATCTCGCTCCGACTGCGCCTCATCCAAAGCCTTTTGAAAAAGCTCGGCACGCTGCTGATCGAATGCCTCGTTCTTTCGCTGAAACATATAGCGCTCCTTTTCAGCCTCGGCCTTCTGTGCGTCCGCATTGTTCAAAGCCTCTGCGATGCGACGTTCTCTGGCATCCAGAGCATCAAGGATGGGCTTATAAAGAAAGCGCTTCAGCAACCAGACCAGGACGAGAAAATTTACCGCCTGCGCAGCAACCGTGAACCAGTCGATCAGCACATCACTTACCCGTCACCTCAGCAATCACATGGTTCCAGAACGGATTAGCAAAGATCAGAATCATCGCAACGACAAAGCAGTAAATCGCAGTGGATTCGATGATCGCAAGGCCAACAAATAACGTTCGGGTAATGATGGGGGCAGTATCAGGCTGTTGCGCCAGGGAACTCAAGGCCGTTGAAACCGCCCGTCCTTCCCCCAGCGCGGGACCAATAACTCCGATACTGATGGTCAGCCCCGCGGTGATAATTGAAACTATCGCGATGAGTGTCATGTTATCCATAATTTCTCCTTTTTATATTCTTGTGTTCATCCAGGCCTCGGGCAGAGCCAGCTGGACCATTTGCCTGCTCTTTCTTTCCCTCCAGCATTTTCCCCGGACGCTCGAGCCCTTTCCTCATTCTTGAAGCCACCCGGGGTCGGAATGGATGTCATTCGAGGTAGAGGCTGCAATATATACTGTAGCAAGAATACTGAAGATATACGCTTGTACGAGCCCTGTCAGCAAGCCGAACGCCCCCATGACGGCCGGAAAGATGAACGGAGTGATGGTTAAAAGAATCGCAAGGATCATGGTTGCACTCATCATGTTGCCAAACAGGCGAACAGCCAATGCAAGCGTGCGCGAAAACTCACTGATAACGTTGAATGGCAACATGATGGGTATTGGCTTGAGATAAGAACGAAAGTAGCGGACCCAGCCATGCTCGCGGATGCCGTAAACCGGTACCGCGAAAAATACGCACGTTGCGAGCGCCGCGGTGGTCGAGAGAGAGCCTGTGGGCGGCTCGTACCCGGGGATAATGGTGAAGAGGGTGGCTGCGGCGACGAACAAAAAAAGGGTCCCGATAAAGCCGATGTACAAGCGTGGGCGCCGCAGGCCCACGTCTTCTATATGTTTCTCGATAGCGATAACCACGACCTCCAGCAGATTCTGCCAACGCGAGCGCTCGGGTCGCGCGGAGAGCCCGCCCGTAACTATTTTCGAACCAATGACCAAGGTCAGCATGATCCCCCACGTATAAGCAATGGTTGCGTTCAGCTTTAGGAATCCGTACTCCCAGAATACAAGATGATCCGGACTGAAATGCATGATTCACCTCGTCAGTCGAAGTTAAAGCGTTTTTTTACGATCATGCGTTCACAAGCAGGACCGCGAGCAGGCGGCCAAGCATGAACCCAAGCAGGGCCGCAACCAGCGCCCCGGAATCTTTGCCCGACGCGTTCAACAAGAAATAGAAAGCAATCAGGAAAATGCTCATCCGCAGCAACAGACTGAAAGCGAACCACAATCCCGGTCTTCGGCGAAACAGGCCATAGCGAACCGTCCACCACAAGCCAGAAAAAAAAATACCTCCAAGCAGAAGGCCTGCCCCGAGAGGCAGAGCAAAGGTAGTGAGCCAGATGATCCGATCCAGAGCCTCATCCATGGGGCTCCTTCCGTTGCTCGTGCGTATCTTTATCTTCCTTCGCTATCCAGCGCCAGGCATTCAGGCACCCGGCGAACAGACCGGCAAACAGGAGCGTCAGGGCCCAGGAATGACTCATGGGGTAGTGGCGGTCCAGCCAGACGCCGAGCGCTGTGCCAATGACAGTGGGCAGCACGACCGACCAACCCACAAACCCAATCGCGGATAAGCCCGCCCCTATGATACGATTGGAATCGCGTTGGGCTCGCTTAGCTTCAAGTTTGCGCCTGGCCTGGATGCCGATCCGACGGGCCAGTACCGGCTCATCCATTGTTTCCTTGTTTTGAGGTTTATCACTCACGGAAGAATTCCGCAAAGCGGCGGATAAATCCGCTTTCCATTTTTGACATTACCTGCCGCACGCTCTGCTCCTGGGCATCGCCTCTCAAAAATTCTTTCTCCACGGCATGCTCCAATGTCACCAGATCGGAACCCTCAATAGCGTTGCGCACGGACACCAGCACATCTGTGCCCGCTTTGATCAGAATCCCCTCATCGACCGCCATGTAGGATTCTCCCTGCCCCTCTGCCTCAAAGATGAAAATGCCGGGCACAAGTACCGCCACACAATCGAGCCTGTTGGGCAGAAAACCAAACGCACCGGCATCGGTCTGCGCGACAATGCGCTTGACGTCCTTCCTTTCTGCAAGAAGCCTGTAAGGAACAAGAATTTTCAGGTTCATGCCAGCGGTTTCTCCGCCTCCCGCGACAAAGCTTTTGCAGCAGGAACCGCTGCAAGGGATATCGATGATCGGCCAGCTTGCTTTTTCGCTTCATCAACTGTTCCAATCATGTATAACATCCTCTCTGGCATATCCTTGAATTCGTCCTCGAGAATGCGTTCGCAACCTTCGAGCGCGTCCTCAAGGCTCACGAGCTTCCCCTTGATGCCGGTAAACTGCTCCGTAGTAAAAAACGGCTGGGTAAGAAAGCGCTCCAACCGCCGGGCGCGCGCTACAACCCGACGGTCTTCAGCGGACAACTGTTCAAGCCCAAGCATGGCTATGATGTCCTTGAGCTCTGTGTACTGGGCCAACGTACGGCGAACCTCCTGGGCGATATGGTAGTGCCTGTGGCCGACAATGCCGGGTGTCGCCATTTTGGAGCTCGACTGCAACGGATCAATGGCTGGATATAGCCCTTCGCCGGCCCGCTTGCGCGAAAGCACGATTGAAGCGGAAAGGTGGGAGAAGACATGTATGGCGGCGGGATCCGTGAAATCGTCCGCCGGCACATACACAGCCTGGATCGATGTGATGGCGCCAGTGTCTGTGTTCGCGATGCGTTCTTCGAGTTCTGCAAGCTCGGTACTCATGGTGGGCTGATATCCCAGGCGCGACGGCATCTGACCCATGAGCCCCGAAACCTCCATGCCCGCCTGGATGAACCGGAAGATATTATCAATAAGAAGCAACACATCTCGATGTTCGTCATCCCGGAAATACTCCGCCATGGTGAGAGCTGCGTGTCCCACCCGAAATCTGGCGCCCGGTGGTTCGTTCATTTGACCCAAAACCATTACCATGTTTTTGAGCACCCCCGCAGTTATCATTTCATGGTAGAGTTCGGCACCTTCGCGACATCGTTCACCGATTCCGCAAAAGACACTGACGCCTTCATGCTTTCCCGCCACGTTATGGATCATTTCGGTGAGCAGGACGGTCTTGCCCACACCCGCGCCGCCGAGTAAACCGGTCTTGCCGCCCCGCTCCAGCGGCATCAGCACATCAATCATCTTGATTCCTGTTTCAAAAATTTCCGACTTGGTGGAATGTACACCGAGTGGGGGTGAGGCATGATGTACCGAGCGCCACTGCACTCCCTCCGGTGGCGGCAGGCGATCGATGGCATCGCCAAAGACATTGAACATGCGCGAGAGGGTGGCGCTGCCCACCGGAGCCATCAGAGGCCCGTCAGTATCCCTGGCCGGCATGCCCCGGGCAAGACCTTGCGTGGGTGTCAAGGCAATAGCCCGGACAGTATTACTGGTCAGCTGAGATAAAACCTCGAGGACGATTTCCTCCTTTTCCCCCGCGCGCAGCAAGGAATGAATGACCGGAATATGACGCTCAAAGCGGAGGTCCACGATTCCGCCGCGCACTGAAACAACCGACCCTTGTTCAGGGAGAGTGGTCATAGTATTCAGATTTCCTCGAAACAAGACCCGATTTTACGTACCCGATTTTTTGAGCTTTGCAGGGCCTCTTCGGGTTGTGAGGAATGGCTCTGTATCCAGAGCAAGGTAATGCCAGGGATGTCAAAACGATCATGAAGTCAGGTTCCTTTGGCTTATGATGCCAAAAAAAATAGGGTAACTGGAAGTCTTCCTGATTAGGTCGTACTTGCGATATCAGTATCCTTACCTGTCGAATTTCATTTGAATAAACGCCCGCCCCTGCTTCGTCCGAAAGTCGGACATGCCCCCTGACTTAATATTAGGCCATATGTCAATGGGAGACGATAAATTGCGCACGGCCCCGAAGCTGTGAACCCTGCTAACCAGCTGAACGGATTGGAAAACCGAGAGATATGAGCTTGGTGATCTCGAGTACGCCAAACGGGAATTAGCACATCAAAAGCAATGTAAACACCCGCGATGAGCGGCTGCCTTGCTTGCGCTTCCTTGACGCACTTACGCGTCGAGCTTTCCCAGTCACTTCAACCCATGGAATGGGATTGATTTGCCCAGATACTTTCTTTACACCCATCCTCTGCGGAGGTGAGAGCAGGGCAATGAGCTTTCTGGTACCAGTGACAGCGACACGCGTTTTTCCGTTATCGCTTCTGATACCGCCCGATTAGCTCGGAATGCGCAATGACATGATCTTGCATCGCTTTCTCAAGGGCAGCCTTGCCCGGATGATTCAGATCCGGCAGCACGATGTCAAGCGCGTAGAGCTTGTGGAAATACCGGTGGTTACCAATAGGTGGGCATGGCCCGCCGTAGCCGGTGCGATCCCAGTTGTTAAGGCCTTCGCGACTACCCGGAGGAAGCGCGGCAGTTTCCACCCCTTCCGGCAAACCGGCTGTATCTGGGGGGATGTTGTAGAGTACCCAGTGAACCCAGGTCCGCTTTGGGGCGGCGGGATCGGGTGCATCGGGGTCATCAACAATCAGGACGAGGCTCTTCGTTTCCGAAGGCACATCCGTCCAGAAAAGCTCCGGCGAAATGTCATGGCCGTCGCAGGTATGGCGCGCCGGAATCGGGCCGTTGTTCGGAAAAGATGAAGACTCGATTCTCATGGTTTTTTGCTCCTTTTTTCCCTTTTGGTCGGATGGACCCGCCTCGGCATGCTCAATCGGCAGCGCAAGAGAATAGCTGAGAACGATTCCCAGTAACAGCGCGACTGTCTGGATCAGGGGGTTTTTCGAGAGGCGCAAGTGGCTGTCCGCTTGTCTGGCTAAAGAACGGGTACCATGCGCCGCGCCTCGGCGCCGGTCTTCGGGAGACGTATGGTCAGTACGCCGTTTGTGTAGCTGGCCTCCGCCTTATCCGTATCGACGTTTCGCGGCAGTGCGATAGCGCGTTCAAAGGTACCGTACGCCCGCTCCATAATGTGGTAGGTGCTATCTTGCGCAGCCCGCTCGTATCTTTTTTCACCTCGCACATAAAGAGCGTTGCCATCGATGGTAATTTCGCAGTCTTCTTTCTGCATTCCCGGTAATTCCAACCGCACCACAATTTCCTTGTCCGTCTCTTCCACGTCTCCAGGAAGCAGGCTCCAGTTTCTAAACGCCGGAAATGTGCTGACTGACGATTGCTTCTCCTTGTCTTCATCCCCACGTCTAGTGAAATGCGTAAGCGCGTCGCTGCTGTGATGAACCAGTTCGCGCCAACCTTCAGAAATGTTTTCCAAGGTACGGCTAAGGCTGCGACTGATGTGCTTTCCTGCCTGTTTCAGCGTATCGAGCATGATTACTCCTTGTCTGTGGTGACGACGCGGCCAGGTAGTCCCGCCCGTTCATTGGCGGCGTTTCGTTTCCTTTTGCCGCTGATACCTCACGAGTTTTGCAATCGCCAGGAGCTCTTCGGATAGAAGCTCCAGCAAATCATCGAGCGAGAGGATTCCAATCAGTCCACCGCCCTCATCCACAACCGGTACCCGCCTGATGTTCCTGCCCCGCATGTACTGGACCGTTTCGAAGATGCCCTCGGTATCTTTTACGCAGGCAAGTTCGGGTTCCATGATGTCTTCCACGGTAATAACGCCAGGGTCGAGTTCGGTAGCCACGATTTCCACTACAACATCACGGTCGGTAACCAGCCCGACCGGAACACGTAGCCCACCGCGCTCCTCAACCACCACCACGTCACCGACGTGGTGGTGCCGCATGAGTTTAGCCGCTTCCAGCACTGACTCGTTACGCTGCACAACCACGACGTCACGGTTGCAAATTTCACCTATAGGCATAGCCCCTCCCCTTTGTTTTACAATCGAACCGCACTATTTTTTTTACCCGGCCGACGACCTCTTCCATATTTTTTTGCCTGTTCAAACGGCTTCGCTGCCAGATCTTATGGTCGATCTACCGCTCCCAGGTCACTCTCAACAAATATTCGCCCGGGTTATAGTGGAATTCCAGATCTCCATGCCATGCATCATGGATGGCTTCCCCAATCCCGCGGGCAAGGTGAATATCCGTCGTCGTCACCAACATCCCGCCGTCCTTTTCTTCAGTCGCAATGATGCGCTTGAGCGGGTGCTCGGCTCGTTCCCGCTTTTCCACGTTTCGCGCCAGTTCCAATATTTCTTCACGATGAGCCAGAAAAAATTCCCCTTTCAAGGTGACGAAGCCGGCGGGGCATTGGTCGTTTATACGGTGGCACGCAGGGCAGGTGTCCTGGTGCGCGCCCGCGGGGTGCTCTCCCCACTTCCATCGCCCTTCGTTGAAGATGGCGCCGCATTGCGGGCAAACGCTGGGCTCCGGTGGCTTGGTTCGTGCCCTGTACGAATCTTCAGGCACGCGCTCCTGGAGCATGGTGTCGAGGCGTTTCCTGTGGAAACCTGGGGGGGAGAAGTGGTGCGCGTGCCCATATTAAACTCCTGTTTATTGTATTAATCACATCTAACTTTTTAGTGAGAGCCCGATCGCGGCCGTACGGGCCCCAGCCTCTATATGGGGACCTTGCTTGCAGCTTCTCCCAACCATCTGCGCGCCAGCATTTTCGAATTTGTCATCGAATTCGATTTCTTTGTCAGCCGATGCCGGGACAACGCCGGAATGGATGCCACCTGCGCCGGTCGGCCCGCCAGGGAATTACATCGCCGCCCCGTTATTTTCACTGTATCTGCAACCTGTTGACCTTGTCGACGACGCCGGCGGACCTCAACATGGAACAAGATCCGTTTCACCAGCATGTCATTGGCATCAGGCGGCTACTTCACTTCAATCCGCTTGGTTGTCTTCCCTTCCTTCTTCGGGAGAGTCAGTTCCAGGACGCCATTCTCATACTTGGCCTCAGCCTTGGTGTCGTCCACTTCGCTTGCCAGGGTAAAGGTCCTGTAGGCCGCACCCACGCGCCGCTCGCAATAGATCACCCTCTCGCCTTCTTTTTCCTCTTTTTCCTCCTTCGTTTCGGCGCTGATAGTCACCCGGTTCCCCTCTATCTGCACCTTGATGTCTTCTTTTTTAACCCCCGGAACCTCCGCGTGTACGTGGTATGCAGCGTCGTCTTCGGTCACGTCTATCTTTATCTGTGGAGCAGCCTCGGCTTCCTGGGCAAAAGGGCGCATTGGAAAGCCCTTGAACCACTCGTCAATATTAAAAAATGGATCAAAGCGGGCGATATCTCCATACGGTGAACGGCGAGCAATGTTTGCCATGGTTTCCTCCTTTAAAGTAAAAAGAACATCTTCTGTTTCTCCATCTGTTGCTCTTTGTACAGCAGTTGCGCGTGCGCGACGTCAGGCAGCAGACGAGGGACGGGGACGGAATATTTATATCTCAGCCGCTCCCCCATCGCTCTCCCATTCCTGCCCTTCCTCATCGCTGTGATCGCCAAAACCGCTCAACTCAGCCTGGTAATAGGTTCCGGTAGAAATCACGTAACAGCCCTCGCCCGGCTCATGCGCGTCGGCCGGGAATACGGCGGCCATGGCCGGATGTTCAGGACGCTCGACAGAATTAACATCGTTCTCGATATCTTCTTGCAAAGTGGCGAGCTTGCTTAATTCTATGTTTGACAAGGTGAGCCTCCCAAGAAAATCGTTAAATAGAATTGATCATTGTTCGCGGAATGTCAGCCAGGATAGCGGCGTATATCGGCGGGTACAGCGAATCTAACGGCCGAACCAGACAAGTTTTAACACCTCAGTGAAAGCACCTCAGTACGCCACTTAACATAGCCCGATACTTATATGGCTCCCGCCTGGACGAGCGTTATTTGCTCTGGCATCTGCCCGGGCAATCCGCCCCGCCGCGTTTCGGGTCGCAATCGTCGGTCGGGTCATCCACGCAGGTTTTGCCCTGGGGGCACGGACGTCCTGCGATTCCACCGCACGACAGTGGTTCTGTCTTTTTGCATTCCCCCTGGTGCTCCACCGAGACTCCTGCAGACGCTGCGGTACAGGCGTTCCCGTAGGTTTTGCCGTCACAACCGCAAACCGGCCGGAATTCTCGTGTGCAAATAGTCGGCCTCGTTTTGCAGATGCCTTGCGCATCGGGCAACTTGCACTGACCGGGCTCGAAATTACAATAATGCTGCGCCCCGGGACACATGCTTCCCGCGATACCGCCACAAGTGACGGGAATGGCAGAGCCCGCCGGTTCGCATTTTGCCGTAAGCTCAACATTGAGAAAGGTCCCGGACCGCGGGTGGATGGAATGCAACTGGCTGACGAACGCGGCGAATTTCGTTTCTGAAGCGTTAAACCCTTTCTCGGCACAAGCAGATAGCCCGCCTTCAATTGGGATGGGACCACCCACTCTCGGACTAAAGACAACGAAATCATCAACCGTGCCGCTAGCCACTGCTTTTCCCAGCAATTTTCGGATGTCCTGCAAGGCGTTATTGTCGAGGCCACCCCCTGAACTACCAATATTGATATTGACCGCGCGACTGGCAGACTCGCCGCGCTCGCTTCCTTCCTGCGCAGTGGCTGGCAGGCTGCTTAGCAGGACTGCGAGGATTAGAAACCAGCCGGGGGTACTTTTTTTCATTTCCTTAAAGAGCCACTCAGTAATCTTGAAAATAGTTCACGTTTCTGAAAAAGCAAGGGCGCAGTCCGCGACGATACTGAGTGCCGGGCAAGCAGCTTCATCGGTGATAGCTACAACCCCGACGGGTATGTCTCGTCCAATTCTCCCGATCTCCTGTGCATGAACGATGGGAGAGGCTTTACAGCTTCTGTTTCATCGAGATGGATCATGAAATCGAATTGGTGGGGCAAGGATGCGTAAAAATAATGGCTTATACGCTCGGTCTCGGGGCGATAAATGACGCCAATAGCCCGCTCAAGCCTTTTTGTTCTCAGCAGGTCGGCAACCGGGTCCGTTCCGCGCAGATCAAGATAGAAGCTTTTCTTTTCGAGCCGGGTAAAAATCTCTTCGTAACTGCCTGGTAACGGCTCGCGAACGATTTTGGTTTCGGCCGGGCCATCCCAATCGGTAGCCGCCGTTACAGTGCCACGGCTGGTCGAAAAGCCGACACGGAGCACCTTCTCAGGGTAATGTTCAGAAACAAGCTGGCCAATATTGATTTCACCGCGCTGCGCCATATCGGTCGCGGCCGCATTGCCCAAGTGAGAGTTATGGGCCCAGACGACAATCCGCGGTTCTCGGCCCAGCCACACCTCCAGGTGGTCCGCCAGTTTTTCCAGGGTCTCGAACATATGCCGATCCCTTAAATTCCAGGTATTGGGCCGCCCCCTGAACAATGCTCGATAGTATTCCTCGGCATTTTTCACCAGCTCGGCGTTTTGTAGCGCGGAAAAATACTCGCTGCCGGCGAATGGACCATCCCTTTCAATGTAAATGCGCGCCTTTCGTTGCAGCTGCACGAGCTGTTCGATCACGTCCTGTTCACACGAATCCCATCGACCGGAGGCAAAGGCATAACCATATGCCTGCGGGTCGTTGATGAACTGCCCCAAACAGGCGTAGCGCTCCCGCGCGGCCGCCGCTTCCACTGGATCTATCTTGCTCAGGTACGCGAGCACCGCGTGAATCGAAGAGGTCATGCTGTAAAGGTCAAGGCCAAAGAAGCCGGCATACTCATTGATGGCTTTACCCGTCCTTTTTCTTTCATTGAAATCCCGCAACCACTCAATGAAGTCTTTTATCTCCATGTTGCGCCACATCCAGGTGGGAAATCTTTGGAAATCCGACAAAGCCTCGTCAGCATCCACGTCATCCGAGGTGCGCGCCACGAATCGATTGACCCGATATGCGTCCGGCCAGTCAGCCTCGACCGCGACCGCGTCGAAGCCCTCTTCTTCAATAAGCCGCCGGGTGATTTCCGCGCGCGTTCGGTAGAATTCCGCCGTGCCATGACTCGCCTCGCCGAGGAGGACAAATTTCTTTCCACGCGTCGCGTGTATTAGTTTGTCATAATCGCTGAACACGGCGCGCAGAGGCTGTGCATGCCTCTCAAGCAGGTCAATCGATTTACCGTCGATATAAGAACTGTGCATACGAATTAATCCTTGATTCCTCACGTTATATACAACAGGCACCGGCATCCAGGCAGAATGAACCGATCAGCATGTTCAATCCCGGGCGCTCATTATTCTCCCGCGGGGGAATGTCGCTGAAACCATTCGCCAGCCAGGCGAGCAACAATTTCCAGCGTACCGGGCTCTTCGAAAAGATGCGTCGCGCCTGGCACTATTTCAAGCTTCGACTGGACATTGAGCCGCGCGAGCGCGGCTTCGTTAAGCTCGAGCACCTGAGGATCATTTTCCCCCACGATGAGAAGCACAGGCGCTTTAACCTGGGGAAGATAATCCCCCGCCAGATCCGGACGCCCTCCTCGTGACACCACTCCTATTACGTTTTCAGGACGGCGCGCAGCGGCAATCAAGGCGGCGCCTGCTCCTGTGCTCGCGCCGAACCAGCCGATTTTCAATGCCTTTGTTTGAGATTCGTTCTGCAACCATGCCGCGATATCGACCAGCCTGTTGGCCAGCATGGGGATGTCGAAACGCAGGTGCCGGGTCCGCATATCGACGATTTCCTCTTCTTCCGTCAAAAGATCGGCTAGCAGGGTTGCAAAGTTGTAGCGATTGAGAGTTTCCGCAACGTGACGATTCCTTGGACTGCGCCGGCTGCTGCCGCTGCCGTGGGCGAATGCGACCATTACCCTTGCCCCTGGCGGTACTGTCAGGTCTGCATTAAGAGATACTCCGTCCGCCGGAATGCGCACCGCTTTTGTCTCTGCACGTTGAAAATTAGCCATGTTGGGGAAAGTCTTTACTGACAATGGAAATGTCTTTTTATACGTCAGCCACTGCCGATTCCGTACGATGTCCCACATAGCTCCTTCCCACGCTGTTAACTTTTATGGTCACGCGCCACGGCATCGGGCCGATATCCTGGAACTCAACAATGGAGCGAACCATAATGTCCCTAACAGGGCGTATTTGCTATATTGAGAAGTCCCTGGAACAAGTCCGTGCGGAACCGCCGCAGGGCCGTTCCGAAGTTCCTTATAAGTGGAGGAAAAAAGAATGGCAACGATCTATCGGATTTATCCGTCAGTTGGAATTGCGCGTATAGGAAATAGCGATACAGCTTATTTTTTAGGGCCCGAGGCTCCCGGCGTTGTTCCAAAAGGGCCTTACCGTGACGCTTCCACAAGAGCGGATATAAAGGGAAAAATAAAACCGCAAGGTGTTCGTTTCCGAATCTACAAATTCACTCGGGATGAGTTTGGCAAGGAAACCCTTCATGATGAAGTGCACCTGGATGAGAAAACGAAGATCACCTGGAGCGTTCATCTCGTCAACAGAAAAGCCTCTGGTGGAACATTCCCTCCGGGAGGCCTTTCCGCTCCGCCAAGGAATGCCGAATACGATCGGGCAGGATTAATCATCGATGCTTTGCAGCAATCGGTGTCCGGCAAAAACGCGCCCGCGGTTCCCCTGGCTGGAGAAATCAATTTCATCAAACACGGCGATGTGGAGGGCAGCGCAAAGGTCGTGCTTGGGCAAATACTGACCGACGCGCAAGGCAGACTGATCGTAGTGGGCGGCCCGGGCAAATCGGGATCCCCAACTGGCCGAGGCCTCGACAATTTCGCAAACAATGATGGGTGGTATGACGGTGTTTCCGACGGTCCAGTCACTGCTGTGATAGAAGCCCGAGGCGAAAGGGCCATCAAAGCGGAAGGCGGGGCCTGGGTCGTTGTCGCACCGCCATCCTATGCGCCGGAAATAGAAAGTTTCACCACGTGGTATGACCAAGCCTTGAATGTTGCGGTCAGGAATTTTTCCCCGCGGCTGATAAAGGGCGTGCCGTCGTTCACCCGGGACATCTACCCGATACTGAAGCGACCAGTATTGATCCACTGGGTGGTTGAACGCGCAAATCGTTATCACGGTGATGCAGGCAACTTTCTGAACGAGGCGCGCCTCAGCAAGCTGGCGGACAAGTCTGAGGAAGCCAAGCCGTCGCGTGAAGGTGTTTTCAAGTGGCTGATGAAACCCAATACTCGGGTTGATCCCAACACTCCCCCGCCCCCGCTTCCTCCCGCGATGCCAAAAGTGAATAGCGGGCTGGATCCGGATAATCCCGAGCAGGGCGAGTACACCGCTTTGACCGAGTATCAGTACACAATGATGGAAAAATGGTCGAGAGGTGATTTCCACGCAGATTGGTCAGGAGAACCGACACCCATTCCCTTTGAAAAGCTGCCGTTAGAGCAACAGCCCGATGCGCTGACCCGAGCGGCGCTTGAAGGCTGCATTGGTGCTCCATTTTTTCCCGGCATCGAGGTGACTTATGTCATCGCACAAGCCGGCACGTATGGGGCGCCATTTCGCATCAAAGAGACGCTTCCACCTGGTTTTCTGACTGAGAGGATGGCGTTGCCATGGCAAGCTGATTTTCTTGCTTGCGGCGAGCTATGGTGGCCGGCTCAACGCCCAGTCGATGTCGTGACCCAGTCCGGCGAAATTCAGCCATTTTCGCGAGGCATAGAGGACTATGGCGATATGGTGCGATGGTGGACCGAACTCGGTTTCGTGGTGAGAAAAGGCCACAGGTTTGTTGAGGACGAACGCAACCCTATACAGGGCGTAATCTGAAATAGAATTCAGCTGGGGAAAATTGTCTTGCCGGGTTCAGCCGTGTGGCTGTTTGAAAACGGAGGGGTCGAGCTGGTATCTCTGGAGCAGCTTGTAGAATTCCGTGCGGTTGCGCTTGGCCAGGCGAGCTGCCTGGGTCACATTTCCGCTTGAGATTTTCAAAACGCGAACCAGGTAGTCCCTTTCAAAGCTCTTGCGAGCCTCTTCAAAAGAAACCAACTGCTCCTCCTCCCTGTGCATCGCGTCATACACCAGCACGGCTGAAATCAATGGGGTGGTGCTCAGTACCATACATCGCTCTACCACGTTCATCAATTGCCTGACGTTGCCCGGCCATGAGGCGCTCACAAGCATTTCCATCGCTTCAGGAGAAAATCCGTTTATGTTTTTTTGATATCTCTCCGAAAACATATTGACGAAATAATTTGTGAGCAAGGGAATGTCCTCCCTTCTCTGAGACAGGAGAGGAATTGTCAGCGATACCACATCGAGCCTGTAATAAAGGTCCTCCCGAAAATTGCCTGCAGCAATCTCAGCCTTGAGATCACGGTGAGTGGCCGAAATAATACGGACATCGATGGCTATCGCGTGTGCAGAACCAACAGAGCGTACTTTCCGTTCCTGGAGGACCCGCAATAGTTTGACCTGGAGCAGCAGCGGCATATCGCCGATCTCATCGAGAAACAGCGTTCCACCTTCAGCTAATTGAAACAATCCTTTATGATCCCGAACCGCGCCGGTAAACGCACCCTTGACGTGCCCGAACAGTTCGGATTCAAGCAATTGCTCTGGAATTGCCGCGCAATTTATCGCGACAAACGGATGATTGCGACGCTTGGACGCCTCGTGTATGGCATGCGCAAACAACTCCTTGCCAACCCCGCTTTCGCCATAGATCAGCACGCTCGCATCCCCTTCCGCAACAAGTCCCGCCTTGGTAAGAATATCCTCCATCACGGCACTTTGAGTAATGATATTCCTGCGCCAGGATGCCTGCGATACGTCGTTCTGAACTACAGCGCCCTGCACAAATCTCAGCGCCTGGCTGATATTTGCCAGCAGGGTCTTGCTGTCGAAGGGTTTGGCCAAATAGCCGAACACCCCTCGTTGAACCGCTGCAACGGCGTCAGGGATGGTCCCATGCGCAGTCAGAATAATGACTGGCAGAGTCGGAAGATTGCGATGTATATGCTCGAATAAGGCCATCCCATCCATGCCGCTCATCTGCATATCGCTGATGACCAGTTGCGGGCGGCTCACGTCCAGATAATTAAGAGCCGCCTCAGCGCTTTCCACAGCATCGACACGATACCCGGCGGCTGTCAGACGAATAGACAACAGTTCGAGCAGATCAGTGTCGTCGTCAACTATGAGGATTTTTGGATGGGAATCTGACATTGGCGATATTTAAGGTTGAATGAGAATGAGATTTTTTTCCATGCTTTTCAAAGCGTCGATCTGATGCTGCAGCATATCGGCTCTCTTCTGCTCCTCCTTCAATTTGTGCGAAGCTTCCTCCGCATTATGGCTTAGCCGTTGCTGATCGGCCAAAAATGCTGCAAGGAGGTTTCTGAAGCTTTGTAAGCTGGTTGAGCTGTTTGAACCGTTTGCCTTGATATCGCGGGGCGACTCGTTAAGGAGACTGTACGCTGCGGGGATGTCACGGAAAGACGTCTGCGGCAAGGTCAAAAGAAGCACCAGACGAATACGATTCGCATCGCTTTTATTCTGCGCGAAGTTCTGCTTTACCCGCTCGTATAGTTTGCCGAGTTCAGGAGAAGGAAGCTTCCGTAATGATTCATAATATTGCATCATGTCGTCCATCTGCCCTGTCACCGCTGATTCAGACGGGGGCGGGGGCAGCGATGCGGATGGGCACACGCATGGCTGTTGCTCGGGAATCGTCGAAATCGTGGTCCGCGGAATCGTTGGAATCGTGGAACATCCGGTCAGCAGTGCAAGCGCAACAACAAGCCCGATCCTGAGTGCCTGACGTTGCTTGCTCATGCGGAACCTTCCGGATCACTAACCGGGATGGTCAGGCGGAAATGAGCGCCGCTTTCAGGTTGGGGAACCAACTCGATATTGCCCCCGTGCGCTAACGCATACTCGCGCGCGATTGACAGTCCTAAACCTGTGCCTCGAATAGGACTGTTGTGCATTTGCCGCCCCTGGAAAAACGGCTCGAATACCTTATCGCGGTCCGCTTCATCAATGCCTGCCCCGGCATCAAGAACGTTCAGTACGATTGACTCTTCTATTTTGTTCGCCCAAATACTGATACGGCCGCGTTGGGGCGAAAACTTCACAGCATTCGATAATAAATTGTCCACGATTGTTTTTATTTTTTGTTCATCACAGTCCATCACCAGTTCCGGGCAGGACACTTCTATTCTCAAGCCCTTGCTCATGACGGCCAGATTCTGGTCCTGCAATACAGCCTCAAGTATATTCCTCAGGTTTGCCTTATGCCTTATCAGCGCAGCCCTTTCGGTTTGAAGCGCACTGTAGCTCAGCAAGTCCTCAATCCGCCTCTGCAACTGGATACTGTTGCTGTACAAAATGTTTGCGATACGCTGCTGCTCCTCGCTCAGCTCGCCGGCCACGCCCTCCGCGAGCAAGTCCGCACCTTCGCGCATCGCGGTGAGCGGCGTCTTGAGCTCATGAGAAACATGCTGCAAGAAGCGGGTTTTCTGCTCTTCCAGTTTCAACAAGCGGCGGCGCATCCAGTCCAGACGTTCACCGAAATACACCAGGTCCTGAGGCCCATCCACATGTATGGCTTTGGACAGTTTGCCCTGCCCCATGTTTCGTATAGCCTCATCAATTTGTTGAATCGGGCGAGCAATCCGCAGCGAAAACATGAACGCCAGCAGGATTGCAAACGGAATCAGGGCCAGAAGTTGCCAGCCCACGGTGAAACGGGCGTAACCGGCCATATCCTGCATCTCGCCTACTTCCCGCTCGATGAGTGATTGACCCAGATAGGAGAAGGTCCGCGCCGAATCCCGAAGCGATGCAAAATTTCCGATCAGACTGCGAAGCTCTTCCGGAGATTGGCGCACGATGGATAGTTTTTCGAAGATCGACGCTTCCAGTGCCTGGAGTTTTATCAGAAGCTCCTTCTGTTCCATGTGGAGAGAAAGCTCCAGAAGGCTTGCCGCGGTGGTTTCGAATTGATTATGAGCACGGAAATAACCTTCCAGCAGGGAATTATCGCCCAGTATATGGGTTTGCCGTACGGCACGTTCCATTGCGGCAATTTCATCTGCCAATGCGCGGCTGCTGTGCGCAATCTGTGCTGCTTGATACACAGCTTTCCGGCTATGGTCGGCCAAGCGATCTATCGAAAGGGCGCTATTGATGAGCGCGATGATCAGAGGTAAGCCGACAAGGGCGAAGCCCAGCAGGATCAGCTTCAGGAAAGAGCTGGGATTGCGGCGCAACCAGGAAGAAGAAGCGGCCTCTCCCACGCTCTCATGCCTTGCCTCGGCGCGTGCGATCATTTTTCTGCTTAGCTTTCCCTTGACTTAATCAGTCGCTTTGCTCACGTCTGCCTTGCCGGCGGGAATATAGGGCTTGCAATAATGTTTGGAAGGAAACTCAGCGTTCCGCCGCGAGTTCATCAGTACGTCCCCCCCGTTTCTGACGCACTCCATTATCGACCTGTTCAGGATCGCGTAATGCTGATTGGGTTCCGTTTGCTTGGTAACCGGGGGAACTTTCTCCTGAATTTTCCTGCAGGTATCCGACTCCTGTGAAATCTGACTGCCATTCTTGACAGGTGGTAATGGGCACAGTTTACAGGGATTGCCCGCGCACAGGCATCCCGAACATTCATCCTGGGCCGGGGTCGCCTGTACCCCCGCCGGAACCGCAAGGACAAGCGAAGCAACGAGTACGGCGAGGCTTCTCACTTTTTTAGCGGTGAAACCAGCAGGCTCATGGTTCATCACGATCCCTGCCACATCCTTTGAGTACCACCCTTTAAACAACTTCTGGATCAAATTTTTGAATACCATCCTTGTACCTTGATTATCTTGAAAATAGGCCTGAGTACAGGCGATATGTTTTCCGTCGGGGCTTTGGCGAACAAACGGGTTACTTTATACGAATATCCCGCTATTGGCGAATAACGCGGGGGCAAGCCGGAACTGTAATGATGCACGTACCGCCATCATTACAGCAATTTCATGGCGTTCTCCGGGGGGCGGCATAATACCGCATCGTCACCACGAACGACAATCGGACGCTGAATCAGGTCGGGATTTTCCACCATTATTCTGATCAATTCGTCGTCCGAAACCTGCCGCTCCTCAAGCTGCAGGCTGCGCGCCAATGGCTCATCAACGCGCAGGATCGCCCGCGCCGGCAATGCCAGTTTATCGAGCAGTTCGCGGAGCTGTCCGGCGGTTAGAGGCGTTTCATAATAATTGACCGAATCGAACTCTTTCCCGCTCTCTCTGAGAAGATTGAGCGTGGCCCTGCATTTACTGCATGTCGGTTTCTGATAAATAGTGATCCTGTCAGCCATTGCGGTGTCTCCTTCTGATTGAATAGATGGTCGGTCTGACGGTTTAGCAGTGTCCCCTGAATTTACCCGAGCTTTACCCAAGCCCCTCCCTATGCATCGGGTGAAGCACTTATTTTTTCCAGCACCAGACGGGTCATGCTCAAGGCGAGCTCGTGCTCTCCCAAAAATACCGTGGCATCGCTCTCTTTTTGTAGAAGCGCAGCTTCTTCCTCGTTATGGGTACGAACGATAATCTGAATTGGAGGATTGAGCATGCGCGCGATTTCAATCATACGCCGCGCGCGCAGTGTATCAGGCACCGCGATAACCAGCATGGCGGCCCGAGCAACATGGGCTTGTATCAACACCGCCGGCTCAGCGGCGTCACCCGCTACCGAGTGAACGCCTCGCTTGCGCAAGCCTTCAACGAGTTCGCGGTTCTCTTCGGCTACAACAAACGGAACACTTTTTCCAGCGAGAGCTTCGGCAATACGCCGGCCGACACGACCATAACCCACTAGTACGACGTGGCTCGTAACATAGCTCGACGCTACCGTTGTAGGCAATTCCGCCAGCGGATCGGCTGAACGCTCAAGGATGCGAGCGAGAGTAGAGCGCGACCGTATCCATGCTTGAGCCGGTTCGATCACACCGAAGACGAGGGGATTGAGTGTAATGGATATAAACGCCCCAGCGACTATAAGGCTTTGCGCCTCGACAGGGAGAAGGCCAAGTGATACGCCAAGCGCAGCGAGAATAAAGGAAAATTCGCCGATCTGCGCCAGGCTCGCCGAAACTGTGAGCGCAGTATTCAGTGGATAGCGGAAGAGAAGCACCAGGAAAAAGGCAGCCAGGGATTTTCCTACAATGATAATGCCGATTGTCGCCAGGACACCCATGGGTTGTTCAATCAGTACATGCGGGTCGAACAGCATTCCAACGGAGACAAAAAACAGCACGGAAAAAGCGTCTCTCAGCGGCAAGGATTCCTGGGCGGCACGATGGCTCAGGTCGGACTCTCTCATCACCATTCCGGCAAAAAAGGCGCCAAGAGCGAAGGAAACACCGAAGAGCATGGCGGATCCGAAAGCGATGCCTATAGCTACCGCGATGACACTCAAAATGAAGAGTTCCGCCGAATTGGTGCTGGCGACGTGCCAAAGGAGCCAGGGGAAAACCCGTTTTCCAACGACAAGCATCAGGGCAATAAAAACGAACACCTTGCCAAATGTAAGCAGGAGAGTAATTACGAGGCTCGAACCGGAGACTTCAACAGTAGATTCGCCATGCGCACCGAGCCACCCCGAAAGCGGAGGGAGCAGAACGAGCACCAGGACCATCGCAAGGTCTTCAACCACCAGCCAGCCGACCGCGATTGATCCGTTGACCGATTTGAGCAATCCTCGTTGCTCCAGGGCACGAAGCAACACAACTGTGCTTGCTGTTGAAAGCGCGACACCAAACACGATCGCGGCCCCGGTATTCCACCCCCAGGAGAAGGCCATAACGGCTCCGAACGCGGTGGCCACTGCAATTTGTACAAGCGCACCAGGCACAGCGATACGGCGGACCGCCAGCAGATCATCCAGGGAAAAATGGAGCCCGACCCCGAACATGAGCAGAATGACTCCAATTTCAGCCAATTGCCCGGACAGTTCCATATCCGCCACAAAACCCGGCGTGTTCGATCCGAGGATTACCCCCGCTGTCAAATACCCCACCAATACCGGGAGTTTCAGCCGGTTGGCAATCAGCCCCATAAGCAATGCGAGACCGAAACTGGCAGCAATGGTAGTTATCAGGGAGAGACTATGGGGCATGGGTCATGGCAAAAAATTACCGCTAGGGAAAAAAACCAGCCCCCCGCAGGCAGTGCAAGCGCGGCAGGGCAGTATTGCAGCCCAGGATTTATGAAGACAATCCTTCTGACTACGGCGTTGCGCCGCGCCATGAAAGAGAGATTTTCGAGGGAACTCTTAATCCGGATAGAGGCAAAAATTAACGTTAAGGAAACTTTGCTTCAGCATGATCTTAAGATGAGGATTATAGCGCACTCAACCAGCCGAGCTCCTCCGTGTCACCAAAACCGCAACGGCATCGAAAAACTCAAGCGTGGCGCTTTACACTCGGGGTGGAGCCATGAGTACGCAGCCGCCAGCCAAGCAAACCCAGTCCCGCAAGCATCATGGACCAAACTTCCGCCTCTGGTATTGCCGAAACCTGCCAGCCGATATCTTTCATGGCAGCGTAATCAAGTTCGGTAAAACGATGCCGCTCGCCGTCGGCGATATCCGGACCCATCGCGACTTCCTGCCCGTGATAGCTCAGTCCCCGCGCCCAATGGCCATCCGCGGCGACAGCTGGATCGTATCCAAGCAGGTCATGAACGGTAGAGCCGGTAAAGACACCCCCGGAAGTCAGGTTCTCAAAAGATGGGGCTGCGCCAAAGCCGAGTACATGGGCCAGTTCATGTATCGCAACTGAATAAAAATCGTATTTACCGGAGAAAGCTTCATCAGTGCGGGTATCGTTATCGAAATACCAATTGATATTGCTATTGAAAGATACGGAGCCACCCCACGGTCCCACATCCGTCGGCACGGGCGATAACGCTCCAGCCTGACCTCTGCTGCGAGCATTATCGACGAAATCGTCTGAGCCGCTACTGGAGGAAACCCCGGTTCCGCCCTCAGCCAGCGTGTTGCCGAGATCATAAGCGCCTACAAAAACCACGACCTTTTCAGCGGCCACGCTAAAGTTCGGAATGCTGATGACGTTACCGTTGTCCGGCTCGAAAAAGCGGGTATTAAACTGGTTCGATCCAGATGAAGTGATTGCTGTCAGATTGTCGTCGAAGCGATTCTCGAATACCGACGCAGCAGACTCCAACAAATTTTGCCGTGCGCTATTTGGACCGGTAAAAAAACCTGAACTGTCATATTGATAATCGAAAACTATGTCCACCCCGGCGGAAGCAACTTGGCTGGCAGCGAGCAATGGGACAAGCAACGCGGCAAAAAAAGGCGAATATTTAAATTTCATCTTTCTTCCCTCCTTCCAATATTTAACGACCCATTCCCAAAGCCTGCAACGGATCAGTATATTTCATACCGAATTCCCTCGCGATGGCGGGGTACGTTATTGAACCCGCATGCGTGTTCAGCCCATATTGCAGTTCGCGGTTTTTTCTGATCGCGTCAAGCCCTTCGTTCGCTAAAAGTACGGTATACACTGCCGTCTGTATATTCAGGGCAAATGTACTCGTGCGAGGAACCGCGCTCGGCATGTTTGCCACGCAGTAATGCACGACGCCCTCAAGCTCATAGGTCGGATTGCTATGTGTGGTAGGCCGGGAGGTTTCAACGCAGCCTCCCTGATCAACCGCCACATCAACAATCACCGAGCCCTTCCGCATGTTGGGCAGCATTGCCGCAGTAACCAGCCATGGCGCGCGCCCGCCAGGAATCAACACCGCCCCAATAACAAGATCTGCGCTGAAAACCGCCTCTTCAATGCTGTATTCGTCACTGAAACGTGTCTGCAACTGCCCGCGGTAGATATCGTCCAGGTATTTAAGGCGATCATGATTCACATCAAGGACAGTCACCTGTGCCCCGCAGCCCACAGCCATACGCGCAGCGTTTGTTCCTACAATACCACCGCCAAGGATTGCGACGTTCGCCGGCTCGACTCCTGGCACGCCCCCCATCAGTACGCCGCGACCGCCCTGTGTTCTTTGCAAATATGTTGCTCCAACGAGAACCGCCATGCGTCCCGCGACTTCGCTCATGGGCGTCAGAAGCGGCAATTTCCCTGCTTCTGTCTGGACTGTTTCATAGCCAATAGCCGTGACCTGGTTATCGACAAGAGCGTTGGTCAGCGCTTTGTCCGAAGCGAGATGAAGATAAGTAAAAAGAATCATCCCGTGATGCAGGTAACGATATTCCGGGGCGGTCGGCTCCTTGACCTTCACCACCATTTCCGCAGCCCAGGCCTCTTCAGCGTCAGGAACGATGACGGCGCCCGCTGACCGGTATTCCTCGTCCGCCAGAAAGCTGCCCTCACCCGCACCCCGCTGTACGCGTACCTGATGCCCATGACGCGTCAGGGCTCTCACAGTACTTGGGGTCATTCCGACCCGAGTTTCGTGATCCTTGGTTTCTTTCGGTAGTCCGATCAGCATTATTTATTCAGTTGATGCAAGCCATATAGCTGGAGAAGAGCTTCCCGTGCGGGACAATTAGACAATGCGAGCAGCGGATAAGCTTTGCAATATTGCCTATGCCACGCGAAATTGCATGATGAGGAAACAACCCTACTTTTTGTAAGTATACAATCCCTTCCAGCCGCCTTTCAGATTTCTGGAAAATACTCCTCCCGCCGCTTAAATTCCTTCAAAGCGGCCTTCTAAAGCGGCTCGTCCAAGGCGGCTCCATGGGCCGTCGAACTGAATAGAACGGGCAGGACGTGTAACAACGTTGAATTTATTCCTTGATTCGCTTCCCCGCTTGCCCCATTTGAAAACCAGTGTTAACGATGGTCAGCCTCCGATTGCCAAGGACCCCGTATAGATTTCTGCGGTCGCCCGATAACCGTACCACACACCCCGTACAACAGTGCCCTTACAACGCCTTGACCATACCCTCGACGACCTTCTTGGCGTCTCCAAACACCATCATGCTCTTGTCCATATAGAACAGATCATTGTCCAGGCCGGCATAACCGGCCGCCATGCTGCGCTTGACCACCATTACCGTGCGTGCCTTATAGGCTTCAAGAATGGGCATCCCGTATATGGGACTGCCCGGAACGTTCGCCGCGGGGTTCACAACGTCGTTCGCGCCGAGGATCAGCACCACGTCGGTATTTGGAAAATCGCTGTTGATCTCTTCCATTTCGAGCACCTGCTCGTAGGGTATTTCGGCTTCCGCGAGCAAGACATTCATATGACCGGGCATGCGCCCCGCCACGGGATGGATCGCGAAACGCACGTTAACCCCTTTGGAGTGCAACTTTTCGGCCAGTTCTTTTACTGCGTGCTGTGCCCGGGCAACTGCCAGCCCATAGCCAGGCACGATGATGACGCTGTCGGCATTGCCCATCAGGAATGCGGCATCGTCGGCACTGCCACTGCGGTAGGTTTTTTGCGCCTGATCGGTCGCCGCCGCGGCACCTCCCTCGCTGCCAAAACCGCCGAGTATGACAGACAGGAACGGACGGTTCATCGCCTTGCACATGATATAGGAGAGAATCGCCCCTGAACTGCCCACCAGGGATCCTGCAATGATGAGCATGGGGTTTCCGAGCGAAAAGCCTATGCCGGCCGCCGCCCAGCCGGAATATGAATTCAGCATCGAAATGACCACGGGCATATCCGCCCCCCCGATCGGTATGATGATGAGAAAGCCAAGCACGAAGGCGATAGTGGTCATTGCCGCGAAAGCTGTCCAGTTGGTGGTCTCGCTGAAAAAGAACCACAGGCCGAAAGCCACCATCACGACTGCAAGGATCAGGTTGACCATATGCTGGCCGCTGAAGGTGATCGGCGCGCCGCTCATGCGGCCCGACAGTTTCAGAAAGGCTATGACCGAGCCGGACCACGTCATCGCTCCAATGAAGGTGCCAAGAAACAGCTCCAGTTTGCTGCCCATCGGCAGCGTGGCAGGCAATCCGAATGAAACGGGGTTGTTTACCGCAGCGATAGCGATGAAAACCGCTGCGAGGCCAACCAGGGAGTGCATGAAGGCCACCAGCTCCGGCATTGCCGTCATCTCCACGCGGCGAGCAACGATGGCTCCGATGACGCCGCCAAGGGCGATGCAGGCAAGTATCAGCGCCCAGTTTTTGGTGATCGTAAGGGTAGTGGCGACGGCAATTGCCATTCCCACCATGCCGAACAGATTGCCCCGGCGAGCGGTTAGCGGAGAACTCAGACCTTTCAGCGCAAGGATAAAAAAAACCGACGCGATCAGATACGCGAGTGCGACCGTATTTGCAGACATTACTGACTTCCCTTTTTATCTTTTTTTCTGAACATTTCCAGCATGCGCTGTGTAACCAGGAATCCGCCGAAAACGTTTATCGCGGCCAGTGTTACCGCCACCGCCCCAAGCCACACGCCCCAATCGGTTTCAGCTGGCCCGGCTGCCAGCATCGCACCCACCAGTATGATCCCTGATATCGCGTTCGTGACAGACATGAGCGGCGTATGCAGGGCCGGCGTCACGTTCCATACGACGTGATAACCGACAAACACCGCCAGTACAAAAACAGTAAGATTGATAATGGTTGGATCAACTTCGCCAATCATGGCCGCTCCTTCTCATCCGTGGCTATAACAAACGGGAATTAATAAATTCGGCGCGAAAGCAGGTAACCGAGCCGGTTGGGTTGCTTCAGCGGTGGAGGTTTCAGGTTTTCCTTACGACTTCCCCATCCGCGCACACAAGCGTACCCGCGACGATTTCGTCTTCACGGTTCACCTTGAACTCGCCTGTCTTCGCGTCCAGCATCAGGTTGAGGAAATTCATCAAATTTCGGGCGTAAAGGGCGCTGGAATCGGTTGCCACCAGGCCGGGAAGATTTGCGATGCCAATAAGATGCACGCCGTGCTTGACCACTATCTTGTCCAGTTCGGATAAAGGGCAGTTTCCTCCCGCCTCCACCGCCATGTCGACGATGACGGATCCAGGCTTCATTGCGCGAACGGTCTCCTCCTTGATCAAAACCGGGGCTGGACGGCCAGGAATTAGCGCTGTCGTGATGATGACGTCCGCTGCAGCCCCCCGCTGATGCACCAGTTCGCCCTGGCGGCGCTTGTAATCCTCGGACATTTCCCGGGCATAACCGCCGGCTGTCTCGGCCTGCGCTTTTTCTTCCTGGCTAAGCGCAACCTCGACAAATTTAGCGCCGAGGCTTTCCACCTGCTCCTTGGCCGCCGGGCGCACATCGAAAGCCTCGATCACGGCGCCCAGCCGCTTTGCCGTGGCAATCGCCTGCAAACCCGCCACCCCGGCGCCAAGAACGAGCACCCGTGCCGCCTTCACTGTTCCGGCCGCCGTCATAAGCATCGGAAAGAATTTCTGATAGACATTCGCCGCCATTAGCACCGCTTTATAGCCTGCGATATTGGCTTGGGATGACAGAACGTCCATGCTTTGAGCGCGCGAGATGCGCGGCAGCCGTTCCATCGCAAAGGCGGTCAGCCCATGACGCGCAAGCATTTCGATACCTTCCGGATGCTGGGGTGAAAGCAAACCCACGAGTACGGCATCTTTTCGCATCAATTCCAGCTCCGCTGCGTCGGGGGCACGAACTTTAAGCACAATCTGCGATTGGCCATAGAGTTCCGCCGCGCTTCCCACCAAGGTCGCCCCGGACTCCTGGAATGCCTCATCCGGAATGCTGGCGCCGGCACCTGCGCCTGACTGGACGAAAACGGCGTGAAGACCTTTCGCGGTAAATTTTTTTACCGTCTCAGGTGTGGCCGCAACCCGCGTTTCTCCCCCGCGAGTTTCCGCGGGAA
Organism: uncultured beta proteobacterium; assembly: GCA_963786735.1. Classification (GTDB taxonomy): domain Bacteria; phylum Pseudomonadota; class Gammaproteobacteria; order Burkholderiales; family Nitrosomonadaceae; genus Nitrosospira. The sequence continues at coordinate 59,210 of CAWBAF010000004.1, forward strand.
TGCCTATCTGCATCGATAATCTCCCCTTGATGTTTCCAACTGCTTATTCTTCAAGTGAACGCGGCATAGCCTGGCCGGCCGTCCGCTCCCTGCCCCCGGCGAAGCTCGAATTATAAATGAACATGGGCGTCCTGACTGCCTTGATCAAGGAACAAACTCATTCCCCGAAACAACGCGCGACAATTCATGGACCGTTATGGAAGACGTCCGATAACCGCCCGCCAGACCGGATAGCAACCAGCAGGCGCTCTATCTCAACTTAAACCTTGATCTGACCGGATTCCTTCAAGCAATGACGAATCCATCGCGTGGTCAGCTTTTCCTGAACGCTGTTCTGGCGCAAACGCGACGCCAAGCCGCTGAAATCAACCTGATCAAGAGGCTGATCCTGATTGAAGCAGGAGAATACATAGGTGACTTCTCCTGTTTCGGGGTCTTTATGAGGTTGAAGACATTGGGCGCATATCTCCTTCATCATGCATTGCATCGGAGAATTGATCGACCCGACCGCAAAGTGATCCGTTTTCAAAAAAGGCTGAAGCTTGTTGTGGCGGGCCGCGCCTACTGCGGCCATCATGCGGTCGGAGCCGATAGCAATGATATGGTCTGCATCCGACAACCGAACTTTCTGTGGACCCAAAGCGCCGCTGCCGTAGGCGGCCATCGCATCCACGATATTGCCGACAAAGGTCAGGTCTCCCGCGCGGGAAGGCGGGAATCCGGGGGCCTCGTCGCAGCACCATACCACGACGTCCGCCGCGGCCTCGATCTCCGCAACCTTGTAACGGTCAATCAGCTTCTTGTATCCAGCGAAATACAGGATTTTCGATCCAGCGGCTCGCGCTGCCGCGCCAATTGAAAACAACACAGCGTTTCCAAGTCCGCCACCCACCAAAACGACCGTTTCGTTGGACGGAATCTCGGTGGGCGTGCCGGTTGGGCCCATCAATACAACCGGGTCGCCGGGCTTGAGCTTGGCGCACAGATCCGCTGAACCTCCCATCTCCAGGGCAATCAGCGAAACCAGTCCGCGTGACACATCCACCGAAGCTCCTGTAAGCGCAATACCTTCCATCGCCAGTTTGGTTTCTCCCGCGGTGGTTGCATGTGTGGCAAAGTTCTGGAAGCGGTAGAACTGCCCTGGGTGAAAACGTTCTACAGCCATGGGCGAATGTACGACGACCTCTATGATGTTCGGGGTAAGACGCTCGACTTTATGCACCGTGGCGCGCAACCGCCCGTTGATCTCGGCAAAAAACAGCCAGGCAGGCTTGGTCGATGCCGGAGCAATACGCTGCAGAACCCCGTTTACCACCGGATAGCCTTGCTTCGCACTGGACATCGCCTTGACGACATTCCCGGAATAGGATGGATGCAGATCACCGAAGAAGCTGATGAAACGTCCGTCTTCATTGCGACTCATCAGTACGCTGGGCGTTGCCGGTTTCGGGTTGGCGCGAGGTGGGCTGACGGGAGCGCCGTTTTCATCGCAAGCGGAAAAATACTTCCCGTTCAGCTTGAAATTTTTATCATCCTCACGAGCAAGCACGGTATTCGGCTGGGTTCCGGCGGCAACCAGGACGGCGCGCGCCTGCAACTCCGCCTGCCCGGTCTGTTGCCAATCGTCTTCTTCATCCAGCGCCTGTATCGCGAAATGCACGGATTTCGCATGATCCCATTTGTCGGTTTCCACGCGCACCGGCGTAAGACCCTCGGCGAACCAGATACCCTCTTCCAATGCTTTCTCGACTTCTTCGTGATTCAATGTATAGGAAGGGCTGTCGATAAGCCGTTTCCTGTAGGCGATTGTCGCCCCTCCCCACGACTGTAGCAGCTCAAGAATACGCGCAGGCCGCCCTTCTTTTTCCGCCTCCTTCCTTTCGGCACGGATCGCCCGGGCATGGCTGAGGAATTCCTCGGCGATTTCTCGCTCTTCCTCATCCCATGCATTGCGTATGACCGTTTCGCCCTGGACGGCGGCAAGAATTTCGTAACGCCCCAAAAATTTATCGACCTGTACGGGATAATAGGCAAGAGCTTCCGTTGCCGTATCGATAGCGGTCAATCCTCCCCCAATGACGACCACTGGCAGACGCAGCTGCATATTGGCAACCGAATTGATCTGTGCCGCGCCGGTCAACTGCAATGCCATCAGGAAGTCCGACGCCGCGCGAACGCCGCGCGCAAGTCCATTCGGCAAATCCAGCACGGTGGGCCGCCCGGCTCCTGCAGCAAGGGCCACATGATCGAATCCCATGGCAAATGCGTCATCTGCAGTGAGCGTTCCGCCAAAGCGCACCCCGCCAAAAAGCGCAAACTCTTCTCTCCGCTCAAGCAGCAATCGGATCAGCTTGAGGAAGTTTTTGTCCCAACGAACAGTAATGCCGTATTCGGCAACGCCACCGAACCCACCTGGCATGCGTTCATCGAGGTTTTCGGCCAAGTCGGCGGTATTGCGGATGGCGCCAAATGAAACCCTTTCGCCGGATCTGTTCACCCCGGAAATCTCCGGGGACAACGGCTCAATCTTGAGACCATCTATGCCGACCACCGTATGGCCTTCGTTCATGAGATGGTGCGCCAAGGTATAACCCGAGGGGCCCATCCCGACAACCAGCACTTTACGCCCCGTCGGCGGCTTGGGGAAAGGACGGTGCAAATCCAAAGGATTCCACCGCGTGAGGAGACTGTAAATTTCAAACCCCCACGGCAATTCCAGTACATCCTTGAGCGTTCGCGTTTCAGCCTGCGGAATATCGACGGGCTCCTGCTTCTGGTAAATGCAGGATTTCATGCAGTCGTTGCAGATGCGATGCCCTGTGCCGGCGCACATGGGATTGTCCACCACGATCATCGCAAGGCTGCCGACCGCCACCCCCTGCGTCTTGAGCTTATGAAATTCCGAAATACGCTCTTCCAGCGGGCAACCCGTGAGCAGCACACCGAGTTGGCTCTTTTTGAACGCTGGGGGTTCATCGGGCGTTTTCGGCTTTTCCTTGAAACCTTTCGAGCAGGAATCCTTTCCTTGCTCGTGACACCATATGCAATAGTTGGCCTCATCCAGCGCGCCTTTCAGATCCGTACCCTGATCGGTTAGCGCAAATCCTTCCCGGCGGCGTATGTGGCTGAGGCGGTGAACCGTATACCCGGCAGAGCTATCGTCATCGGTCGATAGAAGATTCAGGAAATCGAGCTTGGCAGGCGCCTTGAACAACACACCGTCCCGGTTGCGTTCCCGTCCTTCCGGCGTTTTTAGCGCCCAGGCGGCATAGCGCAGGGCGGCTCTGATGCGCTCTTCATTCGCGTTCTCGTCCGATAGCCAGTCTGTTACCCTGATGGCAAAAACGAGTTCCGAAAAGGGCGCCTGAAATTCAGACGCCAATGCTTGTTCCAGAGCCGGGCCGTCGACCGCTGCCGCTTCCGCATCGCTTACCTTATTCATTGCCCGACGCTGAACAAACTGCCGCTTGCAGGAGTAGAGCGGCGCAAGCTCATGATGACGCGCAGCAAGCTCGGCAACCTCTTTCTCGACGCCAAATAGCCGTGCAATGAAATCTTCCATCCATGGAGCAATTTCAATAAGCAATGCAGATTCGGCCTTGCGCTCCAAGCTATCGTGGTTGGCGCGGCCATGATCGAGGCGGGCTCGAAGAGAAGGTTCTCCTTCCTGCAGGAAATGCAGAAATGCCTGGTCCAATCTGACCAGGCCCTCGCGGCGATACAGATCGGCGAAAGCCATGTCGAATCCAAGCGGAGGAGACATCACCGCGGGTGTTGAAACAGAAGATGGAACCGGTGATTGACTTGTCATGATGAGTTATCGTTGGTAAAGGTAAGTCAAAAAATTGGTAAGTCAAAAAATTGCTACACGATGCCCCAGGCCATAATGACCATTAAAGTTCTGACCGCTTCAGGAATCTGGTGTTCCACGCAAGTTCCTTCTTTCAAACGCCGCTCAGAGAGAAGAAATGCAAAAGCGGCAGGGCGGCGTCGCCATGCCGCTCGGCGTTTAGACATCCCGTTATTCAAGATTGATGTTAAGGGGCCGCCCGATCAGCTTTCCCGCGGACAAATCATTCCGGCAGCAACGGTGTTATTGTTAGCCTCGTCAATCACGATGAAGCTGCCGGTAGCATGGTTGCGCGGATAGGGATCACAGACCAGGGGCTGTTGCACCTTGAAACCCACTCGGCCGATATCATTCATTTTCAAAGTCTCCACCAACTCATGCTTGAGCGTGTTTACGTCTACGCGATAGCCGATGTGGGATACCAGAGCCTTGACGGTTCGCGTGGTCTGCTTGATCAGATACTTCCGGCGGGGGTCGAGGCTATGTTCTGACAACCAGCATACCGTCGCCTCAAACTCTCTCGTAACCTGAGGAGCCTCCGCCGCCCTTACCAGCATGTCTCCACGCGAAATATCCAGATGATCTTCAATGGTAAGGGTCACGGACTGTGGCGCAACCGCGCGATCAAGGAAGCCGTCATAGGTGACGATTTCCTTGATACGCGAACTGAGCCCTGAGGGCAAAACCTTTATCTCATCTCCCACACTGATGAAGCCGGAGTCAATACGTCCCATATAGCCGCGAAAATCGTGCAGCTCCTCTGTTTGAGGACGGCATACCCATTGAACGGGAAATCGGAAATCCTCAAGATTGATGTCATGATCTATAGGAACGTTCTCCAGCAGATCCATTAACGTTGGGCCTTGATACCAGTTGAGATTATCCCCGCGCTCAACTACCATGTCCCCGTGCAGGGCGGACAAAGGAATATAGGCGATGTTGCTCAGCGTTAGTCCTTCCGCAAAGGAGGCGAAGCTCTCGCGAATACGATCGAATACCTCGCGCGAGTAGGACATCAGATCCATTTTGTTAACAGCAACCACCAGATGAGGGATGCCGACCAGACTGGCGAGGTAGGCATGACGTCGGGATTGAGTCAGCACGCCCTTGCGCGCATCGATGAGAATAATGGCAAGATTGGCCGTGGACGCCCCGGTCACCATGTTGCGCGTGTATTGCTCATGACCCGGCGTATCGGCAATGATGAATTTACGCTTGGGAGTAGCGAAGTAACGGTAGGCTACATCTATGGTGATGCCCTGTTCGCGTTCCGCCTGCAGACCGTCGGTAAGCAGGGAAAGATCGACGCCTTCCATCCCCCGACGGCGAGACGTGTGCGAGATAGCGCTCAACTGGTCTTCAAAAATTGATTTTGAATCATGCAGTAAACGCCCGATCAGCGTGCTCTTGCCATCATCCACACTCCCGGCGGTGATGAAGCGCAACAACTGCGTATGATCAAACGAAATGTTTTCAATGGCTGACATTTATATTCACTTAACTCTTATCAAATTTTGCTTACCCTGTCACCCTGACACGGGACAACCATTATCATTAGGGATGACGCGGCGAAGGTACCGGATGACAGACCCTTCGCTACTGTATGACTAAAGGTGACAAATTCAGTTACCCGTGTGTCAGTTGCCCGCGTGGCGGATTTTCAGATCAAAATGAGTTTTCAACGTAAGTTGTAGGGGGCTATATACCAATCGCTTAAATTGCCTTGATGGGCTTCAGAAGTAGCCTTCTTTCTTGCGCAGCTCCATGGATGCTTCCGACGTCTGATCGTCCATCCGCGTGGCGCCCCGTTCGGTGATTCTCGTGATTGCGGTTTCCGCAATAATTTCGCCAACACTGACCGCATTCGACTGCACAGGGCAGGTGCAACTCATGTCTCCCACTGTGCGGAAACGAACCACAAGGTTTTCCACCTGCTCCCCTTCCTTGGGCTGCACCAGGTGAGACAGCGGCAAAAGGCCGTTACCACGCCTGATTACGTCGCGGACATGTGCGAAATAGATGCTTGGCACCTCCAGCTCCTCGCGGGAGATGTATTCCCAAACATCAAGTTCTGTCCAATTGCTGATGGGAAATACACGGATATTCTCGCCAGGATGGACGCGTGTGTTGTACAGATCCCAAAGTTCCGGACGCTGGTTCTTCGGGTCCCACTGGCCAAATTCATCCCTGAACGAAAATATACGCTCCTTGGCTCGGGCCTTTTCTTCATCACGGCGCGCGCCGCCTATACAGGCATCGAATTGGAACTCCGCAATGGCATCGAGGAGCGTAACTGACTGGAACGCGTTACGGCTCTGATTCTCAGAACGCAGGACCACCCTACCCTTCCGAATGGAGTCTTCCATGCTGCGCACAACTAGCCGCTCGCCCAATTGTTGGGCACGTCGGTCGCGAAAATCGATCACTTCGGGAAAATTATGCCCTGTGTCGATATGCAGCAAGGGGAATGGAAAACGACCTGGACGAAATGCTTTTTCCGCCAATCGCAACAAGACGATGGAGTCCTTGCCACCCGAGAAAAGCAAAGCCGGGTTGGCGCACTCGGCGGCCACTTCGCGCATAATATGGATGGCTTCGCTTTCCAGTGCATCGAGGTGCCCTAACTGTCGTGCAGCACGGCGCCTGATGGCTATTGGCTGGCTCTCAGGTATCTGTTCACTCTTTGCCATCGACTCGCTGCTGGCCATCAATTCGTCCTTGACCATGGATTCGTTTTTCATGATGAAACCCGGAACCGGCGTCGTAAGCTCTTCAACATTATTCAATATAATATCCATGTCTAGCTGTAACAGTTTTACGATTCTACTAAAGACCGGTCGTGCTGCTCGTTTCCATCTCTTCGGCCTTGATCTGAAGAAGCTGATTGTCCCGCGGGTTTCCTGAGGGAAGAAAGCGATGCGGAGGCGTTCCGCCTGCCCGGATGCAAACCGCACTCCTTGATTTCCGGGTCTTCCCACCACCACCGACCGGCTCGAATATCCTCACCGGGCGTAATGGCCCGTGTACAAGGGGCGCAACCAATGCTCGCATAGCCTTTGTCGTGCAGCGCATTGTAAGGGACATCGAATTGCTTCAGATATGCCCAAACGTCGGTCAGACTCCAGTCCAGCAAGGGACTGAATTTCTGAAGGCCATTGTCAGCATCGAACTCCGATTGAGCCAGATCTTTTCGGGTCGGCGCCTGGTCGCGGCGCAGACCGGTGATCCAGGCACGCTTCCCGCGCAGGGCTCGCCTCAGCGGTTCCACCTTGCGGATATGGCAGCAGTTTTTGCGCAATTCCACGCTGTCATAAAATCCGTTGGGCCCATGCGTGGCAACGTATGCCTCCACCGCGGCGGGATCGGGAAAATACACGGGTACACGGATTCCATAGCGGTCCGCCACCTCCTGCATGAGCCTGTAGGTCTCTTCCGGAAGGCGCCCGGTATCCAGCGTGAACATGCTTATGCCAGGATAATACCGCGCAATAAGATCGGTCAGCACCATGTCCTCGGCGCCAAAGCTGTTGGCAAAGGCGGCCGGCGAATGGTCTGCCTGCACCTTATCCAATAATTTCCGAACTTCAGTGATCTTGTGATCCAGAGTCATACGTCCGGTACGATCGACAATGGGAATTCAAATGTTGTTACTCAAGCGGTTGCGGACGAAGGAGCCCGTTGCAACAGCGATGTTTGGGCTGAGGCTTTTAACGGCAGCGCACCGGCAAGATCGAGCTGACGGTCGAAACCGAGGCAAAACTCGGCGGCTTCCACGGTCCACGCATCAAGTTCAGTGAACCACTCGGTGAGCCGCGCGTCGTTCAGTTCGACTGCAGGGGACGCATAATCCTGGGCAAATTTTGCCAACTGCCTCGACAGGCGCGGCTTGGTTGGCAATACTCGGCGCAGCTCTTCCGATTGCTGCACTAAATCCTCGAACTTCTGGCCTCCGAGCAATTCAGATACCCCCTGGCCGATCAAGCGGGCAATCTCCTCAGCGCATTTGACCGAATCCTCGAATTTTCGTTGAAACTTGAGCGCATCCCGGTAGTTCCGCTCATGGGCCGCCTCGAAAAAGCTTGAGCCGATCTTCACCTGGCTTACGCCTGCACATTCTCCGCCACCGAGTTGTAGCACCTTGAAGTCCGCATCCTTGCCATGATCTCGCAATACTGATTCCAGCTCTTCCGGTTTGACTTCTGTCAAATCGCCCAAAAGGGAGGTGAGATGGTCCTTACCAACCCGCCGTATCCACGCTGAAAATGTTTCATTCAGGATCCGGCTTGATGCATAACTCGTCTTCATACGCTCCACTGCGGTTTCGATCCTCGCCGATGGTATCGAAGGACCTTTGATAGCCAGCGCTCCACCCGCCATGGCATTACCCCCAAAGTACGTCTGATAGTGTGGCACGAGCTTGCCATGCATCCGCTTCCCTTCGCCATAAATACCGATATCCCCTGCCTCTGGTTGGGCGCAGCCATTGTGGCAGCCTGAAACACGGATTTTAAGATCATTCGGCCCGCCGTTCAATTTCGGCCCGAGGACGGTGCTCGAGGTGATCCCAAGTCGGCAGGTCGAGGTGCCAGGGCATGCCACGACATCATCTCCCGCCCTCGGCTCACCCAGGCCCAGCTCGGCCAACTGCGTCCGCAGCACATCGATCTTAGCCTCGGGTATATTAGGCAGGAACATATTTTGATCCTGCGTTGCCCGGATTTCTTCCAGGTGGTGCGCCTCCGCAATCCGCGCAAGACCCCGTAACTGAGTAACGTTCAAATTTCCCATCGGCACGCTGATGGGGAAAACGTAGTAACCGGACTGCTTCTGCGCAAAGACATGCCTTGGCGCTCCCATGCCGGGCACTTCACTGTCCAACCCGGCATCCCAGTCGCCCTTTGGATAATCCTGAGCCGCCAGCGCTTCTTTTGTGCGAGCCAGTTCTTCACGGTATTTCTCTATAAACCCTTCGGGTCCAAACTTGTCGACCAGGAACTTGATCCGGGATTTTGCGCGTTTGACACGATCGGAATAGCGGTTGTGCAAGGAAATGATCGCCTCCATAACGATCAGCAAATCCTTTTCTTCAATGAATTCTTCCACGAGAATAGCCTCATGCGGCTTATGCCCAAGACCACCTCCAGCCAGAACTTTGAAACCGAAGCGATCGCCACTGCGAACCGCGACAATCCCCATGTCGTGCATCATGCCTTGCGCGCAATCGGATTCGCAGGCCGAAAAACTGATCTTGAATTTGCGCGGCATTTGCTGAGTCAACGGGTTGCGTAAAAAATGCTGTACCGCGCCGTCCAGATGCTTCGTGACGTCGACATGCTGACGAGGGCATACGCCCGATAACGGGCATGCGGTAACGTTGCGAATGGTGTTTCCGCAGGCTTCGCGGGTTGTTAATCCCGCTGTGGCCAGATGGCGAAGTACGGCCGGCGTATCTTCAAGAGGCACATAATGCATCTGGATATCCTGACGGGTTGTAATATGCACGACGTCATGGCGCGCATATTTTTCCAGCATATCGGCGATAACATTCAACTGGGACGCGTTCAACCGTCCACCGGGAAGCTTGATGCGGACCATGTTGACGCCTTCCTGGCGCTGGCCATAAATTCCCATTTGCAGGCGGCTAGCGGTGAAGCGATCCATATCCATGCGCAAACCCTGATAATCCTTCAGCGCCTGATCGAACGCGTTGATCTCTTCATCGTTAGCAAGATAATTTAAATGACTCATCTATGTTTCTCCGCAAATTAAGGCAATATGGCTAGACCCGGCAAAAACGCCTGCTTCACTGCTCCAGAATCAGGGCTCGCCCGCGTTGTCAATTACGGGCTTGCTTTATGTTGTACATCTTGTCGAGCCGCTGCAGGTAGCCTTATATGATGCCGCGAAACTAGCATCATAGCAACGCCGATATATATCACAAAAGAATATTATGTTAGATTATTATAATCTATTCTTATTTAAGATCCGAATATGAAATTGCAACAACTGCGTTACCTCTGTGAAGTAGCAAACCAGGGGTTGAATTTATCGAAAGCGGCAGAGGTTCTCCATACATCCCAGCCGGGGATCAGCAAACAAATCCGTCTCCTGGAAGATGAGCTGGGAGTGGACATTTTCGTGCGTAACGGCAAGCGGGTTGTTGAAACGACGCCTCCCGGAAGAGCCATCATTGAAATTGCCGAAAGAATTCTCCGTGATGCAAAAAACCTGAAACAGGTTGGGCAGGAATTTGCGAACGAAGCCACCGGTGCGCTTACCATTGCGACCACCCATACCCAGGCTCGGTATGCCCTTCCCACCGCCATCAAGAAGTTCACGGCGAGATATCCTCAAGTCAAGCTTATTTTACGCCAGGGAAGTCCAACCCAAATATCCGAATTCGTGACATCGGGCTCCGCAGACATCGCCATCGCCACCGAGGCGATCGAACTCTTCGCTGACTTGGTGATGCTCCCCTGCTACAAGTGGAATCGCTGTGTCGTAGTTCCACCGCGTCACCCTCTTCTCAAACTCGAGAAATTGACGCTGGAGGCCCTTGCCCAGTATCCCATCATCACCTATGACTTCGCATTCACGGGCCGTTCGAAAATCAACCAGGCATTCGATACGAAAAAACTCACTCCCAACGTCGTGCTTACCGCCATAGATGCGGATGTCATCAAGACTTACGTTGAGCTGGGGCTGGGGATAGGTATCCTGGCGCAGATGGCCTTTGATCCGAAGCGCGATAAGCACCTGAGATCCATTGATGCCAGCCACCTGTTCGAGCCAAGCACGACGCGAATCGGCATTGGCCGCAACAGTTACCTTCGAGGATATGTTTACGACTTCATCGAGATATTTGCCCCTCATCTCACGCATGAAGTTGTAACAGCGGCCATGAAGGAAAGGGAATACCGCACTTCATGAACAATAGATAATTCGGGCAAAATGCGAGTCACCCCAACAGTGATCACAGCCTCTGCATAACCATATGACCGCTATCAGACCAAGTGCGATCAAACCACTCTCCGATCTTCTCATAAGTCAGATCGCAGCGGGAGAAGTGGTGGAGCGTCCGGCCTCGGCTCTCAAGGAAATGCTTGAGAACAGCGTGGATGCCGGGGCAACCGAAATTAACATTAACCTGCTTCAGGGAGGGATAAAGCTCATTCGTATTGCGGATAATGGGCAGGGGATACCGAAGGACGACGTCGCGCTCGCACTTGCCCGCCATGCTACCAGCAAAATTTGCAGCCTCGACGATCTGCAACAGGTGGCGAGCCTGGGTTTTCGGGGCGAGGCGCTTGCCAGTATTGCAGCCGTCTCCCGGCTAACCCTCGCAAGCCGCAGCGGAGAGGAAAAACACGGCTGGAAAGTGCAGGCGGAAGGCGGCCGTATATCGTCGCCCGCTCCGATCGCGCTTGCTCGCGGCACCACCGTGGAGATGCATGATCTCTACTTCAATACCCCCGCCCGTCGGAAGTTTCTCAAGACAGAGGCCACGGAGTTTTCCTATTGCGACGAAACATTCAAGCGAATCGCCCTTTCATGCCCCGGCATAGGCTTCACCCTGCAACACAACGGGATAGTGAGACGCCAGCTGCATCCGGCAGATATACGGAAGCGTATCGGCGCGCTCCTCGGTGATGAATTCAGCCAGACGTCGGTCTTTGTGGAGGAAAACGCCGCCGATATCCGGTTATGGGGCGTCGCAGCGTTGCCCGCTTATGCGCGAAACGCACGCGACACCCAATATTTTTTTGTCAACGGGCGCTTTGTGCGCGACAAGCTTATCTCTCATGCCCTGCGCGAAGCTTACCGCGACGTGCTCCACCTGAACCGCCACCCGGCGTTTGTGCTTTTTCTGGAAATAAATCCTGAAGCCGTGGATGTAAACGTACATCCGACCAAAATCGAGGTGAGGTTCCGGGATCCACGCGCATTGCATCAGTTTGTCTTCCATGTAATCGACAAAGCGCTGTCCGTGCCGAGCGCGGCGTCGACGGTAGCCGGACCTGCAACCGGCGCCCAAGTTCAGGCTGCAAGCCAGGATAATCGAAGCAGTCGGCAGGAAGACGGGCAAACCGATGAAAAAAAAGACATTCGCCTCTCCACCTATGCGCACCAGGGCGTAATGTCACTGCTGCCTCGAATCCGACCCATACCGTCAGTCGCGGCACAACCACAAGCGTTTTATACTGCCCTGTTTAGCCCTGCCCCGGGGGCTTCCAGATCCGCACAGGTTTTCCCCGGGGAAGAGGCTAGCAAAGATGAAATACCGCAACTGGGATTTGCCCTTGCGCAGCTCCGCGGCATCTATATTCTGTCGCAAAATGAGCGTGGTCTAGTCATCGTGGATATGCATGCAGCGCATGAGCGGCTGTTGTATGAAAAACTTAAATCAGCATTGGACAATCGCTCGCTTGCCACACAACCACTGCTCATTCCCGTCACATTTCAGGCAGATAGCCTGGATATTGCAACAGCCGGCGAGAACAGCGCGTCTTTAAGAGAGCTTGGATTTGAAATATCAGCGTTCTCTCCGACCGTGCTGGCGGTGCGGTCAATACCTGCCGCGCTCAAGGGGGCGGACATAGTCGGCCTGATACGCGAAATTCTCAATGATATCAGGGAATTTGGCGCTACCGAGGCATTAACTGGCAGGCGCAACGAAGTTCTTGCAACCATGGCGTGCCACGGCGCCGTACGAGCCAATCGCGCAATGACCATTCCCGAAATGAATGCACTGTTGCGCGAGATGGAGATAACCGAGCGCGCTGGGCAGTGTAATCACGGCAGACCCACTTGGTTTGAGATCAGCCTCGCTGATCTTGACAGGATGTTCATGCGAGGAAAATAAAGAACGCCGAGCCTGCTGTCACGCTCAGCTATCCCGCTACCTCTGACCCTGCCCCTCCTATCGGCGAAAACAGAGCTCCATGAAACTCGAACTGTTGGGTGGCATTTCGCCCAAAAAATTTCTCAAGGATTGGTGGCAGAAAAAACCCTTGCTGATCCGGCAGGCAGTGCCCGGCTTCGAGGGCTTGCTCAACCGCGAGCAACTTATTGACCTTGCCTGCCGGGATGCTGCGCAATCACGACTTATTACCCAGGCGAAAGGAAAATGGAAAGTTAAACAAGGCCCTTTCCCGCCCCGCGCCTTTTCAAGGCTTCCGAAGACGCAATGGACCTTGCTTGTGCAAGACGTCAATCATTTCATTCCATCCGCCCGCGATTTATTGCTGAGATTCAATTTTATCCCATACTCTCGCCTGGATGACCTGATGGTCAGCTACGCGCCTGCAGGTGGCGGAGTCGGGCCGCATTTCGACTCATACGATGTCTTCCTGTTGCAAGGTATGGGACGCAGGCAGTGGCAGATCTCGGCACAACAGGACAAGGAACTGGTCGCGGATGCGCCGCTGAAAATCCTTCAGGATTTCAGATCGGAGCGGGAATGGCTACTCGAACCCGGGGACATGCTGTATCTGCCGCCCGGCTATGCGCATAACGGGATAGCAAAAGATGCCTGCATGACCTACTCCATCGGGTTTCGGGCGCCTTCGCACCAGGAACTTGCGACTCAGTTTCTTGTTTACCTGCAGGACCATAGCAGTGTCAATGGAATGTATCAGGACCCGGACCTGAAACTTCAAACCCACCCCGGGCAGATAAGCCAGGCTATGCTCCGCCAGGCTGGCGCAGCAATCGACAAAATCAGATGGGGTCGTGTGGATGTAGAGCGATTTATGGGACTATATCTTACCGAGCCTAAGCCTCACGTTTTTTTTGAACCGCCGTCGCTACCGATGGGCGAGCAAGAATTCGCACGTCGCCTCGAACGGGATAAGCTGGAACTCGACCTTAAGAGCCGGATGTTATGGAAGGCGAAAACCTTCTTTCTGAACGGCGAACGTTGTAGTGTTGGAAGCCCCGGGCGCCGGTTACTGGAAACACTTGCTGATCATCATGAATTAAGAACCGCTAAACCCATTGATGAGGAGGTGCTCCTGTTGCTCTATCAATGGTACCTCGACGGGTATGTAATCTTTGCGGCAGACAAAGAGGAGAGATCACAGTAGTGGCTGTTTGTCGGCCCGCTGCACCTTAGCCATGCGGACCGCACGAACCGGCTCAAGAAGGTTGTTGGCGTTGCATAATGGAAGGGTCTTCAACGGCCTGCTTTGGTTGATGAATCCGAAAATCTGACTCCCCGCCAAAGTTTGAAATGCATGGAGTATAATGCTGAGCTAGCGATTTTCGCCGAACCGGGAAAGCACGTCCCCAGCCGATTTACCGCTGGCATTACGGCTCCGAGGCATAACCACTGGACAACATTTCTGAATTCTGCTATTAAGATAGTGGCTATTCAGATATCGTCCTCCCGGATTTCGAATGGCCGAAACCCGCTTATAAAAGTTTATTAGTTATTTAATAGTCGTTAGTCGGTACGTTATAAACTTCTTTATTATGGAGATTAAAAAGATGAAGTACTCGCTCCTCGTTATAGCCTTGGCGACCCTGACACTTACTGCATGTGATCAAATGAAAGAACATAAACCCGGCGAAGGAAAACCGGGCCAGTACCCACCCAGCCTTTGGGAGAAACGTGAAGGACAGGTGAGCGATGCGGACATCGAAGCAGCCCAAAAAGCTGAAGCTGAAGCCGCTGCCAGACAAAAGCAACAATCTGCTCCCACAGAACCACCCAAGCAGTAATATCAATGAACAAGCTTTATAAAAAGCCGTCCTTCGGGACGGCATTTTTTTAGGACCTACCATAGAGAGGTAGAGGCTAATGCTTTCTGTTATACTAAAATGATATGATGAATCACAGGATGACTGAATAATGAAATACTTCTCGCTCCTAGCTATCTCGCTGGCCGCACTGACATTATCTGCGTGTGAACCTATTAAGAAGCATCCCATGGATAAGCCTCCTCCTTCCGCCATGGCTGAGCGTGATTCTGCGCCTAAATTCGAGGAACTGGACAAAGAAGAATCTAAAGCAGCTACAGGTTCCGCTGATATCAAGAACGAACCTGCCAAATAGTGCCCCATTCCTAAGCATAGCGATAGCTTGTGTTTGACATGCGGCTATCGCTCAAACGTCTTGAGCTGCTAAAATCGAACATTTAGCTGGATTCAAGTCGTTTTGCTGTATACTGTGGCCTGCACAACCCCTTTAATTTTTCTAGGAAGGAAGATCTTATAATGAAATATGCAATTCTCGCCGCCGCTCTGGTGGCCGTCAGCCTGACAGCGTGTGGGAGACCCAAACAGGCCCTGCCTGAAAATTCGACAACATATGGAACCAGAACCGAAGAAGGCACTACCCTGGATGAGACGCGTGCTGGTTCTCCGGCTGCCCCGAGTTCTGCGGCTGCCCCGAGCACTCCGTCTGACAAGACCGCTGCCGCACCCGGCGGCGAAGATGAATACTCCGGTAAAGCGGTTCTCCCAGGGCACGCGCTCGATGGGAACGGCAATCCCATAAAGGAAGGTCAAAGCGCCATTCCGGCAGGCCATTAAGAACAGTTCAAAGCAAGCATGAAAGCCATCCTTTGGGGTGGCTTTTTTGTTGTCTGGAGAAATCAACACTTGAGTTGCCGAGCAAGGATACACGTCTTGCCGAGCCGCAATACTTCGCTGAAAGAATGCCCAATGCCTTGGAGGCAAGTCTTCCTGGCTTGAAGGAACAGACGATTTCGTTATATACTGTCGTCTTTTCTATTCTTTCTCAACACCATCAAAGGGATCAAACGAATGAGACTTATGCTTGTCGCTGCTGCCTTGACCGCACTGACCTTGACCGCCTGTGGCAAACCAAGTCAAGCACTTCCCGAACAGGAAAAGGCAAATTTCTCGAAAATAACCGGGCAATCGAGCCCCGCTTCCGGCGCTCCTTCTACACCTGCGGCTCCCGCAGCTCCCGAAACACCACCCGCTGGCGGCTCGTCTGATAAAGGTACGGAAGCATCCAAGTAACGCGCGGATAGCGCCCCGGCAGCCAAATAATGATAGCGGTTTAGTCCGGACCATTTAAAAAAAAGCCGTCCTGTAGGACGGCTTTTTATTTAATTGCGGTCGAAACAGGTCAAGTGAGTTGACGCCATCCGAAACCATGGTCCTGCTCAGCCACACCAACCCAATCCAGCGCACAATTCAGCGCACCGCTCAAGACAGTTCGCGCAAGCAGCGGCGTATTGTTTTTCTGGCTTAAATGAGCAGCAATGATATGCTGAAGACGGCCGCAGTCCAGGCTGGCCAGGAGATTGGCCGAGGCTGTATTCTCGAGATGGCCAAAGCGTCCGCCGATACGCTGTTTGAGCCTCCACGGATAGTCGCTGTTGGCGAGCAGCTCGGCGTCATGGTTGCACTCGAGTACCAACCCGTGGCAATTGCTTAAGGTCGCTTCGATATGGGATGTGGAACACCCCACATCTGTCAGCACCCCCAAGCGCTTCGCGCCATTGCTGAATACAAACTGCGCGGGTTCCTGTGCGTCATGCGGAACGGGATAAGGCTCAACCTCAATATCGCCAATAGCGAAGCGCTTGTAGCCATCTATGATTTTAATCCCCGGCCACCCGGCAAATGCCTTTTCCACGCTGCGAAGAGTACCGTACGTCAACCATATCGGCGTACCGTACTTGCGTGCAAACCGCGCGACCCCGCTAATATGATCGTCGTGCTCGTGAGTTACGAGGATCCCACTGATCATATCGGGCTCGATCCCGAGCCGTAACAGGCGCAGGACGGTTTCCTTCAGGGTAAATCCGCAATCCAGCAATAGGCGAGTTTTGCCTACCTCGACCACAAGGCCGTTTCCACGTGATCCACTACCCAAACAAGCAAAGCGCATGCGAGCCCAAACAAGGGAAGAACAATATAAGGCTACAGCCGCTCACAGCTGCGGCAGAGCGTCATCCGGAAAGATCAGGACGCAAGAAACTGAACTGGCGTAAGAAGGCTAGTGCGTTTCAGGAGCAACTCTGTTATCTCGACAGGAGGAAGCGGCCGCGCGAAATAATAACCCTGAATTTCGTCGCATCCCCGCTGGCGCAAAAAATCAAGCTGCTCAGCCGTTTCCACCCCTTCGGCCACTACTCTGACATCCATACTGTGAGCCATATCGATAATTGCACCTGTGATTGCGGCATCCGCGGGATTCGTGGTGACGTCTGTGATGAACGAGCGATCGATTTTCAGCACATCGATTGGAAAACGCTTTACGTAGGCAAGGCTCGAGTAGCCGGTGCCGAAGTCATCGACCGAAATACGTATTCCGAGCTTCTTCAATCTCTTGAGAATTCCAATCATTTTCCTGGCATGCATCGCCACCGATCCTTCGGTCAACTCCAGCTCCAGCAGATCCGAATCAATACTGTTCTGCCTCAACGCTCTTTCCGTCTGTAGCTCAAACTCCAGCAATTGGGGATGCACGCCATTTTCCTCTATGAACCGGACAACATCCTGATTCAATGTAGCTTGCGAAAACTGCCTTCCCGACACGTTTACCGAGACTGATATTTCCCCGACCCCCATATCTCTCCACTCGGCGATCTGCTTGCAAGCAGTTTCTATGACCCACGCTCCTACCAGACTGATAAGCCCGGTTTGTTCAAGGATGGAAATAAACTCGGAAGGTAGAGTAAAACCATAACCCGGCCGGTCCCACCGTATCAGCGCCTCTACCCCAGTGATCTTACCGCCGATCAGCTCCACCTTCGGCTGGTAATGAAGGACGAACTGGTTACGCTCGAACGCCTTCCGCAGCGCGTTTTCCTGGTCCAGCTTCAGGACCGCCCGTGCGTTCATTTCTGCTGTAAAAAAACGGTAAGTATCCCTCCCGGCCTTTTTGGACCGATACATCGCTGTATCACCATTCTTTACCAATGTATCCGCATCCAGCGAATCCGAAGGATAAACACTGATGCCCATACTGGCCGTCACGACTACAGAGCACTCTTCTATACAGAAAGGCTGGCGCAGCGCTTCCCTGATCTTGCTTGCCACGACCCCTGCGTCCCCCGAACCGTCGGGTGTAACCAGAATGCATCCAAACTCGTCGCCTCCCAAACGCGCAACGGTATCAGTAACCCGCAAACATTCGAGTAAGCGTAAGCTGAATTGGCGCAATACCTCATCCCCGATCGCATGGCCTAACGTATCGTTGATATTTTTAAAGTTGTCGATATCGAGATACAGTACCGAAACGATCCTGTGGCCTGCCTCAGCTTGCTTGATGGTCTTCCTGAGTGATTCATAAAACAATGTTCGGTTGGGAAGACTGGTAAGCGAGTCATAATGCGCAAGCTGCGGCAAATGCTGATCAGCCGCCTTCCGATGTGTGATGTCATCCATAATTCCAACCACCCGATGCACGCCCCTCGAATCCTTCACCGGAAAGGTGCGGCAATGCACCCAGCGCACAGTGTTATCCGCTAACAGCAAGCGGTAATCATGGTCCACGCTGACATCCGATAAATCTCTTGATTCAAGTATCACTCGCTGCTTGTCTTCCGGATGAATTGCCTCAAAAAATTTTTCCAGCCGGTCGCCGCTGACAATCGGGTGGCCTGTCATCTTTTCCCAGGAAGGATTGACATACCGGAATGTCTTGTCCTTGACATCCCATATCCAAAAAACGTTGGGAAGGCTACCCGCAAGCTGGTCGAACAACTCTTCTGTTTCGCGCAACGGTGCAGTCCGCTCGCCACGCTCGCCTCCCGAGCCAGTTGTCGATTCATGCAATTCTTTTTGAAGCAGCCTGATTTCCAGGACGTCGCGGACATGGGTTAGCACATCGAGCTGATCAAAGGGTTTGGCAATAAACCCTTTTGCTCCAGCCTGCAGAGCACGCTTCTTCTTCTCGGTCTTGGCGGTAATCACAAGGACCGGAAGCGACTCCCCCGGCCCGATTTTCTCGATTTCCTTCAATGCTTCCATGACCTGAAATCCGTCCATTTCAGGCATCTTCAGGTCCAACAGAATCAGATCATAGCGATGTCTGCGATGCAGATCGCAAACCTCAAGGGGATTTGTCGTGGATGAAACTGAGACATACCCGCCGCCGCGAAGCATGCTTTCCATAACTGCGACATCAGTTTCCCGGTCATCCACGATCAGGATGCTGGAATTTAAAATATCAGGCGAAAAAGCCATAGGGCCAGCTTTAACTTTGCAAAAGCTCTGGTTCGGGCAGCGCCCGTAGGTGACAGGTCGTAAGTAGTTCAGGTAGAGCGTTGATGCGTAGGATAAAGCAGAATCCATGCCAATTGCGATAAACCGCGGTTTTACGCACTTTCGGCCGCTTTTCGCGGGAAGACAGGACTATCTATTGTAAAATTTACCGATAAAGCAGGCGGCGTAATCCCCGCGCGCAGAAACGAGCGAACCCGTCCTCCGCTAATAGTAGATTGTACAATATTCTTGAGAATGAATAAATCCGGGCCCAGTGGATGTTGGATAATCTGATCGAATTCCTGACCCATTGCGCAATAACCGGCGTGTCGCTCTGGCTGGCGAGCTTTATATTTCATGGCATCTCTTTCACCAGCAAAAAATCTCTATTTGTAGCAGCGATCCTGCTTGGCCTCGTTAACGGCATTATCAGGCCTGTTGTCATAATTTTGACCATCCCACTGACGCTCATCACCTTCGGCCTGTTCCTGCTTGTCATTAACGCGCTGATGATGCTTTTGGTCTCGGCGCTCGTTCCGGGATTCCGGGTATCCGGATTCTGGACCGCGTTTTTTGCCAGCATCTTCGTAACTATTCTCAGTTTATTGATGGGTGAACTTATACTCCCCTCGGAAGAGAACTTTCCGTATATTTACGAAAACAAGGGTGTGATGATCTGATCTTTATAGCCTCCTCGCTAGGGCCTGTTAACATTTATTTCGCACCCGCGACGGCGACGGATTTCGTCCAGCACGAGGCACGAGCCGCGCGGCAGAGTGAGCCTCTGTAAGCGGCGAGTAACGAAGGGCTGAACGAAATCCGTCCCGTCCCTTTGGGTTGCGCACGAAAAACGCGGGTGCCGCGTTGCAAAGCTTGGCCATAGGCCCACTATGTCCTGCGCTTCGCGCTTCGCGCCTTGCCCTCGCCTTTTTCGTGCAGCAACGCGGGCGCGAAATAAATGTTAACAGGCCCTAGCTGTAGCGAATTCAACAGAAATGGCGCGGATCAGTTCACATCCGCTATTTGTAATTGCTTCAGGCTGCTTTCGTCACATTCTATCTCCCCCGATCGCTGCGATATCCAGCATCGAATGCATCTTCTGGTAATCCATATTTCGCTCGAACGGCAGCACACCCAACAGCCGGCATTGCAATCGCTGCTCCAGGGCAATTACGTTGTCATCAAACGCCTGCATACCAGGATCGATGCAGTTTGCAACCCAACCCGCAAGCGTCAGCCCGGCTGCGTGCACGGCTTGCACCGTTAACAGCGCATGATTGAGGCAGCCCAGCTGCATCCCGACGACCAGAATAACTGGTAAACCCAAGACCTGCGCCATATCACCGCTGTCCTGCCGTTCATTGAGCGGCACGAGAAATCCGCCCACACCTTCGACAATCACGATATCCGCATGCTTTTGCAATTCGCTATAGGCATGGCGGATGGCAGCGATATCGATGCGGAGACCCGCCTGTTGCGCAGCAATATGGGGAGCAATCGGGGGAACGAGGGGGTAAGGATTGGTGAGTTCCCGCGGAGCCGTTACATTGCTGGCCGCCATGAGCAGTTCCACATCCGTCCACTTCCCGTTCTCCACCCCTGCCGCGACAGGCTTCATGCCAACTACAGCCTTTCCACATCGGGCAAAAGCGTGCAGCAAGGCGCAGCTCGCTCGGGTCTTGCCTACACTGGTGCCGGTACCCGTGACAAAATATCCTTTTGGCATATCAGCGCCGTCCTATATCAGGCCGAGCTGCCTTCTGAGCTCAGGAGTGATGATCGGGGTTCTAGGCTCGGGCTTCCAGGCGTGACCATAGACCACTTCAAATGTAGCCGGCAGCTTTCCGTCCCTACGCAGCGACTCGTACCGGCTGGTCGCGTTCT
This sequence comes from uncultured beta proteobacterium, assembly GCA_963786735.1. GTDB lineage: Bacteria > Pseudomonadota > Gammaproteobacteria > Burkholderiales > Nitrosomonadaceae > Nitrosospira. Next base: position 80,133 of record CAWBAF010000004.1, read on the forward strand.
GCCACGCCTTTTTTCCGGTCAAACTGCGCCGCCGCCCCTCGGTTGCGTTGCGCGCCCCTATCGCTTTGAGGTCCCGCATAACGCTCATCACATCATCATAAGTGAGCGTGATGTATTCCATATCCATGACGGGCGTGGCAAAACCGCTGTGCACTAACATGTCCCCGATATCGTGCATGTCTGTAAACCGATTGACGTGGGTGAACCGGTCCACTCCCTGAAACGCATGCCGTAACTCCTTCAACGTATCCGGGCCGAACGTGCTGAACATGAACAAGCCATTGACCTGGAGGATGCGATGCGCCTCGGCAATGGCTTGTTTGAGGTCATTGCACCATTGGAGCGTAAGATTCGACCAAACCAGACCGGCGCATGAATCCGCCAAAGGCATGGACTCGATGTCGCCCGCTATATAGGCGCTCTGATTTCGGCGGCGAGTAATCATCAACTGCTTGAGCCACGAAGCCGGGGGCCGGGCCTGCAAATGCATGGAGATGGCAATATCTATTGCCAGCATTCTGGCAACTGGATAACGCGCGAGCAGCTTGCGCGTACCGTAGCCCGTGCCGCTGCCCGCATCGACAATGACGTCAGGGGTATACTTTATATAATCGAGGCGCGACAGCATTCGATCGCACACCTCGCGCTGCAGGATAGCGGCCTGGTCATAGCTCGGCGCGGCTCGCTCGAAAGCTGCACGCAAACGCCGTTTATCGATGACGTGGTCGTTATTCACCTGCAAATCGCGCTAGGTTCGAGACAAATTGCTCTGGATAGGAAAGAAAAGGCGCATGTCCGCATTGGGGCAGCATTTCAAGCTCCGAGCGGAGAAACTGCTCGTTCATCCACTTCGCTGCATTGGGATGGGTGATGACATCCTGTGCACCATGTACCATCAATACTGGCTGATGGATGTGTTTCAGCTCGTTGCGTAAATCGCTTGCCAGAAGAATCTTCAGTCCTGCCTCCAGCGCGGCCTTATCAGGTTCTCTTCGTTCAACCAGACTTCCGCGAAGCAGAGATAACGTCCTTGTTGCATCCGCGCCGCCACTCACCTGCAACGTAAGAAACCGCCTCATGGTGGTCGCATAGTCTCGCTTTAAATTCCGCCCGAACAGCTGCAACATCGAGGCCTCCATTCCCCATTGCCAGTCTTGGCGTTTAACAAAACAAGGGGCGGTCGAAATCAACACGAGTTTTTCGACACGCATCGGCTGGCGTAGCGCCAGCTCGATCGCCAGTTGCCCGCCCAGCGACCAGCCGCAAAGAGTAAAGGTTGAGGGCAAAACTTCAGCTATCGCGTCAAGAACCGGTACGGATGGGGGCTCTTGCGAATCCGCTGCTTCCCGTGCACAAACATGACTGAGTCCATGCCCGGGCAGGTCCACTAAATGCAGATGGAATTTTTGCGCCAAGCCATCGCGTACGCTGCCCCACACGCCGCTATGCATGGCCCACCCATGCAGCAGAACGAGGTTAGGGCTCGAACGCTCGCCGAATGATTCCACGTACAGGCTCATCTTTTTTGAAAGCTAGGCCACACGGGTACTGCAATCCAATTCGCGCAACGCTTCCCCCAGCCGGGCCACATCCTCCAGCTGATGCGAAGCAGACAATGAGATTCTCAGCCGCGCCGTTCCTTGTGGGACCGTGGGCGGGCGGATCGCGGGAACAAGGATGCCTCGTTCCCTCAATGCTGCGCTGATTTTGAGCGCCTGGTCATTTCCGCCGATAACCAGCGGCTGAATTGGAGTGATCGACGGCAGAAGTTTCCAGCGTAATGATTGAACTTCCTGTTTAAGCGCCATACAGAGTTCGGTTAGCTTTTTACGTCGCCAGTGGTCATTTTCGATCAGCTTGAGGCTCTCCAACAAGACGTGGGACAGGAGGGGAGGCGCCGCCGTAGTATAGATGTAGGTCTTCGCTTGCTGAATCAGGGTTTCGATAATTTCGGGCTGAGCAGCTACGAAAGCGCCAAACACGCCGGCCGCCTTGCCGAGCGTTGCCATATAAATGATGCGTGGCGATTGAACATTCAGATGTGCCAGGATTCCCTGTCCGCGAGGACCCAGCACGCCAAACCCGTGGGCATCGTCCAGCATCAGCCATGCGTTGTATTTTTCACATAGTTCCAGCAGAGAGACCACAGGGACAATATCGCCATCCATGCTGAATACTGCATCCGTCAATACAAGCTTGAGTCGGGCATTCGACTCAGCCAGTTGCCGCTCCAGTCCGCCCAGGTCACCGTGCTGATAACGGCTGAATCTGGCTCTTGAAACCAGAACGGCGTCATTGAGCGACGCATGGTTGAGCTTGTCTCCGAATATTTCACCGGTGCGCCCGACCAACGCAGCCGCGACCCCTGCGTTCGCCATATATCCGGTTGAAAACAGTAGCGCCCTGGGAAACCCGGTGAAACTCGCCAGCGCTTCTTCCAGCGCGTGATGGACTGAGGAGTGGCCACTTATGAGATGCGAGGCTCCTGCGCCGACTCCATATCGCCTCGCGCCCTCACAAGCCGCCGCGATGAGTTGAGGATGATTTGCAAGCCCCAGATAATCATTGCTGCAAAATGCGAGATATTCATGTCCGCCGATCGAAACCTGGACGTCCTGGGGCCCATCCAAAGCCAGCCGCCGGCGGAAAAGGTTCTTTTTCTCCCGGCTGCGCAGCTGCTCGGCAAGGCCGCCGATGAGATCACTGCTCATTGCCACAGGGAATAAAAAGGGAATAAAAGGGGAATAAGGGCAAGATCCGGCGGATGGGGACGGGATGTTTTACATTGAGCACAGCCCCAGCTTTTTGAATAGAGTCCTGTCTCGCTCTGCTTCCGGATTGCCCGTGGTGAGCAACTTGTCCCCATAAAAGATGGAGTTGGCCCCCGCAAGGAAACACAGTGCCTGCAGTTCATCCGACATCTCCCGTCTGCCTGCTGACAGCCGGACCATAGCTTTGGGCATTGTTATGCGGGCAGCCGCGATCGTGCGTACGAATTCCAGCGGGTCCAGTGCTTCCGCCCCATGTAATGGCGTGCCTTCCACCTGAACAAGATGATTGATTGGAACCGATTCAGGATACGGGTCGAGGTTGGCAAGCTGCGCGATCAAGCCGGCCCGCGCACGGCGGGATTCACCCATGCCCACAATACCGCCGCAGCACACATTTATTCCGGCATTACGGACTTTCTCCAACGTTTCCAGACGGTCCTGATAAGTGCGCGTAGTGATAATTTCGCCATAAAACTCGGGCGATGTATCGAGGTTATGGTTGTAATAATCAAGCCCGGCCTCCCGCAATTGCTCAGCCTGACCCGGCTTCAGCATCCCCAGTGTCGCGCACGTTTCGAGTCCGAGGTCCTTTACGGCCTCGATCATTTCAACCATTTTTTCGATATCCCGCTGCTTGGGCCCCCGCCAGGCCGCACCCATGCAGAACCTTGTTGCGCCTTGTGCGCGGGCCGCCGAAGCCGACGCAACTACCGCATCCAGCTGCAACATGTCCTGATTCTCGATGTTTGTATGGTAACGTGCGGCCTGTGGACAATAGCCGCAATCCTCCGGGCAACCCCCTGTCTTAACCGAAATCAAAGTGGACAACTGCACCATATTGGCGTCGTGATGCTGACGATGAACGACTTGTGCACGATAGATCAAATCGTTGAATGACGAGTCCAGCAATGATTCGATGGCAGAAACACTCCAGCGCGCCGGTCCAGCCGAGCCGGCGGGATGGGCGGCTTCGGCGCTGCTCACGCTGTCTGAGCATATTTCTGCACTGTCAATCACATCGGGATGAAATTGCCTCATACTGTGCCTCTTGTAGCGATATTGTTGCGGCTCTTGCAGGCCTGAAATGGGTCCGCCTGCACTTTCTCCATCATCGGCGAAATCATCGTGGAATCCCGTTTCGTTGTCAATTTTTTAACCGTTTAAATTGAACGATAGATTAAGTTTTGGGCAGATATTGTTCGGGGCCAACTGCCTGCTTTGCGGGACGGCGATCAATCAAGATATAAATCCCGGTAAGGATCCTGATACTAATCCTGGTTCCAATCTGGATCGTGCAGACTTTTGCCTGCCATGCAGGAAGAGTCTGCCCTATCTGACTTCCGATCATTGCAGTGTTTGTGCCGTGCCGGTAACGGGTTCGAGCATCTGCGGCGCCTGCCTTGCTGAGCCTCCCGCGTTTGGCCGATGCGTTGCGGCATTTGAATATGCTTTTCCCATAGATGCTTTGCTTCAATCACTCAAGTATCGTTCAAATCTCGCCATGGCTCGCGTCCTGGCCGATCTGCTGGCCATGAGGATCATTTCAACACTGGACACCGCGCGGCCAGATTACATTGTTCCAATGCCGCTGCATGCCGCCAGACTGCGCGAGAGGGGGTTCAATCAGGCGCTGGAGATCGCGCGACGTGTTTCGAAAAGTATCCGCGTCCCGTTGCTACCCGGTGCCTGTGAGCGGATCAGGGATACCCCCTCGCAAACACAGTTGCCATGGAAAGCGCGTGAAAAAAATGTCCGTGGCGCTTTTGCCTGCGAAGCCAATCTTTCCGGCAAGCGCATTGCAATGCTGGACGATGTGCTGACCACCGGGGCCAGCCTCAATGAATTGGCAAAACTGCTGCGTAGCCGCGGGGCCACCCACGTGTCCGCCTGGGTGCTTGCGAGAACGCTGCCCGATGTGCTTTCCACTTCGCGCAGCGTGAGCCCTTGATATGTTCGATGTAATCCTGTACCAACCCGAAATCCCGCCAAATACCGGCAATGTCATAAGATTATGCGCCAATACCGGTACGAAACTTCACTTGGTAAGACCGCTGGGATTCGTACTGGAGGACAAGCAGATGCTGCGTGCGGGTTTGGATTACCGTGAATTTACCAGCATGGCGGTTCATGAAACCTGGGAAGCCTGCATCGCTCATATGCAGGGACGCCGCATTTTCGCCGTGTCGACGAAAGCCAGGCAACGCTACGACCTCCCCGCTTATTCGAATCTGGACGCTTTTTTATTCGGGCCCGAAAGCCGTGGATTACCGATGAGCCTGCTGGAAAGCTTTCCCGAACAGTATCGCATACGTGTGCCCATGGTTGCCGGAAGCCGGAGCCTCAATTTATCGAATGCGGTCGCGGTTGTGGTTTATGAAGCGTGGCGTCAAATGGGCTTTAAGAACGGATTATAGGATTTCAAGATCAAATGGTTTCAGGATCTAAAGCCTTTCAGGATTAAAAGGGGTTCAAAATTGAAGGTTCGCGAATGTACCGTTCCCTTCCAGTTTCCCACAAGCTCCATGGTTTTGAACCGCCCGATTTAGTAAATTTCGGTCCTGGGTTCGCGGTTGAGTAATGCCTCTACCGCAAGCCCTGCAGGAACGCCTTCGTAAAGAATGCTGCATACCGCTTTCGTGATCGGCATTTCCACCTTTAAGACCTGGCTTAACCGTCCCACTTCGGCCGCGGTATGCACCCCCTCGGCTGTGTGACCCAATTCTCTAAGAATATCGGGTAACGGCCGCCCCCCCGCAAGCATCAGGCCTACCCGCCGGTTGCGCGATAAGTCGCCGGTGCAGGTCAGTATGAGGTCTCCGGCACCCGTCAAACCCATGAAAGTTTCCATTCGACCACCGAGTTTGAGGCCGAGCCGGGCTATTTCCGCAAGGCCCCGTGTGATCAGCGCAGCTCTGGCATTGTGCCCGAACCCCATGCCATCTGAAATCCCGGCCGCAATTGATATCACGTTCTTGATCGCTCCACCGGTCTCCACACCAATAATATCCTTGCTGGAATACACGCGCAGCCGGGTAGTGCGCAACTGAAGCGCCATGGCGCGCGAAAATTCTTCGTCATAAGAAGCGAGGGTCAAGGCAGTCGGCAGTCCCTGCGCAACTTCCTGCGCAAAACTGGGACCCGATAACACGCCGCAGGGGGCGGCGCTGGCATACTCCTCTTGTACCACCTGATGAGGCAACTTGGCGGATCGAGGCTCAAATCCCTTGCAGCCCCAAATAACGGGCAAATCTTTCCCGCAGGCAGCAATTCCACGCAATGTCTCACGAAATCCATGCGTGGGAACGGCGACGAGGGCAAGCTCCGCAAATTCAACGGCCGCGCCGAGAATAGATGTCAGCTGCAGGCAATCGGGAAGTGGAAACGCCGGAAAATAGCGTCGATTAACGTGCTGTGACTCAAGCTCGGCAAGATGCTCGTGGTCGCGCGACCATAACATGACGTGATGAGAAGAATTGCGGCTGGAACTGAGGCTGATCGCGAGTGCAGTACCCCACGCACCCGCGCCCAGCACAGCAATCCTCATGAACCCCAAACCTGCGCCGTTCTTACGTACCCCGCCTGGCCATCGGGATGTTTTACCCTGACCCAGCCGCTAGCGGCGGGCTCAAGCAATTCCAACACAACACTTTGCTGGGCACGAAAAACCAATGGCGAAGTTGAACTTGCTGTCTGGTAAATTTCAGCGGATGGCGCAGTAACGATGACGTAACGCTTTTCGCTCAACTGCTTTTCTTCCACCCAGGCGAGGCTACCGCTACTATCGCGAACCTTTACCCACCCCTCGACCTTCACCACAGCCTCTACCGGGAGGTGGCGTGTCGCAACGTACAGTTTGTCGGCTTTGAGCGAGGGCGCGTCGTACATGATGACGGTCGCATCCTTGATAGAGAGAAACTCCATCGCGGCGAGGGCTGCTCCTGTTCCCTGTAGCGCCAGCAAAATCGTGCATGCTGCCGAAAGGGCCCGACGGCTCCCCATTGCATTGCCGAGAAAGGCCACAACCACCCCAACATATTTCATTTCTCTAGTGCGTGACCTTTTGCTCATTTCCGGCAGCAGGTACTTCTGCCGTTGCACTCTTCTCTGCCTGCTCCTTTCCTTGATAATAAAGCGCCTCGAAATTTACCGGGTTCAAGATGACCGCATGAAACCCGGCACGGGTAACAACATCGGAAACGGTCTCACGCAAGTAAGGAAAGATGACATTGGGACAAGCGATGCCTAGCACGGGCTCCATATCTGCTTCTGGCACATTGCGAATCTGGAAAATACCCGCCTGCTGAACTTCCACTAGAAACATGGTCTTGTCCTTGATTTTTGCGGTAACGGTTATCGTCAATACCGTTTCAAACATACCTTCGTCGATCCGTTCGGCCTTGGTATGCAACTGGATATTCACTTCCGGCGTTTCCCGCTCCAGGTAAATTCGGGGAGCATTGGGAATTTCCAGAGACAGATCCTTGACGTAGATTTTTTCGATGCTGAAGACGGGCTGCGGCTGGCTGTTCATGTTGGATTCCATATTAATGACCGTCGGTTGAGGGGTTATTCGATTTTCATGCTCACTTCGCGCTTGGAACTCCGGTACTGGCGAACTTCACCCCGAAGCAAAGCCCGGCGAGCACTCTCATTGGTTTATTGTTATTTGCAATACTTAATGTGCGCAGACATATATGGAGACGAGGAAAAACTGCAGGACATGGCCCACGAGATGCATACTGGGATATATAAAATAAATTAAAGGCGTGCTCGCTGGCAGATGTTTTGGCCGGGTACGAATAAATCGCCAAGGCGGCCGGATTGTTTTGGCACACACCCGGTGCCGGAGTGCATGGTGAGGGCCCGTTGTAACATAGCGACCGTTTTGGGTCTGGACATCAGACCATCAGGAGTTTCATCAATCCATCACTGCGGTCAAGTTTTGCCAAGTCGTCATAACCGCCCACGTGGGTCCCTCCAATAAAGATTTGAGGGACCGTTCGGCGTCCCGTTTTTTCGATCATCTCGGCACGTCGGGCAGGCTCCAGATCAACCCGTATTTTTTCAATTTCAGTAACGCCGCGCGCGCGCAACATCCGCTCCGCCATTACACAGTAGGGGCAGAAAGCAGTCGAGTACATGACAACCTTGGTCATAGATAAGCCTTATTTCTTGACTATCGGCAAATTTGCCTGCTTCCAGATATCGATCCCGCCCCCGAGGTCATGCACATGTGCAAATCCATGACTGCGCAGGAGAGAGCCCGCTTTGCCAGTCGTATTAACGCCGCTACGATGTATGACCACAATAGGCTTGTCCTTGAATTTTTCAAGTTCCTGCAGCCTTTCTTCCAGTTTGTCGCCAGGAATATGGCGCGAATTGGGAATATGTCCGGACTCATATTCACTGCGCTCCCGCACGTCCAGCACCAGGGCTTCCTTGTAATTGATCAGCTGGACCGCCACCATCGTGCCTATCTCATGCCGAGGCTTGCGAAGAAGCTGCCATAACAGAAGGCCGCCGCTCGCCGCAGCGGCCACGATTAGGGCAATATTGTTCTGAACAAATAACACGTCGATCTCCTCGATTCATCAACAGGAGATTTTATCAGAGACGCCCGCTCTGCGGAATTTTCCCGTTTCAGCGAATTCCTGCTTTCCCATTTCTTGATCCCCGCTTCTTGTTGCGCCTATGGCTCACGGCTTTGCGGGCCGGCGCAGGCGCAACCTCAGCCCATGCCGTTCCCGCGGACAAGGCCTGGAAAGATGAATTAAAAGGGGAGTAAAAAGGAGTAAAAAAGGAGTAAAGGGGGGGATTCTAAAAGCACACACCCAATACGCCACCTGTTCCGGTACTGCGGCAATGCCTGAAATGCATTAAAATTGCTATACCAGTTCAAACTTCTTTACATAAAATCTCATCCTTTTTATAAACACGAATATGAAAAAACTCGTTCTCCTGCGCCACGGTGAAAGCACGTGGAACAAGGAGAATCGCTTCACAGGCTGGACAGACGTTGACTTGACACCCAGAGGCGTGGAAGAAGCAAAATATTCCGGAAGACGCCTGCGTGACGACGGGTTTACGTTCGATGTCGCATACACTTCGGTGCTTAGGCGAGCCATACGGACCCTGTGGATTGCCCTGGAGGAAATGGATCAGATGTGGATTCCCATCCATCTGTCCTGGCGGCTGAACGAACGGCATTACGGAGCGCTTCAAGGCCTGAACAAGGCTGAGACAGCTTCGAAATATGGTGAAAAGCAGGTCCTCATCTGGCGTAGAAGCTACGATATCAGGCCGCCGGCACTAACGCCCGACGATCCCCGCTACCCCGGCTTCGATCCCCGTTACCGTAATTTACTTCCATCGGATATTCCGCTGACCGAGTGCTTGAAAGATACGGTTACGCGATTCCTTCCCTATTGGAATGAAATCATCGCACCACAGGTGCGCGCCGGTCAGCGCATACTCATTTCGGCACATGGAAATTCACTGAGGGCGCTTGTCAAATACCTCGACAATCTCTCCGAGGAGGAGGTGCTGGATCTGAATATTCCCACAGGAGTTCCGCTGGTGTACGAGCTTGATGACGATCTCAATCCCATCCGGAGGTACTATCTCGGCGACCCGGCACAAATCGAGCAGGCAATGCAGGCGGTTGCCAACCAGGGGAAGATCCTGCCTCATCCGTGAGTGCGCTCTCAAGCGCCAGACGCACAGCCAGTCTGGGCGCTGGCCGCCCAACCGCTCTTTCACGTGATTTACTCCTCACGTGATTCACTCCTCTGGCAAAAACGTTTCGATTCTCCATGGGAGCACGCTTCTCGGGACGCTATTGAAGAGCACAACTCCCTCCTCGCACGTGATGCGCAAGCTCATCATTGCTTCATTGCTGATATTGGCACATACTCCGAATCCCCTCAATGGAGCGCCGAAGGTCGATAAGGAAGAACTCAAGAAGGTTGATAAGAAAGACCTCAAACAATTACGCAGCCGGATCGATACATTACAGAAAGAGCTCGCCGATACGGAAGAATCAAAATCGGAGGCGGCGGACGCCTTGCGTGATTCCGAGCAGGCGATAAGCGCGGCCAATCGTCAACTCAACAAGCTTGCGCAGGAGCAGGATAAGGCTGTTGAAAAGCTGAGCCGGTTACAGGCGCAATCCGAACAGTTGGCAAGAGATATTGAAATACAACATTCTCAGCTGGAAAAACTCCTCATTCGCCGTTACGTTGCTGGAAGCGGGCAAAAAGAATACCTGGCTCTCTTGCTCAACCAGCAGGAACCCAATCAGATTGCGCGGAACCTGTATTATTACAGCTATCTTTCCCGAGCGCGGTCGGAAAGTATCGATGCGCTCCGCGCCAACCTCCAGCGACTGGATTCCCTCGCCCTCGAAGGCCAGGAGAAGAGCAGCGAAATCGCAAAAATCCAGGCAAAGAAGGCCGAGTACAAAAAGCAACTCGAACAGGAAAAAACGGGGCAGGCAAGGTTGCTCGCCCGCATCTCATTGCAGGCTGACCAGCAACGCCGCGAAATCGCAAAACTCAAGCAGGACGAAGAGAGCCTTGCTCGCCTGGTAGAAAAACTTGCCAAACTGCTCGCGGAAAAAAAACGCTCCAGCCGCTCCGCGTCTGCGGTTCGCCCTTCCGCTCCTGCCCCTTCTTCCGCTCCTCTAACTAACGACAGCCTGCCTGATAGATCGACTGACGGGAATCCGTTCGCGGCATTAAAGGGACGCCTGAGTTTGCCGGTCCGTGGGGAACTTGCAAACCGTTTTGGGAGTCCACGTCACGAAGGTGGTCTTACATGGAAAGGGCTGTTCATTCGTTCCCCGACCGGTGCTGACGTGAAGGCCATTGCCGCCGGTCGCGTAGTGTTCGCGGATTGGCTGCGGGGATTTGGAAATCTTCTGATTTTGGATCACGGAGCAAGTTACATGAGTCTTTACGGCAATAATGACGAAATACACAAGCAGGTTGGCGATACCGTTGCGGGCGGCGACACGATCGCCACTGTCGGCGACAGCGGCGGCGTAACCAAGGACACCGGTCTATACTTTGAACTACGCCATCAGGGTAAACCGTTTGACCCATTGAACTGGGTCAGAATAAAATGAGGAACGCGACAAAACCGTCTGGAGAGTGTATGGGTAACAAGATGCGGCAATTCGGCTTGGTCATTTTCGGCGCTATTTCAGGGGTGATGCTGACACTCAACATTTCTGCTGTCGCCAATAAAGACACCCAGGAAGTCCTGCATCCTCTTCCGGTTGAGGAGTTGCGCGCATTTACTGAAGTGTTTGGTCGCGTCAAAAGCGATTATGTCGAGCCGGTGGAAGATAAAAAGCTGATCACCGAAGCGATCAATGGGATGCTGACCGGACTGGATCCACATTCAGCCTACCTGGACGCGGATGCATTTAAGGAATTGCAGATCGGCACACAGGGCGAGTTCGGTGGTCTAGGCATCGAAGTCAGCATGGAAGACGGTTTCGTCAAGGTTATTTCCCCAATCGAGGATACCCCTGCGTTCCGGGCCGGGATAAAGCCTGGCGACCTGATCATCAAGCTGGACGATACTGCTGTCAAGGGTCTCTCCCTTACCGATGCGATAAAGCGCATGCGCGGCAAACCGAACACTCCAATCACTCTGACAATATTGCGCAAGGGCGAGACCAAGCCCCTGACGATTTCGCTGATGCGGGCAGTCATCAAGATTCAAAGCGTGAAGTCGAAGATGATTGAGCCCGGCTACGGATACATTCGGATTACCCAATTTCAGGAACAAACCGGCGAGAACCTGACCAAGGCGATCGACAAGTTATTTAAGGAAAGCACAGAACCTATGAAGGGCCTGGTGCTGGACTTGCGCAACGACCCCGGTGGATTGCTGAACGGCGCGGTTGCCGTCTCCGCCGCCTTTTTGCCGGCCAATGCGCTTGTCGTCTATACGGATGGCCGCACCGACGATGCCAAGATGAGGCTCAAGGCCAGCCCGGAATTCTACCTGCGTGATACCAAGAATGACTACCTCAAGCGGCTGCCCCCGGGGATCAAGACGGTGCCCATGGTCACGCTCGTCAATGGCGGTTCGGCTTCCGCTTCGGAAATCGTCGCCGGCGCGTTGCAGGATCACAAGCGTTCTATCGTAATGGGCACTCAAACATTCGGTAAAGGCTCGGTACAGACCATACTTCCGCTGGGGAACAATACCGCCATCAAGCTCACGACGGCGCGCTATTACACCCCTCATGGCCAGTCCATTCAGGCCAAGGGAATAACACCGGATATTCTGGATGAATCGGCGAAGGACGAAACCGAGCGTTTGCGCGAAGCGGATCTGGATCGGCATTTGTCCAATGGCAAGGCCGAGGAAATCAAGCAAAGCCTTGAAGCGGTAAAAAACGCGCCGTCGCCCAAGCCTGTCATAAAGGCGCCTAAATCCGAGCCGGAAGAAGAGAAAAACAAGAAACGCGAACCCCCCGCGGAGTTCGGTTCCAGTGGCGACCTGCTGTTGGTTCAAGCAATGAATTATTTCAAGGAAGGTGCGGCAAAGAAGAACGCCGCAAAGGTTGCCAACTGAGACTTAATTGAGCCATTTTGGCGCAATACGGTCCGCGTGCTGCGGGGCGCGCCCCTACCCTTGGCGAGCTATTAACTCGCCTATTAGCGCTCTTACCCCTTTACCTTTACCTTTAACCAACCATACCCGATCCTTAAAATATAGCGGGCGCAATGAGTAAAACGAATTGCGCCGCACGTTTCCACTGAACGCGATTTCTTGCTCCACCGTTCGAAAGTCCCGCTGCTGAAACAATGACTGACGAGCAACTACTGCGCTACAGCCGCCACATACTTTTACCGCAAATTGGTATAAAAGGGCAGGAAACCCTGAGCCGATCCCACGTACTGATAGTAGGCGCGGGAGGTTTGGGTTCGCCGGTCGCGATGTATCTCGCCGCAAGCGGGATCGGCAAATTGACCATTTGCGATAGCGATAACGTTGATCTGACTAATCTTCAACGTCAAATAGTTCACAGCACCGACCGTATCGGAGCGCCAAAGGCTGATTCCGCCAAGAAAACCCTTGGAGGCATCAATCCCGAAGTAAACGTAGTCGCGCAAGTCGAGCGGATGGATGAGAACAGGCTGTTCGAGCTGGCTGCCGACACCGCGGTGGTGGTGGATGCCAGCGATAATTTTCCCACGCGTTATGCTGTCAATCGTGTCTGCACTGCACTGAAAAAACCGCTGGTGTCAGGGTCGGTGGTGCGGTTCGACGGGCAAGTCACCGTATTTGACTTGCGCCATGCGAGCAGCCCTTGCTATCACTGCTTGTTCCCCGAAAACGGAGAAGACCAAGACATGCGCTGCGCAGTGATGGGTGTATTTGCACCCCTGGTGGGGATTATCGGATGCATGCAGGCAGCCGAAACACTGAAAATACTGCTGGGAATCGGTCAAACCTTGAATGGCCGGTTGCTGTTGCTCGATGGCCTGTCTATGGAGTGGCGCTCAGCAAAACTGAACAAAGACCCATCGTGCGAAATATGCCGTGCTTGACTATATGATAGCGGCTAGCAGCCCAGACATAGTGCTCCAGTTTGTCTAGGGCCGATTAACATTTATTTCGTGCCCGCGTTGCTGCACGAAAAAGGCGGGGGCAAGGCGCGAAGCGCGGGACATAGTGGGCCTATGGCTAAGCTTTGCAACGGGGAAGCGGCGTTTTACGTGCGCAACCCAAAGGGAAGGGACGGATTTCGTCCGGCCCTTCGTATACTCGCCGCTTGCAAGGCTCACTCTGCCGCGCGGCTCGTGCCTCGTGCTGGACGAAATCCATCGCCGTCGCGGGTGCGAAATAAATGTTTAACAGGCCTAGTTACTGCATTGCCCAACACCCTCGAAAGCTTCTCCCGGAAGCAATTCTTTTCGTTGCATTTCCCAATACTCCAGCGGATCGCGCTTGAAGCCGCTTTTCGCAAACTGATGCCAGCGTCCCACGACATAGCACATCAGCATGTTTGCCTGAGCCGAGATGCCCACGCTGTCCGCATGTTCTTTCTCACTTGAGTCGAAGCGCAGGGATTGCTTCAAGGTAGCCTCAAGCCGGTCGTGCAGCTGATTAACGCGGGCTTGCAAACGATCATTCTCGTTCACCAATGCGTCACCGATCAATACCCGGGTCATACCCGGATTTTTTTTGGCGAAACCAAGCAGCAGGGACAATATGCCGTCCACCTGCCTGATGCCATTGTTTCTCTTCGGCCGTCAGCTTGTTGATCAGCCCGAATAGCGTTTTTTCGATAAATTCGATCAATCCCTCGAACATCTGGGCCTTGCTCGCGAAATGCCGATACAGTGCTGCTTCAGATACATCAAGCTTGGCGGCCAGCGCTGCGGTCGTTATTTTTTCCGGGCGCGGACTCTCCAGCATTTCTGCCAGGACCTGAAGGATTTGATCTCTTCTTTCACCGGATCTGCCGGGCATGAATTTCCTCGATTGGCGAGCGCTGCCGTCCATGTTATTCGATATGCGTACCGGCTAACCTAGTTCGCCTTTATCAGGGTCCCAACGCCTTCATCAGTCAGTACTTCCAAAAGCAAGCCGTGCTCCACGCGTCCATCGATGATGTGGCAGGACTTGACCCCTCGTTTCACCGCATCCAGTGCTGAGCTGATTTTCGGTATCATGCCCCCCGAAATGGTCCCGTCTGCAATGAGCTCATCTACTTTTTGGGCGGTCAACCCGGTAAGCAAGTTGCCCTTATTATCGAGCACGCCAGGCGTGTTGGTAAGCAGTATCAGCTTTTCCGCATGCAATATCCTGGCCAGTTCCCCGGCAACCATGTCCGCGTTGATATTATAGGATTCCCCATTTGCCCCCACTCCGATGGGTGCAATCACGGGAATGAAATCGTGGGTTTCCAACAGCTCGATCAACGCAGGGCTGATGCTTTCGATTTCGCCAACCTGTCCGATATCGAGCCATTCGCCTGCCTTCTCCTTGTCGCGCACACGCATCTTTTTAGCGGAAATGAAATTTCCGTCCTTGCCTGTCAGACCAACTGCCATTCCACCGTGCTGATTGATGAGATTGACGATTTCCTTGTTGACGACCCCTCCCAGCACCATTTCGACTACTTTCATTGTTTCGTCGTCCGTCACGCGCATACCCTGAACGAACTCACCATGCTTGCCCAGCCGTTTCAGCATTTCATCGATCTGCGGACCACCACCATGAACAATAACGGGGTTCATTCCCACCAGTTTGAGCAACACCGCATCTCGGGCGAAACCCTGCTTGAGGTTTTCCTCGACCATCGCGTTACCGCCGTACTTGATAACGATGGTCTTGCCATGAAAATGCCTGATATAAGGCAGCGCTTCTGCCAAAATTCTGGCTTTATCTTTTGCGGTGGAAGGTGATAAAGGCATGATTTTTGTTCAAAATTAAGAAGGGGGAACCTCGTTCACAAACAGATCACGCGTCCAGAGTTCGCGCATTCTTCCCGAATTTCGAGCGCATCCGAGTAATTAAATTCGGCCGACTGTCAACCGCTTCAGGCGTGCTGTCATGAGCCGCATCCTGAATGGGGTCAAAGTAGCGGTACATCATGGGCACCACAACCTTCGTCATCACAGTGGCGGTAAACAACCCGAAGATTACCACGATGGCGAGGGGCTTCTGTACCTCGGAGCCCAGACCTGTCGCGATCAGGAATGGCGCCAGCCCGAGTACCGTCGCGGCAAAGGTTATCAGCACCGGACGGAATCGCGCCTCACAACTGGTCTTCACAGCCTCGGACACGGTGAGGCCCTGCTCGCGCAGCTCCTTGATAAAGGAAACCAGGACGACGCCGTTCAATATGGATACGCCCCACACCGCGATAAAACCTACCGACGCCGGCACAGATAGATACTCCCCGGTGACGAATAAGCCAATGACACCTCCTACCGAAGCAAACGGCAAAGCTGTAAAAATGAGTAAGGCAAGCTTGGCCGAATTAAACAGCATGAACAACAGGAAAAAGATCGCGGCAAAGGTAATCGGCACAATAATGCCAAGAGTCGCCATTGCGCGCTCCATGTTCTGGAATTGGCCACCCCATTCGAAGTAATAACCAGGAGGTAATTTGATCTCCTTGGCGGTGCGTTCCTGAAGTTCGGCAACGAATCCCCCAAGATCACGTTGATGCACGTTGGCGCCGACCACGACCCGGCGTTTGGCGAATTCGCGCGACACGACTGCCGGACCATCGATAACCTTGATATCCGCTACTGAACTCAACGGTACAAGCTGGCCGCCACGCGCGAGCAAGCCGCCTGGCTCAGCTTTGCCCGGCGGACGAAGCAAGAGGTCCCGTATAGCCTCGATATCGTGACGAAAACGCTCCGGGAAACGAAGCAGAAGGGTGAAACGTCGTTCGCCCTCAAAGACCTGGGTTACTGCCTTGCCACCAACCGCAGTTTCGATAAGCTCGTTCACATCCGCAACATTCAGCCCATGGCGCGCGATGGCACGGCGGTCGATGTCGATAGTCAACTCCTGCTGGCCGGACAGGCGTTCAATACGCAAGTCGCGTGCCCCCCGCGTGGATTTGACGATGCGGGCTACCTGCTCAGACAACTTGCGCAACTCTTCCAGGTCATCCCCAAAAATCTTGACCGCGATCTGTGAACGCACGCCGGTCACCATCTCGTCCACTCGCTGCTCGATCGGCTGCGACAGTGCGATGTTTACGCCGGGTAATACGGTTAGAGCCTTCCGGATATCCTCTTCAATTTCCTGCTGGGTGCGGCCGGAGCCCCTCAGATCCAATTCCGCAATCGGGTCGGATTCGTTCGGTGAAGCCGGATCGGCGGGGGATTCCCCCCGGCCAAGCTTGGACACTACGGTTGTGACCCCTGGTATGGCCGCAATTAGTCTCATTGCCTCTGCTTCGAGCTTGATCGACTCCTCGAGTGAAATCGACGGCACACGGATGATCACAGGCGTAATCGCACCTTCCCGCATGATCGGAATGAAGGATTTTCCGAGAAACGGATATAACCCGATTGCCAGCAAAAGAGAAGCGATCGACACCATCGCGGTACCCTTCGGATTTCTCAACGCCAAATAGAGCAAACGGAGGTAAAGAGACTTGAGGACTGCGACAATCCTGGTGTCTTTCTCGCTTCCGCCTTTCAGCGTGTAGTCGCACAGGACGGGCGACAATACCACCGAAACGACCAATGCGGCCAGCAATGCGATGGAGATGGTCACAGCGAGCGGGCTGAACATCTTTCCTTCCATGCCCTGAAGCGACATCAGCGGGAGGAAGACCAGAACAATTATGATAATACCATATATTACGGGCGCGCCCACCTCAGCTGTTGCCTTGGCAATTGTCTCTATCTTCGGCTCTTCCTTGGGAGCATGGCTCAGACGCATAAAGATATTTTCCACTACTACCACGGTCGGATCCACCATTAGCCCGACGGCGATCGTCAGTCCCCCGAGCGACATGAGATTGGCGGGAATGTGAAAATAATTCATTATTATGAAAGTGATCAGCGGGGCGATAATGAGCGTAGCACACACGACCAGGCTTACGCGCAAGTTACCCAGGCAGATAACCATGACTAAAATAACGAAGACCAATGCTTCGATCAGTACCTTATAGACGGAGTCCAACGCCGCATCGACCATAACGGTCCGGTCGTAAAAAGGCACGATCTGGAGTCCGTCCGGCAAGAGCTTGCGTTCGTTGATCTCGCGAACCTTTTCCTTCACTCGCCCAACGATTTCTTTGGCATTGCCCCCGCGCAGCATCATTACAATGCCGACCACTGACTCGGTGTAGCCGTCCTTGATACTTGCCCCCATGCGAACCTCGCCGCCGAACTTCACCTCGGCCACATCACGCACATATACAGGCACGCCATCGCGCTCCTTGAGTACAATATTGCGGATGTCTTCCAGTGAATGAATCAGGCCGACGCTGCGAATCAGGTACTGCTCCGCGTGCATGGGCAGGATATTGCCGCTGGCATTGGCGTTGTTGTGAGCAAGAGCATGATCGACAGCCTCGAGTGTCAGATCATAGTGGCGCAGCCGGTTGGGGTCGACAAAAACCTGGTATTCCTTGACGTGACCACCAATGGAGTTCACTTCCGCCACGCCCCGGATTGAACGAAGCATGGGGCGCACCACCCAGTCCTGAAGCGTGCGGCGTGCCATCAACTCCTCGAACGTCAGCTCACGCTTCCCATCGTCCGGATGCTCGATGGTGTATTGATATACCTCTCCGAGACCCGTGGATACAGGGCCGAGAACCGGGGTTATGCCGGGTATCAACTGAGGTGATACCTCGATCAGCCGTTCCATCACCAGCTGGCGAGCAAAGAAAACATCGGTCTGATCGGTGAACACCAGGGTGATGAGCGATAACCCGCTCTTGTTCAAGGAGCGCATCTCCACCAACCCCGGTAGGCCGGTCATCGCGATTTCCACCGGCACGGTAATCAGGCGCTCGATCTCCTCCGGGCTTCTTCCCACCGCCACCGTCGCAACCTGCACCTGTATGTTGGTGACGTCCGGAAAAGCATCGACCGAAAGATGCTTGAATGCAAAGACGCCTGCAATGCCCAAGGCGAGCGCGACCACGACCACCACCAGGCGCTGCTTGAGCATTGCACGCACGATTGCATAAAGCATGAACTACTCCATCTCGGCGAGCTTGCGCTCATTGTCGAGGTGAAAGGCGCCGTCCACCACGATATCCTGATCCATAGTGAGTCCCTTTAGCACCGGCCGCATGCTGGCGACCTCTGGACCCAGCTCGACCGGCACTCTGACAAACTGGTTGTTGCCTTTGGCTACGAAGACATAATCACGGTTTGCGTCGCGCACGACTGCCTGATCAGGAACTACCAGGGTTTTGTGCAGGGTATCGGTGATGTGCATGTTGGCCAGCATGTCAGGCTTGAGCTTGCGCTGGGAATTTTCGACCATCGTGCGCACCATGACGGTCCGGGTCGCCCGATCGACCGTGTCTGCCACGAATATAATCAGCCCGTCGAAGCTTTTATCGCCGAGCGCGGGCACGTGGATTTCCACATGCTGCCCAACCCTCACGGTACGGGCGATAGTTTCCGGCACGTCGCCCACCACCCAGACGGAAGAGAGATCGGCCACCTGAAATAATGGATCGGACGGCTGTACGACTTGCCCGACAATTACATTCCGCTCAATGACGATGCCCTTCCGCGAGGTTTTAATGGTAACGGAAGGCAGGATATGCCCGCTCCTCGAGAGCTCTTTCAGCACACTGCTGTCCACTCCAAGCAAGCGCAGCTGGTCCTTGGCGGCCTCAAGCTCGGCGCGCGCAACTTCCCGCTCCGACTCGCGCCGTTCAACTTCGGCGATAGGTATGACGTCCGCTTCAAGCAGGCGGTGGGCGCGCTCGGCCGCTTTTTGAGCCAGCAGGGTCCGCGAAGCCGCGCGTAAGTATTCAAGCTGTGCCTGCGTCAACTCCGGACTGGTAATTCGTGCAAGCGGATCACCCGTTTTAACGCTTTCACCCAGCGTGACGTACAAATCAGTAATGCGCCCGGTAACGTAAGATCCGATGCGAACCAGCCTTTCCTCGTCCACTTCGACGCGACTGGGAACCTGTAGCTTATCCGCAAGATCAACCATCATCGGGTGGCCGATCTTGAGGCGGGGCGCTACCTCCGGCCGACTGGTGATGGTGTTCACATCCCTTGCATCGGCCGGCGCCTGCGTCGCAGTCTTTTCAGGGGAAGGAGGGGGTTCGCCGTTATCACAGCCTGCCATGAAGAGCGCAGCCACTACCACGGAAACGAAAATGGACGACCTGGATTTCATTCGCTAGCTTGCTCCTTGGGGTAGTGAGCGCGCAGTCGATCGATTTCAGCAGCCGCCACCTGAAAGTCAAAACGCGCCTGCAATGAATCTGCAAGTATTCCCCTCAATATACGTTGGGTATCAAGCACGTCCATCAGTCCGCGCTCTCCCAGGCGATAGGCAGATTCCGCGATGCGAAAGGCGTTTTCAGCTTCCTTGATAATTCCTCCTTCGAACATCTCAACCCTGCGACGCGCTATTTGTAACGCCTGCCAGGCAGACTCGAGCAACTGGCCGATCTCGTAACGGCGATAATCCAGTGTTTCCTTCACCCGCGCGGAGTCGGCCACGGCAGTATCGATCTCGCCCCTGCGGCGGTAAAACAGCGGTATCGTCACGTGCATACCGGCCAGGTTGGAGGTGTATTGGGCTTCCTGAAAGTTGGCAAGTAAAATTTGAACTGAAGGGAACACGGTGGCGCGCTCCTGATCGATCTTCAAACGGGCGCGGTTCTGCTCGGCCTCAAGGCGTAATACCTCCGGATTGACCGCGGGTACTTCCTGACGCAATTCGTCCAATGCGGGCAAGCTGACAGGGTCAAAGAGGGATGCCCGTATCTCAAAGTTGGGGGGTAAAGCTCCAGCCGTGAGCTGCATGAGCCCGATTCGGGCACGCTGCACGTTCAGGTGTGCCGCCTCCTTCCGGCTGGCCGCATTCATCACCTCCGCGTCAGCCCTGGTCAACTCGAAGCGCGCTGTTTCGCCGACGCTCACGCCTTTCTCGATACGCCGCCGCACCTCCTCCATGAGATCGTAAATCCCTGTCTCCATGCGCGCTACTTCCTGCCGCAATAACAGTTCGTAGGCCCGTATGCGCAACTGCGCCGCCAGATCGGCACGCACCTGGTCGAGGCCTGCCCGGCTTGAGTCTACGGCCGCTTCGGCTGAACCAATGCGTGCACTCCGCAGGAAAGGGTTTTCGATCGTTTGCACCACCATAAACTGGCGATGAATATCCGCAGGCAATGCTGCGGGAACGCGTGCGTGCTGGGGACCGCCCGTGAACGTAAAGACAGGATTAGGATAGCCCGCAGCGCCGACTACACCTCCCTCCGCCATGTCTATTTGTGATCTAGCCGCGCGCACCAGCCCGTTTGCCTCGAGCCCTACGCGCTGGATTGCCTCCACTGAGAGCGCTTGCCCTCCCCCAGTCGGGGCTAGAGGCCTGGCTTCTCCTTTGGCTTCACCCCTGGCCCCCCTCCCATTTGGGTCTAGCGGGCCGAATACGGGACCGCCGGGGGGCGTTGGACGCATATCAGGCACATTGGTCGAAACACTTGGGTCTGCCGGTACGGGCGGCGCTGTGATAGCGGGAGGCGAAGTGACAGGCTCTTGGGTGTCTGGAGCAAGAGAGGGCCCGGAGAGAGACGGGGGAGCAGACGGAGATGGTGGAGCGAGGATAAAAGGTATGGTCGACGGCTGTTGGGCTGAAGCCGATGTAAGCAGAAAGCTGAAAATCAAGCTCAGCAAAATACGGCTAAAAACCAACGCGCGCATTGACTACCTTTAGCAAGTTTCCAAAAAGGGTTTTATCCCACCCATGAGTGATCTCATCCCGGTAAACCAGGCATACCGGCCTGAATTTCACACCAAGCAGTTTAAATGAGCAGTTTAAATGAGAATTTGCATCAAGAAAAGTCGTATGCTTCTGATGATATAATCGGTTTTTCCGAAGTATCTTGTTACCGGTATTTCTCCAGCTTCCCGTCTCTTTTCTCATGCTCAACTATAAGCAGCTACATTATTTCTGGGCGGTTGCCAAGGCGGGCAGCATTGTGCGAGCGAGCGAGCGGCTGAACCTTACGCCGCAAACCCTGAGCGGACAGATCAGTTTACTGGAAGAAACGCTTGGAGTAGCGCTGTTTTTGCGGGTTGGGAGGCGGCTCGAATTGACAGAGACGGGTCGTCTCGCGCTTTCCTACGCGGACGAAATCTTTCAGATCGGGAATGAACTGGAAGTGGCTTTGCGAAGCCGCCCCGAGAGCCCATCCATCCAGTTCCGTGTGGGGGTTGATGACGCCGTTCCAAAATCCGTTGCCTACAGGTTATTAACGCCCGCGATGAACCTGGCTGAACCGGTCCGCATGGTCTGCCGCGAAGATAAGCTCGTACGTCTGATGGTCGAGCTGGCGATCCAGCGCCTGGATATGGTCCTTGCAGACCGACCGATGCCTGCCGGCACCAACGTGAAAGGCTATAGCCATAAACTCGGTGAGTGCGGACTGACGTTTTTCGCCGAGCCGCTATTGGCGGCTCAGCTCAGCCAAAAATGGCCCCATGTCCTCAACGGGGCGCCTTTGCTGATTCCCGGCAAAGAAGCCGCCGTGCGAACTCCGCTCATGCGTTGGCTCGATGTCCGCCAGCTTAAGCCTCGCATCGTGGGTGAGTTTGACGATACCGCGCTGATGCAGGCTTTCGGTCAAGCGGGGAACGGTATTTTCATCGCACCGTCGGTAATAACCGGCGAGGTACAGCGTGAGCACGGTGTCGTTGTGATTGGGCAGACTGATGAAGTTACCGAACAATTCTACGCCATCTCTCTGGAGCGACGGCTGACGCACCCAGCCGTCGTCGCCATTAACGACGCGGCTCATAAGAAGTTATTCGGTAACCCGCTGACTCTGTAGAATTTGGCTACAATCGCCGACCGGGCAGCATCATGGAGTGATGATGACCGACTTGGTAAATAACAGTTCGTTGATCCGTTTGACGAAACTGGCCGGATCATCAAGCTGCCCGCCTTCCGCCAGCAGCGCCTGATCAAAAAGGATTTGGCTCCAGTCGTCGAAGTGCTTCTGCTCGTACTTCAGGCTTTGTATCATTGGGTGATGCGGGTTGATTTCAAGAATAGGTTTGGTATGGTTCACCTTCTGCCCGGCAGACTTGAGCAGCCGCTCGAGATTTCCGCTCATGTCATGACTGTCAGCGACAAGACATGCGGGAGATTCGGTGAGGCGCAGTGTCACCCTCACGTCCTTCACTTTCTCGCCGAGCGCCCCCTTTATTTTTTCAGTGAGTTCCTTGTATTCCCCTGCTTCCTTGTCCCGTTCCTTCTTTTCCGCCTCGTCCTCCAGCGTGCCAAGATCAAGACTGCCTTTTGCCACAGATTGCAGGGATTTGCCTTCGAACTCGGTCAAATGCGCAACCAGCCACTCGTCCACGCGGTCATGCAGTAATATCACCTCGATGCCCTTTTTGCGGAAGATTTCCAGATGAGGGCTGCTCCTGGCCGCCGTCAAGCTGTCCGCGGTCAGGAAGTATATTTTTTCCTGCCCTTCTTTCATCCGGCCAATATAGTCGGTCAACGATACGGTTTGCTCGTCAGTATCAGCATGCGTTGTCACGAAGCGCAGCAATTTGGCGATGCGTTCGCGGTTGGTATGGTCGTCGGCGACGCCTTCCTTGATTACCTGGCCGAATTCCTTCCAGAATGTTTCATATTTTGCTTTTTCCTCATCCTGTTCACTTTGAGCCAGGTCTTCGAGTAGCCCCAGTACTTTTTTCACTGCGCCTGCGCGAATTGCCTCGATATCCTTTGATTCCTGCAATATCTCGCGGGAGACATTGAGCGGCAGGTCATTTGAATCGATCACGCCCCGTACGAAGCGCAAGTAGTTTGGAAGCAGTTGCTTGGCATCATCCATGATGAACACTCGCCGCACATACAACTTGATACCATGACGCTGTTCCCGGTCATACAAATCAAAAGGTGCCCGGGACGGAATATAAAGCAGCTGCGTGTACTCCTGCTTGCCTTCGACCTTGGCGTGCAGGTAGGCCAGCGGAGGCTCGAAATCATGCGCAACGTGCTTGAAGAATTCCTCATACTGCTCGCGGGTAATCTCGTTTTTGGGCCGGGCCCAGAGTGCGCTCGCCTGATTGACCGTTTCATCCTCATCGGTAATCGTGTTCTCATTCTTTTCCTGAGACCACTGCTCTTTTTTCATCACGATGGGGAGGGTTATATGGTCCGAATATTTACGGATAACGGATCGCACCCGCCATCCGCTGAGCAAATCGTCCTCACCTTCACGCAAATGCAGAATGACTTGAGTACCACGGTCTGCTTTCTCAACCGTCTCAAGCGTATAATCTCCTTCTCCGCCCGATTCCCAGCGAACCCCATGTTCGGACGTCAGTCCGGCGCGCCTGGTGATGAGCGTCACGTTATCGGCGACGATAAAGGCCGAATAAAAGCCGACACCGAATTGGCCGATCAGGTGGGCATCCTTGGCTTGATCGCCGGTTAAAGAACTGAAGAATTCGCGCGTGCCCGACTTTGCAATCGTTCCTATATGATCGATGACCTCTTGCCTGGACATGCCGATACCATTGTCGGCTATCGTAATGGTACGTTCCTTCGCGTCGTAGCCAACACGGATTTTAAGATCGGAGTCTGACTCGTACAAAGCACCATCTGTGAGCGCCTCGAAGCGAAGCTTATCGGCGGCGTCGGACGCATTGGAAATAAGCTCGCGCAAGAAGATCTCCTTGTTGCTGTACAAGGAATGAATCATCAGCTGGAGCAGCTGTTTGACTTCTGTCTGGAAATTCAAATGTTCTTTTGTCGCTGTGGCTTGCATGTTTCCTCCTGAAAGATCACGGTAGAATAATAAGGGCGCACTGAAAATTTTCAAGTGATGCTTATGAGGGTTAACACGTTTTCACAGCTCCCGCCTATTTTTTCCCTGCCTGCCCGCTCAACCGGTTCAATATAATGCCATTGCCCATGATAAAGGTTATCCCGCACTTCATCGCGATTTGCCTGCTCTCCTTCACGGTCCGCGCTGACGCGCAATCTCGCCCGTTGCCGCTGGACAGGATAAAGCTCCCTCCCGGGTTTTCGATTGAAGTATGGGCAGAGGCTCCTCACGCACGGGAACTGGCGCTCGGAAAAAATGGGACTGTATTTGCCGGATCATCCTCTGCGGGTAATGTATATGCCATAACGGAGACTGGGGGTACGCGCCAGGTGAGAACAATTGCAGGCGGGCTCAATTTGCCGATAGGCGTTGCTTTCAAGGATGGCGCGCTGTATGTCTCGGCGATAAACCAGATTCTGCGGTTCGATGGCATTGAGGAAAATCTGGACCAGCCCGGAAAGCCGGTCATTATTTTTGACGGCTTTCCAACCGAAAGCCACCATGGGGGAAAGTTCATCGCGTTCGGTCCTGATGGTTTGCTGTATGCGCCGGTCGGGGCCCCCTGCAATATCTGTGAGCCTGATCCGGACAAGTTTGCGCTAATTTCCCGCATGAAGCCGGATGGCAGTGGCCATGAAGTCTTTGCGCAAGGGGTTCGCAACACGGTAGGTTTCGATTGGCATCCCGAAACAAAGGAATTATGGTTCACGGATAATGGAAGGGATTGGATGGGTGATAACCTGCCGCCCGATGAGCTTAACCGTGCGCCGCGCAAGGGCATGCATTTCGGCTATCCGTATTGCCATGCCGGCGATATTCTCGATCCTAAATACGGCGCGAAACGCGATTGCGGCAAGCTCACTCCGCCGGTAGCCAAATTTGAGCCGCACGTGGCCCCATTGGGAATGCGCTTCTACACGGGCAAGATGTTTCCGAAGGAATACCGGAACAACATTTTCGTGGCAGAGCATGGCTCATGGAACCGGAGGAACAAAATAGGATATCGGCTCCGGCTCGTGCGAATAAAAGATAACAAAGTCCTTAACCAGGAGGTGTTTGCCGAAGGCTGGCTGGAACAGGAAAACGCGTGGGGACGCCCGGTCGATGTCCTGGTTATGCCCGATGGAGCGCTGCTGGTTTCCGATGATTATGCGGGGGTAATCTACCGTATCAGCTATAGGAAGTAGCCCGGACTGCACAGGGCAAGCCCGGTGCTGATCAGGTATTGCTGAACCGGTCTGCCAATTTCGTGTGCCGGCGCTTCAGGTATGGGATGGGGCGCGGAAAAATAAATAGGCACCAAAGTGCTCGCACTTATCGTTCCGCGGGTCCCGCCGGCGTCAGCCCGCTTGAACGAGGTTATATGGATGATTGCTGAATGGCATAAGCACACCATGCCATCAAGCCCTGGGGAAATAATCCGAACGCGAGCATAGCCAGGCCATTCGCGCTTAGCAGCAATTTAACATCGCCCTGGGGGGAAATGATCGCATCGCTCTCCGGTTCGTCGAAATACATCAGCTTAACGATCCGAAGATAATAAAACACCCCGATAAGTGATAGGAGAACCGCCACGATCGCCAGCCATATATATCCGGCATTCAGCACTGCCTGAAGCACCGAGAGTTTGGCATAAATGCCTACTGTGGGGGGAATTCCTGCCATGGAAAACATCAGCAAGAGAGTGATGAACGCATACCATGGGTTGCGGCGGTTAAGACCCTTGAAGTCGTCGAGCTTATCGGCTTCGAAGCCCGCTCGTGACAGAAGCATGATCATGCCAAAAATACCCAGGGTCATCAGGACGTAGACTGCGACGTAAAACATCGCCGAACTGTAGCCATTTTCATCTCCGGCGAGGACACCGAGCAGCACGAAACCCATGTGGGAAATCGTGGAATACGCCAGCATGCGCTTGATATTCGTCTGTGCAATGGCCGCAATATTGCCGACCGCCATGGACGTTACGGCCAGGATGATCAGCATTCCTTGCCAGTCAGCCACCATTGGACCCAAACCCTCGGCCAGCAACCGCATGATAAACCCGAACGCAGCCAGCTTGGGTGCGGACCCAATAAACAGCACGGCTGCAGTGGACCCTCCCTCATAAACGTCTGGAGCCCACATATGAAAAGGTGCAGCGCTCAGCTTGAAGCTGATGCCTGCCACGATGAACACAACTCCCACGACCAGGACAGTGTGGCTCATCGCGCCAGTCTGGATCACTTCAGCTATCCGCACGATATTCAGGGAGCCGGTTGATCCATACACCATTGACATGCCGTAAAGCAGAAACCCGGAGGCAAGCGCACCGAGCACGAAAAACTTGATTGCCGCCTCGGTCGCCCTGATCGAGTCCCGTCTCAACGCCACCATGGCATACTGTGAAAGCGACAAAAGCTCCAGGCCAAGGTAGAGCGTGAGGAAGTGGCTTGCGGAAATCATGACCATCATGCCCAGGGTGGCAAACAGCGACAGGCTGAAGTACTCTCCGCTGAGCAGGTCCCGCGCTGATATATAGGTACGCGAGTAAACCAGCACGACAGATACTGTCACGTATACCATCATCTTCAGCACGTCGGCCATGGGATCATCCACGAACATGCCGGAAAACGTGTATGTCACACCAGGCGCGGAGGTCGCGAAAGTGATCAGCACGCAGCCGAACAACGCAAATTGCGCCAGCAGATAGGCGAGATGAGGCTTTTCCTTACCCCAGGCAAGATCAGCCAGCAGCACTGCGCACACCATCAGCAGCAGAAATATTTCCGGATAGGCCGGCGCGAAGTCAGGCTGCAGAAAATTCATATCATCCTCAAACAAGTTCTCATCTTCTTTCCGCTACAACTTGCTGCGAGCGACGTGCGCAAGCAAATCATCCACCGTGGTATGCATGACTTCCATTAAAGGAAGCGGATAAAGCCCCATCCAAAGTACTGCCAAAGCCAGAACCGCCAGTACAAAAATCTCGCGGATGTTGACATCGTCCAGGGCTTCGACTCCCGGGTGCACTATAGGGCCGAACACGACGCGCTTGTACATCCATAGGGTATAGGCGGCGCCAGTGATCAGGCTAATCGCCGCGAAGAACGCATACCAAAAATTCACTTTGATGGAGGCCATGATGACGATAAACTCACCGACAAAACCGCTGGTGCCGGGCAATCCCGAGTTAGCCATGGCAAATAGCATGAAAAATGCCGCGAACACGGGCATCTTGTTGACCACGCCGCCATAGTCGGAGATCTGCCGGGAATGCAGTCGGTCATACATTACGCCCACGCACACGAACATTGCCCCCGATACGAAGCCATGCGAAATCATCTGAGCGATCGCCCCCTCGATACCGTAGGCATTGAAGAGGAAGAAGCCGAGGGTGACGAACCCCATGTGCGATACCGATGAATATGCAATGAGCTTCTTCATGTCCGCCTGGACAAGTGCGACAAATCCGATATACACGACCGCAACCAGCGCCAGCACGATCATGAATCCGGAAAGATGGTGGCTTGCGTCGGGAACGATAGGCAATGAAAAGCGGAGGAAACCATAACCGCCGAGCTTCAGAAGTATTGCTGCAAGAACCACCGATCCTCCGGTTGGCGCCTCGACGTGCGCGTCCGGCAGCCATGTATGGACCGGCCACATCGGCACCTTCACCGCAAACGCCAGCAGGAAGGCGATAAATATCAGGATTTGCGGCGCGAGAGGCAATGGGAGCCTGTGATAATCCAGTACCGAAAAACTGCCTCCGGATACCTGATACAGGTAAATAAACGCCACCAGCATCAGGAGAGAACCCAGGAGGGTATAAAGGAAGAATTTGATTGCCGCATACACCCGGTTGGGGCCGCCCCACACCCCAATTATGAGAAACATCGGGATAAGGGACGCTTCCCAGAAGACGTAAAACAGGATCGCATCCAGCGATGAGAACACCCCATTCACGATGCCCGACATGATAAGAAACGCACCCATATACTGGGATACCCGCTTGTTTATCACTTCCCACCCGGCGATCACCACCAACGGCGTAATAAAACAGTTCAGCAGAATCAGCGGCATCGCGATGCCATCAACACCGAGATGGTAGTGAATATTGAAGCGTTCGATCCAGGCGCTGTATTCCACGAACTGCATGGCGTTTGTCAATGGATCGAAACGGGTATACAGCGGGATCGCAACCAGGAACCCCGCTGTAGCGCCCGCCAGCGCAATCCATCTTGCCGCCTGTGCGTTTCGGTCGGCGCCGGTCGCAAGGACTCCGATACCGGCGACAATGGGCAACCAGATAATCAGACTCAATAAGGGAAGGCCAAACAGCATGTTTAATTCCGTTTTATTCTTTAGGCATGCGAGGAGAAGCGCCGACTTCGGATAAGACCTGTTCGCTCAAGGGAACAGCCACAAACTCATCAGTATGAATATGCCAACAATCATGGTGAAGGCATAATGGTAGATGTATCCTGACTGAAAACGCTGCATCAGAGTCGCAGCTCCAGCCACCACCCGCGCTGTGCCGTTGACGAAAAACCCGTCGATTACTGTTACGTCGCCAACCTTCCACAACGCACTGCCGAGCGTGCGTGCACCACCGATGAAGAGCCAGGAATAAAGCTCATCAATGTAATATTTACGGTCAAGGATTGTATAAAGCGGCCCGGCAGCTTGCCTGATTTTTTCCGGCAGACGGGTGTTCGCAATGTATAAATACCAGGCGACGAATATTCCCCCACTGGAGAGCCAGAATGGCAGTGTTGCGACAGAATGCGTCATCATTCCTGCTATTCCGTGGAACTCCGCCTCCAGCTTTGCAATAGTGTCATGCTGGGGAAGGATTTGTATGGCGTTGCCGAAATAGTCTCCGAATAGCATGGGTGCGATAAACCAGCCCGCGCCAAGGGCAGCCATTGCAAGGATGACGAGAGGTAACGTCACAACCCACGGTGATTCATGCAGGTGCTCCTCGGTATGATGATCCATCCGTGGCTTTCCGTGGAAAGTCATGAACATTAATCTGAAGGTATAAAAGCCAGTGATGAAGACAGTGGTCACCGCGCAGAAGTAAGCAAAGCCGGCACCCGGAATGGTTGCAAAATGTACTGCCTCGATGATGGCATCCTTCGAGAAAAAACCGGAAAAACCTGGAACGCCTGCGCTTGCCAGCGCCGCCATAATCATCGTCCAGTAGGTGATGGGCATGTATTTCTTGAGTCCGCCCATCTTGCGCATATCCTGCTCGTGATGCATGGCAATGATGACAGACCCGGCACCGAGAAAAAGTACGGCCTTGAAAAAGGCGTGTGTCATCAGGTGGAAAATGGCAGCGGGATAGGCCGACGCACCCAGCGCAATCGTCATGTAGCCAAGTTGAGACAGGGTTGAATAGGCAACGACGCGCTTGATATCGTTCTGCACAATCGCCACCAGTGCCATGAAGAGGGTGGTGATCCCGCCGATCACTAGCATCACCGACAGGGCCGTTTCGGTTAACTCGAATAAGGGCGACATCCGGGCCACCATGAAAATTCCGGCCGTCACCATGGTAGCCGCATGGATCAATGCTGAAATTGGAGTCGGGCCTTCCATCGAATCGGGCAGCCACACATGCAATGGAAACTGGGCGGATTTACCCATTGCCCCTACAAACAGCAGGATACAAACGACCGAGAGTAACTCCCATTGGGTACCCGGAATAATTTCGATCGTTTGTGTCACAGCCAGTGGGGCTTGCGCGAATACCGCAGCGTAATCCAGCGTGCCGAAATATGACAGGACAAGGCCGATACCCAGAAGAAAGCCGAAATCCCCCACCCGATTGACCAGGAAGGCCTTTAAATTGGCATATATGGCGCTAGGCCGGGTGTACCAGAAACCAATCAGGAGATAAGACACCAGTCCTACTGCTTCCCAGCCAAAAAATAGTTGGAGGAAGTTATTGGACATCACGAGCATCAGCATCGAGAAAGTGAAAAGCGAGATGTAACTGAAGAAGCGCTGATAACCCGGATCGTCGTGCATGTAACCGATGGTATAGATATGAACCATCAATGAAACGGAAGTGACGACCACCATCATGGTGGCGGTAAGCCGATCGATCAGAAATCCGATCTCGAAACGCGTATCACCGGAGGTCATCCATGTGTATACAGTGCCGTTAAAAACATTGCCCTTCAGCACATCCATGAAAACGGTGGCCGATGCGGCCACGCACATGAGCATGAGCCCGATGGTGACGCGGTGACTCCAGGCCCGCCCGATCAAGCGACCGAACAGCCCTGCAATCAACGCGCCGGCAAGGGGCGCCAGCGGGACGAATAAATAAAGTTTTTGCATCTCCGTCATAACGGCTTTCTTTTTTAAACCTGCACTATCAAGCTGCGGGGTATCCTGCTCCGCACTATTCTGTTACTCCGCCAGTTTTAGCCTTTCAGATTGTCCAAGTCGTCGACATTAATGGTGCGCAGATTGCGGAACAATACTACGAGTATCGCAAGGCCAATGGCTGACTCTGCCGCAGCTACCGTCAAGATGAAAAATACGAAAATTTGCCCGGACACATCCTGAAGGTAATGCGAAAACGCGACGAAATTCATGTTCACCGCCAAAAGCATCAGTTCGATCGCCATCAACAAGATAATCACGTTTTTCCTGTTGAGGAAAATACCGACGATACTGATGGCGAACAGAACCGCCCCCAGGACGAGGTAGTGGGATAACGAAATCAAGCTAGCGCCCTCTTTTCAGGTCAATGTCGGCAATTGACCATTTACAAATATTTATTCTTTCTTTTCAGCTGGCATGGATACCATGCGCACACGGTCCGCCCGCTTCACCGCAACCTGTTCGGAAACATTCGGCGATTTGAGGCCCGTACGATGCCGAAGGGTTAATGCAATAGCTGCCACGATTGCGACGAGAAGGATGACGGCGGCCAACTCGAACGCGTAAACATACTCCGTATAAATCAGGCGACCCAATTCTTTTGTGTTGCTGTAATCGCCCCCACGAGAAGGTGGCGCCGGCATCTCATCGAGGCCGAATTGTTTACCCGTCAGTACCATTGCCATCTCACCTGCCATCAGCAAGGCAATAAACGCTCCAAAGGGAAACCACTTCCAGAATCCTTCCCGTAGCTGATCAAGGTTGATATCCAGCATCATCACCACGAAAAGAAACAGCACCATAACCGCGCCTACATACACCAATACGAGAGTAATCGCGAGAAATTCGGCTTCAAGGAGCAACCACAGCCCCGCAGAAGTAAAAAAAGCGAGAACCAGCAATAGCGCCGAATGAACGGGATTGCGCGCAGTGATAACGCCCAGCGCCGACGCAACCAGCACGGCGGAGAAGAAATAGAAGATTATATCTGAAAAGCTCATGTGTTCTTATGGACGGGATTCATCGATAGCCCGCATCGGCCGCCCGGTCCTTCGCGATCTGGTCCTCATACCGGTCTCCCACGGCCAGGAGCATCTCCTTGGTATATATCAGGTCGCCCCGCTTTTCCCCGTGATACTCCAGAATTCGCGTTTCAACGATGGAATCCACAGGACATGATTCCTCGCAAAACCCACAGAATATGCATTTGGTGAGATCGATGTCGTACCGCTTGGTACGGCGGGTGCCATCCTCACGCTGCTCGGATTCGATCGTAATTGCGAGAGCGGGACATATCGCTTCACAAAGTTTGCAGGCAATGCAGCGTTCTTCTCCGTTAGGATACCGGCGAAGGGCATGAAGGCCCCGGAAACGGGGAGACTGTGGCGTCTTTTCCTCTGGAAAATGTACGGTTATCTTGCGCGCAAACAGGTATCGGCCAGTCAGCATCATTCCCTTTATGAGTTCAAACAACAGGAACGTACGGAAGAAATCCTTGATACGGTTCATGGCTTCTCCTGTCTCAGTGGAACCACAAGTTCAATGGAAATGCATCGCGAACCGCGAGCGGAAATTGCATCACCAAGCCTATGAGAAATATCCAGACGAGCGTGATGGGTATAAATACCTTCCAGCCAAGACGCATGATTTGATCATAGCGATAGCGCGGAAACGTTGCGCGAAACCAAAGAAAACAAAACAGCAGGAACGATACTTTCAACAGCAGCCAGACGAAGCCGGGTACCAATGTAAACGGGGCCACGTTGACGGGAGGCAGCCATCCGCCCAGAAATATGATGCTCGCAAGCGTGGCCACCAGGATCATATTTGAATACTCGGCAAGAAAGAATACTGTGAAGGCCATGCCGGAATATTCAACGTGGAACCCGGCAACGATTTCCGATTCACCTTCAGCCACATCGAACGGCGCGCGGTTCGTCTCCGCCACCCCTGATATGAAGTACACCAGAAACATCGGAAACAGCGGGATGAGGTACCAATTGATGAAGCTGCCGCCCTGCTGCCCCCGGACGATGTCACCGAGATTCAAACTGTGCGACATCATGAGCACGCATACCAGCGCGAAGCCCATCGCCAACTCATAGGAAACGACCTGGGCAGCCGACCGCATTGCGCCGAGAAACGCATATTTCGAGTTCGACGCCCAGCCCGCGATGATAACCCCGTACACCCCCATCGAAGTCATCGCCAGTATATAAAGCAGGCCGGCATTGATATCGGCCAGTACAATCTCCGGAGAAAACGGCACAACTGCCCACGCGGCCAGGGCGGGCGCAAATGTAAGCACCGGCGCCAACACAAACAGGAACTTATTCGCCCCGCTGGGGATGATAATTTCCTTCATGACAGCCTTCACTGCATCCGCAATAGGCTGTGCCCATCCCCCCAGCCAGGGAATGCCAAAGAAGGTTACCCGATTGGGACCGATCCGTAACTGCATGTAACCAATGATCTTGCGCTCGGCAAAGGTAAGGTAGGCGACGGCAAGCATCAACGGCAGCACAATCGCGACGATCAACAGGATGTTTTTCGTCACAAGGAATAGTGCCGGTCCCCACTCGGCACCGAAAACCTCTCCAAATATCTGTTGCACGTGTTCCATCAAACGACCTGGTCTTTTTTTACATTTTTTCCACGGCAATTTCGCCGAACATGTCACCCAGCCCAGCAGTCAGAGGATGCGCCGCCGCAATCCGGACACATTCGTTCGGCAGCCTGTCATCACGTACTGCGATCAGTTGCGCCTCTCCGTGCCCCTGTCTCACCCTGACCTTGTCTCCGGCATTTATCCCGAGCCTGTCCATTAGCGTACCCCCCATCGATGCAACCGGTTCGGCCGCGTCACGGGTACGCTGCAACGATTCCGCGCGTCTTGCAATCGGATCAGCCTGGTAGATCGGGACCTCTCCGATACGCTGAACTCCCGTGTTTCCTGTTCCCCTCATGCTGTCGATGCCGATTACCGGAAAGTCCCCCACGTCATTTGCCAACCGGGCCTGGACGTCCTCTCCTGCAAGCAGGATATCCGCACGAACCTGTTCTGGAGTCTCATAATCAAAGCCTTCGAGTCCAAGCATGTTTCCCAGGACACGCAGAACTTTCCATGCAGGACGCGTCTCTCCAAGGGGTGCAACCACGCCGTTAAAACTCTGAATGCGTCCCTCGGTATTGATGAATGTGCCGGATGTCTCCGTAAACGGTGCTATCGGGAGCAGTACATCCGCATAACCTCCGGCGATCGCATGCTGACCCTTGTATGCGGATAGCATTACCACCAGCTCCGCGTCATCCAGAGCCTTGATCGTCTGCCCTGGATTGTAGCTATCCAGCTCGGGTTCGATATTCATCAGGAGATACGCGTGGCAGGGTCCAGTCCCAAAATCGGTCTTGCTCACTCCCAGCATTTGCTGTGCATTCATGCCCTTCTCGGGGACTGCCCCGGCGATATAAGCACCCACGCTGTTGGCAGCCTCAGCCAGTACGCCAAACCGTGCTCCAACGATTTCTGCGAGGTGCTGTGCCAAAGCCTGAATATCCATGTATGTCGGATGATGCTGAGCCACGTTACCAATGAGGATCGCCGCAGGCTGGCTATTGATGAGGCTCGCCGCAATCGCCCGAGCCGCATCGTTTACCTCGAGACTGCTTAATGCCTCTTTTGCTTTACCCGGAATTTCCTTCCCCTGCAATTCCGCCGCCGCTTTCAGAACTTGCGCCAGCGCCGATAACATTGCCCCGGGAGATACGATGATGCGGTTCGCAACCTTGGTAAGCAAGTCGTCATCAAACGGATTGATCAGATTCAATTGGGCACCCTGCTTCACTGCCTGGCGCAAACGCTGAGCGATAAGGGGGTGGTCCTTGCGTAACGTACTTCCAATGATTAGCGCGGATTTCAATCGGGAAAGATCTGCGATGCGCATCCCCAACCAGGGCGAACCTTGCAGATGGCTGTCGCCGCGGAAATCGGATTGCCTGAGGCGATGGTCCACATTGGGACTACCGAATCCTCGCATCAGTTTTTGTGCCAGATAAAGCTCTTCAAGGGTACTATGCGGCGAAACCAGCGCCCCGATGCGTTCAGCGCCATATTTTTCCTTGACGGCCTTTAATCCGTTTGCAACGAATTCCAGCGCCGTTTGCCAGTCACATTCGTGCCATTCCCCATTACGCCTGATCATTGGCTTGCTCAAGCGTTCTTCGGAGTTCAACCCCTCGTAAGAAAAGCGGTCCTTGTCGGATAACCAGCACTCATTGATGTCCTCGTTCTCACGTGGCAACACACGCATGACACGGTTCAGCTTGACCTGGATGATCAGGTTTGATCCGAGGCCACAGTGAGGACTTATCGATTTTCTGCGCGACAACTCCCACGTGCGGGCGGTATATCGAAATGGCTTGCTGACGAGGGCACCGACTGGACATAAATCAATCATATTGCCTGAAAGCTCGGAGTCGACCGTGCTTCCCACGAACGAAAGAATTTCCGCATGCTCGCCTCGTCCGGCCATTCCCAATTCCATAATGCCCGCTATTTCCTGGCCGAAACGGACACAGCGGGTACAATGAATGCAGCGTGTCATGTCGGTGGAAATAAGCGGGCCCAGATTCTTGTTTCTGACTACCCGCTTGGCTTCTGTATAACGTGATGAGCTTGCGCCATAACCCACCGCCAGATCCTGCAGTTGGCATTCCCCGCCTTGATCGCAAATGGGACAATCCAGCGGATGATTGATGAGCAGGAATTCCATGACCCCTTTTTGCGCTGTTACAGCCTGCCCTGAGTGAGTGGATACTTTCATGCCTTCCATTGCGGGGGTCGCACAGGCAGGCAATGGCTTGGGAGCTTTCTCGACTTGCACCAGGCACATCCGGCAATTTGCCGCGATGGACAATTTCTTGTGATAACAGAAATGCGGGATAAATATTCCCAGCTGGTTGGCGCCGTCCATGACGGTGCCGTTTTTGGGCACGGATACCGGCTTGCCGTCTATTTCGAAATTAATCATCGTCCTATAACTCTCGGGCTAACGAGCAGACATGAGTAAAAAATCCCATTTCGTCACACCATGCATCTCTTGTGTTCGATGTGGTACTCGAACTCACTACGGAAATGGTTGATCATGGCACGTACGGGCATCGCCGCGGCGTCCCCCAGCGCGCAGATGGTGCGGCCCTGAATGTTGTCAGCCACATTGTTGAGCAGGACCAAATCTTCCGACCGCCCCTTTCCAGTCTCAATCCGGTGCACCACACGGTAGAGCCAGCCTGTGCCTTCCCGGCATGGCGTGCACTGGCCGCAAGACTCTTCGAAGTAAAAGTACGATAGCCGCTCCAGCGCCCTGACCATGCAGGTCGTATCATCCATGATGATGACCGCGCCGGAACCCAGCATTGAGCCGGCTTTCGCGATCGAATCGTAATCCATGTCCGTCTGCATCATGACATCGCCAGGCAATACGGGCATGGATGAACCACCTGGAATACAGCCTTTCAGTTTTCGCCCACCGCGCATGCCTCCGGCCATTTCGAGCAATGTTGCAAATGGCGTGCCCAAAGGTATTTCGTAATTTCCGGGCTTGTTCACGTGACCGGATACCGAAAAAAGTTTGGTGCCTCCGTTATTGGGCTTGCCGAGTTGCAGAAATTTCTCGCCGCCATTGCGAATGATCCAGGGCACGGAGGCGAATGTTTCAGTATTGTTGATGGTTGTCGGTTTGCCGTAGAGTCCGAAGCTCGCAGGAAAAGGAGGCTTGAAACGAGGTTGCCCTTTCTTTCCCTCCAGCGATTCGAGCAGCGCCGTTTCCTCGCCGCAAATGTACGCGCCATAGCCGTGATGATTGTAGAGCTGGAAACTGAAACCCGAACCCAATATATTGTTTCCGAGATACCCTGCGGCGCGCGCCTCTTCGACCGCCTCTTCCATGCGCTCGTATACGTCCCAGATTTCGCCGTGGATATAGTTGTAGCCGGTCCGGATGCCCATTGCATAAGCGCCGATAAGCATGCCCTCGATCAAAAGATGCGGGTTGTGGCGCATGATATCGCGGTCTTTGAAGGTTCCCGGTTCACCCTCGTCGGAATTGCATACCAGATACTTTTCACCCTCATATTGCTTAGGCATGAAACTCCACTTCAACCCGGTGGGAAAACCGGCCCCGCCACGCCCGCGCAATGCTGATTTCTTGACTTCATCGACGACTTTTTCAGGTGGGATTTTCTCATCGAGAATCTTTCGAAGGGCAGCGTAACCCTCGCGCTGCTCGTAGCTTTTGAGCCGCCAGTTATCCGGATCGGATGGATTGACTCCGGTAAGCAGGATTTGGGTGGGTTGGCTCATTTGCTCAATTCGTCCAGTAATTCGTCGATCTTGCCGTTGGACATGAAGCTGCACATACGCTTGTTGTTGACGAGGAGTACCGGCGCGTCGCCGCAAGCGCCCATGCATTCCCCCTCTTTGAGCGTAAACCTGTTATCGGCGGTTGTTTCGTTGAAGCCGATGCCCAATGTTTGCCGAATGTGAGCCACGGCCTCATTCGCGCCCGACAAAGCGCACGGAAGATTCGTGCAGACCGTAACCTTGTACTTCCCCAGTGGCTGAAGATTGTACATGTTGTAAAAGGTCGCCACTTCGTACACGGCGATGGGGGGCATTTCAAGATACTTGGCAACAAAGTCCATGGTTTCAGTCGCCAGCCACCCTTTCTCATCCTGAGCGATGGCAAGCGCTGACATCACCGCGGATTGCTTTTGATCGGCGGGATATTTAGCGACTTCCCGATCGATTTTCTGTAAAGATTCTGCGCTTAACATCTCGTTATTACTGTTCAACTCAAATGGAACAAAACGTTATCTGTCGATTTCACCAAATACAATGTCCTGCGTGCCGATTATCGCCACCACATCGGCAATCATATGGCCACGTGACATTTCGTCGAGCGCCGCCAGATGGGGAAAGCCAGGCGCCCTGATCTTTAGTCTGTAAGGCATGTTGGCGCCATCCGAGACAAGGTAAATGCCGAATTCGCCCTTGGGATGTTCAACAGCTGCGTATGTTTCACCCTCGGGCACGTGAATGCCTTCTGTAAAGAGCTTGAAGTGGTGGATCAGCTCTTCCATGTTTTGCTTCATTGCTACCCGCGAGGGCGGCGCGACCTTGTGGTTGTCGGTTATTACAGGGCCCGGATTGTTGCGCAGCCAATCGACACACTGTTTGATGATGCGTGTTGATTGCCGGAATTCCTCGATTCTTACGAGGTAGCGATCATAGCAATCGCCCTTGACCCCAACCGGTATGTCAAAATCCATCCGGTCATATACCTCGTAAGGCTGCTTCTTTCGGAGATCCCACTCTACCCCGGAACCGCGCAGCATCGGGCCGGTAAAGCCCAGTGCCTTGGCGCGCTCCGGTGACACGACACCGATGCCGACGAGGCGCTGTTTCCAGATGCGGTTATCGGTAAGAAGTGTTTCATACTCATCCACGTAACCCGGAAACCGGCCGGTAAAGTCTTCAATGAAATCAAGCAGCGAACCTCTGCGGTTTTCATTGCGCAATGCCGTGCTTTTCTCATCGTGAATCTTGGATGACTGATACTGGGGCATGGAATCGGGAAGATCCCGGTAGACTCCACCAGGGCGATAATAGGCAGCGTGCATCCTCGCGCCGGACACCGCTTCATAACAATCCATCAGGTCTTCCCGGTCGCGAAATGCGTAGAGGAAAACAGTCATTGCGCCCACGTCCAGCGCATGGGCGCCCAACCATAAAAGGTGATTCAGGATCCGTGTGATTTCGTCAAACAGCACACGAATATATTGTGCCCGCAATGGAACTTCGATCTGCAGAAGCTTTTCGATAGCCATTACATACGCATGCTCGTTGCACATCATGGACACGTAATCGAGCCTGTCCATGTAGGGAACTGACTGGATGAAGGTCTTGTTCTCCGCAAGCTTCTCGGTCGCGCGATGCAGCAGTCCTATGTGTGGATCGGCACGCTGGATCACTTCGCCATCAAGCTCCAGCACCAGGCGAAGCACCCCATGCGCTGCGGGATGCTGGGGCCCGAAGTTCATGGTGTAATTACGTATTTCAGCCATGATCTATAAGTTTGAAAACATTTGAACTAGGGCCTGTTAACATTTATTTCGCCCCCGCGACGGCGACGGATTTCGTCCAGCACGAGGCACGAGCCGCGCGGCAGAGTGAACCTCTGTAAGCGGCGAGTAACGAAGGGCTGGACGAAATCCGTCCCGTCCCTTCGGGTTACGCACGAAAAACACAGGTGCCGCGTTGCAAAGCTTGGCCATAGGCCCGCTATGTCCTGCACTTCGCGCCTTGCCCCCGCCTTTTGCGTGCAGCAACGCGGGCGCGAAATAAATGTTAACAGGCCCCAGGGACCTTGCCGGACAGGATGTGCGAATTGCTGCAGCGTTCACTATCATTCACTGTCCCCGTAATGCTCTTCACGGATCACTCTCTGGACAATCTGGCGGGGTTCTATCGTGACGGGTTGATAAATGACCCGCCCCTGGTCCGGGTCATAGCGCATTTCAACGTTGCCACTCAGAGGGAAGTCCTTGCGGAAGGGGTTGCCGATGAACCCATAATCGGTAAGAATCCGTCGTAAATCCGGATGGCCTTTAAAAATAATGCCAAAAAGGTCGAATGCCTCCCGTTCAAACCAGTTCGCAGAGGGCCATATGTCAATTACCGAATCCACTACGGGAAATTCGTCATCTTCTGCAAAAGTCCTGACCCTGAGCCGGTAGTTATGCTTTATGGAGAGCAGATGGTAGACAACCGCGAACCTTTGGCCTTTCCGTTCGCTCTCTGAAACAGATACGGCGCCGTAGGTTGAATAGTCGACACCACACAAATCGATCAGAATATCAAATGCCAGGTCGGAGTGGTCGCGCAGATCCTGCATTACCCGCAGCAGGTCGGACGAGCGCAGCGTGATGGTAAATTCGCCCAGCCGTTCCCCAATGCTGACCAGGCGTTCGGCCACCACATTCTGAAGACAAAAGGAGAGCGCTTCCAGGCGAGAGGGCGGCATTTTGCCTTAACGTGCAATAGTATTTGTGCGGTGGATCTTGTTCTGCAACTGGATAATACCGTAGAGCAGAGCTTCAGCAGTAGGAGGGCAACCCGGGACATAGATATCCACGGGGACGATACGATCGCAGCCGCGAACGACCGAATAGGAATAATGGTAATAGCCTCCGCCGTTGGCGCACGTGCCCATGGAAATTACCCAGCGCGGCTCCGCCATTTGATCGTATACCTTGCGCAGTGCGGGCGCCATTTTATTGCAGAGGGTGCCTGCCACAATCATCACGTCCGATTGGCGGGGGCTCGGACGAAACACAATGCCGAATCGATCGAGATCATAGCGTGAAGCGCCAGCTTGCATCATTTCCACTGCACAGCATGCAAGACCAAAAGTCATCGGCCACATGGAGCCGGTCCGCCCCCAGTTAATCACGTTGTCCAGGCTGGTCGTAATGAAACCTTTTTCTACTCCACCATTAGCGCTCATGACCTTAATCCCATTCGAGGGCACCCTTGGTCCATTCATAGATGAAGCCAACGATAAGGATGCCAAGGAAGACTACCATTGCAATGAAACCGAATAAGCCAATCTCGTTCAATACCACCGCCCAGGGGAACAGGAAGGCGATTTCCAGATCGAAAAGGATGAACAGGATGGCGACCAGATAATAGCGGACGT
The DNA here is from genome assembly GCA_963786735.1 of uncultured beta proteobacterium. Taxonomy (GTDB): domain Bacteria; phylum Pseudomonadota; class Gammaproteobacteria; order Burkholderiales; family Nitrosomonadaceae; genus Nitrosospira. The sequence continues at coordinate 120,605 of CAWBAF010000004.1, forward strand.
CAAATTTCATGCGTGCATCTTCGAATGCCTCAAATCCGCATTCGTATGGAGAGAGTTTTTCGCTATCCGGGCGGTTGGGAGCACACATCCACCCAAGTAGCATCGGAACGACCCCTACGGCAAGCCCAACAAGAATAAACAACAGGATGGGGAAATAATTTTCTAGCATGTTGTAATCAAAAATAAAGGACTAAAAACCGGGTACACCGCACGTTGGTCTGCAATGCCCAGATTCTCAGCCCTATCTCGTTGAACTGGTGCCGACGGCGAGACTCGAACTCGCACAGCTTTCGCCACCGCCCCCTCAAGACGGCGTGTCTACCAATTTCACCACGTCGGCGGCTAAATTTGAGTCCCAGTCTGAAGCGTGACTAATTAGAACGCGGCTTTAATTAATTGTTCAATTAACTCATCATTTAAATTTACTTCGGTATTTCCGTCGCCTTGGACGCGCCTCCATTCGAAGGAATTTCCGAAGCCGGCTCATCTGCTTTCGGCGCCACCTGGACCGGAACTGCTTTGTCCATCACCCCACCGCCTTCGGTTTTATGGCTGGAAAGGTACGTTAGACCCAGACTCGTTATGAAAAAAACTCCGGCCAGGGCGCCCGTTGTCCTGCTCAGGAAATTGGCCGAGCCGCTCGCACCAAACAGGCTGCCTGATGAACCGCTGCCAAATGCAGCGCCCATGTCGGCTCCTTTCCCATGCTGAAGCAGAACCAGAACAATTACGCTGATGGCCGATACGACATGTAGTATCCAGACGAGTGTTTCCACATCAACTCCAATAAAAGCTATTTTGCGGCATGGCAGATCGCGAGGAATTCATCCCCGATAAGCGACGCGCCGCCGACCAAGCCGCCATCGATATCCGGCATGGCGAACAATTCGGCAGCATTGCTTGCCTTGACGCTGCCGCCGTAAAGGATTTTCAACTTGGCGGCTACTTCAGGGCTACGAGCAGCTATCCTGCCTCGTATGAATGAATGCACCTCCTGAGCCTGGTCGGGCGTGGCCGTCTTGCCTGTCCCAATCGCCCACACCGGCTCATAGGCGAGTACCGACTCGATCAACGGATCAACACCTACCAGCTCGCTGACGGCATCCAGTTGCTCCGCCACCACCTGCTCTGTAATACCCGCCTCGCGCTGATCCAATGTTTCGCCAACGCATAGAATGGGCGTTAGTCCGGCCGCATGTGCGGCCTTGAACTTCAGCGCAACGGTATAATTGTCCTCACCGTATAATGCACGCCGCTCGGAATGCCCTACGATGACATAGCGGCAGTTGAAATCCATCAGCATGCTCGCCGAAACTTCTCCCGTGTATGCACCCTTGTCATATTGGCTTACGTTCTGCGCACCCCAGGAAACGGGACTTGCTTGCAATACAGTCTGCGCTTGCTGCAGGTAAGGATAGGGCACGCATACAGCAACTCCTGCGCTACCCAAGTCTCTTGTACCATCAAGAATTGCGGTTAGCAAAGCGCGGTTCTGCACCATTCCGCCGTGCATTTTCCAATTGCCCGCAACCAACTTTGAACGCATAGCCATGAGAGCTGCCGCGCCTCTTCTTTAACTTTGAAAGCAGCGAATGTTACCCGTGAATGGATAAGCGGTCAATCACGAGCCAAAGATCAAGGAAACCAGAACCGCGGGATAAGTAAGACCGTCCTAATGTAATGCGAGATCGGGATAGAAATGTGGCGCCGCCGACCTGTTTGTAAACGCGGGCATTCTGGAATCCTGCTTCGGTAAGCTGGTGTTCCGCGTAATTGGTCGATGGGGGGCTGATACCGATGCGTGACAATATTACCCAAAACGCCCGGTAATATAATCTTCGGTTTGCTTGTTTTTCGGTTTGATGAAAATCGTGTCGGTCACGCCGAATTCGATTACTTCGCCCAGATACATGTAAGCGGTATAGTCGGATACCCGCGCAGCCTGCTGCATATTATGGGTGACAATAAGGATGGTAACCTTATCTTTCAGGTCGGCGATTAGCTCCTCGATACTGGCAGTGGCAATGGGATCGAGTGCGGACGTGGGTTCATCAAACAGCAGGATCTCGGGGTCCATGGCCAGAGCGCGAGCAATGCACAAACGCTGCTGTTGACCACCCGAGAGGTTAAAGGCCAGTTCTTTCAAGCGATCCTTTACCTCATCCCATAGTGCGGCGTCGCGCAAGGCCTCTTCTACTTTCTCATCCAATATCGCGCGCTTCCGTACGCCGCGAACCCGAAGACCATAGGCAACATTTTCGTAAATAGACTTTGGGAAGGGATTGGGTTTCTGAAAAACCATGCTGACACGCATCCGTACCTCGATCGGATCCACGTCCCGGGAAAGAACGTTTACATTGTCGGGATACAGAATGATTTCCCCCACGTACCGATTGCCGGGGTAGAGATCGTGCATGCGATTGAAGCACCGCAGAAAGGTCGATTTGCCGCACCCGGACGGCCCGATCAGTGCGGTAACCTGCCTTTCATGCAGGAACATATTGATATTTTTGAGGGCGGAAAAAGAGCCGTAATAAAAACTCAGATTTCTTACCTCGGATTTGTACTGCTGCGGGCTCGGCTGGGCAATCGGAATTTCCGGCTCTTCAGGGTTGACTACCATTTGATATTCTTGCGCATCCGGTACCGTAAATAGATCGCAAGCGCATTCATGGTAAGGGTCATTACTACCAATACCAATCCCGCAGCTGCGGCGTTGGCCTGAAATTCTTCCTCAGGCCGTGATATCCAGTTGAACATTTGGATAGGCATCACGGTAAAAGGCGCCATCAGCCACTCGAAAGACAAGAACGGGAATTCGGGCCTTATGGGCGAAGGTGGCAAAAAAGCGATAAAAGTCAGAGCACCAATAGTAATGATCGGGGCTGTTTCTCCAATCGCCCGCGCCAGGCCAATTATCACCCCCGTCATGATTCCGGCCGCAGAATAAGGAAGGAGATGATCGGAGACTGTTTGCCATTTTGTCGCACCAAGCGCATAGGCACCCTCGCGAATAGCTACCGGAATGGCGCGTATTGCTTCTCGGGTGGCGACGATAACCACCGGAAGGATGAGTAAGCCCAGCGCGAGCCCGGCGGAGAGAATACTCTGGCCGAATCCCAGCTGGTGGACAAAAAGACCTAATGCAAGCAGCCCGTAGATAATGGACGGAACGCCGGCAAGATTTGTGACGTTGATTTCGATAATCTCGGTAATGAAATTTTTCGAAGCATATTCTTCCAGATAGATACCCGCACCGATACCCATGGGTACAGCAGCTATTGCGGTCACCAGCATGACCAGCGTAGTACCCACCCAGGCAGAAAAAATTCCGGCCGAACCGGGACGGCGTGAAGGAAAAGAAGTAAAAAAGTCCCAGGAGAGTCGCGGCAGCCCCTGAACCAGCATATTAAAAAACAGTGCGATGAAAGTCAGGACTGCGACCATCAAAACAACTACCCCGACAATCATAAAAATGAAGTCCCAGAGCTTGTGACGCGCAATTATTGCGCGAATCTCGCTCAGGCGCTGTTCATCTTTCATCGGCTGCGCCTCTCATCATCCGCGATTCTGCTGGAAATACGGAAATACACACTCATCCTGGACAGCAGCCCTTGATCAATAGACTTCCCGATAGCGCTTACGCAAAATATGACCGAGGATATTGAATGCCAATGTCAATAGCAGCAACGTGAGGCCAGCCGCGAAGATGGTCTGGTAGCCGATGCTGCCGTGCGGCAAATCGCCCAGGCTGACCTGAACGATGTATGTGGTAATGGTGGCTGCTGGCTCAAGGGGATTCCATGTAAGATTGGGTTGCATGCCCGCCGCTATTGCCACCACCATTGTTTCTCCCACTGCCCGAGAAATACCGAGAATATATGCGGCAGCAATGCCAGAAAACGCGGCAGGCATCACTACCCGAATGGAAGTCTGGAACCGGGTGGCGCCCATCGCATACGAACCCTCGCGCAGATGCATGGGTACTGCGCGCATCGCATCTTCAGACATGGAACTCACATACGGAATAATCATGATTCCCATGACCAGTCCCGCGGACAATAAGCTGAAGCCCGGCAGATCAGGCAGAATTTTCTGTAACAGCGGAGTGACAAACAGCAGCGCAAAGTAACCATATACGACCGTGGGCACGCCCCCTAATAGCTCAAGGAACGGCTTGGCTATTTCACGCACTGTAAATGGCGCGAACTCGGACAGATATATGGCGGTGATGGTTCCGAGCGGGATGGCCACCGCCAGCGCCACGGCGGAGCTTACAACGGTACCCGAAATAAGTGGAAGAATTCCGTAGTGCGCATCGTCAAATAGAGGTGTCCATTGGGTGTCGGTAAGAAAATCCCATAGCGGAACGTGTTCAAAAAAGACAACCGACTCCTTTACCAGCATGAACACAATGGAAATCGTTATCCCAACGGAAGCAAATGCCGCCAGAAACAGAATCGCTTCGATAAACCGCTCGCCCAAATGACGCGAATATTGGTAACCGAGTGTTTTGGGCTTGGCGGCTTCAGGAGACTGTGCGGGCGCAGGCAGAGACATTCTAAAGAGAAGTGTGCTAAAGCAGGAGATATTATGATGGATTTATTGCAGTCTGGTGACAGCGGAAGGGCACGATGGGCATGAATAGCTCGATCTCCCCGCTTAACAACAAGTGAGCTTGAACCCCGGGTACACTTGATGGCCAGACAAAAAATCGGCCTGACCGCTCAAGCTTGATGACTCAAGCCTGGGCGATCAGACAGGTTAATTGCTCTTATGACTCTTATTACTTTTATGACTCTTATTACTTTTATTCCTCGTCGTCCTCATCCTCATCCTTGGATTTCTTTTCGGGCTTGAGGACCAGCTTGCCTGCCTTGCGGCTTTCGTTGAGGTCGGTCTCCGGCACTTCCTTGTGCACCAGGTTCTGGTGGCAGTCGATGCAGGTGGCCCCCTCGGTTTCCATCTTCTTGTGCGCCGCCCTGGCGTCCGCTCCAGGAGGCTGGGGGTTGCGGTGACAGGTGCGACAGGTGTTGCTGTCCCATTTCTTCAGGTTCATGCGCGCATCGTGCGCCATGATGAGCCGCCGCTCGTTGAATTTCTCCAGCGTGGAGTAGTCATTGACCATCTCCAGGTACAACTCACGCGCACCATCGACCACATGGGTGGCCACCGCCAGGTGGAAGTTCTGCAATCCCTGCGGGATGTGGCAGTCCTTGCACCCAGGATTGGCTCCCAGCGCGCCATAGTGCGAGGAGGTCTTCAGTTCCTCCGCAGGATAGGTCATGGAGTGACAACTGGTGCAGAATGCAGTGGTGGAGACCGCCGCTTCTCCGGCAAGCACCACCACCACCATCACGATCCCAAGGGCCAGGCCCAGTAGCAGGCTGCCTGCCGCGTGCTTTCCAGCCATCAGTCTTCTACCTCTGCCTTCTTGCCAACCTTGGCTGAGGTCTGGAATTCATCATGGTACTTGAACTTCGGATCTCCCGTGAAGACGCCATCCAGCTTGTAGTGCTCGTGCATGGCCTTGGCATCCTTGACGTATTTGTCAAAGTTGAACGTGTATTTCTTGTCTACCTCCGGGGTGAACGGGGTGTAGGGTTCCTTCGCGCCCTTCCAGGGTGAGCCCTTGTAGTTCAGGTGGCAGGCATTGCAGCTTTCTTCAAAGGCAAAGTCCTGTCCAGAGTCTGCCAGTACCTGACGCCCGCTGGTCTTCTTCGATTTCTCGTAGGCCGCCCCCGCCTTGCGGTGGGTGCCGCGATACTTGGAGCCCGGCCCATGACACGATTCGCAGCCCACGCCCGTCAGGAACTTGTTGGGGTCGTCTACGGTATAGCCGCCTTCCTTGCCCCAACCGTCCACGTGGCAGCCTACGCAGTCCTTGTCCTTGGTGTAGTCTTTCTTGGGATCAAGCTTGGCCTTTTTCTTGGCCTCGGCCTTGGTGTTGGGCTTGAGCGATTCCATGGCTTTTGCATGCGCAGTCTCGCCCCATGATTCGGCCTGGCTCTTGTGACACGAACTGCATTTCTTGCGCCCTTCAAATGATTGGGCGCTCGCGCTTCCTGCAAAGACCGCAAACAAGGCTGCTGCGGCTAACACTACTGTTATGCGATGGCTCATGGTTTCTCCTTTTTCTCTTCTCAAACAGTGTTTCTATCCGTTGTGTTTTGTCCCCATCCGGCAACCGGCCCAGGTTCCAGGTTTGGCCTTTCCCCTTGACGTCACCGCTGCCCGGCTTCTTGCGGCCATATCCGCTTATTGCCCACTATGCCGGTTATTCCCCACTATGCCGGTGGTACTTCCCGTTGCGTTTCTTTTTCTGGAAACTTTTTTCTTCAGGCAGACCCTTTTTCCCTTGTTCCCATACTGTATCTCCGGTTTCTTCCCGCGGGTAGCACCAGTGTCTCCTCTCTTTCTGGTACCACTGGTACCCTTGCGCTGATGGGTGTCACAATTGGGGGGTACGATGCGAGCCGAAGCGGCAGGCGAGGAGCGCCCTGATTGAAGCTGGAATGCCGGCAGGCGATGTCCGGGGATGCCGTGATGAGGGCTTGAAAGCGCCGGGCTTTCCGGCATGCGGTTATTTCGCGGCGTGCTCAGCCCCGCTGGCTGCAGAATCTGCGGGGGAAGCGGATGAGGAAGGCGCGACGGGTTCGGCTTGCGCGGATTCCCTGGAGGGGATCTTGTAGACCCAGTAGCCGCCTTGCTGGTAGATGAGTTGCACCGGTTGCAGGTCCAGGGGCTGCGATTGGGTGAAGGGCAGCATCTTGGCGATCAGCGTCTCTGCGCTTTTGGGTTCGCGCAGGAAATAGGCGCGCACCATGTTGTCGTCCAACGATTGCAGGGTGTAGGTGATGAAGTGGTTGTCCTGCATCCATTGCTTGAGATAGCCGATGAGCCCGTGCATGTTGCCTTCCATGGGGAAGTGCTTGTAGGTGATGTCGAACTGTTCGGGCCGCATGAGCCCAAGCTTGTAGAGGTCGGTGACATGGATGGCCACGTAGGCGTCGCCGGAGGCTCCCCGTGCGCCGGCAAGCTCGCGTAACTGGGCGGCACCCTTTTCAGGCTCGGCTAGCAGGGCATCGGCAAAGCGCTGGAAGCGGCTGCGCTCCTCGTCGCTTGCGCGCGCCCCCCAGAATTCATTTTCGTAGTTGCGCACGGCCTGCGCGCGATCGCGCCACAGCACCGGCACGATCGGGGGTTCGCCCACATGGGATTTGAACAGGGTGTCTCGCCCGCTCAAGAGGTTGATCTGGCGCGAGGTGTCCCACCAGGCCAGTATCACGGCATCCTTGGGGGCATGCTTGTCAATGGCCAAAGCCAGCTTGGTCAATTCGGAGAGCTTGCTGTCCGTGGAGACGATGAGTTCGCTGGTGCGGTTTTCCCAGTCAAGCAGCACGGGTGCACCACTGCCACGCCGGGCAGCATGGCCGGAGGCCAGGGGCTGGCCAATGCCTTCCGTGTAGATTTCGTAGCGGGAGATGGTCAGGTCCGGCCAGGCTTCCAGGCCGAGCTTGGGAAACTTTGAAACATCGCCTTCTTCGGCAAGCTGGTAGCGGTAGGGCGAGGGGCCGGGAGTGAACCACAGCCAGCCAAACCAGGCGAGCAAAAGAATTCCTCCCGCAACCAGGACAATGCCCAGTGACGGGAGGAGCTTGGAGCCCGCTCCCCGCCGCATGCTAGCGCGGCCGGGAGCGGGGTGGGTGGATGTAGCGGATGAGGCGGTCAAATCTTACGTGCGCTCGCTTTTTTCGCGCCGGCGCCATCCCGCCAGGGCCAGGGTGCCAGCAAGCAGCATGCCTCCGCCCAGTCCGCCCAGCGAGAGTTTCTCACCCGTGCCATTCAGATCGAGCAGGCTGGTGCGGCCTTTCTCCAGCTTGGCGACCCGTTCCTGCAAGGCCGCCATTTCACGGATCTTGGTGTTCTCGTCCATGACTTCAACGTAGGCGCGGTTCATCGGGCCCCACCCTTCCGTGTAGGTCCAGCCGCCCGGGTTGACGTGGGCAAGGCCTACATGCAGCTTGGGCAGGTCGTTCTCTCCCATTTCCAGTACCTTGAGCTCAATGGCCGCAGGGTTGTTGTCCTTGGACCAGTAAAGCTGCGTGAAGCCCGCAAACATCTCCTTGTCAGGCGGCAGCGGTGACGGACGGTTGGTCTTCTGCCCAGTGAGCATGCCTTCCTTGTAGAGCTTCTCGGCGACCGCGTGCGCTTCCTTGTATTTGGCTATGCCGTGCAACGTGCCCTTGTCCATGAATTCCAGGTAGGAGCGGGCAAAACGCTCGGAGTGGCACTGCGTGCAGGTCTTGACCCAGGAGTCCAGGCGCGCTTCCGACCATTCGCTGGTGATGTTCTCGGCGATCCCGGGTACCGCAGGATAGTTGGCCCAGCGAATCTTCCTCACAACGTTGTGGCTGTATTTGCCTTCATACTCAAAGTGGCAGCCCGCACAGGTGGGGGCCGTCTGCCCTCCCTTGCTGTAGGCGTCCTTGAGCGGTACGTTCCAGTTCCACTTGTTGCCCATGATGGCCACGGTCTTGCCGTGCTTGCTCATGGAGTAGGCTTCCCAGTTGTTGTGGTCTACCCCGCTGTGGCAGGTCGCGCACGCTTCCGGCTGCCGTGATTCGGCCGCAGAAAATTCGTGCCGCGTGTGGCAGGAGTCGCATTTGTTCTGGTTGGTGTGGCACATGCTGCAGCCTTCGGCAATCTCGCGCTGCGGCATCGAGGCAAATACCGCCACTTCTACGTTCGCCTTCCAGTCAAACGCGTGCGAGGGTCGTCCCTGCGGCCATTGCTTGTTCGGCCAGATGAGGGTGTCGCGCTCGGATTCGCGTTCGGCAAATTCCTGAAGGTGGCACGTGCCGCATACGTCCGCCGTGGGCATGCGGATGTCCTTCATGTGGTCAGCCTTGCCCTTGGCGTTGATGTCAACGTGACAGTCGATACAGCCCACTTCCTTGAGCTTCTCATTGGCTCCCAGCCGCCCCATCGAGCGCAGGTTCTTCTCGACGTCTTCCAGCTTGGCCTTCTTGTAGAACGTCGGATCCTCAGGCTTCAAATTGCGCACCTTGTCCAGGTTGGCATGCGTGCTCTTCTTCCACGCAGCAACCCATACCGGCGATTCGTCCGTGTGACACTTCACGCATTCCTGACGCTCCGCCACTTCCTTCATCGAGGTCGGCGGCTTGTAAAAAGAAGCCGGATCAAAATACATACTCATCGGGATCGGCTCCCAATATTTGGCCAGCGTCCCGCGTCCCGCCCCTTGCGCAGGATCCTTGTAGCGCTTCACCAGCGCTTCGTAAAACTGCTTGGGCGAGGCCGATTGCTCCAGATTCAGCGCCTTGTACGTCTCCTTCGGCACGCTCGGAAAGTCAGCATGCGCAAATGACGATGCCAACAGCACTCCCACTCCCGCCACCGCTCCCCTCAGCCAGGGCTTCAATAACATCTTCTTCTCCTCTGTTCCGTAATAGTTGTTTATTCTTAATATCAGGTATCCCGTCTGCTTCCCAGAATCAGGCCTGTATAACCCAGACCCAAAAGCAGAACTTCTACCCCTCCCTCATACCCGATACTCGCTCAGATATCCCCATAATCCCCATGGGTCTATCCGAAACGCGCCTAGCCTAACCCGCACGCTACTAATGTGTCAAGGAAATCAGCGGGCAACATACCCTGCCCAAACATCCAATTATCTCATCGGACCAGCCAAATTACGAGGCCAACCAGTGCACTGAGTAGCAAAACGGAGACCGCGAACAGCATTTTTAGCCGAACCCGAAGCACCTCAATGGCCTCAACAATGAAGGCATTTTGCTCAGCCAGTGATTTAATCAATTCGGCGGAAGATTTCTGCTCTTCCCTCAACTCGGTGATTTTCGCCTCCATCACCCGAATGCGCCTGTTCAGATGGGCGATATCGTCGTCCGCCGGCGCGCCCGACGCCGCTGTGAAGGAGTCCCGGTCGACCTTTATCGTCGAAAAGAGGTGCTTGGCCGCCTTGACAATGTGGGGCGCAGACTCCAGGACATTCGACCACGGAATAATCTTTAATGCCGTTATCCAGCTGATCGCCATCTATGAAACCTCCAGCGCCAATGGTCACGTATAGGACAGGTAGCGGTAGCCTAATCTACATTCCCGACAAAACCTTCGCAATAGTACCTCCAATGGCAGAAGGCGTAGGGCAGATGGTAATGCCCAAGTCTTCCAGCATGGCTACTTTTTCCGCAGCACTTTCCCCCGCTGACGAGATAATCGCGCCTGCGTGTCCCATGCGGCGGCCTTCCGGCGCAGTCAGTCCAGCAATGTAAGCCACTACCGGTTTGCTCATGTTTTCCTTGGCAAAAATTCCAGCCTCGACTTCCTGTGGACCGCCAATCTCTCCAATCATGACAACCACTTTAGTCTCCGCATCCTCTTCGAATCTTTCCAGAATATCCTTGTGCGAACTCCCTATGATTGGATCTCCTCCGATACCTACCGACGTCGATATGCCGATACCCAGCATTTTCATTTGGTCAGCCGCTTCATAGCCCAGCGTTCCGGATCGGGCAACGATTCCAACGTTGCCCTTCATATAGATATGTGCAGGCATTATCCCGAGCAAAGCCCTTCCCGGACTGATGCTGCCTGCACAATTGGGTCCTGTCAGGACCATCCGTTTTTCGAGGGGATAGCGGCGAAGGAAGCTCTTGACCGTCATCATGTCCTGAGTTGGAATGCCATCCGTAATCGCGACGCAATATTTGATTCCCGCATCGGCTGCTTCCATGATAGAGTCCGCGGCAAACGCTGGCGGGACAAAAACAATCGTTGCGTCCGCGCCCGTTTCTTGTACAGCCTCCTTTACCGTATTGAAAACGGGAAGGCCAAGATGTTGCTGCCCGCCTTTACCCGGCGTAACACCGCCCACCACGTTGGACCCATAGCCGATCATGTCTTTAGCATGAAACGTACCGATTTTTCCCGTGAAACCCTGGACAATGATGCGCGTGGCTTCGTTAATCAAAATAGCCATTTAAACTCCCTCGACTTCTTCTGCAACAGCCTGATTGCGCGCTTGAACAACTTTCTGGGCGGCTTCCGCCAGCGTTCCGGCCATAATGATGGGCAAGCCGCTTTCATGAATGATGCGGCGACCGTCCTCGACGTTTGTTCCTGATAAGCGCACGACCAGCGGGACCTTCATATCGATGTTCCTGACGGCATGTACGACCCCTTCCGCGATCCAGTCACAGCGGTTAATTCCGGCAAATATATTGACCAGTATGGCCTTGACGCCTTTGTCCGCCAACACCAACCGGAATGCTTTTTCCGTTCGCTCAGCGGAGGCGCCGCCGCCCACGTCAAGAAAATTGGCAGGCTCCCCTCCTGCCAGTTTGATCATATCCATGGTTGCCATGGCAAGTCCTGCGCCATTTATCATGCACCCAATGTCACCCTTCAGTCCGATATAGCTCAAACCGTGGTCTCCAGCCGAAATTTCACGGGGATCACCCTGTGTTTTATCGCGTAGCTCGGCGATCTCATGACGGCGAAACAAGGCATTGTCGTCAAAACTCATCTTGGCATCCAGCGCGACAAGCTCACCACTGTGCGTGACGATCAGTGGATTTATTTCGACCATATTTGCGTCCAGGTCGCGCATGGCTCGATAACAGCCCTTTATGATCTTGACGGCGTGGCTCAGCTGAGTGGCCTCGATGCCTAGCGCGAACGCCATCTCGCGGACTTGAAAATCCTGGAGGCCAACAGCAGGTTCGATATAAATTTTCTTAACCGCCGAGGGATTCGTACGGCTCAATTCTTCAATTTCCATCCCACCGCTGGCTGAACCTATCATGGCAATCCGCTCGAAACCGCGATCTATCAGAAAGCAAAGATACATTTCCCTTGCAATCTGCATGCCACTCTCAATGTACACTCTCGTGCACGATTTACCGGCCGGACCGGTCTGACGGGTAACGAGATTCTTACCCAGTAACTCTTCCGATGCGGCTCGAACTTCGTCGTGATCCCTGCAGACCTTTATACCGCCAGCTTTGCCACGCGCTCCAGAATGAATCTGTGCTTTGACTACCCAGACACTCCCCTCTATTTCCCTGGCCCGCTGCACGCTTTCCTCGGGACTGTAGGCCAGACCGCCTTCCGCGATTCTGACGCCGTATTTCGCCAATACGTCCTTGGCCTGATACTCGTGAATATCCAACGCGTCACCTTATCTGAATAAAATTTTTATGAAGAATAAATTAGGCCGGGCCGCTGTCTCCTGCTAGCGGCTGACCTGCCTGCGGCCCATCCAATGGATAAAAAGAAAAGGCCGCTAAGGGCGGCCCGAGTGATGCATTATACCGCTTTCACGCCAATTGCCTCTGCCATTCTTACCACGTTATTAGCCATTCTTGCCGAGGCAGCATCAATCAGCCGACCGTCGAGCGCAGCGGCTCCTTTGCCCTGAGCGGCGGCATTTTTCAAGGCATCGAGAATCCGCTGCGCCTTTTTGATTTCTGCGGAAGGCGGCGTGAATACCTCGTTCGCGAGGCTTATCTGTGATGGGTGAATCGCCCATTTTCCCTCACAGCCCAAGGCAGCAGCTCTTTTAGCAGCCAATCTATAACCATCGGGATCTTGGATGTCGCCGAACGGACCATCAATCGGACGCAGTCCATAAGCGCGACAGGCCACGGTCATACGGCTAAGGGCGGCATGCCATTGATCCCCGGGATAGTCGGGATTGAGCCCTCCAATATTTGTTGTTCTGGCGCGGTTGCTTGCGGCATAGTCGGCCACACCGAAATGTAACGCTTCGAGACGGCCTGTCGCACCATTTCGGGCTATGTCCTCCACATTCGCCATGCCCAAGGCTGTCTCGATCAACGCCTCTATCCCGACTCTATTCTTTAACCCTTGCTGCATTTCCAACTGGCTCACCATTGCTTCAACCATGTAGACATCAGCATAAACACCCACTTTGGGTATCAATATTGTATCGAGTTTATGTCCCGCCTTTTCCATAATATCGACGACGTCGCGAACCATAAATTGGGTATCAAGCCCGTTTATGCGTACGGATATCGTGATACCGTTGCCTTTCCAGTCCAGGTCATTAAGTGCTTCGATAACATTTGCACGAGCTGAAAGTTTGTCGTCTGGAGCGACTGCATCTTCAAGATCAAGAAAGACGAAGTCAGCGCCGCTTTTCATCGCTTTCTCAAACATACCCGGGTTTGAACCCGGCACAGCCAATTCGCAGCGCTGAACGCGTAGAACGGGCGTCTCATACAATGTATGACTCATTTGCTCCTTCCTTTGTAATTGATTGGACTGAAGGGGACGGTGGTGAACTCTCGAATCCTTCGCTCTGCCACGAAAAAACGAGGCCACGTTTAAATAAACCGCAATTCTACTTTTGAGGATAGTAATGTCAATTTTTAGCCCACGGCCTGGCTAGCAAAAACTCACTCGAGGTCCTAGACGGGAACTCCAGACCGCAACCACGTTTTTTCTCATCAATAGCCGTTGCAATAACCCTCTGGCTGGGCGAGGCCTCCGTACAAGCTCAAGATTATCTTTTCTGATATTTCCACACTGCCCGATTGTGTTCTTCCAGATCTTTTGAGAAATGGGATTCCCCATTTCCTTTGGCGACAAAGTATAGCGCATCCGTCTTTGCCGGGTTTAAGACTGCCCGAATGGAAGCCAAACCGGGGAGTGCAATGGGTGTGGGCGGCAAGCCCCTCCGTGTGTAGGTGTTATACTCATGATCAGTTAACAGGTCTTTCTTGCGGAGGTTACCGTCGAACTTGTCGCCCAACCCGTAAATTACCGTAGGATCAGTTTGAAGCAGCATGCTTAACCGCAACCTGTTCAGAAAAACGCCCGCCACCATGGTGCGGTCGCCCTCCTTGCCGGTCTCTTTTTCGACAATTGAGGCTAGAATCAGGGCCTGATACGGATCTTGCAACGGAAGGTTGAGTGAGCGCTCAGCCCAGGCATTGTTCAGATGGTTTTGCATGGCGCGATAGGCACGACTCAGTATTGCCACGTCGCTGCTGCCACGTGCAAAAAAATAAGTATCCGGGAAGAAAAGCCCCTCTGCTGCGGTTTCGCTTGCACCGATCAGCTTCATGACCTGGGCGTCGGCCAGACTGGCAGTATCATGCCGAAGAGACGGGTGTTGATCGAGGGTTTGCCTAAGCTGGGAAAAAGTCCAGCCTTCCACGAACCTGATCTCGCTTTGCGTGATGTCGCCCCTGGTAATGCGCTTCAACAATTCCAACGGGGAGGTGCTGGCGGTGATTTCATAATCACCCGCTTTAAGCGAAGATGCCAGCCCCATTAACCGCGACACCAGAATGAATGACCAGGCATTGGGCAAGACCCCTTCGTCCGCCAGTCGGTGGGCGACGCTTTTTAAACTGTTACCGGGTTGTATTGAAAATTCGTAAGGGATGACCGGCGGCTGAACAGGGTTATTAACCTGATATGCCATCCATCCTGCAAACAGAAGTGTGCTGGCAACCGTCAGATAAAGCAGGCGTCTTAGCGTGCGCATGCATTATTTATAAGCAAGAAAATCAGAATTTCCGGAAGATCAGAGTTCCATTTGTGCCACCAAAACCAAACGAGTTTGACATGGCAACATCGATTTTCATTGTTCGCGCCGTATTCGGAACATAATCCAGATCGCACTGCTCATCCTGGTCGAAAAGATTAATAGTGGGAGGAGCGATTTGATTGTATATGGCCAAAGCAGAAAATATCGCTTCGACACCGCCCGCCGCGCCAAGCAGATGACCCGTCATCGACTTGGTGGAGTTCACGGCGAGCTTTTTCGCGTGTTCCCCAAAACAGCGCTTAACAGCCACAGTCTCTGCGATATCCCCCAGCGGCGTCGACGTACCGTGCGCATTGATGTAATCAACATCATCGACATTCATGCCCGCGTTTCTCAGCGCGTTGGTCATGCAGCGCGCGGCGCCCTCCCCGTCTTCGCATGGAGCGGTCATATGATAAGCGTCAGCGCTCATGCCATAACCATCCAGTTCGGCATAAATTTTTGCGCCGCGGCGTTTTGCGTGCTCCATTTCCTCCAATACAAGGACACCCGCGCCTTCACCAAGTACGAAACCGTCCCGGCCTTTATCCCACGGTCGACTTGCAGTGACGGGATCATCGTTGCGGGTAGAGAGCGCGCGCGCCGCAGCAAAACCTCCGACTGCAAGAGGAGTCACGCATGATTCCGCACCTCCCGCCACCATCACATCTACGTCGCCATACTCAATCAAACGAGCTGAATCTCCGATGCAGTGCGTGGCAGTGGAACAAGCGGTCACAATGGCAAGGTTCGGGCCTTTAAACCCGAACATAATGGAAAGATTGCCCGCGATCATGTTGATGATGGTGCTGGGTATGAAGAACGGAGAGATCTTACGCGGGCCACCTGCATGATATGCATCATGGGTACCCTCGATCATTGATAACCCGCCGATGCCCGAGCCAATGTTGACTCCAATCCGTTCGGGATCAAGATGATTTCCTATGGTCTCAATACCAGCGTCCTTGACTGCCTGGATTGCCGCGGCCATGCCATAATGGATGAAAATGTCCATTCGGCGAGCATCCTTGGCAGACAGATAATGGGTAACGTCAAAATCCTTTACCTCTCCGGCTATCCTGGATGCAATTGCGGAAGCATCAAATCGGGTAATCTCGGTAATACCCGATCTTCCGGCCACCACATTGGCCCATGCATCCGAAACGGTGTTACCGACAGGCGAAATTATGCCTAAGCCGGTGACGACTACCCTACGCTTCGACAAAGTGACTCCAAATACAGGCGATATTTGTTCGAGATAACAGATTAATTGGTGTGGGAATTTATGTAGTCGATGGCCTGTTGGACGGTATTTATTTTTTCGGCCTGCTCGTCAGGGATTTCACATTCAAATTCTTCTTCCAGCGCCATGACCAGTTCTACAGTATCAAGCGAATCGGCACCCAAGTCGTCAACAAAAGATGACTCATTCTTGACTTCGGTCTCATTCACTCCCAGTTGCTCGGCCACGATTTTTTTTATACGCTGCTCTACATTTTCCATCTAACTGACCTCTTCTCCGGTAAGAAAAACGCCGCCATTCTAACAAGTTTTGTGTATTAGTAAAATCGAAACGCCGGCGATGTTAAAAGCAATGTAAAGCTCAAAGAGTTCCAGAAGAGCGCGGGAAACACTAAAAAACTTCCCCGAAGCAATCCGCAGGATGGCAGAACTCAACCAAATTGCCATACTGTGGCTAAGCATAGGGGCTGGGGATGTGGTGCAAAGATCCTTCAGGAACCCCGCAGGAACCACATGCTAATCCATATGCATGCCGCCGTTGACGTGAAATGTCGCGCCAGTGATGTAACTTGCTCCTGGGGAGGCAATAAACCCGACAACCGAAGCAACCTCTTCCGGTTGCCCCAGTCGGCCTAGAGGGACATGCTGGATCAGGCTTTGCTGCTGCTGGCTTGTGAGCGCGCGAGTCATATCCGTCTCTATGAATCCGGGGGCAACACAGTTTATCGTAATGTTGCGGTTGCCTACCTCGCGTGCGAGAGATTTACTGAAGCCGGCTATTCCTGCTTTGGCGGCCGCGTAATTGGCTTGTCCCAGATTTCCGGTGGATCCTACTACCGAGGAAATATTGATGATGCGTCCGTAACGCGCTTTCATCATCGACCGCAATACACCCCGACTCAGACGAAATACCGACTTGAGATCGGTTTCAAGGACGTCATCCCATTCGTCATCCTTCATCCTGAGCAGCAGGTTGTCCCGGGTAATCCCTGCATTATTCACCAATATGGCGACATTCCCGAATTGATTCTGCACAGCTTTGAGGACGTCTTCAACCTGAGCCGGATCATTGACATTCAGGGCCATGCCCTTGCCTTTTACATTGGCCTCTTCCATGAAACCCGAGATGCTTTCGACGCCCTCCCTGGTTGTCGCGGTCCCGACAACCGTTGCCCCCTGGCTGCCCAGTTCCAGTGCAATAGCCCGGCCAATGCCACGGCTGGCGCCGGTTACAAGTGCTACCTGATTTTCCAGTGTCATTTCTCGGTACTTTGGCAAGAATAATGGGAAAAACTCTACGCGACGGGGCAGGACTCATGCCGACCCTTTAGTAGGCTTATAGCGCTGCGGAGAACAAAGGCTGTCTGTAAGCGCCAAGCTCTTCAAATCCGGAGAGATGCGCTTGTTGAGCCCGGAAAGTACTTTGCCGGGACCGCATTCCGCCACATGCGTGACACCCGCAGAAGCAAAGAACTGGACAATTTCCGTCCATCGTACCGGACTGAACAATTGCCGGACCAGAATCTCCTTTATGCTCTCCGGACGATCGTGGCTTTGTACATCAGCGTTATGAAGCAACGAAACTTCAGGTCTTCCAAGCGGGACCGTCTCTAATTTCTCGCGCATCTTTGTGGCAGCCTGCCTCATTAGCGAGCAGTGGGAGGGGACGCTGACAGGCAACATCATTGCCCGCCTGGCCCCCTTCGTTTTTGCCAGTTCAGTGGCGCGCAACACGGCATTTTTGTGACCGGCGATAACAATCTGACCCGGCGAGTTGAAATTTGCCGGTTCCACCAATTCCTCTCCGGAAGAACTCGTTGCTTCGTCGCAGAGCCCCCGTACCACCTCATCATCAAGCCCGATAATCGCCGCCATAGCCCCGATCCCCTCGGGTACTGCTTCTTGCATTACCTCCGCACGAAAACGCACGAGCCGTAGTGCGACGTCAAACGCAAGTGCGCCGGAAGCGACCAATGCCGTGTACTCCCCGAGACTATGGCCAGCCATGAATACCGGTTTCACCTCTCCCAGACTTTCACATGCACGATAAACCGCAATACCGGCCGTCAACATCACAGGCTGCGTATTGATCGTCCGGCCGAGCCGATCGGCAGGGCCATCAAGAACCATTGCCCAGAAATCTTCACCCAGAATGTCGGATGCCTCACGGAAGGTTTCTCGAACCACGGGAAAATCTGAATACCCCTCCATCATTCCTATTGATTGCGATCCTTGACCAGGAAACACCAAAGCAACTTTTTCCGCGACGTCAATCGGGGCTGTAGATGTGCTCATCGAATTAGCTCATACTTTTATCGGCTAGCCACCTCTGGTCGAACACAAATGTCGCGATGCAGAATTAATCCCCGCCGCGCTATAGGTCCGTCACGGTGTGTTGTAGGTCGGTTTGCCAAAGTTGCCCCCCAATATCATAAACGCATCAACACAGCGCCCCAGGTAAACCCACCGCCAACCCCTTCCAGCAATATATTTTGGCCTGGCTTGATTCGCTTGTCCCGCACCGCGATGTCCAGCGCAAGCGGGATGGAAGCAGCGGAAGTGTTTCCCTGTCCCTCCAGGGTGACGATCACCTTTTCCATTGGCAACCCCAGCTTCTTGGCCGTCGAAAGAATAATGCGGATATTTGCCTGATGGGGAATCAGCCAGTCGATGTCGGATATCTGCAAGTTGTTTTCAACCAGAGCCTCATATACCACCTCTTCCAGGACCTTCACCGCGAACTTGAAGACTGTGCTCCCCTCCATAATGACAAACGGATTACCCTTCGCTTTCCCTCCACAAAGATGCCCGGGTGCGGCAAGGATCCCGCTATAGCTTCCGTCAGCGTGCAAGTGGCTCGAGATGACTCCCGGCTCGTCGCTTCGGGTCAGGACAACCGCTCCAGCTCCGTCGCCGAACAGTACGCATGTGCTTCGATCCGTCCAATCGAGTATGCGAGAGTAAACTTCGGTGCCGACAACCAGGGCTGTACGGGCCTTACCCGCACGAATATACATATCGGCCGTGGCGAGAGCATAAATAAAGCCGCTGCAAACCGCTTGCATATCGAAAGCAGGACCATCCCTGACGCCGAGCTTATGCTGCAAAATACACGCAGTGCTGGGAAAGATCATGTCGGGTGTCGTCGTCGCCACGATAATCAAATCGATGTCGCCGGGTAAAACCCCCCCGGCGTTCATGGCGCTTCGGCTGGCTTTGAGCGCCAAGTCGCTGGGCATCTCATCCTCTGCCGCAATATGGCGCTCTATAATGCCGGTACGAGTTCTTATCCACTCGTCGCTGGTGTCCACCATACGCTCAAGGTCATGATTGGTGAGCACCTTTTCCGGGAGATACCCACCTGTTCCAATGACTTTGGAGTAAATCATGCGCGCTGCCCTTCCGCCACCTGCCGAGGGTACGAAGGAGAACCAGGTGCATGATGGGGCAATTGCGCGATCTGTTCACTGATATGGCGCAGCATTCCGCCCCTAACCTCTTCTACAGCTCGAGCGATAGCAAAACCGAACGCATGAGCATCAGCCGAGCCATGGCTTTTTATGACAATCCCGCGCAATCCCAGCAAACTGGCTCCGTTGTAGCGCCGATGATCAACGCGCCGCTTGAATGCCTTGATTACGGGAACGGCGATGAGCCCGGCAAACTTCGTCAGGAGATTGCGCCTGAATTCCTCGCGAAGAAAAGTGGAGAGCATTTGTGCAACGCCTTCCGAGGTTTTCAGTGCTACATTGCCGACGAAACCGTCACACACAACCACGTCAGTTGTTCCTTTATAAATATCGTTACCCTCGATATTGCCGTAAAAATTGAGCCCGCTATCCCGCAGCAACTCCGCCGCTTGCTTTACGACCTCATTCCCCTTGATCTCTTCTTCGCCTATGTTGAGCAAGCCGATGCTGGGCCTCTCCTTGTTTTCCACTGAGGACACCAAAGTCGCACCCATAACACCGAATTGAAGCAGATGCTCCGCCGTACAATCCACATTTGCACCCAGGTCGAGTACGTATGTGTGTCCCCTTATGGTGGGCAACACTACAGCAAGAGCCGGGCGGTCAATGCCGGGCAGCGTTTTCAGTACAAATCTCGAGGTCGCGATCAGTGCTCCCGTATTTCCAGCGCTCACGCAAGCCTGAGCTTCCCCGCTCTTGACCAAGTCGACTGCAACCCGCATCGAAGAGTCTTTTTTGCCGCGCAACGCCAAGGTGGGTGATTCATCCATGCCGACAACTTCGGTGGCTGCCTTGAGCCTCATCCGGCGATTGGGTGAAAAGTTAATCGCGTTCAATTCCGATTCAATGACATCGGGTAAACCCACAAGAATGATGTCGGTTTCGGAATGCCTGTTGAGATAGTTGACGGCTGCGGGAACTGTTACTTGAGGGCCATGATCGCCTCCCATGCAATCCACGGCTACGGTAATGTTCAATTTTTGACGCCCTTGAGGCAGGGAATAAGCTGAGACCTCAGTCCCCGAAGGATGGGGCGAGATTAGTCTCCTTTTGCTTTCGTAACCTTTCTTCCCCGATAGAACCCGTTCGGGCTGATGTGATGGCGCAAATGCACTTCACCTGTCCCACGTTCTACCGTCAAGGGGGGATTTTTCAAGAAATCATGCGAACGATGCATGCCGCGTTTTGACGGGGATTTCTTGTTTTGTTGGACTGCCATGGTCAACTCCTCAAAATAACATCTACTGCAAGTCAATGCAGTTTTTTCAGCGCCGCCAGCGCGGCAAAAAGTGGTTTCTCCGCAGCATCCGTGCCGTGCTCACTACCGATCAAGCATTCGCACTCATCATGACGCGGCGAAATGGGCAGGCTCAAGATAACTTCGTCCTCAATAAGAGCGAGAACATCGAGCTCGGGTTCCGCAAGGATACCTTCGACAGATTCATCTTCATCAAAAGATGCGAGTTCCCTCTCATTCTCTGCCAATAGCAGATCCGTTTGCAGATCCAGCAAATACTCGATCTCGCCAAGACATCGCTGGCACCTCAGTTTCAATAGACCTTGAATGGAAACCTTCAGGATAGGTTTGGCATTTTTGTTTAGCCCCCCTGCGACCTCATACAGCAACTCGCCTGAGTTCTCGATTAAATACTCCTGCAAACGCTCAAGCTTGGAAAGAGCGATTCTACCACGGCAGGTCGCAACGTTCCGGGCAAAATCAAGCGCATCAATAGAAGGCCTTACGGTCATGGATGAGATATTCAATAATTACGCTCGATTACCGTCGGGTTTCCATAAGGCAGGTAACGCGCTTGCACATTTTGCGCCCGTTAGAAGGACAAATGCCTATTTATACTAATGAGGCAGAAGCCTACGTCATTCGTCAAGACATCAATATAGGAAATATTCCTGGAGGAGGAAACATGAGAATCGCCAGGCCTGGGCGAACACTTTCTCAAATTGATAAACAATTCTGTTTAGTATTAAAATTTAGGTGGCATTTGCACGGCGCGCATATTATATTTTTTGCGCCGGAGTGTCAAAAACACACCTTCAAAAAATAAACTTTGAAAACTCAAGAGATTGCCCAGCAGCTCATTTTAGGCTCAAGTTCCATTTATCGTCACGAACTCCTCCGCCGCCTGCAAATTCCTTTTCAAACATTCCATCCGGAAGTTGATGAAACGCCTCTGGCAAACGAGCGTCCCGACGCTACTGCGCTTCGCCTGGCGGCGGCCAAGGCGCGTACCGTCGCGGCGGTTTTCCCTGATGCGCTAATTATCGGGGCCGATCAGGCAGCGGCCTTGGGAGGCATACAGCTGGGTAAGCCGTTAAACCGGAGTAATGCGGCCAATCAGCTACGTACGGTCCGCGGAAGGGAAGTAACCTTTTTTACAGCCCTGAGCCTCTTTAACGGGCGTGAGAACCGCATTCAGGCGCGACTCGTGGAATCCGCCGTAAAATTCCGAAATCTGACCGACCAGCAAATCGAAAATTACCTTGACAAGGAACAGCCGTATCACTGTGCCGGCAGTGCGAAGGCCGAAGGGTTGGGTATCGCGCTGATCGAACACATAGTGAGCGACGACCCGAGCGCGCTGATCGGCTTGCCACTGATTGCTTTGGTTGCAATGCTTGGGAATGAAGGTGTAGAAATAGTTTGAGGACCGGAATACTCTATCTCATCCCTGCTCCGCTCGGCGAAAGTGATATAAGCGGAACGATTCCCGATGCGGTCCGTAAACGATTAGCGAAGCTTGATTGCTTCGTTGTCGAACATCCCAAAACTGCCAGGAAATTCCTTAAGCAAGCAGGCGTTATGCACTTGCAGAGTATCAGCATCTCCATCCTGGACGAACATACCCATGCTACCGAACTTGAAAGTCTGCTTGAACCGCTGCTGGCAGGACGAGATGTGGGGTTGCTGTCCGAAGCCGGTTGTCCGGCGGTTGCCGACCCGGGAGCAGCGCTGGTGCGTTTGGCTCATAAAAAAAATATTCGAGTAGTACCGCTCATCGGTCCTTCCTCCATTCTGCTGGCGCTGATGGCATCAGGACTGAACGGCCAGCGGTTCGCGTTTCACGGATATCTCCCCGTCGATCGCCGTGCGCTCGCCGCAAAACTGGTTGAATTGGAAAAAGAATCTCAGCTTCGCGACCAGACACAAATATTCATCGAAACGCCCTATCGGAACCAGAAATTGCTTGCATGCATCATGTTGGCCTGCCGCGACGATACGGTTCTGTCCATTTCATCCGGCCTGACAACGGCCGAAGAGTTCATTTCAACCAAGACAGTTAAAGATTGGCGCCTTCAGTTACCGAATCTCCAGGGTACGCCAGCAGTTTTCCTGTTGCATGGTTAGGCGTGACGGACCGAGCATCACCGCAACTGCCACCCGATCCCCGAACTGATCAGCGTTTCCGCCACTACTCCGCCAAAACGTTTCGCCAAGCGCTCTGCAAAACCTTCCGTTGGCGTGTAATCCACAATATGCTCAGCCTTGATTATTTCGCGCGCAACGTATTCTGAGCTTCCTATAGCGTCCGTAAGGCCCAATTGAATGCTTTTCTCGCCGGTCCAAACCATGCCACTGAATAACTCGGGATCGTCCTTGAGGCGCTGGCCTCGCCCCTGTCGTACCACGTCAATAAATTGCTGATGTACCTCGTGCAGCAATTCCTTTGCGTATTTTTCCTGCTTTTTGTTCAAGGGAGAAAAAGGATCAAGGAACGCCTTATTTTCCCCAGCCGTCAGCAACCTTCGCTCAATACCCAACTTTTCCATTGCCCCTGTAAAACCAAATCCATTCATCAGTACGCCGATTGAGCCAACGACGCTGGCTTTATCCACATAAATCTTATCCGTCACCGCGGCAACGTAATATCCGCCGGATGCGCAAATGTCCTCCACGACTGCGTACAGAGGAATTTCAGGATATTCAGCACGCAGGCGCTTGATTTCATCAGCAATATAGCCCGCCTGCACCGGGCTTCCCCCAGGGCTGTTAATGCGAAGTATCACACCCTTCGTTCTTTTATCCTTGAAAGCGTGCTGCAAACCTGCGTTGATATTTTCGGCACTACTGATACTGTCAGGGGAAATGACGCCCCGCAGATCAACCAGTGCGGTGTGTTTCCCGGATATGGAAATGTCGCTGTCGGGGAACCAGCCTAACCAGTGAAAAAGGAATAGAGACAAATATATGAAGGTTAGCGACTTGAAAAATATGCCCCAGCGACGTGCCCGGCGTTGTTCCTGTAAGGACGAGAACGCCAGCTTTTCGAGAATGCGCTTTTCCCAGCCATCGCCGGAGTTTTCTGAATCAGCCATACCAATCCTTCAATTGAATAAGTCTCGATGCTGTTCGAGACCATAATCGCTCGCCCTTGCCTGAGTGTTTGGCAGCCTATCAATGGCAGATCACTATTCAACCACCATTGATTCAACTCCAATTCAACTCCATTGATGGAGGCGAAACCATCGGTGCACGAATACTTATTAAAACGGTTGAACGGGCAGTCGGAATCTAGACAGTCGCAGACTGCCATGGGCTAACTGGGGGTATCTTCTGAGTCCAGCGCTTTCAAAAATTCCCGTAAGTCATCGCTCAAAGTGGCTTCGAGGCGCAACTGCTCTCCCGTCACAGGGTGCGCTACCTCTGCTATTCCGGCATGCAAGAACATGCGTTGTAAACTTGGCCCAACGGTACGCCTTGCAAGTTGTTTATTCAGCGCAAAATCGCCGTACTTGTCATCCCCGGCTATAGGGAAGCCCAGATGAGCAAGATGAACCCGAATTTGATGAGTGCGGCCGGTTTTTAGTTCCGCTTGAAGGAGACTGAAATCCCGCCAGCGCCTTTTGAACACGAAAACGGTATGTGCAGCCATTGCCTTCTCTACCCCTGTTCCACTCGCTACGGCAACACGCCTTTCCCCGGCGGAAGTGACGAATTTATTGAGTGGCAGCTTGACGCTTTGCTTTACGTTTTGCCATTTGCCTTTAACAAGGGTCAGGTATTGCTTTTTCATGGTTCCTTCGCGTATTTGTCTGTGAAGCTCAACGAGCGCCGCGCGTGTTTTAGCGAGAAGCAGAACGCCGGAGGTTTCCCTGTCAAGCCGATGAACCAGCTCCAGGAATTTCCAATCCGGGTGTTCAGCCCGTAGCTGTTCGATAACACCCCGGCTTATTCCGCTTCCCCCGTGAACCGCGACCCCGGGCGGTTTGTTGATGACCAAGAGAGACGCGTCCTCAAACAGGACCTCGAATCGCATTTGCCGGAGGGTGCCTGTTTTCCCTTTCGCAGTGCTCCTATTCTCGGTGCCCAAGGAATTGCCTTCAGCCATCTTGAGCGGAGGAATTCGTACAATATCACCCAGGTGCAGATGATGTCCTGCCTCGACTCGCTTACTATTAATCCGTACCTGGCCACTGCGTAATAACTGATAGATGTGACTTTTGGGTACGGCCTTTAGTCGCTTGATAAGAAAATTGTCAATACGCTGTCCGTCGCTATCTTCAGCTATTATTTCTTTAGCCGCCCCCCGGAATGGAAATTCTTTGCCCAAACCCTTAATTTTACTTATACTCGTCAACTCGGAGGTCCCGCCTATCCTTTATCCGGTGCAAAAAGTGTGCTGTTGATTCAAATGGATGTGGCAGTGGCAAGAAGCCAAACCCCGAAAATCTGGTTAACGTCGCTCACCAATAAAGTAGCGATAGTAATTGATTTGCGCGCTCAAAGCACACGTAGATTTCGTTTTCAGCTTTATCAGTGTCCGCCCACGGACCGCATATTTCAAGCTGATTGAAACCTGATTCCCCGGTTCTGCCGAAGACAAAAGCAGGGCCTTATTGACAAGCCAGAGAGATAGTCACCATTTACCCGGCCACGCCACTATGATCAAGCTGCCCGACTAAGATATCCTCATACGCGCGCCGAGACATTCCTGCGCGCTGGCTGTCTGCCCGTGACAAGAGCGCGGGAGGCATACAAAATGAAACGCATGCTATTCAACGCGACACACCCGGAAGAACTCCGTGTCGCTATCGTCGATGGTCAAAAGCTCATTGATCTTGACATCGAATCTTCAGGAAAGGAACAACGCAAGGGCAATATCTATAAGGGCGTAGTTACTCGAATTGAGCCGAGCCTTGAGGCCGCGTTTATTGAGTATGGCGGCGAACGCCATGGCTTTCTACCCTTCAAGGAAATTTCCCGCTCATATTTCCGGGATAGCGCGGACGCTGGGCGGGCACGCATCCAGGATGCGCTCCGTGAAGGTCAGGAGCTCATCGTTCAAGTGGATAAGGATGAGCGTGGAACCAAGGGTGCGGCGCTCACGACCTATATCTCCCTGGCTGGCCGCTATCTGGTCCTGATGCCCAACAATCCTCGGGGCGGCGGGGTATCACGCCGTATAGAGGGTGAAGATCGGGCCGAACTGCGGGACATCATGTCCCAGCTCAACATTCCGCAAGGTATGAGCATCATTGCCCGCACTGCTGGAATTGGACGTAGCGAAGAAGAATTGCAGTGGGACTTGAATTATCTTCTGCAACTGTGGCGCGCTATCGAAGATGCTTCCAATAGCCAGAGCGGAGCCTTCCTGATTTATCAGGAAAGCAGCCTCGTCATCCGCGCCATACGCGATTATTTTCACCAGGAAATTGGCGAAATCCTGATTGACACGGAAAATATATACGAGCAGGCGTGCCAGTTCATGAGTCACGTCATGCCCGCCAATGTTGGCCGCGTCAAGCTCTACCGGGACGATGTTCCACTTTTTTCCCGTTTTCAGATCGAACATCAGATCGAGACTGCGTATTCACGCCAGGTTACCTTGCCGTCCGGCGGCGCTATCGTTATCGACCATACCGAAGCACTGGTATCGGTGGATGTAAACTCAGCCCGCGCCACGCGCGGCTCGGATATCGAGCAGACCGCGCTCAACACCAATTTGGAGGCTGCCGACGAGATTGCGCGGCAACTGCGTCTGCGCGACCTGGGCGGTCTTGTGGTGATTGATTTCATTGACATGGAAATTGCCCGTAACCAGCGCGAGGTGGAAAACCGCCTGCACGACTCGTTGCGTTATGACCGGGCGCGTGTGCAAATGGGCAAGATTTCGCGCTTCGGCTTGCTCGAATTATCACGCCAGCGCTTGCGGCCCTCACTCGGCGAAAGTAGTTATATTTCGTGCCCCCGTTGCCACGGCACGGGCCATATTCGAGGTACGGATTCGTCTGCACTGCATATCCTGAGAATAATCCAGGAAGAGGCGATGAAGGAAAATACGGCGGTGCTCCACGTCCAGGTGCCCGTAGATGTCGCAACATACCTGCTCAATGAAAAGCGCTCGGAAATTCATGCTATCGAGGCACGCTTGAAAGTCAATGTGGCATTGATCCCCAATATTTATTTTGAAACACCGAACTACAGCATCAGCCGATTGCGCCACGACGACATAAAATTGAGCGAAGTTCAGGCGAGTTACCAAAGGATAGAAAAACCAACCCAAGAGGTTGCGCTTCCGTCGACCGGACAAGAAACCAGACCCGTTCGGCAACAGGCGGCGGTACGGGGGATTATCCCTTCGCAGCCCGCGCCGGTTCGCGAAGAAAAAGCTCGTCCGCAACCCGAGCCAGCGCCGTCCCTGCTGGATAGGATATTTGGCTGGTTCAAGCACGTGGGCCCGGAAGAAAAAGAAGCTCGGCCCGACCCGGCCAGAAGCCATGCTGATCGCGTCGAGCGCGGGCGTGCACGCCGTGATCGGGCTGACATAGCCCAGCAAAGCGGCGAAGCTAGCGCAACCTTGAACAGGCCGGCAGACACTCTTCCACAACGCCTGGAAAAGCGCAGCGAGCCAAAACCTCAAAGTGAGCGAAGCACGCAGAAAAAGCAGGCACGGGCGCCCCGAGACGAGAAAATTCGGGGGGAGATCAAATTGCCGGGGAGCGAGGAGCATGTCACAGCGGAAGAACTCCCCGCACAGGAAGAGGCTTCACGACGCAGACGCCGTGGGGGAAGGCAACGTGAACGTGGGGAGCGCTCAGAACGCGCTCCGCGCGAAAACAAACAGATGGCTGAAAAACATTTTCATCCTCAACAAGCAACCGGGCAGGCTTTTCATGCCGAAGCTAAAATCGAAACTGATACGCTACGTTCCGTCCCGGAGTTCACACAGGAGACACCCGCTCTCGTTTTGAACTCATCAGAGGGGGCACTGGAGGCATCCGTAGGTCCGAGCGCGGTTGCCCGCCCCGAATCTTTACCAAGAGATCAGGCAGCTGCATCAACTCCGCCTGAAATGGCACCCACCGCGCTTGGGATGCCTGAAGTGCCATCGGAGGAATTGCAAACGGAACCGATGCCTGCTGAATCACCCGTTGAACAAACGGCAGACTTGAAATTGGTCCACTCAGGGGTTGCAACGAAAATTCCGGAGGATCAAATTCAACCAGTGGAGCAGAGTGCGGAAGAATTGCCCAGTACGGTAGGAGGCCATGAGGCCGAACAGCCGCGGCAAGTGCAAGTAATCGAGTTACCCGATCTGGTGGCGAGTGGGCTGGTAATGGTTGAGACTGTTCCTGAAAAAATAAAGCTCAGTGAGGCCGAGCCTGATACTGATACTGATACTGAAATAGCGCAGCGGCGGCGGAAACGACCTTCGCCGACACAAATCCCAGCCGATGATGAACCAATGGTGCAGGTAGAAACCCATAAATAAGGGGTTACCTGGAGTAGAAAGTGGGGTGAATGATACCCCACTCCCGAAGGCGCACGCCCGGATTAAATGCTCGCGCTTTTCGGGAAATATTGTTGCCTTTCGTTCTGAATCCGGTTGAGCAATCCCTGGCCTGCCTCCTCCACAAGATTCAAAACGTGCTCAAAGCCTTGACGCCCTCCGAAATAAGGATCGGGAACCTCCTGGATTCCCGTCGAAAACCTTTTGCTGTACTGCATGAGCAAGCCCAGCTTATGACTGTATTCTGAGGGGCACTCTCGTTGCAATATCGCGAGATTCGCCCTGTCCATCGCCAGAATGTAGTGAAACTCCTCGAAATCCTTTTCACTCACCTGCCGAGCCCGCAATCCATTCGTCTCATAGCCTCTCCTCGCAGCGGCCCTCTGAGCCCTTTCATCCGGTGGATCTCCCGTATGAAAGTCATGCGTCCCCGCTGAATCGATATGAATCTCCTTCTCAAAACCAGCAGCTTGGACCAGATGCCGAAACACTGCCTCTGCGGTCGGCGAACGGCAAATATTGCCCATGCATACGAACAAGACACAGGTTTTCGAAGCTTCTTCCAATTTGGCAGCCCAACTATAAATTAACTGTAAAACCTATATAAAGGAAAGTGGCAAGCCAGTTCGGCCAGAATTCAGTTCTTAGTATATCTAAAAGACCTGACTATTTGCAGCCGAATATTTAGTCTACTAATACGGCAAGACGGCGTCCGGTTTAGCCCCGAGAATGACTCTCCTGAAATCGTTCTGTATATGCTTCAGTGCGGCTAAATTGTCCGCTTCGAAACGTAAGACGATTATCGGCATGGTATTGGATGAGCGGGCAAGACCAAAACCATCCTTATACTCGACCCTTAACCCATCTGTCGTGATAATGCGTTCCGGGTTATCAAAACGGGCAGTTCGTTGCAGCTGGGCGATCAGCTCGTAATTCTCCCCTTCTTTCAGTTTGATATGCAACTCTGGAGTACTTACAGAATCAGGCAGGGCATGCAGAGTGGCATCAATATCTGAACTCTTGCTGAGCAGTTCCAGGAGTCGCGCGCCTGCGTAGAGGCCGTCATCAAATCCGTACCAGCGTTCCTTGAAAAAAATGTGGCCGCTCATCTCGCCAGCGAGCAGCGCATTGGTCTCCTTTAATTTACCCTTTATGAAGGAATGGCCCGTTTTCCACATAATGGGCTCGCCGCCGTGCCGCTCAATCCAGGTTGCAAGATTGCGCGTGCATTTAACATCAAAAATTATCCGCCCGCCCGGATTTCGCGCCAACACATCTGCAGCAAACAACATCAGCTGGCGATCGGGATAAATAACGCTGCCATCCTTGGTTACCACGCCGATCCGATCCCCATCGCCGTCGAACGCCAACCCGATCTCCGCGTCGGTGGTTTTTAATGCCTCAATCAGGTCCCGCAGATTTTCGGGCACCGATGGATCCGGATGGTGATTAGGAAAGGTGCCATCAACGTCGCAATATAGCTCCAGAACCTCGCACCCCAGTCTGCGATACAACTCGGGAGCATACATGCCGGGCACACCGTTTCCGCAATCCACGGCAATTTTGAGCGGGCGTGCCAGCCTGATATCGTTGGTGATACGCTGAAGGTAGGCTTCTGCAATATCCTCCTTTCGATAGCTCCCGTTGCCATGCATCAAGTCGTTATCCTCAAGGCGCAGGCGCAAGCGCTGAATTGATTCCGCCGCTAGTGTTTCCCCACCCAGCACCATTTTCAGCCCATTATATTCGGGCGGGTTGTGACTGCCGGTAACCATTACACCCGAGTAAGCGCAGAGGGTGTGGGCCGCAAAGTAGAGCATGGGAGTGGCTACAGCACCCACATCTATCACATCAATGCCACTCTGTTGCAAGCCGCCTGCCAAGGCCAGGCCGAGTTCGGGACCTGATAATCTGCCATCACGACCTATCGCTATTGAAACCAGTCCGCGCGATCGCGCCTCGGTTCCGATCGCATGGCCAATAGCTTTAACCGCATCGGGAGTCAGCGTTTTGCCAAAAACGCCCCGGATATCGTAGGCCTTGAAAATTTCAGACGGGATTTTACGCATGGAAAAAAGCAAGCATAAGCGAGATATTAGTGATGCCCAACCATTGGCCCGCCCTTGAGGGAATATCGCGTCCCGCAATAAGGGCACATTGCTTCGCCCGTGCTCTCGATCGGCAGGTAAACGCGCGGATGCGAATTCCATAAGAGCATTGATGGCATAGGACAATGTAGCGGCAGGTCCTCAGCGGTAACTTCAACCTGACGGTCTTTATTGATAGCTTGTTTCTGCATCGGCTGGATTCCTCTGAGTGTACGTTCGAATTAGACATGGGTCAGCCAGGACGCATGTTTCTCGGCCTTGCCGTTAACGCAGTCGAAAAACATGGCTTGCAACCTCGCGGTGAGCGGGCCCCGCTCACCACTTCCGATCCTTCGGTTGTCGAGCTCGCGAATGGGAGTGACTTCGGCGGCGGTACCTGTAAAAAAGGCCTCGTCAGCACAGTAAACCTCGTCACGAGTGATACGTCTTTCTATCACCGGCACACCGATTTCCCCCGCCAACTCGATAACGGAAGCGCGAGTGATGCCTTCGAGGCAGGAGGTCATGTCAGGTGTATAAAGCTTGCCGTGCTTGATGATAAAGACGTTCTCCCCTGCTCCTTCAGCCACGTAGCCGTCCACGTCCAAAAGCAGCGCTTCATCATAGCCATCGTGGGCGACCTCCTGATGAGCCAGTATTGAATTTGCGTAAGTAGTTACCGACTTGGCTCGGCACATGTTGACGTTCACATGATGACGGGAGAACGAGGATGTCTTGACGCGAATGCCCTTTTCCAGTCCCTCGGACCCAAGATAAGCGCCCCAAGGCCACGCGGCAATGGCGACATGCACAGAGAGTGTTTTAGCCGAAATGCCCATGGCTTCCGAACCGTAAAAGACAATCGGCCGGATATAGCAGGACTCGAGATTATTGAGCCTGACCATATCGCACTGCGCCTGCATCAGCGTGGCCTTGTCAAAAGGCATTCTCATCATGAATATGTGAGCTGAATTGAACAAGCGGTCGGTATGCTCCTTCAATCGGAAAATCGCCGGGCCTCGGGAGGTCTGATAAGCACGCAATCCCTCAAAAACACCCAGTCCGTAGTGAAGAGTGTGGGTAAGCACATGGGTAGTCGCGTCACGCCACGGGATTACCTTACCATCGCTCCAGATTACGCCGTCGCGGTCAGCCATTGACATTTAAAGAGTCCCGGATGAATTTAAACCTCCTAGTTTAGCGCATTTTGAGATAAGAAATGTAAAGCTAGCGTTTATGCCGATAGCCAGATGGCTATATCAGAAAACCAGGCAAATCGACCTTCGCGGCTATAATACCCGGTGAATAGCTAACGTGTAAGTCAGAACAAGTGTTCAAGGTAAGAAGCAGTTGATAAGAAGTTTGGGATACATGATGCAAAAACGGTGAATGTAAGGCCCCGACCAGGTGCCCACCCCCAAACCGGTTTTATCATTGCCGCTAACCTGAGCATGGATGCCGAAATCAGCCGACCAGGGGAGATGGATGGGTTGGTGCTCCGAATACCTCCTTCCATAATTGCAACACTGCGGCAATCTCCTCACTTAAATAATTTGTTTCGACACGAGCAAATTTCTGCGACTGGCTATTGGCCGGCGCACCCGCGAGGTTGGAATCCCCGCTCAATCTGAGTTGATGTTGAACATGCCTGAACTCCCGATACGCTCTGAGCGATCGTTCCGCGATTTTTCGGCTGATAAGCCCTAATTCCGCAGAAAGCTTCAGGAGCCCGATGTTGCCTATGTTCCTTGTCAGTTCTGCGTGATCACAGGCGTGACCGAGAATCAGGTACTGCACTATGAATTCCACATCGATAATTCCTCCGCGGTCATGCTTCACGTCAAACAATCCGCTTGAATTAGGATGAGCTTCGAGCATTTTTCGTCGCATCAGCAAAACCTCCTCTTTCAGTGCGGGCAGATCACGGCGTTGGCGGAGTACTTCCTCCCGGGTTCTTTCGAAGGCTTTGCCAACACCTGCGTCGCCAGCAACGAAGCGAGCTCGCGTTAATGCCTGATGTTCCCACATCCAGGCGTGAGATTTTTGATATTGATCAAAAGCCTCGATGGAAGTCACCAGCAGGCCACTGCTCCCATTCGGGCGTAAGCGTAGATCGGTTTCGTACAACAGCCCGGCTGAAGTGTAACTGGTAAGCCACGAGTTGATGCGCTGACTCAGCCTCGCATAGATTTCAGGGGCGTCTGGATGAGGATCATCGTAGATGAAGATGATATCCAGATCGGATGCATAGCCTAGTTCCTTGCCACCGAGCTTGCCATAGCCGACGATCGCGAAAGCAGGCTCAGGCCGATGCCTTCGCCTCAATCCTGACCAGGCAAGGTGTAACACACTGTCAAGCATCAGATCCGCAAGATCGGTCAAATGGTCACTTAATGTCTCAAGTGGAAGCAGTCCTTCGACATCCTTTGCGAGCAGTTGAAATACTTGAGCATGGTGAAAGTGCCGCAGCACGTCCATTTGCTGCTCTGTGGCGGCACCGCCCGGACCGCCTGCGTCGTCCAACTCTCGAGTCAGCTCTGCCCTGTGTCTGGACCAGTCCGGGGTGCTTTGAAACGCCTGCATATTCAAAAGCTCATCCATTACAATGGGGTGGCGGCTCAGATAATCGCTGGCCCATTGGCTCGCGCTTGCAAGCTTCGCTATACGCTCAAGCGCGCGCGGATGCTCGCGCAGCAGCGAGAGATAGGCCGCGCGCCGGCTCACGCTGTTCAGCAATTCGAACAATCGCTGCAGTGTAACTTCTGCAGGAGGAAATTCAGCCGCCGCTTCAATCAGGGCCGGTATGAGGGCATCGACATGCGCCTTGCTCGAACTGGGAAGTTGCCGGTAACGAGTCCCGGAATAAAAGTCTTGAACACGTCCCAATATTTTTTCCGGAGTGGAATAGCCCATCACCATCAGATTTGCCTTGGCGCTCTCGGCCTCGATCCAGTCTTCCACTTTTCCCTGTGCCAACCATGAGAACGTGGTCAGCGTCGGGGACCCTCGAGGTTTGGCAAAGACCCTCTCAAAATGCCGGGTAACCTTGTGCCGGTGGTCATCCAGTTGCTTTAACAAATCGCCATAAGTGGAAAAGCCCATTGCCCTCGCTATCAACATCTGATCTTCGGCATTTTCCGGGAGCGTCTGGGTCTGTTGATCGTCGAGGTACTGCAAGCGATGCTCAAGTCTGCGAAGAAAACAATAAGCGTCGTGGAGATCGGTAACTGTTCCTTCCGGCAATTGCTGTTTTTTCGCGAGACACTGCAATACAGCAAGCGTCGGTCTAATGCGTAAAGCCGGATCGCGCCCGCCGCGGATTAGCTGAAATACCTGCGCAATAAACTCAATTTCGCGGATACCGCCAGGTCCCAGCTTGATATTCTCGTGCAATTCTCTGCGCTTGACCTCCTGCCGGATTTGAGAGTGAAGATCACGCATTGACTCATAGGCACCAAAGTCTAGATATTTCCGATATATGAATGGCTGGGAGATCTCTACCAATGCACGTACCTGTGGCTCGGAGCAAACTATTGCCCGACTTTTTATCCAGGCATAGCGTTCCCACTCACGCCCTTGAGTGATGAAGTATTCTTCCAGCATCGCAAAGCTCATCGCAAGCGGGCCGCTTTCGCCATATGGACGTAGGCGCATATCCACACGAAAAACGTATCCGTCACGCGTGATCTCTTGGAGGCTCGTAATGAGCTTTCGCCCAAGACGAGAAAAAAAATCCTGATTACTTACTGATCTGCGTCCATCGGTGTCGCCGTCCTCCGGATAAACGAAAATCAGGTCTACATCGGAAGAAACGTTAAGCTCGCATCCGCCGAGCTTGCCCATGGCAATCACCAGCATTTCTTGCACGGTTTTGCTATCCCCACCAACGGGACAGCCATAGAGGTCAGAAGCTGTGAGCCATTTCGTTTGATGTTCAAGCGCAAAGCTGATGGCAACTTCCGCCAGATCGGTCATCGTCTCCATAACTTCCCGGAGGTCCGCCAACCCTGCCAGATCCCGCGCGGCCAGCCGCAGCATTGTTCTTCTTCGCAATTTGCGCAGAACGCCTTTCAGACCTTCTTCACTGTCTGTCGCTGAGGAATTTGTATTGAGAAATGCCTGCATTTCCTCCTTAAGCAGAGGATGGTGCAAGCGTTGCGCCAGCTCATCCCAAAGCGCGGGCTCGCTCTCCAATGAATATCTCAGGTAGCGGCTGAACGGTAGAACGGAATCCATAATTTCTTCGGCGGTAATAGAGGAATGCATGGCCAAGGATTCCGAGTTAGAATACACAACCCCATTTATTCCATTTGCATGCTGAAAGCGCTCTTTCAGCTC
This sequence comes from uncultured beta proteobacterium, assembly GCA_963786735.1. GTDB lineage: Bacteria > Pseudomonadota > Gammaproteobacteria > Burkholderiales > Nitrosomonadaceae > Nitrosospira. Next base: position 155,091 of record CAWBAF010000004.1, read on the forward strand.
CCCTGCTGCCACGACTTCACAGTACTTACCGACTTCGCTCAAGGATTGAACGAAGTAGGGCAGGGCCTATCTAAAAACGTTTTTGCAGCGCTATCCTGAAAACCGGCAGAGGGAAAAAGATATCTTCAAAACTCCGCCTCTACCTGTTTCATGCGTTTGCGCTTTCTGCAACCAGGAATAGAAGGCACAGCTCGTAAATATACAACTGGAACGGCGCATTGAAGTTATTGACAAAACCAATCCTCGGACGCCGTAGCAGCCTTCTATTCCGACGGATTACCGCGGTGCTGGGTGTCGTTGCAGCATGCTTTGCTCTACTGCTGTTAGCGCTCCGCTACTGGGTGCTGCCCGACATCGACCGGTACCGTGAAACTATCGCCTCGGCGATCAGCCAGGCCTCTGGGCAAGTGGTCACCATAGGCGAGATTAGTGCAGAGTGGGAGGGCCTGCATCCTTATATGATGCTGCGCATGATTCAGGTTCATGATAGTGAAGGCAACACGGCCTTGCTATTGCATAAGCTGGAAGGCACGTTTTCCTGGCTTTCAATATTACACGGTAATTTTCATTTCCGTGAAATCGCGATCGACCAACCCGATCTGGTGGTGCGCAGGGATTCCGAAGGAAATATCCATGTGGCAGGGTTTGCTCTCGACACAGCATTCGAAAAGAATGAGAACGGTTTTTCCGACTGGCTGTTGAACCAGGAACGAGTCACAATCAGAAACGCCAGCATACTGTGGCAAGATAATCGACGGAACGCGCCGGAGCTGGAGCTGTTAGTCAACTTGCGCCTCGAAAATCGGGGCAACCACCATCGTTTTGGCGTTCTTGCCGTTCCGCCTGCCGGGCTTGCGACACAACTGGATATCAGGGGAGATTTAATCGGAGAATCTTTAAGCATACCTGATCAATGGCGCGGCCGTCTGTTTGTGAAAATTGATCAGGCCGATATCGCATCCTGGCATGCATGGCTCACCGCTTCCCCAACAAATAAAGCTGAATCGTGGAGTCGGTGCAGTTCGCATGTGGACTGAAATAGACGGAACAGACATTAAAAAATTATCCGCGGATATGCGTTTAAGCGATGTAAAAGCTCAACTGGGGGAAGGCTTGCCGGAATTGGATCTGGTCCGTTTACAGGGTAGAGCGGGCTGGCAAAAGGTGCTGCACGACGATAATCGGGAAGGCGACATATGGTATATCCGACAACTGCACTACATGAAGCGTGGCGAGCGGGGGTTGGAGCCCGTCAATTTTTCGCTGCAACTTATGGAGGCTCATGCGGGAAAACCGGGTGCTGGAAAAGTAAACGCAAGCGGACTGAATCTGGAAATCCTTGGGGACCTGGTAGATTACTTACCCATCAGCCCGGCATTACGCGAAGAGGTCAGCAGAGCCTCCCCCCGAGGGGACATTCAGTCTCTCTGGGCACAATGGAGCGGAGAATGGATGACGCCGGTCGTCTTTAATGTGAGAGGAAGCTTCGCCAATGTGAGTATGAGGCAGACGAAGAAACTTCCCTCATTCAGTGGTATTACCGGAAACATCGATGCCACGGAAAAGGGTGGGACGCTGAATCTTAGCTCCAGGCATGCAAAAGTGGAACTATCCGACGTCTTTAGGGAGCCGGTGACGTTGGATATGCTTACCGGTCAGGCGAGCTGGAGTTTGTTATCTGGAATATCACTTAAGCTCAGCAATATATCCTTTTCCAACCGCTTTACCGCAGGGATGGCTCACGGAACGTACGACCTGAAGCCCGACGGCGTGGATACGATCGACCTTGTCGGTCAGCTCACAAATGCGGATGCGGCTTACCTCGTGCGCCATATGCCCGGTTTGGGGGGTTTATCTGCCGATGAGCTCCAAAATTTGATCGTTGAAGGGAGACTTTCCGATGTACGGCTTCATCTCAAAGGGAATCTGAACGGCGTGCCTTCTGCGAAACAAGACTCAGCGATTTTCAGAGTACAGGCGAAAGCATCAGGCGTTACACTGCACAACCTTTCGGGCTGGCCCAACATTGAAAACATTTCTGGAAACCTGCTGTTGCACGGCAATCGTATCGAATTCGATGCCACGCAGGCCAATATTTCCGGCATCAAAGTGAGCAAAGCGCGGCTTCAGATTGCCGATATGACTTCGGCCGACGCTGCCGTCACAGGTCACGCTGAAGCCAGCGGAGCGACGCAGCAATTTGTCAATATTGCAACACAATATTCGGAAAATATTGGCGGCGTCCTTCCCGACAGTGTCAGGTTTACGGGGGAAGGAAGGCTATGGTTAAACTTCGGCGTCCCGATTTCCAGCGGAGCGGCGAAGTTCGCAGGAACATACCAGCTCATAGATAATCAACTGGATCCCGGTTCACGCATGCCAAGTCTGGAAAGTATCAATGGCATGCTGGGGTTCAGCAATTCGGGGATTAAAATACAGAATGTAATTGCCCGGCTCCTCGGGGGTCCGGTATTCATCAATGCAGCGAGCACGCAGGATGGAAGTTTTCACCTTGCTGCTTCGGGCACTCTGAATCTCGGAAATGTAAATGAGACCGCAGAGTGGAAAACGGCAGAAGTCGCCCCATTTCTCAGGCACTTGCAGGGCAGTACTGCCTGGCGAGCAGCTGTTCACAAGGGGGATAAAGCGACCGCTGTCACTGTCGAGTCATCGCTTCATGGGCTCTCCTCAAATCTTCCCGAACCATTCTCCAAGTCCTCTACGGAATCCATACCGTTCAGGTTCGAAAGGACGACGGGCGGTCCGAATAAAGATGAAGTAAATATAAATTATGGCGGACGGGCGTCCGCAAGGATAATCCGTACTCGAGCTGAGACGGGTGAATACAAGGCTGAGCGCGGTACTGTTGTTTTCGGCGCAACATCCACTGCGTTACCCGTAAAGGGAGGTATAGCGGTCACCGGTACACTGCCATTCCTGGATCTGGATCGGTGGCTTGCGCAGCTCAAGCAATTGAAGCCGCAAAACCATGCTGAAGCAGGATTTTCCACTGGCTTGTCAGCAGTTAGTATTCAGCTTGGCGCACTGACTTTTCTTGGACGAAGGCTTACCGATGTTACGTTAAACGCCAGCAAGGAAGACGGCGCGTGGCGTTCGGCTATCGCGGGCAAAGAAATTAACGGCAACATAAATTGGAACCCCTCGGGCAAAGGCAGAGTTGTCGCGCGATTGAACAAGTTGATTGTTCCTTCTGCATCACAGATCCCGGGTCTCCCAATGTGGCAACTGGAAAAAGAAAAAGATCCGCCTGCGCTTGACGTGCTCGTGGAAGATTTTTCAATCGGTGAAAAACACTTTGGGCAATTGGAATTACTGGCGAACCATCAGGAACAGAATTGGCGCATTGAAAAACTGCACATCACCACTCCCGACAGTTCTGTTTTAGTGAGAGGCTCATGGGACAAATATGACAGGCGTGCCTCAGGGCCGCTCGTGAAAGCTACGCTTACCCTGGAGTCTAATGATATCGGGAAATTGCTGACGCGCTTGGGCCATCCTGAGCGGATCGAACGCGGCAAGGGACAACTTGAAGGGACCTTCTCATGGCGCGGGCAACCTCAATCGATCGATTATGCCACGCTGTCTGGCAGCTTTAAGATCAATGCGAAGCAGGGCCAATTTCCGAAATTCGAGCCAGGAATCGGCAGGCTATTTGGCATTTTCGATCTAAAGACCCTGCCACGGCGAATAGTGCTGGATTTCCACGATGTCTTTAGCGAGGGCTTTGCTTTTAATGATATCTCCGGGGATATTAAGGTCAATCACGGTATAGCGACAACAGATGATTTGAGAATCGAAGGCCCTGCAGCAAGAGTAACGATGACCGGGCGGATAAACCTGGAGGCGGAAACCCAAGACCTGCATATGAAGGTAGATCCGTCCTTCGGATTAGCGACCCCGGTAGTGGGCGTTGCCTCGATGATCGTAAGCAAAGCCTTGCGAAAACCAACCGCGCCAAATGAATATAATATTACCGAATATGATATTACCGGTGAGTGGGCTGATCCCGTGGTTACCAAAACCTCGGGGCACGCAGCCAGCCTTGAGAAACACGATTAGTCACATCTGCTTTTTTTTGATGACCAGGCCTGCAGCCGGGATGCCTTTTTAGGAAGGACAGGCAATGAGAACAAAAGTAAATACTTTATGTCTATGCTTTCAGCACGTAGTATGAGAAGCTTAATTTCCTGCCCGTTAACTGCGGTGTCTTTTGTCCTTGCAAACGTGCTTCCCATACAGGGCGCCAGGGATATCGAGGGACCGTATCGGCCGTCAATTCACTGACTTATAACAGATCCTAACGATGCTCGACGATCCAAGCGATTGCTTATCCGAAATTGGCCCTGAAGGAAAATGTGAAGGCGTGCGGGTTGCGGCCATACAAATGACTGCAGGTCCCGATATCGATGCCAATCTCGCGGAAGCCGGCCGGCTGCTCGAAAAAGCTGCTTCCCAGGGCGCGAGACTTGCGGCGCTTCCCGAATATTTCTGCCTGATGGGCATGAAGGATTCGGACAGGTTGATGGCGCGAGAAGAAGATAACGACGGACCGATACAACAATTCCTTGGCGAGACCGCTAAACAGCTTGGGTTATGGATCGTTGGTGGCTCAGTGCCGTTGGCTGCTTCGAGGCAAGATAAAATACGAAACAGCTGCCTGGTATACAATGACCAGGGAAAGCAGGTGGCACGTTACGATAAAATCCACCTGTTTGGTCTGGACCTGGGTACCGAACGCTACGCCGAAGCAGAAACGATCGAGCCAGGCAACGGAGTCGTTGCTCTGGAGTCCCCTTTTGGCCGCATCGGTCTATCCATCTGTTACGATCTCCGTTTCCCCGAACTGTACCGTTCCATGGGTAAAGTGGACATCATTTTTGCTCCCGCCGCTTTCACTGCCACGACCGGAAAAGCTCACTGGGAAACCCTTATCCGAGCGCGAGCGATTGAAAATCTCGCATACGTGGTCGCGCCAGCCCAGTCTGGCCGCCACGCCAGTGGGCGGGAAACCTACGGCAACAGCATGATTGTCGACCCATGGGGGATGGTACTTGATCGGCTTCCCCACGGAGCAGGAGTAGTGGTTGCGGATATAAATCCCGAATATCAGGCAAGCTTGCGCAACAGCTTGCCGGCATTGAGCCATCGAATCCTGCGTTACTGTTAATTTAATGTTTCCAATTGAACACGGATCATGATTACATCTCAAATTATCCAGCCTACCGATCTTTTTGTGACAGCCGACCATTGTCTCCTGGCGCCATATGAGCTTGACACGGCCGGGCTACAGCATGTGCTTGGACAAATACTTTCTCACCGCGTTGAGTACGCCGATATCTATTTCCAGTATACCCGCGCGGAAGGCTGGGCTCTCGAGGAAGGTATCGTCAAATCGGGTAGCTTCAACATTGATCAGGGTGTCGGAGTGCGCGCCGTAAGCGGCGACAAGACTGCTTTTGCCTACTCGGACGATATCAGCATGCCCGCACTGGTCTCAGCCGCCCAAGCCACGCGTGCGATAGCGAGGCATGGCGCCAGCCAATCGGTACAGGCGGTCAGACGAAGCAAAGGACGTGACCTTTATCTTCCCCACGATCCTATCGCGAGTCTCAAGGACACTGAGAAAGTTGCGCTGCTTGAGAAACTTGAAGGCTATGCCCGCGCACGTGACAAGCGCGTTGTCCAGGTTATGGCATCCCTTGCGGGAGAATATGAAGTCGTTCTCGTTGCGCGCAGCGATGGTCTCGTGGGTGCGGATGTCCGTCCTTTGGTTCGGCTTTCGTTACAAGTTATCGCCGAGGAGAACGGTAATCTCGAGCAAGGTGTCGCCGGTGGCGGAGGACGCTTCGATTATGCATATTTTACCGATGAGGTTCTACACGATTACGCCGCGAAGGCAGTGGACCAGGCCTTGGTAAACCTGAGGGCGAAACCGGCGCCCGCAGGTACCATGGCGGTCGTACTGGGTGCCGGGTGGCCTGGCATATTGTTGCACGAAGCTATTGGGCATGGACTGGAAGGTGATTTCAACCGCAAGGGGAGCTCCGCATTTTCCGGACGCATCGGTGAACGCGTTGCGGCAGAAGGCGTGACTGTTGTGGATGACGGCACCCTGGCGCGGCGGCGAGGTTCGCTGAACATTGATGATGAGGGGAACCCCACCCAATGCACGGTACTGATTGAAAATGGAGTTCTCAAGGGCTATCTGCAGGATAGCCTGAATGCGCGGCTGATGAATGTTCCCGTGACGGGGAATGCCCGGCGGGAATCCTTCGCCCACGTTCCCATGCCCCGCATGACGAATACTTATATGCTGAACGGTGACAAGACCCCTGAAGAGATCATTGCTTCGGTCAAGCATGGGCTATACGCGGTGAATTTCGGCGGCGGTCAGGTAGATATTACGAGCGGAAAATTTGTCTTTTCCGCAGCCGAAGCATATATGATCGAAGACGGAAAAATTTCCTACCCTGTTAAAGGTGCAACCCTCATAGGGAATGGTCCCGACGTGTTAACCCGGGTCTCGATGATTGGCAATGATATGTCTCTTGACCCAGGTGTGGGTACCTGCGGCAAGGAAGGTCAAAGTGTGCCAGTAGGGGTCGGCCAGCCAACCCTTCGCATTGATGGGTTAACGGTTGGAGGAACCGCTTAGCGACCTACTGGCGCTTCACGTTCTCAATCCTCGTGCCTGCCAGCCTGTCATGAAGGAATTGATGATCGCGATCGAATAATGCCCAGATAATTCCGCAGCCAAGCAAGAAGATCCCGACCACCGCAAATAGATAGCGGGCAACGGCCTGCTTTAAATGCACTCGTTGCCCATCAGCTGTAACTACTCGGAGTTTCCAGGTCTGCATCGGCAATGTCTGGCCTCCGTGAGTCCAAAACCAGATAAAATAAATTCCAGCCACGAGCAGAAGATAAAGCTGAAATGCAGGGCGAAAGAGGATGGAATTTGCGTCCTGAAGCAGCAGGTGAAAAATGAAGCTGGCGATAAACAGGACTGCAATGAGCATCAGCGATTCGTAAAGCATACTCATCAGCCGCCGCAAAAATCCGGGCGCAGAAGCTTGTGTCATTTAGTGGAGTTGCTGAGTGCCCTTTTAAAATCCTGGTGTGCGCCCCGTCCAGCAAGAGCGGTAATTAACGGGAAAGTGTCTGACCACATCGCCGCCGAGTCATTGTCATCAGCTGAATCATTGTCCTGCCTGAATTTCTCCTGTCTGACCTTCAGGAGTACTGCCGTAAGCCCGCCACTTTTGCTTGATTTCCTGCCGTTTGTCCGGCGGCAACTTATTTATCGTTTTATATTTTTCGCGAATCAGCTCGCGCTGCTCCGGGGTCAGCGAATACCAGTCGCGCATTTGTAGCTGCGTTCGGTGCTGTTCTTCGTAGGTCATTCCGGGATAGCGTTTCGCGATACCCAACCACTTTTTTCTCTTTGCGGCATCCATACCATTCCACTCTTGTGCAAGTGGAGCCAGGACTTCCTTTTGCTGACGATTCAACTGCTCCCACAATGGCTGGGCCTTTTCAGCCGAGGCGTGAGCAGATACAACAAAACATAACCAGAATACTAATGTCCAGAACCTTCTAACCATGCGTCAAATTCATCGTCAAGATAAGCGTTTACGGGCAGGTCATCAAGGAGGAGCATGATATCGATGTCCTCGTTTTCGTCGCTCTGCTGAAAAGTTTGCCAGTAGATGATACCCGTAATAGCAAACAACAAGGCCAATACGGATAGCAGTTTCCGGGCACCAGCGCGCGAATGGTGTCCACCATGAATACGTGCAGAACCAGCATGTGTGACACTGATAACCTCGTCCGCCACCTGATAATTTTCCAAAGCAGCTCTGCGAACAGATTGAAGACGGCTTAATGTGCTTTGCTTTATATCATCCAAACCCCGATCAAGAAGCTGCGCAGCTTTTCTTCCAATTTCCTCTTCAGTCATAGCTCACCCCTTTCTTTTTCAGCGCCATGGCAAGTGCGTGGGTCGCCCGCGAGCAATGCGTCTTGACGCTGCCTTCAGAGCATCCCATGATCTTTGCAGTTTCCGTGACATCCATTTCTTCCCAGTAACGCAGAAGGAAGGCTTCTCGTTGACGCGGGGGAAGGGTCTCTATAGTTTTCTCGATCATCCCGACGAGTTGCGCTTGCACTAGCTGGTTATACGGATCATCTGGATTCGACGGTCCTTCCGGCTGCAAAGTTTCAAGCGGATCATATTCTTCATTTTCGCTTTCGTGATGGGGAATAAGCGATGAAAAAAGGGTCGTCCACAGCGAACGGGTTTTTTGCCGCCGATAAAAGTCCCGTATGGTATTTTGGAGAATTCGCTGGAATAGCAAAGGCAATTCTTCCGGGGGCTTGTCGGCATACTTCTCAATGAGCTTTGCCATCGAATCCTGAACGATGTCCAGTGCAAGGTGTTCATCGTGCACCGCGAACAACGCCTGTTTATAGGCGCGCCGTTCGGTTTCAATCAGAAAATTCGAGACTTCCTGTCGGGTAGCCAGGACGATTGCCTATATGAGAACAGAAACTGGGCGGGCGGAAAACAATAAAGGACCCCAGCCCAGCGATATTAACAAATTTTCTCGATTCATCGGAACGTCTTGATGACGCTACCATATGCTCAGCAGTGCTCTAAAACATGCAAATGAGCAGCAAGATACCAATAAGAAATCAAGTAGAGCGTAGCTCAAAGTGTGCCCCGGAAGAAACTTTTTACATAGAAAAACCATGTTTTTCATACTCTAATATAAGCCTGAACCAAGTGCCGCACTTCCAGTCATAATATACAATTATTATGAGGGCGCATCTTTTAGCTGCGACAATTTGTCGCATTGTAAAAACCTCTTTTCCTTCCTAATATAACGGGTCCACAGCCCTGCCATGCAACGGACCGGACCCGCCATCCGATAAAAGCTGCATCAGAACCCGGCACACCCAACACGATGTTTCACAGGAGGAAGGTTAGTGGTAAAATTCTAATGAGACTGATTCTTAATTCGATTTAGAATTATAATATCAGTATCATTCGATCTTTTTCCTTCTGATCCGATCCTTCTAATCCGGTATGAAGCAGAATGTTTAGCAATTTCTGAGAGATCTGACTAATGCACGTAGTTTTCAATGCCTGTACGGCTGGAGTACGCGTTTTCAGCCTCAAGAGCGGGACGGGTTTACCCACATTCAGCCTAATTTTTATGCTGATGATGAGTTGCACGAGCGCGACTATTGCAGCGGAAACCATTCGCCCGTTTACTCCCGGAAGTCTTTCGCAGGTCCTTGCGCAGCGCGAAGGCAAGCCGTTTATCCTCGTTTTATGGTCGCTTGAATGCCAGTATTGCCCGACCGAGCTGAAAACGCTGAGTGAACTCAAGCGTAGCCATCCGAAGCTGGATGTCGTACTGATCGCAACCGACGAAGTAAGCGATACCCCACAGCTGTTATCCCGGACTCAAAGCTACGGGATAGCCAATGCCGAGCAATGGGTCTTCGCTGAGGATATGCCAGAGCGCTTGCGTCTTGAAATCGATGGACGCTGGTATGGCGAAGTGCCACGAACCTACTTTTATGACCGAAAGCACCAGCGGGAAGTGAAAACCGGCCTGGTTAGTAAAAAGTTCTTTGAAGACTGGCTGGCCCGGAATGCCGTACCTCGAGCGGAAAACTGAACATGATCTCCAATCGCGATCCTGCTTTCCTGCCCGGCCTGATGCTTGTCATTGCCGTGCATGGGGCGATACTTTATTTTCTGTTCAAACAGCAGTTCATCCCTTCACCCCAGCAGCTGGAGACTTTGATGGTCAATTTCATTCCCGCACCCAGGCCGAAGGATGAGCCCAAAACACCACCACCTCCTGCACCACCCCAGTCTAAACCGGTGAAGAAACCCCAGTCCCGTCAGATCGTGGCAGAAACGCCAGTGATCTCAGAAAGCGAGCCTGTGGCGCCATCGTTTCAGCCGGAACCGGCGCCGGAACCCGTGGCAGTGGCTGAACCGTCGGCCGCTCCGCAAATGCCGGCAGGTCCTGTTACCCTCTCTTCCGAACTATCCGTTGCCTGTCCTGAATTGCACGCTCCCGACTACCCGGCGCTTTCGCGACGGCTTGGCGAAGAAGGCAAGCTGGTGCTGCGCGTGGAACTGGATGAAAGAGGTCACGTCAACCAGGCGCAGGTCGTCAATAGTAGCGGTTTCAAGCGCCTTGACGAAGCCGCCATGGCGGCGGTCAAAACCTGGCGCTGCACTCCCCCCGTGCGCAATGGCCAACCGGTAAGAGCCGTGGCGCTGCAACCCTTTAATTTTGTACTCCAGGGAGATTGATCTGATGGAAAAAAGTCTTGGATTTTCTCATTTTCTGACCCAGCTGGATGGCGTGGGAACTGCTGTACTGGTGTTATTGCTGACGCTTTCGGTCGCCAGCTGGTACTTCATAATCACCAAGGGCCTCAATAATTTTCTTGCCGGACGGCGCGCAGACGCTTTTCTGAAGCGTTTCTGGAGCGCCAGCTCGCTGCAGGAAGTGAATTCGACGCTAAAGGAAGGTTCACACGATAACGCGTTTGCGCATCTTGCGCAGCTGGCGATGAACGCCGCAGCGGATTCGGAAAAGCACGGCTTGCAGAAACTGGCCGCGGCGGGTGGAGCAAGCGAGTTCATTACCCGCGTTTTGCGCAATGGCCTCGACCAGGAGGCAGCTCGGGTTGAAAATGGCCTTACCGTAATCGCCTCGGCAGGTTCCGCGGCGCCTTATATAGGCTTATTCGGCACGGTGTGGGGCATTTATCACGCGCTTGTGCAAATCGGCCTTTCGGGCCAGGGTACACTGGATAAGGTCGCCGGGCCCGTAGGTGAAGCATTGATCATGACAGCCTTAGGTCTGGCTGTGGCCATCCCGGCAGTCTTGGGGTACAACACATTTGTGCGCCGAAATCGGGTCTGGCTGGCACGGCTGGATGCTTTTGCGCACGACTTGTTTGTGTTGGCGGCTGTCGGAGCAAAAACCAATAGCTCCGCTGGAGATGAACGTCCATTGCGAGTTGTTTCTCCTGTCGTGGCGCCCACTGAAAGGAGGTCATAATGGCCTTTGGCAGCATAGAGAGCGGAAACCGGCAGATGCCGTCAGCGGAAATCAATGTGGTGCCACTGGTCGACGTAATGCTGGTGCTGCTGGTCATATTCATCATCACCGCCCCCTTGCTTACGCATTCCGTAAAAATAGATCTACCGAAGGCGGCGAGCACCCCAAACATTACGCGACCGGATCACATCGAATTCGCTCTCCGGGATGACTCCACGCTCTACTGGAACGGTGAACCGGTCATAATGGATCAATTGGCATCCCGCTTTTCCACATCGGTCAAGGAAAATGCGGACATCGAGCTGCATATCCGCGCCGACAGGCACGTTCACTATGAGCATGTGGCGCGCGTGATGTCGATTGCCGCTAAGGCAGGATTGGTAAAAATCGGGTTTATTACAGACCCCTCGGAGCACTGATCTCCGATCGCGGAATCTCCTATAGCTTCAGGCAGCCGTGAATTCCGGTTTCCGTCACCGGAATTGCTGGTCGCGGAAACCTGCGAAGCGGGGGATGGTCTGATTGTATAATATTCCATCACTCCCGCATGCCGATGCATTTGCCAAAGCAGCCCGCCACCCCCACAATGGAAAAAGCGCGCGCCTTCAGCTGGCCGCGCTTTTTTCGTCCATTGTTCGATCGTCGTCACGGCTGTGTCTCTGGGCCTGATGTCATGGTTTATCGCCAAACCCACGGCAACCCGGATTCATCAAACCGTGCGGGGAGAGCGTGTCACCGTCGCAGCTACCCCACACATAGATATCAGCCTGGACGCCGACAGCATGGTCACTGTCAGCAATACAGAGCCTCCACGAATCGAACTTCTGAAAGGCAATGCTTATTTCGACGTTAGAAACAAGGACACAGACAAACTGCACGTGAAGGTCGGCACTACCTTCATCAAAGATCTCGGCACGCGTTTCAGTGTCAGGAAGAGCGCTGACGGTGGGAATGTCTCGGTAGCCGAAGGCCAGGTTGAGATTCAAGTGGAGACTGGAAATTATCTGGTCAGCTCGCGCGAACGGGCGGATTTTGATGGCAGGCGCGTCACCGGGCATCGATTGATCTCTGAAGCAGACGTTGCTCCGTGGCGGAGCAATAAATAAACTCGCTATGCTTGCAGCGCTTCCGCACGTCCAGTTTTATCATGGATAAACCGGCATCGGCTCACCCCCGCAATTCATTATAGGGCGCATGAAACCCGTTGGAATTTTCAGGCATTTTCCGGCAGAGGGCCCGGGCTATCTTGCCGTTTTTCTTGACTCTCATTCCATTCCCTGGCGGCTTGTGAAAATTGACTCGGGCGAGGCTATTCCCCCAAATCCTGACCAATTTGCGGGATTGGTATTCATGGGCGGCCCGATGAGCGTAAATGACGATCTCCCCTGGATTCCTCCAGTACTTTCGCTGATTCGTCAGGCAGTAGACAAAAATATCCCCGTACTCGGCCATTGTCTTGGCGGACAGTTAATGTCAAAAGCATTGGGAGGGATGGTCGTTAGAAGCCCCATCAAGGAAATTGGCTGGGGTGAGGTCCACGTCAGCGATAACCCTATCGCTCGGAAGTGGTTTGGGAATACCTCAAGCTTTGAAGCGTTTCACTGGCACGGAGAAACGTTCACCCTGCCCGAAAGTTCAACCCTTCTTCTTTCCAGCCCCTACTGCCAACATCAGGCATTCGCGCTAGGAACCCATCTGGGCCTGCAATGCCACGTCGAAATGACAGAGGAAATGATAATAACATGGTGCAAAACGGGTGCCGAGGAAATCGCAAGCAGCACCAGTCCGGGAGTACAGCCAAAAGGCGTAATAGAAGTGGACGCGGCAAAGCGAGTACGGGTGTTGAACAAAGTTGCTGGTCGCCTGTACGAAAGGTGGATCTCAGGTCTAAGCAAACCTGAAAAACCTTGAATGTGCGCCTTTTTATTGGATCGAGACCCGTTATCTGGCCAGCTCGAGCGGAGCCGTACAAATCGCCAGGAATCAGTCCCGAAAATTCTGAAACTGGAGCGGAAAGTCGGTAACGGATTTCTTCACCAACTGTATCGCCTCCTGCAGAGTATCGCGCTTGGCGCCTGAAACTCGTACTGCCTCTCCCTGTATGCTCCCTTGCACCTTGAGCTTGCTGTCTTTGATCAACCTGATGATTTTTTTTGCCAGCTCGCTTTCTACCCCCGTTTTCACCGTTACCTGCTGTTTTACTTTATTCCCGCTGATTTTATCAATCTGCCCTCTGTCCAGGCAGCGCACGTCAACACTCCTCTTGGCGAGCCTGGCCATGAGAATGTCGAGTACCTGGCCCAGTTTGAATTCGTCGTCGGCAAAAATGGTCAACATGTAGTCCGCCTGTTCCACACGGGCATCCGATCCCTTGAAATCAAAGCGCGTACCGACCTCCTTATTCACCTGATCAACCGCATTCCGGACTTCCTGTTTGTCTACTTCGGAAACGATATCAAACGATGGCATGTGCAAGTCTCCTCACGGAAAAGCTAATATGTCGCAGCATGCGATGCGGCCACATCGCCTCCACGGCAGCTTTGGCTGTAATACGTGGAATATCAATATCAATGTCTAATATTTGCGGTTTACGCCCCTGCCTCTTCGCCCGGGTAAGTCCAGCAGTGTCCGAACACCTGTTCTTGATTAACGTCAGGAAGTGATTTTGTTTTTCCTTTTCAGATTTGCCTCGATACGCATCCGCAGTGCATTGAGCTTGATAAACCCGGCCGCGTCCGCCTGGTTGTATGCACCCTTATCTTCCTCAAAAGTAGCGATATTGGGGTCGAAGAGCGAATCTGTTTTCGACTCCCTTCCCACTACGATCACATTGCCTTTATACAGCTTCACCCGTACCCAGCCATTTACGTGGGCTTGGGACACATCAATCATCGCCTGCATCATTCTGCGCTCTGGACTCCACCAATATCCGTTATAGATCAATTCTGCGTAGCGCGGCATCAGTTCGTCTTTCAAATGAGCCACCTCGCGGTCGAGCGTAAGCGACTCGATTGCGCGATGGGCACGCAGCATGATAGTACCCCCGGGAGTCTCGTAACATCCACGTGATTTCATTCCAACGTAGCGGTTTTCAACGAGATCCAGACGGCCTATGCCATGCTTCCCCCCCAGCTGGTTGAGCTTGGCCAACATGCGAGCAGGAGTAAGTTTCTTCCCATTCAGGGCGACAATGTCACCCTGCTTGAATTCGAGTTCCAGATACTCCGCCTGATCAGGCGCTTTTTCGGGGGAAACACTCCAGCGCCACATTGATTCTTCCGGTTCCTGCGCAGGATCTTCCAAAGTTCGGCCCTCATACGAAATATGCAGCAAATTCGCGTCCATACTGTAGGGAGAGCCGTTTTTTTTCTTCATTTCCACGGGAATGCCATGTTGCTCCGCGTAGCTTAAAAGCTTTTCCCTCGATGTCAGGTCCCATTCCCGCCACGGCGCTATGACCCTTATATCAGGCTGCAGCGCGTAATAGCCAAGCTCGAAACGCACCTGATCGTTGCCCTTTCCGGTTGCGCCATGTGAAACTGCATCAGCTTTTGTTTTCCGCGCGATTTCGATTTGACGCTTGGCTATCAAGGGTCGCGCGATGCTGGTACCAAGCAGATATTCGCCCTCGTAAACGGTATTTGCACGGAACATCGGAAAAACAAAATCGCGGACGAATTCTTCCCGCAAATCCTCTATAAAGATTTCCTTTACCCCAAGCTGCTTTGCCTTTGCGCGTGCCGGCTCGACTTCTTCACCTTGTCCAATGTCGGCAGTGAAGGTGACGACCTCGCAGTGATATGTATCCTGCAACCACTTTAAAATAACCGAGGTATCCAGTCCTCCGGAAAATGCCAGAACAACCTTCCCGATCTCACCCATATCTCGTTTTTTCGCTTTTCTCATGTTTGGCTCGTTACCTTCCCCAGCAATAAATACTCTATCAGCGCCTTTTGCGTGTGCAACCGGTTCTCGGCCTCTTCCCATACCACCGACTGTGGGCCATCTATGACCTCTGCCGCCACTTCTTCTCCTCGATGAGCAGGCAAGCAGTGCATGAACAGGGTATTGCTTTTCGCGCAGGCCATCATTTCCGCATCTACCCGAAAATTGGCAAAATCTTTTTTACGCTCCTCGGTTTCCTCTTCAAAGCCCATACTGGTCCAGACGTCCGTCGTCACCAGGTCGGCGCCTTTTACCGCATCATGCGGGTCAGCAAATTCTTCGTAATGGTCGGTACCATAAAGGCCGGCGCGCTCGGGCTCGACTTCATAACCAGGAGGAGTTGAAACGTGGACATTGAAATCGAACACCTCAGCCGCCTGAAGCCATGTGTTGCAGACGTTGTTCGAGTCCCCGATCCACGCTACGGTCTTGCCGGAGATGGTTCCACGGTGCTCGATAAAAGTAAAAATATCGCCCAGGATCTGGCAGGGATGGTATTCATCTGTCAGTCCGTTGATCACAGGCACCCGTGAATGCGCGGCAAACCGCCTGATAATGTCATGCTCATAGGTGCGGATCATGACAATATCAACCATGCGTGAAATTACCCGAGCCGCATCTTCAACAGGTTCGCCGCGTCCTAGTTGGGTGTCCCTCGTGGAAAGATAAATCGCTGCGCCGCCGAGTTGGTGCATGCCCGCCTCAAATGACAGCCGGGTACGGGTCGAGTGTTTGTCAAAAATCATTGCGAGGGTTCGGTCTTCCAGTGGCCAATAGCGCCGGTATTGCTTGAACTCCCGCTTGATCCAGCGTGCGCGCTCAAACACGTGCTCGGATTCCTCGCGGGAAAAATCATTAAACTGTAGAAAATGCCTGATCTGCATGAAAATGAAAGCCCTTTGCCGCAACCGGGGTATGGGGATAATCGGAAAAATGCTTGAGACAGCTTTTTGGAACGACGTGAAAGTCCGTGTTCAAGCCAGGAGGAATCTTTTAATCAGGGCAGACAGAGTTTCCACCACTTGCTCCGCCTCATGCCGGCGCATTACAAGAGGAGGTAGCAAGCGCACCACCCGCTCCGAGGTAACATTGATTAAAAGTCCTTGCTCCAGTGCCGCCTTCACCAGTTCGCCGCAGGGCCTGGAAAGTTCAACGCCAACCATGAGACCCTGGCCGCGAATCTGCTTGACGTCGGGTAGGTCTGCAAGTTGCGCCTTTAACATCATGCGCAGGAAATCACCCAGCTCCATTGAATTTTGGATCAAATCCTCCTCCGCTATTACCTCAAGCGTCGTAAGTGCAGCCGCACAGGCCAATGGATTTCCGCCAAAAGTGGAAGCGTGGTTCCCCGGTTTAAAAAGTTCCGCCGCTAACCCCCTGCCGAGACAAGCGCCGATGGGCACGCCCGAACCCAAACCTTTGGCCAGGGTAATCACATCGGGGAAAATACCGCTGTGCTGGAAGGCAAACCACTTACCGCTCCGGCCTATCCCACACTGCACTTCGTCCAGCATCAGCAGCCAGCCATTCTGATCGCATAAATGGCGCAAGCCCTGCAGATAGCTTGCCTCAGGCACATTGACGCCCCCTTCTCCCTGATATGGTTCAACCAGTATGGCGACAACGTTCTTGTTGTGAACCCCGACCTGCGCCACAGCTTCGAGGTCGTTGTATGGGACCCGTGCAAATCCGGTTAGCAAGGGTTCGAAACCTGCCTGCACCTTGCGATTGCCGCTCGCGGTCAAGGTCGCCATGGTACGGCCATGAAAGGATTTTTCCATCACGATGATGGTGGGCAGGTCGATGTTCTTGCTATGCCCGTACAGCCTGGCCAGCTTGATTGCTGCTTCGTTCGCTTCCGCGCCGGAATTGCAGAAAAAGGCCTTGTCCATCCCGGACAGGTCCGTCAGCCTGCTCGCCAATTCCTCTTGCCGCTTAATATGATAAAGGTTTGACGTATGGATGAGTGTACCCGCCTGGCTGCAAATTGCCCTGACCAGCTTGGGATGGCAATGTCCAAGACCGCAAACCGCAACACCAGCCAGGGCGTCAAGATAGCGCTTGCCTTCCTCGTCCCATAACCACACGCCCTCCCCTCTGGTAAATGTTACGGGCAGGTGAAGATATGTGTTCATCAGGTTCGACATAAAGGCATCTCTACAAGTGGAAACTCGTGTTAAATTTATTCCGAAGAATACTAGTTGCTTTCGAAGTCCGCCGATATTCCTGGAACGTGAGGCTCGGCGTCTTTTGGCTTTGGCTCTTCAATTATTTTTGCCAGCGCATAGCAGGGATGCTCGCAGAGATTTGTATTGGATACTATCGTTCAAAATGCAGCACGGCGGCATAGCCGCCGTGCCAGAATGGTCTTTTAACATCTTTTGTATCTTTACCTATTTGACGAGCTTTTTCAAGCCTTTTTCCTCAGCCGCGGTCAGCAGCCTCAAGCATGGAAGATACCCATCGTATACAACACCGTGCACCTCGACGCGCTTTTGCGAACGCAGCATGCTCACAAGATACTGCGTGACCTCGGAAGTAATAGTCTGACCGGGAACCAGCACAGGAATGCCCGGAGGGTATGGCGTAATCTGATCAGCGCATACCCTGCCATCCAGATGCTCGTTCAGCCGTTCCTGCTCATCCAGCAGCGGCACAAGTTCGCCTCCGCAATAGTAGGCATCGCGGGGAAGATATTTCAGTTCAGTAAAACGCGGGATTTCCGGTATCCGATAGAGTCGGCGGGGGGCGCGGCCTTCACGGGCGATGCGCATGAGAGCGTCATAAAGACGCGATACTTTGCTACGAGTCGTGCCAATGGTGAGAAGCAGGGTAAGCGTATTGAATGTCGACTTTTCAACCTGAATGTTATACCGCTCGAACAATTCCCGGATCAGGTCTTCAACAGTAAAACCGCAACGCGATATATCCACGGTCACCTTGGTAAAATCAAGCTGAATATTGTCCCCACTTACTTCAGCGGGTAGCAGATCATGAAGGTCAAGGACCCTGAATACCCCCGTTGAATTGATTTGCTCCCGCAATTCCTTCGCCAGCTCCAGCGTACGCGAAAGCAGTTTGTACCCTTCCATCATCGCCTGTTTACGCGCCACATCCAGGCTCGCAATCATGCTGTATTGCGGGCTGGTGGAAGTGTGCATGTTGAAATTCTCGCGGAAGAGATGCTCATTGAAGTCCGCGTCGTTGATATGAATCATGCTGGACTGTGAAAATGCCGATAGCACTTTATGCGTGCTCTGGGTCGCATAATCCGCGCCTGCCTCCATCGCCGTCGGTCGGAAGAACGGATGAAAACGGGCGAAAGCGTACCAGGCTTCATCAATGATAACTTTTATGCCCTTCGCGTGGGCCGCCTCTACGATCGGGGGCAAGTCGTAACGTAGGCCATCGTAGGTGCAACTGGTAAGTATGAGCGCCTGAGCATCCGGGTGCTCTTCCATGGCATTAAAAAGAGTCTGTTTCGGGACGGGGCCATAAATGCTGAATTTCTTGTTGACCGAAGAATCGAGGTAGATCGGGTAAGCGCCGGAAAGCACAACCCCGTGATGCACCGATTTGTGGCAATTCCTGTCCAGGATCAGCTTCTCCCCGGGTGCGAGCAAAGTCTGGAATATCACCTTGTTTGCCGTGGAAGTGCCATTCGTTGCAAAAAAGGTGCGCCGCGCGCCAAACGCCTTTGCCGCGATCTTCTGTGCGTCCGCTATCACGCCACTCGGCTCCATGAGCGAGTCGAGCATGGGCACGGACACGGACAGGTCCGCCCGAAAGATATGTTCGCCGATGAAATGGTAAAAATCACTGGCCCAGGGGCTGTCGCGGACCGAGTCGCCCGACGAATGCCCCGGGGTATGCCAGGCATCCTTGGCCATCAACACGTAATTTTTGAGCTGATCGTAGAATGGAGTCCGCGCCTTTTCCTGAAGCTGAGCATTGAGAATGCGGTACATGCCACGGTAATCTCGTTCTTCACGGTAGAAATAACCGTCAACCGTTTCGGAAAAGAGCGCATCCACCACTTCATCCTCTTTTTCCTGCGCGATGAGAATGTAGATATCAAGCTCAGGGCGAAAGCGATTGATTTCCTGCACCAGCTTGAGCGCCGTCATTTGCAGGTTACGCGAACCCGTTTCTCCATTTTTAAGTGTATACAGCGTGTCATCCACAACCACGGACTGGATATCGCCATCGTCCTGGATGGCTTGTAACGCTTCTCTCGCTGTGGTTACGCCGGAGAATGTGATGCCCAAGGGGTTTTCCAGAGACCTGGCAGCCGAATTCAACCCCTTGATGAGCTCTCTCAATATCAGTTTCTCATCATTGATGACAAGAATGCGGCTGATCGGCTTCCTCATGATCTAACGCTCAAAGACAAAAGTGTGCTGGGGTAAAAGTTCGAATTGTTTCTGGCCGCCAGAGGCCTGCCATAATGATTGCAAATTGCCGGGCAAAAACTGGATTCGGGCCTAATCGCAGGGACCAAACGCTCCTAGGCTGTGCAGAATTCACGAGTCAAGAGGACGCGGGTTGGCTGCGCGTTGACCCCGAAAAAAATAAAAACCTTGTCGATCTCGAAACTGGAAACAAAAAAGCCCGGCGTTCCGGGCTTCTTTCCTGATACGAACGATACGCTCAAGCCATCGCCTTGATAGCCGCGGAAAGGCGGCTTTTATGGCGTGCAGCCTTATTCTTGTGAATTATTCCCTTGTCGGCAATCGAATCAATTGTACTGGTAGATGCCTTTAATGCAGTTGCCGCGACCGTCTTGTCGGCCGTTGCAATGCTTTTTCTAACATGCTTGATCGCCGTTCGAAGCTCTGACCGGAGACTCATATTACGATGGTGGTGACTGACGTTCTGTCTGGCGCGTTTCCTGGCCTGTGCACTGTTAGCCATTAAGATTCCTCATTAAGATGCAGATGCTACTTCTAAATCGAGTAATGATACGGATATTTTGTATATCTTGCAACGAGAACATCAGCCGGCTGAATCCCGAACGCTCAGCTGGCAAATGAGCTGGTAAAATGACTATAGTCGCGGTGCCTGTCTACTGCGCCCGTCTGCCTTACGGGAGTTCTGCAACGCCCGGGGTCCTCTGTCGCTTCCTACCATTCTCTCATCCATGAATTTGCTCAAAACACTGGCAAAGGTCAGCAGCATGACCTTCATCTCGCGCATCCTCGGGTTTGTGCGTGACATGCTCGTTGCCCGTGTTTTTGGAGTAAGCGTGGCGACCGATGCTTTCTTCGTGGCCTTTCGCATACCTAATCTGTTGCGCCGGCTGTTTGCCGAGGGTGCGTTCTCCCAGGCCTTTGTCCCCATTCTGGCCGAGTATAAAAACCAGCGAACCGAAGAGCAGACACGAGAGTTGATCGATAAAGTCTCGGCGCTTCTGGGTCTGGTGCTGTTCACGATCACACTCATCGGGGTAATTGCCGCACCCGTTATCGTATATATCAGCGCTCCAGGTTTTTCAGCCAATCCGGAGAAATTCGAGTTAACCGTCGAACTGTTGCGCATCACCTTCCCTTATATCCTGTTTATCTCGCTGGTATCGCTGGCGGGAGGCATATTGAATACCTATGGAAAGTTCAGCGTGCCTGCCTTGACTCCCGCACTTCTGAACGTCTCGTTCATCGGCTGCACCCTATGGCTGGCCCCGCTATTTGATCCGCCGGTGCTGGCGCTGGCTTGGGCGGTTTTTTTGGGCGGCGTGCTTCAGTTGGGCTTTCAGGTACCTTTTCTGATGAGAATCCGGCTGTTGCCGCGTCCTAGCCTCAAACGGGGCGATCCGGGCGCGTGGCGAGTCATCAAGCAGATGGGGCCGGCGGTATTTGGTGTCTCTATCAGCCAGATCAGCCTGCTGATCAACACAATTTTTGCTTCCTTTCTTGTTACGGGCAGCGTTTCCTGGCTCTACTATGCCGATCGGCTGATGGAATTTCCGGCAGGCATGCTGGGTGTTGCGCTTGGAACAATATTACTTCCCTCCCTATCCCGGCACTATGCTCAAAACAGCACTGAAGAATACTCCCGCCTGCTCGACTGGGGCTTGCGCCTCACCATGCTGCTCACGCTTCCGGCGGCGCTCGCCCTGGCCTTGCTGGCAACGCCCCTCGTCGCTACGCTCTTTTTTCACGGTGAGTTTTCACCTCATGATGTATCGATGACGCGCAACGCCGTGGTCGCTTATAGCGTTGGCCTGCTCGGGTTGATTATGGTAAAGGTGCTCGCTCCCGGATTCTACGCGCGTCAAAATATCAAGACGCCGGTCAAGATCGCCATCGTCACCCTCGTGATGACACAATTGATGAATCTTGCATTCATCATACCTTTGCGGCACACCGGCCTCGCATTGGCGATCGGCCTGGGCGCCTGCATCAATGCCGGCCTTCTTTACTATAAGCTGCGCAGTCAAGGGATTTTTCAGCCTCAGCCTGGCTGGTCAATTTTTATGTTAAAGATATTGGTTGCATCAGGCGGAATGGGCGCTCTGCTTTGGATTACTTCAGGCAGTGATGCATCATGGCTGACAGGCTCTACTTTTGACCGGGCCATCCGCTTGATGTGGATCGTTGCGCTCGGCGCAGCAACCTATTTTGCCATGCTGTGGGGGCTTGGTTTCCGCCTTAAACACTTTTCAAAACACGGCGTGCGCTGATGAGCGAGCATTGCATCAGAGATAACGTGGAATTAGCCCCTTCCTCGTCAGTCAACTGCGCAGCCCTTGCATGTTAAATTTGTAATTCCCGCAATCTTTTTATTAGAAAAGAGATGCACACCTGTTCGTTGCCCGAGTAAAACTGTCCCAAGTGTAAAAAAAAGTTCATTTTCAGCTTGGAGTAGTCCTATAATGGCGGCGTTCAATTCCTGCCAACAGCAAAACAACCGATATCGATACAAATATGACTATTCCTGTCAGACTTTCAATCTTATCCGTATTGCTTCTGGGATTTTTACTTAACGGCTGCGCCAGTACCGGCAAAAGCACTGCTGCTGCTGACGGTACCGCGAGCAAAACGAGCGCGGTGAAAAACCCGAGCACGGACTCAAACGCTACCAAAACACTGGGTACGTCGGCGGGCTCAAGCTTAAGCACCGGCGCGGGAGCTCCCGAAAAACTGGCTTCGGCTGAACTGGCTGCGGTCGATAGTGTCACTTTCAACCGGAAGAGTGACGCATCGACAAATAATGGTCCTGTTTTCAAGAATGCCGCGCCCCCATCAAGCTACCCGACCGTCAATAAAAAAGACCCTTGGGAATCGATGAATCGCTCGATATTCTGGTTCAACGAGAAGCTGGATGACAACTTGTTGAGGCCGGTGGCAAAAAGCTACAGGTATGTAATGCCCGACCCCCTCGAAGTAGCCATCCGTAATGTATTCTCCAATATGAATGAAATACCGGTGACTTTCAATAATATCCTGCAGCTCAAGTTCAATAATGCATTGCAAAGCAGCGGGCGGTTACTCGTCAATACCACTGCTGGGCTGGGCGGCATACTGGATGTTGCCAGTAAGTTGGGTCTGGAGAAACAAAACGAAGACTTCGGACAGACGCTGGGTTTCTACGGTGTTTCCCCCGGACCATATCTCGTATTGCCACTTTTAGGACCCAGTTCAGCCCGTGATTTGGGTGGGCTCCCAATTGACCTCGCCACCGACCCTGTAGCAGTTGGCAGCTGGTTTGTGGCTCCGTTTATAGGTCCGGTGGTGAGTGCCACCCGATTCGCCGATATGCGCGCTCGATTGCTGGAGAACGACAAGACTTTCGAAGACGCGTCGCTGGATAAATATGAATTCATGCGCGAGGCCTATCTTCAGCGGCGCCAGCATCTGGTTCATGACGGGAATCCACCCAAAAGCAATGAAGATGAAGAAACTGAGTAAATAAGCTTAAACCTTCCAGCAGCACGGGTGAGGCGGATAAATCACTCCTGAATAGCAGGACAATAAAAAAGGCAGAGCACGTTGCTCTGCCTTTTTTTATCTATTTGAACCCGAATCAGGACATCGCTCGCAGCGTCGCGATACGAACGTCCAGCGGCGGGTGCGACGTGAATAGACTTGCCAGGCCGCCCTGCCCTCCCGAGATGCCAAAGGCGGCAAGCCGCTCCGGCAACTGAGTTGGCTCATGCGACTGTTTCAGGCGTTCAAGCGCGGCGATCATCTTGTTTCGTCCGGCGAGCTGCGCGCCTCCCGCATCTGCCCGAAATTCCCGCTGGCGGCTAAACCACATGACAATGATACTCGCCAATATCCCGAGCACCATTTGGGCGACAAACGTCACAATCATGAATGCGGGACCGTGTTCCCGTTCACTCTTGAAGATAACCCGATCCACCAGATGGCCGATAACCCTTGACAGGAATATTACGAATGTATTGACCACGCCCTGAATCAAGGCAAGCGTAACCATGTCCCCGTTGGCCACATGGCTGATTTCATGTGCCAGTACGCCCTCAATTTCATCTTTGCTCATGTTGTGAAGTAACCCTGTACTGACCGCCACCAAAGCGTCGTCGCGGTTCATGCCAGTTGCAAAGGCATTCAAATCCGGGGAGTCATAAATGGCAACCTCAGGCATGCCAATTCCGACACGCTCAGCGTGACGCCTGACCGTGTCGACCAGCCAGCGCTCGGTCGGATCGGACGGCTGCTCGATTACCACCGCCCCTGTCATGTTCTTTGCGCTCCATTTTGACATGGCCAGTGAAATGAACGAGCCACCAAAACCGATCACCGCTGCCATGATGAGCAGAGAATTAAAATCTATCCCGCCCTCTGTATTCAGGATACGGTCCACACCCAACAGGCGCAGCGTGATGCTCAGCATCAAGACGATGGCCAGGTTGGTTATCAAAAAAAGAAAAATGCGTTTCATAGAACGGTTCCATCCTTCATGTAAGGAAAGTTGTATGTATATATGGGGTTGTCAACGCGGTTTTTCAAGAACGTATTGATCTCATCTGAGCAATCTTTTTATCTCTTTTAATCGGTTCACCTCAGGTTGGGTCAATGACATCAGGCGTTACTGTCAATGATTTTGCCTTGCTGAAAACAGATAGGCCGCCAGGACAAAAAAAATGATAAAAAAAATTGCCGACCAGTCGGGAAGGGTGAGCGAGGCAAACTTCCAGGAAACATCGGCGCAATCTCCATTGGCTTCAAACATGCTGGGCCACCAGCGAGCAAGCGGCAAGGCATTTAGAAATTCTTCCTCGGGACTGATACCGCACTCGAACGCTTGGGGATATCGGACCAGCCAGGCGTGGCGGAGCGCGACCAGCGCGCCTATGAACGCGAAGGCTGCGATCAATCCGCTATAAACACGGCGTGCCGCAGTAGAAAAGTGGAAGAAAGCTGTCAGCCCGGTCAAACCGATGAGCCAGAACGCAAGTCGCTGCACAATGCAAAGCGGGCATGGCAAGAGACTCTTCACCAGCTGCAGATAAAGTGCGTAGCCTATCAGACACACGCAGCTCAGAAACATCAATAAAAAAACTGCCCTTCCCGGCTTCATGGCTCGTCCATCGCCCGCCCGCTCGGTTCTCCTGAAGTTTTCTCCGTTTGGTCACTCGTTTTTTGTTTTCGCATCCCTCCCGCTACTATTTTATATTCCAGCAAGCGACATTCCAATGCACCGTTGAACAGGGGAATGCGGCGCGAGGGTGTCAAGCGTATGTGTCTGGGCAGAAGTGGATCAGCAGTCATTATGTATGCGTTCCACCCACTGAATTTTTTCTTCAGCACATCCCCAAGTTTACGATAAAAATCGCCAAGGGCTTGCGGATCTCCCATGCGTACTCCATAAGGAGGGTTGGTAACGATAGTGCCGAATGGTGCGGGTGCCGAAATTTCAAGCACATTGGCCTGTTTGAGGGCAATGATTTCGGAAAATCCCGTAGCGGAGATGTTCTCCCGGGCAGCAGCTAATGCATCACCGTAAAGATCACTGCCGAATATTGGTTGACGTATTTTTGCCTTCTGCCGGGCTATTGCAGCCTGCCTTAGCTGTTTCCAGCGCTCCGCGTCAAAGCTCTTCAGCTTTTCGAAAGCAAAACCGCGCCCTGATCCGGGCGCAACAGACAGTGCGATTTGCGCGGCTTCAAGCAAAAATGTCCCGCTCCCGCACATCGGATCGAGCAGCGGAACACCCGGTTTCCATCCTGCCAGATATAAAATTCCCGCCGCAAGGTTCTCTCGTATCGGCGCTTCTCCAGCGACCTTTCTCAGACCTCGCTTGAATAACGCATCGCCGGAGGTATCGAGATAGAGCGAGAACGTCCGCGCATCCAGAAAACCATGAATGCGGATATCAGGGCTCACCGTATCCACGTTGGGGCGGCGTCCCGTCGTGTCGCGAAATTTATCGCAGACCCCGTCCTTGATCTTGAGCGTGACAAAATCGAGGCTGCGAAGGGGAGACTTGATTGCGGCTACATTGACACGTATGGTGAGTGTCGAGGCAAACCACTGGTCCCATGGTAGAGCGCGAACAGCATTGTATACGTCAGCTTCGCTCTCGTAGGGTTGTGTTGCAATCCGCCAAAGCACTCGGCTGGCAATACGGCTTTCAAGATTGGCACGATAGCAGACGAGCCAATCTCCCCTGAACCGAACTCCCCCGGCGGATGGCTCCAGGCAACTTGCGTCCAGTTGTTCCAGCTCGGCAGCGAGCACGGACTCCAGCCCGCGTGGGCATGGGGCAAAAAATGAATGCATCACGGTAAGGTGGAGTCTATCGGCGCCGCTGTAGGAGGCAGTTGGCTATTTGCTATCGGCCGTCCAAGCTCCATAGGCAAGCGCAGCCCAGGCACTTAGAAATGCCACACCACCAAGCGGTGTAATGGCCCCGAGCGCACGCATGCCGGTCAGGCTCAGCGCGTAAAGGCTGACCGAGAAAAGGAGAATCCCCGCGAGCATCAGCCAACCCGATAATTTTGCCGATCTTGACCCGGGATAATGTGCCAGCATAAAGCCGACCGCAAGGATGCCCAATGCATGATAAAAGTGATACTGGACACCCGTTTGATAAACGGCGAGCATATCGGGGGACAGTGTCCGCTTCAAACCATGCGCGCCGAACGCGCCCAGTGCGACACAAAGAAACGCGTTCACCGCGCCAAGCGTAAGAAATATCCTCGACATTGAAACACCTAGCCTTCCGTTTAAGTGATATGAAAAATGCGCGTCTAAGTCAGTGTTCCAGGTCAGGCGTGTACATGATCGCGGAGATACGGCCGCCGGTCGCCCCAGCAGGCTCATTACTTGGCAAACACCATTCATGAAAAATCGAGACAGCCGAACGAAAGATATAAACATTCGGGCCGTAAAGACGACAATTTTAATATAAGCCGCCTTTACTCGCCCGCTTTGTCCACCACAGTCGCCCTGCTCCACCCTTTGGCAAACACAATACGAACGGTATCACCGACAGATGTTTGAGCACTGTCGATCAGCAAAGTGCCATCGGCGGAGTAGGCAATGCTGTAGCCTCGCTCCAATATCGATTGCGGGTTCAGATGCGCAAGATTTTGTTCCTGGCGCTCCAGGCTCATTGCAAGCGTCTGCAACCGGCCGGCCACGGCCCTGCGCAAGCGCAACTGGAGGCCGTCCTGATGCTGGATGAGGCGAGCTGTATCGGGACGCGTTCTTGCAAGGCGCTGGGCAAGCTCACGCACGCGCCAATGACTGCCCTCGATCTTTCGCAGCCACATGGCAGCAAGACGTTCCCGCAACCGCTCAAGGCCGGTCAGCTGGTTTTCGAGCTGCCTTGCCGGATGAATCAGGCGGCATGCCAGCATATCAATATATTGCATCCGGCTCTCCAGAGCATGCCGTACTCCCCGATGTATTCGTCCGCGCACAATTTCCACGCGATGCAATAACTCGCTCCGCGCCGGGCAGACGAGCTCTGATGCGGCAGTAGGGGTAGGCGCCCGGACGTCGGCGACAAAATCGGCGATCGTAAAATCGGTCTCATGTCCGATCCCACTTACAATCGTAATGGGACAAGCGGCAATCGCACGGGCCACAATCTCCTCATTGTATGCCCATAAGTCTTCAATGCTTCCACCGCCTCGGCACAAAATCAACACATCACACTCTGCCCGGCTTGCAGCCTTTTGGATAGCCTCCGCCAGCTTTGCTCCTGCGCCCGTTCCCTGGACCGGACTCGGGTAAACAATCACCGGAATGGAGGACATGCGCCGCCTGAGCGTGGACAGAACGTCATGCAATGCAGCTGCAGCCGGCGAAGTTATAATCCCTATCTGCCTTGGAAAAACAGGTAATGGTTTTTTTCGCGCGGGATCGAACAACCCTTCCTTCCCCAGCTTTTCCTTGAGCTGTTCGAAAGCCTCGAATAGCGTGCCGCGTCCCGAAGGTCGGATAGTCTCGACGTTCAGCTGGAAGTCTCCGCGCGCCTGATATAACGTGACCAACGCACGCACATCCACCTGCATGCCATCGCGCGGCTCCCAATCCAAATACTGATTCTTGTCACGGAACATGACACAGCGCACTTGAGAGCCGGCGTCCTTGAGCGAAAAGTACCAGTGACCGGAGTCATAACGCCTCAGGTTCGAGACCTCGCCGCTCACCCATAACAATGGAAATGACCGTTCGAGAAGGTCCTTGGCGCAACGGTTCAGATCACTCACACTCAAAACCTCGCGAGCAATCTGCACTTCCAGGATCAAGTTCATTTTATGATTCTACAACAAACCCAAAACGGGCTTTCAACAGATAGCTTTCGGTCATCCGTGGCGTCCATAAACTTGTCTCCCCAATAGATAGAAAATAGATAAATGATCTTCTGTTGTTGATGAAACCGCGTAAGCACGCTAAATTATGGCTCTAATTGCGTTAAGGAACCCTGAATAAATCCTCGTGAAGCGCGTTGCTGGTAAAATCGGAATGATCACAAGGCGCGTGACGAAGGTCGCAGCTTGGTCTACGATGCCAGGAAGCGCAACGCTGTGAGCGCCGGATTTTACCGCAACCCGTGTGGGACGAAGCTTTACGGGGAGTCTGATTTATCAGGCTCCTTGCGAAAGGGATCGACCATTCACTTCGTCGCTTTTCGCGCATTCCATCCCGCAAAGCCGCCGTAGCGTCCACGAAGGCTTATTCAGAGGTTCCCCAAGGAGATTTCGCGTGTTCGCCTTGATTCAAGCTGCCGGCTGGCCGATCTGGCCGATCATTTTGGCGTCGATCGTTGCGATGGGTATTATTGGCGAGCGGCTATGGACCTTGCGTCTGAAGGCGGTCGCTCCGCGAGATCTGCTCCCCAAGGTCCTGCAGGAATACCGGAAAAATGATGTCAATGAAGATATGCTCACCCGCCTGCAGCGGCACTCTCCCTTGGGTCAGATTCTTGCGGCTGGCTTAAAGAACGCCAAAAGTTCTCGCGAGGTCATGAAGGAGTCAATCGAAGAAGCTGGCCGTGCTGTCGCCCATTATCTCGAGCGTTACCTAAACACGCTGGGAACGATCGCGTCCTTGAGTCCGCTCATGGGTCTCTTCGGAACCCTTGTGGGGATGATAGAAATTTTTGGTACAAATTCCCCGGGCAGCAGCAATCCCGCGCAACTCGCCCATGGGATCTCCGTCGCCCTTTATAATGCAGCGTTTGGTATTCTGGTTGCCATTCCGAGCATGATTTTTTACCGTTATTTTCATGGGAAAGTGGACGCATTGATCATAGAAATGGAACTTCAAGCGTTGAAACTTGTAGAAATCGTTCATGGTGAACGGCAGGATTGATCCTCAGCGTGAAACGCGGCGGCGCAAAAAACTCCTGATCCTGCAGGAAACAATAGTCCATCCCTGCATCAGCCGATCATCATGAATTTCCAGCGCGGTAGACAAAAGGAAGACCCGGAAATCAATCTGGTGCCGATGATCGATGTATTGCTGGTTATCCTCATTTTCCTGATGATTACTACCACCTACTCGAAATTTTCCGAACTGGAAATCAATCTTCCTGAGGCTGCATCCGATAAGCCTGCCGAACACACCAGCGTCATAGACATTGGCGTCACGGCGACCGGCAGCTATCTCGTCAACGGGACCGCTCTCAAGCATACGGGCAGCGAATCCCTTAGAAATGCGCTGCGGGAAGCGGCAGGTGACCGGCCCGACCCGGTAATTGTCATTCATGCGGATGCAGAAGCAACACATCAGTCGGTTGTGCGCGTGATGGAAGCTGCTCGGCTGGCTGGCTATCACCACATTACGTTCAGTACGGAAAACCGGCCATAGGAAACATTTTGGCGGCGCCCGGTTGAACTCGAAGCACGGTATTTTGAGGGTGGACGGTCAAGTTAAGTTAGAATTGAACTGGCATCGGTCGACCGCTTCCTCAACTCAGGGATAACGCATTCTCATGGATACAAGACTGCTGGATATTCTGGTGTGCCCGCTATGCAAGGGACCCTTGCTGTACAAAAAATCCGAGAATGAACTCATCTGCAAGGCGGACCGGTTGGCCTTTCCGATAAAAGACGGTATTCCGGTAATGCTGGAAGACGAGGCACGCAGGTTCCCGCCGGAAGTCGAGATCACTTGAACCCCCCTGACTGGATGTGATCGGGTATCGCTTAAGGGAGCGGGCAGAGCAGGGAGATCAAGAGAAAGCTCGACCGAACCTACCTCTTCTTCATGTAGAACATGAATTCCCCCCCGGTCTCGGACGAGGATAACAATTCGTTGCCCGTCTGATCGGCGAATACCTGAAAGTCAATCACGGAACCAGGATCGGTGGCGATGATTTTCAGAACCTGCCCCGTCGTCATATCAACCAGAGATTTTTTGGTGCGTAAAATGGGTAAGGGGCAATTAAGGCCGCGTACGTCCAGTTCTTTGTCACAATTCATAATTTTCTCCTCGGCCCATGATGGAAAATCTGCTTTTAATAAAATATAGGGACGAAACCTGAAGATGAGTTAGGGTAACGCTCAAAATGGAGACAAGGCGGAGAAAATAATATCACCGTCGCTCTGATTGAGAATATTCGGACCAATAACATCAATATTTCCTTATGCCAGTCAACCTGCAGCAAGCGACCCCGGAGCAATTATTACCGATTCAAGGCGTATCACTTGGAATCGCGGAAGCGGGTATCAGAAAAGCCGGTCGAAAGGATCTGCTTGTCATTACGCTGGATGAACCGGCGAAAATCGCCGGAATATTCACTCGAAACAGTTTTTGCGCGGCACCGGTAACGGTAGCCAGGGAGCATCTTGCCGGCCAAGGTCGCGATAATCCCATCCGTGCACTGGTCGTCAATACAGGAAACGCAAACGCCGGCACAGGCGCAGAAGGAATCGCCCATGCCCGTGCGACCTGCGAGGAAGCGGCGCGCTTGCTCGGTTGTCACAGCCAGCAGGTCTTGCCATTTTCCACCGGCGTTATCATGGAGCGGTTGCCTGTGGAAAAAATCATTGCTGGTCTACCCGCTGCCCTCGCTGACCTCAAAGTGGACAACTGGTTTGCTGCGTCACAGGCGATCATGACCACCGATATCGTGCCAAAAGGGGCATCAAAACAGGTTTCGCTCGACGGCACCACCATAACCGTCACCGGCATTGCAAAAGGGTCAGGCATGATCCGGCCGAACATGGCAACCATGTTGGGGTACATCGCTACCGACGCGGCAGTGAGCCAGCCTCTTCTGGACGAAATCCTGCGGCATGCGGCGGAGAATTCGTTCAACAGGATCACGGTGGACGGGGATACCTCCACAAATGACGCGTTCATGTTGATCAGCACAGGCAGCGCAGGCAATCAACTGCTGCTCGACAATACCAGCAAGGCGTTCAACTTGTTGCGTGATGCGATAACGGATGTGGCGGCATTCCTCGCACAAAGCATCGTACGCGATGGTGAAGGCGCAACAAAATTCATTACTGTGCGGATCGAGAGCGGGATGACTGCCGATGAGTGTACCAGAGCCGCCTACGCCATTGCCCATTCGCCCTTGGTAAAGACCGCATTTTTCGCATCGGATCCAAATCTGGGCCGCATCCTCGCGGCGCTCGGCAATGCAGGTATAGATGGGCTTGATGTCAGTAAGGTACGCTTGTACCTCAATGAAGTATTGGTTGCGGAAAATGGTGGCAGGGCGCGGGACTACCGGGAAGAGGACGGGCAGAATGTAATGAAACAATCGGAAATCGTCATCCGCGTTTTGCTCAACCGTGGAGAGTCTTCAGCGACCATCTGGACTTGCGATCTGTCCTATGACTACGTAAAGATCAACGCGAGTTACCGAAGCTAGAAGATACTCTGGGCGCGTGCACCCGACTCCGAGATCGCATCTTCCTTCGGAAGACACTGCTCCGCGCTTCGCGGTGGCATCCCGAAACGTAGCCTGAGGAGACCCGCAAAGCGGGATCGCCCCGCGAAAAGGGGATGCCACGACCGGGTTTGCTGAACTTCAGGCGTCAACACTGCTCACTGCCAAGTCGCACCTTCCTTCGGAAGACACTGCTCCGCCTTTCGCGGTGGCGCCTCGACGCGTAGCCTGGGGGGCACCCGCAAAGCGGGGTCATGCCGCGAAGGGGATGCCACGACCGAGTTTGCTGAACTTCAGGCGTCAACACTGCTCACTGCCAGGTCGCATCTTCCTTCGGAAGACACTGCTCCGCCTTTCGCGGTCTTACTGACCCATTGGCTTCATGTGTTGCATGTCGCTTCCCCCCGTTGGGGTGCCATATTTATTGTAACCCGATCCAGCGTGCCCTTTTCTCGCTTGGGCCGCTTCAGCCTTGTCGATGTACCCATCCTTGTTGGTATCGATCTTGTCGAACATCGTTTGACAATGACGGGCATATTCATTCGTACTTACTCGACCATCCTGGTCGGCATCAGTCATGGCCATCCAGTTCCGATGCTCGCCCTCTTTGCCTTCATGAGCGTGTTTTTTTCTCGCTTGTGCCGCTTCATCCTTATCGATGTACCCATCCTTGTTGGTATCGATCTTGTCGAACATCATTTGACAGTGACGGGCATATTCGTCCGTACTTACTCGACCGTCCTGGTTGTTATCGACCATGGACATCCAGCGGCCCTCCTTGCCTCCGTCATGAGAGGCGGATGCAACAGGCGCAACGCCCAACGCAACGGCAAAAGCAGAACCTAAAACAAGAGACACGACCGATTTTTTTCCTGGCATATTTTTCATGATGTTTATCCCCTCAATGTTTTACTCGATTTGAGAAATAGCAAAAGCCACACTTACGCTCACTCATTGCACCCATTCCATCAAGTTATAATTCCATCAATTAAGATGGAATGCAGCGCCAGGTTATCGTCGATGTTAGCAATCGCGCCAGCGATCCAGTACGATAATACCAAAGCCGATACCCCGCCGCTCACCGCCCGACGCAAGATATTTATTATTATTTTTCCAGCTGAGCAGTTCAGTGCGATAGCACACATAGATATAGATGACTTGGTTCGGTGCCAGGCAACCCTGCCTTATTAATCAATGCGAAGGGCAACCGTAAAACGCCAGTGTCACGACCGATGGCCGATTACGAAGAGCCATGACATTGCGACGAGGCCGTTCGCACGCATTTGCCAAAGCCGCCATTCTTCGTTTTAAGCACATGGATATTCAATGAACGATTGGAACAAACTGTATACGCGGGCCGAGAACCTGCTTTCCCGCCTGGAGGGACTATTGCCGGGCGAGAAGCCCGAACCCGACTGGAACTCCGCTGTGGCTTTCCGTTGGCGGAAATACGGCCGTACTGAGGGATCCATACAACCGGTCGCGCACCCTCATCATATTTCATGGGAATCACTGCGCGGCATCGACACGCAAAAAAAGGTCATAGATCAGAATACGCATCAGTTCGTGCAAGGGCGTCCCGCCAACAATGTCCTGCTTACGGGTGCGCGCGGTACAGGAAAATCATCGTTGGTCAAAACAATGCTGACCAAATATGCTGCGGCGGGATTGCGGCTGATAGAGGTGCAAAAGCATGATCTGACTGATCTGCACGACATTATAGATCTGATCCACCAGCGGCCCGAGCGGTTCATTATCTACTGCGATGATTTATCGTTCGAATCCGGTGAGCTTGGTTATAAGGCCCTGAAGGCGGTGCTGGACGGTTCAATCACAGCCTCTTCGGATAATGCTCTTATTTATGCGACATCCAATCGCCGCCACCTGATGCCCGAATTCATGCAGGAGAATCGGGATGCCAGGCACATCGGTAATGAAATCCATCCGAGCGAAGCAGTGGAAGAGAAGATCTCGCTATCCGAACGTTTCGGCTTATGGGTCTCTTTCTATCCCTTTGACCAGGATCAATACCTGGATGCCGTCACTCAGTGGCTCAATTATCATGGGACTGTGAAGATCACGCCTGCAGTCCGCGAAGCAGCACTGCAGTGGGCGCTGGGGCGCGGGTCGCGAAGCGGCCGCGTCGCATGGCAGTTTGCATGCGACTGGGCAGGAAAAGCCGGGCGGTACGATAAATCCGATTCGCCTTGATTTCAATATTGCCGAAGTCTTCTATCGCTGGTTTCTCGACCGAGAATTCTTCAACCATGCCATCTTCAGTCGGCAACCCTCCAGACTACTCCTCAATTATCGAGGTTGCAGTTGCCGTTATTTTGCGTGCAGACGGCTCTTTTCTCCTGGCAAGCCGGCCAGAAGGCAAGCCCTATGCAGGCTACTGGGAGTTCCCCGGCGGCAAAGTACATTCGGGCGAACCCCTGTTGCACGCTCTCAAGCGCGAGCTTCAGGAAGAACTGGACATAATCGTCCAACATGCTTACCGCTGGATCACCCGCACATTCAGCTATCCGCACGGGACGGTTCGTCTTTGTTTTTTTCGTATACTTGAATGGCACGGCGAGCCTCGCCCTTGCGAAAATCAACAGCTTTCCTGGCAGTATACCGGCCATGTAGACGTAGAACCTTTGCTTCCCGCCAATGCGCCGGTCTTGCGAGCGCTTGAGTTGCCGCCCGTTTATGCTATCACGGACGCTGTGAAAGCCGGACCAGAAGGCGTGGAAAGTGGATTGGCAGCGGTCGAGCGCGCGCTTCAGGCGGGAACACGGCTGCTTCAGATCCGCGAAAAACACTTGAAGGGTGAGCTGTTACACCATTTTGCGAACGAAATAGTCAGTCGCGCCCATCGAAATGGCGCCATCGTTCTGGTGAATGGCGATATGGGTGGCGCTGATTTCTGCCGAGCGGTCGGTGCAGACGGCATCCAGGTCCCTTCCTACCAATTGATGAACCTTGAAGCGCGCCCGGATACCGGATGGTGTGGAGCATCTTGCCATAATGCGGAGGAACTCTTCCGCGCAGAACAGCTGAATATGGACTTTGCCGTGCTTGGGCCTGTACTGCCGACCTTGAGCCATCCTGATTCTCCGGCATTGGGCTGGCGCAAATTCGGAAGGTTGATTGAGAACTGCTCGATTCCGGTGTTTGCCCTGGGTGGGTTACGACCCGAGGATTTGACGACCGCGTGGCAAGCTGGCGGCCATGGAATCGCCATGATGCGCGCTTTTACCCGGGAAGGCGGCAACCCGGTCATTATATCTAATTTTGCTGATCTTCCTTCTCGTCCGACAGCTCCCCTTCCTGCTTTTCAGCCTCCGGTATCCGGTAGGATTCCGTTGCCCATTGGCCCAAATCGATCAGCTTGCACCGCTCGGAACAAAACGGCCGATACCGATTGCCAGTTTCCCACACCACAACCTTGCCGCATTGTGGGCAGCTGACAATGGGCCTCTTCTCCGCCTGCCTGTTTTTGGCGTTCCCCATCAGTTCCAGCTCCTGCTATTGCCACCTTTTTAACGCCGCGGCTTGAGAAATCGTTCGAGGCAGTGCGAGCAATGCGAGAGAAATATTATAGGTTAAAAAAATGAGACAGGAAGACCGGGCAAATAATTTCTCCAGAATGAAAAAAACAGATGAAAGAGTTTTTTCAGAGGTTGAGTGATGGAACCTGTTCACCGATTGGTCCGGGCGGCGAAAAATGCCCGACTCTGGCATTTTTTTCCGTCCAATCAAGATGTTTTGTGTGACATGTTTATTTCCCAATACTTACTATGTTAAAATGGTTAAGTTTTTTTTAACCCTCAAGATAGGGAATCCGAACCGGTAAACGGGACTGCAAATATGGCAGATATTGATAAAGATAAAAAACAGGGGATGAGTGGAAGAAGGCGTTTTCTTGTTGCCGCGACTTCCATAGCAGGGGGGATTGCAAGCATGGGAGTGGCCACACCCTTCGTGCTGAGCATGATGCCAAGTGAACGCGCCAAGGCAGCGGGGGCACCCGTCGAGGTCGACATAACCAAGATCGAGCCGGGCATGCTGCTTCTGGTGGAATGGCGCGGGAAGGTCGTGTGGATACTGGACCGTACGCCGGAAATGCTCGCCAACCTCAAAAAGCTTGACGGTCAGCTCGCCGATCCGAAATCCGAAAAGCCGCAGCAACCCGCTTACTGCCAGAATGATACACGATCGGTCAAACCGGCGATCCTCGTGGTCGAAGGCGTCTGTACCCATCTCGGATGCTCTCCCGTGTACCGAAAAGATATTGCCCCGGCCGACCTGGGTTCCGACTGGCTGGGCGGTTTTTTCTGCCCTTGCCACGGCTCGAAATTCGACCTGGCGGGCCGCGTTTACAAGAGCGTTCCCGCGCCGACAAATCTGGTCGTTCCGGCGCATAAGTACCTCACTGATACCCGGCTGTTGATCGGGTCCGATAGTAAGGAGTCCGCATAAATGGGCAACCGACTCACATCAATGATGGAATGGATCGATTCGCGTTTTCCGCTGACTTCCACCTGGAAGGCCCATCTTTCCGAATATTATGCGCCGAAGAATTTCAATTTCTGGTATTACTTCGGCTCGCTAGCCATGCTCGTGCTGGTGAATCAGCTACTTACCGGCATTTTCCTCACCATGAACTACAAGCCGGACGCCAACATGGCGTTCGCCTCCGTCGAATACATCATGCGGGACGTCGATTTCGGATGGCTGATCCGCTACATGCATTCCACTGGCGCATCCATGTTTTTCGTCGTGGTTTACCTGCATATGTTCCGCGGAATGATGTACGGCTCTTATCGCAAGCCGCGTGAACTGCTTTGGCTGATCGGCATGGGGATCTTTTTTGTTCTCATGATGCTGGCGTTTACCGGCTACATTCTGCCGTGGGGTCAGATGTCCTACTGGGGCGCCCAGGTGATCATCAGCATGGTCGGCGCGATTCCGGTGATTGGACAATCTCTGTCGAACTGGATACTCGGCGACTTCATGCTGTCGGATGCAGCGCTCAACCGGTTCTTTGCCTACCATGTCGTGACCCTGCCCGTCTTGCTGGTCACGCTGGTATTCGTCCACATCATCGCACTGCATGAAGTCGGCTCCAATAACCCCGATGGTATCGAAATCAAGGCGAACAAGGATCCGATAACCCATATCCCGGTGGATGGTATTCCCTTCCATCCGTACTACTCCGTGAAGGACATCGTCGGCGTGGTCGGATTCCTCATCGTGTTTACCGGGATCATATTTTTCATGCCTGAAATGGGCGGCTATTTCCTGGAGTATAACAATTTCATTCCCGCCAATACGTTGCAGACGCCGGATCATATCGCCCCGGTCTGGTATTTCACGCCCTACTACTCGATGCTGAGAGCGGTCACGGTTAATTTTCTCTGGGTGGATGCAAAGATATGGGGCATTATCCTGATGGGCGGCTCGGTGGCCATCTTCGCCCTGCTGCCCTGGCTGGACCGCAGCCCGGTAAAATCGATCCGTTACAAGGGCCCGTATTTCAAGATTGCCCTGACGCTTTTTGTGATCAGCGTTTTTGTGCTTGGCTGGCTGGGAACGAAGTCGCCCACGCCTCTTTACACAGTGCTCGCCCAGATTTTCACGATCATCTATTTCGCGTTTTTCATTCTCATGCCATGGTACAGCAAGATAGATAAAACCAAGCCTGAACCAAAAAGGTTAACGTAATGAAAACAATAATAACGCACGTTTTATTTATTTTGTGCCTGCTTCCGTTTTCCGCAAGCGCCAGCGGCCCGGAGGTGAAGCTTGACCGCGCGCCCATTCAAACCACCGACATGCTTTCGTTGCAACGCGGCGCTCATATCTTCGTGAATTATTGCCTTTCCTGCCACAGCGCTGAATACATGCGTTACAACCGGTTGAGGGACTTGGGCCTGACAGAAACCCAGATCAGCGATAACCTGATATTTACCGGACAGAAGGCCGGTGAGCTCATGACTGTGGCCATGAAAAAGAAGGAGGCAAAGCAGTGGTTTGGAGTGGCGCCTCCCGATCTATCGGTGATTGCCCGTTCTCGCGGTCCGGACTGGCTTTATACTTATCTTCGCAAATTCTATAGGGACGATTCCAGCGCAACCGGCTGGAATAACGTGGTGTTTGAGAAAGCCGCCATGCCCCACGTGCTCTACCAGATGCAGGGTGAGCAGACCCTTGTGGCGAAAACAGTTGACGACGGCCACGGTGGCAAACATGAAGTCCATGAATTGAAGCTGGAGAAACCCGGCACACTCAGCAAGACGGAATACGATGCATACGTTGCGGACCTGGTGAATTATTTGGTCTATTTGGGTGAACCTGCGGCTGCAAAACGTGTCCACATCGGAATTATAGTGATGCTCTTCCTTTTTGCCATGCTGGGGCTCGCCATTGCCCTCAAGCATGAATACTGGAAGGACATTCATTGATTACCGCGCAGTCAAGAGCATTGGCCTAAATACGCCGGGAACACACCTATTATGATGACGTTGTACTCAGCCACCACCTGTCCGTTCAGCCACCGCTGCCGCATTGTACTCTACGAAAAGGGAATGGATTTTCAGATCATTGATGTCGATCTGCACAACAAGCCGGAAGATCTGGCGGTCATGACCCCGCACAGCCGTGTGCCAGTCCTGGTAGAGCGTGATCTTATCCTGTACGAATCCAACATCATCAATGAATACATTGACGATCGTTTTCCGCATCCACAGCTAATGCCCGCAGACCCGGTCATGCGCGCACGAGCGCGGCTGTTTCTTCACCGGTTTGAGCAGGAGCTTTTCTGTCATATCGATACAGTCGAGCATGGCAACCCTAAAGCTGCGGAAAAAGCGCGAGCTACTGTCCGTGACAATCTCACTGTAATTGCCCCCGTGTTTGCAAAACAGAAATACATGCTGGGGGAGGAGTTTTCAATGCTCGACGTATCCATCGCGCCATTGCTGTGGCGCCTGGATCATTACGGTATTCAGCTACCCAAACAGGCAGCGCCATTGCTGAAGTTTGCCGAGCGGCTGTTCAGCAGGCCTGCATTTATCGATGCACTGACAGCGTCCGAAAAGGCGATGCGTAAATGAAACAGCTCTCAACCAAGCCGTATCTGATTCGCGCTATTTATGACTGGTGCGCCGACAGCGGCTACACCCCCTATTTATCTGTCAAAGTAGACGATCAGACTCGTGTTCCAGTTGAGTTTGTCAAGAATGGTGAGATCATCCTGAATATCAGTGATGACGCCGCTCACCATCTCACGCTCGGAAATGATTTGATCCAGTTTTCCGCTCGGTTTAACGGCGTGTCCCGCGAGGTATCGGTTCCCGTCAATGCGGTACAGGGAATATTCGCCAAGGAAATCTCCCAGGGAATTATGTTTCCGCCGGAAGAAAATGCCGGGACAATTGCGGATGAAACAATAGCTGAGGATGCGGTCAAGGTGCAGTCATCAGCTTCCACGCCGCCGCGCTCGCCAGGTAGCGATAAACGCCGCTTCCAGATCGTCAAGTAGTCGACCCTTTTTTCTTTTTAGGCGCGACGCTTTACTTTCCCCCTTCCCCGCCTGTAATTAACGCCCGCCGGCATAGCTCAGTTGGTAGAGCAGCTGATTTGTAATCAGAAGGTCCCGAGTTCGACTCTTGGTGTCGGCACCAATAAAACAATTGGTTATCTCATACAAAGACATTCAATTTTTTAATGGGGTAACGCAGGGGTAACTTTACCTGCAAAATTTAAAGGCTCCTTTCGCCAAATTGGCTATTGCCAGCGATTGAGAGGGGGGCTATTTCCGACAGGTGGGGTGCCCGTTTAGGGAACCCATGCTGGACGTTTTTCATACCGCGAATCACTGCGCATCCTAGTTTGCCAGATGGAAGAGGGGGGTGGGGGTGGGGGTGGGAGTGGGGGTATATATCCAGTTTTCTAAATACCACTCCCCCTATGTTGAGGTACCATCCCATCATGCCTTTCCCAAATTTGCAAAAAAGTTTCCCCCCGAGGCGCTTTATCTAGCAACTCCTCAATTACCCAATAGCCCTAGAAATTTTACTGTGCGCCGTTTTAGCGATTTTCTACCACTGGCTAAGGGGTAAGGATGGATGGACACATTACAGAGCCTAAAAACGTTCTATAGATTAAATTACGCCTTCGGCATGACGGCAACAATGTAAGTAAATGAATTCATGTGCGGAAGATTTGAGCAATCTGAAACGAAGCGGTACTACGCCAGCGCTCTAGGTGTGGATACGAGCGACCACGTGAAGTGGCTGGGTGATCCGTATCCCTTTATACAACACCGGTGCCCGGTCGGGTGTCCATGGATGATTATCCTTCACAAGGGGGAGTTGCAATTCATCGGCATGACCTGGGGCTATCGAACGCCCAAAGAAGCGGCAGAGAAGAAGAAACCGTGGGATATGTGCACGGGTAGAGAAGTCGCTAAATGGGACGTTATTTCCGCCACATGTTCCGTGAAGGCAGAGTAATTATCCCTCGCAGGGGGCTGGTATGAATGGACACTAGAAGATGGAAAGAAGCAACCTTGGTACATCACGCGAAAAGTGAATGAACCTATCTTCATGGCTGGGCTGACAAACTTTCGACCGTACACACATCAGACGGTTGAAGTCGGGTTCGTGATAGTCACGGAAGATTCAGGGGCGGGAATGGTTAACGTTCACGACCGTAGGCCGGTTGTGTTGGAACCAGAAGATGCATTGCGTTGGATGAATCCCGATACGCCGTTCGATGAAGCTTCACATATTGCACAAAGCAGATCACTGCCTACTGAAGAGTTTATGTGGTGGCAAGTCGATAGCGCAATGAATCGGGCTGATCCTTTCAATAGCAGCAAGGATTTACTCGCGCCTGTTTAATTAACTTTTCTTGCCAGAAAAAGAGGCCGGGGCTTTGTCGGCAGAAGGGGCTGCCGTTTAGGGAACGTGCCCCCTAGTATTTTCCATGCACGCGCCAAACCGCTTTGTTCTTCCCAAGTATGAAGCCGGTAGGCGTGAGGCAAGCTTCAATCAACGAAACTCCTCCTCCGCTTATATTACGAGCCATCCTTTTGTCTTTCAGTTTCAAACGGCGAACTGCAAGGGTTTTTCGACGTTAATAACCTTGCGCCCATTTTCCGTGCCTCAGCCTTAAGCATTATAATTATCTCCAAGCAACACATAAAAACAATAAAGGGGGATGAAGCAGTGGGTAATGTTGAGACGCAGGTAGCAATGTCAGAACTTGAGAAAATCGAATCTAACCGCAGAACCGATATTGCCTATGCAGTGGTTCTCGGGGCGGCGAGACTATTCAATCAATTGACTGATTTGAAGGGGAAACTTAAGAGCGGAACAAAAGCGGCCAGCAGTTATTGGTACGGTATTCTTCTTTGGGGGAATCGCTTTGCATCACTTTTTATCAGAGAGCAGTTCGGGAATAAATCTGGGAACCTGGATAGCGATAACAGCGTTAGCTTATTACTGCCTGAAGCAGCATGAAACAGAAAAGCTTAGATTAGAGCTTACCCAATGTGAGCAAAGATTATATGAACTAGAAGTGGCGTGGGATGGGGTGGCCGGTCATGGTTATTTTTGGGATATAAGAAATTTTGCTAATGATTCTGTTCTTGGCCTTGATGAGCAAGTGTTTCGTCATTGGTGGACGGACCGACGGAGTTGGATTCTTATGCAGCTGTGTGGGTATGAGAAAGCTTCGCTTCTTGAAGCGGAACGCTAGGTCGTCGACATGCCACCTGAGACAATACTTGCTTTACCTCGCGCACGGGTAATACTCTTGCGTATGTAATAATGCAGTCTAATTACGCCTCGCGGATACGCGCACGAGGCTTTAAGCCATTTTTTGCTCTGCTGTGGTTCAGGGATCGGCCGAAAGGAAGTTTTTCAAACACACTGATAATGGAAGGCCGCCTTTATGGGATTCTTATCTACTCGCGAGCCGAGTGGCCCCAAAGTAAAATTAACGGTATACAGTGGCAAATATACATTGTTACCTCCTAACGGTACAGTAAATGTGCTTAAAAACGCCTTTTTAGTCCCGGCTTACGGTACAGCGCACACCTTCGACTGGACCCTCTAAAAGGGGCTGAACTGGACCTTTAAGGTATTGACTGCACCTTTTACAGGGATAGGTTTTTTATTTGTCCGAGCGGCAATTTGTCCATAAACCCATACGCCCCTTGTGATAATCTTTGCTCTGCAATATCCAGCCCCAAAAAATTCGAGATTGGTAGCCACGTTACTGCATATTGGGCCGCCCCCATATTTAACCCCCCAACCTTGGTACGGTAATCAAATTGCGCTAATGCAGTTCCGCCCGTGCTCGCTGTATCACGCCTCTGAGAAACCCAACCTCGATTTTTCAACCAGGAATAAGTTAATTGGCAAATGTCCGTTATTAGCCCCGTTATGCTGGCGCATCATCTCAACATAGAAAGCCTTTGCCGTATAACGTGCTCCTATAAAGGCAACGCTATCCAATACAGTATGAGGAACGGAAATATACTTGCCGTCGACTGCTTCAGATCGGTCGTTTCTGTGGTCTTCTCCCATAGCTTAGCTATTCTCCAAACCGGCGAGGAAGCAGTACAACGCCCATGTTTCGACTAATGAGAGAAGCAAGGTCAGCCCCGACCCCTAAATAAAAAAACCGTAGACATAGCATTCGAAGGCGGTCTAGCCAAATTTCCCTGCTATTGCTTTCGCTTCTAAGCATTTTTTTCCCTTCCTCCTTTACTGGCGACGTACACGAATGCGTGTAGACGTTCCCGGTCGCTTTGCCGATAAAGGTGCCAAGCCAAAAACCGTCGCTTGTTTTGCCAAAATTGTTGTGCTAGCATTTCATCGGTGCTTAAACATCGACGGCTCCCGTCAAATTTCCCTGTTCGATGTTTGTCAAACGCTGTACTCGAATTGAAGTAAGCTAAGCAGGACGGACATCGGTTTCTATCTCCGCTTAACCTCGGCTCATCAATGCCATTCTGAGCAGCCGGTAAGGGGTGTATAGGGGTATGTTGACCTTCGGCAATACCTTTCCCTATGCCTTGGCACGGTGACAGTCCCATACACCTCGCTAGCGCCAGAGTTCTTTTCAGCTAATCCAGTCTTTTTTCGCCCAGATCGGGCAAGTCTCGAATTTGTCGTTGATGACTTTTCGATTTCCTTGCGTATGAGTCTTGATCCCGCAATTACTTTTGGGGCTAAGATTTCTAACTCTTGGTAAATATGACCCACCCCAGCATTTTCGAAATTGGCCTTAGCGTTTTCCTTATAAAATTCCCTCAGGTAGTAACAAACTGGGATCGCCTTTCCGATGTGTCGCGCCAGCACGATCAAGCGGACAAATAAGCGGCAGAACAGTATCCCATTGCGGACAGTCTTTCGCCCTCATGACAGGCCCCCTTCATGATTCCGTTAGCTTGATGCGCCAATAGTGCGTTGGGCTATGAAAAGCGTCTAATGCGCTCTTTACGATGGTATATTGACGAGTTCTCGCCCTATCTTGATATAGGGGATCGGTATCTACGGGTACAGCGCCATACCGAAATAGTGCCTTCCGTGACAGCCCCTAGATATTCCAACAGCTCGCCGTTTCAGAGGTTGTTAATAGATGAATCGTTCGGAAGATGCTGTGATGGATAATTCTGAGATAAATTTGTTACCGTATTGTCATATTTTGTTCCCGTTAAGTTAATGATGGGGAACTAATAGTTCTCAAATTCTAAAGGTTGTCAGACAAAGGCGAGGGTCAATAATTGACAGCCTTCACCTCCGCCACCCATAAAAAAAGGCCTTCCTTACTTCGGAAAGCCTTTACGTATGGGCGTTACATGGTTGGCAGTTTATTTTGCCGCTTTACCCTTCCTCTTGCCGCTCATAATTATTGTATTGGCCTCTTCTAGAGTGCGGGGACTCCATTTCCTTTAATTGGCAGGTGATCTTTTTTTATGGGCCACCCTGCGGGGGTCATAAATGGGCTTCCCGTTCATATCACAAAAAAATATCGCTCAATTAAGTCGTAAAGCGCATTTAGGCCTTCCGATTCGTATTCAAAAGCTTTGCGCCATTTAGATGTCCGGCCAGTAATTTCTGATTCTTGAGGAACAAGAGAGATGTAACTGAACGAGTAGGAGGGCACATAAA
>CAWBAF010000005.1:0-229946 GCA_963786735.1 uncultured beta proteobacterium
GCGATCAAGCAAACGAGCATAACTGGGATCGATTCGGTAGAGTGATCTCGCGACGCGGAGTCTCGACCTCCTGCTTGAACTACGATGGTCGAACCGGCAAGCGCAGTACGAAAGAGGTCGTCGGATGCCGACAGGGGCGCCGACGAGCTCCGATGCCGTCTCGCGAACAATAGAATGCTCATCACCGAGGCTCAAGATGATCCGCACCAGGAAGTCCGAATCCAACGTTGCGGAGTCGCTACGCAAGAGCTTGATTAACGACCTAAGCGTGGCAGCACGGACTTCCCAATCGGCATCATGGAGAAAGCATCCCAATACCGGTCCGACGACCGAATTCGCGTGGCCTCCTAGCGAGGTGACAGCGTTATATCTCATATCGCTACAGTGCTTAACAAGCCGGCCGCTGCACTTGCCACTTCCTGTGGCCACTGCGAGAAATCACCCAGAACCTGCAAGGCTATATAGTCGAATGTACGAGCCGTCTATGATTACAT
Source organism: uncultured beta proteobacterium (assembly GCA_963786735.1). GTDB lineage: Bacteria > Pseudomonadota > Gammaproteobacteria > Burkholderiales > Nitrosomonadaceae > Nitrosospira. The sequence continues at coordinate 495 of CAWBAF010000005.1, forward strand.
CGTTCCAAATGCAACCATGAAAGTCGGTTGGTGTAGACTCCGCGGACAAAAGCATCGAATCAATCGCGCTGTTGTCAAGTTAGCGCGGACGAACGAGGTCCCATTCATCAAGCAACCGTAAAAGACGGTGCCTGTTAGATCGATATCTTCAAAGTTGGCATGTCTTAAGTCGCAGCACACAAGCTTGTCGTGGGCCCCAACATGACCAGCGACGCTGGTGTTACTACAGATCCTCTCCCTAATCACGCGCACGCCAAGCGGAGTTCGATTCGTCTCGATCATCTGAATTAGCCTCCAAGTTCAGCCCGGTACTTCTTGGCCACTTCAGCCGGGAATCGACGGTCCTTTGCCTGCCTTATATTCGTCAGCCCATGAAATCGCGCTCTTAATCTTCTGGATCTTCATGCTCGATTCGGACTATGGCTTCCGGCGGCAGAGCGCTAATGCCGAGAGCCGCCTCGAATGTCACTAGATACTCTTTGCACTTCTGGTAGTGATATACCGGCGTTGTTACCATAATCGTCTCGCCCGTGACATCGGTCTCGTAGATGTCCTTCCATCTTTTTTTTCGTAGATTGGAACCTCAATCTCTTCCATTTCGACTTCAGGGATGGGCTGACCGAGTTTATCCGTTTCGAGGCTTCCATCCGGTTTTTGTCGATACTTAAGGGATCCATCGGCATTCTTTACGGGAATAAACTTGCCGTCCGGTCCTTTCTTTCGTTGTTTTCGTAGCTCAGTTCTAATTTGTTTCCTCTTTGGTTCTTTCTTTAAGACAAGGGCGCTGGGTTCCTTTCCGACACCACCCATATATTGCTCTTTCATGGCCATAAAAGCACTGCTGGCGTCGCCATACTTGGAAAATTCGCGATACAAGTCGTTTATTGTCTCCTGGATGCGATCAATTGCAATCGCGACATCGCGTGGAAACCGCGTCCCGGGATTCTCAATCAGTCGAGCCTGTGGAAGGGTTGCCTTTATGGTTAGCTTGCGCAACCCCTTCGTCTTGTCACCTTTGGGATTGATTTCTCCGTGGAGTATCAATGCCTCCACCTCTTCCCTGACTTCGAGTACCTTGAATCCGTACTTCGTTTTTACCTCAGTGACGATTGGCGACAGTTCGTTCGGCGCCAGCCCGCCCTTGGCGGCGACATCGAGCTTGCTGCTCAGTTCAGCTAGCCCCGCCTGCAAGCTTGCGCTGGCCTCACTGGTATCGGGCCCGGCAGCGTCAGCCTTCTCCTTCTCTTTTCCCTTCTGCTTGCCCTCCGCGCTGTCGTCACGAACGAACTTCCCCGCAGCCATCGTCTCACCACCCAACCGCGCATCCAACTCAAGTCCTTTCCCCATTTTACGCCCTGCTTTAGGCGTGACAATCCATTCCGTTCCCCTTTGCTGGACCTTGAAATCAATCCCATTGACTTGCTTTTTGATTAAAGCCAGTTCTTGATCCAGGTCCGCGCGGGTCAACGGTGTCTTCGCCTCGAGCGCTTTCAACGGCTTGGCAGCGTCTTGAAAAATCTTTGAATTCTCTTGCTCATTCGCTACCTTTGGATCAGGTGTCGCCGATTTGCCTCTTGCTGGGGGCGTCCTTTTCTTCGGCCCTTCGCCTTTTGCATCCACCTTGACCGGTGCTTCTTTTTTCGGCGGAATGGTTGGTGTTGGCACAGAACCATCATCTTTGAACGTCCCTTGCCCCGCAGCTTGCCCGCCTGACTTTTCGGGCAATGTATCGTCCACCATACTGGTAAGGAACTTGGATGGGTCGAATTCGGGTTTTTTCATCTCTATTTCCGGCACCTGCTTCGAGCCAAGGACATAATCCTTGAGAGAAGCACTAATGCCGATCGGATCGCTTAAAGGCCATTCCTTCGAGAATAGGGGCCACGTCCATTTATCATCCGAAAGCGGGGACCACCAGGGGGTGTCCAGTTCAATGAAAAAGTCGCCACCGAGACCAAGCATAGGTTGCGCTACCATTTCAAGTGTTCCACTGATGTAAAATTGGCCTGGCTCGCGATATCCGATGGTGGGACGTGCCTCAGCATAAGCCTTGACCCCCACGTCCGCATTCAAGCCGATTCCGAATTTCAGATCATGCTCCACAATTTCCACACCAGCGCCTCCTTCGGCACGTAGCCGCAGGCCTGCATAAGCAGAAATATTGATGGATCCTGAAATCTGGATGTTCTTTTGGATTTCCGGGTCAGTAGAATATGTTCCCAGAACTTCGATGTTATATATCTTGGCAGGCCCAAGGTTAGCCAGTGCGTGCAGACTTATGTTCGCGAACAGGTTTAAATTGCCGACGACAGGAAGACCGTAATAAGCTTTTGCCTCAAGCTTGACGAGTTCCTCATCCCAGTTTTTTTGGTCAAATAACGGGATTTCGGCGGGAGGGGTAATCCTGCCGATAACTGTAACATCGCCTTTGCCATCCACCACAACAAATACTGTTCCGGCAAACCATTTTGTCAAATTGAAGGTTAATTGACCTGTTGCAGCCAGCGCGCGCTGTTTCTTGCCAGGTTTGGGCGACGGCACCGCCGCCGGCGCCTTGGCATCTTGCGCTTTTTCTATTCCGCCGGCCCCTGCGATTGCTTCCTTACTGAAATTATTCGCTGTATCCAAGTCGGTCGCTACGAATTGTATTTCTCCCGATAACTTGTTAGCGTTGTAAGCTGCTTTGCCGCCGATACCCACCGTGCCATCTGTGTTGTATTTCACCTTCGCGGAGCCGCTAAATGCCTTTATATTGATAGCTAGCGAGAGCTCCCCCGCCAACTTTTCCTGGGCATTGTCTAATTTCAGTTCGCCACTTGCCATGCCCTTGACATCGACCCTCGCACTTCCTTCAATTTTTGGCTTATTCGTATTTTCAAGTGTCAAGTTGAACTTAGCATCGAGGAAACCGGCGAGTTCCACATCGAGACCGGTAACCCCAAGAGTAAGCTTGCCGGCGCTAAATTCATTGACAGGATTGGGTAACTTGCCTACTTTGAGCCCCAAACCGCCCAACATGGCTGAATTTTTTTGTAACGCTTGCAGCCACTCCTTTTTATCCTTACTGCCTGGCTTTAAAGAAGCATGGCCCTTGACTTCATTGTCTTTTATCGAAAAGTTAAGGTGCATACCGCCGAGCTGCTGTGTCCAAGGGTTTAGTAAAGGCGTGGCGCCGTTTTTCATGGAGTCGTATTTCTTGCTCTTATCTCCTTTGACTTTAATCTGGCCTTCTTCAGTCACACCCTTTGCGACGACCCGAACCATGAGCCCTTTATGACGTTGTGCTTCAATTTCCCCTTTTACCTTCTCGGAAGGGTTAAAGATACCAGTAGATATATCTACAATTTCCGAACTTACGATGGGCTCGTTGCTTGAAGCAGCAGGCGCTCTTTGAATATGGTGGAGGGTGTTGCCTCCTTCTACCAACGGGACCAAATCGGCCTTTTTCTGCAACACTTCTTCGGACACGACAGAAGGATCGGGCTGAGATCGCTTTTCTTCGTTCCCGTGTGTTTCGCATGCTTTACATCCCCGGTGAAGGGACGGATCGGCATTGGCTGGAAATAACTTGTCTGCTGCCTTCATCTGCAACGGCGCAGCACCTGTTTGCTGGACGACATGCGTCAGCTCATGCGCGGTAAGTTCCAGATTGGTTGGGCTGCTACCTGCGCCATAGTAAATGTCGGAGCCATGGGTGAAGGCTTGGGCACCGACGTCCCGGTTCATTTGTATGGCGTTGCTGCCGGTATGGACACGCACATGGCTGAAGTCGACCCCGAAGCGGGGTTCCATGTAGGATCGCAAATGATCCGGCAGGGGACTGCCTTGCCCTTTGCTGCTGCTTAAACCCGATTCGACGTCAGCGCCCGCGTCAAAGCTGTCGGTCAGGGGCGCCGCTGATTTTGCCTGAATCGATCCGGGTTCTTCCTTTTCCGCTTCTTCTTCCGCTACGGCCCGTCGTTGTATGTCAGGAGTGTTTGTCGCGAAAGATGGCTTTGCCTGAACCCGCGTTTTGTGGTCTTGCGGTTCCTCGTCGCTTCCTTTTTCCTCTACTTGTCGCCGCAGCCACGAGGGGCTGCTAATAGAGAGGCGCTTCGCCTGAAGTGGACTGTCCTGATCTTCCTCGGGCGAGGTATCTCTCTGGGCCGCAAACTTGGCCTGTATTGATTCGGACTCTTCCTTCTCAGAGGAGGGTTGCCTTTGAAGAGCGAGCGCGGGGGTGTGGTCGAGGAATCTTGCTTGTAGTAGATGTTCCTCGTCCTTCTTTCCTCTTTGTTTTCTCCTTTCTCTTCTTCTATCGCAGCCTGTCGCTGCACAAATGGAGTGATGGAGGCGGCAAGGGGCAGGGGTTTGCTTTGAACGGAATGCGAGCGGCTTGCTTGCCCATCGACTTGCGGCGGTTGCTGAGTGGGCGGCATTGAAGCCGGATCGGGCATGCTCACCACCTGCCGAGCAATGCGATCAGCTTCCTGCTCGTACTGATCGTCGGCAGCTCCACGGTGAGCTTGGGTTGAAGGCCAGTGATTTTGCCTTCCGGTGTGACACGCTTGGCTTGGATTAACTGCGCGACACGCTGGTTGCCCAGCGTGCGTTGGAGTTGAAGAAGGGAGTTAGATGTACCTTGAAACGAGTGCTTGGGAGCCGGACTCGAGCTTGCGATGCTCGGTCCGTTGTTTCGTCTTGTCTGATGACTCGGTTAGAAGTGGTTGCGGCACCAGCGTTGGTTCCTTTGATCAGTATCTGCTTAAATTTATTGGTTATTACTGATGCCCAGTCGCCCGCAAAGCCACCCTTCGTTCATTGGATTGATTAGGCTGGGAAAAATGACGAAATCGAAATTATTGGCAAATTTCTCGCTGTTTAATTAAATATGACATACGAGAAGTTATCACGTTTGTTCTTCCTTGGCTGCCTCGCAGGTGACGCAGGCTTCTATGGATTGAGCCGTGGGGCCAGGCGCTTACATTTCATCCTCGTCCGTGGCTGATTGTCGCTGTAAGGGGGTGTTGCCCGTTCCATTTAGGAATTTCGCTTGAATCGGGGTCTCTTTCTCTTCCGGTTCATCGTTGCTCTCCATTTGCCGCTGCACGAATGGGGTGATTGAAGCAGCTAGCGGCTTGGTTTGAAGCATCTTGTCTTTGTCTTCTTCTCCCGGCGGGGTGGCTCGTTGCATTGGGTTTGCAGCCGCGGATTCAGGCATGCTCATCACTTGACGTGCCACGTGATCGGCTTCACGCTCGTATTGATCATCGGCGGCCCACGGTAGCTTGGGCTGCAAGCCGATAATCCCGCCTTCCGGTGTTAGGCGCTTGGCTTGAATTAATTCTCCTACACGTTGATTGCCCAACATGCGTTGTAATTGGAGGGCAGGGGAATGAGACTCGGCTTGGAAATGAGCAGGGGTGGTGGATGGTCTGCGGCGGGACATTTGCTGTGTCGCGTTTTCAGGTAATTCAGTAAAAGGCTGGTAGGACATAAGCTCACCTTCCGTGGTTAGGACTATTGCGTTACGAGTGAAACTGGATCCTGGATTGTTATTAGTGCTGAGTGTAGTTTTGGTAAAAGCTATGCGTTTCGCTTTCATGTGGAGCATTTTTTATATGAGCGTCAACCTCTCCCAATCGCAACCACTTCTTTGGTTTGTCCACCAAAATCGCTGTCGGAAACCAGTTTTCCCATTTTCTGGTATTCCCGTTGGGTTGCCCGGATGAGGTGCTGCATGCCGACAACGCCAGTGTCATCCGCGGCCAGAAACGCTGCGGAGAGGGCTATATTCCTTATATTGCCGCCCGTGATCTGGAAACGTCTTGCCAGAAAAGCGAGATCCAGGCCGGGATCCCTGGGTGCTGTTTCGGGCCAGACGTTTTCCCATATCCTCAGCCGATCCTCCTCGTTGGGGAACGGAAATTCGACGGTAAAATGCAGGCGGCGGATGAAAGCATCATCCATGTTCTTGCGGAAGTTGCTTGCCAGGATGACGATGCCTTCATGCTCTTCCATGCGCTGCAGCAGGTAGCCTGTCTCAATGTTGGCATAGCGGTCGTGCGAATCCTTCACTTCACTGCGCTTGCCGAATAGCGCATCCGCTTCATCGAAAAACAGGATGGCGTTCGAGGTTTCGGCCTCGTCAAAAATCCGCGAGAGATTTTTTTCCGTCTCGCCGATGTATTTGCTGACGACGTTTGACAGGTCGATCTTGTAGAGATCCAGGCCAAGTTCTCCCGCGATGATATCCGCGGACATGGTTTTGCCGGTGCCAGAGGGGCCGGCAAACAGGACGCAAAGGCCTTTGCCCATCGCAAGTTTCTGGTCAAATCCCCATTCGCTATAGACGCGGTCGCGATATTTGACGTGATTGCAGATTTCGCGGAGCTGCTCGGTTCGATCCTGTGGCAGAACGATGTCATCCCAGCGGTATTTCGTTGGAATTTTATGAGCCAGTGTCGACAGCTTCTGGTTGGAATGTGTGCGGCAAGCTTCATAAAGATCGCGAATGGTGATGCGCTGCGCATCTTGCTCGCGCCAGAGGGCCAGATTTGCGGCGGTAGTGGTGGCGTTCCTGATTTGGCTGAGGGACAACTTGAATTTCACCGAGAGCTCGGCAATATCGTTTGCATCGAGATCGGAATCAAACTCCCCAAGTGCTGCCCGCCAGATCTCGGCGCGCTGGATGAAGCTCGGCCGGGATATCGGAACGGAAAAATAAGTGATTTCCTTAAAAGCATTTGAGGATTCGGCTGCAAGCTCTCCATCGAGAAAAGCCATTGAGCAGCCGTGTTTCAAGCTGCGGATGAATGCGTTGAGCATGCCGCGCCGCTGCTCGCCCTGTAGAGATTCCACGCCTTTCCAGAACAGGGCGCTTTGCAGCAGGCGAGCTTCGCGATAAATGAGAATCAGCTTCTTCCCAAATTCAGCTTCGGGCTCAGCCGCCAGGTGTTCAAGATCTGACAACCAGCAAGATGCTGATTTCTGTGATGACATACGGCTTGCGCGACGCCTTGTTTATCGGTTGTCGATGGGCCTTTCAGGTGGACGACCACGTTTTGAGCGATGGAAGTGTTCCTGGCCAGACGCATGAGTCCCTGTTTCAGGTCATCATCCACAGGGAGGCATTCCAGTCCGTAATCGCAATCCATCAGTTCCACGAAGGCACGGACGCGCTCATCCATCGCTTGTCCATCCAGCAAGTACTGGACAATGCGATCATCCACTTTCACAAATCTGGATAGCAGAGGGGTAGGGAGATGGGAGGGATCCTCGACCAATTCCACCAGTCGGAAGCGCAACAGCGGAGCTTCCGCAGAGAAGCGCTGTCTGGCGTTGACATTGAGCTCAAGGGAGGGTGCGAGCAGGTTCAGCAGAAGCTCAACGCTGGGTTTCTTTTTGGTGACGTCGTCCTGAAGGTAGCCGTAGATCTTTTCATAGCGAAGATCGAACTCCACAGCCATGCAGACCAGCAGGACATCAATGTCAAACGGTGTCAGTTCGAAGAGTTCACGCAGTCGCTCCAGCCGCAGTTCGATTCCTTGCCGCTTACTCAGTTGTTTGCGCTCATGTATAAGGTTTTCGATTTGTTCCGAGGTGCGCCGCTGGATCGGCTTGAACCTCCGCTTTGGACAGGAGCCATTGTGGCACCCCGATGGGCTTGCGAAGCAGGCTATCAATCTCCTCGGCAGAGATATAAAGACCGCGAAACTGCTCATCCTCGCTTTGCAGCCTGTAGCGGTGCGCGATCTGATAACGGATCAGCAGATCGATGCGCTCCATCTCCGCGAGGAGGTGTGCCAGGGAATCGGTAAAAGCCTGAGTCATTTGCCCATTTGCCCGTTCACATACTTGGTCAGGTAATCTGACTCATGATTGGGAGTCAGTAGGATATTTCCACCGCCACCAGGGAGACTCTGACATAGCCGGTGCTTCGAATGTCGATCGAAAGCGTGCTGGTTAGCGGATCGAGCTCGCCGCCTTTAATGGCATAAGTCTCGTCATAGGGCCCTCCCGAAATTTCCTTTTCCAGGAGCTTGTTGGCCGGATCATCCCTGCCGCCGACATGCTTTTTGTTCACGGCGTCCCAGCCGCCACGAAACAACTGGATCTTTATTTTCTTCTCGTTTTCCTGCCCGGCGACGCGTAACTGATGGATTTGCGTAACGCCTGGCGGAAGGAGAATAGCCATGGTCCCGCCTGCACCTTTGGTATTGGGCTGGCCATCGAGCTCCCTGTGCGCGCGGGCTTCCGTCGCGCCCACGCGGAAAGGCGGAGGAGGAGCCTCTACCTTTCGTTCAGTGTCTTGTGGAATGGCGGTTGGTCGGAACGGTAGCCGCAGCCAGCCCGTGCGCAAGGCCGGATCAAGGGCAACGGCATTGACCGAGCCGGGAGAAATCATTGTCCGCACTACGCGGCGTGTGGCGGTGCTGATGGAATCAGGCCTGAGTTTTCCCTTGTCGTCGAGTTGTACTGTGGCGAGCACCACGACTGATTCTTCAATTCCGGTGGAAGCCGCCACAACGCCATAGCAATCGATACGGGGACGGTCCTTTGAAGGCGGCTCCGTTTCAAAGCTGACTGTGATCTGCAGCAGCGAAGAAGGCGCGAAAGAGGATAGTTCCAGAACCTCTGGCTCATTGATTGCGATCTCGCGCCCCTTGCCGTCGATTGCAAAGCCCGGGCTTATCGTAATGGATGTCTCTCCTGTCGCTGTCACCTCCAGGCCGCGCACAACTCCCCACCCGTGCAGGTTCAGGCTGTGGCGCGCCCGCTCATTGATGTGGTATTTCTGCTCATCGATGAAGTCATCCTTGAGCAGCAACTGCCCTTGAAAATACGCCGGCTTTTTGCCGATAAGCTGTTTTTTTCTCATCTTTATTCTCCCTCGGGCGAACGTTTCCGCCCCGTTAGCGCGTTTTGCGGTTTCTATAAAACCACAACACTGTTCAAACAGATCTATGTGATAGGCCCAGAGGTCATTCAGTTTTAAGGCTGATCCGACCTTTACCCCCTGAATTCTTATATCGAGTATCCCGCCTCAACATCCGACTCGGAGAAATAAACATGCAGCTCATAATCGGTATGCGCGGGTTTGGCAAAATCGATGATTGCGCGAACCCGCTTCTCGAATTCCCGTTTATCGAATTCATGTTCACGCCCCGTCTCAGCTGGCTCTTTGTTTTGCCGGCGCACGTCTATGTTCACGCGAAACCAGAATGGACGCTCATCCCCAAATAATGTGTCCTCCCCCACTTTCGCCTGGCCGATGATAAACCCAGGCACCGGGTTGTCGTCGATTTCCACCTCATGGATTTCCGGAAAGCACAGCTTCAATAATTGTTCCAGGTAGTCCCGCGTGCCCCTTTTGCTGTAAAGGGGTGCGATACCGGAAAGGATGACTCTGAGCTGTTCCGGAGGGAACAATGCATGAGGCGTAAATGCCACCCAGGTGGCGAGCCACGGCAGGAATCGGTCCGGGGCGCGCGTAGCCGCGCTTTGTTCTGCAATGCCATATCCCGGCTTGATTCCCGATGGTGAAAAGAAGCTGGGAATGGCATCGATCTGCTGCTCGATGCCTGGCAGTTGGGACTTATCACTTCGGAAAAGTACTTCCTCAAACACGCCAAGCAAGCGCTCGAGATGACCCCCGATATCATTGTTTCGGTATATTGCCGGGAGGCTGTCGAGCATTCGCCCACTTTCACCCCTTTCATCCCTTGCACCGGTCGTGTTACTCATCCTCTGCTCCGGCTGTTTGCGCGCTGATCAGGGTAATTGCTTCCTCGGCCAGGTTTATACGCAGAAGCTCCCACGGTTTCAGCGCGACCGAAACCAGCCTGCCCGCCTCATTACGCAGCAGGCGTCGGCCACCGATCGAATGAGGACCGCCAAGCAGGGTATCGACGCCTATGGTCGAGTGGATGCCTATCTGTATACCGAGGGCAGATTCAGGCTGATCCATTTGCTCCTTCAGGCCAATCTGGAGAATGGTGATGTCCTCGACATAATCCACGCCTGCGGTTTCGTCGATTGCCTGGATAAGTTCGGAAATACGCAAGGCCCTGCCGAACGGCCAACCTTCCCCTAGCGGCCCTTGCCCTGGCTGGGAGCCGAACCTTTGCGCCAGCATTAGGCGCAACGAGTGTATTAGCTGATCTCTGGACTGGCCGGGTTTGGGAACAAGTTTTATTCCGAGCGCCAGGTGCAGATAAACGGGTGCGACGACATGGAGCCGGGTCGTGAGCAGGCAACGCCGCGATAATTCCTTTTGCACTTTTTTTCGGAGACTAACGGCTTCTTCGTCCGTTATCTTCCAACCCGGTTCGAGCACGACGCTAACGTGGGCACGATCGTCCGTGGCGGATTTGTCGGGCAGGTCATTTTCCAGATTCAAGCAGGGGACGCAAAGCGTACGAACAGGGTGGAGGCTTCCACCCTGGGTATTGGCATATTGCTGGGCAAGTTGTTGGGAAAAGCGCTCAAAATCCTGTGCGGTAACAGCGCACTCGCTACGCATCAGATCCTGAATCACGCTATCAATGGCGCTTTTCAGTTGATCGGGATTTGCCTGCAGAACTGCGCAATCGATTTGTTGGGCCAGATCGGAAGGATCGGTTTGAGTGATCGACCTCCAGCCCTCCCACCCGCTTCCCATCAGGGATTGCAGGAACTTTAATTTGTGCTCCCGGGCGAGTCCTTCCCAATTCGACCCGCCGAGTAATTTAAGAAACTGGAGCGTGGTGGCGGGAGGGATGCGGCCTAGCCGATAAATCAGTATTTCGGTGAAATAGGCGAGCAACTCGACCAGTGTGATGCCAGGGTCGGACGGATTATGGTTCGTCCATTCGGGCGCCAGGGTGGGAAGCAGGTTGACCGCTTCCCCTACCAGATCATCGAAAGTCCTGTTGTCAAGCCCCGTTGTCAGCATAGGCGGATCTCATGCTTGCCGGGACATATTAAAAAACTCCAGAGTCCAACAGCCCTGGCCGTTCCTCTTCAAAGTGCAGTTCCAGTGAGCGAACGTAATCCAGCCCCTCGAACTCCCCGAGCAAAGGATAAAAATCCGACGCATGAGGCTGCTCGCCAAACTGCCATCCGGAGCCTGTCGGGTCCACCCGTTGTCGGATGCAGGAAGGCGTTTAGTCGTTTTTCAATTCCGGCGACCAGGGTTGCGGTGGAACGATCCGGAGCCCATACAAGCTCTGCCGTGATGCCGACGTTAACGTATTCCGGACCCAGCAGCGTTAACTCGATCCCGACGGGGCGCCTGCGGTCCAGATATTCCTTGACGTTCTTCAGAAGCTCGAAAGAAGGTTGCGGGCATGTATCCTCCTCACCCGCCTTTGGAACCACCATCACACAGACGCTGCCGAGTTTTGCTTCCGTCAATGGATTGCCTGCGCCAATACCTTACGTCGCATGCCGATACGCATTTCGCCCGAGCAACCTCGGGCGATGCTCTGACTGCAAGATCTGCGTAATCGCCGATGCTGACCGCCCGGTCGCGGTGGCGTAAAAGTGTTGCGGCTCCTCGATTCAATGACTCGAAGCTTTCCTGGTCTTGGCCGCCCGCCGCCGGCTGATGGTTCGTTACCGACTCAATATAGGGAATGGTTGTGTGCAATTGGGTGACTGTCGCGGGAGGGCGATTGCCGCGCTGGCCACCTCCAGTGTGGTATTCATGCATCCTGATATTGTTTGCGCCGGATGGTGGTATGTCACCGTTTATCCCGTCCCCGAACCGGACACTTCCTGTGAGGCGGTCAAGAATATAGTGACGTGAACGCGAATCGGAATTGGAAAAATCGGCAACCTCCGTCCAGCCTATCCATTCTTCATTTGCCTGCGCTCTGCGGATGGCTATTGCGCCGGAATGAGAGTGGGCCGCTTCTAATCCTTGGTCCTCCTGCTCTTTCGTTTTTATGACCGGCTCGCGCACCTGCAGTGTCGGGGTACCAATAATGGGTTTATGCAAGGTATAGAAGATCTGGCGAGGCCGGCCGTTGCTCGACCCGAGCAGTTCGTCGGTCAGCTTCAGCGTCTGCGAAGCGAGAACAGTATTGAGCAGCAGCCGTTGTGGAACCAGACTGAAGGGATGAGGAAGTTGATCCACGTCTGCAGGTTGCCACACGATGCGCAGCCAGAAAAATTGCTGGTCTGGATCCAGCACGGAGTCATGCCAGCTTGACATGCCATCAGGCGTGCGCACTTCGACAATTCCAGGGCTGCGCAATCCTCTGGTTGAGTCGTTGACCTTACAGCCGGACCAGCCACTTGTCGTGTGCGCCTGCCAGCTCGGCATTCCAGAAACGTTGGACGAAGCATCGTCACTGCGGACGACGTGTCGTGCCCCCTCGTAGGGGAATGAGTAAAGGCTGAGCGTTTTCCCATTCAGTTCGGAGTCGCCTCTCGGAGAAGAGAGCGCGAGGTAAAGCATGAGCCCTTTTTCCGCGTGGAGCAGGGAACGGGTTAAACGGCAGTGCAGGATCGATTTTTCGATATATGAGGTCGCTTTCGACAATCAAGCGCTCGGGCGGTAACGGTCCGAATTGCTGAATCGAGGTCACTTGCATTGCCGCGATCGCCGGGGGGTTAATCGGCGGAAGGCCGAAGGGCGCCGTTACCGTCTCGTCGGGGGAATAGTTGCCGCCAATTAGGCGTGCACGTATCCAGCCCCCGTTGACCCCATTGATCATCGCGGGTGTGGCATCTGCCGGAACATGAAATTCGATAAGCCCGTCTTGTGTAAGTGAAAGCGTGCCATCGGTGCAGTCCACCGGAACCCAGCCCCGCGAGGTATGGCCTTCCCAGCGGAGTTTCGGGTTGCCCTTTTTGCTTACGGGAGGGATCGGAGAATCAATTGCTCCCGACGGATTGGTGAGCTTGATGTCGAGAACGACCTTCGTTCCGGGCGCCGCGAAAATTTCGGAAAGCACATAAAACACGTCGCCAAACCGCGGCCGTTCGCCCAAGGGAAAGAAATCACGGCTGATGTCGAGCGGAATGCCGTTATTAAACGCACCAGCGGGAGGAACGGCATCAAGACTTCGATCCCCCGATACCTCAATGCGCTTGATCAGCGCGGTGTATTCCTTGTTTTGATCAGGCGGGAGCCGTGATGCGGCAGCAGGGTACAGGCGGCATGCCAGCCATGGCATGGTCTCAGAAGCGATGGTTGGGGACGGCCATTTTTCCGGCGGGATAAAGACGAGTTCGCCGTTTCGGGTCAAATTTGCCGTGGAATCGAGTTCGGGCATGAGCGGTAAGAAAACGGTTCCGGATGGAATTCCCCATTCGATTCTCCAGCCCGACGGCATGCTTGCCGGATTATCAAGTTCGAGTTTTACCCGAAGACGCGTAAGCTTGGGAACGCCAATAACGGCAGGCTGGGCGATATAAAGAATCCGTTCCAATGGCTTTGCCTCAGCCAGGGGAGCGGGCTCAGCGGGCGTTCGTGCAGCGCCGGCTTGAGCAGATAGGGAAAAAATGCTGCTGACATCGGAATACAACAGCCGGCATGCATCCACAGCCACAGCGCGCTTGAACTCTGCCCGCACCAAGGGTAAATCTTTCGTGGTCTCGAATATTACAAGAGGATCGGATTGGTCTTCCGCCGGGGCGGACACCTGGGTCGACTGCGGGACAATTGCCGTAAAATTCTGAGTGGATTTCACTGGCGTGAAGGAGAGCGGCACTCTTGCGGGAATGGCCGGGGCGGGTGTCGCACCCAGCATTCTCAAGAAGGCTTCATGATAGCTTTGCGGTACATGATTCAACCGCTCGATCAACACATCGCAGTAGCGGGCAAAGACGTGAACCAGTGCATCCTTCAGGGGATCTGCTCCCGGTGGAGCAAAACCGCGCTCAGCCAGCTTTCTTCCGACCTCGGCTGCCAGTTCCGCCTCCTGGCGCAATTTCTCGCGTATCAGCGGAGGCTGCAGTTGAAAGGTGAGACCGAATTCATGTAAGCGGCCTGTCCAGATAGAACGGATAGACGAGGTTGAAGCGGTTGTCCGTCGTGCGAACGCGATAATCGATATAAATCAGCAATTGTTCACCCCGATCTCCTGCTGTTGCTGTTTCCACATCCAACACTTCGATTCGCGGTTCCCAGGTCTCCAGCGCTTCACGCGCCTCAAAGGCCGCCATCGCCTGAGTCGCAGAGTTATTGACCGAGAACACGAGTTCACTCAGCCCGCTGCCGAAATCAGGACGCATGACTCTTTCACCTTTGCCAGTGGACAAAATGATAAGGATGGACTGCCGCACGCTTTCTTCGTACTCAGCGATGGAAAAACGCGGCTGTCCCGCATCGCTCACTTCGACGGGGAAATACCATCCAATCCCAAGAACAGGTATCTGCATGCCTCGTGGCTTGATCATGAGTTCGTGTGATCTGACATTATCCGAACAACCTCAATTTTTTGCTGCTTGCTCAATTGCGATGCAACCCTTAATTAATGTTAACCATTGCCCCCTTGACGTTGACCTGAGCGTTCGCGGTCACGTCCACATTGGCCTGGGACTTCAACTCGATGCCAATTGCGCTCAACGTGATTTTGCCGGTGCTTGAGCTGATTTCGATGTCTCCCGTCGCTTTTATCGATATTTTGTTTCCCGAGGACTCAATCACAATTTTGTTATTGCCGGTTTTATCGATAATCTCGATGCTCTCTGATCCTGATTTGTCGCAGAGCCGGATGACATGCCCGCTTCGGGATTTGATGCTCCGGTTATTATTCGCACCGTCCGAATTGTTTTCGGGTGCCTTATCCTTGCCACCCCATAGCGATCCGATCACGTAAGGATGTTCGATGCTGCCATGCTCAAAGGCAACCAATACCTCATCGTCCACTTCCGGCAGAAAATACACACCCCGGCCGTTACCTGCCATTGGGCTTACCACGCGCGCCCAGTTGCTGTCATCGTCCTGATTTAACCAGGGAAACCGCACCTTTATCCGGTGCATATTGTCCGGATCTTGATTATTGGTAACCACGCCAACCACGACTCCATACCATTTGTCTTCATCACTGCGGTGACCAAGCAGTTGATTTAACATATCGAGATGATTCATGTAGCGTTTCTCCGCGCGGAAAAGCTTGTCCGATACCCTTTCTGGATCGAGTAACGATGCTCGACCGCGCGCAGGTAATAAGGGCCGCTGAATCGCTCGCCAATTCCCTCGATCTTGACCACGATTCCTGCCCGTAGTTGAGGGTCTCCGATACACTTACCCTCCGCTCGAATATAGCCCAACGCAATTTCGGAAAAACGCTGTTTTGCAATACGATCCGCCTCCTCCTGGCTTTGCACAGGCACAGTCACGAGGGTGCTGCCCGTCTTCGAAAATACTTTCTGAACATTGGAAGGGCCGGACGTTGTTCCTCCCATAACCGTCGATAAATCCCCGGCGGTGGAATGGGCCACGATCTCTTTTTTCTCCTTGGGGTCCCATCCACGTACTGTAAATTCTTCCACCTGGCGCATCGTGGTCATGCGAGGCCGGAATTCGAGCAATTCAATATCTCTTCTGAGCGTGAGCTTGGCCTTGTTCTCAATTTTGCGAGGCCGGAACAGGAGCGTACGGTCTTCTACTACAACTTCATAATCAATACGGCGCGCGCGGCCGAGCAGGAATTCCAGGTCAGTCTGGTTGTGCTGCAGGACATAGGGCAGCTTGACTTTGCTGTCCTCCACCTTGGGTTCGAGTCCAGTCTGGCGGGCCAGTTGACTGGCAATATCGCTGTCCTTGAGATTGAGGAACGAGTGCGTTTTTCGCTGACGCATGAGTCTGTGCCGGCGGTCATAGCCACGCACTGTAAAGGTCGACTGGGCTCGCCTCGGGGAAATCAGGCTCAAGCCCGGTAATTTCGCCACTAAATACCACTTCCAAGTGATCGCGATATCCCATCTCGATCTCGATTGGATTACCTTCCCGAAAAAGCTTGTGGTCGATCCATTTCACCTTCATTTCTAGAGTATCCCAACCTGAAAGCGTGACGGTGCACATGCTGGGCGCATCCACATCCTCAACGAGATTTATGGCTATCATGTCGGCGACTGCTTCGTTAGGGAGGGCCGAGCCGTTGATACGTATGGCGAACTCCGGTGCTAGCGTGTCAAACTGATCTCTGGCGGCCATTGGTATTGATAAGGCTAAATATTGCGCAGTGCAGGAACGATCAGAATAGCGCCGGGCTTCAGGCTGGACGGATCGTCGATTCCGTTTGCCTCAGCGATAGGCCGCCATTTACGGGGATCGCCGTATTCATAATGTGCGATCGAGGCCAACGTTTGACCGCGCTTTACCGTCCATACCTTGGCGACGTCGGCAGACATCAGGTTCTGATCCAGGAGATCCTTTTGATTGGATTTCCATTGCTTGAACGTGCATGTTGAAGTCGCTCGTACTGGTATGCCATTTTCCAGAAAAAGCGTGAACTGGTTCTGGAGTTGTTGCAGAACGCCCTGGAAAAAGACGCTCATGTCTCCCCAGACGAGGCGGCAAACGGGAGGGCGATGCTTGTCCCCGTGCTGCTTGACTGTAGTCAGCTCATGTAACCTGTTGGTATAGATCCTGACACTCTCCTTTTCGTCTTTAGGTTTATCGGTGTCGTAAGTATCAAAGAACAGTTCAACGCTGAGGGTGCTTGGTTCGGCGCCGGTGTATTGCAATTCCGGGTTGTCACGTTTTGGAGTCTGTTGGTTCTGCCATTGCGCACTGCGGTTGACCGTGAGTTTATTGGGATTGAACATGGCGTTGATCACATGTTGCGGGTCCTTATCATTGAAGCTGAGCTTGCTCCCTGGAAGCTCTATCAGAATCTGCAATTGCTCTTCAGCCTGCCATGACCCCAACCCTCGTCGTTCGTGTTCAACTACCAGTCGTTCGGCCATCATTTGCCATACACGTTCTGCAATTTCGTCAGGATCGGCTTGGCCTGCGCTGGATGTTGGGGCATTATTCGCCTCGCCTGCACGACCAGATTCTGCCCTCGTCGGTTCGCCTGGAGGCGATACAAGGCCGTAACGGTCTTCAGGACGCTCGAGAGGTGCCGGAGCAGCCTCTCTCTGAACTGGCTACCCGCATAACCTTGTCGTCCCGAGTGCGTTGAAGGGCTACGAGGGGCCGTTCGTCGAAGCCGGGCGACCCGCCGCCGTGCGGTGAAGAGATGGCAGAGTGGTCAGAGCCGAAGCTTGTGTTGTGGTGCTCGGGCAAGCTGGAGATGGAAATATCATGCCCGTCACTGATGCTCACCCGTTGCTGTTCAGCAGTTCGGCCAATTCCTCGCCTCATTACAGGGCGCATAGAGGAGAGCGTAGCCAAGGGTTTAAGCTGAAGGGGGCTATCAATATGACCGTGCGCATTCGGCGCAAACGGTGAAGCGGCCCCGAGGTCTCCTGAGCTGCTTGAACCGGCGATGGCCGGATAAGATCGGAGGCTGGGCCTCATGTCAACCGGCCCAGTACCCGAGTCAGTCTCCGTTGCTCCTGTAACGAAGGGGCGGGTGCCTATAAACCGGGTAATTCCTGTTTGCCTGCTGAGGGGTAAAAAGGCGGGCGAAAGTAAATCTGATCGGGTGTAGATCGGTATTGCTGAAGCGCGATAGGTGGTTGCGGGCCTGGAAGCGCTGGTTCCCTCGTTAATAGAAGAGGACTGCATTGACCTGCCGAAGGGCGAATCGGGCGAATCGGCGCGACGCAAGATCTGCATCGGCCTGGGTATTTCGGAATAATCGCCGGCCGCTATTTCTCCCGCTGCTCCTCTCGTTTCCCCTGCCGCGCGTGCCATTGACAGGCGCGACATAGGAGATAACGGCAAACTTTGAAGGCGGGGCGCGATTTCAGGAGAAACGCGAGAAAGCTGTATGAGTGGACTGAAGCTGTCGCCTGGTCCAGGTCTTGTCGTTAATAACGAAAAAGGTTTTTTTTGCAATATTCGCTCGGAAGCCCGGGAGAGCTGTCTAGTATGCAGTTCCCCGATCGAGCGAACGGATGGAACGGCCAAGTCGGGCAGCGCGGATAGATACGGTGTTACGACTCTGCGATGCGCTGCAAGGGGATTCGTCTCGTCTTGCAATCGCTGTACCGCTGGCAGGCCGCCAACTTGATATTCCCTGTATGTCGCATATCCTTCACGCTCTTTATTATCTTGAGTACGCTTAGTGCGCAGAACGGTCGGTGGTTGCGCGCGCTGAATCCGCTGCACAGGACCAGGTAGAGCGTGTTCTACAACACCTTGCATTGAACTCGGCGTAATCCATTGCCGATTTTCCACGGGTTTGGGAGTGGAAAGTGCCATCGACGTAGAATGAGTCAGGGCAACTGAGTCCTGCTGACCCACGGTCAAACCTGGCTTCCCGGCTCCTTGCACTCCTTTCCTGTAGATTTTATTTGCGACTGGCGGACATGGGGAATGGTATCCAACATTGACCCCCTTGATCGAGAAAAGCCGGGTAAGACAGGGGATGAAAAAGTGTCTGAGCCACTACTGTGGCGAAGGATTGGAGCAGTTGCAACTCGGGCAACGGAAGCTGCCCCGGTTATCAATGGAGTCGACTGAAATGCCTGGCCATCCGAGGATTGTCGGTGTAGGCCGCTTCCCCTCCGCTGAACGTGACTTCGCGACAGGTTGTGTACCAGGTCGGAAGTCGGACGGGGCAGGCCTGTATTAAGGGTTGATACCGCCTCGGTATTGCTCCGACCTGTGATACCGGCACCCATGTCGGAACGGTGCAGGCGCTCCTCCCAACGCGCTTGGCTGTGGATGATGTCTGCTCCCAGCAAGCGGCGGCTAATCAATGGCGAGGCGACAAGGCTTGGGTAGCCCTGAGCACGAGCGGACAACCCGCCACCGCCCATAATCCGGGAAATCAAAGATGTGGATGAGCCAATGGATAAGCCGGTGGGTAAGTTAATGGATGATCCGGCTGAACCGACCGGGTTTTCCCTCGAAACAGGGGGATCAGCCTGAGCAGTTGTTCTGGGTTCTGCTTCCGTATCGGAGTTCGCGTGCCCGCTTGGCGGATTGGAAGGAGTCCGAGCGCCGCCTCCGTGAAGGCCAATCTTATGTAAAGCAGCTGCATGGATACTGTCGCTCCCGGACGCTCTACTAATCATTGGCGCATCAGGAGCCGTAGTCACGCCGCGGTATTGGCCATGGTAAGGCGGGTAATGAAGCAGGGCAGGCGGGGGCGACACAACAGGCAACGTTGGTGCAGCGGGATAACTGTAGCGCTGCAGCTTGTTTATAGGTGATGCGTAGTCACGCGATGCGTAGACGAACCTTCCGGGATCGGCTGTGGATATGCTTTGTAAGTGCTGGCGGGCAATCAGCGCTTCTGGCAAAAGATGCGTGACGATCGTAAATAGCCCGAAATCCATCGTGATCCCTGCTTCCGCCGTATTGGTTCGCGAGCGTATACGGATTGCTCCCCCCGTCCGTCGCAAGGCTGAGGGCCGTATGGCGTTGCCATGTCGAAAAACCCAACGATGCCGGATTTTTCCAGGAGTCCGCATGAATGTTGGTTATGGGTGTCGAGTTGTCTTGCATCAATATTTCTAAAAAATGAGAGCGTCAAGGTGGAGAATCGAGTCATTCGGCCAAACCGCGGTGCACCAACTCCAGCGACTCGAATGCAATTGCGGAGTTGCTTGCGCGCAAATCGGGACCAGTCCATTTCACTGGACATGCTTCCTTAAAACTCCAGGACATCAAGCTCTCCCCTTGTTCGATCATTAAGGTTGATAGTCACATTTTTTCGTTTGAATCTTTCCCTGAGCAACTGACCAGTACCATTCCAGAGAAACCTCACATCGCCCATGCCGCGTTTGAGTACAAGACGCGAGGGAAATTTTGAGGGGCCAGGTAATTGATACTCATAACTCGTTGACGCCGCCGACACGAAGAGTCTGTACTTCAGTCTCGAAAACCAGGCCAGAAACTTCATTGAATCCTCCTACATTGCTTTCGCCGTCGACATCGATGGAAAACCGGAAGGCTGCATAGGGTCAGTGCCAGCGGTCTGCTCATCTGAGCCATGATTGTCTCGTCCTCCTCCTGCGCAGCCGCGTTCAAACGCTCATTAATTTTCGCTATCTCCTGTACCCAGCGGCGCCGTTCGATGTGTTCGAGATTCATCAACTCGCTGTAGGGCCAGTGAAAGTGGTATGCAACATAGGCTACCTCCTCAAACAATTCCGTGGAGGGGTAGCCTAAGGCTCCCCCGATCGCTGGAATTCCGCGTCAAAGCTGGCATTGCATTCGGGGCAGGTGACCTTTATACGGTTATGACCGCTCGTATTGACGCGGCGGTACATCTCTTCGAGAAATGCGAAATCTGCCGCAAACAGTTCCTCGATGACTCTCGGGTTGACCTGGGGCAGATCACCCAGACGGGTAACCACCCGGGATAGCAGGATGATCGCAAGATATCCCGGGTTGGATTGAACGCGCGGATCCTTCATCGGCGCGATCTCATCATTCGCCGTCGCGAGCCGCATCACACCGTTTTTATGTATATTCCCTTCTTGGTCGACATACCCATGGGGCAGCGTGAACTCGAATTCGGTCTGCAGACTCATTTGGTCCGATCCAATCCCTCATGGGCAATCTCGAGCGTATCAATCGCAACCTCATTCGCAGTCGCGTTGAAGGTCGGGCCGGTCCATTTCGTCGGCCAGGCAGCGACAAAATCCCACTGGGCGGCGTCATTTCCTTCATCGTCCATCAGAATGATCGAGCCGTTTTTCCGGGCATCTTTTATCTTTCCATCCATCACCTGCTTCCGCCATTTCCAGAGATCGAGGTCGTCGGTTATCCCCCGTTTCAGGGTGATGTTGGAGAATTTCTTCAAGCCCGGCAGTTTCGATATTGTTACCGTCTTGTCATCGCCCACGCGGTAGTCGACCGGATCGGTTGCGGAGTCGAGCCCGGATACTTCCCGAAAGCCGGCTCTCTGAATACCGCCGATTTGAACTCTAAATTTAAATCCTCGAAAAGGATCATGGCGTTCTCCGGTGTTTGGCATGTTTGTTACCTCCTCAATTTCTATAAAAGGACTCAATCCAGACACGGTCGTCGTGCTGGCGCTCTGTGTGATGCGAACTACAATAAATTCCAGTGGCGCTACCGGCGCCAACCCTACTTCTGCGATAACCTCTCCTGCTTCCCAATATTCCCGGGTATTGGTTTCACTATCGCACTTGACGTAAAATGCCTGTTCGGGGCTGTTTCCTTTCAACGCGCCCTGATCGAACAGGTTCCGGCAGTAATCGGCCAGGCGTCGCCTGACACGGTCCCAAAGATCGGGATTGTTTGTTTCGTAAACGACGTCATCCATGTTCTTTTTGATCCACCGGGTCAATGTCAGAAACAAGCGTCTCACATTGACATAGGCCCATTGAGGGTGGCCGCTCAGCGTTCGCGCTCCCCAGACGCGAATTCCTCCGCCTCGTATGGCGCGCAGACAATTGACTCCCGAGTTGTTCAACTCCGCTAGCTCATCATCCGTGAAGTCGACTTCCAGCTTGAGGACGTCTTCCACCAACTCGTTCGCCGGCGCTTTGTGAACACCGATTCTTGCGTCGCTTCGTGTGTAAATGCCTGCAATGTGCCCGCACGGAGGCACGACGCCGGCTGGCTGTATCCTTGCGGATCCCGCACCAGAGTCGCCGTGATTCAAACGAGCATATCTGTCGCATGGCATTTCCGACAGGGAGGAGCCTGTTTTGCCGGAAGAAGACAATTTTCTGACGGAAACCCAAGGGTAATAAAGCGCGCCGTGTTCCGGTGGAAGGTTCTGCCAGTGGGCCACCGCGGGGTGAACGGCCTTATTATCGACATCCACAGACGCAAGCTCGGGTGTGTGGCTGCGGGGAAAACCGTCGAGTATCGCGAACCGGTCACCCATTCGAAGGCAATGCTCAAGAGTACTTGACTGGACGTTAATCGCTTCCCCGTTCGATTGGAAATAAGGCAACATGGCATCGGGGACGCAGACCAGATCGATGTCTTCAAGGTCATCCATCGCACCTCCGGGCTGGAAGACATTCATAAGTGCATTTGCCATATCTTTCTGCGGCCCGCTCTGTACCGGTACTACTGCACAGCGCGCTCCGCCATTTTCAAAAAAGCCTCTCACCGCGTAACCAAGATAACTCTCACGGAGGGTTTGAAAATGCTGAAACTGAGGCCAGCTGTCGAGATAGTGGATTCGTGGAGCGTGGTGGCTTTCTCGTGATAGCCAATTTGCGAATCCTACGAACACGGGTACACCTGTGCGAAAAGCAGGCTGAACTTTCTTTTCGAAGAAGAGTTCATAGTAAACGCCCGGGGGCCGCGAACCAAGTAAACGGCCATCCCGGTCGGTGTTGGCGTGCTTGCTGCTTTCCATGATCTAGCCAGATTGCTCCTTTATTTCAAAATCAGGCTTTTTCCTGACCGGTTGATTGGGAAATACGAAAAATGACAAACTCCGCGGGCCGAACGATGGCCACACCAATTTCGGTAATAACCTGTCCCAGGTCGCGTACTTCGGGCGGATTCAGTTCGGCATCGCATTTAACGTAAAAAGCCTCCTCCGGGGTCAACCCGAACAGCGCGCCACTTCGCCAGACGTTAGTAAGGAAGGCGGTTACGTTGAGGCGAATTTTTCCCCAGAGTACGTAATCGTTAGGTTCAAAGACTACCCATTGCGTGCCCTCGTCAATCGACTCCTGCAGGAACAGGAAGAAGCGACGAACGTTGATATATTTCCATTCGCCGTTTCGGTCGCCTCCAATCGTCCGGGCGCCCCATACAGTGACGGCGCCGTTCATGGTTTTGATCACATTGACGCCCTGGGGATTGAGCACCTCCTGCTTTGGCTTGCTCACGTAATACTTGACATCAATCGCGCCGCGCACCACGGTATTTGCCGGGGCCTTATGCACGCCGCGCTCTTCATCCGTGCGTGCATAGATGCCGGCCATGTGCCCGCTTGGCGCAACGAAGGTCCGGCCCCGGTATTTTGCCTCGACACCCCTTGATGGATCGATATCCTGTAATTGTTTCGCAGGATCAACCACTTCGATTGGGGGAAAGTAAAAGGCCGCATTTTTGCTCGGGCGCGGTATGGGTTGATCGCCGGATTCGGAGTAGGTAAGTTTTTGAATATCGAAGTCATTCGGATCTCCCACTGCACTTGGGCTATCCAGGATAGCGAAAACGTTTTCGCGATTCTCATCCTCCGCATAGTCCATCAATGCATTCCATACGTCCGGACTCTTTGGCAGGCCAGGAGCGGCGATCAGCGCCACTTCATCAATGGATTCGAAATTTTTTAAGTGCTTTGGCGAGGTCGGCAGCCGATTTGACGCGTGCAACGAAACACCGGGTTCCACCGTTCTTGAAGAAGCCATGAACCGCGTGGGTCAATGCGTAGTGTCCGGGGTGCAAAGGTTTAGAAGAATCAGCCCCCGATCCGAACGCTGAAAACGGACCAAACCGATTTGTGTATTCGGTAAAATTAGTGCAGAACTTGGTGTCCGTGGGGTCGACCTGGATATTGAAAGCTTTGAGGTAATAGGGGCGCTCTGTTGACGGCGTCAGCAAGCCCTGATCGGGTCTGCCATCTTCATAAGTCAGGTCCTCGGTTTCAGAAGCTTCTTGCGCGGGCGCAGGTGACGCCAGAGTTCTTGCTGCCGCAAGTTCTTTTTCCTTGTCCCTGATCTGGTTTCTCGGTGTCCCTTCCGTAGCCCTGAGAGTTGTTAATTCACCTTCAAGCCTTGCAATGGCAGCCTCAGGCGTCTCCGACGGGGCACTCGGTGCAGGGGGCGGGCTCTGTTCCGCAATCTTTTTTAGAGCGTCGCGAGCAGCGACGGGATCGTAATTATTGTTCGCAACCGGGTAATAAATTGTATCTGGCGACAATCCCGATAAATGCCGCCGTATTTGTCCCGACGCCAGCGATGGGTTGGCGGGCGGAAGGTATTTCTTCAACATAGACGCCCGGGGCCTGATAGGTAAGCCTGGTCATGGGTAATCCCCTTTCATATTTAGTGATAGAAAGTTTCAGGGAAGCGTCACGCGCTTCATAGAAACACCGCTTTTAATTCCATTTCCGCTTATCAGGCTCCTGATTCAGGAGCCTGACACTACTTCAGAACAAGCTCGACTTGATATCCTTCATTCGGTTTTCTGTCTTTTGTGCGTTTTCCCAAGGCCTTCCGATTCGATTGGACGGCTTGCTCGGTCTGCAAGCCCGATCGAATGTCTCGAGCGTCCAGAATATAGGCGCCGTCAGGGCAATCGAGGAAGAAAAAAGTGCCGTCCTGTCGCGACTCTGTCTCTTTCCATCCCTTGGCATCCAAACGCTCCAGTCGCTGGGGAGCAGACGTCGGTCTGTCTCGAGACCGACCTGAATGTGTTACCGTCTGTTGAGGCTCATGTTGATCCGAATGCGGAACGAGTTGCAACTGAACGCCGGGCAGCGGCTTTCCGCTGGAATCCACTACCCTGCCGCAAATACTGACGTGGTGGCTGATGGTCTCCCAGTCTGTCCACGCTTTCATGGCATCAGGCTTCCTCTGGCGCCGCGCCCATTTGCATCCTGAACTTCAGCACCTTTTCGGTAACGAGGTCCACCGGCGTTTCGCTTGCCGCGTCAATTGCCAGCGTCACGGTATAGTTGAGCGCTGCCTTTGGCTTGCCTCCGAGTGCCTGCCAGAATTCACCGAGGCTTTGCAGCCGCCCAGGCTGAAGTGTTGTCACCGGGAGGGGCAGATCCTGTGATGTCAGTTCACCCTGCAGCATTTCCTTTGGAAGGGTGCGGTAACGTATCAGGGCGCGGATAACTTCTCCCAGCAGCCGATGCTCATCTTCGGACGGATCCGAGACACTCTGGCTCGGCCAGGCCGTAATAAGGTACGAGATATCCACGCGTACGGGTGCTGGTTTTTGAACCGTGATTCCGTCCGGTTTCCGTTCGTAGTAGATCTCGTTGCTGCGAAGCTCGAGGTTTTCGCGTATGTCATACAGAAACAGATCAATGGCGGGCAGGGTGACAGAGGGCGGTGGAAATTGATCATCAGGAGCGCTGAAACTTACCTGAACCTGCTCGGCCAGCCCTTTCGGAAGCTTCTGCTTCAGTAATTTGGAAAGCGTTTCGTCGAGATCGTTAATCATATGCGCTCCATACATGCAACATCCGTGCCTGCGCCTTTAAGAACAAATTGCCGCAGATTTACTTATTTTTCTGGCTTTATGCTGCTTCGTTGTACCCAGCCGATTCAATAGATAGGCGGAAAGATACTCATCGAATCTAATAATAAAGCGTCAGATCAGATGGTTATGTGATTGGGTCGAATTTAACCCACGTGGGTCAGGTTCATCATTAAATGACGAACATCCAAATATTCTCTTATATATCAATTGAATATGAGATCCAAAGCTTTTCCTTTCCACCGCAGCCATAGCTCGCTTTTCCTGGTTTGTGCCTTTTCCTACCCGAGTGGGATCCCCCAAGTCTCTGAAGGGCTGAACGGTCCCATCATAAAAAAAGCCGGCATAAAGCTTGCTTGTGTAATTCCCGTAGACAAACTATTCATGAGGTATTCAGTTGGTTATTACGCTCCATACTTCTCTTCACGGCGACCACCTCAGCGCGGCGGAGACCTGAAATGAGGCTTACATTCCACTTGTATTGTCCTTGCCAGGGCTGCGTGCAATCGTTTATTCGCCCTCAGATGTAGTGTCTTTCAGGCCATACGAACGCTCGGCCTGACAAGCTTCCTAGCTCTGTGTGGATTTTCACAGGCCGCATCCTTACAGCTCATGTCCACCAAAGAGACCGCTCCAGGTGCTGTAACCGCTACTGTTGGCGTTCATTTGGCAGGAACACCCAAGCCTTCGGAGTTTCTGCTGCGCTTTGATCAGAAGAGCGCATTTCAGGCCAATGAGGTTAAACAGGCATCCTCCTCCGCGCTTGAGACTTCCGTGATCCTTTGCATTGATCAAAGCGGCTCCATGGGCCGAGGCGGGGTCAAACAGGTTCAGGAGGCGCTCAGGAGTTCGTTGACGAAACTGGGAGATGGGCGCTTGAACTTGGCCTTATGGGCCTTTGATACCGACGTGACCAAGCTGCGCGGATTTTCCCAAAAATATAGAAGAGCTATCGAAAATTGCGGGAGAAATAGGAATCAGGGCCGCCCGGGACAATAAGACCAAGCTTTATGAGGCGATTGAGCTCGCTCTGGCTGAGTTGCGCAATTATCCCAAGGTAGGGCCGAAACGGCTGATTCTCATTACAGATGGAAAGGATGATGGCAGCAGTATTACCGAGCAGGTGGTGGTAAATGAAGCAAATGCGCAAAGCGTAATAATCGATGCCATAGGGTTTGGCAATATTTCCGATCAGGACGCAAATCTGCTTGCAAGTCTGGCAAAGAGCACGGACGGATATTTCATTCGTGCAACCAGCTCGGATGAGCTTTCTCATGAACTCCGCAAATTACTAAGTCTGCCGCCCCCACGAGTTTTCGATGTAAATTTTCAATACAGCGCATCGGCCAGCAGTCCCAAGTCCAGCACTGCGCAACTTGAATTTGCTGCCGCCGGGCAGCCCCCCGCCCTTCTCAATATTCAGCAGCCCCTTTCCGCACCCCAACCGGTGCCTTCCGAACGCAAAGAATCTAAACAGATTGAGGATAAGATGTTTGACCGTTCCATCTTGCTCTGGATACTTATAGGGCTAATTGCAATCGTGGGTGTTTATCTTCTGGGCAGAGGCAAAAAGAAGGAAGAGGTGAAACATGAAATAACGGCTGAACCGGAGTTGAAGCCAGCGCCCGCCTATAGCGAACCTTCGCCTGAAAAGCGTCCGAGAACCATGGTTGCTTTCATGTTTCCTCCGCCTCAGAAAGGGCAGCCTGCCGCGTATCTGGAAGGGATTACGGGGAAGGCGAGAGGTAGCCAGTATCGGATCGAACAAAAAGAGATTCATATCGGCGCGGGTGATGACAATGACCTACGCGTGGAGGATGAATTTGTTTCGCGCAAGCATGCAACCATCAGGTACGATTCTGGAGGCCTTTATCTCAGCGATAACGGGTCAAGAAATGGAACATTTCTTAACGACGCTCAGCTGCATCTTTCGGCGATGGCGCTAGCCCCGGGGGACCAGATTCGTGTCGGGAAGACCGTGTTTCGTGTCAAGGCGCCCGATGACCGGGCCCCGGGGCATGCCCCACGGCACCCGGAGAAGGCTCCAGGTTGGTGAAACATATGTTCCCTGACAGATTTATATAAAGTTTGCGACCGGCAGAGAAGTCATTGGAAGGATCGAACGAAACACGACTATCTGTTGGTGCGCGCTCGGAGACGGGTTTCGTCCGGAACGAAAACCAGGATCGGATGAGCCGTGTGGAGGCCCAGTTCGGGGAAATTTATATCGTATCGGATGGAATGGGAGGACATCGGGGAGGGGGAACTGCAGCGGCGCTTACGATCGAAATATTGGGACGGATGCTCTCGGCGATTCCCTTGGTATCCGGGGCATCGAATTCAATCAAGGCGGCTTTCGAAGAAGCCAACAGGGTTGTCTACGAAAAAGGACATTCCGGCGATGAGCAGACGCAGAATATGGGGGCTACTGCTGTGGTACTGCTTATCGGGCGTGCCGAGGCGATTGTCGCGCACGTGGGTGACAGCCGGGCATACCTTTTCACCGACGGCAAACTGCGCAGGTTGACCAAAGACCACAGCCGTGCTCAGCGAATGGTCGATGCAGGCATCCTGACTGATGTTGAGGCATCATCCCACCCAGCGGCGGGTTTACTAGAGCGCGCAATCGGCGTTGTGCCAAACGTTGAAGTGGACGTCTCGCCAACATTCGAGTTGAAAGGCGGTGAACTGTTCTTGCTCTGCTCTGATGGACTTCACGGCTATGTCTCCGATAGTGAAATTACCAATATTTTGAACAGGAGAATGCCCGTGCAGGCAATGGTGGACGAGCTTATTGATGCCGCCCTGGAAAAGGGAGGGGAAGACAACATTACGGTTCAATTGGTTGGAAACGGTTATACAAGCCGGAGCGGTTGGACACCTATTGCCGGATAACCACCTGTGGACCAGGTAGGCAACGCGCTTCGGTCACGGCAAAATCCGGCTCGTACTCCGCTGAGAGAGGCAGGATTAAAACCTGCACCTTTTTCCTCCGACTGAATATGGGATAAAGCAGGCGCTACTTGCAGGGAAATAAGCTGTCCGAAATATGTTCCAGAAACTTGAAATAAAGGTCTTTTAATGAGCGAAAAATCAAAGCCAGGCATATTTTCGCAATTGTTAAAGCATGTCTTGCCTGAGACCAAGACAGGTGAGGGGGCGCGCTATTGCGAAAAAGGGCATCCGATGGATGCAAATTGGACGACATGTCCGTATTGCGACGCAGAGAAGCGCAAATACGACAAAAGCATGATACGCACCACAATGAAGCCGGACGAAGTTAATACAGATGAAACCACGCAAAGGAGTACAGCGATGGAGCGAGGAACCACAAAGATAGGCGGGAACTTGTCGGAGGAGCCGCACGGCATGACAAGAATTGATACGTCTTCAGAGGAGGCGCCAGAGAGAAAGGGTATTGCGCGCGAACGAAGGATCACCGGCGTGCTCGTCACCTTTTCTCACCGATTTCAGGGTGAGCTATTTGTCCTTTACGAGGGACGAAACGTTATGGGTTCGGGATCTTGTGATATCAGCGTTCCCTCGGATCGACTAATGTCCGGTGAGCATGCCATGATTCTGTGTCGTGCGGGCAGGGATGAACTGCATGATATGCTCAGCACAAACGGAACATTCCTGAATGAAGAATATGTTGGCACAAAAGGTGCGGACCTCGCTGACGGCGCAGCGATCAGGGCGGGCAGTACGGTATTCGAGTTCAGAAAGATTACCTCCGGCGGCGGCCCAATGCCGAGAGAGAGGCCTCAATATCCCGAAGAGGAAGAGAGGGAGCATCACCGCGGTGAAACCGAGATTTAATCGCGTGCCATTTTCTTCTAGCCCGGTCGATGAAGTGTCATGAATCAGGGCGGGTAGACGTCGAGACTGCCATGGTGGTGTAGACGGAGACTGCCATGTTTGCAAGGAATATCGCCAGCGGTCAGCCAGCTGTCAGTGTTAGTTTGTTAATCGAGATTTCCTTGTTGAATCAAGCATTTCCGGAGTCCGATGCGGGCGGTGCAGCAGCAGTTTTTTATGAAGAAAGTGTCGGATGTGGAAGCATGAAAATGAAAAAAGTTATTGCGCTATTATTGCTTTCAATAGCGGTTGTTTCCGGTTGTGCGACAACAGGGGGAACGCCGAGCGGTGGAACCCCGAGCGGTGGAACACCGAGCAAGGCTGGTACTGCTGCGCTCGAGTGCGGGAGCGCAGCGGCCTTGGCAGTCGGTCTTGTCTGTCCGCTTGCGGGTGGCGGGAGTGCATGCGCAGGCGCGGCCGCCGGAGCTGGAGCTCTGGGGGCAGCAGCTTGTTACGGCTTCGCTTCTCATTACGAACAGCGGCGCAAGGATTTGGCCGGAAAGGAGCAGGACGTGGATGCGCTCCTGGCATTTGCCAAGACCAATAATGCAGAGGCAGAAAAGACCAATCAGCAGTTGAATGCAAAACTTATTGAGGTCTCAACGCGTACAGACGTGATTGCTTTGCAAATACAGCAAGGCACTATTACCAGCAGCCAGACTGGCTAAGGAGAAAGAAGCGCTCCAGAAGGAGCGACAGGCAGCGAATGAGCAAGTTGAGGTTCAGAAAGTCGCGCTGCAAGACATGAAAAGCCTCCGAAGCAAGCTGCCCTCGCAAGCAACCGAAGATAATGCGCGGATTGCCGAGCTCGATGCAGAAATCGCAAAGCAGGAACGCTTGCTTGCAGAGGCCCAGCGAGCAACTACGGCGTTTGCTACACAAAGCGGCAGGATATAGCAGGAATCAAGTGTCAGGCATACGTACATACAGGGGCATGGGAATGGAGAGTGTCAGGTTTATCGGTACGACCGCATTGGTGATATCCACGTTATCCGTATTGTGCGCATGCACAGTCATGGAACTTAGAAATGAGGTCAAAACGGATGAAGTACGGTTGGCAGGCAAGGAGGAGGAGCTGAAAACCGAGCAAGCCCGGCAAGCCGAGTTGCAGCAAGAAATGGAGCAGTTAAAGAGCGATTTGGCAAGCCGGCAGATGTCAATGGATGAGCTGAAGTCGCGGCTTGCAGAGCTTCAGCGAGCGAATGATGCCACCGTGGCCGAAACCCAAGCGCAGCAGGCGGCAAAACGTGAACGAGCGGCAAAGTTGCAGAAGCATCAGAAAGAGGTGATCGCGATCGAGCAGAGTGGCGACAGTTTGGAGGAGAAGCAAAAAAAATTGCAACATCTGAAGGAAGAAGTCAGAAAATCGCTCAGTATGCTCGTGCAGACCTGAGCAATCTCAGGTATGGCGCGCAAGGCTCTCCGTCAAGTTGCGCTCATACTGACGCTGATGGTCGGGTTTTTCGCCGGATATCTTTTTAACACTCTACCGGGGCGCTCGCCGGATGAGAGCGCAGATGAAAAAGAAGCAAGCTCCGAGAGAAGCGACTCAGCAATACGGGGATATGCCGACGCCCTTGTTCATATCAGACAAAGCGCGGTTTTTCTAAAGCCCGCCGAGACGCTGCAAGATGTGGTTGCTTCGACTTTGAAAGCGTATCTTGCGGAAAAAGACCCGTATTCCGATTTTTTGACTTCCGAGGAGTATGCCCGCTTTAAGGCAGCAAGCAGTCATATTCATGCAGGTATCGGTCTTGATGTAGAGCGACGTCGGAACGGCGATATGCTCTGCTATCCCGTCCCGGAGGGGCCTGCGGCGCGGGCAGGGGTGCAACCCGGTGACCGGTTGCTTGCACTTGATGGCATTTCGGTTACCGGCAAATCCATACCCGCGGTAATTGCTTTGGCGACTGGCCCGGCGGGCACCAATATTGTTCTTGAGCTTGAGGATCATTCGGGGGCCCGCCGGCAACTTATAGTCACCCGCTCGTTAATATCTTTTCCTACAGTATCAGATTACTTATATCGCTCCATGCGGATAATAAAAGTGGCAAGCTTTACGCCTGGTACGAGGAGAGAACTCGCTTACATGCTTTCGGGTTGGAGTAAAGCTTACCCGGTAGTCATCGATTTACGAAGCTGTGGTGGTGGAGATTTCCATGCGGCGGTCGACACAGCCATGCTTTTCCTGCCGCAAGGAGAGCCGATAGTATCAGTGAAGACCCGTTCCGGAACACAAGCGTATTCTTCCACGGTCGAGCGAACAAGTCAGGTGGGACCCGTCTTCTTATGGCAAGGTGAATTTACCGCTAGCGCTGCCGAAGTGTTTGTCGGGGCTCTGGTTGAAAACGGGCGGGCCACCTCCCTCGGAAAACCAACCGCAGGCAAGGGCACTCGTCAGGATGTTATCGAACTGCAAAATGGCGATGCTTTGGTACTCACAACGGGTTACCTGATCACGCCGAAAAATGTGCAGTTCGATGGTAAAGGTTTGGCGCCTTCCTACCTGATCGAACACGATTCAGCTGATACAGATGCTTTTTTCAGCAGGACGAGGGAACTGATCGATTAAGCAGCATGTGCCTTTCCTAAAGGCGCTGATGATTAAATGACATGCAAGATGAGTATTTTGTATTGGGGGCCGGAAAAGTGGATATCCAAGATGACCTGATCGGTAAGACCGTCCATGACAGCTATAACATCGTGTCCAGGATCGGAGAGGGGGGGATGGGACGTGTTTATCTTGCGGAACATGCCCGGGTTACCGAAAGGAGATATGCAGTTAAAGTTCTGAAGCGGGAACTGACCCAAAACCCCAAGTTCATGAATCAGTTTTTCGAGGAAGCCAGGCATCAGGCTCAGCTTTCTCACCCCAATGTCGTTCAGATGACGGATTATTTCAAGGAAGGCGAAGATTATTTTCTGGTGCTGGACTACGTTGAAGGTCAGTCGCTAGCAGAAATGATCGATTCTTCCCACGGGCCTCTGCCTCAGAAGCAAGCGCTGCAAATCTTCAAGGGGATTTTGGGTGCGCTCAACTCAGCACATGAAAAAGCCATTCTTCACAGGGATATAAAAGCATCGAATGTAATGATCGACGGTTCGGGCAGGGCTCTCTTGACCGACTTCGGTATTGCGCGCCAGGCTGGTGACGAGCAGGCTGCCAGCCTGGGGCGTGTTATCGGGACCCCTGAATACATGAGTCCTGAGCAATTTATCGATTCCGACAAGATCGATCACAGATCGGATGTTTACTCCGCCGGGATTCTTTTATTTGAGATGTTGACCGGCCGGTTGCCGTTTGAGGGCTCTCAGGACAAACTGAAGGAGCAGCATCTTGGTGTTTCTGTTCCTAATCCCGCGCTCAATTAATCCAAAGTTAAAGAAGTGTCTGGGCGAAATCGTCGTAAAAGCAACCCAGAAACAGCCAGATGCTCGCTTTCAAGGCAGTCTCGCATTTTTAAAAGCCATCGAGCGTTGTGAAAGAGGCGCAAGGTGGCCATTTATCGTGCTGAGCCTGTCGATCCTGCTAGCTACCGGGACGTGGTACTGGATGCAAAATGAAAAAGCGGTTCGAAGCCTGGTGACCTTATCCATCGACAATTATGCATTGTTATGCAGGGAAGCAGAGGCTTGAAAAGAAAGGAGACGGGTTTACGTATCGCCCGGGAATCAGGCGATTCCGCCATGGCGGAAGTATTTTCAAAAAATATTGATGCGCATAAGGCGAACATGAATAAATTCTTCGGCGAGTATAGTAATGCACTTAATGAGTTATCCAAATACAGAGGTAGCACGGTTCGCAAGATTTTCACCGAGTCGATGGAAAAAAAGGAATCGGGTCCCGTGGAAGTCAACCGATCCACCGAAGCAGAACGTGCGCGATTACAGCAACTGGTCAGGGAGAATTATGAGCAATTGAGCAATACCGGCGAGTGGTCCTGCTCAAGAAACGATGCTGCAAAAATGTTCGGGGTAGAGCCAGTAGCAGGGAGATGAAGGCTAGGCGCGGCGGATGGATGATGCTCCGGCTGCTGGAATTTCAGCTAAACAATCGGGAAATGGAAATCGTGAATTTCGGGTTTTGCGCTATCGATAAAGGAGGAGCAAGATGGAACTCCAGGTTAAAAGGACGGATTTCACCGACAACAGCACGATCGGCGAGTTATCGGTAAATGGCCAGTTTGAGTGCTACACTTTAGAAGACAAGGTCAGACCGGTCAAAATTGCTGGTAAAACGGCAATACCGGCAGGACGCTATGAGGTGATCATTGATTTCTCGCAACGGTTCGGACGTCTGCTTCCGCTTCTACTCAACGTTCCAGATTTCGAAGGGGTCCGCATTCATCCCGGCAACACGGCGGCCAACACGGAAGGATGCATCCTGGTCGGTGAGGAAAAAAGTCAGGATTTTGTGGGGCAAAGTCGAGCAGCTTTTGACAGACTATTCGCAAAACTGAGCGCTGCAGCTGAAAAAGAAAAAATTTACCTGGAGATAGGCTGACGCAAGGGAATGAAATTTTCCGTACTTGCAGGTGGGGTGGCCGTTCTCTTCGGCATTGATGTATGCGCAGGGACTGCACCGTTCAAGCATGAAAAATCTTATACGCTGCCATCTGGAAAACGGGTTGCGACAGTGTTTCGGGAGCGGCTGTGCAACCCGGGGGAATGCAGCGAAGTGGATTCGGGCATCTGGGGAATTGATGGAGGAGTTCCCCGTTTCATAACAGAGGTTTTTCGTGTTCATATCGATGGAAGGGAATTTATCATTCCCCAAAAGTTCTATAAGGACCTTACGAACACGTATTTTCTCAATGTCTTGGAACAGGATGGGAGGGTTGTCGCCGAACTGAAAGGGGGGGAAGCTGCCGGCGCCTATACAGCACGGTTCGTGCTTGGCGGGATGTGTGGGTTTGAACGAAAAATCTGCGGTGAAGTATGCAGTGAAATTTGGGAGCACACAACTTGGTATAACTCGTTTGCTTACGACCTCGACCGCGAATGCAGGAGCGGAATCAAATGATCAGCTTCTGTCGCGAAAGGCCGACCGACCATTGCTTGAAGTAAACTTTGCAGGATAGTCGCATGACTCTCATCATGGCCGCACTTTCGCGGGCTTTTCGGGATTTGTTCCAGAGCCGGGTCTTGTGGATCATGATATGGCCGATCCTCGCGGCGAGCCTGTTGTGGATTGTCCTGGGCATCACCTTCTCGGGTCTCTTCTCGGAATGGATTACAAGTACACTGAGTTCAGTGGGTATCCAGAACTGGCTGGAAAACCTGGAACCCAGGTGGATCGCGCATGGCATTCAAGCGGTCGCCCATCTGATCCTGTTCATACCTCTTGTTTTTGTTACTGCGGTGGTGATGACCGCCTTGTTCTCGATGCCCTCGTTGGTCGACCTGGTGGGCGACCGCGACTACCCGGAACTTAAACACGAGAAAGGCGGCAGCCCGGTGGGCAGCCTGATCAATGTTTTGCTCGCACTGCCGATTTTTATCACAATATGGATGGTTACAGTTCCCTTATGGTTGGCCGGCGCGGGAGTGATTCTTCCATTTATTGCCGTGGCATATCTCAACCAGCGGCTGTTCCGTTATGATGCACTGGCTGAACATGCCACCTTCGATGAAATGAAGGCAATCTTTTTCATCGATAGAGCATCCCTCTGGATTTTGGGTCTATTGACCGGCCTGGTACAATTCATACCGGTTTTCAATCTTTTCGCCCCGGTTTTCACTGGGCTGGCTTTTATACATTTCGGCTTGGCACGCCTGGATGAACTGAGACGCTGTCCAAGGGCTGTGCTGTTGCATACCAGCTAACCGGACCAGCAGCACCAGGAGTCGGTCTTGCCACTGTAATACTGTAAGCCCGACGAATCCAATTCTTTGACGGTATAGGTTGTATCGGTTTCTGGATATATCATGTGGATCCGCGTTCTTTTCATTCTGCCTTCCTGGACCATGATTTTGGTCGCAATGGTTATCAGCACTGCCGGTGCTTTCGCCGGAGTTGATGCGATTGATCTGGAAATCAAGCTATCAGATGCAGGTCATCAGCATGACCTGCGGCCACACTCATCGGCTCGCCCAAGAGCGGATGATAATGCCGCGCCGAGACTATTGAACCTGGGGCCCCACGCTTTCCCTGTGAGCACGCGTAACAAGCAGGCCCAGAGGTATATGAACCAGGGACTAAACCTCTCCTATGCCTTTAATCATGCCGAGGCAGGCCGGGCATTCGGTGAAGCAGCGCGGCTTGATCCCTCGCTTGCAATGGCTTATTGGGGGCAGGCGCTTGTGCTCGGACCAAATATCAATGCCCCAATGGAAGCGACAGACGAACCGCCGGCGCTGGAGTTCGTGCGGAAAGCCGCATCCCTTGTTGCAACGGTATCTCCACGCGAGCGTGCACTGATCCGCGCGCTCGAGAAGCGTTACACTGGAAATGCCGAGGATCGGAAAGCGAACGATAAAGCTTATGCAACTGCGATGCGAGCGGTACATCAGCAGTTTCCTGACGAT
This sequence comes from uncultured beta proteobacterium, assembly GCA_963786735.1. Taxonomy (GTDB): domain Bacteria; phylum Pseudomonadota; class Gammaproteobacteria; order Burkholderiales; family Nitrosomonadaceae; genus Nitrosospira. The sequence continues at coordinate 36,073 of CAWBAF010000005.1, forward strand.
TCCGATATCGCGATGCTCTATGTCGAGGCGGTAATGGATCTCAACTCATGGGGATACTGGATGCCTGACGGGTATCCGCTTGATGAAACGCCTCGAATCGTCGCGCTGACAGAGTCTGTACTGCAGCGTAACCCCAGGCATCCCGGGGCGACCCACATGTACATACATCTGGTCGAACCCACGAGCACTCCCGAGCGTGCCGAGAAGGCAGCCGATACGCTGCTCACCTTGATGCCGGAGGCCGGTCACGTGATCCATATGCCGTCGCACATTTATCAACGTGTCGGCCGGTATGCAGATGCCATAAAAAGCAACCAGCTGGCCATGGCGGCGGATGAGAATTATCTTGCGCACCAGCATGCGCAAGGGATATACCCGATTGTGTATACTCCCCATAATATCCATTTTCTGTGGTCGGCTGCGACGGCGGACGGGCAGAGTCGGCTTGCCATCGAATCGGCACGGAAGGTGGCGAGCGCCATAGATGACGTAACGCTTTCCCAGGTTCCCGCGACCGCGATATTCCGCGTAGTACCCTATTGGGCCTACGCCAAGTTTGGAAAGTGGAACGAGATCTTGGAGGAGCCCCAGCCTCCGTCCAGCAACGGATTTCTGAAAGGAGGCTGGCATTACGCGCGTGGCTTGGCATTTGTGGCGACGAGACAGTTACCGCAGGCTGAACAGGAGCTGGGCGCTTTGCGTGAAATCCTGAAAAATGAACGGCTTGAGTGGACGCTCATGTCACGAAATACCGCACGCGCGGTTCTCACCATAGCGCCGGAAGTGCTTGCGGGTGAGATTGCAAATGCCCGCGGACAGTTCGATTCAGCTATCGCGCATCTCGACCGGGCCGTTCGCTTGGAGGATGACCTGGTCTATACGGAGCCTGCGGAATGGCAATCTCCCCCCAGGCTGACATTGGGCGCGATTCTTCTGGAAGCTGGACGCCCAGCGGAGGCCGAGGCTGTGTATTGGGAAGATTTAAAACGAAACCGCAACAATGGCTGGGCGCTCTTCGGCTTGCTCCAGGCGTTGCATGCTCAAAAGAAGGATGCGTTGGCGGGACCGACAGAAGCTCGCTTTAAAAAAGCCTGGGCACGCGCCGACGTCGATCTGCGCGCTTCAAGATTCGGATGCATTTCAGCTTCGGGACAATAAACTTTCTGCGAGCGGCACAGGCCCCAGCGCAGTCTCGACGTTTGACTGAGAGAACCTTCCGAGCCTCGCCTTTTCCATCTGCTGTCGTCACCTCTGGTTGATATCGTCAAAATGCGACCTGAAAAATCGCGGGGGCCCCATCCCTTGGTATTCACTATCGGCCATTCAACACATCCGCTCGATGCATTTATCGGATTGTTGAAAAAAAACGAAGTGAGGCATGTTCTCGACGTGCGGACGGTGCCACACTCTCGCAGAAATCCACAGTTCGACAAGTCGGTGCTGCCAGAATCGCTGCGGGTACCGGGTATCAACTATACTCATCTGCCGGGGCTGGGCGGTTTGCGGCACCCCACCCGCGACTCCATAAACAAAGCATGGCGCAACGCATCATTCCGGGGATTCGCGGATTATATGCAGACCCCGGAGTTCGAGGAGGGTTTGCTGCGGATTTTGGAGCTTGCGGATAGCGAGCAATGTGTTCTGATGTGTGCAGAAGCTGTTCCATGGCGTTGTCACCGCTCGCTTATAGGCGATGCACTTGTCGCGCGCGGTGCTCGAGTTGAACACATTATCAGTTCGAACGAGAGGAAATTGCATGTGATGACACCGTGGGCGCAAACAGATGGATTGAAAATATTTTATCCATCACAGGCGGATATGGGAGATTCGAGTAATAAAATCACATAAAATAGATCAGGCTGTGATTATGCTGAAGTTTCGTTTGGATGCAACCCGGTCCAACGTTGGCAATAAATGGCATCGCTCGACATTGGGAGAGCAATATGAAAATTTTCTGGCTTACGGTCGTAAGCTTGGCAGCACTTGGCATCCAGCCTGTGCTGGCCTACGAGGCACGTCTCCCCGGGGCAAAAAGATCCGGGAAAGAACCGGGCCACCCAGCGCGGAGGGGAAATCAACCAATCAAGACTGCCAGATCCGAACAATCCGTTATCCCGGGCTCAGAGTACGAGCACGCAGCCGAAACCGTGGGAAGCAAAGCCGTGGGAGCAGGCGCAGGAGGGTCTTCGCCGGGATGAACTTAAACGCGGTGAAGCACAAAAAATGGAAGAAAAACGGCGGGTGGGTAGAAAAGCGAGAAAGGAGCGCCTTGCAAGACTCAAAGAAGATAGCCACGCTACCAGTTACGAGGACCGCACCAAACAACGCCAGACCAGATGGCAGCGCCACCAGTTGCAAAGCGACCGGTATGCCCCCACTGACCGGTACGCACCCACTCTGCGATAAAGTATGGGGCACACCAGATCAAACTCGATGGTTGATTACTCAGCTAGCTGTCCAACGGTCAGATTCGTGAATTTGAAATTTTCTGTCATCTGACCGCCGGAGCCGGTCGAAACTGTGTCCGAAACATACCTCGTTATCGCGTCTTCTGCCGTCTTGCTCGTTACCATGGCGTTCCTGGTGATCCGGCTGGGAATACTTTCGGTCATGGTGCGGGATCTCTTGGGGCAGCAAGCCAAGCTGATGGAGGAAAAGCACCGCGACATGCTCAAGGATCTGCACGAGGGCCTATCAAGCCAGGGCGACCGGTTATCCGAAGCGCTGGGCAAAACTTCAGAGCAGTTACGAGGAACGGTTGAAAAGCGGCTAGACTTGATCAGCGGTCATGTTACCGAGCGGCTTGACGAGGGATTCAGGAAAACCAACGAGACTTTTTCCAACGTCATGGTCCGGCTGGCAACAATCGATGAGGCACAGAAAAAGATCGACAGCCTGACAACCAACATGGTGAGCTTGCAAGAGCTTTTGGGCGACAAGCGTTCAAGGGGAGCATTCGGCGAAGTTCAGCTTGAAGCGTTGGTGCGCAATATTTTGCCGCCTGCTGCATATACGATGCAGTACACCCTTTCCAACGGTCACCGTGCCGATTGCGTCCTGCGGTTGCCTCCGCCGACTGGCATGGTCGCTGTGGACTCAAAGTTCCCGCTGGAAAATTTTCATCGCATGTTCGACCGTGACGCAAGCGAGGCCAGCCGTTCGATAGCTCAAAAGCAATTCAAGGGAGACGTAAAAAAGCATATCGACGACATCGCGGGAAAATATATAGCTCCCCCGGAAACATGCGAGGGAGCGGTAATGTTTGTCCCCGCGGAGGCGATTTTTGCGGAAATTCATGCCTATCATTCCGACCTGGTCGATTACGCCATGCAGAAACAAGTCTGGATCGTTTCGCCCACTACTCTGATGGCAGTATTGAATACGGCGCGTGCGGTACTGAAGGATCTGGAAACACGCGAGCAAGTCCATATCATAAAGAACGAACTCTCCAAGCTCGGTAAGGATTTTGTCCGCTTCGACGAACGCATGAAAAAACTTGCCGATCACATCAGGCAAGCGAATCAGGACGTGGAAGAGGTGCATATTTCCAGCCGAAAGATCAGCCAGCGTTTCGCCCGGATTGATGCGGTTGAGCTGGATGAGGCACAAGCTGATAATCCCGCGCTGGATTCCAGGGGAGATTGACCCGGAGGTTCCACATGAACTGGAATCTCAAAAGTTGGTACAAGAACCGTATTCTTAAAAATGAGTCCATTCCGGACGATCTTTGGCTGGCGACGCTGGAGCGGCTGAAATTTCTGGGTGGTCTGAATTATGCTGAGATTGCCCGTCTGCGCGGAGCTTGCCACGCTGTTTCTCCATTCAAAGCAGATAAACGGCGCTCGCGGCCTGGACATCTCAAGGGAAATGCAAGTAACAATCGCGGCGCAGGCTTGCGTCCTGATCCTGAACCTCGGTCTCGAATACTACGATGGCTGGATTGAAATTATCGTCTATCCGGGCGAATTTCTTCGGGATTACGAGTATGTTGACGAACATGGCGTTGCGCACCGCACCAGAGAACCAGCGTCAGGCGAATCCTGGCTTGGCGGACCTGTGATTCTTTCCTGGAAAGATGCCGTGGACGCTGGAGCCGGGACGGGGTATAACGTTGTTATACATGAGTTTGCCCATAAACTCGATATGCTCAATGGCGACGCCAACGGATATCCCCCCTGCATGCCGGCATGAGCCGGGATGCATGGAGCGAGACTTTCAGCAAGGCTTACGCGCGGTTTTGCGCCAGCATTGCGGCCGATGAGGAAACCGTTGCTGATCCCCTTATCCCGTGGTTGATCCTTATGCAGCCGAATCTCCGGCGGAATTCTTTGCTGTCATGAGCGAGGCTTTTTTCCAGACCCCTATGCTTGTAAAGCAGCATTTTCCGGCGATATACGAACAATTGGCTTTGTTTTATCGCCAAGATCCAGCAGAGCGGTGGACCAGCCTGTGACGCACTATTTCATCAGTGGTGATATAGGAGGAACCAAAACGCTGCTTCAGGCCGGCGAGTCAAAGTATGGCCAGTTACAGGTCTATTGCGAACATCGCTATGCCAGCCGCGAGTACAACCATTTTTCAGACATGCTCAAGGATTTTCTGGAGCGAGTCGCGGCGGAGGACACCCCTGTTAAAGCGAGCCATCCTGCAGTTGCCTGCTTTGCAGTGGCTGGGCCGATTGAGCAGGGAAAAGTTAATCTCACCAATTTGCCGTGGGTGATCGATAGCGAAGCGATAGCCGCCGAATTTTCCATTCTCCGGGTCAAGCTCATCAATGACTTTGCCGCGGTAGCGATGAGTATCGAGACTTTATCCGACAGCGACCTTGTAGTGCTGCAGGCAGGACATGTTTATCCTGGGGAAATGCGCGTCGCTTTGGGAGCCGGCACCGGAATGGGCGTGGCATGGCTGATATGGCAGGGTGATCACTACGCTATCTCGCCCAGCGAGGCCGGGCATATGGATTTCGCCCCATCCAACGCATTGCAGGACCGATTGCTGCGGCACCTTCGCGACAGGCTTGGCCATGTATCTGTCGAGCGTGTGTTATCAGGCCCGGGACTGACGAACATATTCAACTTTCTTCAGGCCGATCGAAAGCCCGATCAGCCTGCCCCCGGAGGGGGAGCGCCAGGCGATGTGTCTGAGAATATACAGGTGATTCCGGAAGAGGATGGTGCCGCTCAAGTGGCTGATCTCGCCTTCAATCACAATCATCCCACTGCACTTAAAGCCGTGGATCTGTTCGTTCAGATTTACGGGGCGTATGCGGGCAGTCTGGCCTTGGTCGGGCTAAGCCGCGGTGGGGTATACATTGCGGGAGGAATCGCGCCGCGGCTCATCGACAAGCTGAAGGACGGCGCATTCATGACGGCTTTTTGCAACAAGGGACGCTTTGCCGCCTTAATGGAAAAAATCCCGGTTTATGTGGTCGTCAATTCGAAAGCCGGGCTGCTAGGCGCGGCTCAGGAAGCCCGCCGCATGTGTTTACACAACTAGCGGGTTTGGCGGCGATGCGTTTGACGTTGAGCTCCGTCCATTCAGCCCAGTTTGTCAGTCAAAGCGGGGATGGTCGACAGCGTAGACCGAATGTTCAATGCCAGGAGCATAAGAGCGGTTCGCCTGACGAGGAATTCGTTTTTGAGGTACTAAACAGCGTATGAGTAAAGCTTTTACCAGGGAACGTGAGCCGAATGATGGGTTGGATGAACAGGAAGCGAGCGGTTCGTCGCTACCCGTTCTGCCCATGGGTAGCAAAAACTACATCACGCCCGCTGGGTATGCGCGCTTGATGGATGAGTTTCTCTGGCTGATGGATAAGGAACGTCCACGGGTAACAGCAACGGTTGCATGGGCTGCAAGCAATGGCGACCGCTCCGAAAACGCCGATTACATTTACGGCAAGAGGCGCTTGCGGGAAATTGACAGGCGTATTCGCTTCCTTATCAAACGGCTTGACTCTGCCGAAGTGATCGACCCTTCCGTCCCGAGGGAGGACGTGGAACGTATTTTCTTCGGCGCCACGGTTACTTTTGCCGATACGAAAGGCGAGGGAAAAACGGTTTCCATCGTCGGGGTGGATGAAATCGACACCACGCGCGGTTATATCAGCTGGGTCTCGCCCCTGGCGCGAGCACTGATCAAGGCACGGGAGGGCGATGTGGTGACATTGCACGCGCCTGGTGGAATTGAAGAGCTGGAGATACTGGAGGTCAAATACCAGGCCATTGCAATGGAACCCTTCGCGGGCAGTGATGCCGAAGTAGAGCAAGGAAACCCAGATGAACGGTGAGCGGTGAAATGTTATTGCGGGGTAATTGCGATACAAATTTTGCCTTGAGCGCGCTTGAGTTGCTGGGGAGGAGAGCACGTGTTTACGGATGAAGTTCATCACCTCTCGCGATAACGCATTTTTCAAACAATTGATCAAGCTGGCAGCGTCTGCGCAGGAACGCAAGACGGCCGGGTTAACCCTTCTTGACGGCATTCACCTGATCAGCGCGTATCGTCGGGCACTCGGCGAGCCCAAATGGTTGATTGTGAGCGAAACAGGTTGGGACGGCGGTGAGATAAAGCGCTTGCTGGTGGAGGAAGAGGGCAAAACAGGCACGAAAGCGATTATGTTGCCAAACAGCCTGTTCCAGGCTGCTTCCCCGGTAAAAACCCCCACCGGTATCATGGCGCTCGTGTCCGTTCCCAAAGCTGAAGATATTCCCGTACGAGCCAGTGGGAGGGAAGCCAGTTTTTCCGTGTTGCTCGAAGCTATGCAGAATCCTGGAAATCTGGGTTCAATACTTCGCTCCGCCGCTGCCGCAGGCGCAAGTGATGCATATCTTTCCGAAGGTTGTGCGGACGCCTGGTCGCCCGCTACGCTGCGCGCCGCGATGGGTGCGCACTTTTTGCTGCGCATACACGAGCAGTCTGATCTGGCGCATATTGCCAGCACGTTTGATGGCACGGTAATTGCAACTTCCCTGAAGGCGAAAATGAGCCTTTACCAGACTACGTTAACAGGAGCGGTCGCGTTTGTTTTCGGCAATGAGGGAGCCGGCTTATCGGAGAAGATATTGGCGATGGCGAGCGAACATGTCGTCATCCCCATGCCCGGCGGAACGGAATCATTAAATGCCGCGGCAGCCGCGGCCATATGTTTTTTTGAGAGGGTGCGGCAGGCGGGACCAACGCCTTAATATCTCTTTCAATGCTTTTTTTGCCCTTGATCCAGCCAGTTCTCCAATCCCTGGGCATTAAGCCCAACATCCAGGCTCAGCAGGTCACGAATTTCTTCCTCCGGCAATTTGCAGCCGTGCATAACGACCCTGCGTAGCAGCAGGTTTCCGAGTTCCTCCACCAGCGCATTATGCCTGCTGGGCGCAGCACGCAGTCTCCTGGCAATATCGACATGCGCGTCGATCAGTTCGTGCAACTCCCCTGCGTGGCGGGTCAGGTGGCCAATACGTCCATAGTGGGTGAGAAACGCGTGGGTAGGGCTGTAACCCATGAGCCTCTCCAGAGAGGCGTGCGCGGCCATGGGATCGAACTGCACCGGTGTTGTCGTAGGGAAGACAAACTCCATCCCGTCCACGTCGAACTCACGATAAGAAATGCCGAAAGTATCCCCTGTAAAAAATGATTGGCTGCGGCTGTCGAAAATACAATAGTGGTGGCGCGCATGGCCTGGGGTATCGAGGAAAAGTAGCGGCCTTCCGTTGAAATCCAGGCTGAATCCGTCCGGCGCCTCGATAATCCGGCTGGCATCCACGGCCCGGATCGTTCCATATATGCGCTTGAATTCGGCCTCTCCATAGACCGACATGGCGCTGGCGACGAGTTTGGCAGGGTCGGCCATGTGGCGGGCGCCTCTGGGATGCACCACGAGCCTTGCATTGGGGAGACGGTGCATGAGCTCACCCGCCCCGCCGGCATGATCGAGATGAATATGCGTCACGAACACATATACGATATCCGCGGGATCCAGGTTTCGGATTCTCAGTACCTCGATCAGCCCGGCCGCCGTGGATGAGGTGCCCGTATCGACCAAGGCGGCCTTCCCGCCTTCCACCATCAGGTGGACTGCTGCGAGCCCTGGACGGAGATAATTCGCGTCGATTGCGCTAATGCCGAAGCCGTAATCGGTGACACGCGGGAGACGGGTAGTTGATGGCAACGATTCAGCCTTTATTTCTATCTAGAGCTGGGTTCCGAGGCTGCCTGTTGTTCATTCCGGGTTGCCGCAGCTAAGCGATCGGCTGTTTCAACTGCTCGAGTATTCCGGGGTTTTCCAGAGTCGAAACGTCCTGGGTAATTTCTTCGCCTCTTGCCAGCGTGCGCAGCAGGCGACGCATGATTTTGCCGGAGCGAGTTTTAGGCAGGTTGTCGCCAAACCGTATCTCATCCGGCCGTGCGATGGGACCAATTTCATTGGAGACCCAGTTTCGTAATTCAGTTGCGGTATGAAGAGCACCTGCACCTTGAGCGCGAGCGCCTTTCAGCACTACAAACGCCACGATGGCTTCGCCCTTGATTTCGTCAGGCTTCCCTACCACTGCCGCTTCCGCGACCAGAGGGCTGGCCACCAGCGCCGATTCAATCTCCATCGTTCCGAGCCGATGGCCCGACACGTTGAGCACGTCGTCAATGCGACCCATGATCCAGAAATAGCCATCCAGGTCGCGATTGGCTGAGTCCCCCGCAAGATAATACCGGCCTCCCAGCTCTTCCGGAAAATAGGTTTTCCTGAAGCGTTCCGGATCCCCCCACAAGGTGCGGGCCTGAGATGGAAAGGGACGTTTGATTACGAGAAACCCTCCCTTGCCGTCGGGGACGTCATGACCCGCTTCATCAACAATTGCTGCCATTGTTCCCGGCAGCGGCAAGGTGCAGGAACCTGGTTTGAGAGGTACAGCGCCGGGTAGGGGAGCGATCATGTGGCTGCCTGTCTCAGTCTGCCACCAAGTATCCACTATCGGGCAACGGGACTTACCCACGACCGTGTAATACCACATCCACGCTTCCGGGTTGATCGGTTCGCCTACGGACCCCAGCAGGCGCAAGGAAGAGAGATCGTATTGGCCGGGAAGGTCCGCGCCCAGTTTGATAAGCGAACGAATGGCAGTGGGCGCGGTATAAAAGGTGGTCACTTTATGGTTCTGGATCATTTTCCAGAATCGGCCCGCGTCAGGATAGCTCGGCACACCTTCAAACACGACCTGAGTGGCCCCGACCGCAAGCGGACCGTATGCGACATAACTGTGCCCGGTAACCCAGCCTACGTCCGCTGTACACCAAAAAACATCGGTGGGCTTGTAATCGAATACCCATAGCATGCTGACGATGGTTCCGAGGAGATAACCGCCGGTCGAGTGCTGGATACCCTTCGGCTTACCCGTAGAGCCGGAGGTGTAGAGCGTGAATAACGGGTGCTCGGCATTGACCCATTCAGGCTCGCATACGTCGTCCTGCTCATGGGTCAGCTCGTGCCACCAGATGTCGCGCGGTGTATTTAACGGCGGATTCCCTTCGCCCCGCTTGTAAACGATTACTGATTTCACGAAATCGGTTCCACCCATCGCGAGTGCTTCGTCAACCGCGGCTTTGAGATGATTGATTTTCCCCCCTCGGTGCTGTTCATCGGCTGTGACCACGGCCACTGCCCCCGCATCCCTGATTCGTTCATGCAGGCTTTTGGCGGAAAAACCGCCAAACACCACAGAATGCGTTGCACCTATGCGTGCACAGGCCTGCATCGCAACCACGGCTTCAATGCTCATTGGCATATAGATAATAACGCGGTCTGCCTTGCAGATACCCCGCGATTTGAGCCCATTGGCGAGCCGGCATACACGGCCATGAAGCTCTCGATAGGTAACCGAAGTGGATTTGCCGTCATCCGCTTCGAAGATGATGGCGATTTTGTCCGGCTGGGTGGCAAGGTGGCGGTCAAGGCAATTGTAGGAAATGTTCAGCTCGCCATCATCAAACCACTTGAAAAAAGGATGGTTGCTTTCATCCAGTATCCGTGTAAAAGGCTTGTGCCAAATTACATGCTCCCGCGCCAGCCTGCCCCAGAACGCGGACAGGTCGCTTTCTGCTTCAGCGCAAAGGCTACGGTAAGCTTCCATTCCCGACACGTTGGCCTGCTTAACAAAGGCGGGTTCTGGCGGGAATACTCGGGTTTCATTCAGGATGGATTTGAGGGTGGACACAGTATCTCCGTTTCTTGCCGGGAAAATGCTTTTTGCCGAATTGTACATCCTATTTACTGAGGTTTCCTGGCCTCAGGTTTCCTGGGGTCTCCACTTCCATCTACCGCACTTGTCAGGATGGCGCAGCGCGATGTGTATTTTATCAGGGGACTTGCCCCCAGCACATTTATTGTCCGGCCGAAAGATGTTTTCTGAGACTCTTGGAAGTGATCCCGGCAACAACTATAATTACTTAACTATCTATTTCAATAACTATAAATTTTTGGTAAGATAGCGATAACTATGGGCTCTTTTCAGCCCATTTTTTGTTTGTGTCGGTGGGCCATGAATCTGTACGAATTGCTTGACTCAACCTTGAGTGGGCTGGGTTACGAGTTGGTGGATGTGGAACGGGTTTCGGGAGGCAGGCTGTTACGGGTGTTCATAGATAAACCCGGGGGTGTCGACGTCGACGATTGCGTAGCGGTCAGCAATCATTTGAGCAGGCTGTTCGCAGTTGAGAATATTGAATACGATCGGCTGGAGGTTTCTTCGCCTGGGCTGGACCGGCCGCTGAAAAAGGCCTCTGATTTTATCCGCTTCGCTGGCGAGTCGGCTAGACTGAAATTGCGCGTTGCGTTGCAGGGCCAAAGGAATTTTGTCGGGATTGTGCGTGAAGTGAATGACGGGGTGTTGAAGCTGGAAGTAGACGGGAAAATTCTTGATTTTGAGTTGAATAATCTTGAAAAGGCTCGTTTGGTTCCCAAATTATGATCGTCCGAGAAATATTGGCTGGAGGTAACATGACCCGCGAGGTTTTGCTGTTGGTGGATGCGTTGGCGCGAGAGAAAAATGTCGAGAAAGACATTGTCTTTGTCGCACTTGAATCGGCTCTGGCATCTGCTACTAAAAAGCGTTTTCATGAGGACGCTGATGTGCGCGTGTCAATCGACCATCAAACTGGTGATTACCAGGCCCTGCGCCGGTGGCAGGTTGTTCCCGACGATGCTGTGGAAGAGCCTGCTCGTCAGATTGCGCTGAGCGACGCGTTGCTTCGCGATCCCGAGATCAAGCAGGATGAGTTTATCGAAGAAGTGCTGGAGCCCGTCGAGTTCGGGCGCATCGGCGCCCAAGCCGCCAAGCAAGTGATATTCCAGAAAATACGTGATGCAGAACGCGAGCAGATTCTCAATGATTTTCTCGAGCGCGGGGAATTCATGGTCACCGGAACGATCAAACGTATGGAGCGTGGAAACGCGATCGTGGAATCCGGGAGGGTCGAGGCCGCGTTGCCACGCGATCAGATGATCCCGAAGGAGAACTTGCGTGTGGGCGATCGTGTGCGCGCCTATTTGCATAAGGTCGATCGTACTGCCCGGGGCCCCCAGTTGGTGCTGTCACGGATCGCGCCGCAGTTTCTGATAAAACTATTTGAGCTGGAAGTTCCTGAAATCGAGGAGGGTTTGCTGGAAATCAAGCTTGCCGCGAGAGATCCGGGTTCCCGCGCAAAGATCGCGGTCAAATCCAATGACCCGCGGGTCGACCCGATCGGTACATGCGTGGGCATGCGCGGTTCCAGAGTGCAGGCGGTGACAGGCGAGTTGGCCGGCGAAAGGGTAGACATCATATTGTGGGCGGAGGATCCGGCAACCTTTGTGATTAATGCGCTCGCCCCCGCCGAGATCAGCAGTATCCTCGTCGACGAGGAAAAACACAGCATGGATATCGTGGTGGATGAGGATAACCTCGCTCAGGCGATCGGCCGTGGGGGTCAGAATGTCCGGCTGGCTTCGGAATTGACGGGCTGGGAACTCAACATCATGACGATGGAAGAGTCGCAGGCAAAAAATGAAGAGGAGTTTTCGGTACTTAGAGAGCTCTTCATGGAAAAACTCGACGTCGACGAGGAGGTCGCGGACATTTTGATACAGGAAGGGTTTACTACACTTGAGGAAGTGGCTTATGTCCCGCTTAACGAAATGCTGGAAATCGAGGCGTTTGATGAACAGACGATCAACGAGTTGCGAACCAGGGCGCGCAACGCCCTGCTGACGGAGGCCATCGTGACCGAAGAGAAAGTGGAGAATATGGCGGAAGACCTGCTGTCACTGGAGGGAATGGACAATCAGACTGCTCGGGAGCTCGCCTCCAAGGGGGTGAATACGCAAGAGGACCTGGCTGATCTTGCGGTTGATGATCTGGTCGAAATGATTGAGATGGATCCTGAGAGAGCCCGGCAATTGATCATGGCGGCACGTGCCCCGTGGTTTGCTTGATTTAAGCATGGAAGGCGCAGCATTAAAAGGTAATTAATGGCTCAAATGAATGTAGAACAGTTTGCAAGTGAACTGGGCGTGCTGCCAGCAGTGCTGCTGGAGCAGCTCAGGGCTGCCGGCGTCAGCAAACGTCAGACTGAGGACAGTCTGACCGAAACGGATAAAACGCAACTCCTCGAGTATTTGCGGAGGATTCATGGCGCGAAGGAGGAAAAAGGAAAGATTTCCCTCCCCCGCAGGCAGACTTCTGAAATCAAGAAGGCTGACAGTACCGGAAAGCCGCGCAGCATACAGGTGGAAGTCCGCAAGAAGCGTGTTCTTGTCAGAAGCGACCTGAGCGACAAGGTGGCCGCTGTGGTCCGGAAACCGGAGCCGTCCCCTGCGCAGGCTCCAGCGTCGGTCGCCCCGGTCCTGGATGCCGCGCAACTGGCATTGCGTCAGGAGGAAGCAAGAAAACAAGCTGAACTGATTGCCCGGCAGACCGCGGAACTCAGAGAAAAGAAGCTACGCCAAAAACCTGCGGGGGCCGAGGTAAAAGAATCTGAGCCCGCTTCTTCAACTGCCGTTCCTCCATCACCTGCAGCCCCGGCTGAGGCGGCGGCGGGTGCTGCTGTTCCTCCAGCAGAAACTACGGCGGCTGGCGTTCAGGAAGCTCAGCCGCAAGTTCCCACGACCGAAGGTACTCTGCATAAACCGGTTGTCAAACCCGAGGATAAGGCAGCGAAGGCTGAAAAGAAAAAGAAACAGACCAAGCAGGTCGTTTGGAAAGATGAAAGAGTTGAAAAGCGTGGACTCAGGACGCGTGGAGATATCCCGGGTGCCAAGGGCTGGCGTGGGCGCAAGGATAAAAATAACAAAACTTCCGCAGAGGAGCAAACCGCTCACAGCTTTTTCGCGCCGACCGAGCCAATTGTGCATGAAGTATTCGTGCCGGAAACCATTTCGGTAGGTGCGCTCGCCCAGAAAATGTCCGTCAAAGCCGCAGAGGTCATTAAGGCTCTGATGAAGATGGGAAATATGGTAACCATTAATCAGATGCTGGATCAGGAAACCGCGATGATCGTGGTCGAGGAACTGGGGCACGTCGCCAAATATGCCACCCTTGACAGTCCCGAGGCTTTTTTGGCGGATACTGAATTGCCTCCGGTAGGAACCAAGATTGAGCCGCGTGCGCCCGTAGTCACTGTTATGGGTCACGTTGACCATGGCAAGACCTCTCTTCTGGATTACATACGTCGCACCCGTGTGGCGGTTGGAGAAGCCGGAGGTATTACGCAGCATATCGGGGCATATCACGTGGAAACGGAGCGGGGGACGGTGACGTTTTTGGACACACCCGGCCATGAGGCCTTTACCGCGATGCGCGCCCGAGGCGCAAAAGTGACTGATCTGGTGATATTGGTCGTAGCGGCGGACGATGGCGTAATGCCGCAGACGGTTGAGGCGATCCATCATGCCAAGGCGGCGAAAGTGCCAATCGTTGTTGCGGTAACGAAAGTCGACAAACCGGAAGCTAATCCCGAGCGTATCAAGCAGGAACTCGTGACTCACCAGGTCGTGCCTGAAGACTGGGGGGGCGATACCATGTTCGCCGAGGTGTCAGCAAAGACTGGACAAGGAATCGACTCTCTTCTGGAAAGCGTGCTGCTTCAGGCGGAAGTCCTGGAGCTTAGCGCACCTGTTGATGCCGCTGCCAGGGGGATTGTCATCGAATCGCGCCTGGACAAGGGGCGCGGCCCGGTGGCGACCATACTGGTGCAGTCGGGAACGTTAAGGCGTGGTGATATCCTTCTGGCTGGTGCGGTATTTGGCCGGGTGCGGGCTATGCTCGACGAGACCGGTAAGGCCATCGAAAAAGCCGGGCCTTCCATACCTGCGGAGATTCAAGGCCTGTCTGAAGTCCCCATGGCTGGGGAAGAGGTCATCGCGCTGGCCGATGAGCGGAAAGCTCGTGAAATTGCACTCTTCCGCCAAGGGAAATTCCGTGACGTGAAGCTGGCGAGACAACAGGCTGCGAAGCTTGAAAATGTATTTGAGCAGAAGGGCGAGGTAAAAGTGCTTCCGCTTATCATCAAAGCGGATGTACAGGGCTCGTACGAGGCACTGACGCATGCATTGCAGCGGCTTTCGACGGATGAGGTCAAGGTGAACATCATCCATAGCGGCGTGGGTGCGATAACCGAATCTGACATTAACCTGGCTTTGGCTTCCAAGGCGGTGGTGATCGGGTTCAACAGCCGGGCCGATTCGGTCGCACGTAAGCTCATCGCTTCCAGCGGAGTCGATGTCCGTTATTACAGCATCATCTACGAGGCGGTAGATGAAATCAAGGCCGCGCTGTCGGGGATGATGGCACCTGACCGACGGGAAAATATAACCGGGCTGGTCGAAATCCGGGAAGTTTTCCGGATTTCCAAGGTAGGCGCAGTAGCCGGTTGCTACGTACTGGAAGGGGTTGTCAAACGGGCGTCGTTGATCCGGCTGATACGCAACGGACAGTTGATCCACAGTGGCGAACTGGATTCATTGAAGCGCTTCAAGGACGACGTGAAGGAAGTGCGCGCCGGGTTCGAATGCGGACTAACGCTCAAAAACTTCAATGACATCCAGACGGGTGATCAGATCGAAACGTATGAAATCGTTGAAGTCGCACGCACTCTATAGAGCAGGTTTGCCTGGTACCGAAAAATTATGCCTAAGGATTACCCGCGCGCGTTACGCGTCGCTGACCAGATTCAGCGTGAGTTATCGGACCTCATTCGCAACGAATTGAAAGACCCCCGTATTGGGATGATCACCCTTACAGGAGTGGAAGTGAGCCATGACTATAGTAACGCCAAGGTTTTTTACACGACCTTGGGAAATGCGAGCGATAATTTTCTGACTGCCAACGGATTGGAACATTCGGCTGGTTTTTTGCGCAGCCATTTGTCGCATCGTTTGAAGCTTCGGGTAATACCACAACTCCATTTCATCTACGACGAGTCGGTAGAGCGTGGTGTGCGCCTGGCCCACCTCATAGATGAGGCGGTAGCCAAGGAGCGTTCCCCGAAAGAACCGGGCAATACTTGATTCATTTTCCTATTTGAAACCTCGAGGTCTATCTTCACGTTGCCTCAAGCGAGAGCTCAGCGGTGTTTTTCTGCTCGATAAACCGCGGGGCGTCTCTTCCAATCAGGCTCTTCAAATTGCCAAACGGATGTTTGCAGCGAGCAAGGCTGGGCATACCGGTACGCTTGATCCGATGGCAACCGGATTATTGCCGATCTGCTTCGGAGAGGCTACCAAGTTCTCCTCCTTGTTGCTCGGAGCAGGCAAAACTTACGAAGCCACGCTAAGACTGGGCTATACCAGCACCACCGGAGATGCGGAAGGCGAGATTTCGCGGGCGCGCGGGGGAGCTTCGGAGAAGGATCTGACGCTGTTACAGGTAAATATGGTGCTGCAAACGTTTATCGGCGCGATCATGCAGACGCCACCGATGTACAGCGCTCTAAAGCATAAAGGGAAACCCATGTATCTTTATGCGCGGGAAGGTGTAGAAGTCGACCGGCCACCCCGTGAGATTCTCATTCATGAGTTATACGCGGAAGCGCTCTCAAATGATGAGATGCGCATTGTGGTCAGATGCGGTACAGGTACTTACGTGAGGACATTGGCGGAAGATATTGGGCGTGCGCTTGGATATGGCGGGGCGTATCTCACTGCTTTGCGGCGTACTGCTCTTCGGTCGTTTTCGGTGAACGACGCCTTTACCCTGGAGACGGTGGAGAAGACCCCGTTGGAGCAGCGTGACCATTGCCTGCTGCCCGTGGATCATCTCGCGGGGGAATTACCAGCGGTGAAGTTGAGTGAAATGGCCGCTGCTTCGCTACGGCAGGGCCGAAAAGTCGAGAATTACACTTCCGAGCACAGCTTGAGGGAAGACGAGAAGGTGAGGGTGTACGATGAGGAAAATTGTTTTCTAGGCTTGGGAGAAGTTACAGCCCGGCGTGAAATAGCGCCGAAGCGGCTCGTAAATCCTGTCACGCCACCTCTATAGATCGCTCTCAGGTGGTGGAATTTACACAGGTGACCGGAAAAGAAGTTGCAGATTGGAAAGAAGCTCAGGGCTACTGGAGAGTAAGTTCAAGCCCCATTATCTTCGTGCCGGGCCCTTACCTTATGAATTACTCCGTCTTTGCCCGCAATGCGACGTGCGAAGGACTCGAGAGGTCTAGGCGTCATGCTTGGGTTGCATGCTATCCGTGACATCCTTGCCTATGCCTCGGTAGCCGGTAAAGCGGCCCGCCGAATCGAACATCGGTTCGCCACTTACCATTAAATATTGCTGAGAGCCGTCTAACTTCGTACGAGTATAGACAAAATCGAGAAAAGGCCGCCGCGAGGCAATATTTGATTTGAATGCCGTATACTCGGCTTCATTCCAGTGCGCTCCCTTATTCCCTTTGGGTTCACCCATCAACGTATCAACCGTGATCCCGAGCATTTCAAGAACTGGTCCGTATACTTTTGTAAAGTGGCCCTTTTCATCTTGCTCCCAATACCAGTCAGAGGCCAGTTCAGTCAGACGGCGAAAGCGGGACTCGCTCTCACGCAGTTCTGCAGTTCGCTCCGCGACAGTCCGTTCCAACTCTTCATTATAATTCTTTAGCTTTTTATACAGCAGTCGCACTTCCAGCATGTTGTGAATCCTTGTCTGGACTTCCACCAAGTCGAACGGCTTGCTAACAAAATCCTTCGCGCCCGCTTGCAGCGCGCGCAGTTTATGCCCTGGCTGGGCGGTGATGACAAGCACCGGCAGGTATCCGTCCGTTTCAATCTGCTTCAGTCCTTCCAGCACCTGAAAGCCATCCATGCCCGGCATCTGTAAATCAAGCAGTATCAGATCGTATCTGTTTTCCCGGTATAGGTCACATACCTCGCGTGGATTCATCGTGGAAGCCACATGCGTATAACCTGCATCGCTCAGCATCTGCTCAAGCAAGCGGACGTTGGCATCCTGATCGTCTACGATCAGGATCGTCGCGTTGAGAATGTCGCGTTTGCTAATCATTTATTTCTGCCCTGTCCATTTCATCAATTGATTAATTTTTTATCCCGTTCAACTTTAGTAATAAGAGGATATAGACGACATCCAAAAGTGGTCGAATGCGGCAATTTTCTCCATTTTTTACCTGCTAAACGTCTGCGCACACATGCTCGCTTTGTCCATCCGCGCTGATCTTTGGCAAAACCAGAACTCATCCCTACCGCTGGGAAGAAGCTCTTGAAGTGGAAAGAAGTTCAGACGTTAACCCGCCCGGAAAACCGGTATGTGTTCTTGCTTGCCTGCTTCGCTTCCAGCAGAGCCATATCCGCATTCTTCAGAAGAGTGTTTACATTTTTCCCGTGGAGGGGATAAAGCCCTACGCCTGCGCTTGCCGTCAGGGTGACACAGTTTCCCTCAAGCTGATAAGGTTGGGACAGCGCTTTTACCACTTTGTCTGCCGCGAGTTCAACGCCCTCAATACTGTTCGCATGCGGCATCGCGATCACAAATTCGTCGCCACCCAGGCGGGCGACCGTATCTTCCTGGCGCACGGACGCCACCAGGCGGGCGGCGACCAGTTTTAGAATCGAGTCTCCCGCGTCGTGTCCCATCGTATTATTGATTTCCCGGAATTCATCCAGGTCCAGATACACCACAGCCATAATGCCGTTGTTTCGTTTTGCGTGGATGATTGCCTGCGAGACTCGCTCTACCAAAAGCGTGCGGTTTGCGAGCCCGGTCAAGGGGTCATGCAGCGCCCTTAACTCCTGTGCCCGGGCATAGTTGAGGGTTTTCTGGTGCAGCAGCCGCACCTCCAGGAGGTTGTGAACGCGGGCCAGCACTTCGGCCATATCAAAAGGCTTGCTGACGAAATCCTTGGCTCCGGACTGAAGCGCGCGCAATTTGGCGTCAGGGTTTGCAGTGACAACCAGGACAGGGAGATAGTTGTCGGATTCGATGTCCTTAAGCGCGTTTAGCACCTGGAACCCATCCATTCCCGCCATTTTCAGATCGAGCAGAATCAGATCATAACGATTCTGCTGATGAAGTTCATAAACCTTAGTTGGGTCTGTTGTTGAGGTAACTGAAGTATAGTTTGCTGCCGCGAGCATATGCTCCAGCAACTGGATGTTTTGTTCCTGATCGTCAACGATCAGGATTTTCGCTCCACGAATTTCAGATTCACTTACCATAAGATGATCAAAATCTATCGTAGTTGTCATCCAGAAATGTGCCTGCTCTTGCCGTGAGCCGTACGAAACCACGGACCCCCGTTGGATGACAATGTCGCTATACCCAGGCAGAACTTCATCATATTATGAAATGCTGTTGTCGTGTGGATACTTACAGTTAAAAAGGACCGCTTCTTATTGCACAGCGCCTCTGCTTTCCGGACATTTATAGCCGCGTTATATTGCCTTTACTTTGAGTGCTGCTCTGTGCGCTAACTCTCATAAGCGAACCGCGCAATCTGAACCCTTACGAAGCAGCGGGCATTGTTGCTTAGATGCTTGATAACCCCCGATTTTACGTTTTTGCCTATCGCAAGCCTGGATCAATTTCAATCGGGCGGCGTTCGAAACTCGGTCGAGTAGATTGATCTTAATCGTCAGGCCTGCTATTATTCTCCGGCGGGGTGGAGCAGTCTGGCAGCTCGTCGGGCTCATAACCCGAAGGTCGTAGGTTCAAATCCTGCCCCCGCAACCACCCATTGACCATCATAACGATCATAACCACGTTTCTTCACGCCTCTGATCCTTAGGCGCACGTGGCAGTACGCGAAGTTTTGCGCAGGTTTTAACAGCGTTCGAGACCGCGAGAGCTGCCAGCCCAACCGATCGTCTTGGTGCAACCGCTCCTGGCAACCGTCTCTATGCCGGTTTTCCTGTAAGGTTTTCTGCAATCAGACAGTCCCGTCCTTATCCGCGCAGTAGACGTGGGCACGGACTACGTGCAAAATAGCGCACCGAGGAAAAGCAAAAGTTCTACTTAAGATTTTTATGTTTCAGTTTCATGGCGGGCCTCCCCGCATTGCACAGTAGTGAACCTGGTCAGGTCCGGAAGGAAGCAGCCACAGCTATTTTTTGCAAGTGCCGGGGATCAGGCTCGCCACCCCTATACACGGAGTCATGCACGGCCCGATCGGCGTCAATGTAGGGCGGTTCGGCCGTTTTCCGCTTGAAGATGCCTACGCCATTGCTGTTCTTGGATTTTCAGTCGTTGGCGCGACCCGAGTAATCATCCGTTTCCTTTAAATATCGTGTCGCAGACTCAAGTTCTCGCCCGCAAATGGCGTCCCAAGCGCTTCGTTGATCTGACCGGACAGGATCACGTGGTCCGGGCGCTTACCAACGCCCTTGATCAAAAACGGCTGCATCATGCCTACCTGTTTACTGGCACCCGGGGCGTTGGCAAGACGACAATTGCGCGCATCCTGGCCAAAGCGCTCAACTGCCAGGCAGGGGTAAGTTCCGATCCGTGCGGCGTGTGTTCGGCCTGCACAGAGATTGACAGCGGGCGTTTCATCGATCTGGTCGAGCTGGATGCCGCTTCAAATACTCAAGTGGACAAGATGCGGGAACTGCTGGAAAACGCACTTTACGCACCTACGGCTGCCCGCTACAAGGTATATATCATCGACGAAGTCCATATGCTTTCCAAATCGGCATTCAATGCCATGCTGAAAACTCTGGAAGAGCCGCCGGAACACGTCAAGTTTATTCTTGCTACCACTGATCCTCAAAAAATTCCTGTAACAGTTTTGTCCCGGTGCCTGCAATTTAATCTGAAGCAGATCCCGCTTCAACTCATTGTTGCGCACCTCAAGCACGTGCTTGAACAGGAGCACATCAGCTGCGATATCGCATCAATACAATTGCTGGCGCGGTCTGCCCAAGGCAGCATGCGGGACGCCCTCAGCATGCTGGATCAGGCGATTGCCTTTGGCGAGGGCGGAATTGAAGAGACTGGGGTGCGCAGCATGCTGGGCGCCATTGACCAGGCTTATCTCTACGATCTTTTGGACGCTTTATCGCAGAAGAACGGCTCACGTATGCTGGAAGTAGCCGATGTTATGGAAACCCGCAGCCTGTCGCTTGACGCTGCGTTGCAGGAGTTGGCTACCTTGCTGCATCGGGTGGCCCTGGCACAGATAGTGCCATCGGCTATCGATGAGGATATGCCCGAGCGGACGCGACTCATGGCACTGGCCGGGATGTTTTCACCTGAAGATGTGCAATTATTTTATCAGATCGCGATCAATGGCCGCGAAGACTTGAGCCGGGCGCCGGACGAATACGCCGGTTTCACGATGACGCTCATGCGGATGCTGGCTTTCATGCCGGAAGACCCATACATGGGGGCGGCAATAACATCTGGCAATATCCCGGAAGCTTCTTCCTCAACAAGAAATGGCGGCGCCTTGAGAGAGGACCCTTCGGGTGCGGAGAATAAAAACATCCCGTCGGAAGCTCAGGTCGGGGCGAATTCCGCCGCTGCTCATATCGCTGGGGTAGCGGCCCTTGAGGAGGCAGCAGAGACAAGGGCAGGAAGTTTGCATCCCATTGGAAGTTCGAATTCCGTTAGAAGTTCGAATTCCGTTGGAACGTTGGACAGTGACCGTTGGCTGGCCCTGACAAACCAGCTGAAATTGAGCGGGATGACAAAAATGTTGGCGCAGCACAGCGAGGTAAAGTATTTTTCGCCTGAGGAAATAGAATTGTGCGTGCCTGAAATCCAGCGGCATTTGATGGATAAATCATATCAGGACAGGTTGCAGGCCGCCCTTCGGGAGCACCTTGGCAAGCCAGTCCGGCTGAAGGTTTCAGTTGGGGTCATCACAGGCATGAGTCTTGCAGAGCTGGAGAATCGTGAAAAGCAGGAGAGGCAATCGCAAGCTACTGCAGCAATCGAGTCAGACCCCTTTGTACGGGAACTGGTAGAAAACTTCGATGCAAAACTGATTGTCTCGTCGATCAAACCCATTCAATAGCGGAGGTCAAAATGATGAAAGGTGGCCTGGGCAATCTAATGAAACAAGCTCAGCAAATGCAGGAAAATATGAAAGCCATGCAGGAGAAGTTGGCTTCGATAGAAGTTGAAGGTCAATCCGGCGCGGGTATGGTCAAGGTGGTTATGACTTGCCGCTATGACGTGAGGCGGGTCAGTATCGACAGCGCTCTTATGGGTGATGATAAGGAAATGCTGGAAGATCTTATTGCTGCGGCAGTAAACGACGCAGTGCGCCGGGTAGAGTCCACCACACAGGAAAAAATGGCCGGGTTTACCTCAGGGCTGAATTTGCCGCCCGGAATGAAACTGCCATTCTAATTTTTCGTTTTCGCAATTGTTGTTTTGACTTTCGTAAAAAGCCCGGCATAAGCCAGCTCAGCCTTGGAGCGGCGCTGGTTCGTTCCGATACACCCGACTGGCCCTGCTTCACCGGCCTGCATTTTTTGCCCAAATGAAGACGCCCCGCGGTCTCGATGACCTGATGAACGCATTACGCTGCCTGCCCGGAGTAGGTCCCAGGTCTGCACAGCGTATGGCTTACCATCTTCTGCAGAGAGATCACGAGGGTGCGCAGCGCCTGGCGGATTCGCTCGATTATGCGTTGCAACACATCAGGCATTGCGAGAAATGCAACAACTTTACTGAAGAGATTGTGTGCGAGTTATGCAGATCTCATCAGCGAGATGCTTCATTGCTGTGCGTGGTCGAGATGCCTGCGGATTTATTGATGATCGAGCAGGCCCACTGTTACAAGGGCCTGTATTTTGTGCTCATGGGCAGGCTTTCTCCATTGGACGGTATCGGCCCACGGGACATCCATCTGACCCACTTGCTAAAGCGAGCTCAGGACGGGACTGTAAAGGAAGTCGTGCTTGCGACGAACTTCACAGTTGAAGGCGAGGCTACTGCTCACTATATCGGTGAAATGCTGCGCGGAAAGGGCCTGAAGGTCAGCCGGATCGCGCGTGGCCTACCCGTTGGCGGCGAGCTTGAACACGTGGATAGCGGCACATTGGCTCAGGCCGTGATTGAGCGCCGAGAAGTTTAGAGGCAATTCTGCAACATACCTCAACAGTTGATGTCGCCTCAAGGCTTTCGATCCCATATCCCCTTACCCCTTCATTCCCCTTAGTCTTCTCTTAATCCTTGAAACCAAAAACCAGGATAATCTCTTCCATGAATTCTGCTAAGGCGAATCTGCCCCCTGCGCAGACGCAAAAGCTGCAGAAATTATTGGCTCAGGCGGGGTTGGGATCGCGCAGGGAAATGGAGGAGCTGATAGCGGCTGGCCAGGCAACCATCAATGGAAAGGTGGCGCGTGTTGGCGACCGGGTAGGGCCCACCGACATAGTGCGCGTTGGCAAGCGCGTCATTCATATCAGGCCGGCTGGGCGTTTGCCCCGCGTGCTGCTTTATCATAAACCGGAAGGGGAAATCGTCAGTCGTGATGATCCGCAAGGCCGCCCCTCGGTATTTGACAAGCTCCCGCAGTTGCGCTCGTCCAAATGGATCTCGATCGGCAGGCTTGATTACAATACCAGCGGCCTGCTGATTTTTACTACGGATGGCGAACTGGCTAATCGATTGATGCACCCCCGCTTTGAAGTCGAGCGCGAATACGCGGTGAGAATTATCGGACGTTTGACGGAGGAGCAGACTCGGGCGCTGACATCGGGAGTTGAATTGGAAGACGGGTTGGCAAAATTCGACCAGTTGTCGGACGAAGGCGGTGAGGGATCCAATCGCTGGTATCGTGTGACCTTGAAGGAGGGTCGGAACCGCGAAGTGCGCCGCCTGTTCGAAGCAGTGGGGTTGATGGTGAGCCGCCTGATGCGCGTACGTTTCGGTCCGATAAATTTGCCGCCTCGTTTGAAACGGGGAAAATCAATAGAACTGGACGAGGCGGAGACCAGGCGCCTACTGGAACTTGTTGCTTAGCTCAGATTGTTTGCGATTGTTGCGGCAGTTGCTCGCGCGTGAGCAGAAAAACCAGCTCATCTCCAGCGCTGGTTTCGAGCCAGGTGAAGGGAATTCCAGGGAAAGCATCTTCCAGTATCTCACGATTATGGCCGATCTCGACGATCACTATTCCCTCATCAGTCAAATGACTGGATGCCTCATGGATTATCCTCCGAATCACATCCAGCCCGTCTGTGCCTCCTGCCAGAGCATCGCGCGGTTCATGGCGATATTCCTCGGGAAGAGCCGTCATCGATGCGGCGCTGACGTAGGGTGGATTGCTGACGATCAGGTCGTAACGGCGTCCCACCAGCCCGGCAAATAAATCGGACTGGATAACGCTGATCCTGTCCTGCAGATGGTAATCCCCTACGTTTCTCCGGGCGACCTGAAGCGCGTCATTGGAGACGTCGGTCGCATCGATTCGCGCATTTTCGAAAGCGTGGGCAAGCAGTACCGAGAGGCATCCGGAGCCTGTGCAAAGATCGAGCGCCGACTGGATACCATCGGGTTCTTCTATCCATGGAGAAAGTTGCTCCCGCAATAGCTCCGCAATGAAGGAGCGCGGCACGATTACCCGTTTGTCCACATAAAAACTGAAATCCCCCAGCCAGGCTTCCCCGGTGATGTATGCCGCCGGGATTTTCTCGATTGCACGGCGGTGAATCACATTCAACACCTGCTCCCGTTCAGTTACAGTGAGACGAGCGTCAAGAAAGGGTTCCAGCCGATCGAGCGGAAGGTGAAGGGTATGCAGGATAAGATAGGCTGCTTCATCGTATGCTGAGGCAGAGCCATGGCCAAAAAAAAGACCAGCCTCGTTAAACCGGCTTACGGCAAAGCGGAGCAGATCGCGCAAACTGTATAGCTGGGTCTGGGCCTCATCATACATATGAGCATACGCCAAGGGCAGGGTTGAAATCGGGCATGTTGCCGCTTATAGTGGCATCATCACATACCCATCTCACCGGATCAGGGTTCAGGCGGGCGATGAAAGCGGCAGCAAGCGCTCCATCGTCAATCGGTAAATTTCTGGCAACTGTTCCAGATCTTTCAGCTCCACGTATTCATTAATCTTGTGAATCGTAGCGTTCCGGGGGCCTATCTCTACAATCTGCGGGCAGATATCGGCGATGAATCGCCCGTCAGAAGTGCCACCAGACGTGGAAAGCTGGGGCTCGGTGCCCGTTACTGTCCTGATTGCGCTACTTACTGCGTCCACCAGGCTGCCCCGGGGAGTGAGGTAGGGTTTGCCCGAGAGTTCCCAGCATAAATCGTAATCCAGGCCATGGCGGTCAAGAATTTCATGGACCTTGGCTTGCAGCGACTCGACCGTACTCGCGGTCGAGAAACGGAAATTGAACAATATGGTGACGTCACCCGGTATCACGTTGGCCGCGCCAGTGCCGCCGTTGATATTGGAGATTTGCCAGGTGGTGGGTGGAAAATACTCGTTGCCGTTGTCCCATTCGGTTCGCGCCAGCTCCGCGATCGCCGGGGCCGCAAGATGGATGGGGTTTTTTGCCAGATGAGGATAGGCGATATGGCCCTGTATCCCTTTGACGATCAGCGTTCCAGACAAGGAGCCGCGCCGGCCGTTCTTGATGGTATCACCAAGCGTGTCCACGCAAGTCGGCTCCCCAACGATGCAGTAATCGATCGACTCGTTGCGCGCTTTGAGCGCCTCCACCACCCGCACCGTTCCATCCACCGCAATGCCTTCTTCATCGGAAGTGACGAGCAGCGCGATGGAACCGCCATGGTCGGGGTGAACGGCCACAAAACGTTCAATCGCGGTGACAAAGGCGGCCAATGAGCCCTTCATATCAGCCGCACCTCTACCATAGAGTCTGTCATGTCGAATTTCCGGGTTGAATGGATCGCTTTCCCATTTTTCCAGTGGCCCGGTCGGCACCACATCAGTATGCCCCGCGAAGCACAATAGAGGAGCTCTGGTTCCACGTCTCGCCCAAAGGTTGTCTACTTCACCGCATCGCATTTTCTCGATCGCAAAGCCTGCTTGCTGCAATCGGTTGATCAAAATCTCCTGGCAGCCATTATCAAGTGGTGTTGGGGAACAGCGGGCGATCAGTTCCCGCGCGAGGGCTACGGTGTCATTTTGCATACTGTTTTATTGTGAGCAGGATGAGAGGGAATTGAATTTTGAGTGTTTTTTCCTGACAGCTTACCCAGGACTTATATTCCGCGCAGCAGTTCATTGATTCCCGTTTTTGCGCGGGTTTTCGCATCCACTTGCTTGACGATGACCGCGCAGTAAAGGCTATATTTGCCATCCGCGGAAGGCAGGTTTCCAGAAACGACTACCGACCCCGGGGGAACGCGGCCATAGCTTGTTTCACCCGTTTCACGATTGTAAATCTTGGTGCTCTGGCCAATGTATACGCCCATGGAAATGACCGAGTTTTCCCCAACAATAACGCCTTCGACGACCTCCGAGCGCGCTCCGATAAAACAGTTGTCCTCGATTATCGTCGGGTTTGCCTGGACAGGTTCCAGTACGCCGCCTATCCCCACCCCTCCGGAGAGATGCACGTTCTTGCCTACTTGAGCGCATGAGCCGACCGTGGCCCAGGTGTCGACCATGGCGCCTTCGTCCACGTAAGCGCCGATATTGACATAGGATGGCATCAGTACGACGTTGCTCGCGATAAACGCGCCTTTTCGAACCGCTGCGGGTGGCACGACGCGAAAGCCTCCGTTACGAAAATCCTTGGAACTGTAGTCCGCGAATTTCGAAGGCACTTTATCAAAGTAGTTGGAAAAGCCTCCCTTGATAAAGCTGTTGTCTTCGATGCGAAAGGACAATAGCACGGCTTTCTTGATCCATTGATTCGTCTTCCATTCGCCGTTGATTTTTTCCGCCACGCGTAAAGTGCCGTTGTCGAGCATCTCCAGGACCTGGGCGACCGACTCCTTGAGTCTGGCCTCGACATTGCGTGGCGTAATCTCTGCGCGACGTTCGAATGCTTCTTCAATGGTAGGTTTGAAGCTGATCCATGCTTTTCCTCTTTGGGCTAAAATATTTTTACCAATTCCGATTTTTGCTGCTGTACATCCGATACGAGGTTCGCAATCCGATCTGCCGCCTCGACACATTCCGCCAACGGCGCAACCAGGGCGATCCGGATGAAATTTTCGCCAGGATTAACGCCGTGCGCATGCCGTGCAAGATAACTGCCGGGCAAGACAGTGACATTATAGTCGCGATAAAGCAGGCGGGTGAACTCAACATCGCTGATCGGAGTTCTTATCCAAAGATAAAAAGCCGCATCTGGCATGGATACCGGCAGTACTCCTTTCAGCAATTGCACGACGGCGTTAAATTTCTCGAGGTACAGGCGGCGGTTCTCGATCACATGAGCCTCATCGCTCCAGGCCGCACGGCTGGCAGCCTGTATCGCGGGGTTCATGGCGCTGCCGTGATAGGTGCGATAGAGGAGAAACTGTTTTAGTATCTCCGCATCGCCCGCGACAAATCCGGAACGCATGCCCGGCACATTGGAGCGTTTCGACAGGCTGCTGAAGACCACCAGCCGGGAAAAGCCATCGCGGCCGAGGCGGTGCGCCGCCTCAAGTCCTCCGAGGGGAGGGGCGGTCTCGTCAAAATAGATTTCGGCATAGCATTCGTCCGAGGCAATGACGAATCCATGGCGATCGGCCAATTCGAACAACACGCGCCACTCATCCATCGACATGACCTTTCCCGTTGGATTGCCGGGCGAGCAGACATACACGAGCTGGATGCGCGACCATATTTCCTCCGCCAGCTGCTCATAATCGAGCGTGAAATCGTTTTCGGGCATCGTATTCAGGAAATAAGGCGTGGCGCCCGCCAACAAGGCCGCTCCTTCATAAATCTGGTAAAAAGGATTCGGGCAAACGATGCCCGCTTGCGGGTGGGAAGAATCGACTACCGCCTGGGCAATGGCGAAAAGCGCTTCGCGGCTGCCGTTGACGGGGATAACCTCCGCGTCGGGGTCTATGGCGGTTAATCCATACCGGCGCTTCGCCCACGAGGCAAGGCTCGCACGCAGCGACTGCGCCCCGAGCGTGGTGGGATAATGAGCCATCGAAGCAAGATTATCCGTCAGAGCTTTGGATATAAACTCAGGGGTTGGATGCTTGGGCTCGCCAATATGGAGATTGATCGGACGGTAGGAAGAGTTCGGCGTAATTTCCTCGAAGAGCTTGTTGAGCTTCTGGAATGGATAGGGTTGCAGCCGATCGAGATTAGGGTTCAATTTTTCAGGCGGACGGGTTGGTGGAAGCGGACGCTTCATGAGATTTGGCTTGCGACAAGGGTGAAATTATAAAGGGCGAGCGTGTTTTCAACCAGACAAAATAAGCAAGACGGTAATGCAGTGCCTGTGGCGGCCTTGCTGAGCGGCGCGGTGATCTGGGGCCTGCTCTGGTATCCCTATCGTCTGCTGGATCAGGCACAAATACATGGCGCCGCCGCAACCGCCATTACATACGCAATGGCCCTGCTGATGGGATTGCTCATATTCCGCAAGCAATTCAAAGGATCCCGGGCATTTGGCGATCAGCCACATCTATTGTTCTGGATCGGATTATTTGCCGGCTGGACTAACCTCGCGTATGTGCTCGGCGTTATTCACGGCGAGATCATGCGCGTTTTGCTATTGTTTTATCTTGCCCCATTGTGGACCATTGTATTTGCACGCCTTTTGCTTCGTGAACGTCTTAGCCGGCACGGGTACCTGGTTATACTCCTGTCGCTGGGGGGCGCGATGGTCATGTTATGGCAGCCGGAGGGCGGGTTTCCACTCCCCTCCACCTACGGAGACTGGATGGGATTATCGGCGGGCTTCATGTTTGCGCTATCAAACGTGCTGAGCCGCAAGGATCAACACCATAACGTCCAGTTAAAGTCGCTCGCAGTCTGGTTAGGAGTTGCTCTGATCGCATTCTGTTACAGTTTGTTCTTGCGCGATTTTCCGGTGATGATGGAGATCTCAATGAGGACGTACCTGCTTCTGGCAGTGGTAGGGCTCATCGTATTTATCCTGAGCATTATCATGCAATATGGCCTCACGCATGTGCCCGCCAACCAGGCTATCGTGATAATGCTGTTTGAATTGGTGGCCGCTTCGATCGCGGCTTATTTTCTTGCGGACGAGGTCATGACGCTGAGGGAGTGGGCAGGCGGCGCCATGATTGTTTCGGCAAGCCTGTTTTCTGCGAAAATAAACCGCACACAATAAACCCACACAATAAACCGCATTCAGTACGCCACCCATAAGCAGTTTAGATCTTTTCTTGCCGTGATACGCGGCCCTGTGTTCCAGGGCACCTGCGAGGAGGGGTGGAACAGGAAGAGGCCGGAGGTGGCAAAAGAAGGACTAAATATGCCTAATCATATCGTTTTTCTGGAACGGAACTCGGTTAAAGCACAAATCCGCCGGCCGGGATTCGAGCATACCTACGAGGAATATCCTCATACTTTCGATCGCCAGGTTGTAGAGCGCTTGCGTCCAGCCACCATAGCAATCATCAATAAAGTGCAGTTGAGTGAGGAGATCCTTGCACAGTTGCCCAGGCTACGATTGATCGCAATTTCCGCGACCGGGTATAACGGCATCGATATCGAAGCCTGTCGCAGGCGTGGAATCACGGTGGCAAACATTCGCAATTACGCGGTCCACACAGTGCCGGAGCATGTATTTGCGCTGGTGCTTGCGCTGCGGCGGAACCTGCTGGCCTACCGGCAGGAAATCGAGCAGGGGGCATGGCAGAAATCAGAGCAATTCTGCCTGTTTACCCATCATATCCGTGAACTATACGGATCAACAATGGGGATAATTGGAGAAGGCGCAATCGGGCAGGGTACTGCTGCGATCGCGCAAGGCTTCGGCATGCACATATTGTTTGCATACCATCCATCGCCAAAAAAGAAGGATGTGGTTCTTACCCCATTGGATCAGGTTCTTGCTGAGTCGGATATTCTCTCGCTGCATTGCCCGCTGACTCCCGCCACAAGGAATATCATTGGTATCGATGAATTGCGCAAAATGAAGCGTGGCGCACTGCTGATCAATACTGCGCGGGGCGGCCTGGTCAATGAAGCCGCGCTGGTTCAGGCGCTGGATGAAGGCCTGATTGCCGGAGCCGGTTTTGATGTGCTGACCACCGAGCCGCCGGTACAAGGAAGTCCCTTGCTTGACCTGCGCCGTCCGAACTTCATTTTGACTCCACACGTGGCCTGGGCTTCGGACGAGGCGATGCAGGTTCTTGCCGATCAGTTGATGGAGAATATCGAAGCTTGGGCGGCGGGCAAGCCCCAGAACCTGGTTACGTGAGTGGTTACGTCAATTTTGCGCAGTCCTTTGAACAAGGGCATCCGAGCCACCAACACACGATTTTCCTGTTTTCTCTGATCTGAAGGTGGAGTTCCAATGCCGTGTCCGTGGGTTTGCTCCTTGCATGCTGTTGCTCATTCCGCTCATCCCGGTAACGCCCGGCAGTAGTTGACAAGCTACGCCCCCTTCGCTAGTCTCACAAGGTTTTGTTTTAGCCTGATCGAAACAGGGCAGGCGAGCAACAGCGCAGGCGAACCGGTAATCGATTTCATGCCTGATGTGTTCTGACTTTAGTTGTTTGCAGTTATAAAATTAACCACGGAACAGGAGAGACTGATGGAACTTAAGGGATCAAAAACTGAAGGAAATCTGAAAGCCGCCTTTGCCGGGGAATCCCAGGCAAACCGCCGCTACCTCTATTTTGCAAATAAAGCGGATATTGAGGGCCAGAATGACGTAGCAGTAGTGTTCCGTTCCACGGCCGAAGGCGAGACCGGTCATGCTCATGGCCATCTGGAATACCTGGAAGTAAGCGGCGACCCGGCCACAGGCCTGCCTATCGGCTCATCGAGGGACAATTTAAAGGCAGCCATAGCCGGTGAAACTCACGAATACACCGATATGTATCCGGGCATGGCCAAGTCTGCACGGGAAGAAGGGTTCGATGAAATCGCAGACTGGTTCGAAACACTCGCGAAGGCTGAGCGCTCTCATGCCAATCGTTTTCAGAAAGCCCTGGACAACCTGGCCGACTGATACTCACATCCAACATAACGGGGCAGTCTGGACCGGCGAACGGTCCAGACTTTCTGCTCTGTTTCGCTTCAAACTTCACGCCGCATTTTTGGTTTATTTTTTTCCGTTCAGTACGCCTATCTTGACATTTGCATGACCACCCGCGAAGGCAGTCTTGAACCACCCAAGCGTCATCCGCTCGATTGGGAAAATCCGGATTTTTACGACGAACCCAAGCTGTTCGCAGAGATGGAGCGCGTCTTTGACATTTGCCATGGCTGCCGGCGCTGCGTGAATCTGTGCACGGCATTTCCCAGTCTATTCGACTTGATCGACGACGGTCCGACAGGCGAACTGGATGGAGTGGATAAACAGAAATTCTGGGAAGTGACCGACCGCTGCTATCTCTGCGATATGTGCTTCATGACGAAGTGCCCTTATGTGCCACCGCATCCTTGGAATGTCGACTTTCCGCATTTAATGCTGCGTGCCAAAGCGGTCAAGTATAAAAAAGGTAATACCCGTTTCCGCGACAAATTGCTCTCCAGCACGGATGCGGTCGGCAAGCTGGCGAGTATTCCCGTTGTTGCCCAGACGGTCAACGCGGTGAATAAGTCTTCGGCTGCCCGAAAGCTGATGGACAACGTATTGGGTATCCATGCCAAACGCGAACTTCCCGACTACGACAGCCACAAGTTTCGTCCTAATGCGCAGCCAAATGCTTCGCATGAGGTTCGTGACGCTGCCCGCTCACCGGGGAAGGTCGCGATCTATGCCACGTGCTACATCAATTACAATGAACCGGGCATCGGTCATGACTTATTGAAAATACTTGATCACAACGAGATTCCGGTGCGTCTGGTGGAAAAAGAGGCATGCTGCGGCATGCCAAAGCTGGAACTGGGCGATCTCACTGCGGTGAAGGAACTGAAGGAAAAAAACATTCCTTCTTTGGCCAGGCTTGCAAAAGAAGGATATGCAATATTGACTGCCGTGCCATCATGCACGCTGATGTACAAACAGGAATTGCCCCTCATGTTTCCGCAGGATGAGGATGTTAAGGCGGTTGCCGAAGCGATGTTCGATCCGTTTGAGTACCTGATATTGCGGAATCGCGACGGACTGTTGAAAACCGAGTTTACAAAACCTCTCGGCAACGTGTCCTACCATATTCCCTGCCATTTGCGGGTGCAGAATATCGGGCAGAAGACCCGGGAGCTGTTGCAAATGATCCCGGCGACGAAAGTAACCGTAGTGGAACGATGTTCGGGTCACGACGGTACTTGGGGGATCAAGTCCGAGCATTTCGCGGAATCAATGAAAATCGGAAAACCGGTTTTCAAGCAGATGGCTGCGGCCAATCCCGATTACATCAGTTCGGATTGCGCCATTGCCGCCCGTCATATCGAGCAGGGCATGAGCGAACAGGAAATGGGCAAACAGGAAAGGGATAATAGCGCCGGTAAAAAGGCGCTGAAACAGCATCCGCTGACGCTCCTGCGGATTGCGTATGGTCTCGACTGACAGGCTCGCCTGAGAGCAGTTATTCAAAATATTCATCCATCAGTGAGCTGAAACATGCATCGAGTTACCCGTGATAGCCTCTTGACGCTGGAGGCTTATACAAAGGCGCGGCAGGAATTTCGCGCGCGCGTCATGCTGCACAAGAAAAACCGCACAGTGCATCTGGGAAAAAATGTAACGCTCATTTTTGAGGATGAATTGACGATCAGATATCAAATTCAGGAAATGCTTCGGGTGGAAAAGATTTTTGATGAAGGCGGCATACAGGATGAATTGGATGCATACAATCCTCTCGTTCCCGACGGGGCCAACTGGAAAGCAACGATGTTGATCGAATTTCCGGATCCTTCCGAGCGTGCCGTGAAGCTCGGGGAATTGATCGGAATAGAAGACAGGGTATGGGTAAGAATTGAGGGGTGCGATCCGGTTTACGCTGTTGCCGACGAGGATATGGAGCGGGAAACAGAAGAGAAGACAGCGTCAGTGCATTTTCTGCGTTTTGAACTTTCTCTCCCCATGATCGAATCGTTGCGTCACAATTGCGCCTCCTTGAGCATGGGGATCAGCCACTCCGCCTATGGGGTACCACCCGAGCCGGTGACCCAGGCTGTGCGAGACTCATTGATGAATGACTTGAGTACCAATTCCGCTTCGCAATGAAGAGACTCCTGCTATTGCTGTGCTGCATGGCGGCAACGCCACTGGCTGCCTACGCCGAAAAAAACGAAAAAACCATTGACTACGAATATGATAACGAAAGGCCCTGGGCCGAGATACAGGCACAGCTGCCGCCCTATCCGCAAACCGAAAATCTGCTGGAATTTGACGCGGGACCGGTCAGTAAAAATTCGCACTATATTGACGCACCCTCTCTTTCAGTGGGAGAGGATGGGGTTGTGCGTTTCACCCTGGTAATCAAATCGCCCTCCGGAGCGATGAACGTAAGCTACGAGGGTATCCGTTGCCAGACCGAAGAGAAGAGAACGTACGCGTACGGCCGTAACAATAATAATACCTGGCTGCAGGCGAAAGGGTCCAAATGGGTCGATCTCGAAAGTATCGCCCAGAATTACGCGCAGCGGACACTTTACCGCTATTTTTTCTGCCCGTTGGGTATCGATATGGTAAAGGATGAGGATGAGGCCATCCGCGCCTTAAAGGCAGGGGTTAATCCACGGGCGGTTCGGTATTAGGAACTTCGTTAGGGACTATTGATTCGACGAACATATAGTATTAAGCGGCGTATTTGACAGCGGGTCCTGGAAACAGGATTTCGCGCACTCAGGATTGTTTTCCAGCATGACCATGTGTTCGTTCGCAGCGGCTCTCAGTTTAGGCTCGGTTCTGGCCGGGGCCTTTGAACCTGGTTCCTTGACCACCTGCAAGAATTGCCTTTATCAACAGATCAGCGGCAAGTTCGGCTAACTTTGAGCGGCTTTTTAATCAAAAAAGCAAAAATGGAGATTAAAAATGTCAAATAAATTAAAAATCAAGTGGTTGAGCGAACCGAAGGAGCATGACTATACGGCCGCGCTATCGTATTTGAGCCTTCTCAATGATGAGAAGACAGCCGCTGCGCATGTTGACGAACTGAAACGTGCATCGGTGTCGGAGTTCAAAGCAAAAGATATCTTCAGAGCATCCGATTTATCATTGCTTGGAATAAGCAACATTCATGTAAAAAAAGATCAGCAAAAAATACAAGCAGGGCAACCATTATCCCCGCTTCTTTTGATAAGAGATTCAGGTCAAGGAAAAGCTATCGTTGCGGATGGATATCATCGGTTATGCGCAGTCTATTCTTTCGACGAAGATGCTGTAATTCCATGCAAGATCGTGTAGAGGCCATTATCGCGAATGAGAGAACCTCCGAATGCCTATCGCGATCGCCCGTATAGTGTTTTTGACCGGATTCCCATGCGGCAATAGCCAAGGACAGGGCCGGGTAATCTATCGATCAGGGTCTTGAATTGGGCAACATGCTCGTCGTTGATCTGCCCGGGTATGACTGGCAGATAGGCGAACTCAAGACCAAGTTTTCGCGCTTCGGATTCCATCAGGGTGTGGCCCGGGTGAGCGGCGCCGTCTTCGCTATCCGGACGGTTGCAGATTACGCTCTTGAAGCCGGCAGCTTTGATTTCATTTAAATCCTCCGCACTGATCTGCGGGGTAATTGAAAAATTGGCGTCGATTTCGGTAATTTTCATTGGTATTTCTCACGAATAATGCTTTGCCATTCAACGATATCATTCTACTCCAATCGCGCTTGTTCAGAAGTTTCCTAGAGTAGAACCAGGTTATCCCTGTGGATGAGTTCGGGTTCACCCAAATACCCCAGTACACCTTCGATTTCGTTACTTGTCCGGCGCAGAATCCTGCGGGTTTCTGCGGCGCTGTAATTGACGAGCCCTCGTGCGATTTCGTTGCCCCGCGGGTCGAGGCAGCCGACGACCTCGCCACGCTCGAAATTCCCATTGACGTTCGTAACGCCTATCGAAAGGAGACTTTTCCCCCCCGAGGTGAGCGCCTTCACCGCGCCTTCGTCCAAGGTAACGTTGCCGCGCATTTGCAATTGGTCGGCGAGCCACTGTTTACGCGCTGCCAGGGTCAGGGTTTCCGCCAGCAATTGAGTGCCAATCGCCGTTCCCTGGGCAAGTTGGATCAGGACGTCTGGTTCGTGGCCCGAGGCGATAACAGTGTGCGCCCCGCTGCGCGCCGCGCGTTTCGCAGCAAGCACTTTTGTCAGCATGCCACCTCGTCCGATGTTTGTCCCGGCTCCGCCCGCCATTGCTTCGATTGCGGGATCGCCCGCCCTGGCTTCCTTGACCAGTGTCGCTTGAACGTCTTTGCGGGGATCGGCGGTAAACAAACCTCCCTGGTCTGTAAGGATCACAAGCACATCGGCTTCAATTAAATTGATTACCAGCGCGGCGAGTGTGTCATTGTCCCCAAAGCGGATTTCGTCAGTCGCCACGGTATCGTTTTCGTTAATGACCGGGATCACGTTCAGGCTGAGCAGTGTTGTCAGCGTCGAGCGTGCGTTGAGATAGCGTTTCCGGTCTGATAAATCTTCATGGGTGAGCAGCACTTGCGCCGCATGGAGGTCATGGGCGCGAAAGCATGACTCATAGGCCTGCACCAGCCCCATTTGTCCGACAGCAGCCGCAGCCTGCAACTCATGCACCGCATGTGGACGCTTCTTCCATCCCAGGCGCTGCATGCCTTCCGCAATAGCGCCGGAAGACACCAGTACCACCTCCTTACCCATTTCCTTCAGTCTGGCGATTTGCTCCGCCCAGCGCGCAAGCGCGGGGTGGTCCAACCCTTGACCCTGGTTGGTGACCAGGCTGCTGCCAACTTTTATAACGATGCGCCGAGATTGTTTTACGATGGATTGCATGGATTGATTTGTCATTAACCCGATTATGACCACATGAGCTACTGGCAGCCGTTATATTATTTTTTCAATCCGACGGGAACTGGTTAGAACCGGATAAGAAAGGCAACTAGGGCCTGTTAACAGGCCCTAGTATAATCTTTGCCATTTTCTTAATAAAGGCGGCACTTGCAATCTCACGGGCAGGAAACCGGTTCCGTTAGCGCGGAATCGGTTTGCGCCGCAAAAATGACAACGTCACTCCGCGCCCGGCCGCAAGCACCGGATAAACTGCTGTAGCAATATTTTTATTGCTGAACAAAAACCGGTTCAGTACGCCGAAAATTCCCCGTTTGGCGCCAAGTATGGACAAAAGGTGCATGCCTTCCGCACCATGATAATGATGTCCGCGCCACATGACGATCATGCCGTCATTGATTTCCATTCCCCTGGATCGCAACTCGCGTACGAGAACGGGCCTTTCCCGCGCATCGATCAATTCCACATTGCCGGTATTTTTGCGGATAGCATAGAATTTCACAAAATTTGCGCAGAACGGACAATCGCCGTCGTACATTACAACCAACCGGTTTGTATCGCTTTCATCGGGCATCATGCCCACCCCAGCCAGTCACGAATCAATGAATTCGCTACCATAAGCGATGGATAGGTTGCAAGAAAAGGCCAGACAAATGCATTCAGTCCCATAAAATATGCGTTGGACAAATGAAATGCGGCAAAGCCCAAGAGGATTGCCATCGCCAAGGCGGGCGGCGCAAACAAGATGAGTGGAAAAAGCGTTTCCGTCATGATCGTGGTCCAGCAAACGAATGAACAGAAGCCGGGGCGGGATTCACCAAAATAAACCGCTGATGGATGGCCGTACGATTGTGTTTTCATTACTCCCATTAATGCGCTTCCGTCGCGCCAAACGGGCGAAACGAGCTTTGCCGCGCCCGCTACGAAATAGGCTAAAGTCGCTTGTCCACCGATTGCCAGAACCCCGGATAAAGCCAAATCGGTATCATTGAAAGTTATGCCGGCTGACATGATAGCTGTTCCGACGGCAATGACCATTCCCATCTGATCCGATCCGTCGCCCCCAAACCATGTGCGGCGGGATATATAAAAACATGAAAGCAAAATGATGATGCTGCACGGTAAATCTGCCGGGCTCGGGTAGGGTGCGAGCAACGCGAGCGCGGCAGCAATACGGCATAGCAGGACCGAAATTACAACACCTTCTGAGTGCACGTACGCGCGAATGGCAGGAGTACAGATCAGTTTCGGCCGCAAGCGTAGAACAGCCCACGATAACAGACCGTTTGTACGGAAGAGATGAAGATTAAAAAACCATTCCGCTGCGGAGAGCAGCGACCATGCGGCCAATAAAAATTTCGTTATGATGAGGCATGAAGCGATCTCCACCACAACCCCTGCTTCATCTGCCATGGAAACTGGAAAGGAACGAACACTCCAGTTCCCGCTTATCATGGCCCGTCGATTCGATAATGGCAATTTGAAATTCTATGGCATCCGGCTCCGGCGGCACGGCATGAGCCGCGTAATACAAGAGAAGCAGGTAAGGGGCGGTAAAGGGAATCCCGGCGGCACCGATATTCTCGCGCTTCGACAACAATTTTATTGCCTGGACAGCGTCATTCATGATTTTGGATGAGCGCTTTTGCGGATTCCAGAGATAGCCGAATCTCGGCCGCGGGGAATAGACGGGAACACTTTTCCAGCCTGTCAAGCGTCCGTCGCTGCAACGGTCCCGTATTACCAGATGATAATCCCTGACGCCGGGATTGGGCGCGAAGAAAGTCCAGCGCGGAATAATGTGCAGCGCGTTGAACGCATTAATGAAAGGCTGAAAACGCGAATGTTGCGCCAATAACGTGATGGCCAGCCACAGAGTTACTATTGAATACAGCAGGATAGCGGCCAGTGACATCTCTGGCGGCGCTATCGTTGGTTGAGCGCGTTCTGACGAAGTGTCATGAGCGCATCCGGCGACAGTCCCTCGCCACCCACCAGACCCGCGTTATCGCCGGCTTGACTCTCGCCCGCGTTACCGATGGGTATGACTATTTGCTCATATTTGTCGGAAACATCCGAGGTCATTTTTCGTGCATCGATGATGGGGTCCAGTCCAGTAAGCTCCAGTTCGGTAAGCATGGTCATAACTCCTCCTAAAAAGGGATGAGAGAGGCATCATTCATGAATTCACATAAATGCGTTCATATAAATGCCGGGTGGTAAAAACGCGGTAAAAAGAATATTGGGATTCAAGCGCGAGGTGTTATTCGCGAGTCCTCGACTGACGGGGCGCTGCAATGATGCTTTGCAATTTCAGTTATAGCAAAAAGCGGTGTGCATGTCATCACGCTTTGCGTACACTTGCATGAGCCTACGGGATAAATTCAGGCGTAATTCAGCCGTACCCCATCTGGTTAGGGCCTGTTAACATTTATTTCACACCCGCGACGGCGATGGATTTCGTCCAGCACGAGGCACGAGCCGCGCGGCAGAGTGAGCCTCTGTAAGCGGCGAGTAACGAAGGGCTGGACGAAATCCGTCCTGTCCCTTCGGGTTGCGCACGAAAAACGCGGGTGCCGCGTTGCAAAGCTTGGCCATAGGCCCACTATGTCCTGCGCTTCGCGCCTTGCCCCCGCCTTTTTGGTGCAGCAACGCGGGCGCGAAATAAATGTTAACAGGCCCTAATTATTCCTCCCGTTTTGCTGATTCTTTTTCCAGGTAATCCATGATGGCATAGGTCAATTCCTTGCAGCCTTCACCTGTTATCGCTGAAATGATAAAGCTTTTTCCCTCCCAGCCCAGTTTGCGGAGAAACTTCCTGCAGACTTTTTCCCGATCCTGCCCGGGCAGAAGATCCGCTTTGTTAAGCACCAGCCAGCGCGGCTTTTCGTAGAGAGACGCGTCATATTTCCTGAGTTCTTCAACAATTGCTTTGGCTTCACGCACGGGATCGACCGTCTGGTCATAGGGCGCAATATCCACTACGTGGAGGAGTAGGCGGGTGCGGGAAAGATGTTTCAGAAAGCGGTGTCCCAAACCCGCACCTTCCGCCGCGCCTTCTATCAATCCGGGGATATCCGCCATGACAAAACTGCGATTCTGATCCACACGTACCATGCCAAGATTAGGGTGGAGAGTGGTAAACGGATAATCGGCCACTTTCGGGCGGGCGGCGGATACTGCGCGGATCAGCGTGGATTTACCCGCATTTGGCATCCCCAGGAGTCCCACGTCGGCCAAAACCTTGAGTTCCAGTTTAAGCTCGAACTCTTCCCCCGTTTCACCCAGTGTAAATTGACGAGGTGCTCGATTGGTGCTGGATTTGAAATGCAAATTGCCGAGCCCGCCCGTGCCCCCCTTTGCCAGCAGAACTTTTTCCTCGTGATGCTTCAGGTCAGCGACAACCTCTCCAGTAGCCGCATTAGTGATGACCGTGCCGACGGGCATGCGCAGTGTAATGTCATCCGCGCCTTTTCCATAGCAATCAGAGCCTCGTCCGTTTTCTCCATTCCTGGCACGGTGAATACGCGCAAAGCGGTAATCCACCAAGGTATTGATGTTACGGTCGGCAATGGCGAAAATACTGCCGCCTCGCCCACCATCGCCGCCGGAAGGGCCGCCTTTTGGGATGTACTTTTCCCGGCGAAAGCTTGCGGCGCCATCTCCTCCTTTACCTCCCATTACCTGTATCGCTGCCTCGTCAATGTACTTCATAATGAAAGTGTCCTGCGTATCCTACAAATAAAAAAGCCCCATCGCGATCGATAGGGCTTTTTGTGCAAAAAATGGGAAAAGCTAGGTCGGTGTGATATTTACCGTTTTTCGCTGTTCGGCACCTTTCAAGCTGAAGCTTACAGTGCCCGCCACCTTGGCAAAAAGCGTGTGGTCTTTACCCATCCCGACATTGTTCCCCGCGTGAAACCTGGTGCCACGCTGGCGGATGATGATGCTTCCCGCCGAGATCAGCTCGCCGCCAAAACTTTTCACGCCTAAACGCTTGGAATTTGAGTCACGACCATTCCTGGAACTTCCACCCGCTTTCTTATGCGCCATACAATTCTCCTAAGCCGAAATGCCTGTGATCCGGATCTCGGTGTAGTTTTGCCGATGCCCCTGATGTTTCTGGTAGTGTTTGCGCCGCCGCATTTTAAAAATGCGCACCTTATCGTGCCTGCCCTGTTGAAGGACAGTGGCTTTGACCGACGCGCCATCCAACACGGGCTTGCCCAAGGATACATTATCGCCGTCCGCGATCATCAGCACCTGGTCGATCACCAGTTCGCTTCCGACGTCCCCAGGTATTTGCTCTATCTTAAGCCTTAGCCCATTCTCGACACGGTATTGCTTGCCACCGGTCTTTATAACTGCATACATCTTGGCCGCTCCGTTGATTGCGATCGCTTCCCCGCCTGCAAGCTCCTGATCAGCGCAGGAAAGGGAAACAAGAATTATACATCGTGGGTTCAGTGAGGTCAAACTGCTGTTAGAACGGGGTTTTGGCGGAATCGGAAACCATAAAAAAATGGGAGATGCATTACGAACTTGACACGTTGGCGGCTACGTTTCTACCATGGCAGCTTTTTCCGGGAACCTTTGTGTCAATTGAACGTATCAGGAGTCTAATTGCCGAGGATATGGCCGCGGTGGACTCGGTCATTCGCGAGAAACTCTATTCTGATGTTGTCCTTATCCGGCAGGTAAGTGAATACATCATCAACAGCGGGGGTAAGCGTCTGCGCCCCGCACTCGTTATTCTTTCAGCGGGTGCGTTCGGCTATTCCGGAAAATATCACTACGACCTTGCGGCAATCGTTGAATTTATTCATACCGCGACATTGCTGCATGACGACGTGGTGGATGCCTCAGAGCTAAGACGCAGCAAGGCGACGGCAAACGCCCTGTTCGGCAATGCGGCGAGCGTGCTGGTCGGGGATTTTCTCTATTCCAGAGCATTCCAGATGATGGTTGAAGTGGATAACATGCGCGTCATGCGGGTACTGGCTGATGCGACCAACACGATCGCCGAAGGGGAAGTATTGCAATTGCTCAATGTCCGCGATCCGGACGTCGATGAGGAGAACTATTTGCGGGTGATCCGCTACAAAACAGCCAAGCTGTTCGAAGCAGCAACGCGACTCGGGGCGATACTCGGCAATACTACCTCTGCGGAGGAAGAAGCAATGGCGGTCTATGGTATGCATCTTGGCACAGCATTTCAACTGACGGATGACATGCTCGATTATTCCGGCGATTATCAGGAAACCGGCAAGAATCTGGGGGATGACCTGGCTGAAGGCAAGCCAACCCTGCCGCTTATCTATGCGATGCGCACCGGGTCAAGTGCACAGACCTCAATTATCCGCAATGCCATAGCACACGGAGGTGAGGGTGGGTTCCAGCCGGTTCTCGAAGTTATTCAGCAGACGGGTGCGCTGGATTATGCCCGACAACGAGCCCAAACCGAGTCTGATATCGCTTCGAGAACGATTTCATTATTGCCTGATTCCGATTACAAGGACTGCCTGCTGCAGCTGAGCAATTTTGCGGTTGCGCGTAATTATTGAAGTGCTGGGATAGCCGGGCTCTTTGATGTTGCTTCCCGCAAGTAGAAACGGTTGTCTCAAGGATTTTTTCGGTTGAGCATCATCTCCGAAAAACGACCATTTTTGGGGAGAATGGGGAGACTACCCCGGTACGTCTTTTACCGGTGGCTGTACCGCTCAAATAACTGGCCTTCTCCAAGGTCTCAATTCAGCAATAAATCCTCAATTAATGCAGCAGTACGGTACGCGCGCGCAAGGGATTTGGGCATGAGACAGAGATTTGACGGAGATCAACTGAACGCCTTCTGAACCACCCTTCCGAGCACTGCTACACTACCCGCCGGAGGAAGTGCGAGAAGAGTTACCCATTAATGGCTGCAAAGCTATAACGAAGAACGACCCCATAACGTGGTGGGAAGCCTACCCCCGGCTGTGAGCGTGAGCGATTGCTCATGCTCACAGCGAAGATTCTATTTTTGAACTATCTACTTGACGGGGGAGCTTACGCTCTGATCGCAGTGTCCACCTTACTAGCGATGGTAACAATCGGTATGGTTATTATTTTGACAATAGGCCATCACGCCAGTAAGGTGACAAAAGGAACATTCGATAGGCGATGCGAAGCAGCCCAAGGCGACGTAAAGTTGAACCTCTTGATCTACATACCACGCACTAATGGCGGCAAACTGCTCGGTCGTTAGAATGAAATCGACAAAAAATAGCCTGATGCCTAACAAGTCCATGGAGCGGCTCGAACGCCCACCTCGAACGCCACGCCTTAAGGGGAGCACGTGATTGCGTCGCCATTTGAGTTGAACAAATCTGAATTTTGATTTAGTTAAAACACAGCGGAGGAAAGAACATGGCAAATGCGCAGACCGAAATCCGCAGTAACGACCCGACCGGCGTCGCGAAAGTAGACATGAAGTTCGAGATCGTCGTCATCCCTGTCTCGGATGTCGACCGCGCGAAGGAGTTCTACGGGAGGCTCGGGTGGCGGCTCGACGCCGATTTCGCCAGTGGTAAAGACTACCGCGTGATCCAATTTACGCCGCTTGGCTCCGGATGCTCGATCATTTTCGGCAAGAACGTCACCGCCGCGGCACCCGGCTCCGCCCAAGGTCTGTACCTGATCGTCTCCGATATCGTGGCCGCCCGCGCCGAGCTGCTCGGTCGCGGCGTGGAGATCAGTGACGTGTTCCACGACGACGCCGGCGTGCACGCTGGCACGGATGAGCCCTACCTCTTTGGTCGGCTCCGGGTCAGGGGGCCGGATCCCGATCATCGCAGCTACCGCTCGTTCGCCTCGTTCTGCGATCCGGACGGCAACGGCTGGTTGTTCCAGGAGGTCACAACGCGGCTGCCCGGTCGCGTCGACCCCGCGACAACGACCTTCGCGTCGGCGAACGATCTGGCGAGCGCGTTGCGGCGTGCGGCGGCCGCGCACGGACAGCACGAAGCACGGACGGGGCAAGCCGACAAGAACTGGCGGGACTGGTACGCCGAGTACATGGTGCGCGAGCAGTCCGGCAAAGAGCTGCCTCAGTGAACGACTACGACATTCGCTGTCCTAAGTTGGCCTGCGAT
This sequence comes from uncultured beta proteobacterium, assembly GCA_963786735.1. Lineage (GTDB taxonomy): Bacteria > Pseudomonadota > Gammaproteobacteria > Burkholderiales > Nitrosomonadaceae > Nitrosospira. Next base: position 78,680 of record CAWBAF010000005.1, read on the forward strand.
CTTCCTTACAGGAGGTGCCTCGTGTCGCAGCATTTCGATGCAATCATCATCGGGACCGGCCAGGCAGACCCGTCTTTGGCGGCGCGGTTTGTGACCGCGGGCCTCTTGCGATCGGGTTCGATATTTTGTTGCGTAAACGATCGTTTACGCGATCGGCCAATTCCGGCTGTTCGGCAATGTCGGTTTTCAGGTGATGCACCTCGGATGACGGCGCTGGAGTCTCGCGTTGAGGAACGCGTCGAAGGGCTTTCGTGCTGCTGACTCACAAGTGTCGCCGGAGAACATGAATATGGACCAGGAAAGGCTCGCCATTTCGATTGAGTTGAGCGCTGCGAACAGCCATTGAATAACCTCGCTGCGACCGCGCGGATCGACAGGCATCAGCGCGTAGCTGCGCTCGCCTAGATGAAGCACGATCACGCCGCTCTCGAAGATTGCGACGTCTCCATCGGACAACCACGGTACTTGGCCGAAGGGCTGGTGAGAGAAATGCTTTAATTCATTTAGGATTTGCTCGGATACCGCTTCCTGCGTACAATTGCTGCCCACGCGCTTGGTAACTCGGCATTATGATAGGCACGGGTGTACCAGACCGGTTTAGACAGCGGAACTGTCGCTCGGGGTGTAGCTCAGCCTGGTAGAGTACTGCGTTCGGGACGCAGGAGTCGGAGGTTCGAATCCTCTCACCCCGACCATATTATTTCCAACAGTGCGCTTGTTGCCCTGCCCGTAGACTTTCCAGTAACCCTTCCAGTCCCGCGAAGGGACAGGCGAAAACACCTCTGTAGCACTTCTTTAGTGAACGCGTCGTTGGACACTCGCCGACCGTCCTCGCGGAATGCGATTTCAGGCTTCTTTTCCCTCGAGCATCCCAAGCAGGTGGGATGCGGCCATTTCGATATCAGCGTGTTTGTATTGCCCTGCCCGACTTTCTGCCGCCAGCAACGCGCAACGGTGTAACTTCTCGAAGTCCCCGTAGGGAAATTTATACCTTGCCTTCGTGTCTTCGTCTTCTTCGTTGTCCACTCCAAGGTGCCACTTCGCGTATTCACCGATGCCGTGCTTGTGGATAAAGTCATTCTCTTGCTGCGCAGTAGCCTGGTGCTCGCTCCAGGCGTCTCTTTCATCCACTACGAAATGATCCTTCTTGATCAGCCCCTTGGCATGATCATATGCTCTCTGGTTCAGCTTGACTGTCATGATTGTTCACCTCTCCTCGTACGGTCGCGTGCGTGAAGTCGCTGCCGACTGATCTATGAAAAAATGAGATGCGAGCCGAAATCGTATTTTCAACCCGCGACGCTTGCTTTTTTTCATCAGGCACAAAAATTCCTTAACATCATTCGACTTTAGCCCATCCCGAAACAGGCTGCTGGCTTCTCGTCACGCCTTGCCCGAAGATGCTTACATATACCAGTCCAACGTCCTCGAAGCCATTTAACCTGTTATAAATTGCAAGGTTCTAACCGACCAGAAGATTTGTTGTTTACATATTTACGATCCTGTACAAGACCACCATATTCGGCCCGGCTCTGCGAGTGTTTTAATTGCCGGATTTTTCGTCTTGCCTCTTGAGGTAAGAGATGACCCTATTCGAGCGCGCCAGAATATCACTCGCGAATCCTTCACGTTCAAGTCAGGCCGAGATCGAGCAGATTATGGTATTACTTGGGGCTGCCACGCTTTTGGCCCGAATTTCTCACGGGGCATAAAAAGTTCGCTCCTGATCTTCTTATTTCTTCTTGGCAATAATATTTACGTCAGCCCTTTCCCTTTCTCACAAATGTAGAAGGGGGTCGGGGAGAGTGGGTATAGATTTGCACGCCGCTCCATGCAATCGGTAGAATGTGCTTTCACAGTGCATAGGCACGACATACGTCTTACGGCGACACACCAGAGGAATTGGCGCGTTGGGTAGAATTCTGTTTCTCATCCTTATTGCAATACTCTTCTTTTTGCTGATACGGAGCTTCAGCCGTGCGCTAAAAAAACGGCGGGAAGAAATCGAAAAAGCGCAGCGCTCACTTGAGGGCGAGGATATGGTTCGCTGCGTTCACTGCGGTGTTCATTTGCCCAGAAGTGAAAGCATCGTTTCAGAGGGTAAATTTTTCTGCAGTGACGAGCACCGACGTTTGCACCTTCAATCATAGCAATCCATGCAACCCGACCTGAGCACAGGGGCGCTCGGTAAAATGCAGATTGATGCCGAGGGTCACCTGAAGCACGCACGTTTTGTCTCGTCACCTAATTTTGACGAACGTCCGGGGGGATGTGTTATCACTCTACTGGTGATTCACAACATCAGTCTGCCACCCGATGATTTCACTGGCGATGGGGTCATCGAGCTGTTCACAAACACGCTTGATCCTGAAGCGCACCCTTATTATCAGCGGCTTGGAGGTCTCAAGGTTTCTACCCACTTCTTCATCCGGCGAAGCGGGGAAACCATTCAGTTCGTCTCCTGCGAAAAGCGGGCCTGGCATGCAGGGGAGTCCCGCTGGCAGGACAGGAGCCGTTGCAACGATTATTCGATTGGTATAGAGCTTGAGGGCAGCGACTGCCTACCTTTCACCGATATGCAATATGTTGCACTGGTAGGGCTCACGCGCACGCTACAGGAGACGTATCCCATTCGCGACATTGTCGGCCATTCCGACATCGCGCCAGGCCGCAAGACCGACCCTGGTCCCTGTTTTGACTGGGACCGTTATCGTGTCGGGTTGGACGCATGCGGCTGACTTTAGTGGCTGTCGGTTGAGTTCTGCTGCCTAGACGAGCGGGACAGGTTTACTTCACCGATGCGCGACGTTTTTCCTTTTCTACCGAGGCGGGCATATTGCTGCGGGAAGCAGCGAAAGACATTCCGATACCCTGGCCCTGGAGATAATCCTCATAGCTTCCCTTGAAGTCGGTGATTCCTTCAGGCTTCATTTCGATTATGCGTGTGGCCAGGGAAGAAACAAATTCCCGATCGTGCGAAACGAAAATGAGCGTGCCGTGATATTTCTCGAGTGCGCTGTTGAGCGACTCAATTGACTCCATATCGAGGTGATTGGTCGGTTCGTCCATGAGCAGCACATTATTCCGTTGCAGCATGAGCTTGCCGAACAGCAAGCGCCCTTCTTCTCCCCCGGAGACAACCTTTACTGATTTTTTCACTTCGTCGCCGGAAAATAGCAATCTGCCCAGAATGCTGCGCACAGTTTGATCGTCATCGTTTTCTCGCCGCCACTGCGTCATCCAGTCGGTGAGCGACAGGTCAGCCTCAAAATCAGCGGAGTGATCCTGGGCGAAATAGCCGGGACGGGCTTTTTCCGCCCACTTCACTTCTCCGGCATCGGACGCGAGGTTGTCCGCGAGGCAGCGCAACAAGGTCGTCTTGCCAATCCCGTTAGGGCCAATGATGGCTATCTTCTCGCCTGCCTCGACGTTCATACTGAATTTGTGGAATAGCGGTTTTGCCATCCCCGCAAATTGCTTGCTGATACTTTGTACGGAAACAGCCAGGCGATGCAGTTTTTCACGTTCCTCCACATCGAGGCGAATGTAAGGATACTGGCGGCTCGAGGGCTTGATATCCTCCAGCTTGATTTTTTCTATCTGCCGAGCGCGGCTGGTAGCCTGGCGTGCCTTGGAAGCATTTGCGGAAAAGCGGCTGACGAATGCCTGCAATTCAGCGATCTGGGTTTTCTTCTTGGCATTATCGGCCAGCATGCGCTCCTTCACCTGGGTGGAAGCGATCATGTATTCATCATAATTACCGGGGTAGATGCGGATCTCGCCATAGTCCAGATCGGCCATGTGCGTGCATACGCTGTTCAGAAAGTGTCGATCATGGGAGATGATGACGATCGTGCTCCTGCTCTGATTAATGACGTCTTCCAGCCACCGGATGGTATTGATGTCGAGATTGTTGGTGGGTTCGTCGAGCAGCAGGATATCCGGGTCGGCAAACAGTGCCTGGGCCAGCAGCACTCTCAATTTGAACCCGGGTGCAACCGCGCTCATCTGGGATTGATGCTGAGGCAGTGGAATGCCCACCCCGAGCAGCAACTCTCCCGCCCGCGCTTCGGCGGAATAACCATCCAGCTCGGCGAAACGCGCCTCGAGTTCCGCGGCGTACATATAATCCGCTTCGGTGGCGTCAGCGTTCGCATAAATTGCATCGCGATCCTCTTTCACCCGCCATAACTCGGCATGGCCCATTATCACAGTGTCCATGACGATGCAATTCTCGAAAGCGAACTGATCCTGGCGCAACTTGCCGACACGCTCGCCAGTGTCCACTGATATATTGCCGGAAGTCGGCTCCAGATCGCCGCCGAGTATTTTCATGAAGGTGGATTTACCCGAGCCGTTGGCGCCGATCAGGCCATAGCGGTTGCCGTCCCCGAACTTGACGGAAACATTTTCGAACAGGGGTCTTGCCCCAAACTGCATGGTGATATTGGCAGTGGAAATCAATGCGTTTGTTCTCCTGAAAAAGAGGATGACAAAAACCTTTAATTTTACGCGAAATTTCAAGAAATTGAGAGATCATTTATAGCTGTTTACCGGAGATTGCATGAGCTCCGGCCTGATCCTGTATCATTGCGGTTTTGAATTAAAGCCCTGTTTCATGAAAACAACTTTTCTGGATTTCGAGCAGCCCATCGCTGAGCTTGAGACGAAAATTGACGAACTGCGCTTTGCCCAGGAAGACTCGGCGGTGGACATCTCTGCCGAGATCGCGCGTCTTCAAAAGAAAAGCCAATCCCTGACTCACGGCATTTATGCGAAATTGACGCCCTGGCAGATATCCCAGGTCGCGCGGCATCCGCAGAGGCCTTATACACTGGACTATATTCAACACCTCTTCACCGATTTCGAAGAGCTTCACGGAGATCGCAGCTTTGCCGACGATTACGCGATCGTCGGCGGATTGGCCCGGTTCGATGGCCAGGCTGTAATGGTCATCGGACACCAGAAGGGACGCGACACCAAGGAAAAAATCCATCGCAATTTCGGCATGCCCAAGCCTGAAGGTTACCGCAAGGCATTGCGCCTGATGCGTCTGGCGGAAAAATTCTCGATTCCGCTGCTCACTTTCATCGATACCCCAGGCGCGTACCCAGGCATAGGAGCGGAAGAGCGCGGACAATCGGAGGCCATTGGAAAAAACCTGTATGTTTTATCGGAACTCAAGGTGCCGGTGATTTGCACTGTTATCGGCGAGGGCGGTTCAGGCGGCGCGCTGGCTCTGGCGGTGGGTGATGTGGTGCAAATGTTACAGTACGCAACCTACTCGGTTATATCCCCCGAAGGCTGCGCTTCCATATTGTGGAAAAGCGCGGACAAGGCGCCCGAAGCAGCCGAGATCATGGGGATCACTGCCCAGCGGCTCACATCGTTGGGTCTTGTGGACCGAATTATCAGCGAACCGGCCGGTGGAGCCCATCGAGACTATGACAATGTCATGCAATTCGTAAGCAGCGCGGTGCAGGAGTCGCTCGGGCAGTTGCGGGACTATTCCACGGACGAGTTGCTGGAGAGGCGCTTCGAGCGGTTGATGCGGTATGGCAAGTTCAAGGAAGCCAAAGTCAAATAATTTGTCCAGCAGCGTCGAAAACGTGCTGCGCCAGTGTGTGCAGGCGGGCGATCATCTGGTTTTGGCTTTGAGCGGTGGGGTCGATTCGGTCGTACTATTGAATGTGCTGATACCGCTTTCGTCCCGAATGTCGTTTTCGCTTTCCGCCATTCACGTCGATCACGGCATCAGTCCAAATTCCAATAGATGGGCTGAGTTTTGCTGCAAGATATGTCAGTCAATCGGGATTCCCCTCAAAATCTCCAAGGTTCAGGTCCGCAAGGAGTCCGGCGGCAGCCTGGAAGCGGCAGCCAGGGAGCAGCGTTATCTCGAATTCGGGGCGCTTCAAGCGGACTACGTGGTATTGGCCCAGCATCTGGATGATCAGGCGGAAACACTGCTTTTGCAGTTGTTGCGGGGGGCGGGGGTCAAAGGGCTGGGAGCAATGCCCGTTATACGGGATTACCCACCGGAAACCAGCGCGGAGGCTGGAGGATACTCAGGGCAGTTATCCATTGAGCAGCCTGAGGCCGGGGGCATCAAGTTGCTGCGGCCCATGTTGGAGATTGCGCGACGCGAGATCGAGGATTACGCTGAGGAACATGCGTTACAGTGGATTTCGGATGAGAGCAACATAGATATTTCGTTTGATCGTAATTTCCTGCGCCACCAAGTTCTTCCTCTGGTCGAAAGACGCTTTCCGGGCTACAGGCATACCCTTTCCCGTGTCAGCCGCCATATGGCGGAGGCGTCTCTCCTGCTGGATGAATTGGCCGAGGCCGACGGCAAAAGACTTGGTGCTTCGGGAAAACTCGAAATTGAGCAATTGCGGAAACTGAGCCCCCAACGTGCCAAAAACCTGTTGCGCTACACGCTCGCACAGCAAGGAGCTATCCTGCCGAGCGCGGTAAAGCTCGATGAAATGCTGAAACAGCTCCTTTCGTCGCGCTCGGACAGCAGGATACACGTCGTTTTCGGAAATGCGGAAATCCGGTGTTTTCGCGGTCAGCTTCACGTACAGAGAGCGAGTAGAGAAAAGGCCGGGAAAACGGACGGAGCGTTCCAGAATTTGCCTCTGCAATGGAATGGCGAAGAGCAGCTGGCGATCAGGGAGCTGGACGGCGTCATTCAGTTCTCGCGCTGCGAAAGTACGGGGATCAACCTGAAGAAGCTTATCGAATTGCCGGTCACCATCCGGCCTCGTCGAGGAGGGGAAAGCTTGCGTCCTGATCCCAGCCGGCCGCGGCGAAGCCTGAAAAATCTTTTGCGGGAGGTCGGCCTTCCGCCTTGGGAACGGCAAACATTGCCGCTGATATTCAGTGGGGAACATCTCGCCTGCGTGCCCGGTATTGGGGTGGATTGTGATTACCAGGCGGCACCCGGCGAGCAGGGGCTGGTAGTGAACTGGCGGAGAAATACCTGAGGCATACGCGCGAGGAGCTGCAATTTACAGCGCACCAGTTCTCAGGACGAAGTGTTCAGCCGGCCTCGAATCACAACAAGCAAACGCTCTCAAACAAGCTCGAAAACAAGCACCTCCGCATTCTGCCCCTGATCCAGGACCAGGCTTTCTCCGTCCGATAGCATGGCGCCATCTCCTGCGTGAAGCGGGGTACCGTTGAGCGAAGCATCGCCGCGCGCGATGTGAACGTAGGCATACTGGCTGTGATCGAACGTTCGTTCCACCTGTTCAACTCCGTTCAAAAGCGTGGCATACATTTTTGCATCCGCGTGGATCAAAACCGACCCGTCCGTGCCGTCCGGAGAGGCAACCAGACAAAGTCTTCCGCGCTTCGCAGCATCATCGAAATACTTTTCTTCATAGCCTGGCTGGATCCCTGAACGGTTCGGAAGGAACCAGATTTGCAGAAAATGAACCCTCTCACTCTGCGACGCGTTGAATTCGCTATGCTGCACCCCCGTACCGGCGCTCATGCGCTGCACGCTGCCCGGTCGAATGACCGAACCATTGCCCATGCTATCCCGGTGGGCGAGCGCGCCTTCCAGCACATAGCTCACAATCTCCATATCGCGGTGGCCATGCGTTCCAAAACCCTGACCAGGCTCGACAGTGTCATCATTGATGACGCGCAGCGCTCGAAACTGGATATGTGCGGGATCGTGGTAATCCGCAAACGAAAAGCTGTGCCAGGAATTCAGCCAGCCGTGTTCTGCATGGCCCCGGTCTTGGGCGCGACGTATTTTCATCAGGTTTTCTCCTTGTAAAAAAAATGGAGGTACGGATACTGTAAATGGGCATGCCTGCGCATAGAAACAAGGGAAACGCGGCGAGGCACCGTGCGGTGACTTGGCGCTATCTTCATGGGGTGCTGGCGGGGGGATTGTCCGTGGCCGCGGAGGGTGCGCCGGCGACGAAATGTGAAACCTTTGGCGCTTCGCCGCCGGTATGGAAGCGATTCACATTTTCCTGAACCCGCTGGTCTTCGCGGGTGACTCGTCCATGCTGGCGCAAATGATCGAGCCACGAGTCATGCTGGAAGAATTCGATATAACGTCCCGGCGCGGCAACATCCTCAAAAATACCCCATCCGAATGCGCCGTCGCGCCGCCGGATTTGTCCAAGCGGCTGGATTGCGTCGAGGAAAGCCTCGCGCTGATCCAGGGAAATGTTGTATTCGATCGTGACGAGCACCGGGCCGCGATCGCCGTCCAGTTCCTCGACCGCCGGTGGATGTGGCCAATGATAAGACGGAGACAAATCTGGCGCTTCACGAGCGCCGAGGCTGAATTTTTGAACCGCAACCGCCGCCAGTATCATGGCAGCAGCCGAGATCAGAAGGGCAGCGGGCGTACTTGCCTGTGCTGCAACCCAGCCCCAGATGACACTGCCGAGGGTCATGCCTGCCGCAAATACCATGATGTAAAGCGCCAATGCACGGCCTCTGACCCAGCTGGGCACTGAGATCTGCACCGCCACCTGCAGCGACGACAGAACGCTGACCCAGGCCGCTCCGCAAATTACCATGATTCCGTAAAGCACTGCTTCCTTCTGGATCGTTGCCAGAGCTATTGTGGTCAAGGCAAAAACGATGCTCCCTATAAACACCAGGCGATCGCGCGAGAGATGAAGATGCAGCCTTGGCAGAATCACAATGATGCTCACTGCTCCTATGCCGACAAAGGTCAAAAGAAATCCATAGGTCGCCGGTCCGCCGGCAAGTTGGTGCCGAGCAATCAGCGGAAGCAGCGCCCAGACCGAAGTCGTGAAGATCATGAATACAGTCGTGTGGATCAGCACGGCACGGAAAGGCGAGGCCATGCGTGCGTATCGCAGTCCTGCACGCAACGCCTGAAAGAAGCGCTCGGAAGGTAAAGAGTGCTGATCCGGTTGGTATTTCCAGTACCACAGCATCACTACCATCCCGACAAACGAGACCGCGTTCAGGGCATATACAGCCCATGCGCCAAATTGTGCCAGCAGGAGGCCGGCGATAGCAGGTCCTATTGCCCGCGAGATGTTTATCGAGAGTGATCCGAGTGCAACCGCTTGGGGCAGCAAATTCCTCGGAACGAGTTCCGGCGCGGTGACGTTTAGCGCTGGCATTGCCATTGCCCCGCCAAGGCCCAGGGCAAAAGTCAGAATCAGCAGATTCGAGGAATCAAGGTGACCGGATGCGGCGAGAAAAGTCAGCGCACCGGCTGAAAGCGCCATCCAGATTTGTGTGACAAGCAAATAACGGCGGCGATCAACAATATCCGTCAATGCGCCGGCGGGCAGGGCGAACAGGACTATCGGAAATACTGCTGCAGCTTGCACCAGCGCCACCATCACTGGTGAAGGAGACAGGCCAGTCATCACCCAGCCCGACGTTGTCGAGTTCGCCCACGTCCCTATGTTGGATCCCAGCGATGCAAGCCAGAAGACCCGGAACGTTCGTAACCCGAGCGGGGCAAATGCGCCAGCTGTAGAGGTAGGCGGTGTGCTTGTGTCAACAGGTTTGCTCACCAGCGGATGGGCAGCTCGTCACGAGGAGGTGGGGCAGGAGACCGGGCGGGAGATTGGGTCGGACATCGTATGGCACGGGCGGGATGGATGCCTCCACTGCGGGCTGTGTCAGTGCTTCTTCTGTCCGAATGCACTGGAGGGCGATTTCCCCTTTCCCCGCTGGCCGTGAGCCCCGCCTTCTGGCTGGCGTCGCCAGCGATACAAAAACTCATCGGTTATACCTGATCCACTCCACGCCGTTCAGATATATGGCCCATCCTGCCGCTCTGGTAATCCATCATTGCTTGTCGAATCTCCTCCGCAGTATTCATGACGAAAGGACCACTGCCAATGATCGGCTCATTGATCGGCTTGCCGGAGAGCAGCAGTGCCGTTACCTCTTTTGCGCTGTCAAGCCGGATGTGATCGCCCGCCTGGTCGAAAAGTCCAACTTCCGCGGCACCAATGATTTCATCCTTGACGTGCACGGAACCTTTCAGCACGGCAAGTAGTGTGGTGTGGCCATCGGGCACAATGAGGTTGATCGGCCGATCGCTGTCAAGGCGCACATCCCAGACGTCGATTGGCGTGAACGTGTGCGCGGGCCCGTTTACGCCATTGAATTTGCCTGCAATAATCCGCACGGAACCTTGGCCATCCGCCAGATCTACGACGGGGATCTGGCTGTTTAAAATGCTTTGATAACGGGGAGGGGACATTTTGTCTTTCGCAGGCAGGTTGACCCACAGCTGCACCATTTCAAGCACACCCCCCCGCCGTGTGAAGTCGCGGCTGTGAAACTCCTCATGCACCAGGCCGGAAGCCGCCGTCATCCACTGAACATCTCCAGGGCCTATTTTTCCGCCGCCACCGGAACTGTCGCGGTGTTCCACCTCCCCACTATAGACAATGGTAACTGTTTCAAAGCCGCGGTGCGGATGTTCACCCACGCCGCGGGATTGCTGTGCCGGAGGAAACTCCATGGGTCCGGCGTAATCGAAAAGCAGGAACGGGCTGATTGCCGATCCCAGGTTCGAATACGCGAAAAGCGTCCGTACAGGAAAACCGTCACCTACAAAATGCCGTCCTGTACTGCGTTGAATACTACTCAGCTTTTTAGTGGATTCCCCTGCATTTTCTATTGATTGCATGGCTGATTCCTCTCGTTTTTCTCGTGGGTGTTGGACCGCTCGATCAAATCCCTAAAGAGTCAATGTTCGAGTCAACGTTCGAGTCAACGGTCATGAAATATCCTATAACACGATGGACTACTCTTTGTCGTTATAGGATATTTTTTGTGATCATACTGTTATCTTTCGAAGAAGGTTGAGCGTTCATTGTACTATTCGAAGAGAGTCCTCTTTGGAAAGGGATTGAATCAGCTATAGTTGAATGACGAACGCGTACTTTTGTGCCGCCTTCGTACTGTCGATATTATTTAATGGGGTTGCATATCGTTCCTATCGGGCAGAGCACGCAACGGCCCGGTCGACGTTCTTTCCGAAAATGCAACAGAAAGCCGAAAGGAACGCATTATGACAAGAATCATCGGGATTTCGGGAAGCCTGCGTAGCGGCTCACTCAATACCGCACTCCTGCGCGCGACAGCGCAACTTGTGCCAGAGGGAACGGTGCTGGAGGTTGAGACACTCAAAGGCATTCCGCTATATGACGGAGACGTCGAAGTCGCAGAAGGTATTCCGGCGGTTGTGACGGCGCTCAAAGATCGCATAGCTGCCGCTGATGGATTGTTGCTGGTCACCCCAGAGTACAACAATTCCATACCCGGCGTATTCAAAAACGGTGTTGACTGGCTCTCGCGGCCGCCGAGCGACATTGCGTGGGTTTTCGGCGGCCGCCCCGTCGCGGTGATGGGCGCTTCGCCGGGCGGCTTTGGTACTGTCTTGTCCCAGAACGCCTGGCTGCCTGTCCTGCGGACGTTGGGTGCCCGGCCCTGGTTCGGCGGCCGAATGATGGTATCCCGGGCCGACAAAGTATTTGACCAGAATGGAGAAATCATGGACCAGCACGTGCGTGCGCAACTCCAGCAATTTATCAACGGCTTCGTCGATTTCGTAAAGGCCAGCAGGGTAGGGCAGGATGGGTAAATCCAAATCTGTCTATTCCTGCGCGGAGTGCGGAGGCCAGACGTTGAAATGGCAGGGCCAGTGCCCACATTGCCAGGCATGGAACACGTTGGTCGAGACTATTGCGGAAAAAGCGGTATCCCGTTTCATTCCGATTTCAGAAAGCGGCCGGGTACAAAATCTGAGCGAGGTGGAGGCGGGGGAAGAAGCTCGTTATTCCACGGGTATAGCGGAATTTGATCGCGTGCTGGGAGGTGGACTCGTGTACGGTGCGGTGATACTACTTGGGGGTGATCCCGGAATCGGCAAATCCACCTTGCTGTTGCAAGCACTGTGCCATATGTCCCTGGGGTCCAATATGACTCCTGCGCGGGACGTGCTATACGTGAGCGGAGAAGAATCGGCGCGCCAGGTCGCTCTACGCGCCAAGCGCATGGCCGTGGATGCAAAAGCGGTGCATCTGCTGGCTGAAATCCGGCTGGAAAGAATCCAGGCGGAACTTGCCGAGCGCAAGCCCGACATAGCCGTTATCGATTCCATTCAGACGATTTATTCTGAAGCACTTCAATCGGCGCCGGGCTCGGTGGCTCAGGTGCGTGAATGTGCGGCCCAGTTGACCCGGCTCGCAAAGTCCAGCGGCACATGCATCATCCTCGTCGGCCATGTAACCAAGGAGGGCGCCCTGGCCGGGCCGCGCGTACTGGAGCACATGGTGGATACCGTGCTCTATTTCGAGGGAGACACGCATTCGAGTTTTCGCCTGGTTCGTGCTTTCAAGAACCGCTTTGGCGCGGTGAACGAACTTGGCGTGTTTGCTATGAGCGAAAAAGGCTTGCGAGAGGTAAGCAATCCATCCGCGCTGTTCCTGTCGCATCATGGTGGACAGGTACCGGGTTCTTGCGTAATGGTTACTCAGGAAGGAACCCGTCCCTTGCTTGTCGAAATTCAGGCTTTGGTCGATGACGCGCATGCTCCCAACCCCCGGCGGTTGAGCGTCGGGCTGGAACAAAACCGGCTCGCCATGCTGCTCGCGGTGTTGCATCGACACGCAGGGATTGCTTGTTTTGATCAGGATGTGTTTATCAATGCGGTGGGTGGCGTGAAAATCGCCGAGCCCGGAGCGGACCTTGCGGTGATGCTCGCCGTCGTCTCCTCCCTCAGGAACAGGCCACTGCCAGAAAAAACCGTGGTGTTCGGTGAAGTTGGCCTGGCGGGGGAAGTACGCCCGGTCCAGCGCGGGCAGGAACGTTTGAAAGAAGCGGCGAAACTCGGTTTTGTCCAGGCTATCATCCCCAAGGCGAATAAACCTAAACAGGCAATTGCAGGAATTGAAATTGTGGCCGTGGAACGCGTCGATGAGGCTGTTGATACGATTCGTTAAGAATTCGGTGATTCTCACAATGCCGACTCATGAGTAACAGGCGGAGATTACGAATAATAGCGATCACTTCGCTCGGCGTGCTGCTGGGTGCGGCGATTGCTCCTCCGACCTCTCAGCCTCAGCGGTATCATCATTTTGCCGATACTCGCAGCTTTTTCGATGTTCCAAATTTTCTTAACGTCGTTTCCAATCTTGCCTTTTTCTATGTTGGAATAGCCGGCCTTATATTTCTCATATCCTCCCGCCACTCAGTGGCGGGTCGACCGTTTATCGAGTCGCGTGAGCGGTGGCCCTATCTGGTTTTGTTCCTGAGCGTAGCGCTGACAGGTATTGGGTCGGCCTACTATCACCTGGCGCCTGACAACGGTCGATTGATGTGGGATCGCCTGCCCTTGGCCATTGCCATGATGGCGTTGCTTTCGGCGCAGTTGACGGAGCGTGTCAGCCCGGGGACGGGGTTGGGTATAATGCCGGCGCTGGTTGGACTTGGCGCGGCGAGTGTGCTGTACTGGCATTGGAGCGAGGAGCAGGGGGCGGGCAATCTGAACTTTTACATTGTTGTACAGTTCTATTCGTTGCTGGTCATTGTTCTGCTCGCAATCTTTTTCGCGTCGCGATATACCCAGGCGTCTGACATTTTTATTGCCCTTGCCTGGTATGCTGTGGCAAAGCTGACGGAAGTTGCGGATCGTGAAATCTACGATGTCGGACATCTGGTCAGCGGGCATACGGCAAAGCATGTGCTGGCGGCGGTCGGGGTCTACTGGATCCTGCACATGCTGAAAATCCGCAGGCCAATCCCATGATTTGGAGAATCGCATGCATCTGATAGAGTCTTATGAATTGATGGGTGGCGAAGATGCCATTCGTCGCCTGGTCGACCGCTTTTATGATCTGATGGACGAAGATCCGGACTATTACGGGATACGAAAACTTCACCCACAAAACCTGGCCAGCTCACGAGAGAAGTTGTTCAGTTTCCTGTCCGGGTGGACGGGCGGGCCCTCGCTCTATACCGAGAAATACGGCGAGCCCCGGATGCGCACGCGCCATATGCCTTTTTCGATAGGTATCCCTGAGCGCGATCAGTGGCTGTCTTGTATGAGCCGAGCAATGGCTGACGTCGGACTTGACGCGCGGCTTTCGAAGACGCTTTCCATGGCGTTTTATCAAACCGCGGATTTCATCCGAAATCAACCGGAGTAGCAAAATATCTGACTCTCTCCAACATGCCCACATGGAGAATACGTTCAAACTTCGGATGCGGCATTGAAAAAGGGGACATTCGCCATGCTTGAAACTCAAGCATGGCGAATGTCCCCTAGAGATTGGTAAAGAAATTCCGCGGTGAGCCGAGTGTCTCTGCTTAAGCAGAATCAGTTCACTTGGTTCTTGAGTACGGGTTGGTGGCGGCACCGAAAGTGTCGCTGGTCCTGAGACTGCTCCGTTGCGGATTGCCGCGGTTTGCCCGACTGTCTCCACCTCTTGGTGAGCCGCTACGGCTGGTGTCCCAGTTTCCCGCAGTGTTGCCGGCCGTTCGCACGCTATCGTTCGTCCAACTACGGTTGCGTTTATGAGCGACGGCCGGTGCATTTCGAGAGGCATTGCCCGTGGCGGAACGAAGTTTGGCTCGAGGCTCCAAACCAGGGACGATGTGTGACATGATTCGGTGACCGGTGAAACGCTCAATCTTTTTTAAATTGAGCCCATCCTGGCCTGAAGCAAACGATACCGCAACTCCCGATGCGCCTGCACGGCCCGTGCGTCCAATCCGGTGCACATAATCCTCGGCAAACTTCGGCAAGTCGAAATTGATGACGTGAGTTATCCCAGCCACATCTATTCCACGAGCCGCCACATCAGTCGCAACGAGGACGCGCAACCCGCCGCGCCGCAGCATTGTGAGTGTCCGGGTACGGTCGCGCTGGTTCATGTCTCCGTGCAATGCCGCAGCCTCGTGCCCCTGGGCGGCGAGATTATCGGCCAACGTGTCTGCGTCACGCTTAGTAGCAGTGAAAACGATGGCCTGCTTCAATTCAGCGTCGCGGAGCAGATGATCCAGAAGCCGGTTTTTATGGGAAATGTCGTCGACATAGTGAAGGCGTTGTTCAATGTTATCCAGCCGCGCTTGCGCGGTGGCAATCTGAATACGCCGGGGCAATTTCAGGAGGCGCGCCGCAACGTTGGTGATTGCGCCGTCCAGGGTGGCGGAAAACAGCAAGGTCTGGCGATTCGCAGGGGTAGCTGATGCAATTTTTTCCACGTCATCAATAAAGCCCATGTCGAGCATACGGTCCGCTTCGTCCAATACGAGCATTTCGAGGCGCGAGAAATCGATACGTCCGCGCTGGATGTGGTCGATCAAACGGCCGGGGGTTGCGACGAGAATTTCCACCGGCTGTGAGAGCAGCCTGTTCTGCACGGGGTAAGGCATTCCGCCCAGTATGCTCACTACTCTGATGCGCGATAGATATTTGCCATACTTGGCCGCGGCTTCAGAAACCTGGAGCGCGAGTTCCCGTGTAGGTGTCAATACCAGCACCCGCGGCCCCCGGCCCGGGGCTTTAGATGGGGTGGCGAGCCGATGCAATGCCGGAAGCATGAACGCGGCAGTTTTGCCGGTACCTGTTTGTGCCGAAGCCATGATATCGTGGCCTGCCAGCAGTTCGGGGATGGCTTTTTCCTGAATGGGTGTGGGTGAGGTATAGCCTGAGTCGGCGATGGCTTTCAGAATGAGGGGGTGCAAGTTCAGATTTTCGAATGACAAGTGATTTTCCTATTAGTGAGAAAATGATGACGCCAGCTTCAGGTTTCAGATTGAATCAGGGTAATTCTCTGCTTAGAGACTTCCAGCGCTCAGGTTGGCCGAAATGCGCCATGCACGTCCTCATTCGAACGGAAGGGACGCTGCAAGCTGGGTTGCTCTTTTGCAGCCCGATGTAACTTGAAACTTTAAATTTGAAGGCGTCTAAAAGCGCGAGCCGAATAGGCAGCCGAAAACTAGGGAGCGAATACCGCTGGGCGCCGGTGAACATCGCCGCTAACCAAGGTACCGCACAATTTCCGCTGAAGACTTGAAATCGAAGGGAGTCAGGAACGATGAGCCGAGAAAAAGCGAAAGACCTTTTTATCGAACTACGTAGTATACAGGAATGAATGTTTTTTTGAAAGGGTCATATCACAAAGCATTTGGCACGGAGAAGCGGTTCGCATGTGACCTCGATTTTCCCTTTTCCGAACTGCAAGATTCGCTACGCGACAGCTGCTGTCGCTGTCTCTGCCGGAAGCGCGGGCCCTGAAATAACTTCGCGCTTTACCGCCTCAATCTGTGGCGCGTTAAGGGTTTCAGTCTTGAGCAGTTCTTCCGCTGTTCGATCAAGCAAGGCACGGTTAATTTTCAAAATACCAATGGCACGCTCAAGGGCACGATCGACGAGTCTGCGGACAGCGGCATCAACGGCATCTGCTGTTTTCTCGCTGTAATCCCGGTTCTGCACCATTGGCATGCCGGGCTGGAGGAAGGCTGAGCGCTCCCGATCGTAAGCAACGTTTCCCAGTGCATCACTCATGCCGTAGCGCAGTACCATCGCGCGGGCGAGATCGGTGGCACGAACCAGGTCATCGGTCGCTCCCGTGGATACCTCGTCGAATACGACCTGTTCCGCCGCGCGTCCGCCCATCATTACCGCCATCTTGTTTTCCAGCTCTTCCCTCTTCATAAGAAAGCGGTCCTCGGTGGGACGCTGGATGGTGTAGCCCAAGGCTCCTACACCGCGCGGGATGATAGATACCTTGTGCACCTGGTCAGTGCCCGGCAAGGCAAGCGCCACCATGGCATGTCCCAGTTCGTGAAAGGCTACAACGCGGCGTTCCACAGGGTTGAGCAGCCGGTTACGCTTCTCCAGCCCTGCGACGATGCGCTCAATGGCGTTATTGAAGTCTGCCATGGTTACCGATTCGCCTCCACGCCGGGTGGCGAGAAGGGCGGCCTCATTCACCAGGTTTGCAAGATCCGCACCTGTGAAGCCTGGGGTAAGCGCGGCTATCTGCTCCGGTTTGACATCCGAGCTGAGCTTTATCTTTTTCAAATGCACAGCGAGGATTTGTTCGCGCCCAAGCTTGTCCGGGCGATCCACCAGCACTTGGCGGTCGAACCTGCCTGCGCGCAGCAGCGCGGGATCAAGGATTTCCGGCCGGTTGGTCGCGCCGAGCAGCACAACTCCGGTCTTGGGGTCGAATCCATCCAGTTCAGCCAGAAGCTGGTTAAGCGTCTGCTCTTTTTCATCATGCCCCCCTAGTGCGTAGGCCCCACGCGCGCGCCCGAGCGAGTCCAGCTCATCAATAAAGATGATGGCAGGCGCCATCTGGCGAGCTTGCTCGAACAGATCACGTACTCTGGCAGCGCCCACTCCAACGAACATCTCCACAAATTCCGATCCTGAGATGGAGAAAAACGGCACGCTGGCTTCTCCGGCGACTGCCCGCGCCAACAGTGTTTTCCCGGTTCCCGGCGGCCCCACGAGAAGTATGCCCTTGGGCGCGCGCCCGCCTAGTCGGGAATACTCTTGAGGATTCTTGAGAAAATTGACGACTTCCAACAGTTCTTCTTTCGCTTCATCTACGCCAGCCACGTCGGCAAATGTAACCTTGGTTTCTTTCTCCACGAAAACCTTGGCCCGACTTTTGCCAATCGACATCAAGCCGCCGGTCAGGCCGCCAGGATTCATTCGTCGGATGAGAAACAGCCATATCCCGAAAAAGAGCGCCGTGGGTAGCAGCCAAGAGAGGAGGTCGCGTAACCATGTGCTTTGCACTACGCCGGTGTACGTCACGTTATGTTTATCCAGCTTGTCTGCCAGTTCCGGTTCAACGCGCGTGGTAACGAAATCCTTTAACCCATCCGGGCCCTTTTCCTTGAGAGTGCCGTAAATGTGATTTTCGGTGATGGCGATCTCCCCGATCTTATCCTGCTCAAGCAGTGTATGAAACCGGCTGTAGGGAATCGGCTCAACCTTTGTATACTCTTTGTACAGGTTCTGCACCAGCAGAATACCCAACATGGCAATAATGACGTACCAAAAATTTATTTGAAATTTTTTGTCCATCTTTCTTCCCCATTGCCTTGTGCTATAAAAAAAGACAGTTCAGTGTGAATTCAATTCAGCATAGCATATGGGCATCAACGGAAAAGAGCCGCGAGCCTGGCGGGAACCGCGGGGGTTTTTGCGCAACCGTGCGACCTATAAAGCGACGAAGCCGGCTTTTCTTCCGATTTGCTACATCGTCCGATTACCAATGGAATGAGCGAGTGAGCGGGACGCACCTATCAGGGTAAGACACCAGATCAGTAACGCGAACCAGTTCCAGCAAGAGGAAATGGAGTCTAGGAACGGATAGCCTGTCGCCCTCGCCAGGAAAAGCGTGCATATGGCATACATACCCATGGGGAAGACCCGGCTCCATGAAGGAGGATCATAAGAGTGATGCGTACTGCCAAACGCCAATCTCATCCAGGGAAAGATATTTATCCATAGCGGCACTGAACCTGAGACGCGGGTAAGTTTTCGTATATCCATCACCAGCAGGTAGGGTATCCAGAGGGTGCCAACGATCCATGTAAAAATGCTCATCCCGAGCGTTATCTGGCCAAGCCCATCCCAAAGTGACCGAGGCAAGCGGACAAAGAATTCCGAGCCGGCCACGGTGATGATTGCGGGGGCTCCCATGCAGATCCAGTAAGGTGCTTGCCAGTCCTCCACTTGGAAGCAGTTGAAAAACAGGCGGCGAACGATCCAGTAAACGACGAAAAGATACAAAACAATGCCCAAGGCCCACAACGCCCAAAGCGCGATGAGACCTTGAATGTGTTCGTCTGCCGGGTCCAGCAACTGAAGGCCAAGGCGGGCTACAGATATGGTGCTGACAATCACAAGTAGCGTAGCGCCGTTGACGGATTCCAGCACGCTGCGCGGAGGTAAAGCCGCGGCATTGAAAACAATAAGGCAGAGCAACAGCAGCCAAGCCAGGACGGCTACGAGCCAGAGGCCGCTTGCCAGGTCGTCAGCTTGAAGAAATGTGACCAACTGCATTCCGACGGTGTTTGTTCCCACTACAAATGTTAAAAAAAGCCAGCTCCCGGGCAGCGTGCGAAGCTCGGCCATCAGGTTGCACCGGAAAAATACCACTTTGGCAGCCAGCATCGTGCAGAACAGGAGATACAGAACCAGATTCAGAATGAACAAGGTTTTGGCGATGCCTGGGAAAGCAAGCGCCTCGAAGGTAAGCGATACGACGCCCGTGGCCATCACCATGGCGAAATAGGAAGGGTGGAAATCCCTGACGCTGCGGAGGGATTGACTTGAGGACTTCATATACCTGTTTTTGCGCTTGAGCTTCAAGATTAGACGATACGGGAAATGATATTTCGATTCCATGTCCACCGCGATGACAAGAATGCGCCGGAGCGCGTCAGCGGGCCGGTTTTTTTTGTTCGCCTGGCCCAGAACAGGGCAGGTATAAGATCGTTTGGCTGGGATCCGGGCACGCGAGGAGGAGGCCGGGCGATTGTCGTCTCGGTATTGATAACCTGACGGATGTGACTTAAACTCTGCGCTGCGACCGGGCTGTCTATCCCGTTTTCCAAAATTCCGCGAGTAATCGGAGGAAATATGGCGACGATTGATCAGATTGTTGATACCGCAGTAGAACTCGGCGAACGGACATCATGGGAGGCCGTACGCTTGCACGATGTTGCAGCTGCGCTGGGGATCACTCTTGATGATGTGCGCGCGCATTTTCAAAAAAAAGACAACATTGTAGATGCCTGGTTTGAGCGTGCGGATAGCATCATGCTCAAGGCAACGCAAGCTTCAGACTTTCCCTATCTGACTCCCCGCGAGCGCTTGCATCGTTTGATAATGACGTGGCTTGGCGCTTTTTATCCCTATCAGAAGACGACCCGGCAAATGGTATACGGACGATTGGAGCCGGGACAGCTGCAGGCCCAGGCAGCCGGATTGATACGTGTAGGCCGCACGGTTGAATGGATGCGTGAAGCAGCCATACACGAAATAACCCATCTTCCCCGCCTGGTGGAAGACTCGGGTCTTGCCGCAATTTATCTTGCCGCTTTTTCCGCTGGATGAATGATAATTCTCCGGGGTCCGCCAACACGAGCCGGTTTCTTGAAGGATGCCTTCTGGTGGCCGATAAATTGGGTCAGTTGATTCAACTTACCGCAAGCAGTTCGGCTGGACAGATGGACAGGGAAAAAACGCCCCAAAGCATTTGAGCCGGTGTAACGTTTATTTAGCTGGGCCATCCCATTTCCCATTTCTCATTTCCATTCCTGCACCACCATTTATCCTGCCGCATCGGGCTGTATCTCACCGGATGAATCGCCCGGTATCGTCCGGGCCCATCGCCGTTTCTACGGAGATAGTCCTGGTCCTCTCATGCACACCACCCCATCTTTAAGCTTAAAAAGCTTACCCTTTGCGCAGCTCCAATAATAAGGCCATTCTCACAAGGCCATGGCCGCAGGAGACTGGGCCAATCGACCTTCATTAGTTCGACTTCATTGGTAAGTGAGGGCGGACGAAGGGTTAAAAGAGCTCCTCGAAAAAGACAAGAGAGATAAAAAGGCGTGTACATGCTTGCTTCCCCATACAAGCTGTCCAGTTCTTGCAAGAATTCTCTTGAGTCTTCTTGGTTCAACGAGATTCATCTGCAGGCTCCCACTTTTTTTCCTTAGGACGCTTGATCCAGCGGTCAGGCTGCTCTTTCAGGCTCCGGCATGGATGGCGTTTGCCGGCCGGGAGTATTTTCTTCAAATGTCCTTCAAATTTCCTTCGTGGCCGGTGGTCGCCAGACTATCGCTCAAGGGGAGCTGTACAGAAGTTGACATTCGTCAAGGTTCCAATCCCTGTAGAGCAATACGATTCGATACCGGATAAGAGAGTCCGATTATCTTCAATAGGAATCAGTGCGGGAATCAGATCTCTCTGTTTACAGGACATGCGAGGTCGGTCGGAAGTCTCTTGAACCGAACTTGCTAACGGTGACGGAATAACTTGCGGGGTTGAAAAACATGAACATCAAGGCAGCCGTAGCGTGGGGTGCAATGGGGAGCCTGGGAGCCGGGCTGTATTCGGGGCTTGTGCGGGCGACCGCGGATCCTCACCAGTTGAATTTTCCCGAGCCGCAATCGACCATCGCCCGGCAGATATATGATCAGCACACGTTGGCGCTCTGGATTTGCCTGGCGATATTCATCGTCGTGTTTGGGGCCATGTTTTATTCTCTGCTCAAGCATCGCAAGTCCCAGGGTTATAAAGCGGCAAACTTTCATCACAGCACCACGGTCGAGATTATCTGGACTGTTATCCCGTTTGTGATCCTGATTGCTATGGCCTTACCCGCAACCAAGACGGTCATTGCGATGAAGGACACCTCCGGTCCTGACATCACCATCAAGACCACCGGCTATCAGTGGAAGTGGGGGTATGACTACATCACCGGTGAAGGGGAAGGCATCAGCTTCCTCAGCGCGTTGGCGACACCCAAGGCCCAGATCGAGAACGCCCAACCCAAGGGCGAGAACTACCTGCTGGAAGTGGACAATCCCCTGGTTGTGCCAGTGGGCAAGAAGGTACGCATACTGCTGACCGCCAGCGACGTGATCCACGCCTGGTGGGTACCTGCCTTGGGCGCCAAGCAGGATGCCATACCGGGCTATGTGCGCGACACCTGGTTCACGGCTGACAAGCCTGGCATCTATCGCGGCCAGTGCGCCGAGCTCTGCGGCAAGGAACATGGCTTCATGCCTATCATAGTGGAAGTGGTGACGCCGGAGAAATATGCCCACTGGGTGGCCGAGCAGAAGAAGAAATCGGCTGCGACCTCTACCGATGCCAACCGCGTATCGGTTGGCGGCAGTCCGCCGGGGGCATAGTGCGTCGGTAGACAGATGTCGAAAATCAAGATTCAGAGAACAGCAACAAAGAGGAAAACAACACCGGTACCTGAACGGGACGCTGTACGCGCATATGGATTGCCACCTCGATTTTTTCAGGTCACCCCGCAATAACTATCAAATTCATTCAATAAAGGCATCAGGAGAAAATCATGGCAGCGGTACATGAACACGACGTGGCGCACGCACACGATCATCATCCAAGCGGGATTACCCGCTGGATTTGCGCGACCAACCACAAGGACATCGGCACGATGTATCTGTGGTTCAGTTTCATCATGTTCCTGACGGGGGGCGTAATGGCGCTGACCATACGTGCCGAGCTGTTCCAGCCTGGTATACAAGTTGTCAATCCCGAGTTTTTCAATCAATTGACCACCATGCATGGCTTGGTGATGGTGTTCGGTGCGATCATGCCGGCCTTCGTCGGATTCGCCAATTGGCAAGTTCCGCTAATGATCGGCGCGCCGGACATGGCGTTCGCCCGGATGAACAACTGGAGCTTCTGGCTGCTGCCACCGGCGGCATTGCTGCTTATAGGCTCATTTTTTGCGCCGGGCGGGGCGCCTGCGGGTGGCTGGACCTTTTATCCTCCTCTGTCGGTACAGATGGGAGTGGGAATGGATATGATGATCTTTGCGGTCCATATCCTTGGTGCGTCATCGATCATGGGCTCCATCAATATCATCACCACAATATTGAACATGCGCGCACCGGGCATGACGCTGATGAAAATGCCGATGTTCGTATGGACCTGGCTGATCACCGCCTATCTCCTGGTGCTGGTGATGCCGGTGTTGGCCGGCGTGGTCACCATGCTGCTCACCGATCGCAACTTCGGTACCAACTTCTTTAACGCGGCGGGTGGCGGAGACCCGGTGCTGTTTCAACACATTTTCTGGTTCTTTGGACACCCAGAGGTTTACATCATGATCCTGCCATCGTTTGGGATCGTGTCAGAAATCATTCCCACGTTTGCGCGAAAGCCACTGTTCGGCTACTCGTCGATGGTCTATGCCACCGCGTCGATCGCCATCCTGTCCTGCATTGTCTGGGCGCATCACATGTTCACCGCGGGCATGCCGGTGACCGGCCAACTGTTCTTCATGTATGGGACCATGCTGATCGCTGTGCCCACAGGGGTGAAGGTGTTCAACTGGACTGCCACGATGTGGCGCGGTTCGATGACCTTCGAGGCGCCAATGCTGTTTTCGATTGGGTTCATCTTCCTGTTCGTTATCGGCGGCTTTAGCGGTGTGGTCTGCGCAATCGTTCCAATCGATGTCCAGGTACAGGATACCTACTACGTTATCGCGCACTTCCACTACGTGCTGGTGTCGGGCTCGCTCTTCGCCCTGTTCGCCGGAACTTATTACTGGCTCCCGAAATGGACGGGGCATATGTATGACGAAAAGCTCGCCAAGACACACTTCTGGCTGTCGTTTTTCTTCTTCAATCTTACCTTCTTTGTGCAACACTTCCTCGGTCTGGCCGGCATGCCGCGCCGCATTCCTGACTATGCGCTGCAATTTGCCGATTTCAACATGATTTCCAGCATTGGCGCATTCGGGTTCGGCACGACCCAGTTACTGTTCCTTTACGTGGTGCTGAAGTGCATCCGTGGCGGAGCAAAAGCACCCGCAAAACCATGGGAAGGGGCAAAGACACTCGAATGGACGTTGCCTTCCCCGGCGCCGTACCATAGTTTTGAGACCCCCCGGTAGTGAAGTTCTAACTTGGCGCCGTGGGCAGCAGCAAGGGTAGTTACTGGGTTGAATTCAAGAAAGGAGTGCTGATATGTCAAGAAATATGAATATGGCCGTGAGCGGCAGCGCGCAGGATAGCGTAGAGATGAGGGCGAAGGCTGGGGCGATTAGAACGGCATTGTTTCTCCTGGTCTTCTCACTGACTCTGCCTATACTACGTTATGTCTGGCAGATCTGCTGCCAGTGACAGATCTGGTCATATTATTAACTAACACGTACAGACAGGGTTAAGCCATGAACCAGGAAACGGGGCACGCAACAGGACTCGAAACGGGACACGCAACGGGATACGCAATGGGACATGAAGGCCATGGTCACTATTATGTTCCACCGCCATCGACCCATCCGATTACGGGATCGATAGCGTTGTTATTCATGGGATTCGGGGCGGCATTTACTGTCAACAAGATTCCAGTGGGCTACGGTTTATTAGGAATTGGATTCTCCATACTCTTCTACATGATTTTTGTCTGGTTTCGCACGGTTGCCCGGGAAAGTGAAGGCGGCAAATTCAACAAGCAGGTGGATGCGTCGTTCCGGTGGGGCATGAGCTGGTTTATTTTCACCGAGGTCATGTTCTTTGCTGCCTTTTTCGGTGCGCTGTACTATATGCGGGTATTTTCTGTTCCCGACCTGGCCGATCTCCACAGCAAGCTGTTATGGCCGGATTTCGCGGGAGGATGGCCGGTATCGGGTCCGGGGATCGAGGAGAAATTCACTCCCATGGGGGCGTGGGGCCTTCCGGCACTCAACACGTTCATACTGCTGACGTCGGGTGTTACCGTGACCTGGGCGCATTGGGCACTCAAGCTCAACAAGCGGGGCCAGCTCCAGTTCGGCCTGTTTCTGACCTTCGCCCTGGGATTTCTCTTCGTCGGCTTGCAGGCCTGGGAATATGGCCACGCCTATTCCGACCTCAATCTCAAGCTCACGAGTGGCGCCTATGGCGCGTCCTTTTTCATGCTGACGGGGTTTCACGGGTTTCACGTCACCGTCGGCTCCATTATGCTGCTCGTCATTTTCTGCCGTGTTCTCGCAGGGCATTTCACGCCTGAGAATCATTTCGGTTTTGAGGGCGTGGCATGGTATTGGCACTTTGTGGACGTGGTGTGGCTGGGGCTGTTCATCTTCGTTTACTGGCTGATATAGCCACAAGCGAGGCCGAACGGGTACTTGGCACGGAGGCGGCAACCTGCAGCAGGCGAACCCAAGTGCGGATAATTGTGTCTAATTTGTTGAGATGATTCTCTCTCGCACCACCCAATACGCGATTCAGGCCCTTATCTACATGGCCACGCAGCCGCCTGGCGTGGCCGTGTTGAATCGAACCATCGCAGAATACCTGGGATCGCCGCCCACCTATCTTGCGAAAATTCTCCAGGAATTATGCAGGGGGAATCTTCTTTACTCATTCCGCGGCAAGCAGGGCGGCTTCTGCCTGAGGGAGAGAAGCGATAAAATCAACCTGATGCAGATTGCAATCCTGATCGAAGGGCCCGGATTCACAGATAATTGCGTGCTGGGGTTGAAAGTGTGCAGTGAGAAAACTGCCTGCCCCATGCATGCCAGATGGTTCCCGATCAAGCAGGAAATCGTGAGGCTGCTGCAGGGCCAGACGCTGGACATGCTTGCTGCAACGGTGGTCAGTGGGAAATACCAGCTGACTGATTTCCCGGATGTGGTACTGGATAACCGCCCGCTGCACGCCTAAACCTACCAAGGATCAACATGCCAGAGCTCTTGCCTGGAATTGAAAGCAAAAGAAAGGATGCTTCCCCTCCCGCTGATGTTTCCACAGACCGCAAGGACGCGGGTGTTCCGATAGATTGCAAGAATTGCGGCGCCTACAGCCTATGCATGTCCTTATGGCTGAAAACCGGTGATTCGTCACTGCTTGAGCGCGTGGTGAAAAAAAAGCAGGTGTTCAAGCGGGGGGAAGTCTTGTACCGCATGGGGCAAGCCGTGGAACACATTTATGTTATTCGCGGAGGGGCGGTAAAGACATGTATCGGGACCGAGGAAGGCCAGGTCCAGGTAATGGGGTTTCACGCTGCCGGCGAATTGCTCGGATTGAGTGCCCTGAGTACGCGTGAGCATCATTCCGAGGCGCGTGCAATGGGAACAACTTCGGTTTGTGAAGTCTCGGTTGAGCGTTTTGAGGAACTCGCTCATAAAGATCCTGCGATCCAGTACGAGATTTTCAAGATCATGAGTGTGGAAATCCGCCGTGGCCAGGAATTGCTGCTGCTGCTTGGGAAGCATAATGCCGAGGAACGTCTTGCCGCATTTTTACTTGGCCTGTCACAGCAATTTTCCAAGCGCAACTGTTCCGCGACCGATTTTTATCTCGCTATGTCGAGAAGTGACATAGGAAATTACCTGGGTATCGCGGAAGAAACGGTATGCAGAGTATTTTCCCGACTTGAGGGTGAAGGTCTCATCAGCAGCGAATGCAGGCACATCAAGCTCAATGACCTCAAACGGCTGAGGCAGATTGCCAACCACAAGCTTTCCCCAGTCACTTAGCTTCCGTATCTCCGCTTCCTATGAGCACCCGCTTCCTAGGAGCGCCGCTTTAACCATGGCCGTGGCTCGACTGGTTTGCATTAAAACTGATGCGGAATCTATGCCACCTGTAGGGTCAACAGAGGCATAAACGGTAGAGACTTCTTCTGCGATTTTTCCTGTCAAGACGGCTCCGGCTTCTTCTTCCTGACGCGCTGCCCGTGTTTCTGCTTCCCCGCTCTTCATTATCTCAAAACCTCGTTAAAAACCGCCAAAGATCAGATCAACTGCTGTTTTGAATGACTGCTAAACTTAGGCCCAAACCCGGTGTCTTAAAGGCGTCACAAATTTCCTGATATAATTTTACGTTTTTTCCTTGCGCGGGGACCAGTTCCCGCTTAGGGCCTTACCGGGACTATTATGCTTCGCACCATACGCAATATTGCCATCATCGCCCACGTCGACCACGGGAAGACAACGCTCGTGGACAAACTTTTGCATCAGGCAGGCTCTTTTGCCGCTCATCAGCATATTGCCGAACGTGTGATGGATTCCAACGACATCGAGCGTGAACGCGGCATCACCATACTGGCCAAGAATTGTGCCGTTGACTACGAGGGTGTGCATATCAATATTGTTGACACCCCTGGTCATGCGGATTTTGGTGGTGAGGTGGAGCGCGTGCTCTCAATGGTCAATGGCGTGCTGCTGCTTGTTGACGCAGTGGAAGGTCCGATGCCGCAAACTCGCTTTGTCACCAAAAAGGCACTAGCGCTGGGATTGCGACCGATTGTGGTAGTCAACAAAATCGACCGCCCCGGCGCGCGGCCGGACTGGGTGGTCAATCACACATTCGACCTGTTCGACAAGTTGGGCGCGAGCGAGGATCAGCTGGATTTCCCCGTAGTGTATGCCTCTGCGCTCAACGGATACGCAATGCTCGACCTGAAGCAGCCGGGTACGGATATGCGTCCGCTATTCGACGCCATACTCGATCACGTGCCTGCACCCGAGGGAGATATCGACGGGCCGTTGCAACTCCAGATCAGCGCGCTGGATTATTCGAGTTTTGTCGGGCGGATCGGGATAGGGCGCATCAACCGCGGCCGGCTCGGACCCGGCCAGGAAGTGATGGTAATGGCGGGAGCAAGTATGCCCAGGAAGGCCAAGGTCAACCAGGTCCTCGGGTTTCACGGGATCGAGCGCGTGCAGCAGGCGGAGGCGCTGGCAGGTGACATCGTGCTGATCAACGGGATCGAGGAGTTGTGTATCGGGGCAACGCTCGCCGACATCAACCGTCCCGAGGCTTTGCCAATGCCCGCCGTGGATGAACCAACCCTGACCATGAATTTCCAGGTCAACACTTCGCCTTTTGCCGGAAAGGAAGGCAAGTTCGTCACCAGCCGCCAGTTGCGCGAACGCCTTGAAAAGGAATTGCTGACGAACGTTGCGATGAAGCTGGAGGAAACCGGCGACACGGATTCCTTCCTTGTTTCCGGTCGGGGTGAATTGCATCTCACCATTCTGCTTGAAAACCTGCGGCGTGAAGGGTATGAGCTTGCCGTATCACGACCGCGCGTGGTCACCCGCGAAATTGACGGTGTAAAGTGCGAGCCGTTTGAAATGCTTACTGTCGATGTTGAGGAATCGCACCAAGGTGCAGTCATGGAGGCCCTGGGGTCACGTCGCGGCGATTTGCAGGACATGGTTTCAGATGAACGGGGCCGGGTGAGACTGGATTACCGCATTCCGGCGCGCGGTTTGATAGGTTTTCAGTCTGAATTCCTGACGATGACTCGTGGGACGGGACTCATGAGCCATGTCTTCGACGAATATGGACCAATGCGCCCGGATATCGCCGCCCGTCGTAATGGTGTCCTCATATCTGCCGAGCAGGGTGAGGCAGTTGCTTATGCGCTTTGGAAACTTCAGGAACGGGGGCGCATGTTCGTCAATCCGGGTGAGCGTTTGTATGAAGGAATGGTCATCGGCATTCATAGCCGGGATAACGATCTGGTGGTCAACCCCATCAAGGGGAAGCAGCTGACGAATATTCGCGCCTCCGGAACCGATGAGGCTGTAACCCTGACTCCGCCGATCCAGCTTACACTGGAGTCCGCCATCGAATTCATTACCGATGATGAATTGGTGGAAATCACACCCAAGACTATTCGTATCCGCAAACGCTTTCTGCTCGAGCACGAGCGTAAAAAGGCCTCTCGCGCAGCAGCGTAGTTCGTGCCTGGTTCGCAGGGTTTTCGGCACAGTGCCGATTGGGGGAAGCGGAATGCCGCACACGCCAAGGCAGCCCGGAGCGCGGTCTCCCTGGCAGGAAATTTCACGTTTCTGTAGTGGAATTTCAGGTTTAGCGAGACGTAAATTGCGAGACGTGGAGGACGGTCGGCGGGGGGGGAGCGCTTGCGGTGGTAGTTCTCTAGCCGGACTGACTCGGATGGGAGGATCGGCCCGTGAAGAAAAAGATCCTGTGGTATGTTGCAGATCCCATGTGCTCGTGGTGCTGGGGTTTCACGCCCATCATCGAGAGGATCCACGAAGAATATGGTGACCGGTTAAAGTGTGAATTATTGCTG
Organism: uncultured beta proteobacterium; assembly: GCA_963786735.1. GTDB lineage: Bacteria > Pseudomonadota > Gammaproteobacteria > Burkholderiales > Nitrosomonadaceae > Nitrosospira. The sequence goes on from CAWBAF010000005.1 coordinate 107,496, forward strand.
GGCGGGTTGCGGCCCGGCACAAGAACTTCGATTTCTCCTGCACAACGTCAAGAGATCCTCCATCACTGGGAGGATGTGCATCGTTTGACGGGTCAGCCGTTTCGATTTGCTGGAGCCCTGCCGGACGGGTTCGTCTACGACACCGAGCCTGCCAGCCGCGGTGTTGTCTCTGCACTCCTGCTCGCCACTGAAACGGGCTTCCCTTTTTTAAAAGCAGTGCAATATGCGTTTTACGCCGAACAGCAAGATGTAACCAGCGCCGCTGTGCTGGCGCACTTGGCTGGCAAGATTGGACTGGATACCCAGCGGTTCACAACTGCCTTTGAATCCGATGCGGCAAAAAAAACGACCCTTGAGCACTTTAACCGCGCACGCCGGCTGGGCATCAGCGGTTTTCCCGCCGTGGTGTTGGAAGATGAAACCGGTTACAGCGTGTTAACCAAGGGTTACCGTCCATTTCAGCAATTAAGCTCCGAACTCGAGAAGTGGCTGGAACTGTAGCTGTAACTCAAGTAAATACTTAGGTAGGTGCGGCTTCGTTTAGCGTGGCATTCAGTAGGCTCCGCCGGTCGCAATAATCCAGCTAACCTGGATGTAAAACTTTTCGACAAAAAGTTCCATCTGTCGGTCACTCACTCAGCCATATTTTTGTTACCTAAATAAACTTTCGATTTCGAGTTTCATTTAACCCCTTGTTTTATCTAGATGGCCATGGTTGCCTGAAGGGGTTGCCGACGTCTTGCCTCCCGGATTCGCCTTTCCAGGGGTCTCGGATCACTTTCCAGTTCAGGCATGATAATTGCTTTGCGATCTTGTGGGCTCCTCCTCACAAGGAAACCTTCACGATCTGGTTTTGCGTACTGCAGGGGCGCAACATCGCCGCATATCATTAACGATGCCTTAGGAAAAAATAAAAAAAATGAATATCTTGTCGAAATCTTTTATAGGCGTTTTGGCTTTTAGTGGAGCCATCACGACCGCGACCGCAGCGGGAGTCATCACCGATATCTCCGGTGTTGGCGGGGGACTGGGGTCGTTTGGCGTTCTGAACAATTCGATTGTCCCGAAGCAACTGAATCTCATCAAAACTTTCGATAGCGTGGCGGCGATTAACGTGGTTTTCACCGTTGTTCACGCACAAGGTGCCGGAGGCCCATATTCGGTAACCGAGACTATAACCAATAATACCGGGGTAACATGGACGGACTTTCATCTCAGTATTCCGACGGGAATGGTATTTAACAATTTCCAGAGTGCCAGCCTTACCGGCTTCACCCTGGATTCACCTCCCGCCAGCGGTTCACATGATCTTAATTTCACGGGGAGCTTGGCAAGTGGCGCTACCACCACCGCGAAATTCAACCTGACTCTCCCGGACCCGGGCGCGGGTAACTATACGTCACTCACTTTGATGCAGAGCCCCAGCGTGAGTGTGAGTCCTATTCCAGAGCCGGAAACCTATGGCATGCTGATGGCGGGGCTTGGCCTGATGGGTTTCGTGGTCAGACGGCGGACCACCACCCTGCGCGGTTAATAGGCGCCCGCAACTAGGCTTGTGCCCGTATCCAAGGCCTATCTATTGGGTAATCCTTTCTTCCCAACACGGGAGGAAAGGGTCGCCCTTCTTGTTCCTCTGCTTTTCCTCTGCCTTTTCTTTTTCGAGTTCCCGCGTATTCGTTTGCGATGGAACTTCTATTCAATTTCCCGTTGCCCGTATTCAGCGGTTCCTTAATACAGATCGCCGCCTAGTACTTCAGTCCAATGTTCATTGCTTTCCTGGTAGGCGAAGATACTACTGCACCAAAATGGACGGAGCCGGTTATAGCCAAGCCGAGCAATGATGAATAAAATCAGGAAAAGGAATGAATTGATGAGAAGAGATCGGGTTTCAGGAGGGAATAAGTTTATAGAGAGCGTGCTGGCGGGCTTTGGAATCTTGGCGGCTATCTCTACCGGCCACTGCACTGGTTATTGATATCGACACGTATGTTACGGGAAGCACGATAACGTCAAATGCCACGGTCGGGGCGCTGACGCTGATACAGAACGGTTCAAATGTGGATTTCAGGTTCGATAATCTCGTGAACAACCTGTCAAGGCGGCAAAGGGGATGATGCTTTTATATCTGAACTGTTGTTTTCCTATAAGGGTGCACCTTCGCTCGCAACTGCTTCGTTTTCAAACTTTAGTGGGAGCCAATCGATAACTGCGGCTGCCTTCAGCATTAACCCTGCGGGAAAGGATGCCGGATATGATTTTTATGTGAGTCTAAGCTATCCCACGAACTCTGCAAACGGGTTTACTTACGGCGAGTTCTCCGACGTGGACAATCAGTAATGTCTCCATCGCTGATTTTCTTGTTCCGGTATCAGGCAGTGGGCCGGCCTCATTGGCAATGGTACACGTCCAGCAGGTGGGCGCCGGGCCGGGGGGAGCCGATTCTGTAAAATATGTCGGGAGTGAAGGCTTTTGATCCTCCGCAGCTCATTGTAAACCCTATTCCCGAGCCTGGATCTCTTGCGTTACTTTCCGCGGGATTGCTCGGCCTGGGTGCCATACGCAGGCGTAACGCCATGGACAGGCAAAACCAAGATGGTATGCGCGCTTAGCGCTTGTGATTAATTGGGCCGCAGCGCCGGCTTAAAAAAAATTCCCTCAGGCAGAGACAAGAGGAGACGAGGGGACGTGGGGAGCACGATGATAGGAGGAAACGAGGAAACGATAGTACGAGAGCCAGGTGGACGGAAACGAGTTTGCGGCCAACAGGCCATAGGTACATCTACAAACCGGTGCCGCCTGGCCACCCGAAGCGTTCCAGAACGCCGCGAAATGCATCGCTTGAGATAATGAACGCGATGAGGTAAGAGGTCAGGCTCAACAGAACAATGGTCCAGATAAGCCGCCATGGGCTTAATGTGGAGTAACGGTTCCATTGAGATAAGAAGCTGTTGTCTTCATGTCCTGCGACAGGCTTATGTGGCTCAAGCTCCATAAGCACATTACGCCGGGCTTTACGCAGTGCAGCGGTTATACCTGTCCGGTACGTGGCATCGATAAAACCGGGTTGGCTGTCGTACCCACCGTTACCAGTTCCATGCGCGGTAGATTTGTGGGCCGCTTCCTGGTAAAAGTCCCGCAAGCGACTAATGTACCGGTCGTCATCCAGTAACTCGGCGACAAGTGCTTCGATGCGCGCGATGTCCTCATTACCCGAATTAGCATTCTTGCCAGCTGATTGCGCGGCGGGTTTCCGCCTGAGCGCTTTATCGATCTCCTGAATAAACTCGTGCTCTTTTCTCGCAATGAGCTTGAGCCAGATCGCTTCCGCGGCTTGGGGGGAAGGAAGCCGGAAACTGTTTTCGCTCCGCTGCGCGTTCTCAAAAAGCTGAGCGAGTTCGGTCCTTGCCGCGTGTTCACAATCTGTGCGTCTATTGCTTGGAGCCTGGAGCCGAGCATACCCCTTTATCCTGAATCCACGTAACGACAACGATATACGCCGTAGTGTAACGTAAATCATTGGTCGCGACCCCGCGGTACTAAAATATACGTTCTAGGTCAGGATCGCGCCGAAAGCGTCGCGGTCCTCGATTGCCGCCGTGGCGCGCCGGATGAGCTCGTAGTTGTTCTCAAGCTTCATCATTCCCCCCACGGCAAGCGAGACCACCATTGCTTCGAAGGGATAGATAAGGTGAGCACGGTATCTTTGCATCAACTTGTCAATACCGATCCCCGGAATACCCCGATTTTGAAGCTCTTGGGCATAAGCGGAAATCAGGCTCGTTTCGTGCGTTCTCCGAACCTCCGGGGTGAGGGAAGTGGCAAGGAAGTACGCAATGTCTCCGATACCCTCCCCAAAGCGCACGAGCTGCCAATCAAGAAAGCCGGGTAGGCATTTGTTCCAGAACAAATTGCCGGGATGGCAGTCATGGTGGACAAGCGTTTGGGGTGCGTTCGAAAGAAATTGCATGATCCTCGACCGATGCCGCGCATAGTGCACGGCAAGCGCGTGGATCGCATAAGGTACAATTTGTCCTGCCCGGCGCAGCCCGAGCTTCATCAATGGAACCGCAAGAGCAGTCCCGAGGCCATCTTCCAGGCGGCGCACGGGTCCGGCTAGCCAGCCAAGCGTTTGCATAAAATCCGCTCTGCTCCAGAAATGGGCGTGGAGGCGGGCGAGCTGCTCCACGACAAGAGCGGCTTGGGCAGGAGTAAGTGTATCGCCGGGACTGCCGGGGATTGCCCCGAACTCTGTCAAGTCCCCTAAAACCAGGATTGCACCTATGCCAGGCTCACTCTGCGCGGCAAGGACTTCGGGTAGGGCGGTGGGTACAGCCTGTGCCGCCTCCCTATAAAAGCGCACTTCGGTATGCAATAACCGTGGCAGAGCGGTAATCATCCTTGCCCGCCAAGCCAAGGAGGGAAGTTTTACAAACCACCGTCGCGGCATGGTCGCGGGGCCATCATGTTCGACCGCCAGTCGGATTCTTGTGGTGGTGCCTATATCAACGGAGACAACATGCGCAGCCGATACGTTTATTCCCGGATGCCGGTAATTTACGATCCGCTGCGCCCATTCAACCGTTAGATCACCAGGGCGTCGCGCAAGAACATCGTATTTCATACAAATGAGTCAGATCATCAACCACGCTTGAACTCCCCGAAATTCCCCCAGCAGAAGCTGAAAGACATTAGCATGGAATGCCCCGATAAGGGGTGGTGCAAAAAAAGGGAGCCGTGAGGCTCCCTTTTTTCACAGGGGTCCGCTTTATCTCGTTACTGTAATTTCCACTCTGGATGCCAATGAGTTTTTTTATCCCAATCCTTCCATATAAAATCCGGATAAATGATGGGTTTCGTGGGGATAGGGAATGTAATTATATCCAGTGCTCCGGTCAACGTACGCCCCACTGATTCCACAATCCCGACTATGATTCCAACCGGAATACCAGTAAGCAGACCTTTCTCTTTGGTCTCTATCATGATGTTCTTCGGAAGTTCCCCAATGCCGGTTATCGTATTGGCAAAGCCATGCGCAAGCTTGTCACCCACCTGTTCGGGATAAGTGTCGTTTGCAGCCATTGAAGCTTGAGGGGAAAAGAATAACAATGCAGCAACAACCAGCAGCGGTTTTAACATATTCTTCATCAATACCTCCCTATAGTTAATTAACAGAAAACCGGGCTAATACTAGCATACCGTCAAGATATGTGTTGCGCTACACGCTAAAAATTCGGCTCCCCTTGACGAAGGATCTGATTGCGTTAGTTAACAGATTGTTAACACATATGGTCTTGAATCGCAACCGGCTGAGGTTAAACGAATTCCTGCACGTTTTTGACCGGTTCTATGCTAGCGCAGTGGAATAAAGCGTCGGGTTTTCGATTTGAATTATACCGGTTCATTACGACATCGCAATATCCACCTTACGAGATTTGTCGCAGTATTAAACACCCGAGGAATTGCAACAAAGGGCCCACAGCAAATCATACGCTCCGGGCCCGTTCCCCCTTGGAGAGGCCTCGCTTTCCTCTGGCGAATTTTCAAGCATAAGTCATGCCAGAGATTAGCTATTAATCGGGAAACCATTATAAACAGGGCATTACAAATACCCATACGTTTTCCAGAGCTTATTGATGTTACGCAGCTGTAAAGAATTTCGTCATTTTCGCTTTTTTAAAATCATTTCCTTGATCTGAGCGGGGACGTCAGGAGTGACAGGGGCAGGTTTACCGCTTTAACTTCATAAGGGCTTCAGCGGCAAGTCTTCAGTTGTAACGGGACAGCGAGGCGTGAACCTGTTTCCGGGCCTCGATACGCTTAAGAAAGACATCCATCACTTCATGGTAAAGCGCATCCTTAAGTACGGCATCTTCATTGCCAGCATCGACACTGGGATTGTCATTGATCTCTATTACGTAGAAGCGGCCGCCTATCTGTTTGACGTCAACTCCATAAAGTCCATCACCGATGAGATTGGCCGATTTTAACGCAATCGAAACCAATTCCTGAGGAGCTTCGCCCAGCGCAACGGCTTCAGTGGGGCCTTCACTCAATTTGCATAGTTGTTCGTCACGCTTGATGACCTGCCAGTGCCCATCGGGAAAGCGGTAGCGTGCTACAAACAACGGACGTTTGTCGAGTATGCCAACCCGCCAGTCAAACTCGGTGGGGAGCCATTCCTGCGCGATGACCAGCATGGATTTTCTGAGCAGTTCGCTTACCTTGGCATCCAGTTCCTCTCTTGTTTCAACCTTTGTAACGCCGCGCGAGAACGCGCTGTCCGGTTGTTTCAGCACACAGGGAAGACCGAGCTCCGGGATAATCCTGGCAATATTATCGCGGTGCACGAGAAGCGTTTTCGGCGTAAGGATGCTGTGTTGCGCGAGGAGTTCCGCGAGATATACCTTATTGTTGCACTTGAGGATGGAATCGGGGTCATCGATGACTACGAGCCCCTCCGCCAACGCGCGGCGCGAGAATCGATAGGTGTAATTGTTTACGAAGGTAGTGTCGCGGATGAATAATGCATCAAATTGGGGAAGCCGTCCTGCATCAGCGCGGGTAATGAATTCTGCCCTCATGCCCAAGTCTTCAGCCGCCTTCTTGAACTTTTCCATTGCCTGGGCATTGGAAGGCGGTTCGGGATTATCAGGGTTGTGGAGAATCGCGAGGTCGAAGCGGAGCCGATGCCTTGGAGCCTGGTTCGGTCGCGTAAAGAAGGTCATGGCTGCCTGCACCGCGAACTCATAGTGTTCCCCGGGGATCTCATTCGCGGTTATCGCACGTACGCTGCGCAGGCTCCACTGGTCATGATAACGCTGGAAATGGGCGGATAGTAAGGGGGCCTGCAACAGGTTGAAGAGCTGGTGGCCGAGCGACTCGTAGTCAGCGTTTATGCTGTGACCGAAGTAAATAGGGAGCACGAATTCTTCCATTGCAAGCGGCGCCAGCAGATGTTGGATAGTGCCGCTCAGGTCTTCGGTCAGGTACCGAACCAGGTTTTGTGACTGCAGGTCTTCCATGGTACCCACTTTGGGTAACGGCTTGTGCCCGCGTGCCTCAGCGAGCAGTGAAACATAATAGCCGGAGCTCTGGTAATGGTACGACTTGCAGAGATTGAATATCTTGACGGAGCGGCCGCCATCCCCGGGCGGTTCACGCTGGATACCATTAGCATAATAGCGATCGGTCAGGTAGGCACGCGCAGTCAAGATCCTGACATTAGGGATCTCCAGCGGCCAATCGCCCGGCTCATCCACGACAATAAGTATACTCATCAATTATGCGGGTTACATTGCATCCAGAGCTGCCGAGATATAGGGAAAGCTCATCATTTTGTACTAGGGCCTGTTAACAGTTATTTCGCGCCCGCGTTTTTCATGCGTAACCCAAAGGGACGGGACGGATTTCGTCCAGCCCTTCGTTACTCGCCGCTTACAGAGACTCACTCTGCCGCGCGGCTCGTGCCTCGTGCCGGACGAAATCCGTCGCCGTCGCGGGTGCGAAATAACTGTTAACAGGCCCTAATCAGGCAGAAGTATCGCTTTTTTGAGGAGCGCTTTTCCTCGTCTCGCCGGGAGGTACGCCTGCGCTGCGAAGGTTTACAACCTTGCTTAACACATCGAACCAGAAGGGCGCTCCCAAGGATACTGCAACTATGGTAGCCATCAACCCGAACAGTTTGTAGAGTGCCCAGCCCGCGAAATCCAGGGATAGTTCAGGTGGACGAAGGTATCCAGGATCGTGCGGATCGAGTGACCACCCGACCGGTAATTTAAGGCTCTGTGCTTTCTCTATTACAAGTTGTATACGACCGTCTTCAGTCCGTGGCGCCGCGTTATCGGGGGAGTTGCCCGCCGGGCTTCTAAGATCGGGCAGAGACTTTGCCGCATCCTGGGCTGCAGCGACAAGCGATGCGCGCAAGGCATTGTCCTGTGAGAGACGTTGAACGAGCATCACGGTATCGGCATTGGATATCAGGACAATCAGGATGGCCAAAACGAGCAAGACCTGCTGCGTCCATCGCTTGTACCAGCCGCTGACCCGGTCCATCGCCTCATTGAACCAACCTTCCAGATTCCGCCGGAAGGCTTCCGCCTGGTGTTCGATCGTCTTGACCTCGCGACGCGTCTTATCCACTAGAACGAGGAGAGATTCTTTAGTGTGGCCCTCGGGCAGCCGCCTCAGGCCCTCCCTTATATTTTCAAGGGGATCCGGATACTGCGCCGCGATGGCTCGGCCGAACTCAAGCGCTTGTCTCAAGGTTGTACCCGCATTCAGGACAAGTGCCATTTCCTTCGGGTTTTTGGCTGACGCGATGGCTGCGCGCCGGGCATCAAGCATCTTCAACGCCGCGGTGATACGATCCACCTTCATCTTCGCATCGACGGCAAGCCGGGCAAACTCGGCATTTTCGGGGGCCTCGCTCGCGTTTTTTACGGCGGCCTCATATGAATTCCTGGCGTTCTCAGCAAGAGCGTCCAGCGCGGCTTGGGCCTGTTCCTGCCGACTCTTTGCCAAGCCGAGCGCTTCTGAAAGCTGCGGGTTGTTCGGCCCTGCAGTCGCTGCTCGCGAGGCTTCCTCGTACGCGTCGTCCGCGCTTTCGGCCTGGGCCATCAGGTCGCCGTGCTCCTTTGCGATAACGCCCCGGATTCCCAGAATATCCAGTAAAGCCAGGGAGAAATTTCCCGGCCCCATGTAGGAAGGAGCGCGGGTGGGCTTGTACGGATCAGCGGCATTCTGCGAAATGCCTTCGATCAGTCCGTGATTGTAGACTTGCTGAGCCAGCCCGGTGAACGTTGGGTCGTCGAGGAGATTTTTGATTCCCTCGAAGAGATTTCTTCCGCGCTTTTGCAGCAGCGAGGCGACTGCTTCGTTCAGCGCGGTACATATCAGGCTGATGAGCAAATAGACAAAAGTGACCCCAATCGCTACTTCCAATATACTGGAACCGAACATTCCGCCTCCTTTTTAAACTGGATAATGCATAACTCAGTCTAGTTAGTATGATTATGAGGGGCAAGTTTATCTCCGTGACGGTGAGTTGGCGGATGGCGTGTTACCTTCATTGGAATTCATGAGAGAATTACTGTCGCGTTACTGCTATCGGCGGCTGCCGCACTCGCCAACACTTCGGCTTTTGCCGCCACCAAACTCAATGTGCCCGACACAATGGCTGAGCGAGTCAAGCCTTGTGTCATCTGTCACGGCCAAGGGGACAAGGGGGGAACTGCCACATATTATCCCCGGATCGCGGGAAAGCCTGAGGGTTACCTGTATAACCAGTTGCGCAATTTCCGCGATGGAAGGCGCTATTACCGGCCCATGGCTTTGCTGCTCGAGAACTTGTCGGACGACTATCTGAGGGATATGGCCCGCTATTTTTCCACGCTCAAGCAAGCCTACCCACCGCCTGAGCGCATGATTTCCACTCCCGAGGAGATCAAAGTTGCGCGCAAGCTGATAGATGAGGGTGATTCCTCGCGCAAGATTCCCGCGTGCAGGGAATGCCATGGAAAAGAACTCATGGGTACGAAGCCTTTCATTCCAGGCCTGTTGGGTTTGTCGCGCTCTTACATGATTGCCCAGTTCGGCGCGTGGCGCAGTGGCGGCTTGATGCGCAGGCAATCGGCGGATTGCATGTCCGAGATCGCCAAACAGCTTACTGCCCAGGAAAGCAACGCGGTTGCCGCATGGATTGCTGCCCAGCCGGTCCCGGCAAATACCGAGTCGGCCAGCGGACTTTCCGATGAACTGTCCAGGCGCTGCGGGCTTGTTCAGCAGCAGGAGGCGGTTGGTCAGGAAAAAATGATCGAGGCAAAAACATCCCCAGCTGCACAATTCCAGGCCCGTGGCGCGTATCTCGCCCGCGCGGGAAACTGCATGGGCTGTCATACCGCTCAGGGCGGTCGGCTTTACGCGGGCGGGAGGAGCCTTTCCACGCCGTTCGGCACGTTTATCACGCCCAACATCACTCCCGACACGAAGACCGGCATCGGTCAATGGAATGCCGACGACTTCTTTAAGGCAATGCATGAGGGCAAGTCGCGCGACGGGCGTCCTTTATACCCCGCGTTTCCGTACACCGAATATACCAGGGTCACACGCGAAGATTCCGATGCCATTTTTGCTCACCTTCAGGCGGTCCCGGCGGTCGTACAACGCAATCCGCCCAGTCAGATCAAGGCCCCCTACAATATCCAGTCACTGTTGAGCCTGTGGCGTGCGGCCTACTTCAAGTCGGGTGTTTATCAGCCCGATCCTGCAAAAAGCGCGGAGTGGAATCGCGGTGCCTACCTGGTGCAAGGGCTGGGTCATTGCAGCGCCTGCCATGCGGAGAGAAACCCGTTGGGGGCCACCGGCCGCGCGACGGGTGGCGAGGCGCTCGGAGGAGGGCAGATCATGGGCACGAACTGGTACGCTCCATCGTTGACTTCAAGCGTGGAAGCAGGTTCAGCAGCATGGCCAATCGATGAGATCGTGCAATTGCTCACAACGGGTGTCGCCCCACAGGCCACCACATCCGGTCCCATGGGCGAAGTGGTCAGGCATAGCCTGCAGCATCTGACCGCGGAAGATGCGCGGGCAATGGCTGTCTACTTGAAATCTTTACCGGAAACCAAACCGCGCGCCCAGCCAAACGCTCCCGTAATTACGGCACAGGTTCGTGATTGGCTTGAGCAAGGCGCGAAGATTTACAAGAAGCATTGCGAAGATTGTCACGGGGCTTCGGGTCAGGGAGCCCCCGGCATTTACCCTCACCTGGCTGGAAACCGCGGCGTCATGCTTACCCCTCCAGTGAATGCGGTTCGCATCGTGTTGAATGGTGGATATCCGCCGTCTACCTCGGGCAACCTCCGTCCGTATGGAATGCCTCCATTTGCGCAGGTTTTAAATGACGGCGAAGTGGCACTCGTCCTCTCGTATATCCGGAACGCATGGGGGAACCGGGCGAGCCTCGTTACACCCGAACAGGTTGATAAAAGCCGCGAAGGCCTCCATTGACCGCCAATTAAACCACGCTGTGAGCCCGGTTGTCGCAAGAGCCCGTGCCCCGGTTTTGAGGTCTCAGGTCAGCGATAGAGGGTGAAGGAGCTTCGAACGCGGTCCGCAGAGTGGTTAAAACGGATTGTCTTACGCGCGATTAACGCGTACGGCCAAGTGTGGACGGGCAACCGCTATCGCGCGAGGGCCCGCCCCTTGTTTTATGCAGCGCCATCGAGGCGGCGTCCAATCAGCGTTTCAGCTGGCCGCGAATTTCCCCGCTTTTGTGCGCATCGCTATGGACGTTGACATAGAGATTTCCTGCCTTGAATGCGTCATATTGCGCGTCGGAAAGTTTCGCTCCGCTTGGAACGGCCCACTCATCATCGGAAGTTTTCGTGAGCGGGATAATATCGGGACCATTTTTGCCGATTGCACCCTCATGAATATGTGCGCCCGTCCCCTTGATATTGGAAGTGGTTATCTTGCCCTTGATTGATTTGTCATCTTCGACGGTTATCATGCCACTGCCGGAGCCGGAAGTTTGAACAGGGGGTACTTCCTGGTCGCCATTCAGACTCAACTTTATTTCGCTCCCGGCCGCCGCGCTCTGCGCTCCAACCAGCAAGCTGGCGGTTAAAGCAATAAAGGCAAGGGTGAACGCCGGTTTAGGAAGAAATGATTGCATTTGAGTGGCCTCCTTCGGGACAGTAGTTGAATGAGATAGTTGGGGGTGGCGCGATGTCGGGCAATAGGTGTCCGGTCTTCTACGCATGCCGCGCCGCCGGATCGGTATACACTATACGTAATAGCCGACAATGAGTCGGTACGGTAGCGTACGTAAATGAACAATTCTCATTCGTGTTTAGAGTGAAAGATGCTTGCTTTGCTGGCTCTGTCGGCGAAAAGGAGCGGGTCATTGCTGGGGTGGGAGTGCCTGGATGCTGCGCCATTGGCTGGAAATTCCCGGCGTCAATTTATTTGACGGGTATAACAGTACTGCGCGGAACAGGTACGGCAGTGACGGTATTTTGCGGACTTCCTTCAACCAGTCGATCGGAGTAGGTCAGGTAGATCAGCACATTGCGCCGCAAATCGATAATGCGGACGATGTGCAGACGCTTGAAAAGTATAGACATTCGCTCCGTGAACACGTCCTCCTGTTGCGGCAGCTTCTCCGTGAAATGGAGCGATTCGCCCACCTGACGGCACGCAATGGACGCTTCGGACCTGTCTTCAGCCACACCTACGGCGCCTTTAAAGCCACCGGTTCGTGCACGGGAAACGTAACAGGTAATACCGTGTACCTTCGGGTCATCATACGCCTCGACGATTACCCGGTCGTCTTTTCCCAGCCAGCGGAAAGCAGTATCCACCTCTCCCATGAGTTCGGCGCTGCCGATAGCAGGCCATAATGTGCAAACAACGGTTATAGCCAGTAAACATCGGAAATTCCGGGGTAGCAGCATCGTCGCTCTCCTTGATCGGTTTATCGTATGGAAACAGTTCGAATCGTTAGCCCAGGTACTTTTTCGCACCATTGCCACCGTTGCGTTTCGGTTTCCAGTTCGGTATCCCAAAACCGCTCGGCGTATATCACTTGCGTAGTGGACGATCATCCACGGCTTCACAAACAGGACGCAAGCGCGCCATTGCCAGGGTTCCTTTCCCTTGATGCCCAAGGATCAGGGAGATAAAGACGAAATATAGCGCAGGGCGGTGGCGCTTGGAAGAAAGCCATACGCGGCACCGCGGCAGGTGACAAAGCGTGACATTCCGGAAAGCACAATCGGCCGTTTTTGATGCTCTACAGGAATAAGGAACGCAGATCCCGGGTGTGAGTTATCTCCAATGACGGGATCTCTCGTGTCGCCCAGACCGGGTGCAAAACCAGCCCCGTTGGCCCATTGGGCCATCAGGAACTCGAACTGATCCTTGAGGCTGACTCCGATGAATAATCCGAGCAACCCTCGCTCCAACCCGTCATCCGGCTTCGCAGGATCGTATGGCGGGCCGTACGGAAGGCCTCGGCGGATAATGCGGTGCTTCAAGCCGCCATTACCGGCGACCATTGAGCTGCGCGGATTCATCCGTCGTATATGTGATCCCAGCGGGCAGCGGTAACCGCGTGCGTCGTCGAATGCATCAGGAACGCTGGCGCTCGGCGCGTAATCGAAGGTATTGCGCCCCTCCAGGGGTATCTCTTCGCCAGGAGATTGCGGCGAAAGGGAAAGGGGTACACCATTACGCCAGCGCCCGCAAAGCTTGGCCGCTATCAGCTCCCGGTCGAGACTGGTCTGGCGAGCCGCCTGCGTCAAAAATTGTTCGAAGGCATCGCAGTCCTGGGCCAGGATACGAAATGCGACAAAACTTCCGTTTCGCCCCAGCGAATCGGGTTGCGGGAGAGGATAGGTAAAATCGTCGTACTGGCTGGGGTACCCGAACAGGAATTCTCCAGCAGGCGCCTTCGGCAGGACGTCGGGCATCAGCGGAGGCAGTCCGCCTTCGATGACCGGTTGCGCAAAGCCATCGCGGTAGCCAAAGTGAGCCTTATTTTCAGGCAGGCTGCGAGCGTCGTGGACAGAAAGCTCAATTAGCGCCGCGGCGGCGCAGCCATAAGTCTCTTATCTGGTGGCTGATCGCCTCCAGGACATCCTCGGTCTGCGCAAAGAGAAATAACAGTATGTGAACATCCAGGCTGGCGAACTTCCCTATCCAGTTTTCCGGGCTGCTGTCTTCCGTATCCCCGATTCGCCCGGCACGTGCAGCCGCGCCTTCCGCGAATTCCTTGGGAAAGGTCGCCAGAGAGGCGCCGGGAAGCTCGAGCGCGACAAGCCCCGCGTACGTCAACCCCACGTTCAGGCAATACTGGGGCTTTACCGTCCAATCGGTACCTGTGGCGAGCTGGAGCATATTGCCGCTATCGACGAGCGTGCCGAGGAAGCGGCGCGCGGCCCGGGGCTGGTCAACCTTCAAAGCGAACACCCGCAACGCGGGCATGGCGTAAGTGCGGAGGATAAAACCCTGGATATCCGAGTGAAGTAAATCAGGCATACGTGGGGTGCGGACCCGTTCAACCTTCATCCAGCGCCGCGCGGATGTCGAGCACCGTGGCTGTCGGATAGGCGCTGTAGAACGGTTCTATCGCGCCGAGATCATTGGCCTTCACATATTCACGGAAGGTGTCGCGGTTGCGTTGAACCGGGAGCGGCGGCGCATCTTTCATGTACTGGAGCAGTCCGTTGAATATGTCGCCGATCTCGTCGATGAATTCGTTCAGATAGTCATCAAAGGATCCGTCATAGGTCGTGATGATTGCCAATTTGGTATTGTTTTCGAGAAACACAAAGCGGGCGAAATGAACAATCCTGAGCCTGTCGAGCGCTCGCCAGATTGGATTCTGCTCTGGCGGCAACGACTGGATTTCACGGATACGGGCGCTGAGGGCTTCGAAATCATCCTTTGAACGAATGGCCATGACCAGGGTGAGTGGATTTTGAACGGGCCTGTGCCCAGCTGCACCCGATTGTTGCGTGCTACTGTCCGGTGAACCGTTTTCGGCAGCCGATACGTGCCTAAAACGGAATAGTCCCATCCGATAGCCTCCGAGATTAGCATCGGCTTATGATAACCTGTAGTGGCTCGATGTTGTGTGAGTGGCTCGTTGTTGTATGCGCTGCAAGCGGCGTTGCTTCAAGCTGATGAAATCTTTACGGGAAGAGAGGAAGAGAATATAAACCCTCCGCAAACCAAGCGTACGATAACCACAGCGAGAACCTATTCATTCACATGATCGGGCCTGTCGCACAGGCTTTCAGTTTCCCGATCACGCATTCATCACCCGCGAATTCTGAAGCCCACTACCTGCCGCTCGCCACATTACGCGTTTTTGACCGCGTTGCGTCGGGAAGGGATTCGCTCGCCCGGTCCTCCTCCTGCGCATGCGGTTGCTCTTTGGGCAGCGGCGCAATTTCGTCCACGTTTTCCATTTCGTCATCCTTGTTCCGCGACGTCGTTCCGTCTGGTGCGCTTCGGTGAAGGCGGTAGGCTTTGATCAGCAGGGAGAGGCCAATCCAGCCAGCGATTAGCACGAAGGGGATGACGATGAACAGAGGGACAACGAGCGCAAGTACAGACAGACCGAGTAATGTGGCGCCGCCGAACAGCATAATTTTCGCTTCAGCTGCTCCCAGGACAAGCTTGCTGGTGATGGCCGCTCCGACCGTATTGCTGACGCGGATGGCTCCGGCGGTCAGCCGGCCAGCGCTGCCCCCACGGTGCGGGCCCAAGCCGTTATAGACAAGTGCCGGTGAGGGCGGAGCGACCGGACGAACCCGGTTTCTCTTGCCGAGCACGATTTCCGTCGTGTTTTCCAGATCCTGCAGGTACATTTGCTCCATTTCCTGAGCAAAGCCAGGATTCTCTACAGCGATGTCGAGTTCCCAATTTCCCATCCAGCTCGCGATGTTGAGGTTGCTGGACCCCACTCTTGCCCAGCGGCCATCCACAACCCCCGTTTTAGCATGCAGCATCGATCCGTTCCACTCAAATACACGCACGCCCGCTTCCAGCAGGGGGCGATATCCGCTACGTGAAATAGGCCTGAGGAATCTGAGGTCGCCACTGGAACCCGGCACAAGCAGCCGGACGTCAACCCCGTCCATCGCAGCCCCTCTCAGGGCTTGAACATAGCTGCTTGTTCCCACGAAATATGCATCAGTGAGCCAGAGGGTTTTCTGAGCCAACACGGTGATCAGGTGCTCAAGCCGATACACTGCCGCGGTATTGGCAGCGCTGCCCAATACGCGCAGGTCAATCTCGCCTGCCACGGGAATGGAATCCCGGGAGGGTAGCTCATCCGCCGGGAGTTCAGGCCCGGCTTCAGCCCAGACGCGGGAAAACGACCGTACTACGTCAGCCACGATCGGACCGCGCACCTCAACCCCGGTGTCGCGCCAAGGTGGAATGTTTCGTTCTGGATATCCAACCCACATTTGCCCGACGCATAATCCGCTGACAAATGCAACGCGATTATCGACACAGAGGGATTTGCGGTGCAGTCGGCTCAACCAGCCTAGCGGACTATCCAGGTGGGGTGGATTGAAACACCGGACCTCGACGCCATTTTCCGTCAAGCGGCGCCAGAACGCGGGCGAGGTTTCGGTGAGCGCTCCCATCCAGTCGTACAGCACCCTGACCCGCACGCCTTCCTTCGCCCGCGCGATAAGCGCGTCGGAAAACTGCTGCCCTATTTTGTCGCCACGAATGATATAGTTTTCGAAATAAACCGTTTTTTCCGCTGAGCGGATCGCTTCAAGCCAGGCAGGATAGTTCTCATCCGCATCCTTCAGAAGTCGTATGCTGTTGCCATGCACCAGCGGAGCTCCCGCTGCCCGAGAGAACGCTTGTGCAGCCATTATGCGGGCCGCACTCGTAGCTTCGCGATGGTGTTCTTTCATTCTTGACATACTATAATAATCAAGGGTAGAGCTCGCCCGGTTGATGCGGATTACGGTTGCCCTTCGCCAAAAGCCCTACGTTAGTTGCCGTGATCCGCGCTGCACGGCACAAGCATGAACTTCACAAAATGGTTCATCGTACAGATGATAATGCTCCATGGCACTATATTAACTGTAGGCAATAGGCATGGCTGTAGCAAGAAGAGTTCCAGGTTGGGGGGTCTTGTTAGAATAAATTTAAAGGATATTCATGAAGGTACGATTTTTCGTTTATTTGGGAATGCTCCTGCTGGTAACCCCAGGCCTGTCCGGTTGCTGGCTGCTCGCCGTAGGTGGCGCGGGCGCATATGGCGGGTATAAGATGAAAGAAGAGGGGTATAAGGTACAGTCGCCGGTCACAAAGGAGAAGCCCGCGGAAGAGGGACGCAAGGAGTGATTGTTTCCAGGCCTGGAAGGCGACTTTAAGCTGAGCACTTCCTAAACCCGGTTCCCCGATGCTCTTGGGTGCAATTGTCTCTCAGTCATCCATGTTTCGAGTTCGGCGTAAGTCATCTGCCCCCCGAAAAGATGCCCCTGAGCTTCGTTGCATGAGATGCCCTTCAGGAATTCAGCCTGTGCCTGTGTTTCAACTCCTTCAGCAAGGATTTGCAGGCCCAGGCTCCGCCCCACCGCTACTATTGCCGCAGCGACCGTTTCGGCATCGCTATCGCCCGGTAAATCATGTACAAAAGACTGATCAATTTTCAGCCGGCTAACCATAAATTGCCGCAGGGAGGGCAGGCTCGAACAGCCTGTCCCAAAGTGGTCGATCGCTACCTTCACCCCGAGCGTGTGCAGCTCACGCAATTTTTCCACAGCGGGTTCAACCGTTTGCATGAGGATATTTTCGGTAAGCTCCAGCTCCAGCCTTTCCGGAGGCAGCCCGGTGTCCTCGAGGGCATCCTGAACAAGTTCCACGAAATCGGTCTGGCGAAATTGCACAGCCGAGATATTGATGCAAAGGCATGCGTTGAATAAGCCCTGTCCGAGCCACAACTTGACCTGCCGGCAAGACTCCCGCAGGGCCCACTCCCCGATGGACAGGATTAGTCCGGTATCTTCTGCCACGGGAATAAAACGAAGCGGCGAAATCAACCCATGCGTGGGATGCTGCCAGCGCAACAATGCTTCGACGCCTACAATACGCTCTGTCCCAAGCTCGATCTGGGGCTGATACACCAGAGATATTTCTCCTCGGGAAGAAGCCAAGCGCAGATCGCGCTCGAGGTTCAAACGTTCGATTGCCCGCGATGTCATTTCTTCAGAGTAAAACTGGTAACGGTTGCGACCGGCTTCTTTCGCGCTATACATCGAAGCATCGGCATTCCGAAGCAGAATACCGGGCTCTGAGCCATTGTCCGGATAAATACAGATACCGACACTTGCTGTCAGCGACAGCTCATGCTCTTCAATATGGAAAGGACGGGACAGCTCTGCGATGAGCTTTTCAGCGACTCGTGCCACGTTCGCGGCGTTTTCAATCTCGGTAAGAAGAACAACGAATTCGTCGCCGCCAACCCTGCTTACGGTGTCTTCGCTTCTCACCGAGTCCTGCATGCGCTCCGCTGCGACCTTCAGTAACTTGTCTCCGACGTCATGTCCAAGTGAGTCATTGATCGGCTTGAAACGGTCGAGATCGACGAACAGGACCGCCAGCCGGGTAGACTTGCGCGTCGCACGTTTGATTGCCACTTTCAAGCGGTCTGCCAATAACGTACGATTCGGAAGACCGGTCAGGACGTCGTAGTGCGCAAGACTCTTGATGCGTTGCTCGGCTGCCGTGCGCTCGGTGACGTCGCGCGCGAGCATGATGAACCGCGGCTCCGACCCTGGATCGACATGCTTTCGGGAAACCGAGAGTTCGAACCAGAGAATGCCAGACGAAAGCTCCAGTTTTATTTGCTTTCCCGACGAGAAGCCTTTGTCGTGCGTTTCCTGCAATGCCGCGGTGATAACCTCGGCGCTGTCAGGAGAGAAAACATCCGAAATCATCCTGCCGACGAGTTCTCCAAGCGGTAGGACTGGCAGGTTCATGCGTGCGGAATGATAGTCATGGCAGCGCCCCTGGAGATCGAGTTCGAACAGCAGGTCGGGTATTGCATCCAGCGTGGCTTCCAGCTGCCTGCGTGCCGTGAGGATTTCGCTTTTTTGCCGCTGCTGCTCGGTAATGTCCCGTATCATGGCGACGAAGTAGTTAACCTTTCCATCGCTCTTGCGGACGCATTTGACATCGAGGTTGGCCAGCACAATGGAGCCATCCTTGCGAATGTATCGCTTATCTATCGTGTAACCTTCGGATTCCCCCCGGATGACCCTTTCAAATTCGGCGATGTCCTTGGCAAGGTCTTCCGGATGCGTCGTTTCTACCCAGGTCTTCGTCTCGAGCTCTTCACGTGAATAACCGAGAATCTCGCATAACTGGTCGTTAAATCGCACCCAGCGCTTGTTCTCGGGCGCGGTGATCCCCATGCCGATAAACGGCAATTCATAAAAATATTTGAGAAGCTTGTCCTGCTCTGTGGTCTGGACCATAAAGGCCAATTGCTGGGCTTCGCGCTGTTTTCGCCATAACAGCAGCAGAACCGTGCTTACTGCAGCGATGGCCACGAGGATTACCAGGCTGACCCAAAAAACCAGGGTCCACAATGGCGCGAAAACCTCGCTACGGTCGATTTTGGCGAGACCGCGCCATTCGCTGCCTTCTATCGGGCGATATGTGACGAAGACTGCCTCGCCCCGGTAATCGGTCCCTTGCGTAACCCCGCGTTGTTCGCCATCAAGGGCCCTCACGATGTTCTCGCTGACTATTGGTCGACGACTCGGAATAGTCGTGCCTGCGTTGCCGAGATGTCGCAATCTGTTAAGATGACTCACGGTTCCGCCTGCCTGCCGGATCAGCAGAATCTCGGCGCTTGGGCTATTGCCCGGCCATTTTTCAATCAGTGGTACCAGGAACTGCTCCAGATTCGCCCGTAATACCACAGCTGCGACCGGCTGCTCGCTCATTGCTTTTGCCGTCAGGGGAACCAGGACATCCAGTCGGGGGTGGCCGCTCTCATCCAGGAACAGATCGCTGCTCTGTAGGCGGCCTGTCTGCAGAGCGACCGACAGTAACGCTTGGGTAACGGCAGGCAGTTTGCCCTGTTCTCCGAGGGCAAGCAGGGTCGCACCGTTAGCGCTCCGCAACAGAACAGTTTCATAGCTGTATGCCTTTCGAACCGCCTCCAGCCGGTTAACGGCAAGGCGGAGAATATCCACATCCTTTTCGTGCTGCGGGTCCCTCACCTGCTCGATGAGCTCGTGACTCGCCATGAGCGTTTCTGCATCGCCGTGCCTTTCGTCCAGCCAAAGCTCGATCTGCTCTGCCTTGAGGTCACTGATGGTTTGCAGGTCGGCATAAGTGTTGCGTTCAATCTCCTGGCGGTACATGTTTACTATTCCAATGCTCATCAAGGGTGCGACCATCGCGAGCGGGACCAGCATGAGCAGTTGTTTGCCCGGTCGTGCTGGACGGAGAGGATGGATAACCGGTGCGGACGGGGTATTCTTGCCTATTTTAAGGAGGATATAGAATAGAGCTGTGCTTATCGCGACAAGGATCAGTTGATTCGCCAGGTATGCACGGCTCCGCAAGACCGGATCATCCAGAGTAATGGAGATAATGTAGCTTGCGGCCCCGACCCACAGGACGGAAGAGACGGCATAGAGCAGAACTATGAGCCAGGTGGGAGCGCGGCTCATAGCCAGATGGGGTCAAGGATCGAGCTCCCGGAAAATTTTATCAATGGGCTGAAAAAGCACATGGGGGATGATAAGTTTCCGGATTGATGGCGATTTGCGGGAACGAGGCCGAGCTTCCGTCACCTCGTTGCGCTACCATATGGGTGGCTCTGGCCTTCCGTCTGTGTGATCGCGAACAATGGCAGCAAGAATGGCCGCTTTAGTGGATTAATATTACAGATTATTTCGAACTTATGAAAACTCATTTTATTATTTTTGCCTTGCCGTTACTGACCCTGACGGCAGCCCCGTCTGCAGCCGAAGAGGCCTGCCGTGGCATTCTCGTGGACGGGTTTTATAACAGATACTCGGCAATCAAGCCGCGTTCCAGGGACCGCGCTGTATATGCCATGTTGTGCGCGTCAACGTATCCGCAGGCGCAGGAAGTGATAAAACGGGCGCGACAATCGGGCGACGATGGTTCGCTGGGCCTCTGGATTGGGCTATTCAATCTGGACGAGATCGAGCCTGGCAACGGGGCGAGCGCGGGGAAAGGCACATCGGGACTCGTTCTCAACGAAGATCGGTTCAGGCAGTGGAAGGCCGGATATTGCTCCCAGAGCACTGAAGTCGAGGCCTCCCAGGCAGCTGAGTTTTTCATGCAGAGCGCCATCACGGTCAGTGGAGCTCAGGACAAAACCATTGAGGCATGGTCCGGCTGCATGCAAAAACGGGAGGGGCTTGCATGCTGGGCTTCCCCCAGTGCACAACAAAATATTGACGTGGTTCTGAATATCAATTGGACGAGGCCGTCCTCCGCGCCGGCGCAATCCCAGGCGCGGCCGGAAGTGCAACACTCTTTCCTCACCCGCGGCGTTATCTCGAAATTCGAGGGAACGCCGCCCAAGAGGATTCTGCCGGATGGCTACAAGCTGCAAGCGGGAACAACGCACATCCCCCTCACGCGGCAGGCGGATACGACGGGAACCGCCAATCTCAAGGTTAATTTTGCGGGAGCCGAACACAGCTGCAAGGTTTTCATGCCGAGTGACAGGGATTTCACGATGTTCGAACCTTTCATTAACCGGCTGAAGCTAAAATATCCCGGCTAATTCCCGGTAAATGCGGCAGGAGGCGCTGCTCCGGATCTCCCATTTTTTCAGCGATATCATCAAGGGCGGACCTTGGCAATTTCCAAGCCCAATTTGGGGAGAATCGAGCTTTTTTGTGTGCTGAGGGTTAGCTCAACGCAGTTACGCCTTTGAGTACATCATCGAACTGCGATACCCGATAGTCCGGCGATACATCCTGGAACGTCTTCGTTCCCTGATTGGAATCAAAAAAAATGCTTTTGATGCCCAGCATCTTTACCCCATGGATGTCCCGGAACATATCGTTGCCGACCCCGATTACTTCATGCGGTTCGAGACCCATCCTGCTGAGCGCCATCTTGAAAAGCCGTGAATCGGGCTTTCTGTAGCCATAATAGCTGGAGATGATGATCGGGTCGAAGTAGCCTTCCAAGCCGACTGCCCGGAGCTCAGGCAGGGCATAACAGGGCTGTGCGTCGGAAATGAGCGCGAGTCGATAGCGGGTTTGTAACTCGTTCAGCACTCTTTTGACGTCGGGGTAGAGCTGCAGGCGGTTTCGCGATACTCCCCGGTAGATATGCGCAATAACCTTGGCCAGTTGCCCGCGGATGGAAGACGATCTGATGCCTTCCTGTATGAGAAACTCGTTCCAGATCGCTTCAACGTCAATCTCGGGATATTCCTCACCGCGCGCCTCTTTCTGCAGCTTCATGATTCGATAATAACGCTCGTGAACTTCCCATCGGTGCAGATAAATACCGTGGTAGGTCAGGTAGTGAGCAATAGACCGGTAGATTTCCTCCATGCCCTCGTTGGTTTCGATGTCGATCAGGGTGCCGTAGAGGTCGAACAAAATCCCTTTTACCATGATAGTTACCTCAACATTTTTTTTGCCTCATCCATCAGTTGCCGGCTGTAATGATGGGCAAGCCATAAGTTGCGTGCGATGCGCAGGAGAGTGAGACCGGTATAAAAAGGAACACGGCGGGTGATTGAGCGGAAAGCGGCATCACGGTCGGGAAAATGGCAAGCATACTCCCACAGGAAGTGACCGATGAAGGGTTCCGCCAGCCATCTGTCGCCGGCGTGCCTTAAAAAGTAATACTGAAGTTCACCTACAACCCTTCCCAGGTCGAGCACCCGGTCTGCCAGCTTCATTCGTTCAAGGTCTATAGCGATTACCCACGGGCCATCACCGAAGAGGATATTGGCGGGCGTTACATCGTTGTGAACGACGGTCTGACGATCATTCCACATGCACGACTTTGCCCGCCAGCCTTCCCGCAACTCGCGGAATTCCCGCGCCTCGTCCTCTCCGAGACGTCCCGCCCCACATAGATGTTGCAAAATGTGGTCGAAATATTCACAGTCCTTGTTGAAGTCCACCTTGCTATCGCCTGCGGTGCGGTTGTGCAGCGTGGCAAGAAAATAGGCGAGCGCCCCGAGCTTTTGAAACAATACGTTTCTTTCACCCTTGGTGATCGCCTTGACGATGACATCCGAAAGCGGCGTGCCATAACAGTATTCCTCGACCAGTACCTGATTGAGGGACGCGTTACGGCCAAGCGGCCGAACGACATAATGCGGGTAACCGGCAAATCCGATGCTGCGCAGATAGTTGAGATTGTTGTATTCGCGCTCCATGTGGTCAAGCGCCCCTTCAGGACCAAGATGGGAAACGCCGCCAAAGAACTTCCCAATAATCCGTACATGACTTTGGCATTCTTCATAAATATAGACATGGTTCGAGGCGGGCAGCCGGTATACGCGGAAATCAGGTGAATTCTCCAGCTTGGCGTCCAGCATGGGAAAAATATCATGCCGTAAATATCGGTAAAAAGGATCGTGTCGCGAAAGATGGCCAACGTACTTCATTTACTTGGCAAAGGAGGAGGTGCGGGAAAGGCGGGACCGGCCAGCAAGTGAATAGCCGGGCTGGGGCAGGGTGGCGGGGGACATCTCAAGCCTCTTCCTTTATCTGCTATGGATTACATTAGTACAGAATATGAATAGTTGCCAGCACGCGCCGGCTTATCATAATTTAAAACTCTTCAATCGGACGAGGCGCATGCATGACTAACGACTCTGGTGGACGGAAAAGCATGGAGGAGTACTTCAGAGGAGTCCGGTTCGGCGCCGAGCAGCTTGAGTGCCCTCGGGGCCGGCCCGGCGGAAGCGTCATGGTCCGAGCGCACTGAAAAGAATAAATCTTTCATCCGTTTTGGTCCTGCTCTCGCGCCAGATGGACTCCCATTGTACTGGTGCTGATTGCGGCGGTTGTTCTCTTGTTTGCGATGCGCGACGCAACGGATGGAACCATCATGGTTGCGATTGTTGCGGCAAGTGCCATACTTGGTTTTTCGTAGGAGGTTCGGGCGGCAATCGCCATGGAGTCGTTCCCTATACGCTGGTCGGAACGTTGTTCGGCTTCACAGAATTACCATTCGATTTTCTTTGTATTTTAGGTCTCATAGTGCTTGCGTACGTAATGTCGGCAGAAGCTCTAAGGCGAAGGTTTTGCCACGGTCACGGAAGGGGTGCGGGGATACGTGCGTCAAATGTCGAAAGCTGAGGTCGCGATTGTGGGTGGCGGGCCGGCCGGAGCGCTGTGCGCCCTCATTCTGGCACGCGAAGGAGTCGACGTCAGTCTCATGCATTGGGACGGCTACGCGCCCGGCGGCGTGGAGCTGATATCCGGCCATGCGCGGCAGATGGTCGAACACCACTGCCCTGGCCTGCTTGTCCGGATTCCTGGCTTGGAAATTCAGGAGACGGTGTCGCTGTGGGGGACGCGAGAACCGGTTACGTTCAACGCCATGTTCAACCCCTGGGGCTCCGGGATTGCGATGGAGCGATCGCTTTTTGATCGGGCTCTCCGCGACCAGGCGAGCGATGCAGGAGCATCAGTTATGTCGGATGCAAAGGTGATGAATATCGAGCGGGGGGAGGGGAACTGGAGGTTGCTGCTACGCCGAGGGGAAGCCGAAGGCGATCTTGTAAGTGCCCGACTTCTGGTCATTGCGACCGGGCGCGCCGCGGCTGGCCTTATCAACCGCTTGCCTGTAGCCGAGCAGTCGCAAATTGCCCTGATGGCGCTGCTGCCTTCATCTTTCACCCAGGACCGTCGTCCGGGGCATGCCCTGTACCTAGAAGCGGCAGAAAACGGCTGGTGGTATGCTTTGCCGGTGCTGAATCAGGGGCATTTTGCCGGGTTTTGCATCCGGCGGCATGATCTGAAAAAGCGTGGCGTCCCACTGAGAGAATTTTTTATCCAGGAGCTGCGCCGTACGCAACTGCTCGCTCCACTGTTCAAAAGCCTGCCTGTCGACTTTCAAATTACCGGGCGGATTGCCGGGATGAGCCCATTCGCGGGAGCAGCCGGAGAGGGATGGATTGCTGTGGGTGATGCGGCTTTTGCGCCAGATCCGTTGAGCGGGACGGGTCTCGAGTGGGCGGTCGAATCCGCCCAGCTGGGGGCAGAAGCGATTCTTCAAGCCATCCAGGAGTGCGCCTCAGGCAAATTCGCGCAATATGAGGACTTGATTCGCACACGGGTCAGCCGCCATGAACAGGCAGCGGAGCATTATTATCGCAATATTTGACGGAAACACGGGACGGAATGAGGCGTATTTTGGAGGGCCACTATTGGCCGCCTACAGTGAATGGCGACAGCAATTCGAAGACTTCTGCGGCCAGCTGGGGGGAAACTGGCGCAGGCTACCGTACTGGTAAAGTTCGGGGGCTTAATATAGAGGTGACCGCCGTTTTCAGAATGTGCCAATGTGCCGAGGTACAAAAGATGGCTCTGGTTTTGGGAAGGGAAGCACCGGTCGCGGACCAGCCTGACGTACAAACATGATGGTATACGAGAGCCCATTCATTGGACTTCCGTGGCCGATGAATGGCGCTGGCACGAGAGGGGAAAGCCAAAGGTTTCCGCGTTTCCTGAATCATCCCGTCATCCAAGGCGACGTTGGCACGAGTCAAGAGTAAAAAACCCCGGCAGCCCAAATTCGCATTGCGTTGATGGGCAAACTGGCGCCCCTCAAAGCAATGCGGCCTGAACGCCTGCCACAACCGGCGAGTCTCGTTGAACAGATCAGTCGGACATCGTCTGGAGGGGGCTGACCGGATCGTTTCTCTTTCGTCCCGGTATTTTCTCCACGTCCGTCCAGATCTTCCGTCCGGTTGATTGAAAATGCTTGAGCATTTTCTGCCTGAATGCTTCCGACCTGTGATCGAACAGCGCAAAGGCAAAGTCGAGCAGATATGGATCATTATGTCTTTTCATCTTCTATCCTGTTAAAAAGGGCAAAAACCGAAA
Source organism: uncultured beta proteobacterium (assembly GCA_963786735.1). Classification (GTDB taxonomy): domain Bacteria; phylum Pseudomonadota; class Gammaproteobacteria; order Burkholderiales; family Nitrosomonadaceae; genus Nitrosospira. The sequence goes on from CAWBAF010000005.1 coordinate 133,112, forward strand.
TACTGAACAAACCGTAGCGCAATCTATAAGATGTATAAGAAACAAACGCGGCAGACAGGAAAATCCTCTGAGTAAGTTCTCCGCCTGATGGGACTTAGTCAGAGCCCTAAGAAAGCGATATACCGTTCAAATTCGGTTGTTTTAGAATAGTGTTGCCAGCCCTCACCTTAAAACAGAACCTTTACAGGAAGATGAAAAAACAGCCTCTTATGGACTTAAGTTCTCATTATGATGAGGTGGATGGTCCGTTGTTTGTACGGAATCGCACAAATGCGTTATTTGCCGCAGGTGTGCGAACGAGATATTGTCGAGGGATGCCGGTAGGCGGTTCACGGGAAAAATGATCAATCAGCGCGTTACAGGAAGCTTGTATCCGTCGGCGGGAAAGAGTGAGCAGCCGTGGTATCGCTCGCGTAGGCTAAGTATTTTTGGCGTTGTGTTTCTGGTCAGCGCTGCTGTGGGGTTGACATACAATTACAGCCGGCCGGCGATCTATCGCAGCAGCGCCACCCTGTTAACCTCTGCGATGACCCCCATCGACCGTGAGAGCAATGATGCGGATATTCAGCATGTGGCCATTCAACGGCAGATTTTGCTGGGACACGAATTGATTGCGGGCACTTTGTCGCGGCTCAAGGCATCGACGACGGATAAATCCCTGTTGAGCCTCACTCCAGCCGATCTGAAGAACCTGCTGACTGTCGATCCGGTTGAAGAGACCAATCTCGTCGAGATAAAGGCAGAAGGCGTTAATCCGAAACTTCTGCCTTTGCTCATCAACACATGGATAGATGTGTACCTCGATGCGCGTTCCGACGAGGTGAAAAGGCTGACGGGCAATACAGCCCGTATTCTAGAGGATGAGCTGAAGGCTCTGACCGCGAAAGTCGATTCAGCCCGGCTCGAGCTGGATTCTTTCAGAAAAGCGCATGATATTTCCTCGACCGAGCGGGAAGAGAATGAGGCGCTGGCTCGCCTCAAAGGTCTGACCGACTCCCTCAACAAGGCCAGCGAAGAAGAAGTCAAGGCGAGGGCGAACCTTAATGCGATCAGAACCGCTATCTCGAGGGGACAGGCGGTGGTCCCTGAAGATGAAAAGGTTGGCATGCTCGAAGTTGAGAAGCGGTTGCACGACCTGCGCGAGAAGCTCGGGGAGCTGGATAAGAAGTTTACTCGTGAATTCCTGAATCTCCAGCCGGAACTGAAATCCATCCCGGAACAGATCAAGGAACTGGAAGCTGAGGTGAGCTCCAAGCGCCAGCACGGCAAGAACGTAATGCTGACAGATGCGGAAATGAACTATGCCGCGGCCCAGCAAACGGTTCGTGAAATCCGCGCTCAACTGGATGAGCACAAGAAACAGGCATCGGCGTTCACCTCGAAGTTTAGCCAGCATGATGCGCTGAAAACCGATCTCGAAGGACTGGAAAAGCTTTATCGGGATACACAGGAACGGCTGGTACAGGTGAAAGCCAGCAATCGCGAAAAATATCCGCAGGTGAGTGTCGTCAGCCGCGCATATGAAACACGCGACCCGATCAGACCCGACTATAGCCGCGACGCCTTGATCGTGCTTGCGGGTTCTCTGCTATTAGGGCTTTTCGCTGTGTGGGTCTCCGAGTACCTCACCCAAAAAAAAGAGCAACAACCCCCCATCGCAATTTTCGGAATACAGCGATATGGCGAGCCCCCTGCCGCGGGGCTGATCGACCATTCTCAGGCTGCGCTCGATCACTCGGGATACAAAACAGTTGAGACGAAAACAAACCATGCACTGGCCGGCCCCGTGCATCGTGAACTTTCGAGCCATCAGCTCAGGATTCTGCTCGAGGCAGCCAATTTGAAAGGAAAGCAGTTGATCGCGCTGTTGCTCAGCGGACTGGCTTTTGATGAAATTGTATCTTTGGCCCCGAACCAGATCGATCTCGAAACGGGGACGATCAATCTCTCGGGAAGGGCGTCCAGAACTGTTCCGATGGCGGTTGCGCTCCAGACATTGTTCAAGCAATCTGGCGGGCAGCCTGCATGGGACCCTGAGGACCCGCGATCGTCTATTGATCTTTCCGCAGCTCTGGTGTGCGCGGCGGTGGATTCAGGTTTGCCCGATCCGGATCGGATTACCGCGGAAGCAATCCGGCACGGATACATTGCATATCTCGTCCGCCAGGGTTTGCGGTTGTCGGATCTTGAGCAAATTGCGGGCTACCTGGAGCCTGGTGTTTTGGCGGAATATAGGGCTTACTCACCGCCCCAGCAGGGGCGGCATCTTTACGACATAGAGCTGCTTCATCCCGCGCTGAGCAGTGGGGAGGGAGGACCGGTTGCCAAGAGACCTGCTGAGGGACCGGAGAGAGGACTCTCCTAAGGCGTTGTGCTGCTAGCCGAAAAACTACGCCTGTCCGCCTTCCGCAGCAGTGCGATGCGTTCCGCTTTAGGCAACCTGCTAAGCTCTCTGACACTATCATAAAAACGCTCTATGTCTCCCCCTTGTCGGGCGAGCAGCGCATGAAACTCCGGTACCAATTGCGTATATGTCGAAACCGAAGCCAGATAAGCATTATTGAGATGAGTTGCCAGCCATTTTTCGTAGTCGCTGGCTTGCGTACCGGATTCGTGGCGCGCCATCCTTTGAACCAACTCGGCAAGGATAGCGGCTTTAGCCGTCCGCTTTTCCGTTTCTGTCTGGCCTGACGCGTAAAGAGTTTCCAGCCGTTTGCGATACTCAAGCATTAATGCCGTTGACTCGGTTTTTCGCTCCTGTTCGGCATCAAATACTGCGCGCTGCCCTTCTTCGCCATACTGCTTCAGCCAACGGGCTATGCCTTCGAGTTCAACGGCGGTGGCAAACGATTCATTGAACGTGCTGTCATCCTGCACGTATACCAGCTGATGGGCGAGCTCATGAAACATCAGCTGGGCAAGCTCTGTATCGGAATACCCGAGGAAAGTATTGAGGATGGGATCCTTGAACCACCCCAGAGTAGAGTAGCTGCGTATACCTCCCACTGCCGTGTCATAGCCCTTCATCTTGAGTTCATCGGCAAAATGATTTGCTTCAGCTTCGGAGAAAAAGCCGCGGTAGCTGACACATCCGGCAGCTACAAAGCACCATTTTTTGGGCTCTATGGATAGCTCCGGCGTGGCCGACACATTCCACACCGCGTAGCGCCGGCCCAAGTCGGCATAGGTTGTAAAGCTCTGGTTGCCCGGGAGCTTGAGCTCCTGTTTCGCAAATTCACGCAACCTCACCACAAGGGAGAGGGTTCGTTTCAATCGAGGATCGGAAGCAGGGTCGGCGATAATCTCATCGATCGGTCGTACCCGCTTGTGGATGTCCAGATGGCCGTCCACCGCCTGGGCATAATAGCCGAGATTGGCGCATCCCCCGAGCGAGAGGCAAAGCCAGATCAGGCCGAGCTGCGGAGACTGCAAGATTCGAATCATTCCTGCCTTTTACCCGATAGTCTTCCGGTGGTGCATGAAACACCCATACTGCAAGAAAAAACAGGCTTGGCGCGCCAGCTCGGTGGACAATAGCATCTGTGAATGGGTGACGTTAAGAACAATCTGATCGGCAACACCTGGGACGCTGGTTTCACCGACAGTTACTACTCCGTCGTTGGGTGTGGCCAGGCGGGAGATCAGCCTGCCTCCACCTATGCTCTTTGCGCCGGCGATTACACCTACCTCGTATCGGCTTTCGCAGGCCCGCGGCTTCTGCGAGAGCCATTGGAGCATGCTGCGCCCGAGAATATATCGTCCAGCACTACGCCGGGAAAGTTTTTCCGCCACACAACTGGTGTTATACGGGCTGCCGGCCAGGATAATCCTGCCCGTCCGGCTTTCAGGAAATTCAGCAAGCATTTGCAGTATCAGGAGGCCGCCCAGGCTGTGACCCATAAAGTGGATACGGTGCGCGGCAATTTCCCCCACGAATCGTGACAGTACTGAAGCATTTTGCGATAACGAAGCGCGCATGGAAGGGTAGGAAAAGCAGACGGTGCGGAATCCACAGCGGCGTAACCGCATGCCCAACAGCTTCATGACCCAACCATGCATCCAGAGACCATGCACCAGCACGACCGTTTCCGCCGTTTTTACCACACTTTTTCCGCTGCTTCCTTACTGCAATTCAAAGGCACCGCCAGGACAATCCCGTTCCTCGGATGAGTCTGTCCACCTTTTAAGGAGAACGTAAAACGTGGCTCCTACCGCGAAATGAAAAGGTCAAAATGAAGAGCCGTGACGGCGAAACCAACCTTGCGCCGGCGAGCGGACTTGGCGATTTCCGCGTGATTGCTTGCGGGCTTTGCCAATCCATAATTGGCGGATCGGGACGCAGCTCAGGCGACTGGATCAGGCAGTCTTGACCCGTCCGTGATCGTCGCAATGCCCATCGTGCGGATAGTGGAGGTGTCCCTCTACCAAGTAATCGAGATGATCGCCGTGCGGCACAGGCTCATGGCCGCACTCGGGTCCATGCACGTGCCCTTCCGCATGTCCGGCGCATTCATGCCCCACCGTGCAGTTTTCCGGATTAACCGCAGAGATTCCTATGACATGCTCATCATAGTGATCATCGTGCGCGCAGTGCAGATGGCCCTGGTGCAGATAGCCAACGTGATCGTCATGAACTATGCCCGTGTGGCCGCATTCCGGCCCGTGTGGATGAGTATGATCTTCATGCTGTGGCAGGTTACAATCAGCCATTGTCATTCCCTCATAAGTGAATAAGCTGCTGCGCCGCAAGGCAAGGCGGACGTATGCCGTAGCTGGTGCGTCGCGCGCAGGCGAATGGATCGCAGCTTCTGCTGCTCTTTCTATATTAAAACAATTTGACCCCACTGAGGACGCACAGTTCCTGCTCAAGTTTGCCGGTCCGGTCATCTGGTCAGTGAAACGAGGGGTCAGTGAAACGAGGGGTTACGCAGTTTTTTCTCTTGCTTGACCAGAGTAAGCCCAAAAATAAAAAAACAAGTTTTAAGAGCCAGGGAAACAAACCATGGGAATTGAAGGACCTATAAAAAAACACGGCCGCCTGCCAGGCGCTCTCTTCATCGTGGGTTTTGGCAGCGTCGGCCAAGCTGCGCTGCCGTTGATCATGCGTCATTTTGAAATCGCCCCTGAACGGGTCATTATTATCTCTGCTGACGCGAGCGGCCGGGAGGTGGCGCATGAATTCGGCGTCGTCTTCGTGCTTCAGGCGCTGACACCGCAAAATTACGAAATGATGTTGGGCACGTCTCTGAACCCGGGGGATTTCGTTCTCAATCTCTCTGTGGATGTTTCCAGTCTCGCCCTGATCGAATTATGCTCGCGCCGCGGCGCGCTATACCTTGATACTTGTATCGAACCTTGGTCAGGGGGATACACCGACACATCAATATCTCCATCGCTGCGTTCCAACTACGCGCTGCGCGAGGGAGCGCTCTCATTCAATAAGAAAAAGCGGGAGGGGCCGACGGCCGTCCTGAATTATGGCGCCAATCCCGGCCTGGCTTCGGCTTTTGTAAAAAAGGCGTTGCTTGATATCGCCTTTGATACGGGTTGCCGGGTGGGGAAACCCGTCGGTCGCCACGAGTGGGCAGAGCTAGCCTTCCGCTTGAATATCAAGGCCATCCATGTTGCTGAACGAGATACTCAGACTGGGCAAAAACGCAAGGAGCCTGACGAATTTGTAAATACCTGGTCCGTAGATGGTTTCGTGGGCGAGAGCCTCCAGCCCTCGGAGCTGGGGTGGGGCAGTCATGAACGACACTTGCCCGAGGGAGGTGAGCGTCATGGATTCGGCTGTGATGCAGCCATTTATCTCAACCGACCCGGGGCAGCGACGCGTGTTCGCAGCTGGACACCTCTCGCAGGACCGTATCATGGCTTCCTTATCACGCACGGAGAGTCTATTTCCATAGCCGATCATTTCACCTTGCGAAAGAACGGAAAAGTGGTTTACCGGCCAACAGTGCATTATTCGTACCATCCCTGCGATGATGCGGTGCTCTCGCTCCATGAATTGGCGGGGCGCAACTGGCACTTGCAGACGAACAAGAGGATTCTGCGTGATGAAATAACGGAAGGAATGGACGAACTGGGCGTACTTCTGATGGGCCATGCAAAGATTGCTTATTGGTACGGGTCGCGCCTTTCGATCAGCGAAGCGCGACGCCTCGCTCCGTACAACAATGCCACCAGCCTTCAGGTCGTAGCCGGGATCCTCGCCGGGATGGCCTGGGCGCTCTCGCATCCGGATGAAGGCATCACAGAACCCGATGATATAGACTATGAAGCCGCGCTTGAAGTTGCCCGGCCGTACCTGGGCAAGTTAGTGGGTATATACACCGACTGGACCCCTTTGCTCGATCGTGGCTGGTTATTCAGCGAGAACGTGGATACCGATGATCCTTGGCAATTCAAGAACGTGTGTGTGTAACCTGAAAGGGAGTCCAACCAGGAAAGCAGCCTCAACAGTTTTAGTGATTTATACTTTTATTGGGGAATCTTTTTATCGGATCTTCTGGCGTGGCACCTGCGTGCACAGCTCGCGGTCGAACGTCAATTCCTGTCCAGATTAGGTGTGGTAGCTTGTCCGGCGTGACTGCGACCGAGCAGAAAGCATTTTTTTATTCTGCCGGGTCTTTCTCATATCGTTCCAGTTTTCCTCTGCTTTTGCTTGAGAGTGCCTGAACATTTTTTTTGTGAACACCTCGGCCCCTTGGTCGAGCAGGCCCGTGTATCGACCATATTCATCATCAAAATCGTAGTTGCTCACTTTCGCCTCCGTTTTCAAAACCGAGAATTAATACGAAAAGAACAGATCAAATCGCTAATATTCGTTTGTTCGCACTTGGTGCTTGCACGATAAGATACTCGATCCAGAACGAAATACTGTGCGATACCGAACTTAGCAGACAGCCGGATTTGCCTGGTGAGCGTCTGGGTGGAGCAGAGATGTCCAAGGACCGTCTCAACCTTTCGTAGTGGCTTGCCCGCGCACTGTAATGGCTCTGTATGGGGTCCTTTAGATGCCCGACAGCCCGGCTCGGGTATGCTTGGATGCTTGGGGGAGAGCCGCCGGGACGCGTATACTTGAGGTGTAATGTATGGAACAGTTGGAGTCTTTTCACTGCATCGCTAATACTGAGGAGCTTGAGTGATGGAAATCGAATGGAAAGTCGTTGATGAAAATCATCAGGAAGTATTCGTGGAAAAGCATGTAAGGGGCCTGTTGTGGAATACAAGCGCCGGTTTTTCCTTTTGGCACAGCTATCCGAATCCGGGTGTGGACCTTTCCCATGCCGGCACGCTCGAAGAAGCGAAAAAGTCTGTCGAGGCGGCGCTACGCCTGGAGGAGTACGAGGACCCTGGGAAGCTCAAAAAATGAGAGGGCGCATCGTATAACCCTGCACGAACCAAGCTTGCCGCCTGGCAATCAATTGAACGCGAGCATGGGCTAACGGATAACCTGACGAATGTCGATCTTTTCGTCCAGCTGGCGTTGTCCACAATTGCTGTGGATAAGTTTGTTGATAAGCTATTGACACGGCGTATAAGTCACCTGTCCGTAAGGATATTTTCTTTTTTGGCTAATTTTTGTACTATGAAAAAAACGCTTATATTTCAAAGGAGTATGTGAAAAGTAGTATCCATGCGCGTCTCCACTGCTGAGCTTTGGCAGCTTGTGTCAAGCTGGTGACAGATGTGGATTACTATCACGTTGTCAAGCAAAACTTTTGTTTTTTTATACCGTCATGGATGGGGCTATGTTTGGGCTGCTAGTTCTGCGCAGCTCTGCCTACCTGACGGGGTACGACGATCCCGCGGGAGGCGAGCTATGCTTCGAGGCGCCACGGCCAGCTACAACGATTTACAAGGGGTTATCTGAGGCTCGAACCTGATACAAAACCTGCACAGGTTCAAGCTCCAAGCTGGGATGAGGCAGATGTCGGCCGGTGAATGTGGGAGAACGGGGTGCCAATTATGCGTCCCGATGGCCTCATCGATAGCGAAATCAGTGGTTGAATTGCTCGGGGTACTCTGCTGCTTGCAGCCGCCAATCTGGTCTTCGCAAGGTTGGGTCCCCGCCCCTGAACGGTTTACCCCGTATTCCCGAAGATTTTATTTTCCACAATTGCTGTGGATAAGTTTGTTGATAAGATATGAGCACTGCCAGTAAGTCGCCCTTTCAAAACGGTATTTTCATTTTTGCTAAATTTTGATCTTTAAAAATTTCGCATTAAATCAATTACCTATATGGAAGATCCAATATCCGCGCCGCTTTGCGAGAAGGGGTTTTTCAATAATGGGGTTTTTATTACAAATGTGGATTACTTTCAAATGTCAAGAAAAATTTCCCCAATTTTTCTGGCCGAACGAGTGAATGAGCTCATCCAATGCCTCAGAAATATCCTTCAAGCTCTTGAGGAAATTAGCAAACCAGCGTAATGAGTCTTTCGTGCAGCGATACGTCGCTTAGGCACATCAGTGAAACCTCCTCCTGGAAACCGCAAAGAGTTGCGAGACGCCCAGACGAGTTTTGCAGGCTTTTCTGGGGACGGCCGAGTCGGCGCAGTGGATTTGAATAACAAATGGCTTGGAATAACAGATACGCCCGGATGTTGCTCCGGTCAGCCAAACGTACTTTTATTTTAGCTCGGTCAGCTCGCGGATAACTGTAATCAGTTGGAATGAATCGACGGGTTTGGCCACGTGCCTCTGGTAGCCGGCGTCGTGCGCCTTGCTTGCGTCATCCGAGTGCGCAAATGCTGTTAACGCTATAGCAGGAGTATATGCGGCGTCTTTCATTTGAAGATCCCGAACGTCCCGAATGAATTCATAGCCGTTTCTTCCAGGCATTCCTATATCACTGACGATCAAGTCCGGCTTCTTGATCTTAACCAATTCGAGTCCCTCCGCTGCACTAGCAGCAGTAAAGACGTCGGCCCCACGGCCGGTTAGGATACGCTTGACGAGTTCGCGAGCATCCAGTTCATCATCAACTACCAGTATTTTCAGCCCTGCGCAGGAGGGTTCTCTCCAATTAACGATATCCCGTGCGGTACCATTAAGAGACTTCCCAAGATTCTCATCTGTTGTCGCAAGGGGGAGACTGACAATAAACGAAGATCCCTTTCCTGTCCCGGCACTTTCCGCTCGAACGGTTCCCCCGTGAAGGTCCACCAATTGCTTGACAATGGCGAGCCCGAGGCCGAGTCCCCCATGCTGACGGGCGAGCGAAGCATCGGCTTGCCTGAAGCGATCGAAGACATAGGGCATGAATTCGGGCGAAATGCCCATGCCTGAATCGGCTATCCGGATCTCAAGAAAAAGGTCGGACTGCCCAACGGCGACATCGACCTTTCCACCGCTTGGCGTAAATTTGATCGCATTGGACAAAAGATTCCAGAAGACCTGCTGGAGGCGATTAGAATCGCCCATAATCCAATGTGCTTGCGGATGCACCTTTTGGGATAAAGTGATTTGCTTGGCCTGGGCGGCTGGTCTGACGGACTCTATCGCTGCCTCGATCAGGCTGTCCGCATCCACTGGAAACATGTCCAGCCTGATCTTGCCCGAAATGATGCTGCTCATTTCAAGAAGATCTTCAATCAGGGCATTTTGGGCACGGGCGTTCCGTTCGATTGTCTCAAGCCCGCGATGAACATCTTCTTTTTTCATATTTCCGCTCAGGATGAGCTGGGACCATCCAAGGATCGCATTAAGCGGAGTTCTGAGTTCATGGGAAAGGGTCGCCAGAAACTCATCCTTGAGCCGGCTGGCGCGCTCAGCTTCATGCCGTGCCGCTCGCTCATTTTCAAGCAACTGCCTTTTCTCCGCGTCAGCCAAGGCCAACGCTTCGCTGAGCTTGGCCACTTCATTGTTGGTTGCTCTGCCGTAACGGCTGGGCTTGGTTTCCCATATTCCAGTCGCCACCTGGCGCCCAAGCTCGGCCAATGGCTGCAAAACCCCAAAACGGGTGTAAAGGAGAATACCCATAGTGGCGATCAACGCGATGAAAATCAGAATCATTTCATAAAGGCTTTGCCGTTCAAGCCGGGTCAGCCTTCTGTTCAGCTCGTTTTGCGTGCGGAGATTATATAAGTCCGTAAATTTCTGGATGGGAGCCATGATGTCAGCTTTATGGCTGATGTATTCCGGGCCATACATTAGGCGAATGGCAAGTTCCCGGTCGGGCTTGGTCCTTACGGTAAAACTGCCCGTTCCATCGTCCTGAAGCCCTTCCGCTGCCGCGAATGCCCGTTTTTCCACCTCGACCAAACGATTCGAATTCATCAGGGATTCCCGAAGCAGGGAATATTCCTCTTCGCTAAAGCCCGCCCGGCGGAACAACTCGAGTATTGGAACCGCTTCACCTGAGGGGAACTCGGGCGCTTTCCCTGCTACGACCAGGTGCCAGTAAGCAAGGCTATAGTTCAACGGCCGCGGCCGTTTGCCTTCGCGAATCTCATATATTTCCGTGAAATAACGCTTGTACTTGGGATCACCCGTGATGACGTAACCGCGCGCCATTCGCGTGAGACTATCTGAACTTTGCGACAGCTCGTCGGCCAGCATAAGCGCCTGATAACGGCGGCGTTCACCACTGTTTATTTCTTCCTGGATAGTCAGTTCATGGAAGAAGAGCGCCGCAATGACGACCAGCAGCAGGGCAAGGGCAGCGTTGGAGAATTTGGTGATGCTTTTAATATTGACCATGGGAGTATTTCGCTCACGATGTGATAAACGTGAGGCAGAGCGAAATTTTATTGCCCATTTTTAGGATTTTATGTTTATTCTTGGTTTTCAAGTCTACTCAGCTTGTTCATTTTTGTGCAATACCGCTGAAATAAGCGGATGTTAAATTTTCTCCCGTCTGATTTTACGGGAGAAGACAAAATGCAGTCATATCGTGTCCGTATTGCAGTTGCAGGTCTGGTTATTCTGCTAAGCCTGGGGGCAGCTTTTGCGGCCTTGCACAACATCTCGGGGAATCGTGCAGTAGATCCTGCACGGACCATGTTCGAAGACTTCAATAATGGATTTACCAGGCACTGGAAAGCACGATCGGGCGTGGATGTTACAGTGAGGCGCGCCCTAGGTAAATCGGGCGAACCGACGCATGCGGTCATGGACGGGCTTGACGTCGTTCCTCTTGTACTCTCTTATGACGTGGAGGCATTTCAAAAAAGTCCGTTGTTTACGTTACCCGGCTGGCACCAACCCATCCCGCAGAACTCGCCTTTCACATCAACTATTGTATTTCTGGTCCGCAAAGGAAATCCCCATAACCTGAAGGATTGGAACCACCTGATCCGACCGGGTATCGAGATTGTGACCGCCAATCCAAGGACATCAACGCTGGGGCGCTGGGGTTATCTCGCGGCGTGGGGTCATGCATTCAAACAGTCGGGGAACAGCGAAGAGGCCGCGCAAGAATTCATGAAGAATCTCTTTGCCAACATCAAAATGCCGGAAAGGGATACGCATGAGGCCCTTGCGGCTTTTACTAACCGGGGCATTGGAGATGTACTGATTATGTGGGAAAGTGAAGCACATTGGGTCGCTAAAGAAAGGGGAAATGAGAGGTTTGAAGTGGTTACGCCCGAAGTATCCATCCTGGCAGAGCCGATGGTCAGCGTCATTGCTGAATCCCCCGACCGGCATGGTGCACGCGAGCTTACCCAAGCCTATATTAATTATCTTTACACGCCGGCTGCTCAAAATATCGCCGCGAAGCACCACTTCCGCCCTCGCGATGCAACCACAGCTGAAAAATACGCAGCACAACTCCCCCGTGTCGACTTGTTCAGCGTTGATGAAGTATTTGGGGGCTGGAAACAAGCCTGGAATACTCATTTCGCCCCTGGCGGCGTGCTGGACCGGATTAAGGAGCAGCAGGCGAGCATCCCAGCTAGGGCAGCGCCAAACACATAATCTACACTGGGATCGAGGATGGAAACGCTTCAGAGAACGGTTCCAAAATCAATCTGAATCAGCTTCAGAATATCGCAGCCTTCTCTTCAAGGTTTCCATCGCGCGGTGCGGCCTGTCACATAGCTGTAGCTGCCTTCCAGTTTCAATTCCCGTCTTTCCTCTCTATCGTTTTCCTACCGTTTTCTGTGTCCCACATGAATAGGCACGCATCTCGCATGCCCGTATTTTTTCGCTTGCTCGAACAGAAAAACGACAAAAAGAATGGCAGGGTCTGAATCATCCGATTCCAATTATCCGACTCCTGTTCCTCACCACACTAACTCAAGCTAAACCATGATTCACAATTTATGTGCGACAGCGCACTGAGCTGTAAACGCGAAAACAGCATCATGACAATCGTAGAAAGGCCAATGATAGCACAGCGCATTTGTCTGACCGATCCCTGGAGCAGGCGAAGGTAGGTTGCCTCTCCATCCCATTAAGGTGCAGAGGCTGGTTAGAAGGATTGGCCACGTTACATAAGTTCCTCTTTTCCGAGGGGCTCCAGAGGTGGGTTGTGCTGCAATAAGTTGTGCTGCAATACATTGGCACCCAACCATTCAGTCATTCTTTACTTTAATTTGGAGACAACAAAATGAATATCCAAAATAAGTTATTTGTCCTGACCTTGTCACTTGCTGGCGCACTGTTGATTTCAGGCTGTGGAAAGAAAGAGGAAGGCCCAAAACCGGAAGCCAAAACTACCGTAGGAACCCAGATTGACGATTCCACCATCACAACGAAGGTGAAGTCCGCGCTGCTTGCCGACCCGGACGTAAAGAGTTTTGACATCAAGGTGGAGACCAACAAGGGCGTAGTCCAACTGAGCGGTTTTGTCGACAGCCAAGCTCAAATTGATCGCGGGGTCGCCATCGCCAAGGGCGTTGAAGGCGTAAAGAGCGTAGAAAACAAGGTGACTGCGAAGGCACCCAGCCCGACCGTAGGTGAGAAAGTGGACGATGCAGTTGTCACAACCAAGGTGAAGGCGGCGCTGCTCGCGGATCCCGTTGTCAAAAGCGGCGATATCGGTGTGGTGACTCGTGAGGGAGAAGTCCAGCTCAGTGGCTTCGTGGACACTCAGGAGCAGATCGATCGGGCTACCGAGGTTACGAAAAGTGCCCAGGGCGTCAAAATGGTAAGGAATGAGTTGAGCATCAAGAAATAGTCCGGCGGATAACAAAGCATCCGGCAGTTTTGAATAACCTAACCTAAATGGAGTTTAAAAATGAACTGGGATCAAGTTGAAGGAAATTGGAAACAATTCAAGGGAAAGATCAAGGAGAAATGGGGCAAGCTTACCGACGATCAAATCGATGTAATTGCCGGTAAACGTGATCAACTGGCTGGAAGGATCCAGGAATCCTACGGCATTGGCAAGGAGGAGGCCGAGAAGCAGATTGACGAGTGGGAGAAGCGGCAGGACGAGTATCCACCGAGGTCATATTAAGCTTTGCTGACCGCTGCTGGTCTATAAATCCTGAAGAACAAAGCCAGTTGCACCGGTATCGACTTGAGCCTTAACAGATTCCGTAGCGCTGGCTTCCCTTGCTTCCCCGAACAATGAGCAAAAAGGCAGGGGCGTTAAGCTGGCAAAGAGAACTTCCGGTACGTGGAACGCGGCAGATGAGGCAGCAGCTCGGATCTGACGTCGAGAGAGAACGAGGAGAGACTACCAGATAGAAAAAGTGACCGACGCGCTCATCAGGCAGACGTCTGGGGAGTGTCATGGATAACCTATCATAGAGAGGAATATCATGCTCTACACAGTCGCTGTTGTCTTGATTATTTTGTGGCTGCTCGGATTGGTAAGTTCCTACACCATGGGCGGCTTTATACATATTCTTCTGGTAATTGCAGTTGTGATGATCCTTCTCAGAATCATCAGCGGACAGAGACCGCTTTAGGAGTACGTTGCGGTCCAGCCAACTACAGATAAAGAGACGGTACAGATAAGGAGATGGCAGAAACCTGGCGAAGTGATGAGCACGATCGAATTCGGTGCTTTACCGCTTATCCCCCCTCGATCATCAACAGGTCACGCAACCCGAACTGGGCGGCACAATCGGAATCCGGCTGCGCGGCAATCAGGGCACTTGGATTTGGTCAAGGTTACGTTCGAAAGCCTTGTGCCGTCATCGTGATGGATCACGATGCCGCCGGTGGCAGCAGTCGGACTCGCCGAAGCCATCTGCGCTAGCCGCACGTCCGAGAAACCTGTTCGCGATGCCTATCGACCCGAGCGCTTCGGAAGCGGCACGGCGCTTTAGACCAAGCCCGGTATCGGCCCGGAAACTCCGCGCCGACCGGCGTTCAGCGCCGTCGAGGACTGGCGGGCGTCCGCTGGTGATCGTGGTGGCATTGATCCGCCATGTGAAGTCCTGGATGTTCGACGGCTTCGGCGAGCCTGACCCGACAGGCCGGTGCGCGCAGCGCCAGGCAGTCTGATCCTGGACTGCGTCGATGGCGCGCTCTGCCTCTGCTGCTGTTCAGCGTGCGGGTAGAAACGATATGAACTGCGACGATGGGCTTCCACCTACACCAGCCTGCGCGGCGCTGAAGACAGCGACGTTCCGGCCATCGTAGCGGTAATCGGAAGCCCGAGCGAGTATCGAGCGCCATAGCAGGCAACTGTGCTGCAATTCGCTTTTCATCAGCAGCACCGACGTCGGCTGGAGCCGTGAGCAACGCCTCTCGGCGGCGTAAGGTTTCAAACTTTCACCAGCGAGGCGCGTCGGCGGTAGATACTGCCGCAGGCGGAGGCCTAGAGGCGTCAGCAGATTTGCTTCTGGTCCATAGCGGTCATTGAGACTGAGCGCAGCCGAATGTGAGACCATGGAATTATTCCCACTCTATCGTGGCAGGCGGTTTCCCGGAGAATATCGTAAACCACACGGTTGATGCCCCGCACTTCGTTTACGATGCGATTGGAAATTTTTCCAAGAAGTGCATAAGGGAGTTCGACCCAGTGCGCAGTCATGAAGTCTTCGGTCTGCACCGCTCTCAGGGCGACGACGTAGTCATAGGTGCGCCCGTCGCCCATTACTCCAACGGATTTTACCGGCAGGAAGACGGCAAAAGCCTGCGAAATCTTTTCGTACCAGCCCGAGATACGCAATTCCTCAATGAAGATTGAATCGGCCCTCCGTAGCAAGTCGGCATATTCCTACCGTCACCTCCCCCAGGATGCGGACACCCAGGCCCGGCCCCGGAAAGGGATGCCGGAAAACCATATCATGTGGCAAGTCCAGCGCCAGCCCAAGCTCGCGCACCTCGTCCTTGAATAGTTCGCGCAAGGGTTCCAGCAGTTTCAGATGCAGAGTTTCCGGCAGGCCTCCGACATTATGGTGCGATTTGATCGTCTGCGCTTTCTTTGTCTTGCCACCGGCGGATTCTATAACATCCGGATATATTGTTCCCTGAGCCAGCCAGCGGGCATTGTGAATCTTGGCTGCTTCGCGCTGAAATACTTCGACGAATTCCCGCCCGATGATGCGGCGTTTGGTTTCGGGATCGGACACGCCGCGCAGTTCATCCAGAAAAGCCTTGCTGGCATCGACGTGGATGATTTTGACGCCCAGGTTCTTACTGAGCGTATCCATGACTTGTTCAGCTTCGCCGAGCCGAAGCAGACCATTATCTACAAAGACACAGCTTAGCTGTTTACCGATGGCGCGATATATCAGGGCGGCGGCTACCGACGAATCCACGCCTCCCGACAGGCCGAGGATAACTTCATCCGAGCCCACTTCCGATCGGATTCTGCCAATTGCTTCTCCCACGTAATCCGGCATGTTCCAGTCGTAACCTGCGCCGCAGATTTCATGGGCAAAGCGTTCGATGATCGCCTTGCCCTGGAGGGTATGAGTGACTTCCGGGTGGAACTGTATCCCATAGAATTTACACGTTTCATTCGCCATGCCCGCTATGGGCGTAGAAGCGTTTTGAAGGATAACCTCGAACCCGGGTGGCAGCGCAATGACCGTATCGCCATGGCTCATCCATACATCAAGTATCTCCTTCCCCTCGCCATCGGTACGATCATGAATGTCACGCAAGAGGCTGTTCGTCCCCTTGACCGCTATCTCGGCGTATCCGAACTCGCGCATTTCGGCGTTCTCCACCGCACCACCCAGTTGCGCCGCCATGGTCTGCATTCCGTAGCAAATGCCCAGCACCGGAATACCGAGCTCAAACACAACTTGCGGCGCTCGTGGCGTTTCCGCCACCGAAACTGAGGCCGGACCGCCGGAGAGGATGATCCCGACTGGCGCGAATTCCTGGATAAAATGCGGGCCGACGTCCCACGGATGAATTTCGCAGTAAACGCTGCTTTCACGCACGCGCCGTGCAATCAATTGGGTATATTGTGAGCCGAAGTCAAGAATGAGTATCTTTTGATGCATAGGCAGATGCTTTGGGAAACAGGAATATCACGAGCGCTTTGGGCCACCGAGCGCGAAATCAAAATATTTGATGAGCCGGTTGTCCGGCTGATCAACAGCCAGCCAGGCGAAAATCAGTCGCAGGAAAGGATACGGGGACGAGACGGAACCGAGACGGAGGAGAGATTTCACGAATGCCTGCTGCAACCCGGATGTTTCTTCGTGGTCAGTCCCCTGCACAAGCTATCTATTCGACATGATAATTCGGGGCTTCCTTGGTTATCTGCACATTATGAACATGGGATTCACGGATGCCAGCAGACGTGATTTCAATAAACTCCGCTTTTGCGTGCATTTCATCAATCGTGCCGCAGCCGACATACCCCATGCCCGAGCGCAACCCTCCTATCAGCTGGTGAACGACCGCTACCACGCTACCCTTGAAGGGAACCCGGCCTTCCACTCCCTCTGGAACCAGTTTTTTTGAATCCGCCTCGGCCTGCTGAAAATAACGGTCACTGGAACCTTGCTGCATTGCCGAGAGCGAACCCATGCCCCGGTAGGTTTTATATGAACGGCCCTGAAAAAGCTCGATTTCACCCGGAGATTCTTCGGTGCCGGCGAACAGCCCACCCAGCATGACCGAATTGGCTCCAGCAGCGATTGCCTTGACGATATCGCCCGAATAGCGAATGCCGCCATCCGCAATGAGGGGAACATCAGTTTGAGCCAAGGCGTCGGCAACATTCTTTATCGCCGTGATTTGCGGCACACCCACGCCTGCGACCATGCGCGTGGTGCAGATTGAGCCAGGACCTATCCCAACCTTCACGGCATCCGCTCCCTGATCAACCAGGGCCTTCGCGGCGGCGCCGGTACCGATATTGCCCCCAATCACCTGAATCTTCGGGAATTGTTTCTTTACCCAGGCCACGCGGTCAAGGACACTCTGCGAATGTCCATGCGCGGTATCCACCACGATCACGTCCACCCCTGCTTCAGCAAGGGCTTCAGCACGCTCTTCACTGCCGTCGCCGACGCCAATAGCCGCGCCAACCCGCAAACGCCCCTGCTCATCCTTGGAGGCGTGGGGGTGCTCCGACGTCTTGATAATGTCCTTGACCGTAATCAGACCGCGGAGCTCGAAAGTCGCTGTTAACCACGAGAACTCTCTCCAGCCGATGCTTGTGCAGTAGCGCCATGGCTTCTTCCCGAGTGGTGCCTTCATTTACGGTCACCAGCCGGTCTTTCAACGTCATGATATTCTTGATGGGTTGATCAAGGTTGGTTTCAAAGCGGAGGTCCCGATTGGTGACAATGCCCACCACCTTGGAGCCCTCTACTACCGGCAGGCCGGATATCTTGTATCTCCGTATGAGATTGAGTACTTCCCGCACCGTCATATCGGGCGGGATCGTGATGGGCTCCTTTACCACGCCGCTCTCAAAACGCTTGACGTTGGCGACATGGGAAGCCTGCGATTCGACTGGCATATTCTTGTGGATGATGCCGATGCCGCCTTCCTGAGCAAGCGCAATGGCAAGCCGCGCTTCTGTGACAGTGTCCATGGCGGCGGAAACGAGTGGTATGTTAAGAGCAATCGAGCGTGTCAGCCGTGTTGCCAGACTGGCGTCACGCGGTAAAACCACGGAATGGGCGGGAAGCAGCAGTACATCGTCAAAAGTCAGGGCTTTCTCAACCAGTCGCATGGTATTGATCCTTCACAAAGCCGCATTATAGCGAAACGGTGGAACACGGGTTACGCTTCTCCACGCCATCCGGTCGGCGGCTGGTCCCTTACAGCCTCGCCTCAGCCTCGACGATGTCTGGTCGCGACGCAGTCTTGCTCGCTCTCTGCGGGTTTCTTTCGGATCACGGGGCAGGGGACGATAGATTTCGACACGGTCTCCGGCGCGCAGCGTTCTGTCCGGTTCGACCAGCTTCCCAAAGATTCCCAGTTTATTCCGTGAAAAATCGATGTCGGGATATAAATCGGCAATTCCTGAACATTCCACAGCCTTTCTCGCGGTGCTGCCGTGCGGAAGGCGCAACTCGCGCATGACCTGACGCTCGGGCAGCGCGTAAACAACTTCGATCTCGATCGCTTCTTCATGATTCTCCATAGACCTCTTCCGCCCGCTGGATGAATGCTTCGACAAAACTGTTGGCAATCATGAAAAAAACCGGTCCTACAAGCTTTTCCAGAGATAAAGTGCGAGAAGGTGTAGTGCAGGCGGAATTCAATCTTGCACGCATTTTCCGCAAGGGGGATGAAACGCCAGTGGCCGTCAAGATTTTGAAAGGGGCCGTCCAGCAGTGTCATCGTGATCAATTCCGGCGGGTTTCCGGGCATTTTCTGTTGTGAAACTATGCTTGATATGATGATAATCGATCATGATCGTTGCGTGCGTGACAGATTCATTCACGGGGGTTACCGAAGAGCCGCCGCACCATGGCAGGAACGTGGGATACTCTTCAACTGCATCCACCAATGCGAACATCCGGCTTGCGGAATGTCCGATTAAAACTGATTTTTCGATTTCAGCCATAAGAGAAGCTGGCGTGATGGAGAAACTGCCCTGATCAAGCCAGACAAGCAGCAAAAGCTGTTAAAATACACGAAAGCCGCGCGGAACTCACCTTTTTCTTCCTGTAAATGAGTATTGTCCAGAATAAGAAAGCCTTTCACGACTATTTTATCGAGGATAAATACGAAACGGGCGTAGTTTTCGAGGGATGGGAGGTCAAGGCGATCCGTGCAGGGCGAGTGCAGTTAAAAGAAGCCTATGTCATCATTCGAAATGGTGAATTGTTTCTCATCGGCTGCCATATCAGTCCTTTGCTGGCCGCTTCCACGCACATCAACCCCGACCCGGTCCGGACGCGCAAACTGCTCTTGCATGCCGAGGAAATAAAGCGGCTCATCGGCAAGGCCGAGCGCGCCGGCTATACGTTGGTGCCGTTGGATATGCACTACAAGAAGGGCAAAATCAAGCTTGAGATCGGTTTGGCCAAAGGCAAGAAACAACACGACAAGCGCGAATCGGAGAAACAGAAGGAGTGGGTGCGCGACAGGCAGCGCCTGATGCGCGCAAAATAGCTGGGCGTGGCCTATCTGGCGGCCTGGTGAAGTCTTATTCCGCTGATAGGTTTCTTATCTGAATAAATGCAGAAATCCATTGGTATCTGGTTGCTCGCTTGCTGTGCGCTTGTATTCGCCATGGTGGTTGTCGGCGGGGTAACCCGGCTTACTAATTCGGGTCTCTCGATTGTCGAATGGCAACCTATCGTCGGGACCATTCCCCCGCTCAGCGACAAAGATTGGGACGAGGTTTTTGAAAAGTATCACCAGACACCCCAATATAAAAAGGTGAATCGGGGTATGAGCCTCGACGAGTTCAAGGGTATTTTCTGGTGGGAATATTTTCACCGCCTGCTGGGTCGCGTCATCGGGCTTGCCTTTTTTATTCCCTTTTTATATTTTCTTGCCCGAAAGGCGATCGACCGGCCGCTGGGCTTTAAACTGGCCGGAATTTTCCTGCTGGGCGGCTTGCAGGGAGCAATGGGGTGGTATATGGTGAAAAGCGGTCTGGTCGATAACCCCCATGTCAGCCAATACCGGCTGACTGCGCATCTAGGACTGGCTTTTCTTATTTATGCGGCGATGTTTCACGTGGCCTTGGAACTCCTGATGCCTGTGCAGTCGTTCTCCCAAAGCATCCGGCTGCAAGGCCTGCGGCGTTTTTCTACCGCGATTACCACTCTGATTTTCGTAATGATCTTATCCGGCGGTTTCGTGGCGGGAATTCGCGCGGGTCTGGCCTACAATACGTTTCCGCTGATGAATGGTCATTTCGTCCCGCCCGACATATTCGTGCTGGACCCATGGTATCGTAATTTCTTCGATAATATGTCAACTGTCCAGTTTGACCATCGCATGATCGCGTGGATCCTGGCGATCCTGATACCGGTTTTCTGGTATAAATCAAGAGGCTTGCCACTTTCAGAATCTGCACGCCTTGCTTGCAGCCTTCTGCTGATAATGCTTGCAATACAGATCAGCCTGGGTATTTCGACATTATTGCTCGTTGTCCCCCTGCCGCTCGCAGCATCACACCAGGCAGGCGCACTGTTGCTGTTTACTGCTGCTCTATGGGTGAATCACCAGTTGCGCCGCAGCGGAGCGAATGTCAGCATTGAGTCCCTTGAATTTCATCGCTTCAAAACCGCCCCCTCTGGATCGCATCTTTCTTCATAAGCACTGCTCCGCCCTTCGCGGGTCGCCCTGAAGCGTCGCCCGAGCGGGGCCTCTGGAAGGGGGATCGGGCAGCCGGAGGCGATGCTTCGACCGCACTCATCGTTATCGGGGGCGCCGGCATCCCCCTTCGAGGTCGCAACTTCCTGTGGAAGATACTGCTCCGCTCTTCGCGGTCGCGCCCTGAAGCGTCGTCCGAGGGGATCCGATGGAAGGGGATCGGGCAGTGGAGGGGACGTCACGACCGCATCGTTATCGAGGGTGGCCTGCATCCCGCGTAGGGGAAACTCCCCGGAGCGCAGGGCGAGGGTCCGGCAAAGCCGGATCAACCAGCGACGGGATGCTACGACCGGGTTCGCGGAACCCCATCACCTCCAAGGTGCCCGCTCCAGGTCGAATCTTCATGCGGAAGATGCTGCTCCACCCTTCACAGTCGCGCCCGACCTGATCTTTCAGTCTCTGCCGTTATGGCAGTTGCTGATTAATGACGACGTTGATTCCAGAGCCGCCCACCCTTATGGGCTCACTGAGCCCCTGAAGATCGCCGCTTTGAGGCATGGGCGATCCAGACTTTGAAATCCTCGCGCCTACGATGACTTCATCGGCGAAGGTGGAAAGCTGAACACCGGACCTTGCCATCGAATCATTCAATGTAAACGTGGCAGGTAAGTCCTTGACCTGCAGGCGCAGCGTTGCCAACGGCGCTTTGGGGCCGTTTTTGGCGCGGGCAAATACATACACGCTATCAGCCGCCGAAACCTTTCCAGCCAGCGCCGGGCTTAGGGTAACTTTGCCCGATAGCGTGCCGGATGTTTGCGCGCCCGCTGCAGATGCAGATCCTGGCTTGGATTGAGGGGGAGGAGGCATCTGCCCACTCGGCGATTGCTCGGCTCTCGCCACCGAGTTCCCTTTGCCCGATGCCAGCGATTTGGCTTCAGCAATGCTGTTTTTCACCGCGTCGACCAGCTCAGTTTCTGACGGGGGAATAAGTGTCAGCAATTTTTCCCAGTGTCCGGCGGCCTCCTTGTATCTTCGACGTTCAAACTCAGCTGTGCCCGCCAGAGCCAGGGCCTTGGGATTTTGCGGATCAAGGCGCAGCGCCTTATTGACCAGCTCAAGGGGTTGTCCCATGAGGCTGCCGTTATTCGTCATCGCGACAATATCTGCATAATCCGTGAGCACTTCAGGATTTTCCGGAGCGAGCGCCAGTACCTTTTCGTAGGCTTCCTTTGCCTCGTTGAAACGTTGCATCATTGCATAGGTACGTCCCAGCATGAGCCAGCCTTCCATGTCATTGGGCTGATCTTTCAACCGTGTAATGAGGCTTTGCAGTACCGAAGAAAAATCGGAATGACCGCCCTCCGCGGACACCGGGGCCTGCTCTACAGCCGGTTGCGGCAGCAGAGCCCTTGTATTGCCCAGCCAGAGATAGAGGGAAACCGCCAGTACAGGCAGCGCCAGCGTCGTCAGCGTGATGGTCGCGATATTCCCCTTGCCGTTCAGACCTCCAGCAGGCAGGGTGGCAGCGGATCCTCCTGCGCCTCCCTGGGGGAGGTCCTGCAGCATGCGTTGCTGCAGTTCGCGCTTGCTCTGCTCATACTGCTCGCGGGTCAGAACGTCGCTACGCAAATCGCTATCCAGTTCCGCAAGCTGGTCCCGATAAACATCGATGTTGGTTGCGTCCCGCGCAACGCCCGACTTGCGCTCGCGTTTACTCCATAGCGTGGGGAGAATGAATAGCAATGCGCCGACAATGAATATGCCCGCGACAACCCAGAATGTCGTCATGCCTTGTTACCTTTGCCTTCCTTTAAAAGGGTTTCAGCTTGCTTGAGTTGCTGTTCGGTCAACACCGGGTCTTCAACCTGCTTGCGGCGACGCTTGAGGTAAACGAAGAGTGCGGTTGCCCCCACCAGAAGGAAAATGAAGGGGCCAAACCACAGGAAGAGGGTGGTGGATTTGACAGGGGGACGGTAGAGTACAAAATCGCCGTAGCGCGCTACCATAAAATCGACAATTTCCTTATCGCTTTTATTCGCTTTCATCTGTTCACGAATTTCGCGCCGCAGATCATTGGCAAAATCCGCCCGCGAAGCGGCGATCGTCTCATTCTGGCAGACGAGGCAGCGCAGGTCTTCCGATAAAGTAACCATGCGCCGTTCGACTTCGGGATCCTCGGCGACTGGAACCGCCTCTTTGGCCCAGGAAACCGGCAATAAAAACATTAAAGCCAGCAATAATCCGAATTTTTTCATACTGAAAGAGTGACTCGTCAAAATGCTGTGGGGGATATTTGAGGTACTGCGGAATCTAAACAGAGAAGCCGGGCTTATCCCTGCAACTCTTTTACCAGGGGAAGGATTTTTGTTTTCAATGCATCGACCGTTACCGGGCCGATCTGCTTGTAGCGGATAACCCCATTCTTGTCGATCACGTAAGTCTCCGGAACGCCGTAAACGCCATAATCTATTCCAGTCCGACCTTCCGGATCGACAATGCTTACCGTATACGGGTCTCCAAACTGTTTCAACCATCTCAACGCATCGTCACGCTGGTCCTTGTAGTTGAGCCCATAGACGGGAACGATCCCCGACTTTGCCAGTTCAACCAGCAACGGATGCTCCTCACGGCAGGAAACGCACCAGGAAGCCCAAACGTTCAGGAGCCAGACCTTGCCCAGGTTTTCCTTTGAGGCCAATATCTTGTTCGATTCATGCAGTTGCTGCAGCTGGAACTCGGGCGCGGGTTTTCCGATCAGCGGGGAGGGAACTTCCCTGGGCTTCAAGCCCAGCCCGACAACCAGAAAACCTACGAGAACAACAAAAACCGCCAGCGGGACAAGGAAACGCATTATGCCCCCTTCTCGCTCCCTGCGATTACTGGGGCCGCAGGGGCTCTACGGGGCTTGCTGACAACCGGTTTGTCTTCCACCTGTTCACGCTGCCTGCGTGACGATAGGCGGTAGCGTCGGTCGGTGATCGCGAGGAAACCTCCAAAAGCCATCAGCATGCACCCAAACCATATCCAGTCCACAAACGGTTTGTGATAGACACGCACAATCCACGCGCCATTCTCCAGGGGTTCGCCAAGGGCAACGTAAAGGTCGCGCAGCAAACCCGTATCGATGGCGGCTTCTGTCATCGCCATCCCGGAGGCATTGTAGGTTCGTTTTTCCGGTTCGAGCATACTCACCTTTTCACCATTGCGCAGCACGTCTACATGGCCGATATCCGCCACGTAATTCGGACCGGGTCCTTTTGTTGCGCCGTTGAAGCGGAACGTATAGCCACCTACCTCGACCGTATCACCAACTTCCATGCGTACGTCCTTTTCCGTTTCATAGCCGCCCACGAGCGTCACCCCGATGATGAATACCGCGATACCGAGATGAGCGACATGCATGCCGTAGTAGCTGCGCGATTGAGCAGCCAGCTTGGCGAAGACGCCCTGCTTACCGCTGCTTTGCAGGCGATGAACGAGACTTGCAACGATGCTGGCAATAACCCAGAAGGCCAGAAGGAGGCCGAAGCTCACGAAGGGTTTCCATTCACCCATGACGAACGGCATCAGCAGCGCTGTTATCACGCTCACAGCGAATGCCCACCGCAAGCGCACGGCGAGTTCCGGCACGCTTGCCTGTTTCCAGCGCGCAAGGGGTCCAAGACCCATCAGGAAAACGGCCGGGGTCATCAAAGGCACGAAAACCGCCTCGAAGTAGGGCGGGCCGACCGACATCTTGCCGAGCTCAAGCGCATCCATTAACAGGGGATAGAGGGTACCCAGCAGAACGCTGCCCGCCGCCACCATCATCAGCAGATTGTTGGCAAGCAGCATTGATTCACGCGATACCACTTCAAACTTGCCGCCCAGTCCAATCTTGGGTGCACGCCAGGCAAAGAGAAGGAGGGAACCTCCGCAGATGATCACCAGGAAGGTGAGAATGAAAATCCCCCGCCTGGGATCGGTTGCAAAAGCGTGCACCGATGTCAGAACGCCTGAGCGGACGAGGAAAGTGCCAAGAAGGCTAAGGGAGAATGCGCAGATTGCCAGCAGGACGGTCCAGCTTTTGAAGCTGCCGCGTTTTTCGGTCACAGCAAGGGAATGAATCAGGGCGGTGCCCACCAGCCATGGCATGAACGACGCGTTCTCCACCGGATCCCAGAACCACCAGCCGCCCCAGCCGAGCTCATAATAAGCCCACCAGCTTCCCATCATGATGCCGATGGTCAGGAATACCCACGCGACCGTCGTCCACGGGCGCGACCAGCGCGCCCAGGTGGCGTCCATCTCGCCGCTGAGTAATGCCGAAATGGCGAAAGCAAACGCGACGGAAAAGCCGACATAACCCATATACAGCATGGGGGGGTGGCACACCATGCCCGGATCCTGAAGCAAGGGATTCAGATCGCTTCCCTCCATTGCACCCGGCAGCATCCGCTCGAACGGATTGGATGTAAAAAGCATGAATATCAGGAAGCCCACGCTCACCAGACCCATCACCCCCAGGACCCGCGCCACCATCTCGTTCGGCAGATGACGGCTGAATAGGCTGACGGCGACCGACCAGGTGGCCAGCATCATTGTCCATAGCAACAATGAGCCTTCATGCGAACCCCAGGTAGCCGCGAGACGGTATTCCAGAGGCAGCTTGGAATTGGAGTTCTGGACCACGTTTATAACGCTGAAATCGCTCGTGGCGAAGGAATAAGCGAGGCAGAAGAAGGCGATGGCGACAAATACGAACTGACCCTGCACCACTGGGCGGGCGAGCGCAATCCACGAGGGAATGCCGCGCGAGGCGCCGATGATGGGCAGCGTGCCCTGGATAAGCGCCAGCAGCAACGCAAGGATCAGCGCGAAATTACCGAGTTCTGGAATCATGATCAGGGCATTGGATTAGGAATGAGAAAAGGACTGCAGGGCCGTGATTCAAGTTGGGAACGATTTGCCTGATCCCTGCTTTTCGGGCACACATGCACTATTTGTTATTGAACCAGCACCGTTTTCCGCGCCTTGTCCGCCTGGTCGATGGCGGTGGCCGCTTCCGGCGGCATATAATTTTCGTCGTGTTTCGCAAGCACCTCATCCGCGCGGAAAACGCCGTCAGAAGCCAGCTTTCCTTGCGCTACAACGCCCTTGCCTTCCTTGAAGAGATCGGGAAGGATGCCCTTGTATACCACTGGTATGACCTTCGCGGTATCGGTAACCAAAAAGTTGACCGTTACTCCATCGCCTTGGCGCCTGACGCTGCCTTCTTCCACCAGACCGCCAATCCGAAAGCTTTTGCCAACCGGCGCTTCGTTATTTGCCACTTGAGTAGGGCTGAAGAAAAAAACGAGATTGCTCTGAAAGGCGTTCAAAACCAGTATGGAAGCGATCCCCAACGCGGTGACACCCGAAGCGATAATCGCCAGCTTTTTATGACGCGGTTTCATGTCTCTTCTCTTGTTTGTTTTGACTGGTGAATCAGACTGAGATGCTTGAGCAAAGTTCGCTTACGGTTGAACACCAGAATGATTTCCCCCGCGATGCAAACGAGGAAGACCAGATACGAACCCCACACATAAAGCCCATATCCTCCCATATCCAGAAAATTGGACAAACTCGTCCAGTTCATCAGGTCGCTCCCTGCAACTGGCCGACCCAGGCCGTATGGCGCTCGCGTTCCAGGATGATCGCGCGGGTACGTATCAGTATCACGGCGATCGCATACATCCAGCATGCAATCGACATGATCAGCATGCCGGTGAGCATCGTGCTGGCCATCTTGGGCGATTGCGTCAGGCTGACGGATGCCCCCTGGTGCAGGGTATTCCACCATTTCACCGAGAAATAAATGATGGGGACGTTAACCACGCCGACCAGTGCGATCATGGCTCCGGCCTTGTCGGCACGGCGTGGATCATCTATGGCCGCCTGCAAGGACATGAACCCGATGTAGAGGAAAAGCAGGATCAGCTCGGAAGTCAGGCGAGCATCCCATACCCACCAGGTTCCCCACATGGGTTTGCCCCACAGCGCGCCCGTCCATAACGCGAGAAAGGTGAACATGGCCCCGGTCGGCGCAATGGCTGTTGCCACCATGGAGGAAAGCCGCGTATTGAATGCCAGGCCGATACCGGACCAGATCGCCATGATCACATATAGAAACATGGACATCCAGGCGGCGGGAACATGGATGAATATGATGCGGTACGCTTCCCCCTGCTGAAAATCGGTTGGCGCCATGAAAAAACCGATATACAGCCCGACTAGAGTCAGCACCACCGCGGCGATGGAAAAAAAAGGAATCATCTTGCCGGCGAGGAAGTAGAAGCTTGCCGGAGACGAATATTTGAACCAATTAATTGCCATGTAGATACCGAATTTCGTGGTTGAGACCTTATGCCTCAACTGCGTAACTCCCAATTTTAAACCAAAAACCTCAAATTCAGAATTGGTTTATTTACCGCCAGGGTTTTTATTCCATCGAGATGCGAAGAGACACCCCCGCGGTCCAGGGCGCCAGCACCAGCGAGGCGAGCAGAAAAGCGCCCAGAAGCGACATATGGGCTCCGGCTCCAAGGCCCGCCGTGCTTGCTTCCACGGCGCCTGCACCAAAGATCAATACGGGGATGTAAAGCGGTAGGACAAGGAGCGAAACCAGTACTCCGCCACCCCGCAATCCTAGCGTCAGCGCGGCACCGATAGCCCCGATGAGGCTCAGGACGGGCGTTCCTAGCAACAGGGAAGCGGTCAGGACCAGCAGCGCATCCGCCGGCAAGTCATATTGGATGCCAAGGACAGGGGCCATCAGCACCAGTGGCACGCCGGTCACCAGCCAATGGGCCAGCGCTTTCCCGAGGACCAGCAGGGGCAGAGACTGGGGGGAGAGCAGCATCTGCTCCAACGTGCCGTCCAGATAGTCGGACGAGAACATCCGTCCCAGCGACAGCATGGATGCCAGCAGGGCGGCGACCCATACCACGCCGGGCGCCATGATCCTGAGCATGTTCATCTCCGGTCCTACGCCCAAAGGAAACAGGCTTACCACAATGATGAAAAAGAACAGTGTCGTGAGGACGTCTGCCCGCCGGCGCATGGCGAGCAAAAGGTCGCGCTGGATTATCCAAAGAAACATGTCAGGCGAGCTGCAACCGCTGGGTTGCCGCAGCAGCGATCTCGATCTCCTGGTGCGTGGTCATCACGATCATGCCCCCGCGCCTCAGATGGTCTTCCATGAGGCCCTGTATGAGCTTGACCGCACCCACATCCAGGGCCGTCAATGGCTCGTCCAATATCCACAGTACCGTTCCGCATACCAGCAGGCGAGCCAGGGTGACCCTGCGTCGCTGTCCTTGCGACAACACCTTGGCCGGCAACAGCTCGCGGCCTCCCAGTCCCATGCGCTGCAGCGCGTCGTGGGCTTTTTTTTCATCGATCTCGACGCCAGCAAGCGCACTTGAAATGCGCAGGTTTTCGATGGCGGTCAAATCATCCTTGACGCCACTTAAATGCCCCAGATAGGTCATCGCCCCATAATAGGTTCCCCCAAGCGAGCGAATTTCCGACCCGTCCCAGCGGATTTCGCCATGTGCAGCGCTTGCAAGGCCGCATAACATCCGCAACAGGCTCGTTTTCCCACTGCCGTTGGGTCCTTGAACCTGCATCAACCCACCGGATTCGAGGGAAAAATTGACGTTCTGGAATAGCCTTCTATCGCCGCGCACGCAGGCCAGATCGCTTCCTTGCAGAGTTGGCATTTATCGAAGCCAAAAAAGCGAGCATTATAGCGTATCGACGTAACCGATGGCCTTGGAAGGTGGCTGCTGCCGGAGAGGCGAATTGCCTCACTAAAAAAGTAACCGAAGGGATGGGTTAAGGGGATACGTTGCCTCAAATTGTTGGTAACCGGACGGAGGGAGGTTATCGACATGGGTAAACGTGAGAAACAGGCGTATCTTGAGGCAATACGCAATCGCTATCACAAGGCCAAACGTGCTGACAAGGGCAAGATTCTGGACGAATTCTGTTCGGTATGCGGCTATCAGCGCAAATACGCTATCCGGCTTTTAAGCGGAAGGCCGACCAAAATGGCTCGCCGGGCTGGTCGGCCTTCGCAATATGATGAGCCTGCGCTAACTACGGTGCTGCGCAAGCTATGGCTTGCAACCGATCAGATGTGCAGCAAGCGTCTGGTGGTTGCCATACCGTTGTGGCTGCCTCACTATGAGGCAAGCTTCGGTGCATTGGGTGAGCCGGTCAGAGCAAAGCTTATGCGTATTTCGGCAGCCAGTATTGACCGCTTGCTCAAGCCGGTGCGAACACAACATCCCAAGAGATTGGGTGGCACCAAGCCAGGTACGCTCCTGAAGCAGCAAATTCCGATTCGTACCGCCCATTGGGATATTTCCCTGCCCGGTTTCATGGAAGCGGACACCGTGGCCCATTGTGGCAATTCCTTGGCAGGGGATTTCGTCTGGAGTCTGACCTTGTCCGATATCCTCACCGGATGGACAGAGTGCCGTGCTACCTGGAACAAGGGCTCTGCCGGGGTAATGGATCAGATCAAGGCCATTGAGCAGGCATTACCTTTTGAATTGCGCGGATTCGATTGCGATAACGGCAGTGAATTTCTCAATCACCACTTGCTGCGCTACTTTTCCGAGCACCCAGCCAAGCCCGCCTTTACCCGATCGCGCCCCTACAAAAAGAATGATAATGCCCATATCGAGCAAAAGAACTGGACGCATGTGCGCCAGTTGTTCGGTTACGAGCGCTTCGATAATCCCGAACTGATAAAACCGATGAACGCGCTTTATGCAAAACAGTGGAGTCAGCTACAGAACCCACTTCTGCCCCACTCTGAAGCTCAAAGCAAAAGAAAGGATTGGAGCGCGCTACCGCAAACTGTACCACACCCCCAAAACACCCTATCAACGTGTAATGGACTGCGAAAGTGTCTCAGCCGATAGTAAAGCTAAGCTCAAAACCTTGCATGAAACGCTAAATCCATTTGATCAGGCCCAGCAAATCAATACTAATTTACGTGCTATCTTTTCCATACTCAAAGTTACCTCAATTATGAGGCAACCATCCTGACCTTCGGTATCCTTTTGTTATGAGGCAACGCGGAGGGCTCTAAAGGGGATTGAAGTGAAGGGAATGGCGGTCGCGCTATAAGTCGGAGCCGCCTACCCCTGGGCAGGGGTGCCCGCGATCGAGCAGAGGATGCCTCGACCGCAATGTAGCATGAGGGGCGCGCGAAACGGCATCGCCCAGCGTAGGGATGCCACGACAGAATTGCGTCCACCCGGGCCACTCGGGATCCCTACCCGGTCGCGCGCTTCCTGATTTCTTCCGGCGAGAGATCTTGCTTATGCGTTGCAACAAACCAGATATGTCCGAAAGGATCTTCCAGCGCCCCCGTCCGGTCACCATAAAACTGATCCTGAACCGGTTTTATAATCTTGGCGCCTGCATCAACCGCTTGGGAAAATATCTTGTCCACGTCCTCTACATATACATGGAGGCCGACTGGCGAGCTGCCCGACGATCGGGGATTTCGAAACGGACTTTCTCCGCCGCAATCATCCGCCATCATAATGCGGGAATCACCGATTAGAATTTCGGCGTGGCCGATCTTATCGCCAGGCATGTCCATTTTAAATAGTTCAGTTGCGCCAAACGCCTGCTTGTAAAATTCAATGGCCCGGGCTGCACCGTCAATCAACAGGTAGGGCGTTACCGAATGATAGCCTTCCGGTATGGGCTTTATTGCCATGACTGTTCCCCTTTTTTATAAGACTTGGAACTGCTCTTATTAAACTCCCTCAACTTCCCCGTGCGCTCCACTCCCGTCAGGCGATTGATTACGCCCGTTTAATCGGACTGCATGAGCATTTACGAGCAATCAGGGCGTTCTCTCAGCCTGTTCGTGCCATGTCCTGTGGTACGTTGCGTTCCAACGCGCTGCGATCCCAATTGGCGAGGGTCGCGGCACCTTCGTAGGTGGTCTGGAGAAATGACATAAGTGTGTCTTCCGGATTTTCGGCCGTTCGTACTGCCTCGTAGGGCAGGATGAATTCACCCAGTTTGTCGTGGAAATAGGCCGCCTTTGGCTGGACCGGGTGCTTGCTGAAGCCCTCGGGAGTGGGATAAGCATAGGCGTAAAAAGCTGCTTCTCCCAGGCCAGTACCTGGCCACAACCCCGCGCTCGATACCTCGTGCGAATAGGCTTCCTGTGTCACACGATCAGCAACATTGGGTATGCCGCCGGGATGCCTGGGGGCCATCCGCCCGGAAAAGCGGGTTACAGCGAGGTCGAATCCTCCCCAAAAAAAGTGGACAGGGCTTACCTTTCCGATAAAGCGGCCACGGAACTCCTTGAAGACCCGATCGGCGCACACGAAGGCTTGCCAGAAGCTGTTCATGGCGTCAGGATCGTAACTCGCGTGCTGGTCATCTTTCTCGAAAGGTATTGCTACTTCCACCTCAACCGGGCGGGCAAGGATTTTCACCTCAATGCCAAGTTCTCGCAGCGCCTGCATTATCTTGCGGTAGAACTCCGCGACTGACATGGGCTTCAGCGTAAACACGCGCTCATCACCTTTCGAAGTGGAGATGCGCAGCGTATGGGCGATAAAGTCGAAGTCGATCGCGAAGGTAAAACCGCCGTAGGGTATTGGAGAAGTCGTAAGGCCGCGGGTAGTGACATAAAGCGTCCATCCCCAGGTGTGGTTGATATCTGGGGATAGCATCAGACGAACCTTCCCGACCACTTGCGTCCACATGTGGACTGAGGCGCACGTGTCGTGCCAGGCTTCCAGAGGAGGGAGCTTCGGCCAACTGTTCTCGATGTCAGCTTTATCTTTGTTTGTCATAGGCATAGGTATTGCATCGGATTGGAAAGAGGTAAATGGATAACTTCGGCTGCCTGCCCCCATGCAATATCGTTAGCAGGTCGAGGCAGTTGAAGTATTCCTGGATCGGGCATTTCAAATTCTCCCTGGAACGACTGATTAAAGTTCTGCTTGCGGAAACTAATATGGTCCCGTAGTTTTTTCTAGTTCATATTATTCTGAATAGCAAGAAACCTGATAAATGACCCGACTTCCGGGCAAGAAATCAGCGAAGAAATGTAAGTCAAATATAAATATGTACGCCGGTTTAGCGAACGTGGGGGGATTTGATCGAATTGGACAAGCTTTTCGACGGGCGGGGGGCGGATGGGTGTTATAAAATACTGGGCTCCGCGGAACAGCCAGTTGAATGAGAAAGGTCCATTCGCATCAAGCGATAAGGAACAAGCGCCATCAATCAGCACGTCAACCAAAATTATGCTTCAATCTCATCGGTGTATTACGTTTTGAAACAGGCTGACTCGATCCGGAGGGTACATTTTGCTTCACTCAATATGCAAGGAATGAGCAATTGATTTGAGTAATCTGGATATCGATTTCATGCGCTCGGCGCTGGAGCTTGCGGATCAAGCGGAAATTGCGGGCGAGGTACCCGTGGGCGCAGTGGTCGTGAAGGATGGCACGATCATCGGACGCGGTTACAACTGCCCCATCTCCTCGGCCGACCCCACCGCCCATGCCGAAGTGATGGCGCTGCGGGATGCGGCCCGCTATCTGGACAATTACCGCCTTGTTGATTGCACGCTCTATGTGACTCTGGAACCTTGCGCCATGTGCGTGGGGGCAATTTTTCACGCGCGCGTCGCGCGGCTGGTTTATGGAGCAAGGGAGCCTAAAACAGGCGTATGTGGAAGTATCATCGATCTTCCAGCTGAACTAAGACTCAACCATCATATGCAGGTAACCGGCAGCGTCCTGGCGGAGGAGGCGGGCGAAAGGTTGAAGCAGTTTTTCGCGAAACGGCGCAAGGTGGCCGTAATCACGCCAGGGCAGGAAATCGATGAAGGTTGTCATTAATATTCCCGACCAGACGCTGGACTTATACAACAGCGATAACGATGTTGTCCGACGTTATCGTGTTTCCTCGGCGAAGAACGGGATAGGGCAGGAGAAGGGCAGCTTCCGCACGCCACTGGGAAGGCATATCATTCGCGCCAAGGTCGGCGCAGGCCAGCCCGTCAACACCGTTTTCGTGCGACGCCGACCCACCGGCGAAATCTATTCGCCCAAATTGGCTGCGAGCTTTCCCGGGCGCGACTGGATTCTCACGCGTATTTTATGGCTTTCCGGCCGCGAGCCGGGCTTCAATCGGCTGGGCCCGGTGGATACGATGAGGCGGTATATCTATATCCATGGCAGCCCTGACAGCGTGGAAATGGGCAAACCCGGCTCCATCGGCTGTATTCGAATGCGCAACAGCGACCTGCTGGAACTATTCGATCTGGTCGATGCGGGAACCGAGGTCTTCATCAACGGATGATTTCCTGCCGGTGCGTCGGATATCCGCAGCAGTAGTCAGCAGTAGTATTGAGCGTCTCGTTTTCACAGAGCCAAGGGCCAAGCCCGGCGGATCGCTTTCACCAGCCTCGATCCTCCCTTAAAAGTGCTGAATACCGTTGGGGCAGGTGCCCTGCTTCTCACAAGTTTACCGGGGAAATACGCAACGCTTTTAAAGCCTCCGGATACTTGCCTTAAGAAAAATCCCAAAGGCCTTTCCCGGTGCGCCTCCAGCGGGCATCCTGCATTTCATGCACCTTTAAAATTCAAATCCTTTGTCTATCTTTAGAGCGAGGCGTGCTGTCGCGCATTGCCGCTTGATTAGCCGCTCGCACCTGGGGAGGCTGGCTTAGACCGGGGAGGCCGTATGATAACCGCCACGCCACTCATTCTGGCTAGCCGTGCTAGCTTGCTCTCCTTGACTCTTCGGTATTCGCCTCATCAAGCCCAACGCCACGACCGCCTACGCTTGCTTATCGGGACCTGACGCATGAACAAGCTGGACTTATTCCATTTATTTGGACGTAACAACAAGGCTACCAACGTTTATATTATGAACTGATTAACTCAGGCGGTTATGCCCGGAATCAGCTTGCGCAATGAATTATTGCCGGTCAATTGCACACGTATCAGTATCATTTTTTCAGCATAAAACCATGTTACTATTCCGGTTATTTGTGGGGGCGGGCCTTTTCGGGTATCATACGCGGCCATGACAAAGTATGTGTTCGTGACGGGTGGTGTAGTATCTTCCTTGGGGAAAGGTATCGCGGCGGCCTCTCTCGCGGCAATTCTCGAAACGCGCGGCATCAAGGTTACCTTGCTCAAGCTGGATCCTTATATAAACGTAGATCCGGGCACGATGAGTCCGTTCCAGCATGGTGAAGTATTTGTGACCGAGGACGGTGCTGAAACCGACCTCGACCTCGGGCATTACGAGCGCTTCATCAGCGGGAAGATGAGCAGGCGCAACAATTTCACCACCGGCCAGATTTACGAGAGCGTCATCAAGAAGGAGCGGCGCGGGGATTATCTGGGCGGCACTGTCCAGGTCATTCCCCATATCACGGACGAAATCAAACAGCAGATCAGGGCAGGGGCCGGCGACGCCCAGGTAGCCATGGTCGAAATTGGCGGCACGGTCGGCGATATCGAATCCCTCCCGTTTCTGGAAGCCATCCGGCAGATGGCGGTGCAACTTCCACGCGAGGATACCTGTTTTATCCACCTGACATTGCTCCCCTACATCGGTTCGGCAGGCGAACTGAAAACCAAGCCGACCCAGCATTCAGTCAAAGAATTACGCGAAATTGGCATACAACCCGATGTCTTGCTGTGCCGGGCAGACCGTCAACTCCCCCCGGAAGAACGCCGCAAAATTGCGCTCTTCACGAATGTTCGCGAAGAGGCTGTGATTCTGGCGGTGGATGTGGACAGCATTTACAAGATCCCCGCTCTGTTGCATGACCAGATGCTGGACGAGATCGTCTGCCACAAGCTCAATATTCTGGCGAAAGCCGCGGATTTGAGCACATGGAAAAAGCTGGTGCACGATCTGGAGCATCCGGAACGTACGATAGAGATCGCGCTGGTCGGAAAATACGTGGATTTGAAAGAGTCATACAAATCGCTCTCGGAAGCGCTGACTCACGCCGGCATTCATACCCATAGCAAGATCAATATCCATTACACCGATTCCGAAAACATCGAAAAAAAGGGAACGGATTGCCTGGCGGGGATGGATGCCATACTGGTTCCCGGCGGATTCGGCAAACGCGGGGTCGAAGGCAAGATCATGGCCATTCGCCACGCGCGCGAGAACCGTATTCCCTATCTGGGCATTTGCCTTGGCATGCAATTGGCGGTCATCGAATATGCGCGCAATAAAGCCGGACTGGAAGGCGCCCACAGCACTGAATTTCACCCAGATACGCGTTATCCCGTCATTGCCCTGACGACCGAATGGCGCAACCGTGAAGGTCAGGTGGAAGTCCGGAGCACGGAGTCGAACCTGGGGGGAACGATGAGGCTTGGCGGGCAGGAATGCCTGCTTAAGGAAGATTCACATGTTCGCGAGATTTATGGGGTTGGCAAAATCGTCGAACGCCACCGCCACCGCTACGAAGTCAACAACGAATACATACCGAAGCTGGAGGAGGCTGGGTTACGCATAAGCGCGGTATCGGCGGGAGAGGGATTGTGCGAGATGATCGAGTTGCCGCAAACAGAGCACCCATGGTTTGTCGCCTGCCAGTTTCACCCAGAATTCACTTCAAGACCGAAGGCCGGGCATCCACTTTTTACCACCTTCATCAAGGCAGCCATTGACTTTGCAAATCAGCGCACGTCAGCCGGTCCTGACTCTTCTGCCAAATTAAAAAACATTGCCTAACAAAATTTATCTCCAGGATCTTCTCCGAAGCATCCGGATAATTCTCCTTTTTTAAGAAGAATACACAAGATCAAGCGTCCAGACGGAGGGCCCTCTAAGGGGCAATCTTCATAGACCACCATTTTTTCAAAAAGCATGAATAAAACCGCTTTAGCTCTTATAAACATCAATAAATAAATGACTCGGGGAAAAATAGCATGAGTGCAATTGTAGATGTCATCGCCCGCGAAATCCTTGATTCCCGCGGGAATCCCACCGTAGAAGCGGATGTACTGCTTGAATCAGGAGTGCTGGGACGCGCGGCTGTGCCTTCTGGCGCATCCGTTGGCACCAAGGAGGCGGTCGAATTACGTGATGGGGATGCACAACGTTATTCTGGTAAAGGCGTCCTCAAAGCCGTAGAAAATGTCAATACGGAGATTTCGGAAGCGATCATGGGGCTGGATGCCATGGAGCAAACGTTTATCGATCACACGCTGATCGACCTCGATGGCAGCGCCGGCAAATCAAGGCTGGGCGCCAATGCGGTGCTCGCGGTGTCGCTTGCAGTGGCAAGAGCGGCAGCAGAGGAGTCCGGGCTTCCGTTATACCGTTATTTCGGCGGCTCGGGACCGATGTCCATGCCGGTACCCATGATGAATGTCATCAATGGGGGGGCACATGCCGACAACAATATTGATATGCAGGAGTTCGTGATCATCCCGCTGGGAGCACAAAGCTTTCGTGAGGCACTGCGGTGCGGGTCGGAAATATTTCACGCGCTGAAAGGATTGCTCAACAGTAAAGGCATGCAGACCGCCGTGGGCGATGAGGGTGGCTTCGCACCCAATCTTCCCAATAATGAAGCGGCCCTTCAATTGATCATGGAGGCAATCGAAAGGGCGGGTTACCTGCCGGGTCCCGACGTCGCCATTGGAATTGATTGCGCCAGCTCCGAATTTTTTAAGGATGGCAAATACCATCTGGCCTCGGATGGCCTGACGCTGGATTCAGCACAATTTATCGATTATCTCAGTACCTGGGTAGATAAATATCCCATCCTGAGCATCGAAGATGGCATGAGCGAACATGACTGGGATGGGTGGAAACTGCTCACCGCCAGGCTGGGGAAATCCGTTCAACTTGTTGGCGATGACATTTTTGTAACCAACGCCGCCATTCTGAGAGAAGGCGTTGCGCAGGGCATCGCCAACTCCATACTCATCAAGCTCAACCAGGTCGGCACGCTCACCGAGACCCTTTCCGCCATTGAAAACGCAAAGCGCGCGGGTTATACCGCGGTGATCTCGCATCGCTCAGGAGAAACCGAAGACACTACGATTGCCGATATTGCTGTCGGTACCAACGCCCTCCAGATCAAGGCAGGTTCACTTTCCCGGTCTGATCGCCTCGCCAAATACAATCAATTGCTGCGTATCGAGGAAGACCTCGGGGATTCCGCAAGCTATCCGGGAAGGGATGCGTTCTATCAGCTAAGATAATAAGCGCGGGATCTGCACTTTAGATCAGTCGTGCGGGCTCGTGTGGTGAGAGCTCGTGTACCGGCTACGGCGCAACTGGAGGCTGGTCATGGGGGACTCGCTAATAACCTTACGCAACACAAGCACGTGCTCGATCTGGAACAGCTTTTCGGCATAATCGCGTGAAAATACTGAGCCTTTTGCTTGTCATCCTGATTATCGCAATACAATATCCGCTATGGCTCGGCAAAGGCGGGTGGCTCAAGGTCTGGGAGATGGACCGGCAGATTGCAGAGCAGGACGAGACCAACAGGAAGCTGCAGGTACGCAACGCCACCCTGGATGCCGAAGTTCGCGATCTAAAGCAAGGCTACGAAGCGATCGAAGAGCGCGCCCGCAACGAGCTCGGGATGATAAAAGAGGGCGAGACCTTTTTTCATGTGCTCGAGGACAACAGCAGAAGTACGGCTCGCTAGAGCTGTCGGTGTGCTGTTGAGCTCTCCGATCTATCTTGCGTCAATTCCGTTCAGGTGATCCGTTAACGCGAGGGATTGCCCGCTTCTTGGCCTGACCAGCCTGTACACCGATTTGGGCCTGATGCCGAAGCAGGTGTGGCATCCGGACTCATGTCCGAAGTCATGGGTAATGGCATTATTGGGTGGCAAGCAATGCTTTAACCTCGTTGCTCACGCAGGCTGCATGGCCACCGGCCCTGGCAATGGAGGCCCGGTCAAATCAAGCGACCAGATCGACCTCCCCCGTCTTAAGTCTGTACACGCCGCCGACAACACGAATCTTCTTCTTCTCCACCAATCTGCTGAGGATGGGAGGCTGGTTTTTCAGCTTCTCCACGTTGCGGATGACATTCATTCTAACCACATTCTCAAAACGTTCGCCCGGCATGTTCCGGGCAGCCCTGACGGCTGGCGCGAGCGCGCTGGCCAGCGCTTGTATATGACCCGGAAATTGTTCGTGTTTATCGACAGCATCAATGGCAGCTCCAACCGCGCCACAGCTTTCATGACCAAGCACCATGATCAGCGGTGTATGCAGGATAGCGGCTGCATACTCAAGGGTGGCAACGAAATCGGTGGTTAAATAATTGCCGGCGACTCGCGCCACAAACAGATCACCTCGTTGCTCATCAAAGCAGAATTCAGGACCCACTCTTGAATCCGAGCAACTCAAAATACTGGCGTACGGATTCTGTCCTCCGACAAGAGCGGCTCGGTTTTTGGCAAAATCCAATGGCGAGGATTCTCCATTCGCGTACCTCTGGTTGCCTGCCATCAATCGTTCCAGGGCTGCATCGGGAGCCATCACATTCTCGGGCAGAGGCGGCATTTTCACTTTTGCGGCAGAAACCGTTCCTATGCCTGCTCTTGCCAGGCCCAAACCAAGGGCAGAGATTGCGGAAAGTCGCAAGAACAAACGGCGGCTGGCCAATTCCTGCTGCGCTTTCTCGGCCTTTTGCTGGTTTCGATGGACTATGTCGTCGCACATGGTCGAGTTATGTTTGTTAAAGGTGTTTGATGGTTATTATATGCGTGCTCCGGCAATGAAAAACCAGTTCGTCAAACATCCAAAGAAATATCCTGTGCAGCAGTGGTGGGCGCGCACCTGTTCGCACAAAAAAAAACGAGCCCGCCAAGGACTGACAGGCTCGCTTCTTTTTTGCAGCGCCGCGTGAAGTGGCTGGCTATCCAACCTTGTATGGATTATGCGGAAGTGACGTTGACGCGTTTGGGTTGCACGGGCTCTCGTTTGGGAATAACAATTTCCAGCACGCCCAGGTTGAATTTTGCCGATACCGCGTCCGGGTTGGCTGTATCCGGCAAGCTGAAGCGTCTGTAAAACGTGCCGTGTGTCCGCTCGATCCTCTTGTAGCCTTCCTTGTTGGTAGAAGCGTCAGTTTTCCTTTCACCTCTTATGGTAAGAACGCCTTCTTCCATGCTCACATCGATTTCTTCAGATTTTACGCCTGGAAGGTCAGCCTGGATGACAAATTTGTCGGCCTCCTCCTTGATATCGACAGCCGGCGCCCACTCCGCGGTGACGGCCGAGCCCTCACCATTTCCCGTCTCGCGGGCTCGATCCAGTTCTCTATGCAATTGATGCAACAAGCTCCATGGTTCATAGCGAGCAATAGCCATAATGCCTCCAGTGGTTGAATTCATCATTAACGCAGGTACGTCCTGAATCATTGCTAATACTCAATATAAGATGGATTGCCTTTTTTTCAAGGGCAATCGGCAAAAAATTGAAGAGGTTCGGCTTGGGGCTTGTTTTTACTTGGAAACATCATTTGGAATAAACCAGAGCATGAACGGTTATGGTTCATCCGCGCATTGCAGCTATCTTGTAACCGTAACTCATGCAGTAACTCATGCGAAGGTTTACTGAGTTGCGGGAAAAACGGAGCCCGGCTTGGCTATGAAAAGAAGGTCAGGCTCTAGTTGACGCTGCGAGGGTGGTACACAGGTCAGCCTGTTTCTACCCCAAGGGCAGGACACCGCTGTGAAGTCCAACACCTCCGATTTTTTCGACGGCATCGACAAAATCAGCGTTTTCTCGCAGTTGGACGATGGTTTCGGGGTGAGGGCGTCCATGCATCCGCGCGAGGCGGGCTATGCTCACAGCGGAGATCTCCCATTTCAGTTCCTCCACCAACGCCTCGGCCGCATCCGGATCGTTACATACGAGCAGCATGTCGCATCCGGCTTTCAGCGCAGCCTTTGCGCGTGCGAGCGGGCCGCCGGCGATTGCCGCTCCCTGCATGCTCAAATCATCGCTGAAGATGCACCCCTCAAAACCCAGTTTTTTGCGAAGGATCTCTTTCAGCCATATCTCTGAAAAGCCTGCCGGGCGGGTATCCACTTGAGGATAAATCACGTGTGCCGGCATGATCCCGGGAAGGCCGAAATCTATCAGCTTGCAAAACGGTATCAGGTCATTCGTTTCGATATCATGATAGGGGCGGTGGTCGACTGGCAATTCGGTATGGGAGTCCGCTTGTATATATCCGTGCCCGGGAAAATGTTTTCCGACGGCTGCCATTCCGCCCAGCTTTAAGCCGGACATGAGATGGTGAGCCAGTTCGGCGATAACGCCAGGCTTGCTGTGGAAGGCGCGGTCTCCAATCACGGTACTTTGCCCATAATCCATATCGAGCACCGGCGTGAAGCTGAAATCAACTCCCGCGGCCCTCAGCTCGGAAGCCAGGACAAAACCGGCCGCTTTGGCAAGATGCCGGGCGGTCGCAGGATGCTCATCCCAAATAATGCCCAGCTCGCGCATGGCGGGCAATCGGGTGAACCCTTCACGAAAGCGCTGGACCCGGCCGCCTTCATGATCGACTGCGATCAATAATCGGGGCATCCTGAGCGCGTGGATCTCAGCCGTCAGTTGCTCAAGCTGTTCAACGGAGGAATAGTTTCGGGTGAAGAGGATCACGCCACCCACCAGCGGGTGCCGGAGCGTTTGTCTATCTGCGGCGGTGAGCTGGGTGCCGCCGATGTCAAGCATGATGGGACCGAGCGACATCAGATGTGGTTATTTCTCGAGAACGACAAAGGCGCAGACCAGGTTGAGCTCATCGCTTATCGACAGATGATGGCCCGTTATGCCTTCATTCCTGGCGAATGTGCTCAAATCAGGGTGAAACGAGAAATAGGGTTTACCCAAATCGTCGTGGCTGATACGGATGTGGCTCAGGCTCACCGGATGGCGGATACCTGTACCAAATGCTTTCGATAGGGCTTCCTTGGCTGCAAACCGCTTGGCAAGAAACAGCGCGGGACGGGTGCTGCGGGCGTATTCAGGCCATTCGTCTTCATTAAGCAGGCGTCTGGCGAAGCGGTCACCATACTTTTCCAACAGCCGCGCAATGCGCGCGGGTTCAACCAGATCGGTGCCGATCCCGTAGATCATTTGCGCGCTTCAAGCATTAGCGCTTTCATCTCCCGAACAGCCTGCGCAAAACCGACAAACAACGCGTGTGCCACTATTGCGTGGCCAATATTGAGCTCGGAAATTCCGGCCATGGCCGCCACAGGCTGGACGTTGAGATAGTGCAATCCGTGGCCCGCGTTGACTTGCAGCCCACGCTCGAGACCCGTGGCTACGGCAGTGCGAATACGCTCCAGTTCGTTTTCACACTCGGCATCGGCTTGCGCATCACTATAATGACCCGTATGAATTTCAATAGCGGGCGCACCTGCCTGTACCGTGGCTTCGATCTGGGCCACATCCGCATCTATGAACAGGGACACCCGAATCCCCGCATCCGCCAGTTTGACGCACGCGTGCCGCACTTGCTGAAAATAGCGCACCACATCGAGACCGCCTTCTGTGGTCAGTTCTTCGCGCCGTTCAGGCACCAGGCACACATCTTCGGGCTTGATGCGACACGCAAAATCGATCATCTCATCGGTAACAGCGCTTTCAAGATTCATGCGGGTTTTAAGCAGTCCGCGCAGGATCTGTACATCGCTGTCCTGTATATGGCGCCGGTCTTCGCGCAAATGCAGGGTAATGGCGTCCGCTCCCGCTGATTCCGCGATTAAGGCAGCCTCTATGGGGCTGGGATAAGTAGTCCCGCGCGCCTGCCGCAACGTGGCGACATGGTCGATATTAACGCCGAGTTTGATCATGCGTGAAAAGTGAGCGGTCCTGCATAGATGTCATGTCGTAATGTGGTGTTTCGTCACCGCGAAATGTATTTCGAAAGCGATATCCCCGAAATCCATATTCTCCCGGGAAAGGGTACCAAAGGCTCAAAGCACAAAACCCACTATACTATAAGAAACCAGGGGAGGCGAACAACCTTCCAGATATCGGTTGAGTACCAGGTCGAGCCAAAAGGACAATGCCATGTATTCGATAAATTGGATCGTCGTCGCAACCGATATGTCCCCAATCTCAGCGTATGCCGAGTCTCGAGCGGCCCTGCTGGCGCGTGAACTCGGTATCAATTCGCTGGATTTATTGCACGTCATTGATACTCTTTCGCTTAAAACGCTCGGGCAACTAGTTCAAGCGCATGAACAGGCAGAACATAAGCTGCTTGATTCGTGTCGCAGGCAACTGGCCGAAATTGAAACGAGACTTAAGGACGAACACGAAGTTTCCGTCACTACGACCGCACTCAACGTTGGGCGAACGCATACGGACATCGTTGACTATGCAAAACTGTTAAACGCCGGACTTCTGGTAATGGGTGTTCACAGCGGCGGCGTGATCCGCGATTTGTTTATCGGCTCCACTGTCGACAAGGTGGTGCGCATGGCCCCCTGCCCAGTGCTGGTTGTCAAACAACAGCCGGAGGTCCCCTACCAGCGGGTATTGGTGGGAGTGGATTTCTCGGAATCCTCCCTGCGGGGCGTGGAGGCTGCCATGAGCGTCGCTCCGCATGCAAGTATTACCGTCCTGCATGCATTTGCGATGCCGTTTCAAGCAAACTTCAGTTTGTCCGAGGAGCAGACTGAAGCGTATCTGACGGAAATAGAAGCAGAAAAGATCGAGCAACTTGAAAAGCTTCTGGCAGGATTCGAGTCCGAGAGGTTGTCCATTGCTGTCGAACCGGGATCCGCACCTGCGGTCATCCGGGAACAAACTGAAGCGCTTCAGTCCGATCTTATTGTGATGGGCAAGCACGGCAAGTCGGGCCTGGAAGACTTGCTGCTCGGCAGTGTTGCGAAAGAAGTCATGCAGTATGCGGGGTGCGACGTGCTGATGGTGGTGTAGGTTCGACCTAGTGTCTTGAGAAACCTTTTGTAACCTGTTCTCCAGCTTCTACCCGCCCAGAAGGCCAGTTCTCGAGCCTATCAGGTTACATTCAGCGGTATTTTCAGGTACGAAACGCCATTGTCTTCTGGTGGAGGCACCTCTCCGGCCCGCACGTTGACTTGAACCGAGGGCAGCAGTAGCGTTGGTATTCCGAGCGTCTTATCGCGAGCGACCCGCATGGCAACATAATCGTTTTCAGTCACACCTTCATGGACGTGAATATTGCGGGCACGCTGGTCGGCTACAGTACTTTCCCACTGTGGTTTTCGGCTTGCCGGCGGGTAATCGTGGCACATGAACAGCCGCGTTTCCGGCGGATATCCCAGCAGCAATTTTGTCGAACGGAATAGCTGCCGCGCATTGCCTCCCGGAAAATCGGCACGCGCGGTCCCCAGGTCCGGCATGAACAGGGTATCTCCCACAAAGATGGCGTCATCGAACTGATACGACAGGTCGGCAGGAGTATGGCCCGACGTAGAAACCGCCTTTGCGCTCAGCTTGCCAACCGTAAAGATTTCGTTATCGGCGAATAGATGATCGAAATGGCCGCCATCCGGAATGAACTCCGATCCAAGATTGAACATCGTCTTGAAGATCTGCTGCACTTTTGGAACTTCCCAGCCAATACCTGTCTTCCCGCCCAACCGCTCTTTCAGATAGCGCGCTGATGTAAGGTGATCGGCGTGCACATGTGTTTCAAGTATCCATTCCACCGTTAATCGTTGTGCCTGGATGAACCCGATCAGTTTGTCCGCGAATAAGGTAGCGGTTCTG
Organism: uncultured beta proteobacterium; assembly: GCA_963786735.1. Classification (GTDB taxonomy): domain Bacteria; phylum Pseudomonadota; class Gammaproteobacteria; order Burkholderiales; family Nitrosomonadaceae; genus Nitrosospira. Next base: position 176,527 of record CAWBAF010000005.1, read on the forward strand.
CCAGCCTTGGGGTCATAGTCCAGCACAGGATCGATGATTGCACAAGTTCCCCCGGGCTCGTCATAAACGACATAGCTTATCGTTGACGTTACGGGCTCAAAGAAAGGCTCGATGTTCGGTTTCACGTTTTTCTTCTCCATAGGGAATTGATCAGGGTCTGCGGGCGTCAAAGCAAGACACCCTAGTGAGCTATATCATAAATCGGTATAAAGATCAGTTCGCGGTATGCGGTTTCCAGGAAGTTCGAACTAAAGGAGTAACTCGCATGTTCATCGATTGGAACCACTTTACGCCGTGGGCTTCGCTGGCAGGAGGTGCAGCGATAGGCACGGCCGTGGCATTGTTGCTACTGTTCAACGGACGAATTGCCGGGATCTCGGGGATTGTTGGCGGCTTGCTCACTCTGAAAAAAGGGGATATGGGCTGGCGTATCGCGTTTATCTCGGGTTTGATCACCGCACCCCTGGTTTGGCAGCTGTTTTCAAGCCTGCCAACACTCGAGATTGACGGCAGCCTCGCCGTCATGGCGCTCGCCGGCCTGATCGTCGGGATAGGCACGCGCTACGGTTCGGGTTGCACCAGCGGACATGGAGTTTGCGGGCTCTCGCGCCTGTCTCCGCGCTCACTCGTCGCGACGCTGGTTTTTATGGGGGCAGGTTTTATAACAGTGTACTTTGTTCGGCATATCTTTCAGATTTAGCTTGGGGGAGAAATTCAAATGATCAGTCTTGCAGCCTTGGCGTCCGGCCTGATTTTCGGCTTGGGCCTGATCCTTGGGGGAATGGCGAACCCTGACAAGGTTTTGTCTTTTCTGGATATTACCGGAGCGTGGGATCCTTCTCTGGCATTGGTGATGGCGGGGGCGATTGCGGTTGGGTCGGGGGCTTTTGCCCTGGCAGGGAGGCTCAAGAAGAGTTATCTGGGGGCCCTGATGACCTTGCCAAGCTCGCGGGGCATTGACAAGCGACTGGTTCTGGGGAGCCTCGCCTTTGGTGTTGGCTGGGGAATGGCGGGAATATGCCCCGGTCCGGCTCTGGTCCTGCTAGGCACCGGCAGCGCTAAAGGTATCGTGTTCGTCATGGCCATGTTGCTTGGGATGGGAATTTTCGAAATCCTGCAGCGCAGGCGCCAAAGGGTTCTGCATGATCGCCAAGGGACTGTCCAGGATCATTGAAGCTCTGCATGATGCAACCTGGCGCAGGAAGGCGGAAAGGCTGCTGAGAGAGAAGAGTAAGTTAAAGATAGATACAGTTCAGTTTGAGTTCGCCCAAGGCATCGTTACCGAGGATTCAAACTTAAGGCCAACGGGATAATGCATCAATGCCTGCTATTTGCTGCGATATCCCAAGACTTCAGTGCACGCAGCAGTGGCCGTTTTTTTGACTGGTGCGCTTCCATGCGGCGCAGGATATCGTCGAGCATGCTGATAGCACCCACAATATAAGGACCCTTGTTGAGCATCACGCATTCAGCCCGCTCGCCCATCGCAGCATCCGTAATCTCTGCGCGCGAAGGCAGGCCCGTTTTTGCGAGTGCCTCCAGCACCTGAGTCGCCCAAATGACTGGCATGTGGGCCGCTTCGGCAGCCCAGAGAATCTCTTCTTGCACCTCGGCCAATCGTTCATACCCGCATTCCACCGCAAGATCGCCTCGGGCAATCATGATACCAGCAGCATTGCCAGCCATTGCCGAAAACAGCAGTTCCGGAAGGTTCTCGAAACTTCGGCGCGTTTCGATCTTCAGTATGATGCCAAGATCGGGTCTGCCCAGTTCGAGGAGGCGTGCCCGTAGCGCATCAATGTCACTGCTTTTTTGTACGAAAGAAAGCCCAACCAGATCGGCAATATCCGTGATGATAGCGAGATCCTCGATATCCTTTGCAGTCAACGCAGGTAAGTTCAGTTGGCTGTCGGGCAGGTTTATGCCTTTGTCACCGGCAAGTTTTTCGCCGCTCTCACGCGCCTGCGTGATTTCGACGTCCACGGAGTCCTTGCCAATGCGGCGAATAACACCGCCGATTCGTCCATCGTCGAACCATATTCGTTCGCCCTTTGCGATATCGCCAAACACTTCGGGTAATGTGCAGGCAACGCGGGCCATTCTCCTGTTGGAAGATGTTACTGACTGTGCCGGAACACGGCGAGTCAGGCGTAATATGTCGCCACGCCGCAGGTGGAGGGCGCCGGATAGTTCTGGCAGATCGAACAGCGGGGTGGTGTCGGCGCCACGTTTTTTGCGCTTTCGGGTGAGAAGCGTATCCTGCACGAGGTAGGCAGTGCGTTTGCATTCTGCGAGAGCCCCGATTTCATCGCGCTGGGTAACAAGCAGGAGGCGTTTTGAACCGCGCGCGTCCGTGAACTCGATCTCATCACCGTCCATTAAAGTCGCGAGCCATGATGGATCGACGCCAATATTCGCAGCGGCGCTTCTAACTGGCTGACCTGATCCGGCAGGCCGAAGGCCGACAAGAGCGGGTGCTACCATATGCCCAAACGCGTCGCGTTGTGGTCGCAGTTTAAGCACTGTCGCTTCCGACGCGATATAGCCGGTGCGCAGCTTTGGCCCCGCCAGATCAGCGAGTATTCGAACTGAACGCCCCAATGTCTTTGCTGCGCGCCGCACATTGGCCGCCATACGTTTCCATTCGGCAGAGCTATCATGCGCACAGTTGATGCGCGCAATATCCATGCCAGAGGCAACAAGCTGTCGCACAAGGCCGAAGTCCAGCGCGGCCTCGGAAGGAAGCGTCACCATAATCCGCACCGTACGTCCTTTTGGTGCCGCTCCCAGCGTTTCTTCCGTATGCTGAACAAGCAAGCGCCGACTGCTTTCGCTACCCACCGGTTCGCTTGGTGCCATGGATTGCCATGGGTGGTCCGACAGCTTGTGCAGGATGCCGAGCACCTTGTCCACACTGGCAAGTACGTGGGACTCGGCGCGCCCGAGCGATGACAAGCCCATCCGAGCTAGCTCACCCTGCAGTTCGCGCAAATCGTTCCGGCGCATTGCCAGGTAGTGGATGAGATTGCGCGCGCTTTTGCGATAGCTGGGATGAACCTGCTGGAGCCAGGGGGCCAAGATCTTTTCGTATTCGAGCATGGATTCGCGCAGTGACCACAGCTTGTCGATAGCCTTCTTGCATATGTCGTCGTCCCAGGGTGAGGTTGGTGAGGCGTTTTTTTTGCGATTCATATCGTCATCATTAATTGCGCGTCTTTGCCGGCAGGTAGCGCGAGTTGGACAAAATTTGCACCCGGCCTATTGACAGGATTGTGACATGTGATCGCAAACCAGGTTGCTTACCCCGATGCGGCATCGGCTTTCTGCTGAAATACAGAACATGCACATGTATTCTAGACGCTTTATCCATCGTTTTTGTGGATAACGCTTGTAAGTGGAAAGCGCACTTCGCGCAGGCAGTGCGTCGAAGGGAAGTTTAGAGAATGGTTGAGTCTGCCTAACTGTTGAGCAATGGAACAGCCGCATCCACGGTGAGGTCCCATAGGTCCCCCGATCTGGACTAGATCGGCTCAGCAGCTGGATCTGATTTGACGCAGCGCATCCGTAACCGGGGCCATTCAGATGAATTCAGAATTGCAGACAGGTGACTGGTGTGGGCCATAAAGCTCGGCTTACGATATGCGTTTGTTTGATTGTAATTAGGGCCTGTTAACATTTATTTCGCGCCCGCGTTGCTGCACGAAAAAGGCGGGGGCAAGACGCGAAGCGCAGGACATAGTGGGCTTATGGCCAAGCGTTGCAACGCGGCACCCGCGTTTTTCGTGCGCAACCCGAAGGACGGGACGGATTTCGTCCAGCCCTTCGTTACTCGCCGCTTACAGAGGCTGACTCAGCCGCTCGGCTCGTGCCTCGTGCTGGACGAAATCCGTCGCCGTCGCGGATGCGAAATAAATGTTAACAGGCCCTAAGAGAGTGCGGATTTTTTGTCTGCAATTAAAGATCAAAGCTGTTGCAAATCCTTCAATAACTGCCGCGTATGCAACGGCTGATCGCCGAGGTAATGGTTGAGTATGTAACGCATGAGCGCCTTGCTCTGTTGCCTTGTCGCGGGACTGGAATAATCGTCCTGCTTCATGTCGAGGAGTGTCCTGCCGCTTAATCGCAAGCCGAGCGAACAGTCGTTTCTCTCCACTTTCACCGGCCCGCGCTCGACCTCATAGTAGTACTCTTCATTCGAATCGATGGGTTTGCTGTTGGCAACGTCATGATGGAGGGTTAGGGCATAACCCAGTTCCTGTAACAGCCGTTGTTCGAAGCGACGCAGTATGGGAATGTAATCGTCATCATCGCTCAACGCCGCAAGCGTATCCTGATAGTAGGCAAACAATTGTTCATGCGGGTCATTACGATGCAGCAGGCGCATCAGCAACTCATTGAGGTAAAAACCGCAGATCAGGCCCGTCCCCTGGAGCGGTATAAAGCCTCCCTGCCATTCCGCCTTGTGCAATACGCGCAGCTCGGACTTCCCTCCCCAACTGAGTTGCAACGGCTGAAATCCCCTCAATATTCCCCTTAGCGCTGACTTGGGCCGTTTTGCTCCTTTTGCCAGCAAGGGCAATCGTCCGGAATGGCAGGTAAAGGCCTCCACTATCAGGCTGGTTTCGCTATAGGGGTAGGAATGCAGTATAAATGCCGGTTGGGCGTCCAATTGCTTGTCAGCACCCATCAGTTTGCCACCAACCCGGGAATGGTCATGCCGCAACTACTCATACCCGAGTGTTTTCAGGGCGCGGGCGTCGTCAGCCCAGCCGCTTTTTACTTTGACCCAGACCTCCAGATATACCTTGCCGCCGAAAGCTTCTTCCATATCCTTGCGTGCCGTGCTTCCAATCAGTTTGAGCTTTTCGCCCTGGCGCCCAATGACAATCGCCTTATGGCTCGGCTTGTCGACAATGACAGAAGCATGAATTTTACGCAGCTGGCCTTCCGTGCTGAACTGGTCGATGGTCACAGCGGTTGAATAGGGAAGCTCTTCTCCAAGAAGGCGGAAAAGTTTTTCACGAACCAGTTCAGCGGCGATAAATCGCTCGCTGCGGTCGGTGACTTCATCTTCCGCAAACAGGGGCGGTTGTTGGGGCAGATGGGGCCTGATCGACTGCAACAAATCCGGCAACTGCGTTCCCCTCTCTGCGCTTATCGGAACCACTGCCACGGCATCGAGTGCCATGGCAGTTTTTTGAATGAACGGAAGCAGAGCTGACTTATCCGCCAACCGGTCAATTTTATTGATGGCAAGGACGACGGGTTTTCCCGGCGGCAGAAGTTTCACCACACGCCTGTCGCGTTCGTCGAAATGCAGGGCCTCGATCACCAGCACTACCACATCCACCTGCTCTATGCTCTGCAGTACAGTGCGATTCATTATTGTATGGAGGCGGCTCCCGTGCTGTGCCTGAAAACCGGGCGTATCAATAAAGATGAACTGTGAGTCGGTATCGGTCACAACACCGTTGATGCGATGGCGCGTGGTCTGTGATTTTTTGGAGGTGATACTTATCTTCTGGCCAACCAGCCGATTTAGCAGCGTCGATTTCCCCACGTTGGGGCGACCCACTATGGCAACAAATCCGCAATGATAGTCGGATTCGGGAATACGGTCGTTAAGGTTAGTCATCGAGAGAACAAGGCTGCAGTGGGCCAGCCCTCGCGGCGGTTGTATTCCATTTTTTTAAAAAGGATGGACGGGTGGATCGCAATCAATCTCATGCTGTGCCTGGGGTTGTCTGAAGTTTCAGGTTTGTGCATGTATCTGTTCATAGGCCTGCCTCGCAGCTTCCTGTTCCGCGCTTCGGCGCGAAGCGCCTTCACCCAGGGTTCGAATGTTAAGTTTTGAAATCACGCATTCCACCTCAAATTGCTGCTGGTGCGCTTCGCCCGTTGTGCCTATAACGGTGTACTGTGGGAGCGAAAGCCTGCGGCTCTGCAGGTATTCCTGCAAGAGCGACTTGGGGTCTTTACCCAGGGTCTGCGCATCCAGTTCGGTCAGTAGCGGGGTATAAAGGGTTGTGATGAATTTTTCGGCTGCCACGAAACCGCCATCAAGGTAAATCGCGCCAAGCACTGCCTCCAGCGCGTCGGCGAGAATCGAGGGGCGACGATCGCCGCCGCTTTTGATTTCTCCCTCACCGAATCGCACCAGCTTGCCCAGCTCCAGTCTTTGTGCAATATCTGCCAGCGACTGCTGGTTTACAAGATTGGCGCGGAGACGGGACAAATTACCCTCGGTCAGATTGGGAAAATGCCTGAAAAGCAGGGTCGCCACTGCGCAGTTGAGCACGCTATCCCCGAGAAACTCGAGGCGTTCGTTATGAGGCAGGCTATGGCTACGGTGGGTCAGGGCCTGGCGCAGCAACTCCGGCTGATTAAAAACGTAGCCGATCTGACGGCAGAGTGCGTCGTTGTTCATATCCCGGCAAAATAACAGTTCCCTGATCCGGGATTTGACAGCTTTTTATGGATGATTATCCGAATTTCGGAGGGTGCCTGCTATTTGTGATTATTTACCAACTACTCGATCGACATTCCGATCCGTTTGAGGTCACTGAAGTTCCACCAGATCATGAATGCCTTGCCGACGATGTTCTTTTCCGGCACAAAGCCCCAATAGCGGCTGTCGCTGCTGCTGTCGCGGTTGTCGCCCATCGTGAAGTAGTTTGCGGCGGGTACCTTGCAGGTAAATCCGGTGTCATCGTACGTACAATTTTCCTGGTATGGGAAGCGGCGTACCCCAGCGAGCAGAAGGTCGGGGACTTCCGGATTGATCAAAATCTTGTGGGTCTGTCCATCGATGGTTTCGTTGAGGCGCTTGGTATAAATATAACTCAGTCCGGATTCAACATAGGTGTATTCGCCATTTGGCTCCATTTTTATCGGCACGTTATTGATGAACAATCGCTTGTCGCGGTAACTGACCGTGTCACCGGGGACGCCGACAACCCGCTTGATATAATCCATGGAGGGGTTCTCAGGATAACGGAACACCATGACTTCTCCGCGCTGGGGCTCCTTGATATCCAGTATTTTGGCGTTGATGACCGGCAACCGGATGCCATAAGTATATTTGTTCACGAGGATGAAATCTCCGACGAGAAGCGTCGGGATCATCGAGCCCGAGGGGATCTTGAAGGGTTCCACCAGGAACGAGCGCAGGCAAAAAACGACGAGAATAACCGGGAAAAAACTTCGTGGATATTCCACCCACCACGGCCCTTCAACACCGGCACCACGTCGAGGTTGCAGGACAAATCGGTCGAGCAATACGATGGCTCCGGTAACCACCAGCAAGATGAGCATGATGAGCGGAAAGTTCATCCCATACCTCTCGAACAGACTTCCGGCACGCTGCGGAGGGCAGCGGGTTGCGTGTACATTTCCGCTATCAATTCACATAACATCTATTTTTCGCCCACTCTTAAAATGGCAAGGAACGCTTCCTGGGGAATCTCGACATTGCCGACCTGCTTCATGCGTTTTTTTCCCGCCTTCTGTTTTTCCAGCAGCTTGCGCTTGCGTGTGATGTCACCGCCGTAGCACTTGGCAAGTACGTTCTTGCGCAACGCCTTGATGCTTTCCCGGGCGATGATGTGCGAGCCGATGGCAGCCTGAACAGCGATATCGAACATCTGCCGGGGAATCAGCTCACGCATCTTCTCCGCCAGCTCTCGCCCACGGTATTGGCTGTTGGCGCGATGCACGATGAGTGACAGCGCGTCGACTTTTTCTGCGTTGATGAGTATATCCAGCTTGACGAGATCGGAAGCGCGGAATTCCTTGAATTCGTAATCCAGCGAAGCATAGCCGCGGCTCACCGATTTCAATCGGTCGAAAAAATCCATCACCACTTCGTTGAGCGGCATTTCATAGGTAAGCATCACCTGCCGGCCCATGTACTGCATGTTTTTCTGTATTCCCCGCTTGCTGATGCAAAGCGTGATGACTGATCCTACATACTCATGTGGAACCAGTATGGTGGCGGTAATGATGGGTTCGCGGACTTCCTGGATTTTGGAAGGGTCCGGCATTTTCGACGGATTCTCGATTTCGATTACCGCACCGTCACGCATGACGATCTGATAGACCACTGTAGGTGCGGTCGTGATGAGATCCATGCCATATTCACGTTCCAGCCGCTCCTGCACGATGTCGAGATGCAACAGGCCCAGGAAGCCGCAGCGAAAACCGAAGCCAAGGGCCTGTGAAGTCTCGGGCTCATAATGCAGCGACGAGTCGTTGAGTTTGAGTTTTTCAAGAGCATCCCGCAAGGCTTCGTACTGGTTTGACTCAACTGGATAGAGCCCCGCAAACACCTGCGGCTTTATTTCCTTGAAGCCCAGCAGGGGTTGCCCGGCGGGCCGATCGACCAGTGTTACCGTGTCGCCAACCTTGGCGGATTTCAGCTCCTTTATACCAGAGATAATGAACCCAACCTCTCCAGCGCCCAGTGATTCCCTGTTTCTCGATTTCGGCGTAAAAACACCGACCTGTTCGCACAGATACACAGCCTTGCTGGCCATGAGCAGGATTTTGTCTTTGGGTTTGAGTATGCCGTCGAAAACCCGCACCAGCATCACAACCCCGACGTAGTTATCAAACCATGAGTCGATAATCAAGGCTTTTAGTGGCCTGACAGGATCGCCCTTGGGTGGCGGAATGCGCGAAATGATGGCTTCCAGGATTTCATCGACTCCCTGGCCGGTCTTCGCGCTGGCGTGAAGGGCGTCTCGCGCATCGATGCCGATGATGTCTTCGATTTCCTTGATGACGCGCTGGGGATCGGCTGCCGGCAGATCAATCTTGTTCAGGACCGGCACGACTTCCACGCCCTGCTCGATCGCGGTATAGCAATTGGCCACGGTCTGGGCCTCTACACCCTGGGAGGCATCCACGACGAGGAGGGCGCCTTCGCAGGCGGCAAGAGAACGGGATACCTCATACGAAAAATCGACGTGCCCCGGTGTATCGATAAGATTCAACTGGTAATGAGTGCCGTCGCGCGACTTATATTCCAGCGCGGCGGTCTGAGCCTTGATCGTAATGCCGCGCTCACGCTCCAAGTCCATTGAATCCAGAACCTGTGCCTCCATTTCCCGATCCGACAGGCCGCCGCACATCTGGATTATCCGGTCTGCAAGGGTGGATTTTCCGTGATCAATATGGGCGATAATGGAGAAGTTGCGGATGTGCTGCATCAGGGATTTTGCAATTGGAGTGGGCAATCGGGCCGTCGTTAGCGTAGTCGCCATAACAAAAAGGGCACCTGCTGTGCCCTCCCGATTACCGGCGGCGCGGAGAACCGGTACGCCCGGTCCGGCATTCTCTTCAAGAAGCAGGAATTTTAGCGAATTTTGACGAAACAAGCATCAGGAACTTGGACTGCCCTCACACATGGGGGCGGACAGCCTTCCGGACCAGCCATTACCCGGAAGGGAAGAGCTTCCCAAATGCAACAGGATCAAGGTGATAGTGGCAAATCTCCTTGTCTCCCGCCACGAGCACAGGAACCCGCTCTCCGTAGCGAGATCTCAAGACTGGGGCTGGTGTCTACGTCGATCACTTCGAAACTGAAGCTTTGCCCTGCCTGACATTGCCGCAGCGCGGATATCATATCTTCGCAAAGGTGGCATCCCTCCCGGCCGTATACGACCAGCTCAGGAGGGTTGGCCCCGGAAAGGGCAGGTGCGAGCTTACTTGTCGCCATTCACTTTCATGGTAATAAAGGTCGTGGAGTCGCCACGTCTGACGAGAAGCGCGATATTGCTGCCTTTTGGAATCTTGTTGAGCAGTTGATTGAACTGATCGACGGTACTCACGTCCTGGTTGTTGATGCTGAGAATCACATCTCCCGGACGAAGGCCGGCATGGGCCGCGATGCCTGGCACCATGTCCTCGACCAGGAGGCCATTGCTTACCTCCAGCTGTTTTTTCTGCTCAGTGCTGAGTTCGCCCAGAATAAGCCCAATACGGTTGGCAGTATCAGGCGCCGCTTTGCCGCGCTTGCCGCCCCGGCTTGCCGGCTTCTCGTCGGGAGGCAGCTCATCCACGGTTACGCTGATGTCCTTGGTTGCACCGTTTCTCCACAATTGTACCTGAGCCTTGCTTCCGGGTTTGGTTGCGGCCACCACGCGCGGCAGGTCTCCCGCAGACGTTACGGGTTTGCCATCGAATTTCAGGATGACATCCCTGGGTTCGATGCCTGCTTTTTCTGCCGGGCTGCCTTTTTGTACCGAGGCAACCAGCGCACCGGTGGCCTTGGGCAATCCAAACGATTCAGCCAGTTCTTTGGTTACCTCCTGAATCATCACGCCTATCCTGCCCCGGCTTACCTTTCCGGTGGTAGTCAACTGATTCACGATTTCCATCGCGACGTCAATAGGAATAGCGAAGGAGAGCCCCATGAAGCCGCCGGTGCGGCTGTAGATTTGTGAATTGATCCCTACCACTTCCCCTTTCAGGTTAAATAACGGACCCCCGGAATTGCCGGGATTGATCGCTACATCGGTCTGGATGAAGGGAACAAAATTTTCCTGGGGCAGGGAACGCCCCTTGGCACTAACAATGCCCGCGGTTACGCTGTTCTCAAAGCCGAAGGGCGAACCGATCGCCACAACCCATTCCCCCACCTTTAACTTGTTGGGATCTCCCTGGCTAACCTTGGGCAGACCGCTGGCCTCGATCTTGAGAAGCGCAATGTCGGTTTTTCGGTCGGCGCCTATCAGTTTCGCCCGAAATTCGCGCTTGTCGGTCAGCTTGACATTAATTTCATCGGCCGAGTCCACGAGGTGGGTGTTGGTCAGAACATAGCCGTCAGAGCTGATAATGAATCCGGATCCCATCGACTTGGCTTCGAAATCCCGGGGAGCACCTGGAGGTGGCATATGGCGGCGAAAGAATTCGTAGAAAGGATCGTCCTCGGGAATGTTAGGCATGTTGGGAACACCCGGAAAATTCCTGCCCCCCGCGCTGCCTTGCGAACTTTGCACGGTGCTGATATTTACTACCGCGGACCCCTGTTTTTCCACCAGTTCGGTGAAATCGGGTAATTGCGCGGAGACAGCGGTAGATACCGCCAGAAACGCGGCAATAACAAATTTAGCTATCATTCTCTGCCTTTCTGCTTTCAGCAAAATAAATATAAAAGGTTAGCCCGCTTCGCGGAAAAGCATCGGGACGGGTATATAGCTGAATAGCGGGCTGAACCGTCCCCGTCAAATTAGCAGCCGATTGCGATCGCTAATCGACTTTATGACTGGTAACCGAGTTCCCGATCTGTATCACAGTGGCCGGTGGCACTTCACCCACGGTCGTCACCGAATTGTCTGAAACAGTGCGGGTATAGATGTGGATCGCACCCCGACCTTGATAAAGTCCTTCGCCCGGTGGCGACCCATGTTTGGATATCGGTTCGATAAAAACCGAGACAGCGGCCAGGCCATCGGACAACGCGATATGGCTGACCGGCGTGGATTTCCCGGAGAGATTGCGTTTCATTTCGACGATTTTCTTGAACCCGGGCGGCGGATCCTTGATCTGCCAGCCGAGCTTGCCGCTTCCAATGTTCGAAGAGGTCAGGTTGGTTGTTCGCCATTGGCTTGCGTTTGTGGCGTATTTTGATTTCAGCAACGTGCCATCGATCTCGCCGCCGATCTTCAGTTGCGTAAATACGAACTGCTCAACGATGCGACCCTTGTCCATTACCGCGGCTTTCAGTATCAGGCCCGTATCCTGGTCGACCCATAGCTTCTGGCCGTAGCGCATCTCGTCCCTTGGCTCCAGTTCGATTACCTGACATGCGTAATCGCTCACGCGCTCCTGGCCACCTTTTTTGACTATGTAGTTATCGTCCAGATTGCTCACCGGCTGGAGGAGGAGCGCTGGAAAAACCTTTCTTAACCAGCGTTTTTCCATCACCACCGTCCTGCTCTCCGGCAGATAGCATCTCAACTCGTCATTATTGCGGATGACTTCTCTCGGGGAGCCATCCAGCACTTCACTTTTTTCGTGTTCCCCCTCGTCATCCACAAGATGGATGATGCGCGATGTTTCGATATCGTCGCCGGTTGAATAAACGAAAGTGCCGACATAGTTGTGCCGCCGAGGCGCACTCGCTATCTTTTCAAGCCAACTGAGCGCTTCGGGGGAGGAATTCGATGGATTTTGTGCGAATACAGGTTGTATATTTGTCGCCGCCAACAGCAGCCAGGCGGCCAGTGTGATACGCGTCATCTTGCGAAATTTTGGCGCGGCTCGGCGACGGTACGTACATAGGGCGCGGACATGCCATGCATTCCAGCTCCGGGTGAAAATTCCCGGTGCGCCATTAGGTAATCGTTCATACGCGCGGGGGCGGAGGCCGGGCTAGAAGGTTTGGCGGCAACCGAACTTACGGGGGGGGCGGACAAAACCGTTGCCGGAGCTGCTCTGTTGTCAGCCAGATTTGCCTGTGGCAGACCCACGGGCTGGGTAGTGTGAAGGCTCATCCACCCAGCTACGGCCATTGCTGCTATCGATGCCGCGGCGGCAAACGCGATGGGTTTGTGTCTGGCAGGTGCGCGGGGAGCGAGTACCGTCGGCTCAACAGCTAGCCGGGCCCTGACGCGGCTGGTGACGTCAATATGCATCACCTCGGGTTGCGACAAGGCATCGCTGACCAGATGGTAGGTCGCCCAATGTTCGCGCAACTCGTCTGTTTTCTTCAATCCCGTCAGGATACTCGCCGTGTCGTCGGGATCCAGCTCACCATCCATCAACGCCGATATTTTTTCTGTCATCACTACCACCTCTTATCTTTACCGGTCCCCAGGAGAGGACGCAATTTTTCTGCTATCGCTTCCCGGGCACGAAATATTCGTGATCGGACTGTGCCAATAGGGCAGTTCATGATTGCTGCGATTTCCTCATAGCTCAGCCCCTCTATTTCTCTCAGTGTAATTGCCGTTCGCAGCTCTTCGGGCAATTCCTCCAAGGTTTGGTTCACCGTTTGAGCGATCTGTTTGCTGGTCAGTTCACTCTCCGGCGTATTCATTTCTCTTAAATTGCTGGCTTCCTCGAAGCCTTCCGCTTCTTCGCTGTCGAACCCGCCAGTGGTTGTGGTGGGCGCTCGCCGGCCCTGTGCCACCAGAAAATTCTTCGCGGTATTGATGCCAATGCGGTACAGCCAGGTATAAAAAGCGCTGTCGCCCCGGAAAGATGGCAACGCGCGGTATGCCTTTACAAAGGCTTCCTGGGTTACATCTTCAACTTCCGTCGGATCGCGGATAAATTGCGACAACAGTCGCGCGAGCTTGCGCTGATACTTGACCACCAGCAAGTCGAACGCATGTTTGTCCCCCTGTTGTGTGCGTTCCACCAGTTGCTGATCGATTTCCCGATCACCCATGCCGCCAATCCCTGAATTTGTGATTTCTACTTGTCCTGATGCGTTGAGGCATCAAACAAGTATACCCGTTCAGGCAGCTATCGGGGAATCGTACACGCCCGCCGTCCGTGACTGAGGTAACAGACAATGAACAGTATGAATTAGTTCAGTTGAAAACGTGGTTATTGAAAAACGTGAGATGAGTATTTTTATTTTACTGATCATCAATAATCGGTCCCGAGCAGAGAGTTGGACTGGGAAGAAGCAAGGCGCGTTACCAGCCCGCGACGAACTTTCTGGCAGCCTGGCATGGAGTGTTCAAAAAACTTATCCAGGAACATTTGTCCCCTGCACCCGCACCGAACCGGCGGGTGCGGACGCGAGGATGATAATAAAACAGGCAGCCTCCGGGATTCCAGTATTTTTATTGCTGTTTTCGCTCAATAGGATCCAGGATCGAGGGCCATTCACGCGCAGTCGCAGCCATGCGCTGAAATCTCCTGGTCATTCTGCCGCGACTGCTGTCGGTCCCAATTATCGGCCGATTATTATTCGAAAAATCAGCTCATTGGGCCTGCCATGGTGCGGCATTGCCTGGCGCAATCGCGACATGCCTTGGCACAGTCTTCCATTCCGTCCAGCTTATCGCAGCTTTCCGCACATGCGTCGCAAACCTCCGCACATATTCTACAGACTTGAGCATGATGGCTGGAACTGCTCAGCATGAAATTGGCGGAGGTTTGACAAATCTCGGCGCAGTTCATCATGAGGCGGAAATGGGCGGGTTCGACATGCTTGCCGCCTGCTTCCAGGCAATGATTCATGGCCTCCTGCAGGCACATACGGTGGCAGCGGTCGCAGGCCTCGATACAAGATTGCATATCTTGACTGGGGGTAGTAAACATGAACATAACGGCATCTCCTTCGTTGGGCTATTGTTTAATCGGAAATTCGCCAAGGCGAATGGGAAAACTTAAGGTGCGCTCTTGCGGTCATTAATTCTGTACGGCAGCAAACATACCTTCCAGGTACTCGAATCAGCTTGAGTATTAGGCATAAGTGAGGCATAAGTGCCGAACTCGCAGGTTCAGGGTTGACAGCTGAATCCCGGCAATTCCCCCATTTTTTGGAGCCGCCGTGGTTATAGCTTTGATTACTTTGAAGCGGGCTTCTCACGCCAGATACTCATCAGGCGCGTGGCTCGACCGCTTCGCTGGAGTCTTCATTGGTAGGAATTGGGTTTGTTCCTGAGCATGCGAATAATGGGTTAAGCTCTGATTTACTCATCTGCAAAAAGCTCACGTCAGGCATCCCTTCAACCCCTGAAATGTAAGCGAGGCGCAAGGCGTTATAAAGGTAAACAAGAGCTCTGTTATCATTCCCCGGTTATAAGCATCTCAACAAAACAGACGAACAGACGAAGTGGCCCAATTACATTTCGATACGCTCATCATCGGCAGTGGGTTGGCTGGGCTCACGCTTGCCTTGAATCTTGCCGAAAGCCACAAGGTCGGCCTCATCACCAAGCGGGCGTTGATGGACGGTGCCAGCGGCTGGGCTCAGGGGGGTATCGCCGCGACTCTGTCAGGGGAAGATTCACCGGAGGCGCATATCCGCGATACGCTGGTCGCTGGCGCGGGCCTTTGTGACGAAGGAGTTACGCGTTATGTGGTGGAAAACGGCCCGCAGGCCATCCAGTGGCTAATCGGGGAAGGCGTGCCTTTTACACGGGATCAGGGAAATGAAACCGGCTACCACCTGACGCGTGAAGGCGGCCACAGCGTAAGGAGAGTCATCCATGCGGCAGATGCGACCGGCCAGGCCGTCCAGTTGACGTTGATCGACAGGGCTCGTGCTCACCCGAATATCACAGTGCTTGAGCATCATGTTGCCGTCGATCTCATTACGAGCTTGAAGCTGGGCCGCCTCGCCGGTCAATTCGCTAAAAAGCCCAACCGCTGCCACGGTGCGTATGTGCTGGACAGCAAACTCGGAAAGGTTCAGACGATCGGGGCGAACAACACGGTCCTGGCTACCGGTGGCGCGGGCAAGGTTTACCTCTACACCACCAATCCAGACACGGCTACGGGCGACGGCGATCGCCATGGGATGGCGAGCGGGCTGCCGCGTCGCGAACATGGAGTTTGTCCAATTCCATCCCACCTGCCTGTACCATCCCCATGCCAAGTCATTTCTGATTAGCGAGGCGGTGCGCGGGGAGGGGGGTGTACTCAAGCTCCCCGATGGATCACGCTTCATGCATTGGCATGATGCCCGTGCGGAGCTCGCGCCTCGGGATATCGTTGCGCGAGCGATCGACTTTGAAATGAAAAAACGGGGGCTCGACTGCGTATATCTCGATATCTCGCATAAGCCTGCCGACTTCCTGAAGGAGCATTTTCCCAACATCTACAAGCGCTGCCTGGAATTCGGGATCGATATCACCAAACAGCCGATCCCCGTCGTGCCCGCTGCCCACTATACCTGCGGAGGTGTCGTTACCGACCGCAGCGGTCAGACCGATATTGATAATTTGTATGCCATCGGGGAAACCGCGCATACGGGCCTGCACGGCGCCAACCGGCTGGCGAGCAATTCATTGCTCGAGTGCCTGGTGTTCGGCCAAGCTGCCGCGAAGGACATCATGGCACAGCCGGCCGAGCCTCCAGTCAAACTGCCGCATTGGGATGAGAGCCGCGTCACCAATGCGGACGAAGAGATTGTCATCTCTCACAACTGGGACGAGCTGCGGCGGTTCATGTGGAGCTATGTCGGAATTGTGCGGACCACCAAACGGCTTGAGCGCGCGCGGCGGCGCATCGAGCTGCTGCATGAGGAAATCAACGAGTATTACACGAATTTTCGGGTAACCAGCGACCTGCTGGAACTGCGCAACCTGGTCGATACTGCAGACCTGATTGTTCAAAGTGCGATGTTGCGCCATGAAAGCCGTGGACTCCACTACAGTCGCGATTATCCCAAGCTGTTGCCCGTGGCGAGGGATACGATCTTGAGGCGGGAGAGTTGAAATCTGAGGAGCTTGATCACGTTCCCGAATATGAACCAGTGCCGATCTGAGTCGGTTGCTCAAGAAATTCTCGGCTCGGTTAATCCATTGGAGGTTCGCGTGGCATGTCACTCAATTCGGATCGCTCTTGCAAGGTTATGTCAGTGGCACATAGCGATTGCAAATTAGCCTCGTAGCGATGTGCCGCCCTTTACGCAAAAGGAAGGCTATGATAGAAATGAAGCGTCAATGACGACGCAGTTCGAGCAGTCACTGTCGAGTCGTCACAGCTCAAGATTGTCTTGCTAAGGATGAGACTGGCAGTCGTTCAGCAGGAGAGATGTGTGAAGGCATGCTCAAATCTGCTCGCTCACCAGTCTGAAGAGCGATAAGCTTGTAACTGGCAGACCGTGCGGCATTTATCGCGGACAGTTCAAGAATCGCAAGGAGAAAGACCATTATACGACCAGGTAATCGCCCGCTCCGAAGTTTTGCGTAGCCGCCGCACACGATCAGGAAGCCGCTTCGCCAGCTAGCGCCTGAGCAGCAGCAACGAACGTTTCCATATTTGCGAAGTGTGCCCGCTAAGGCGAATTGGCGAGTTTGAGTCATGATGTCAGGAGTGTCTGGCAACCTACAAGCGGAAGGCTGTCTTGGCAGTATCGGGAATCCCTACATGCATACCAACACGTTGGTCGCGAAATTTGCGCATGCAAGCCTGGAAGGTTCGTGTGGTTCCGAAGTCGAGCATGAGTAAGCTTGACCGAACGCGCTGCGCGCTTAAGTAAAACATTGTGCAGACTCGCGCTTTCAGCATGCACATGCTCTACATACGAAATTGGTTGGTGCACACAATCGAGCTCATGTTGCTTCGTGCTCGGAACAATCGATGCCTAAGCTTGCCGATTCTTCTACCGATCGTTAAAAACAGACATTGTAGCAGTCGCTACGGACGAGTCTACGGTCTTATCCAAAATACGACTTCCAGAACCATAGAAGTAGACTTCACTCAATTCTTTCTGCACACTTCTCTCACATCAACCGAAAATTCGCACGGCTCGGGCTTGTCCATCCAGCGATGACGATCCATCGGGCCGGTGCAGCCCGCATCTTCGAGCAGGGCACGGTCGCCGGTCGAATCGCATACAAGAACAACCGAGTGCCGGTCCTGTTGCAGCACCCGTACCTTATAGCCTTTGAAATTTTCCAGGAGTACAGGATCGTGCCGCGTGGCGAGCGTCAACAGTTCGCTTTCGCTTAAGTCTGGTGGAGGGTTTTTGTAGCGGACTGTGGATTCCACTGCGGCGGCTAATTTTGTCAATGCCGACGCCTTGATGTACATTTCTTCGCTGTCGGGACGTTGCGGGGTGGGAGCACATCCGGCAACGAGGGCGAGTGCAAGTAGCAGCGCCGTAATAATGGGCCTGATCATACCGGACCGCTCTCCCGCCAATAGACATAGTTCCCATCGGGATCTTTTCCAGTGTCGAGATTCCAGTTAACGGAAGCGGTCAGATAGGTATTGTCATTCTTGAAGACTGCATCGGCAACATGGGACCAGGCGCCGAGCACGTTTTCC
The DNA here is from genome assembly GCA_963786735.1 of uncultured beta proteobacterium. Classification (GTDB taxonomy): domain Bacteria; phylum Pseudomonadota; class Gammaproteobacteria; order Burkholderiales; family Nitrosomonadaceae; genus Nitrosospira. The sequence continues at coordinate 194,488 of CAWBAF010000005.1, forward strand.
ATCGCGCGATTAAATATCTCGTCGTAATCCATAGGACCCAAAGGGGTAGCCAGACCCTTCAGATACTGATTGTCGAGATCGTTGAGCGCCGGGTACGTGAGCCCGATATTGGCGGCGACGTGACGTGCGAAGGGGGGCAAGGAGCCTCCTTCTTCCGCCTTATCGACGATGAACCTGAAGGAGCCGTGCCAATTGTCGATAATGGGAGGATGAGTTTGATATGGCTCCGTGTAGCAGGCTTCGAGCATGCTTTGCCAGGTGCTTTTAATCGCCGGATCGAGCTTCCCGCTCCCCGGGGCGTCGCAGCAACCCCAGATCCCCGATTCCAGGTGTTCGGCCAAGCCGATTTCGCCCAGATTCAATCTCTGGAATATGTAGGCATCCTGATGCATTTCGCATATCCTGTGCTTGTCCTTGTTCTTTTGATATTCGCCTACCTTCAATTCAATTACCGGATGAATGGTCACGTCAGTAACAACATGGCTGGTGTATCCTAGCAGCCAGGCAAAGGTCTTTTGCCGTGCTTCGCCATCCAGTTTTTTGATCCGGTCAATGCCCGCTTTGACCATATCTCCGGTTTTCTGGTAATGCATACGATCAGCCCAGGGGCAGGCATCCGGATGGGCGATATCCAGGTAGGGATAGTCGGGACTGACCGCTCCGAGTTCGCAAAAGCGGAAGTAGTCCAGCACGGCAACGATTGACTCGGGCGAGAAGCCATGGGCCTCCAGCCGGGCGGGTTCGCGGATCAGGTTGACCAGCGTCACGTGTGCATAGGCGCCGGGCATTAACGTCTCCGGGTAATGAATGGTTGGGTCAGTAGCATGATCTTATTCCTTGGAATGCCGCCAGCGCGGGGTGTTATGGGGTTAAAGTAGCCATTATCTATATTTTCTCCCAATTTGGCCGGACTGCAACGGCTGCAGCCTCCTTTTTTATGGCGCGAGAATATCTTGTTCTCATCCGTTGATCCTGGCTCGGGATCAACCGGATGGCAAGGAAAATGGGCGTTGCGAGCCCATAGCGGTTCCCGCGACTACCGCCTGTCAGCAGCGCGTCCGGCTAATCAAGGTTGTCAGGCGCGCGTGAATCAGCTAATACGGAAATCAGGCGGTTGTACGCGTCGATTGGCGCGGCGCATATTGCTGTCTAATCACCGATCGTTACTCAAGCATGTTCAATTATTTCGAAAATAAGCTTTACCCTTACCCCAACGTCTCGGAACAGGTGCCGCCGAAGGGTTTTTTCCCTTTCGTGTGGCAGGCCACCAGCGGCGTGCGACGCTATCTGGCTGCGATGACCTTGCTGACCGCGGCAATCGGCGCTTTCGAGGCGTTGTTCTTCGCCATTCTGGGAAGGATCGTGGATTGGCTGAGCCAGATACCGCCTGATCAGTTGTGGGAGCAGGAGCGAACTACGTTGCTTCTGTTTGCGGGGCTACTCGCGGCAAGCCCCGTATTGGTAGGATTGCAAACCCTGTTCAAGTACCAGGTGTTGGGCGGCAATTTTCCAATGCGGTTGAGGTGGAATTTCCACCGCCTGATGCTCAACCAGAGCATGAACTTTTACCAGGATGAATTTGCCGGCCGGGTGGCCGCCAAGGTCATGCAGACCGCGCTGGCACTGCGCGATGTCTGCTTCATTCTCGGCGACATCCTGGTCTATGTAACCATCTACTTCTTCACCCTGGTTGCGGTGGTGGGCAGTTTCAGCGGCTGGCTGACCCTGCCTTTTATCTGCTGGTTCATCCTCTATGCTGTTGCCTTGCGGTATTTCGTTCCGCGGCTGAGCCGCGTCGCGCAATCCCAGGCCGATGCGCGCGCACTCATGACCGGACGCATCAGCGACGCCTATACCAATATCGCGACCGTCAAGCTTTTTTCGCACGCGGGCCGGGAAGCGGGTTATGCGAAATTCGCCATGCAGGATTTTCTCAAGACCGTGTACAAACAGATGCGGCTGGTGACCACGTTTGAAATCGTCAACCAAACGATGGGCGCATTGCTGATCATCAGCACGACGGGCGTCGCGTTGCTGTTATGGACGAACAATCAGATAGGCGTGGGAGCAGTGGCCGCGGCTGGCGCCATGTCGCTGCGGCTCAACGGCATGTCTCACTGGGTCATGTGGGAGATGGCATCGTTATTCGAGCAGGTCGGAACGGTGCAGGATGGTATCGCGACATTATCCCGTCAGCATGTGGTGACGGATTTTCCCGACGCCCAGCCCCTTCAGATCCGTATGGCGGATATCCGCTTCGAAGACGTCGTCTTTGCTTACGGTGGCATGCGCCCAGTCATCGACCATCTTTCGCTCCAGGTCAAGCCAGGGGAAAAAATCGGACTGGTGGGACGTTCGGGCGCGGGAAAATCTACGCTGGTCAACCTGCTGCTGAGGTTTTATGACATCGAGGAGGGACGGATAGCGATCGACGGGCAGGATATCAAATACGTGACCCAGAACAGCTTGCGCGCCAACATCGGCATGGTTACTCAGGATACCTCTCTCCTGCACCGCTCGGTGCGCGAGAACATCCTGTACGGCCGGCCTGATGCAAGCGACGCGGATATGATCGCCGCCGCGAAAAGAGCCGAAGCGCATGATTTTATCTTGCGCCTGACCGACCCAAAAGGACGCACGGGCTACGACGCGCACGTGGGCGAGCGCGGAGTGAAGCTCTCCGGCGGCCAGCGCCAGCGCATTGCAATCGCACGCGCCATGCTCAAGGATGCCCCCATCCTGCTGCTGGATGAAGCGACCAGCGCGCTGGATTCGGAAGTGGAAGCGGTTATCCAGTCGAGTTTGTACCGGCTGATGGAAGGCAAGACGGTTATTGCCATCGCTCATCGTTTGTCCACGATCGCTGCCATGGACCGCCTGATCGTGATGGACAAGGGGCGCATTGTGGAAGAAGGCAACCATCAGAGCCTCATTGCCCTTGATGGTCTCTATGCACGGCTATGGAGCCACCAGAGCGGCGGCTTTCTGGGCGAGGATGTCTAGTAGCAGGGTATGCTGCGGAATATCGATGGGCCCAGTGAGACGTTCTACTTTTTTATTTCAGGAGCGGCCATTCTTGAGAAATTCTGCCAGATGCCGGGCATGCCCGCGCAGTTCAGGAACCGCAATAGCTTCCCACCAACGAGCCTTCAGCATTGGTCCTATATAAAAAAGATTTTCTGCTGGAATGCCCCGCCGATCGATTACCCGGTAAGCATCATTCACTTCGAATCCGATCCTGGTCGGGTCCTGTTTCAGGTAGCCTTCCTCCCTCAACTGGACTACCAGCGGTACTGTTACCTTGTTGATATCGCAGTTGGGGCCCGTGCAGTTGATCATGCTGCCAACCTCCAGTTCCCGGAGATGATCGGTATGCCGTTCCCGTATCCTGATCGATACGTTGCCCTTATTCACCTCACACCCCAGGATGTGTCCGGTTACCGCCTCCGCCTGGCCGGATTCGAGCAAATGGCTCAGGCGTAGATGCGCCGCAGGTGCGAGTCGATGGCGATGGATATCCCAATAAGGGAGAGCGTGAGAAAGAAATCTCTTCCGCTCCTCCAGAGGGAATCTGCGCCACATTTGCGGCGTGTAAGGACGCAAGCGGTTGATAGTGTCGCGCCAGTCACCCCCCTGAGCAGCATTTTTCCCGATTTCCAAACGCACGGCGTGAAAATGCGCCCGTACGGTTAACGGCAAATTTTCCAGAAAGGGCGGAAAACCTGTCTCTACCGGTGGCTTTGGATTGAAACGGTGAGGTTGCGGGAAAAATCCATGGCGGGAAATGAGATAAATTTTCCGGGTATCGCTACTGCTGGTAAGCCGGAACAGCGCATCAATGCCAGTTAATCCCGTTCCGAGGATCGCTATCGGGGTGTCGCCATGGATGCGCTCCAGCGCCGCAGCATCCCAGGGATTGGCGATATATGCGCCGCTATCATGGAAGCCGGGGCCGGTCATGACGATGGGATTCAGCGGAGGAAAATGCCCAAGTGCGAGAACAACTTGTTCGGAGCAAATACTCCGTCCATGCGCCAGGTCGATTTGGTAAATATTGTCGGGCAGGTGATGCCTGACAGCGATTGCTTCGCCCTGAACCTTCTCAAGCGACGTTTCGCCGTTTCGTTCAGTCTCCTGCCGCAGCGTGAATTCCAGGTAATCGCCGTAGATCCGTCTTGAAACAAAGGTGGCCGAGTTGAAAGCCGGATCAATGTTCTGGCAAAACTGCACAAAATGGTTGGGATCATCTGCCAGTGCGCTCATATTGCCCGCGGGCACGTTCAATAAAAAATTATCATCCCAGGTGCCGAAGGCGAGTCCGCGGCCCGGTCGGGCGCCGCGATCAACAAGAATGATGCGTACCGTCCCTCCTGGATTCTGGCGCAGGAGATTGATGGCAGTCAGAGCGCCGCAGAAACCTGCACCAACGATCGTAATTGTTTTTGCGCGTGAGGAGACGTTATTGCTCATGAGCCCCTATTTTCCAAAAGAGTCCAACGGGGTGGAGCGCCAGATTGAAAACGTTTTGCAGCAATGGCGAGACAAGGGCGCGACAGGGGAACCGGTAATCGCGCCGATAATGAAACCGGCAATGAATCGACCCGTGCACCTGCATGCGATCAAGGGTCGATTTCAGTATCGGCTCCCGGCTTGACTCCTGAGCGAATCGCCGCTTCAGTCAGCGAGGGGAGGCAGAATTGGATAAAGCGGTAAGCATAACCGCGGAGATAATGGCCGCGGCGCACCGAGATATTGGTCGTACGTTTTTCGAACAGATGCGAGCTGTCAAGCAGGTTGAGCCGTGTATCGCGTGCCGGGTCGACCGCCATCGAGGCGACAATCCCTACTCCCAGCCCCAGCTCCACGTAAGTTTTAATGACATCAGCATCAAGAGCCGACATGGCGATATCAATGGCCAGTCCTCCCTTTGCAAACGCCCGGTCGATGCTTGCCCGGCCGGTGAAGCCTTCGTGGTAGGTGATGATAGGAAACGCCGCAATCGCTTCAAGCGTAAGCGGATGTATGGCCTCCAGTGGATGCCCTGGCAGGACAATGACTGCATGATGCCACGAGTAATAGGGAAAGGAGGCTAGCTCCTCAGTGTCTTCCAGTGCTTCAGTGGCTATCCCGATATCCGCCTGCCCGTCGAGCAGCATGGAAACAATTTCTCCGGGACTGGATTGATGCAGGACGAGATGCACCTGCGGAAACGCTTTCTTGAACTGGGTCACTACGGAGGGCAGCGCGTAACGGGCTTGCGTATGAGTCGTTGCGATGGTCAAGTGGCCTTGGTCCCGCTTGCTGTAGTGCTCAGCCAGTTGCTTTACATTCTTTAGATCCAGCAGGATGCGCTCCACAACCTCCACCAGCTCCTTGCCAGGATCGGTCAATCCGAGCAGGCGCTTGCCTTTGCGTACAAACAGTTCAACCCCCAGTTCATCTTCGAGGTCCTTTATATGTTTGCTAACCCCGGATTGGGAAGTAAACAGCGCATTGGCGGCGTCGGTTAGATTGTAGTTCTGACGGACTGTCTCCCGGATGATGCGCAACTGTTGGAAATTCATATCGTTATTTTTAAAAGTATTGGTTCGATCAAAGGTTAGATCCGTGTGCCGCCTTCAAACACCTCATAGCGTACTTGTGCCTGTGACACCGAGCTCCCGGGAGGCACGCTGCGTGTAAGCCAGACATTGCCGCCAATAGTCGAGCCGCGGCCGATGGTAATACGGCCCAGGATAGTGGCTCCCGCATAAATGACGACATCATCTTCCACAATTGGGTGGCGCAAATTGCCTTTCACCAGAACGCCGTGTTCATCCACCGGAAAGCGTTTCGCCCCCAGCGTCACAGCCTGGTACACGCGGACGCGTTCCCCTATGATCGCCGTCTCGCCAATGACCACTCCGGTGCCGTGGTCAATGAAAAAACTTTGCCCGATCTGCGCGCCTGGATGAATCTCGATGCCGGTGACGGAATGGGCGATTTCAGAAATCATGCGTGCGAGAAGTGGAGTTCCAAGGCGATGCAATTCATGGGCGAGCCGGTAATGCGCAATGGCCGTAATGCCGGGGTAGCAGACAAGCACCTCGTCGATAGTTCGCGCCGCCGGGTCTCCTTCGTAGGCTGCGCGTATATCACTATCCAGCAGGCTGCGAACGTGCGGCAGTCGTTTCGCGAATGCTTGTACAATGGCAGATGCGGCCTCCAGATCCACTTCACCAACGACCTGCAATCCCTGGGTAAAGCGCAATTCCCGATTCACCTGCGCCAGCAACTCACGCAGGGTTACATCCAGCAGATGGCCGACGTAGTAGTCGATACTTTCATCGGTAAGATGAGGTAAGCCCAAACGGTTGGGGAATAATGCGGCGCTTAATCCTTCTACTATGCTTGCCAGAATCTTGCGCGAGGGAAGCTTCGGTGGAGCGTGGCGCCGCTGCCTGTATTCCAGGGACGCGGCGCGCAACGTCCGCAGCTGCGCAACGATGTCATCAATACCACCGTACATGTCGGTTAACGGACATTCATCATTTTCCTTGCGGAATTTTTCGGGCATCGTGAGGGGGCGCGGGCCGGACATAGGGGCGAGCCTTTATGTCGCATGCTGCATGAAGCGACGGATCTCCTGGTAACCTTTCGCTGGAGATTATCGCGACTCACCCGAACGTGACCAACCCCCTCTGTCATCACTGGTTTACCTGCTTTACGTCAACATAGCAGTCAAAAAATATTACGATTCCCACGCATGCGATGTAATGCCGTCACCAGCGCATCGACATCCGCAAACGTGTTGTACATCGCCAGTGACGGACGTACCGTGGTTTCCAGGCCGAAACGGCGCAGGATCGGCTGGGCGCAGTGGTGCCCGGCGCGTACCGCGATTCCCGCCTCGTTCAATCCGCTGCCCACTTCTTCGGTTGTGAACCCTTTGAAGCTGAAGGACAGCACCCCTGCCTTATCCGCGGCGGTACCAATGAGCCGCAATCCGGGAACAGTACTGAGGCCACGCGTTGCGTAAGCCATCAGTTCGTGCTCGTAGCGGTTGATGTTGTCGATACCGATGCGTTCCACGTACTCGAGCGCAGCACCGAGTCCCACCGCATCCGCGATGTTTCCCGTCCCCGCCTCGAAACGCGCGGGCGCCTCGTGGTATTCCGTCTTCTCGAAGGTGACGTTCTGGATCATGTTCCCGCCTCCCTGCCATGGGGGAGTTGAATTGAGGAGGTCCCTTTTCCCGTACAGGGCACCAATCCCTGTTGGACCGAATACCTTGTGGCCGGAGAAAACAAACCAGTCGCAATCGAGCTGCTGCATGTCCACGCGCATGTGCGAGACCGACTGCGCCCCATCCACCAGCACCCGTGCGCCAACGCGATGTGCCATCTCAATCATCTGCCGGGCCGGGGTTACGGTACCAAGCGCGTTCGAAACCTGGGAGAGCGACACCACCTTGGTACGCGAGCCGAGCAGTTTCTGGTATTCGTCCAGCAGTATCTGCCCATCGTTATCCACCGGCGCCACGCGCAGTTTGGCACCCACCTCGTTGCACAACTGCTGCCAGGGCACGATATTGGCGTGGTGTTCCAGCCAGGTAATCACGATCTCGTCCCCTTCCCTGACGTTCTGCCGGCCCCAGCTGTGAGCGACAAGGTTGATCGCCTCGGTCGTTCCCCGGAGAAAAACGATCTCGTCGGCCGATGGCGCATTGAGAAAGCGACGCACCGTTTCCCGCGCGCCTTCGTAAGCATCAGTGGCTCGCGCAGCCAGCTCATGCGCCGCACGGTGAATGTTGGAGTTTTCGTGCTGGTAGAAGTACGTCAGGCGGTCGATGACAGACTGAGGCTTCTGCGTGGTCGCGGCATTGTCCAGCCAGATAAGTGGCCGCCCGTTTACGCGTTCGCTCAGGATCGGGAAGTCACGCCGCACGGCATTGGCATCGAATGCGGGATGCGCCCCCAGCCCTTGCATTCCAGCCAACCCCGACGTCCGTGCGCCGCTGCCGAACGGATTCACTCCATCAAGGAAATAGAACGATGGCTCACCTGCTCCTGGGACGGGCACGGCACCCGTGCCAGCCGAGGTGCGCGTATTGATGCCGGGAATATCATAGGAGGGAAGGACGGAAGGTACGCCCGGAAAGGCTGTAAACCGACCGGCATCGGCAAACGGAATGTCTGCGCCAAACGCCGGCGGCTCCGGCAGGTTCGCTGCCTGCGCGGCAGCGCCTGCATAGGGAATCGCGTAATGGGATCCTGGCGCCGTTGGAGCGAATGGTGCAAACCCCGGTCCTGGCCCCGCGGCAGCCGACGGGGGCACGTTGTATGGCCGCTCGGGAGTAATAGCGGACGAGGCATGTGTTCGCGGCACAGGCGCTGCGGCGGCGGAGGGAGGCACACCGTAAGGTCCCTTCGGGGCAACCGGGGTCGGCGCAGGCGCTCGCGAGAACGGCGCGGCGGAAGCGGAAGCGGGTACATGGTACGGGCCCTCGGGCGCAACAGCGGACGAGGCATGTGTTCGCGGCACAGGCGCTGCGGCGGCGGAGGGCGGCACACCGTAAGGTCCCCTCGGGGCAACCGGTGTCGGCGCGGGCGTTCGCGAGAACGGCGCGGCGGAAGCGGAAGGGGGCACATGGTATGGACCCTCGGGAGCCACCGATTGGACCGCGTTCGCGCCGGGATAAGAGGCAACAGCGTCCGAACCAGGAACCTCGGATGGTAGCCCTGTAGGGCGATTATCCAAAAAAGACGGCGCAACATGGGCGCCCGCCGCGGAGTGGGGAACATTGTAAGGCGTTCCGAAGGCAGGGGAAGACCAGGGGGCGGCTTCGTTTATGCCGGACGGCGGCTCGTTAACTTCGCCCGGCGGTTTCCCCGATACCCGCGGCCCCGGTGGAGTCGGGTATCCCGGCGGAGTCGAATAGAATTCGTTGGCAAGGCGCGTAAGCTCGGCGACATCGGGAAGGCCGCCCGGTACTCCCACTCCGCTCAATGCGCCCAGCGGCAGCGGGTTACTTGGCGTATTCATGCTTGTAGTCATGATATTTACCAACCTCGACGTTTTCAAGTATGCCAACCGCATCCTCGGTGAGAACCGCCAGCGAGCAGTAGAGCGAAATCAGATAAGACGAGATGGCCTTGTGATTGATGCCCATGAAGCGCACCGACAGGCCCATGCCCTGTTCACCCGTCAGCCCGGGCTGGTACAGCCCGACCACGCCCTGGCGGCTTTCTCCGACGCGCAGCAGCAGGATGGCGGTCTTGCCCCCGACGACATCGATCTTATCGCAGGGAATGATGGGAAATCCGCGCCAAGTGAGGAACTGCGAGCCAAAAAGCGAAACCGTGGGCGGCGGAACGCCCCGGCGAGTGCATTCCCGCCCAAACGCGGCAATGGCTGCAGGGTGAGCCAGGAAGAATGCTGGTTCTTTCCAGACGCGTGCAATCAGCTCATCCATGTCGTCCGGCGTGGGTGGGCCGATGCGAGCCGAAATCTTCATGCTGTTATCCACATTTCTGAGCAGCCCATACTCCTCGTTGTTGAGAAGCTCTCGCTCCTGCCGCTCCTTGACGATTTCGATTGCCAGGCGAACCTGCTCGTGAATCTGGTTGTGGGGGCTGCTGTACAGGTCGGAAACGCGGGTGTGAATGTCCACCACGGTGTTGACTGCGCTAAGGTAGTACTCCCGTCCCCACTCCTCGTAATCAACGAAAGTCGTATCGAATTCGCGCTCTTCTTCTTTCTGGGAGCAGTCCACGGTGATCTTGTTGGGGTTCTTTACCTTGTTGACCCGGTAGATACCGGCCTCGACCGGAACCCACTGCAGCATGTGAACAAACCAGCGTGGCGTGATGAGCCGCAGCTGAGGAACGGTTTTGGTGGCATTGGCCAGCGTGCGGGCCGCCACGTCTCCGAGCGCGGAGTGTCCCTGATGAATATCTGTCATTTCTTTTCTCCCTGGATGGATAAGTACATGAGTTGATATCGGATGCTTCAGAAAGTTGTTGCGCGTTATACTTTATATGAAAAAATTATAAATATATAACCGTTTTTTAATATTTCTTAATGGATTGGCAGAAATTCCACCGCACTCCCCTAGACCCCTTACACAAGAAGAGCTGATTTCAAGAAATTTTCCAGAATTTGTCGCTGCGTATTTTCCATATGCACTCTATGCTTGCTCCCGCGAAGCGGAGGGCCGAAGTGCAGCCGGGTAATCTGGGTACTTGGGTATGGCCAGTGTCCGGGCGCTAGCTGGGCCTCATGCCTTGTCCGCAACCTTAACCTTACTGACCTCAATCAATCCCACAGTCCCCTGTTCATGCCGGGGCGCGTACTGCCTTGTCCTCCAGAGGCCATTATTCCACCCGGGAAACTTGCGCCCGTTCTCGCAGTTAGGATAAAGAAAAGGCGCCAAAAGGTACTGGCGCCTGTTGAACCTCATGGTGAAATCGAGGCTTGTCAGTTACACAGAGGAGAAGATAAACACGCAACGAAATTTACCAACCCTTTTTTCTTCAGGGAACCAATAATCTTTCATTTGTTTATCGGTTTTGCGTATAACGAAGCATCATTAGGGTTCTGGCTCATGGTACTTGAAGACCTTGAAGTACCAGTGTGCCTCAAACGAGTGCGCTCCCCGGAAAATTGCAGATAAGGAATTGATAAGCTATCCATATTTTCTTGGTTTTAGTGGCGGGGAGAGAGTGATAGATTTCCTTCAACTGTTATACATTGGAGGAGATAAAAATGATTTTTTTCGATTCTCGTCTCGTAATCAGCGTATTTATTTTCCTCGTCAGTCTGGGTGGAGCGTATGGAATGCTTAACACCACCCTGCACGATTCAGTGGCCAATCCTTCCGAAACATTGCATGCGGACTTGAATGAAGCGTTTGCGAGACATTGGCGGGCGCGTACCGGAGCAACCGTCCGTATCAGACAAGCGCACACGCCATCGGGAAGACCGGTACATGCCGCAATTGATGGATTAAACGTGACCGCCCTGGTTTTGTCGCTTCCCGGAAAGGGGTTTTGGGAAAACCCAAATCTTATTCCGTCGTCGTGGGAGCCGCTGGCGCCGGATCTGCATTATGCCTCTCCATATACCTCCACCATCGTATTCCTGGTGCGCAAAGGAAATCCGAAGGGGATCAAGGACTGGAACGATCTCTTGCATCCCGGTACACAGGTCATTGCACCGAGTCCAAAAACGTCAGAAAACGGGCGCTGGAGCTACCTTGCAGCATGGGGCTATGCGCTCAAGCAATCAGGCGGAAATGAAGCGGCTGCACTCGAGTTTGTAAAAAGACTATTCGCAAACGTCATATCATTGGATTCCAAAACTGGAAAGGGAGGGGCGGCGGCTGCATTCATTGAGCAGGGGGCGGGAGATATTTTGCTGGCCTGGGAAAGCGAAGCTCATTTTCTCGTACAGGAAAAGGGTGCGGATCATCTGGAGATTGTCGTGCCCTCGATCTCGATATTGGCTGAGCATCCCATCAGCATGGCGGCGGACGGAAAGGGTGGGACCCGTGACGCAAGTGCCGCATATACCGAGTATCTCTATACTTATCACGCGCAAGAGATTGCGGCCAAACATTATTACCGCCCACGGAATGCGCTCGTTCGGGCAGCGTACAGCGAGCGGTTCCCCTCAATAAATCTGTTCACCGTCGAAGAGGCATTCGGAGGCTGGCATAAGGCGCAAAAAATACATTTTGCGGCGGGCGGAGTCTTTGAACAAATTGCAAGCGAATGAATTCGTGGTGAAGGTAAAACTGAGGGTATTGGAGGGTTGGCCGAAAAAAATCTTGTTCGGAACGCCTTTCTGTCAATGTAAAGGGATCGGACGGTAGCAGGAAATACTGATTTGTTGTGTTTGACGCACCGCGACTGCATCCTCCCGTCTTTCTCCCCCTTTTCCCTTTTCCCTTTTCCCTGCCTTGCCTTCCAAACAATTGGGTCCTATTATTAATAATAGGAGCTGAGAGGCAACGCACTCTGTTTGATGTCCAGTTCCTTCCCTTCAATGAGAATCGCTGATTCTTTTCAGTCCTTTTAAATAAAAGGAGGTACCATGCAAGCAGGACAGCCTGTCAGTCAGGCCGCTCAGACGCCTAATCTGTATCAGCTGAGCGGCAAGCACCTCAATATTACCTATTCGACTACCGGTATCGACGGAAAGCCGCATTTCAGCTATCAGGATTTGCAACAAACGCTCAGCTTTACTGGTGATCAGATTCGCGGTGTCGTGACGGAGATTGGCACTCTTGTCAGTGTTACGATCCGCATGACAGTGGATACGGGCGGAACCACTTTCAGCCTTTTGCTGCCTCGGGTGAATATACCGGGAGAGCAGACAGTACCCGTGGAAACTGTGGGAATCACCACTCTGCATCGGTTCTCTGTCCTGCCGATAAATGGGCAGCGTGATTTTTACACCGTGACTCGTCTTCAGGGTTCGGCCTCGCGAGTGTTCTTTTAAGGCAGATGACGTACTGGATTTATCGAAAGATGAGTTGAATTTTTGAGCTGCAGCCGCCTGGCGAGGGAGCAACCCTTGACTGGCGGTTTGCGGTCTTATCGCCAGGGTTTTTTACTCTTGGCGCTTGCGCGTGCGCCGTATCTCCCCCCAAGACTCGATTCAGCCTGCTTATCAAGTCAGAGCAAGGCGCGTGAACTGGCGAGATCTTATGCGGTCAGTTGAGCAGGAGGCCCTAGAAATGGTTCTTCCAGTCCCTGATCGTGGCAAAAACATCGACAGGATCAGACAGCTGTTTGCCCGCATGGCTGCTGGCATTGTGGATGACTTCCGGCTGCTGGCAGCGCAGGAACGGATTTGTCGCTTTTTCCAGGGCGATGGTTGAGGGCAGTGTGGGCAAACCCTGGCTTCGCAAGTTTTCCACGACGGCTTGGCGTTCGATCAACGCCTGGTTGCCCGGTTCCACGACTCGCGCGAAGCGGATATTGTTGAGCGTGTATTCGTGCCCGCAATAAACAAGGGTTTCGTTCGGCAGATCGGCCAATTTTTCCAGTGAGTGAGCCATTTGCTGCGCAGTACCTTCGAATAGCTTGCCGCACCCGCAGGCAAAGAGGGTGTCCCCACAAAACAGCATGTTTGCGCCATAATATGCAATATGTCCGGCAGTATGACCAGGAATATCCAGCACGTGGAGACTGAGCGAGAATTCCGAAATATAGGCACAGCCTTCTTCGCTTTCTTTGTCCGTGCATTCTTTGAGGCGGTGCGTGAGTGTCGGGATATGCTCGTTCGCGGGCCCGTAAACGGGTACCGGAAACTTCTGCAGCAAAGCGGCGTTTCCGCCGACGTGATCATTATGGTGATGGGTATTGAGGATGGCGGCGAGTTTCAGGTTCTCCTGGCTCAGGTAGTCCAGCACAGGCGTGGCATCGCCAGGATCGACCACTACAGCATGATGATGGTCGCGAATGACCCAGATGTAATTATCAGTGAATGCGCGAACGGCAACGACATTAGGTGCGGTCATGGTAGTCACATGGTCGAGTGATAGGATGGGTTGTCCGATAATATCGCAAGGAAAGAATAATGATTGTCGCGCTGACTGAAATTGATCTGATCGGGCCGTACCGCTCAGTCTGCTGTTGGAATTCAATCGGCCCAGCTCACATTATATATGCCAACACGAAACGCGGTTGAATGGTTCAACACTTGCCTGGGACAGTATCTGCTGGAGCGGGAGCAGAATTATTACGACCAGGCCGTGGCAAATGTTTTTGGCTATCATGCTATGCAGATCGGCTTTCCGGAATATCCTTTCCTGCGTGCCAACCGAATGCCCCTTCAATTCTGCGTCGCGGGTGAAGCAGGCTCGGTGGTGCGCGCGGCGCCAGACTTTCTGCCGATTGAAACGAACAGCATCGATCTGGTACTCCTGCCCCATATCCTTGAATTCAGCGCCAATCCCCACCAGATCCTGCGGGAGGTGCAGCGGGTGTTGATGCCCGAGGGCCACGTCATCATTGGCGGATTCAACCCCAGGAGCCTCTGGGGCCTGCGGGGACTTTTCGGTTCCATAGAAGACAATTTTCCGTGGCGGGGCAATTTCATCGCCCGGCCCAGGCTCAAGGATTGGCTGGCTCTGCTGGATTTCGAGATTACCGAAGACCGGTTGTGCTGTTACACGCCTCCGTTCAGCCAGCAAAAGTGGTTGAATCGTTTTCATTTCATGGAGGCGGCGGGTGACCGATGGTGGCCGTTTTCCGGCGGGGTATATTTCCTCACGGCGGTCAAACGCGTTCATGGAATGCGTGTAATCAAGCCGGAGTGGAAAGACGTGCGAGCCGCCAGACAGCGCCTGGCGGCCGTTTCGCAGAACGCTCCCAGGCCGCAGAAGGTGACGGACGACACGTCCGGAAACAGGCCTCGGAGGGCGGCGCGCAGTAGCGCAGCAGGGATAAAACGGCAGGGCGGCGAGTGAGTATCAGCAACCCCCGCGTGGTGGAGATATTCACCGACGGCGCCTGCAAGGGCAATCCCGGCATCGGGGGGTGGGGCGCCCTGCTTAAATGCAATGGGCACGCGCGCGAACTATTCGGTGGCGAGAAACTGACCACCAACAATCGCATGGAACTGCTCGCGGTCATTCGTGCGCTTGAAGCGCTGAAACAACCTTGCCGGGTGCGCCTGCACACCGATTCAACTTATGTTCAGAAGGGCATCAGCGAGTGGATTCACGGCTGGAAGACGCGGGGTTGGCGCACCGCCGACAAGAAACCGGTAAAAAACGACGATCTGTGGAAAGAACTCGATTTGCTGGCGCAGCGTCACTCCGTAGAATGGTTGTGGGTGCGCGGCCATTCCGGGCACGACGGCAACGAGCGCGCAGACCAGCTTGCCAATATGGGAGCCCAGACGGTGCAGGCAGGCTCGGCGAGCGAATCGCATCCTCACCCGGACAAGTCAGTCTGAAGGACCCCCGGAGATCGCCTGATTTGGGAATGGCAGTCCAGGCTTGGCTCACGCAGACTCGGCAACTGCAAGCGAGCCTTATCATTCCGGCGAATTCGAAGACATACCTTATAACGTGCCTTACACATATCTTACCTATCCCATCTGATGCCGTTCCTGATCAACCAATCAACATGCTGACACCTATATGCGCCAGATCTTCATAGATACTGAAACCACAGGTCTCGATTTCAAGCTGGGTCATCGCATCATCGAAATCGCTGCGGTGGAAATGCGAAGCCGGAGGCTGACGGGCCGGCGTTTTCATTATTACCTGAACCCGGAGCGCGATATCGAGGCGGGGGCGCTGCAGGTTCACGGATTGACTTTCGAGTTTCTCCAGGACAAACGCAAGTTTCGCGAGATTGGCCTGGAGCTGCTCGAATTCGTCGATGGAGCTGAGCTGATCATACATAACGCGGCTTTCGACGTGCCGTTCATCGACCATGAATTGAGTCTCACGGAGCTCTCTCAGTTAAGCCAGTGCTGCCATTCGATCACGGATACCCTGAAAATGGCGAAGGAGCTGTACCCCGGCAAGAAAAACGGCCTGGACGCGCTGTGCGATCGCTACGAGATCGATAATTCGCATCGGTCGCTGCACGGGGCGTTGCTCGACGCCGAGCTGCTGGCCGAAGTATATCTGGCCATGACGCGGGGCCAGGAGACCCTCCTGATCGACCTGGAACCCTCTTCCGAGCTTAATTTCGCTGCGACGCTGGATGGTCTGGAGCTGATCGTCCTGCCTCCCACCGAGGAGGAACTCGAAGCCCATGCACAACAACTCGAAAGTATTGAGCGCGAGAGCAAGGGCAAATGTTTATGGAAGCGGCTCGAATCGGCGGCAGAGGTATAGCAGCCGCCGCAATTGCGCAAGCTGATGAAGTAAAATGGCGACAGGCGGGTTCCCCGTAACTTCGCTTAACCTCCCTTAATTTTAATTAATTGCCATTAACTTCCCCCTTAACTTCCCCTTAATTTCCCTTTCCCGGTTGCGGCGGACTAGGGAGAGACACGCCAGACTTCGCCGTCCTGCACCAACGTTGCTGACCTCCTATTCCGCCCCGACGTTTAAAAGAGCGACATTTCCTCCGATGGCAGCAGTGTTGATCGCGATAGACTTTTCGATTACAAACCGCTGCAGGTAGTTTGGGCCTCCGGCTTTCGGACCGGTTCCTGACAGGCCGCGGCCTCCGAATGGCTGTACCCCTACCACTGCTCCGATCATGCTTCGGTTGATGTAGACATTGCCTGCTTTGATCCGCCGTACGGTCTCGGCGGTTCTCTGTTGCAGGCGGCTGTGCATGCCGAATGTCAGGCCATGGCCTGTTGCGTTGATATCATTGATAACTCTGGCGCGATCATTTGCCGCGTAGCGAATGACGTGCAGGATGGGGCCGAACACTTCCCCGGGAAGGCGGAAAATACTGTCAATCTCATACGCGGCGGGCGCGATGTACCATCCGTCCAATCCTTCGGGCAGGGACGCCTGGCCGATCAGCGTGCCATGGTTTTTGAGGTCTTGCAGATGGTCGGACAGGGAATGAAAGGCGTCTGCATCGATGACAGGACCAATATCCGTCGAAAACCGGATCGGATCGTCAATGCGCAGTTCCATCATTGCGCCCCGCAGCAGTTCGATCACCCTGCCGGCGATTTCTTCCTGTAAATAAAGCACGCGCAAAGCCGAGCAACGTTGCCCGGCCGAACCGAAAGCACTCAGCAGCACGTCATCGATCACCTGTTCCGGCAACGCGGTCGAGTCCACTATCATGGCGTTCTGGCCGCCGGTTTCCGCAATAAGGGGAACGATGGGTCCGTCTTTTGCGGCCAGGGCACGATTGATGAGGTGCCCCACCTCGACGGACCCGGTAAAAGCAACTCCGCTTACATCCCGATGTGCCACGAGCGCCGCGCCAATCTGACCACCTCCCGGCAGCAAGGTGATAGCGGCAGAGGGGACGCCTGCATCGAGCAGCAGGCGTACGGCTTCGAACGCAATGAGTGGCGTCTGCTCCGCCGGTTTGGCAATGACACTATTCCCCGCCACGAGAGCGGCCGCAATCTGCCCCATGAAAATGGACAACGGAAAATTCCAGGGGCTGATGCACACGAATATTCCGCGTGCTTCCATGACCAACCGATTTTCTTCTCCTGTCGGGCCGTGGAGCGCTATTCCCTTTTCATCGAACAGGCGTTCCCCCTGCGCGGCATAGTAGCGGCAGAAATCGACGGTTTCGCGCACTTCGCTTATAGCATCCTGGAGAGTCTTCCCGCCTTCATACTGCAATAATCCAACGAATTGGGTCATATCACGTTCAACGAGGTCTGCCGTACGGCGCAGCACTTCCGCCCGTTGGCGGGCCGGCACCCCGGACCATTGGCTGGAGCCTTGTTGGGCGGCCATGAACGCGGTCTTCAGATCATCCTGGGTGGCTTCCCGTACCTGCGCAATTGTTTCGTTCCTGTTGGCCGGGCCCGTTTGGGGATGAATATCTTCCCGTATTTCATGGTCAGCGATTCGCCCGTTGATAATCGGCGTTACTGTTACCTTCCGCCACGCATCGGAGGAGGGGATGCCATCGAGAAAACCGGTTCTTACCACTTCGGCGGACAGGTCCAAACCTCCTGAATTCCTTCGCTCAGCCCCATAAAGATCCAGTGGCAGTGGTATCTGTGGATTACGCCCAGGCTGGGTTTGAGTGACTTCCTCAATCGGATCCTTTAACACTTTCTCAAGAGAGCTTCCCCAAACCTGGTGAACGAAAGATGTGTTGGCGCCATTTTCCAGCATGCGGCGGATCAGGTAAGGCAGCAGTACCTCGTAGTTCCCTACCGGGGCGTAGACCGTGACGGGAACCTCATATTCCGCAAGCACTGTGTCATACAAGGCTTCACCCATGCCGTGAAGCCGCTGGAATTCGAACCCCTCCTTATTTCCGGCCATGTCAAGGATGGCCGTAACCGTATGAGCATTGTGTGTGCCGAACATCGGGTAAACCTGATCCCGGAGTCCAAGGAGTTTTCGCGCTCCGGCCAGATATGACACATCAGTATTAGCTTTGCGAGTGAAGACGGGGTAATCGGGCAGCCCCAATACCTGGGCGCGCTTGATTTCAGCATCCCAATACGCGCCCTTCACCAGGCGCACGCGCAGCTTCCGCGAACTCTCGTCAGCCAGGCGGCTAATGGCATCGATGAGCCGAAAGCAGCGTTTATCATAGGCCTGTATCGCCAGCCCGAACCCATCCCAACCGCGCAGCTGGGGCAGGGCGGCAACGATTGAAATGATCTCCCAGGAAATTTCCAGGCGATCCGCTTCTTCGGCATCAACGGTGAGGGATATATCATTCTCCGCTGCCTTAAAACAAAGCTCGCTCAGCCGGTCAGCAATGTCAGGAACGCATCTATCCTTTTGTGTCCAGCTATACCGTGGATGAAGTGCCGAAAGCTTGACGGAAATTCCCGGTTTATAGCGCGAACGTCCTGGTCCGCCAAGCGTATCGACCGCGGCGGCATAGGCCTCAAAATACCGCTGTGCTTCGGCAGCGGTGCGGGCGGCCTCCCCGAGCATATCGCAGGATATGCCATACCCGCGATGCTCCAGCATTTTTGCAGCGGACAGCGCATCAGCGATATGTTCTCCCAGGACGAATTGATGTCCAATGCGTCTCACGGCTTGTTCCGCCCCCTTTCGAATCAACGAACGCTTGAGGGGGCTCGGAGATCTTTGGAGCATTTTGCGGGCGAGATTGATCCCTGCATCGGCGAGCTTCATCACGCCGCCGCCTTCTTCGCTTTTCCACGTTGCCGTTCCCAATTTTTCGGTAATCAGAGCATCCGCAGTATCCGCGTCAGGGATGCGAAGCAGGGCTTCGGCGAGGTTCATGAGGGCGAGGCCCTCGGCGCTCTCCAGCGGATAGTGCTCAAGAAAGGTTTCAATTGTGCTCAACCCATCCCCGTGGTTGCGGATACCACGGATAAACCGCTCGGCCTGATGCCTTATCCGCCCGGCACGGTCCCTGTCCCATTCCAGCGACAAGAGCAGGTTTTCCACGCAGCCAGCTTCATTGGCAAGATGGTCGGCTGTAAAACAGGGAGACATGCGAAATAATATGAGGAATTATTCGCTCGGACTTTCGGGCTTGTCACCGATGAGTATGGATTTCAGTCCCAGGTAACGCGGAGGCTCGGATGGTACGGGTTCCGGGCTTACCCTGCGCAATTCCTCTTCAAGCTGGGCAACCCGCTGCTCGAGCATAGTCTTGTCATCCTGCAGCTTGTTGACCTGCCGGCGCAGCCGCGAACTGGTCCATGAATTCCTGATGAACGCGGGCCATGAAAGGGAAATGGCGATGAGTGCACCAATGCCTAGCGCGAGCAGGAGAACCATTGCAAGTGAGCTGTCAAAGCTCCAGGCGCCGAATGCAACCGTGACCACTGTGTTGTTCTGCAGGGCAAAAGCCACCGCCGCGATCGCGACAATGATGCCGAGTACCAGTAAGAAATGCATGATTTTTCTCTCAATTTCCTCCGGTATATCGTTCAGCGCGCGTGACTGGCATCTTTACGCGCGCTTGCCATTGGGCTCCACCCTTCAAAGTCTCGTTAGAATAGCTGAAGCTGAACCGCTGCCGGGTCCCTTCCTGCATTGTCCGCTTCGCTGCCTGTTGAGTCGTTCTTTTCGTGATTCATCGGGATGTTTCTGGCCACGCGTCCGGAAGTGCCGCGAGATCTGGCTTGGTCGCCTCCTGCGGGCGAGGTGCCAGCGAAAGGTCGGCGAAAGCGCGAAGAATCGAGTCCTTTGAAGCGGCCCGAGCGGATGCCTATGCCGAGTCGCGAAACAGCTTTCTCGAATCGCTGCCGGATCAGGTCCGCCCATATGCCTTCCCCCTGCATGCGCTTGCCGAAGCTGGAGTCGTAATCCTTGCCTCCGCGCATATCCTGTACCCGGCTCATCACTCGGGCTGCCCGATCTGGAAAATGCGCTTCAAGCCATTGCCGGAACAGCGGGCTGACTTCCCACGGCAGGCGCAGCATTACGTAGCCCGCATTGATGGCACCCGCCTCCGCGGCTGCTTCGAGAATACGCTCGAGGTCCGAATCGGTTACAAACGGAATGACGGGCGCAACGCTGACACCGACTGGAATCCCGGCATCAGCAAGAGTCTTGATTGTGCGCAGGCGGCGGGCGGGCGCCGCTGCGCGGGGTTCCAGGGTTCGCGCGATCGTGGAGTCGAGAGTTGTAATGGTTACCGCTGCCATCGCGAGACGCCGGGATGCCATGTCGGCGATCAGGTCGATGTCGCGTTCGATCAAAGATGATTTAGTGATCAAGGCCACCGGATGTTCGCACTCGTGCAGCACTTCCAGTACCCGACGGGTCAGGCGGAGCTCACGCTCGCACGGTTGGTACGCATCCGTATTCACTCCCAGCGCAAGCGGTTCCGGTTGGTGGGATGGCTTTGCAAGCTCGCGCCTCAATAACTCAGGCGCATTGACCTTGGCAAAAATCTTGCTCTCGAAATCCAGTCCCGGAGATAAGCCGAGATAACTGTGCGTTGGCCGCGCGAAGCAATAAATACAGCCATGCTCGCAGCCTCGGTACGGGTTGAGGGATATGCTGAATGGCACATCGGGGGACTGGTTGCGGCTCAATATGCTCTTGGCGTGCTCCTCGATAACCTGTGTTTTCCATGTACCTTGCAGGGGTTCGTCTCCAGGTGCGTGGGACGCGTCAAGGCCGGGATCGCCGGTACCGGCGTGCGACCAGCCGTCGTCGATCTCTTCCCGGATAAGTGTTTCATAGCGGCCCTGCAGATTCGAGACGGCGCCCCGCCCTTTTTTCGCTGTCAAAGGCCGATGCACAAATGGCGATTCGGTTTCGGTGTTGGAATCGGTGCCTGACATGATCTTGCCGCGTATACGATGTATATATTGATGATACAACTTATTGGCGGGATTACTGCAACTCCTGGGAACCGCTCGTGGACCAACCCGTTTCTGAGCACATGCTTCGCTGACCAACCCGCTTCGCTGACCGTTCTCACAAGCCACATTGCTATCACTGTATATATCAAGGGCCTGGGTCCGAAATTCTGCCGCGCCTCACCGGAACTGGAAGATAAGCGTTTGCAAATCTCGTTCATTTTCTTCCGGGCCTTGTAAAACCGGGGCTTAAACGTCAGACTATCTTTGGATTGTGCTTGTTGCGATGGCAGGCCGGCCAGAACAATTTGCGGATCGGTTGATGGGCAGCTCAGCAGCTTACGGCTGAACAGCTCATGGCGACGCTATACCCTCGGGGGAATCGTGAAATCCAGCATCCTCGCGCTTTTTTTCCTTGCAAGTTTCTCTACTGTTGCCTTTGGACAAGTTGCTCCGCCGCCCGAGCCGGGCTTACGGCTGCCTGACCCGCGAATAATTGAGCTGCAAACAAGATTAAATGCTATCAATCAGGTCCAGCAATCCCTTTACCAGCAGTTCCAGATGATACAGGAGCTGCGCCGTAACGAACTCGCAGGAATTTATCCCCAGGTGCTACCAGGGGGAGGGCTGAGCAACCTGCCGCCCATCAATTATGATGAGACGGTAAGACTGCAGCAAGAGCGGCAGGACCGTCTCCAGCGATACGAGCGAGATCTCGACGAGCTATATGCGCGATATGCCGAGCTGGATGAACAGAAGAGGGAGATTCTTGACGAGCTTTTGGAACTTAGCAAGCCCCCGGAATGATGAGGGAGCAGCAATAAAGGACAGATACGCTCGCCGCCCTTCAAATTGCGGAGGCAATGATGAGTATCGTCAAGGCTGGAAGCATCAAACTGAGGCGTGCCTATGATCCTGCAGAGCGCACCGATGGCGTGCGTATACTGGTGGACAGGTTATGGCCTCGTGGCCTCAGCAGAGACGACGCGTGTATAGATCAATGGGTCAAAGACCTCGCGCCAAGCAATGAACTGCGGAAATGGTTCGGGCACGACCCCGCCCGCTGGGATGAATTTCGGGATCGCTACGTAGTTGAACTAAACCGGCATTCGGATCAAATGAAGGAATTGCGCGAGCTTGCCCGTAAGGGTCCGATCACGCTCGTGTACTCGGCACATGACGAAGTCCACAATAACGCAGTCGTGCTGCGGGATTTTATTCTGGGGAAAATAAACCTGGTGGAATAACACGGCCAACGAGCCCACAACTGGCATTCCGACAAAGCGGCGGTTAAAGAAACTGCTACTGTCTGTCAGAGGATTTCTCCGGCGGCCGTTTCCTGATGCTCATCATTTTAAGGTAAGCGATAATCTCATCGGCAACCCTGTCGCGATTCGGGATCTCTTGCCCGAGCGCCGGCATGGTGGTGTTGTACCGGATGCTCTGGGGGTGTTCGATCCACCGCTTCAGGTATTCCGGCCTGATGTACTCTGTCACGCTCAAGGGATAATTGAGTTCCGGCGCTTTGCCGCCGCCTTCACCATTAACGGTGTGGCAGGACACGCAGTATTTGCGAAAGTGTTCAAATCCTCTACGGACATGTTCCGATGACCCCCGAGGTGGCGCCAGATTGGAAAATGGATCCTCAGACTTGAGCTCAATCGTTTTGATCTGATAAGGCATATCCGAAGCGCCCGATTCAAGCAGAGCTTTTGAGCCGATATTGTCCCATACCAGGTAAAGCGGCCCGAGCGGCACATTTTCATTGTTTTGCAGCTTGTTGGTCATGGTGAATGGCGAACCATCTTCGTGAGCAAATGCAAGATAGGCCTTATGGGCCAAAAACTTCTCCACCGGAACGCTGGGCTGATACCCGTCAATGGACGTGAAAACCATCTGCCGCGCCTTTTCCCAATCTTTCCCGAATATCCGATCGAATACAGGCCGAGTGGGGATTGCGC
Organism: uncultured beta proteobacterium; assembly: GCA_963786735.1. GTDB lineage: Bacteria > Pseudomonadota > Gammaproteobacteria > Burkholderiales > Nitrosomonadaceae > Nitrosospira. The sequence goes on from CAWBAF010000005.1 coordinate 217,365, forward strand.
GATAAATGCGGTCCTCTTTCTCATGTGCCTCGAAAACCTTCAATGGGACGGCGGTGCCAATCGCAACAAGGTCATCGACAGAGAAAACTTCGACCGTTTGGCCATCTTTTCTGAATTCGACCCTGGGAGGATTTTGCGCCGATGCCTGTAGGGGTTGGAGCACATAGGCGGGAAGACAAATGAGCAGGGAGGCGGCAATGCGTAAATACATACCCGTGAATTTCATATTGATACCCATACTGATACCCATCCTTTTCCTCCTCAGCAGTATCAACCTCGCTTACACGGCTTCTCGCCTGTCCCAGCCTTATTCCGGCTCCGGAAGAGGTTTCTCAAATTGCTGTTGCACCGCCTTCTGGGCCCTGGGTCGCTCAAGGTAGTAGCCCTGAACCATATCCACCCCCAAGTCACACACCATCTCCAGCGTTGCCGCATTCTCGACGAATTCCGCCACTGTGATTTTGCCAAGCCCGCGCGCAACCTGAACCATGGCTTTAACAAAAATCTGATTGTCCCGATTATCGGGGAGATCGCGTATGAACAGGCCGTCTATTTTGAGTATCTCCGCATTCAAATACTTAAGGTAGCCAAAGGTTGAAAAGCCGGCGCCGAAATCATCGAGGCATACCCGGCATCCGGTCTGGCCGATAGCTTCAATGAAACGCTGCGCATCCTGGATGTCGGAAACTGCCGCTGTCTCGGTCAGTTCGATGATAAAGCGGCTGGGATCCACATTCCATTCGCTGAGTAAGTTACGGATGAATTGGGGTATCTCCGGCTCATCAAACGTGCGCCCCGATATATTGATGGCCAGCGGCGGTAAATTTAGATTCTGGCCCAGAAGTTCAATACTCCGCCTGATGACCCAACGGTCTATATGCACAATCTGCTTGCTTTTTTCGGCCACCGGGATGAATTGTCCGGGCATTATCAGTTTTGAAGGGTCGTCCGGGTCGCGCATCCGGATAAGTACTTCCAGGTGACTGAGTTCTCGCTGCTCCGCATGGAAGACGCCCTGGAAATGCAACTCGAATAGATTCTTTTCGAGGGCCTGGGTAATTCTGTTATGCCAGGACATGTGGCGAACCATGGCCTGGGAAGAATCCCGCGCCGGATCGTACATCGTCCATGTGTTTTTGCCGCGGTTCTTGGCCTGATACATGGCGGCGTCGGCATGGGCAATGAGGTCTTCGGCTGTCTCCCCATGTTTGGGAAAGATGGCGACTCCCACGCTGCTCGTAAGATTTACATGGGTATCGCCAAACTGCAAGGGAATCGAGCCAATGGCAGCTACGATGCGGGCCGGTAGAGCGCTGATGTCTCCCTCGGGTTGGACCGCACTCAAAATTGCGAACTCGTCGCCGCCCAGCCGCGCAAATATTTCGATATGGCGGACAATAGCGGAAATCTCTCCCGCCGCCCGCTTCAGTACCGTATCGCCAGCCCGGTGCCCGAAGGTGTCATTGATGTACTTGAAATCGTCAAGATCAAAGTAAAGCAATGCAAACTGGGTTTTATTGCGTATCGAGGACGCAATCATGTTTTCAAGTTGTTCCTGGAAGCGATGCCTGTTGTACAGCCCGGTAAGGGGATCCCGTTCTGCCATATAAATCATTTGTTCAGCCGCCTGGCGCTGATAATGTGACGTCTTCATAGATCCATAGCCGTCCCAGGCTGTTTCCTTCCGCATCGGTTACGCAGTGCGAGGTTTGTGTAAGGGTTCGGCCGTTGCTCAAATCGAGTTCCAGGCGGTTTCCAGGTTCGTCTGCAAGAATATCTTTGGATACCTCAGGCGTGCGCGCGAAGTGCCCCATCGATTGCTCCAGGACAGCTCGGCTCGGCATTCCCACGAGTTCCGCCTGGCCACCGATGTCCCACATTTTTAAAAAAGCCGGGTTTACATACTCTATGCGAGGGTCATTGTCTTCGAACAGGATACCGATATTCATGGCTGAGAGCAGCGCACGCATATGGCTTTGTTCGCGTTCTGCGAGCGATCTCTGTTTGCGTTGCAGTTTTTCGGAAGCGCGCAAACCCTCCAGCGCCTTCAGCAGCTCTTCCTCGGTCTGTTTTTGCGCGCTAATGTCAGTATGAGTGCCGAGCATGCGCTTGGGGAATCCGCGGCTGTCCCATTCAACCACGTTTCCCAGCGAAAGAATCCATTTCCAGTCACCCTGGCTGGTGCGTTGCCGAAATTCCGCCTGATAATTTTCGAGCCGCCCGGCAATGTAGTCATTGTAGATTTTATGGAACTGCTCGCGATCATCCGGGTGTACGCGATCACGCCATGCGGATGCTGTCTCTACAAAACTCTGAGGGTCATATCCCAGTATCTTGGCGTATTCCGGGCTGACTTTCATAACCCCCGAACGGAGGTCAAGATCGAACAGCCCCTGATTTGCCGCTTTAAGCGCCAGGCGCAGGCGCGATTCGCTGTCTTTGACAGCATGCTCGGATTGCCTGCGCCCGGCTTGAACAACAATGATCACCAGTGACACGAGGGAAACAGTCGTTATGAATGCGCACAGACTGACGTGGTCGAGCCAGACATCTCCTTCTGCAAAGGGGCCCAATCCTTGAGCTGTGGCCCAGACCGCGATGAGCGAAATAATAAGCGTGGCCACGGAGGTCCCAAGCGCATCAAAGCGCAGGCCCATCCAGATCAAAGGTAGAAATACCAGGAAGGACAAGGAAAGCCTCCAGTGGCCTACAGCCCAGATATCGCCGAAGACCAGCCACGCAGTCAGGACGCAGACGGCGAGAGCCCCTACGAATTCCGTTCTGAGGCGTGGCGAGCGGATGATATTGTCGAACGAGTCTAACCGCTGGGTTGCCCAAAGAAGTAACAGGGGGGCGAAAATAAGCGCCCCGAGGGTATCACCGAGCCACCAGTCGAACCAGGCGTGAAACACCTGGTTCGACTCCAGTTTTCCTGAAACAAATAGGGAAATGATGCCGCCCGTCGCCGATATCAGCATTGCACCCGAGGCGAGCACCATGAAGGATACTACGTCTCGACGCCTCACAAAACTTGGCTGGAAGTGTGCAGCGCGTTCAAGAAGGAATACGGCGCACACAGCAGCAAGCGTATTGCCTATTCCGATGGCGAGGGCAACAGGAATCGAAAGATCTCCCGTGACCAGATTTATCGCAACCGCTCCGATATAAATCCCGGGCCAAACGCCTAACCCCCAAATCAGAAGGCCCGCCAATGCGATGCCCGTGGGCGGCCAGAACAATGTTATGCTCGGACTGATTTCGCCCCCCAAGTACGGCAGAGCAAGCCCCAGCTTTCCTCCTACAAAGTAGCCGATTGCTACCAATACAATATGTGTTGCAATCTGGTTGGGGGTATATTTTCCGTGTCTCAGCGGATAGCCAATGGCGCGATTTATTTTCAGGCTGATAGACCGGCTCATGCGGGTGCGATTTTTCGGAATTGTCGAAGACATTGATGGAATTAGTAGAAGAACCAGGCAGAGCTGCCGATTACTGTTCCAGCTGAAGCAGTAATTTATAACGCTCGGTGCGACGAAAAGCAGAGGAGCAGAGGTGGATTTGTCGCGCTGTTTGGCGTCTTCGAGATCGCTGCTGGTGGGCGGTACTGGGATCGAACCAGTGACTTCCACCGTGTGAAGGTGGCACTCTACCGCTGAGTTAACCGCCCGCTGCCCTGTAAAAGGCAAACTGCTGAGGAGGCGCAATTAGAGCATGAATGCCCGCTTTCGGTCAACGAGCTCAGTTATGCGGTATGAGTATTTCTGCGAGGCAGTAGAATGATCGGCAGTAGAACGATCCGTGCACAGTGGCTATGCCTTCTGTTTTATGCGGGGAAGCAGTTTTTCCACCGCATGACTACCTGAAATATCAGCAAGGCAGCGCAATCCCGCGCCTGACTCGTTGTTTTAAGCCTTCCGCCAGCAATTAAAGAATCGGCACGAGCGCCCGGCTCGCGTAGAATATCTGGCTCTCTGCATAAAGCAGTCCACGATAAGCTTGTTTCTCACGATGGTTCGTACTCGTTTCGCTCCTAGTCCTACCGGTTATCTTCACATTGGCGGAGCGCGAACTGCCCTGTTTTCCTGGGCTTTTGCCCGCAGGCATGGGGGCAAATTCATCCTTCGAATCGAAGATACCGATCTTGCGCGCTCAACTGCGCAATCCACACAAGCAATTTTGGATGGAATGGCCTGGCTCGGGCTGGACCATGATGAGGGCCCGTTCTACCAGATGCAGCGCCTGGAGCGCTATCATGAAGTGGCAGAGGGATTGCTGAACTCCGGCGATGCTTATTATTGCTACTGCACAAAGGAAGAGCTCGACGCCATGCGAGAGCAGCAGCGCGCCGCCGGCCTGAAGCCTCGTTATGATGGCCGCTGGCGCGATTCAAAAGCGACACCTCCCGCGGGCGTGAAACCAGTGGTGCGACTGAAAAACCCGCTGGATGGCGTGGTGGCCTTTAACGATCTGGTGAAAGGCGGGATCACTGTAGCCAACAGCGAACTGGACGACCTTGTGCTGCTGCGCGCGGATGGCGTGCCCACCTACAATTTCGGCGTGGTGGTCGACGACCTCGACATGGATATCTCTCATGTAATCCGCGGCGACGATCATGTCAACAATACCCCTCGACAGATCAATATTCTCCGGGCCCTTCGTGCGCCGCAGCCGCAGTATGCGCATGTGCCGATGATCCTCGGTGCGGACGGGGAGCGGCTTTCAAAACGCCATGGCGCAGTCTCGGTGATGCAGTATCACGAAGATGGGTATCTCCCGGAGGCACTGATCAATTACCTGGCGCGGCTTGGCTGGTCCCATGGGGACGAGGAAATCTTCAGCCGCGAGCAGTTGGTGGAGTGGTTCGATCTCGCATCGATTCACCGGTCACCCGCAAAATTCAACCCCGAAAAACTGAAATGGCTCAATCAGCAATATCTCAAGAACGCGGGCGATGACCGGTTGGCCCAGCTCGTAACGCCTTATCTTGAAGCCGACGGTTGCGATCCGGCAACCGGGCCTGATCTGCAGAAGGTCTCAGCCCTTCTCAAGGAACGAGCGAGCACCGTGGCGGAACTGGCCGACGCGGCGGTCTACTTCTTCCGGCCCCTGGAGCCTTCGGAAGAACTCAAGGCCCAGCATTTCAGCGCCGGGGTAAAGCCCGCCATCGTCGACCTGCGGGACCGGCTCACCAAAATCGAGTGGGAAAGCCACACGATCCATGAGGCAATCAAGGCTGCCGCCACCACTCATGGGATGAAGCTGCCCAAGGTCGCGATGCCGCTGCGCGTGATGGTAACCGGCGAAGCGCAAACCCCTGCGATCAACGCTGTCCTGGAGTTGCTCGGCCGGGATGAGACGCTCAAGCGCATTGATGAGCGGCTTGCCAGTTTTCCAGGGTGACCTCAGGGAAAGCTTCTGTGCGGCAGCGATGCTGCGCTGGTTTCATTGACTGGGACTGGGCGGGTCAGTATAATTCGCCATCTTTTGTCGGGGGTATAGCTCAGCTGGGAGAGCGCTTGCATGGCATGCAAGAGGTCAGCGGTTCGATCCCGCTTACCTCCACCAGTATTTGGCAAAATTTGCAGCTCGACTGAAGATTCCCTCCATAAATTCTTTGGTCCCCATCGTCTAGTGGCCTAGGACATCACCCTTTCACGGTGAGTACAGGGGTTCGAATCCCCTTGGGGACGCCACCAATTCCCCTGTTGGAAGCTTAATTTTGTAATGAATACAACAGGCTAGCTGAGACAGCGGCAACTTCCCAAGTTTGTTACCGCTACCAGGTAGCGCCGAAGATCAGGATAGCGACAAACACGGCGGCGCACATTGGCAGTGCGCTCCTGTTCGCATAGATTGGTCCGGCAAGCCCCGGCGTCATGATGGCTGCCATTCCGCAATGCAATCAGCACGCCGGAATTGCATATCAGATTGAAAGAAGGCGAAACTACGCCGTCATGGCGCAGTCACGGGAATCCGCTTGCTTTTTAGTCAAATCTGCAAATATCTTTTCTCTCTTTTTCCTTTACCAAAAAACGACGGCAATATTGTCGATCTAATAAATAATCGAGAGGTTTTCAGTCCTACTGCCAGTACTCTTCGACTTGTCCTTGATGGGATTCTTCGCGTTGGGTCTCGTTGGTCTTTTCGCTGAGTAAATCGTCAAGAAATTGATTCATGCGAGTATATCTCGATGATGTTTTCCCAGTCAGCAAATCCGATAACATACTACCCCAAGTGATTCTTGCGGCATCCTCCATAAAAACAGGGTCCTGAGTCACCGCTTCGCTTTGCAAGGCCGTTTCGGCCGCGGAAGCCCAAATGAGTTCGCCACTCATAGTATCCCACAGTTGAAGAGAAAGTCTCATGTGGGCCGAACGAGTCTGCACGAGCAGGATATCGAAGGGCGGCAGGTTCAACCGGTCCGTCATGGTTTGTAAGAAGTATGCCAGGCGGGGCTGAAACACATACCTTGCTTCGATGCTCTTTCCTATTTTTTGAAGTAACTCCCGATCCAGTATATGACTCTGTTCCCCACTCTCACGCAGGCGGGCATACTCTCCCGCCAGTCCGTAACGGTTGATGAGGTTGATCGTTTGCTGTTCGCCTATAACCCTCCAGGTCGGAAAGATTTTCTTGATGATGTCATCAAGATAACGACTCAATGCGACTTCATTCCCTCGAAGAGCGGGCGGTGCTAACGGGGTGAGCAGTCCCACCGCTTCCTGTTCAATGTTTACTAGATCCAGATTCGATGAGCGAGGTAAGAGCGTCGACGAGGTGCGTACCGTCCATGTATTATCCGGAGAGGTTGCACACCCTGCCATAAGAAGGATCAAAAGGACAAGCCCTGCCGCTGATCGGAAACGAGAGATCTGAGTCATATTACCGATGCCTCCTGCACGGATGAGTGCTTATCACTCTTATTCCATGACGGTATTTTTTGTCCTGAGACTGTCCCAGCCGTGGCACGTCCCTCTGTTTTACACAGTATGGATGAATTTGACGATTTTTTACGGTTAGGCGACACTTTCTTCACACCGTTCGTGTTACTTTTTAAATTGCATGGGATTCCATGCAACCCAGTCAGAAGCCCGAACCCAATGGCATGGCCGAAGCTTTCGTCAAGAACTTCAAACGGGATTACGTCTATATCCATGATCGTTCCGATGCAGAAACTGTGATGGCACAGCTTGCTCACTGGTTCGAGGATATAATGAACATCATTCGCATGAAGCGCTGAAGATGAAGTCGCCAAGACAATTCATCCGAAGCCAATTACTAATTGCATCCTGTCCGGAGCAACTCCGCAAATTAACAGTTCCGAAAATTCAGTCCTCCCCGGATCTGTCGCCAAAACAAATCCAATTGATTCCACTGAACTAAAGAAACTCTACCGTCATCGATGGCAGCCTAACCTCAAAATTCCTGTGTTTTACGGAATTTGGATTGGATTAGGAGCCATCGCCTGGAACTCCTCCCATTGGGCCATCACTTGGCTCTGTTACCTTGCCATGGGCTACATGCAGATGGGCATTATGACCTTTATGCATGACTGCACACACGGCGTCCTATTTAAGAAAAAGTGGAAAAACTGGGCATTTGGCGTTTTCGCCATAGCGCCTATGCTTATTTCATTTATTTGCTTCAAGGAAGATCATCTCCTGCATCATCGCCATAACCGCTCTCCAAAAGATCCGGATGGATTCACGATGGGTAAACGTGGCGTCGGCGACTATATCCTGTTTTACGCGTATGCCATGTTTGGAGTATTTCTCACGGCGATTCAGTTTATTTTTATTTTTCCTTTACAAAAATTCAGGGGTAAGAAGGCGCTGATTCATTGGAGCGAAATTGCATTTCACGTAACTGTTGTGGTGACTGTTTTCAACTGGGCTTCCAGCCAAGGAATTGTGTCTGAAGTTTTTGCAATTTGGTTTTGGCCGCTCATATTTTTCGGATTTTTTAATAGCGTCCGCTTTGTGGCAGAACATTATGGAACGCCTTGGAATTCCGGACAGCTTGCCGGTACTCGCACTATTATCAGCAACCAGGTAAATTCCTGGTTCTGGAACAACATTAATTACCACATTGGGCATCATATGTATCCCGCGGTGCCTTGGTATAACCTTCAAGCATTACATGCGCTGATGCTGCCTGAAATCGCACGTCAGAATGCAATTATCGATAAAAGTTATTTTGTCGTCTTTTTTTATGCCATGGTAATGGGACCGGAAAGCATAAAGCAAAATTTAGAATTTAATGCTGCACGAAAAATGGGAACAGGGGTCGCTTAGACCGAGTTATGCTTAAAAGTCGTGTATGGCATACAAGGAGAAAAGGAGAAGCGGCATATCCTCGTAGGGTCGACCAAGATCATCCACCTTTACTATTGAATGCATGATCAACAGCCAGAGAGGGTTTTTCCCGTAGCCTTTGACCAATTACCTTTCTCATATTCCAAATGAACGCTGTTATTCTTGAGTCCGTGCTTACGTGCCCGCATTGTGGATTTTCAAAGCAAGAAACCATGCCTACGGACGCTTGCCAGTTCTACTATGAGTGCGGCAACTGCCACAATTTACTACGGCCTGATGTGGGCGACTGCTGTGTATTCTGTTCGTTTGGTTCAATGAAGTGTCCACCAATTCAGATGAAGAAGCATGACTGTTGTAAGCCTTAATTTTCCCAGCTGAGGTATACCCAAGACTGACAAACAGACGAGAAGTCGATCGCACGTTTTCCACTTCATTTCGATCCAATCTCACGTCCTATCCAACGGCGCATCCATCATTGCGGCAGAATGGTTCTTGGGCTCAAGGTGCGTTATCACATGTAAGTAAGGCACTGCCGCTCGCAGGTCAGCCTCGATACGCTCCGCGTAGTCATGCCCCTTATGTACGGTCCAGTCGCCTGGCACCAGCACATGAAGAGTCGCAAAGGCATACGCCCCGCTTTGACGTGTACGAAGTGCATCAAAATCTATACCCTCTCGACGATAAGAGTTCATCACTTCTTCGATAACATGTAGGGTTTCCGTGGGCAAAGAGATATCCATCAGACCGTCTGCGGAGCGACGCAACAATTGCCAGCCCGTGTGCACAATGTTGGCAGCAACTAGTATCGCAATAACGGGATCGAGCCATAACCATTCGGTCATCCAGACCAATCCAACCCCGAGAATGACGCCCGCCGATGTCCACACATCCGTGAATAAGTGGTGCGCATCCGCCTCAAGACTAATCGAATGATGGAGACGTCCCACGCTCAACAGTGTCCGGGCTGTTGCCAGGTTGAGGGCAGAGGCGGCTACTGACACGAGCAGGCCAATTCCGACATCTTCTAGTGCTTGCGGATTCAGCAGACGACCAATGGCCGCATAAATGATGCTGATCGCGGCCAATACAATCAGAAAACCTTCGAAGGCGCTGGAAAAATACTCAGCCTTGCCATGGCCATAGGGGTGATTGTCGTCGGCGGGCATTGCCGCTAGCGTGATCATGGCCAACGCCATCAAGGCGCCGGCGAGATTGACAACAGACTCGAGGGCATCGGAAAGAAGACCGACCGAGCCGGTCAGCCACCAAGCCAGACCCTTTAGAAGAATCGTGGCCAGCGCGGTGAATATTGACAACCACGCGTAACGTTGAATGGAGTTAGCCAACATGGGCATTAAGGGAAGATCAGATCACCTCCCCCTTTCTGCGTGACTCTATAGGACCAGCTCTGCTTTATTATGTAATTGGAACAGGCAGATACGTTATAACTTACTGATTACTATACGGTATTTACCTGAGCTCGGGGCTAAGCCAAGCGGGCAGGTAAAGAGGAATGTTGCGAGGAGTCTATGCTTCAAGGTAGGCTCCCGATCCTCCAGCAGTGCCTTACAGACCGGCAAGGGGTGCTGCAACTCTCGCGCGCACTGCGCTTCCAGCGGGCTCTGGTTTATATCAGCCGTGCGGCTTGATCTTTGTCGCAACCAATGGGAAAGGTATTGCACTTTGGGCTCGTCATGACCAATTGCGACTCACCCTTCGGCAAGAGTGCCAGTTTTATTCCGGCATTGATCAAGACCCGCTTATCACGGCTAAAACACCAGAAATTGAGCAGTTCCTTTCATGTTGACGATCGAATAAAGTTTTTGCGGTCCTGGTCCTAGCAGCTTTGGGCCACCAATTGTTGTGGGATTTGTGACAGTAACTCCGGGGACCTTGATACTTATTGGAGCACCAATCTGAGGCACGGTGACTATAGGTAAAGCCAATGTAAAGGTCACAACTTTAAGGTCTGGAATTGCTTCCAATGTTACGGTAATCAACTGCCCAAGCTCACTATCCGCAACGCGAATCTCTTCTCCGCTGAAGGAACGGCTTAACTGATCATCGCGATAACTTAGGGTTGGAACACCCGTGAAACTCGTGCTTGCGTAACTCACATGAATCGACTTTCCATTGAGTTCAAAGGTATTAGCTTGATTTAAATTGGCTTGCATAATGACGTACCCCTTATATTAAGTTCACTGCCGGAAATAATTGTGTGGAAATGGACCCGTTAGGCTGGCCAGAAAATTGGTTTTGGAAGCCTCTGCCACTTCGACTCATAAAGCAAATGTCTATACAACCGTGCTCCTTCGATAAACTTATCTGCTTATTGTGGGCTCACTATGGACGCCGGTTTCAAAAGCATCCGTACGGAACCGCACGCTTCGTCAAAACGAAGCGCCCGATTCAACTGACATTCGGAACAGGACGCAACTTTTCAGGCTCTCACGGAATTTACTGGTTCGAGAGGAAAAAGTATTTCGATCTGTCAGGGGGGGCCGTGGGGATCCGTGCAAATTGAACCACCACAGTAAGGGTAGCGTGTTCCCAAAAAGGCCCACTCTTACTCCATCCGAAATATTACTTGGCGCTTCAACGATCTCCAGGACTTGCTCGCCAAGGCGTCTCCGCCACGATCGGATGATTATCTGGCTGTAATCGGGAGGCCAGTTGCCGAAGGTCAACCAAGGGGAAGTAAAGAAAAGGGGGCGACGCCAACACTGGGCCCAGTTTCTTTCGCCCAGAACACCTTGGATTCAGGCCAGCCGACCAGCGATTCTTCGTGCACATACGGGTCTAAAGAACCGTCGGACGCGTTGAAGACGGCCCCGGATAGTCGTTCAATAGTACCTTCTGAAGTTCGAATATAAGGGATACACTTGCGAATTTGTTTTAACTCACGAAAAAATTCAGGCGCTGCGAAGTTTATTCGAGGTTCGTTACAGATTTTTGACCAACTGATTCTTTAGAGCTCGGCGACCCGCCACGAACGATTTGTTATGCCCGCGATCGCGGGCTTTTTTGGGCGATTGCTGAGAGCCGTAAACTCAGGATGTTGCTTACTCCAGTGGGCGTACGTCTGAGGTAGGTATACAGCTCGCTGAAATACCGGAAAGGGCTGCCCCTTCTGACTGCGCTGAATGGATCCGTTGAATGGCTGAAGTAAGGCGGTCCAGGAGGTAATAGTCCAAGCAGGTAATAGCAGAGCATAATGAGGATTTAAACGAGGGTTTAATCAAGCAAAAGGGCAGCAGAGTGTGCTAAAAATCCGGAAGCAATTCAGGAGAATAAAAATGCAATCTCTGTATAACGCAGACATATATCCGGATCAGGTTCGCGAAATGATATTGGAATCGGGACAGATCGGGATCGAGATCGCAAACCGGTGGATGGTAGGATGGCCGAAGAGAGTCGTGAATCTTCTGATTGAGGATATGTAGGAGGACGTATTTCAGTATCAGCTTCTGCAGGAACAGGACGTCACGGCCAGAGCGTCCAACCTCAGCCATTTAGCGCCAGTCGAGGTCATCGTGATGTCAGGGCTGAGTCTCGAGCCTCCCGAAGTGTAGAAGCCTCATTTCTATTAAGAATATTTTGTGCATTGCCAGGAGATGACCACGAAGCATGCTATTTCCAATCGGCAGAGGTTTTTTAGGCAAATAGATTTTAGTTGGGCAATTGACACCTGCGATTATCCCATCTAAAGTATTTACCCTTGAATTCCAATCCATTTACACTCAATTTTTGAATAAGGGGAAATAATGATGAAAATAACCAAGACAATTGCTGGTTTTGCTTTTGGGTTGCTGTTGGCAGGTGCTGCGCAGGCAGGGGAACAAAAATTTACTGTAGTCATTAACGCTTATGACACGAATATTCCTGAGCTTAATGTCGAGGGTGTAACAGTCAAGAACATCCGCGCATTCAATGTTCTCAATGAGCCCGAAACGCTGGCCGTCAAAAAAGGGACTACGGTAAAGATTACGATCGTACAACAGATTCCCCGATCAGCGAAGGGTTCTCCATTGACGAATATGGAATCAAAGAAGTCATAAAGGCAAAAGAAACCAAGACCATCACCTTTAAGGCAGATAAGGCAGGGGCCTTCACGATTTGGTGCCAACTGCATCCCAAGAATATACATCTGCCTGGCACCTTGAACGTCATTGACTAAAAGGAAGTCCGCCAGGACAGAAAGAATTAGTAGGATGTGAAACTTTAAAACCCGCCACCCGGCGGGTTTTTTATTTGATGAATCCGCGCC
>CAWBAF010000006.1:0-336566 GCA_963786735.1 uncultured beta proteobacterium
TCCTTGACACATTAGTAGCGTGCGGGTTAGGCTAGGCGCGTTTCGGATAGACCCATGGGGATTATGGGGATATCTGAGCGAGTATCGGGTATGAGGGAGGGGTAGAAGTTCTGCTTTTGGGTCTGGGTTATACAGGCCTGATTCTGGGAAGCAGACGGGATACCTGATATTAAGAATAAACAACTATTACGGAACAGAGGAGAAGAAGATGTTATTGAAGCCCTGGCTGAGGGGAGCGGTGGCGGGAGTGGGAGTGCTGTTGGCATCGTCATTTGCGCATGCTGACTTTCCGAGCGTGCCGAAGGAGACGTACAAGGCGCTGAATCTGGAGCAATCGGCCTCGCCCAAGCAGTTTCACGAAGCGCTGGTGAAGCGCTACAAGGATCCTGCGCAAGGGGCGGGACGCGGGACGCTGGCCAAATATTGGGAGCCGATCCCGATGAGTATGTATTTTGATCCGGCTTCTTTTTACAAGCCGCCGACCTCGATGAAGGAAGTGGCGGAGCGTCAGGAATGCGTGAAGTGTCACACGGACGAATCGCCGGTATGGGTTGCTGCGTGGAAGAAGAGCACGCATGCCAACCTGGACAAGGTGCGCAATTTGAAGCCTGAGGATCCGACGTTCTACAAGAAGGCCAAGCTGGAAGACGTCGAGAAGAACCTGCGCTCGATGGGGCGGCTGGGAGCCAATGAGAAGCTCAAGGAAGTGGGCTGTATCGACTGTCACGTTGACATCAACGCCAAGGGCAAGGCTGACCACATGAAGGACATCCGCATGCCGACGGCGGACGTATGCGGCACGTGCCACCTTCAGGAATTTGCCGAACGCGAATCCGAGCGCGACACCCTCATCTGGCCGAACAAGCAATGGCCGCAGGGACGACCCTCGCACGCGTTTGACTGGAAGGCGAACGTAGAAGTGGCGGTATTTGCCTCGATGCCGCAGCGCGAGATTGCCGAAGGCTGCAGCATGTGCCACACCAACCAGAACAAATGCGACTCCTGCCACACGCGGCACGAATTTTCTGCGGCCGAATCACGGCAGCCGGAAGCGTGCGCGACTTGCCACAGCGGGGTAGACCACAACAACTGGGAAGCCTACTCCATGAGCAAGCACGGCAAGACCGTGGCCATCATGGGCAACAAGTGGAACTGGAACGTACCGCTCAAGGACGCCTACAGCAAGGGAGGGCAGACGGCCCCCACCTGTGCGGGCTGCCACTTTGAGTATGAAGGCAAATACAGCCACAACGTCGTGAGGAAGATTCGCTGGGCCAACTATCCTGCGGTACCCGGGATCGCCGAGAACATCACCAGCGAATGGTCGGAAGCGCGCCTGGACTCCTGGGTCAAGACCTGCACGCAGTGCCACTCCGAGCGTTTTGCCCGCTCCTACCTGGAATTCATGGACAAGGGCACGTTGCACGGCATAGCCAAATACAAGGAAGCGCACGCGGTCGCCGAGAAGCTCTACAAGGAAGGCATGCTCACTGGGCAGAAGACCAACCGTCCGTCACCGCTGCCGCCTGACAAGGAGATGTTTGCGGGCTTCACGCAGCTTTACTGGTCCAAGGACAACAACCCTGCGGCCATTGAGCTCAAGGTACTGGAAATGGGAGAGAACGACCTGCCCAAGCTGCATGTAGGCCTTGCCCACGTCAACCCGGGCGGCTGGACCTACACGGAAGGGTGGGGCCCGATGAACCGCGCCTACGTTGAAGTCATGGACGAGAACACCAAGATCCGTGAAATGGCGGCCTTGCAGGAACGGGTCGCCAAGCTGGAGAAAGGCCGCACCAGCCTGCTCGATCTGAATGGCACGGGTGAGAAACTCTCGCTGGGCGGACTGGGCGGAGGCATGCTGCTTGCTGGCACCCTGGCCCTGGCGGGATGGCGCCGGCGCGAAAAAAGCGAGCGCACGTAAGATTTGACCGCCTCATCCGCTACATCCACCCACCCCGCTCCCGGCCGCGCTAGCATGCGGCGGGGAGCGGGCTCCAAGCTCCTCCCGTCACTGGGCATTGTCCTGGTTGCGGGAGGAATTCTTTTGCTCGCCTGGTTTGGCTGGCTGTGGTTCACTCCCGGCCCCTCGCCCTACCGCTACCAGCTTGCCGAAGAAGGCGATGTTTCAAAGTTTCCCAAGCTCGGCCTGGAAGCCTGGCCGGACCTGACCATCTCCCGCTACGAAATCTACACGGAAGGCATTGGCCAGCCCCTGGCCTCCGGCCATGCTGCCCGGCGTGGCAGTGGTGCACCCGTGCTGCTTGACTGGGAAAACCGCACCAGCGAACTCATCGTCTCCACGGACAGCAAGCTCTCCGAATTGACCAAGCTGGCTTTGGCCATTGACAAGCATGCCCCCAAGGATGCCGTGATACTGGCCTGGTGGGACACCTCGCGCCAGATCAACCTCTTGAGCGGGCGAGACACCCTGTTCAAATCCCATGTGGGCGAACCCCCGATCGTGCCGGTACTGTGGCGCGATCGCGCGCAGGCCGTGCGCAACTACGAAAATGAATTCTGGGGGGCGCGCGCAAGCGACGAGGAGCGCAGCCGCTTCCAGCGCTTTGCCGATGCCCTGCTAGCCGAGCCTGAAAAGGGTGCCGCCCAGTTACGCGAGCTTGCCGGCGCACGGGGAGCCTCCGGCGACGCCTACGTGGCCATCCATGTCACCGACCTCTACAAGCTTGGGCTCATGCGGCCCGAACAGTTCGACATCACCTACAAGCACTTCCCCATGGAAGGCAACATGCACGGGCTCATCGGCTATCTCAAGCAATGGATGCAGGACAACCACTTCATCACCTACACCCTGCAATCGTTGGACGACAACATGGTGCGCGCCTATTTCCTGCGCGAACCCAAAAGCGCAGAGACGCTGATCGCCAAGATGCTGCCCTTCACCCAATCGCAGCCCCTGGACCTGCAACCGGTGCAACTCATCTACCAGCAAGGCGGCTACTGGGTCTACAAGATCCCCTCCAGGGAATCCGCGCAAGCCGAACCCGTCGCGCCTTCCTCATCCGCTTCCCCCGCAGATTCTGCAGCCAGCGGGGCTGAGCACGCCGCGAAATAACCGCATGCCGGAAAGCCCGGCGCTTTCAAGCCCTCATCACGGCATCCCCGGACATCGCCTGCCGGCATTCCAGCTTCAATCAGGGCGCTCCTCGCCTGCCGCTTCGGCTCGCATCGTACCCCCCAATTGTGACACCCATCAGCGCAAGGGTACCAGTGGTACCAGAAAGAGAGGAGACACTGGTGCTACCCGCGGGAAGAAACCGGAGATACAGTATGGGAACAAGGGAAAAAGGGTCTGCCTGAAGAAAAAAGTTTCCAGAAAAAGAAACGCAACGGGAAGTACCACCGGCATAGTGGGGAATAACCGGCATAGTGGGCAATAAGCGGATATGGCCGCAAGAAGCCGGGCAGCGGTGACGTCAAGGGGAAAGGCCAAACCTGGAACCTGGGCCGGTTGCCGGATGGGGACAAAACACAACGGATAGAAACACTGTTTGAGAAGAGAAAAAGGAGAAACCATGAGCCATCGCATAACAGTAGTGTTAGCCGCAGCAGCCTTGTTTGCGGTCTTTGCAGGAAGCGCGAGCGCCCAATCATTTGAAGGGCGCAAGAAATGCAGTTCGTGTCACAAGAGCCAGGCCGAATCATGGGGCGAGACTGCGCATGCAAAAGCCATGGAATCGCTCAAGCCCAATACCAAGGCCGAGGCCAAGAAAAAGGCCAAGCTTGATCCCAAGAAAGACTACACCAAGGACAAGGACTGCGTAGGCTGCCACGTGGACGGTTGGGGCAAGGAAGGCGGCTATACCGTAGACGACCCCAACAAGTTCCTGACGGGCGTGGGCTGCGAATCGTGTCATGGGCCGGGCTCCAAGTATCGCGGCACCCACCGCAAGGCGGGGGCGGCCTACGAGAAATCGAAGAAGACCAGCGGGCGTCAGGTACTGGCAGACTCTGGACAGGACTTTGCCTTTGAAGAAAGCTGCAATGCCTGCCACCTGAACTACAAGGGCTCACCCTGGAAGGGCGCGAAGGAACCCTACACCCCGTTCACCCCGGAGGTAGACAAGAAATACACGTTCAACTTTGACAAATACGTCAAGGATGCCAAGGCCATGCACGAGCACTACAAGCTGGATGGCGTCTTCACGGGAGATCCGAAGTTCAAGTACCATGATGAATTCCAGACCTCAGCCAAGGTTGGCAAGAAGGCAGAGGTAGAAGACTGATGGCTGGAAAGCACGCGGCAGGCAGCCTGCTACTGGGCCTGGCCCTTGGGATCGTGATGGTGGTGGTGGTGCTTGCCGGAGAAGCGGCGGTCTCCACCACTGCATTCTGCACCAGTTGTCACTCCATGACCTATCCTGCGGAGGAACTGAAGACCTCCTCGCACTATGGCGCGCTGGGAGCCAATCCTGGGTGCAAGGACTGCCACATCCCGCAGGGATTGCAGAACTTCCACCTGGCGGTGGCCACCCATGTGGTCGATGGTGCGCGTGAGTTGTACCTGGAGATGGTCAATGACTACTCCACGCTGGAGAAATTCAACGAGCGGCGGCTCATCATGGCGCACGATGCGCGCATGAACCTGAAGAAATGGGACAGCAACACCTGTCGCACCTGTCACCGCAACCCCCAGCCTCCTGGAGCGGACGCCAGGGCGGCGCACAAGAAGATGGAAACCGAGGGGGCCACCTGCATCGACTGCCACCAGAACCTGGTGCACAAGGAAGTGCCGGAGACCGACCTCAACGAAAGCCGCAAGGCAGGCAAGCTGGTCCTCAAGCCCGAAAAGAAATCCAAGGATGAGGATGAGGACGACGAGGAATAAGATATCATTGAAATATAATCTTCCATCCTCTTGACTGGCCGCTCTTATTTGGCTGTTCTTATGGGCCGCTCTTACGTCAGCCGCTGTTTCCATTTTCACTAAATGGAAACAGCGGCTGCCTGTGTTAAATCCGATCCATCAGCTTCCCGTAGGATAAACCGCAATTACTTAGCCAGAAAGCTGCCACCTTAATTTATCCTGCATTTTCCTTCAACTCGAAGTCCATGGCATGCAGGCAGGCGATTTCTACAAACCAGAATTACGCTACTCAACGCTCTAAAAACATGCTGCGTCATTTTCCGCAAGTCGATATCGCACATCCTCACCGGATCCGTGATTATTTTATCGCGGCCTTGACCTTTATATGCGTCGCTATCAGTTTAAATATTGATGCGAACGGAACCATGGAACAGCAACACAACATGGGGCTGATCGCGTGGGCGTTCCTGGTAGGGTTACTGATCGGGGAAAACAAGGAGATCCGAATGCAGGTGATCGTCGCCGTCGCTTTTGCCACGCTCGGTGAACATTTCGCCTCCATCTACATGCAGGGCTATACATACCGGTTCGAAAATGTGCCTGCTTACGTACCCCCAGGTCACGGAATGGTCTATCTAACCGCGGTCGCGCTTGCTCGATCCGGTTTTTTCCTGAGATTTTCGCGAAAAATAGCCGCTTTTGTCGTCCTGACGTGCGGCGCGTGGTCGCTTTGGGGAATTAGCGGCTACCCTGAGCAAGGCGATCAGGTCGGGGCTTTGCTATTCTGCATATTTCTCATCTATCTTTTTAGGGGCCGCTCCCCGATGGTATACCTGGGGGCCTTTTTTATTACCACATGGCTCGAATTGATTGGTACTGCGGTCGGAACCTGGAAGTGGGCTACGATCGAGCCTGTTTTCTCCTTATCGCAAGGCAATCCGCCGAGTGGTGTGGCGGCCTGGTATTGCCTCGTTGACGCGGTTGCGATCGGTTCTGCGCCTGTGCTCTTGGGCGTACTTAGGAAAAGTACTGACTGGTTTAGAGCAGGGCGAACACAAAAAGATGCTCATGAAGGCGCACGAAATAAATAAAGCGCTGTCTATATGGCGTAATAACAGCTTTTCAACCGATTGGAATCTTGTATGATTGGAACCCTATATGTGTAGATGCGCATGAAACTGGCGGATTCCAACATCACGTCGTTACATGGCATCCTCACTTATTGCTCTCGTCTTCGAAAATTCCTGCCTGGCTCGTCCTGAAATTTCCAACCTCAGTTGCCGAGGCCCACGGCAATTTTTGCGGAGGTCTCTCCTACGTTCATAACAGAACGGCTTGCGATAACTTATATGTCCTTTACTCAACTTAACTTATCCAGTGAAATTCTGCGAGCCATCGCAGACCAAGGCTATACCCAACCCACTCCCATACAGAGCCAAGCAATCCCACTGATCCTGGACCACAGGGATATCATGGGAGCCGCTCAAACCGGCACCGGCAAAACCGCAAGTTTTACGCTGCCGATGCTTAATCTGCTCCAGCCTCAGGCCAACACCAGCACATCTCCGGCGAAACACCCGGTACGTGCATTGATCCTTGTCCCCACACGCGAATTGGCGATGCAGGTTTACGAAAGCGTGAAGACATACGGTAAATATGTTCCACTCAGATATACCGTTGTTTACGGCGGCGTGGATATCGAGCCCCAGATCAGGGAGCTGCGTGCAGGGGTCGAAATTCTGGTGGCAACTCCGGGGCGTTTGCTTGACCACATTCAGCAGAAAACGGTTAATCTGTCCAGGCTGGAGATCCTGGTCCTGGATGAAGCGGATCGTATGCTTGATATGGGATTTCTCCCGGACATCAAGCGCATTCTTTCGATTCTGCCGGACAAGCGTCAGAGTTTGCTGTTCTCCGCAACATTTTCTGAAGAGATCAAGAAACTCGCAAACAAGCTCCTGAAGGACCCGGTATCGATTGAGGTTGCGAAACGGAATTCTATCGCTGACCTTATAACCCATGTGGTTCACCGCGTGTCCCACGACCACAAACGTCAATTACTGACACATCTCGTCAAAAGCCAGGAACTGAAGCAGGTTTTGGTGTTTGTACCCACCAAGCACGGAGCCGGGCGGCTTGCGCAATATCTGGAGCGTGACGGCATAGCCGCCACCGCCATTCACGGTGACAAGACTCAAGCTCAACGCACCGAAGCGTTGACCCGGTTCAAGCAGAGTTCCGTACAGGTGCTGGTGGCAACAGATGTGGCCGCGCGAGGCCTGGACATCGAAGACCTTCCGCACGTGTTCAACTATGAATTGCCTGCCTCGCCCGAGGATTATATTCACCGCATCGGCAGGACAGGCCGCGCGGGTATGAAGGGAAATGCCGTTTCGCTGGTGAGCGAGGATGAGACGGAACTGCTGGAGAATATCGAAAAACTTCTTAAGTTCAAGCTCATAAACGAAACTGTAGCAGGATTCGAGCCCGTGGCGGGGGAATCAAAAGCCGTTGAGCGCACGAGCCGCCCGAGCCATGAATGGGCCCCGCCCGAGGAGAGAAAACGCCCGGATTTGATCGGCAGCCGCAAGGACACCGGTTATAAAAAAGACCTCCGGCGCATTCCCTCTGGACGCTCAAAGATTCCGGAGGATCCGTTGTTCAGCCAGCCCTATACGCCATCCATTGACAAGGATCGGTCAGGTTCCGGTATCACTTCCACCTCTTACAAGCATCCGGATCACCTCCGGTACGGTCACAAGGACAGGGTACTTGCCGCGCTTTTCATGCCCCGGCCGCCGCGCAAGCCCCAACAGGATGGCTAGGTAAAGGCCTTTTTATACAGATTGATCAACGATACTCTCTGCGCAGGGATGCTGTAATGGGTAAGCGCCTGACAAAAATTTACACGCGCACCGGCGACGACGGCACCACAGGCCTTGGAGACGGTACTCGCGTCCTGAAAGACGCGTCCCGCGTCGAGGCTATCGGTGTGGTAGACGAACTGAACAGTTTTCTTGGCTTGTTGCTTGCCGAAGATCTTGAGGGAGGCATACGCCTGCAGCTGGAAAACATCCAGCACGAGCTTTTCGATCTGGGAGGGGATCTCAGCATTCCTGGGCGAGTAAGTATGCGCGCAATCCAAGTAGCCCGTCTGGAAAAAGGACTTGACGAATTTAACGCAACACTCGAACCGCTAAGGGAATTCGTTTTGCCGGGCGGCGCACGCGCGGCTGCCCTGTGCCACGTAGCGCGGTCGATATCGCGGCGGGCGGAAAGATGTGTGGTCAGGCTTTACCTGGCGGAACCGGCCATCGCCGTCCACACGCATTATCTCAATCGACTCTCCGATTTATTGTTCGTCCTGAGTCGGGTCCTCAATCGGCAAAATGGGATTGAGGAGACCATGTGGCAACCCGCAGACAGCAAACCCGCCGTATAAGGACCGCCAAGTTTAACTTCTACCCGCGGCCTAATTTCTTCTTTTCTCAGCCCTAACTTCGCCACTCGCTGTTTCCTTGTCGTTGTCGGTTTCCCCAACACCGGTTTTCTCGCGGCGAAAACTATCGACAATCAGCAGTACCGCCCCGAGGAAAATCGCAGAGTCTGCCACGTTGAAGGCCGGCCAATGATAGGGTCCAATGTAGAAATCCAGAAAATCCACGACATGGCCCAACGAGATACGGTCCCACAGGTTTCCCAAGGCACCACCAAGTATCAGGCTAAGTGCGGCACAAAATAATGTGGCCTGCGCATGCTTGCGTAGCAGATAAACAATCGTCACCGAAGCCCCTGCTGCAACGAGGCTGAAAAACCAGCGCTGCCATCCGTCAGCATCACTCAAAAAGCTGAATGCAGCGCCGGCGTTATAAGCCAGCACCAGGTTGAAAAAACCCGTCAACGGTATCTGTTGTCCGCTGATTAACGCCGCTTCGACCCATCGTTTCGTAACAAAATCCAGGGCAAGCACAATGAAGGCGATGATCAGGCTGATCGACGGTCTCATCTTTCCAAGCGGAACGGGCAATCCGATTCGTCAGGCATAACGTCGCTTTTCTCCCGGGCCGTAGAGGTTGGAGACACATCGGCCGCAGATGGAGGAATGCCTGTCATCTATTCCCACATCCGTCCGATAATGCCAGCAGCGCGCACATTTCGGACATGTGCTGGGTATCACGAGGACTTTCTCCTCCGTACTATCCAGCTCCTGGATCACGCGTGCCTCAGAAGTAATAAGCACTAGGCGAAGATCGTCTCCCAAGGAATCCAGTAACGCGAAATCCTCCCCTTCAGCATGAATTTCGACCACGGCCGCCAATGATGAACCTATCCTGCCCGCCGAGCGCGCCTCTTCCAGCGCTTTTTGTACCCGCGAACGAAGCTCGCGGATGCGGCCCCACCGGTGGATCAAGTCTTCTTCATTCGGCTGCCCGGGAAACTCATGCCAGGTGTGCAGCAAAACGCTGTCTTCACTGTCCCTGATCAGATATCCCCAGACTTCCTCGGACGTAAAGCTGATAATAGGTGCAAACAGCCGTACCAGGCTGTGCGCGATATGGAACAGCGCGGATTGCGCAGACCGCCGGGAACGACCTTTTGCTGCGGTGGTATACAGCCGATCTTTCAGAATGTCCAGGTAGAAGCCACCCAAGTCCTCTGAGCAGAAATTGTGCAGTCGATGCACAATCAGATGAAAATCGTAGTGTTGGTAATCGCGTTCCAGATCATCCTGAAGCAAGCGTGTGAGCGCAAGCATATACTGATCTATCTCCAGCCATTCCTCGACTGCAAGGACATCTCGGGCAGGGTCGAAATCCGCGAGATTGGCAAGCAAAAATCGCAGGGTGTTGCGTATGCGACGGTAACTCTCCACAACACGTTTGAGAATTTCGTCAGAAATGGAAAGCTCCCCGGAATAATCAGTAGCCGCCACCCATAAGCGTAGAATATCTGCTCCCGCCGTATCCATGATTTTCTGGGGTGCAATGACATTCCCTTTCGATTTGCTCATCTTGTGGCCGCTACCATCCACCACGAAACCATGGGTAAGCAGGTCAGCGTATGGCGGACGTCCATCAATGGAGCAGCTCGTCAGAAGCGAGGATTGAAACCAGCCACGGTGCTGGTCAGAGCCCTCCAGATAAAGATCCGCGGGATACCTGAGTTGCGGATTGCGTTTCAGCACTGTGTCATGCGTGGTGCCGGAATCAAACCAGACATCGAGCGTATCCAGGAGCTTCTGATAGTCTTTCGCCTCGTCGCCCAGTAACTCGGCGGGTTCCAGGCTGAACCATGCTTCAATTCCGCTCTGTTCGACGCGCTGTGCCACCTCCTCCAATAACTCCCCAGTACGCGGGTGCAGTTCGTGGGTTTGCTTGTGCACAAACAAACCCATCGGCACGCCCCAGTTGCGCTGTCGTGAAACGCACCAGTCCGGCCGATTTTTTATCATTGCCTCGAGTCGCGCCCTACCCCAGCCTGGATAAAACGCTGTCGCCTCTATCGCATCCAACGCGGCTTCGCGCAGGGTTCGGTTTACTTCGTCCCCTTGACCGGTAATCCCCACCCTTTTATCCATGGCTATAAACCATTGTGGGGTCGCACGGAAAATGATCGGTGTCTTGTGGCGCCAGCAATGCGGATAACTGTGCTGCAATTTTTCCTGCTTCAGCAGGAGCCCATTTTCTTGCAATTGCTGGACCACCACCTCATTGGCTTTCCATACCGAAAGCCCGCCCACCAGGGGCACGTTCTCAAAGAAGCGCCCGTAATTATCCACCGGGTTGTTCACCGGCAAACCATATCTTTGGCCGACGATATAATCATCCAGGCCGTGCGCCGGAGCGGTGTGCACGGAACCCGTCCCGGCATCCATGGTGACGTGTTCACCTAAAATAATAGGAACCTGCCTCGCATATAATGGATGCTGAAGCAGAATATTCTCCAGCGCACGTCCCTTGAATGTCGCTACAGCGGTAACCTTGACCCCATCCAGGCCATACCGCTTCAGGGCATTGGCAGCCAAGGCGTCCGCCAGAATCAAATACTCGCTCCCAAGATGCAGAACAACGTAATCCTCGTCGGGATTCATGCTCACCGCCTCGTTGGCAGGCAGCGTCCAGGGGGTGGTCGTCCAGATAGCAACATATACAGGTTTGGCGGACTCGCGGCCCTCTGAAGGCCCGGACGGCCCCAAGAGTTTTTTCCAGAATGAATCGGAATCAACGACCCTGAACTTTACATCGATCGCCGGGGAAACTTTGTCCTCATACTCTACCTCTGCTTCAGCTAAAGCGGAGCCGCAGTCCATGCACCAGTTGACGGGTTTTTGGCCCTGGTAGAGATACCCCTTTTTATAAATCTTCCCAAGCGCGCGGATGATGCCAGCCTCAACGTCATGGCTCATGGTAAGGTACGGATGATCCCAATCACCCAAGACCCCCAAGCGGATGAAATCGGCTTTCTGTCGGGCGACCTGCTCTTGCGCGAACGCACGGCACAATTCGCGTACCTTGTCAGCAGGCAGGTTTTTCCCGAACTTCTTTTCGATCTGGTGTTCAATGGGCAGGCCGTGGCAGTCCCAGCCTGGCACGTAAGGTGCGTCGAAGCCGGCCAGTGTTTTCGACCTGATGATGATGTCCTTGAGAATCTTGTTGACCGCATGGCCAATATGAATATCGCCGTTCGCGTACGGCGGGCCGTCGTGCAGTACGAATTTCGGACGGCCCACGCAGGCCTCCCGGATCTTCTGGTAGAGATTCTTTTCCTGCCAGGCTTTGAGCATGAGCGGTTCGCGTTTTGAAAGGTTGCCGCGCATGGGGAAAGGTGTGTCCGGGAGATTAAGCGTGTTTTTGTAGTCTGTCATGAAATAGGAAAGGACGTAGCGAACATCAGTTTGATCTTTGCAGCAGCTTTTGTTCAGTCGTGAGGGGCGTAGCCGTGATCAGACTGAAGTAATATTTGGCATCCTCCACATCCCTTTCAATCTGCCGGATGAGGGTATCAAGATCCGGGTATTTTTCTTCATCCCGAAGCTTATGAAGGAAGTGCACCTGCATATGCCGGCCATAAACATTCTCAGCAAAATCGAACAGGTGTGCTTCCAATACCGGCCTACCGTGCTCATGCACAGTCGGCCGCACGCCCAGGCTGGCAACGCCCTGAAACAAGCTGGGTTGGCGCGACTTCGCCTCACGATCGCCCTCTACCTCAATCTCCACAACGAATATCCCCGACAATGGAGGGCGGTTATGCTTCAATTGGATATTTGCAGTAGGAAAACCGATTTTTTTCCCGAGCTGATCACCTCTTACCACCCGGCCGCTGATACTGTACCAGCGGCCCAGCAGGCGTTTTACAAGCTGCAGCTCACCCGCCTCCAGAGCCTTGCGAACCGCGGTGCTTGACACGCGCATGCCGTCCACAGTGTAGCCCGCCATTTCCTCCACCGTAAAACCGCATCTTGTCGAGAACGCCTGAAGCAGCGAGAAATCGCCGCCCCTGCGGGCCCCAAAGCGAAAGTCATCTCCGACCAGAATCCACCGGGTATCAAGCCCTTGCTGAAGGACCCACACGATGAAATCCTCAGCGCTTACTCTCGCGAAATCGAAGTTGAATCGGCATATCTGCACCCGATCCACTCCCGCTGCCGCCAGCAACTCCAGTTTTTCGCGCAGAGTGGTGAGACGAGTGGGCGCCTTGTCCGGGGCAAAAAACTCGTGCGGATGGGGCTCGAAAATCATGACGCAGGATTCGAGACCCAGCCGGTCGGCAGCCTCTTCCAGACGGGCGAGCATTGCCTGATGACCCAGATGCACCCCATCAAAATTTCCGATGGTAAGTGCAACCGGGGCTTCGGCTTTAACGGGAATACCGCGGCAAACGCGCATGACGTGCAACCGCTAAAATGCTGAATTGTAGCCTGCTTCTCTTGAGCGGGTCTATATGACTGTTTTTAACGGCAATATTAAGGCCTCTATAAAACGCGCAAAGTCCGGCAATGGTTGTTGTTATTCATGCGGAACTCAACAGGTTCCTGAACTTTTCAAGAGATGGACGCTGTAACCGCCGGCATGGGAGGACGTAATCCGAGTTATTCCAATGGCTTTGGGGCTGTGCTAGAATTGCGCGTCAAAAAATGATCCACAAGGCTTATTCGTGAACGTTATCACGCGAAGCCGGACGGCTGAAACTGAAATCCTTGTGTTGCAGTAAAAGTTGTAAACGTTCAGATGGCCAAGTAGCTCAGTCGGTAGAGCAGAGGACTGAAAATCCTTGTGTCGGTGGTTCGATTCCGCCCTTGGCCACCAAATTACTGTCTTAATCCATCAAAGCACGTCCACTCCTGCTTTGAGACGCTATTGCAGATCAGCCCCGCACGTGTACCTCAGCAGCATCGGGAGTCTTGTACGGAGCATCGGCTTTCTTTGCTCCTCTGGGAGGGGGCAAAGCGTCAAAAACTGATGGGAGGTCTATTATTGCCCAATAAATCCAACTTAGCTCCAGCGGGCCGAAGTCAAAGGAAATCATTTCTGCTTTAATTGACCAAACTCACTCGGACTCAGCCGGTGACCGACGGTTCTTGCTCCGTTTTGGACTTATTCCTTTGATGTGCAGAAAAAAAAGGGTAACATGGAGCGTAACAGTTACACTGATGCGGCTGATGGAGGAAGGGGGCAACTCCACCGGCCCGACACCCGCAAGCTCGATATCTGTTGGTAGATGCTTTTTTTGAATTACAATACACGGCTATTTTAGGATCTTTTGGCGGCTTGTTTGGTTGAGCCCTTGCTACATAAGGCTGTTTCATCTTAAGAAGCCGTGAACGCCCGCTCCCAGCGGGCTTTTTAATGGGGTTAGCTGTCTCACGCTCGTCCTATTGCATCCTAGCGTACTCATTGGTCATTGCAAGATATGTTTATTTGCCGATCTAACAATTAATGCTTCAATTTCCTCGCTTCCCTGATTTCTTCGTGGTGGGAGCGCCGCGCTGCGGTACCACGTCATTCTGTCGCTATCTGGCGCGAAACCCGCAGATATGCTTCGCCCAACCGAAAGAACCACACTACTTCGCCCGGCTCGACAAAGATCCTTCCGAGATCGAGCTGCACAGGGATTACCTCAATCGCTATTTCGGTCATTGGGGTGCCGGTCACCGTGTTGCTGGCGAGGGGTCCGTATCGTACCTCTACTTGCCCGAAGCTATTGAACGGATTCTGAATTTCAACCCTGACGCACGGTTTATCGTACTGGTTCGCGATCCGTTTGCGATGCTACGGTCGTATCACCAACGGATGCGGTACCTGCTTCAGGAGGACGAACCGGATTTTGGGAAAGCATGGGTGCTCCAGTCGGCGCGCGCGCGAGGGGAGGCTGTCCCGAAGGAATGTCTCGATGCCCGGCTGCTGATGTACAGTGAGGTCGCGAAGTTCGGTTCGCTCGTTCAGCGACTCTGGGGGATCGCGGGACGTGACCGAACGCACGTCATTGTGTTCGATGATCTCGTGGCCGACACGCTTGGTGTCTACCGGAGTGCGCTCGAGTTCCTTGGTGTCGACTACGACGGCCAGACACGTTTCGAGCGGAAATACCAGAGTCGCATGTATCGGTACCGATGGCTACAGAAACTTTTTTACCTTCCGATCAGGCGCGGGGGGAAAATAATTGATACATCGCAGCGCTCCGTGTCCAATTACAATCCGGACGGCTCAAGACGCCGGAGCCTGATTAGCCAGGTGGCTGCGTGGAATACGATAGCCGAGCCAGCGGCGCGGTGGACATCGGAGGTAGCCGCCAGCGTGCGGGAGACGCTGCAACCTGACGTCCTGCTCTTGTCACAACTGCTCGACCGCGACTTGAGTTCCTGGCTCGCGGATAAATAGATGTCGCGAGCTGCTCGCCGCCGCATTGAGCAGTATGGCACCTGGCGAGCTTGTCAAAATCTGGGGCGACTGGATGGTTAGTGAGTTCCCCCGGATTGACTTCAAATACTTTCACCACGGAACGGCCCAAAGATTCGGTTTAAACCCGGCTGTCCCGCCTGTAGGGGTGACAGAATATCAAGGATAATTTCAACTTGACTTTCCAGAAGTGCACAATTCGACTATCTTATAGAAGAGGACTAGTTTCTCTTTCACACTGAACTTTTACGCGGAAGAACGGAAGTGACGAAGGGCAAGCGTCTTAATCTTCGCAAATTGAAGCGATGCGGATAGTCAAAGACGGGAGAACATGGCGAGGTCGGATTGATCTTTCTTTCGTTTCTTTTGCTACAAAAGACAGTGGAAAAATTGACCCATTCGTCCTTCATTAGGAGACAGTCGCAATGAATCTTCTCGTTCCTGCATATTTTTATCCCTCGGATGACTCAACTTATTGGCACGACCTGGCGTCGGCAGCTAAAGAGGTCAGCACAACCATAATCCTTAATCCGGGCAGTGGGCCTGGAACAAGCGTTGACCCAAATTATGTTTCAGCTATTGATAATGTTCGCGAGTCTGGAGGCAAGGTGATCGGTTATGTTCATACAAGTTACGGGAATCGCCCGCTACCCGATGTCACCGATGAAATCGACAGATACATTAGTTATTATCAGGTCGATGGTTTTTTCATTGATCAAATGACCACGGACAAGCTTGACGGAAACATTGCGTATTACAAATCGATATACGACTATATCAAAGGGCTGAGTACACTTTATTCGGTAACGGGAAACCCGGGGACCATGCCGGACGAGGTCTATTTAAGCCACTTGCTCGTTGATAATTTGGTGGTATTTGAGGGTAGCGAAAGCAGTTACGCAGACTTTCTTCCCTCGGAATGGCAATCTAAATATCCAAAAGACAAATTTGCCCACCTTGTGTATAACGCCGACTCTCAGCAAATGAAAAGGGTATTTAACTTATCCTCCAATAATATCGTTGGCAATCTTTACGTAACCGGTGAGAAGAAACGCAACCCCTATGACGAGCTTCCAAAGTACTGGGCCCTGGAGGTTCAAACTGCATCTATAACTCGCTAGCTGCACATAATAAAATTACTCTTCAATTTAGCGAATCAAACTTTCAATAACTTCCCAAGGGTTCTTAAAGTTGGTCCACCCAAGCGGACGGGCTGCCGCGTCACGCAGGGAAAACCAGGGATAAAATTGCTTTGGTCGGGATGTTCGTTGTTTTTCGTTAGGAAAGCGCTATGCCCCGCACCAGCGCCGGCATCCTCCCTTACCGTATAGAAGCAGGTCATCTTGAAGTTCTCCTTGTTCACCCTGGCGGACCGTTCTGGGCAAAGAAGGACCTTGGTTCCTGGTCAATCGCAAAGGGTGAGTACGAGGATGGCGAAGATCCGCTGCAGGCTGCGCTGAGAGAATTTTTCGAGGAAACCGGTCACCGGCCAGCCGGGCCATTCCTTCCGCTCGCACAGTGCAGGCAGCCGAGTGGTAAGCTTGTCGATGTCTGGGCGACCGAGAGCGACTGGAATACCGCCGATTTGGTCTCAAACAAGTTCAGCATGGAATGGCCGAAGGGTTCGGGCAAAATTCAGGCCTTTCCAGAAGTCGACCGTGCCGAGTGGTTCGATATTGCGGAAGCCGTTCGCCGGATTCTTCCCGGACAGAGGGGGTTTCTTGACGAGCTGGCCGAAAAGGTCGCGCGATGCCTGGTGCGTGAAGTGCCCGGGTAATATTTTCCCGCACGCTTTCAAGGTTGCTTTGATGTCCGCAGGCAGCGGCTCTTTCGGAAGGCGATGCCGCTTACATCTATTGATCCCCTGGAGAGGCCTAATCTGAACGACTCCCAAGCGGCGCAAGTCCAACACTCGGACCTTCCTGGCTCGCCCAATATACCTTGCTTTCGGGCCACCCGGCGAGCTCTTCCTCGTATACGTAAGGTGTCGCGCAGCCGTCCGGGGAATTGAAAACAGCATAGGATCGCCGTTCTATATAACCTTCAACCGTTCGCACGTAGGGAACAAATCTAACCATTTGACCACCTTTCGTGTTAGTGAAATTCATGTTAGTGAAGTGTGCGGACGATGGTACTTGTGAATTGTTACAGGCCGTAGAACATAGGGACGGTCCATATGGACGGGTCCGATGGAAACCGTGAAGTATTATTTGACGGTCGGAAACCGTGACGGGCCGCCATACCCTGCAATATTTTCCCTAAACCAGAAACTCTTCCAAGTGATGGTATTCAAAAGCTTGTGAGACTATAATCAGCGAATTTTCATAATTGCCGGCCGTTTTATCGTGTCTTCCATGCAGTTATTTGCCTTCGGCATTAATCACCAAACCGCCCCGCTGGATGTGCGCGAGCAGGTCGCATTTCCGGAAGACGCCATGGAGCAGGCCTTGCGGGATCTGGTTGGATGCCGTCCCGTAAGGGAAGCGGCGATAGTGTCGACGTGCAATCGGACCGAAGTTTATTGCAGTACTGAAAAACCGGAAGAAGCGACACGTTGGTTGGCCGATTTTCATCATTTGCAGGCGGGCGAGCTCGAGCCGTATCTCTACAAGCTGCCTCGCGAAAAAGCGGTTAAACACGCCTTTCGCGTTGCCAGCGGATTGGATTCCATGGTGCTTGGCGAGCCGCAGATACTTGGCCAATTGAAAAATGCCGTGAAGTCGGCCGAGCATGCCGGCACGCTCGGCATGCTGTTGCACAAGCTGTTCCAGCGGACCTTTTTCGTGGCCAAGGAAGTTCGTAGTTCTACTGAAATTGGCACAAACTCCGTTTCAATGGCCGCGGCTGCCACGCGGCTGGCGGAGAGGATATTCGGCGATATCGATGAGCAGAACGTATTGTTCATCGGCGCCGGGGAAATGATCGAGTTATGCGCCAGTCATTTTGCGGCCCGCAACCCCAAGCGCATCACTGTTGCCAATCGCACCGTTGAGCGTGCACAGGCTCTCGCTCATCGTTTTAACGCTCACGTCATCACGTTGAATGAGCTTCCCGAACAGCTGGCTTTGCACGATATCGTGGTAACTTGCACTGCCAGTACGCTTCCCATACTCGGCAAGGGCATGCTGGAGCGTGCCATCAAAGTTCGCAAGCACCGCCCCATCTTCATGGTGGACCTTGCTGTCCCGCGCGATGTGGAGCCCGAAGTGTCCGAGCTCGATGACGTGTTTCTTTATTCCGTCGATGACCTCTCCGAGATCGTCAAGGAAGGGCTGGACTCGCGCCAGGGTGCGGTCGCGCAGGCTGAGGCGATCATTGATTCGAACGTAATCAACTTCATGCACTGGCTCGAATCACGGCAGCTCGTTCCCACCATCCGCGCGTTGCGTGATCAGGCCGAGCAGTACAGGTGTCATGAGCTGGAGCGTGCCAAAAAACTCCTGGCCAAGGGCGAGGATCCGCAAAAAATACTTGAGTCCTTGAGCAACGGGCTGACCAACAAATTCCTGCATATGCCATCTTACGCGCTCAATCATGCCGCAGCGGACGAGCGTCACGATCTGGTTGATCTCATCAACCGTCTGTACCATCTGCATCGCCCCGAATGAACAAAAGCATGGCTGCCAAGCTCACGCAACTTAGCGTGCGCCTGGAAGAATTGAACCGTTTGTTGAGCAGCGAAACCGTCACGATTAATATCGACAAATATCGAAAGCTCACGCGCGAACGCGCGGAGATTGCGCCGGTGGTCGAGCTTTATGACTCATATCTCCAAAGTGAACGCGATATCCAGACCGCGCAGGAAATGTCCGACGAGACTTCCGCTGACGCCGAGATCCGTGAATTTGCTGAAGCCGAAATGCGCAGCGCCAGAGAAAGAATGGTGCGTATCGGATCTGAATTACAGAAGCAGCTGCTTCCCAAGGATCCTAATGATGAGCGCAACATCTTTCTCGAGATACGCGCTGGAACAGGCGGGGACGAGTCGGCGTTGTTTGCGGGAGACTTGTTTCGCATGTATGCACGCTTTGCAGAGCGACATGGGTGGCAGGTTGAAGTCATTTCCCAGAGCCCTTCCGAAGCCGGCGGGTATAAGGAGATTATCGCCAAGATCGTCGGGGCCGGCGCGTACTCAAAGCTTAAGTTCGAATCCGGCGGCCACAGGGTTCAGCGCGTGCCCGCCACTGAAACTCAGGGGCGCATCCACACCTCCGCATGTACTGTCGCGGTAATGCCGGAAGCGGATGAGATTATGGATGTCGTCCTGAATCCCGCCGAATTAAGGATCGATACATTCCGTGCCTCCGGCGCCGGTGGTCAGCACATCAACAAGACGGATTCAGCGGTGCGCATCACCCACCTGCCTACCAACACCGTAGTGGAGTGCCAGGATGGGCGCTCGCAGCATAAAAACAAGGCCCAGGCCATGAGTGTTCTTGCCGCCCGTATTCGCGACAGGCAGATGCAGGAACAACAGAGCAAGCAGGCTGCTACCCGTAAGTCGCTGGTTGGCACCGGGGACCGCTCGGGCCGCATTCGTACCTACAATTTTCCCCAGGGGCGGGTAACCGACCACAGGATCAATCTTACGCTTTATAAAATCGAACAGATCATGGATGGCGATCTGAACGAACTTTGCTCCGTGCTCATGTCTGAACATCAGGCCGAGCAGTTGGCTGCGATGGGAGAATAAGGACATCCATTCCCCTGTTTCTCATACCCGTTTCAATTTTTGCCATTTCGATTTTTACACCCGCACTGGGTGTGGCGATTCCTTATCTCCTCGTAATCTTCGCTGAAGAATTTTCCTCTGAAGCTCAACCAGGATAATTGCGGGTGCGCCCGATCACTGTTCTAGAAGCGCTGAATCAGGCGCAAGGCACGATCGACAAGACCGATGCCCGAATGTTGTTGCAGCACGCGCTCAACCTCAGCCATGCAATGTTGATTGCCCATCCGGACCACGAACTCTCAGCGGAACAAGCGCGACACTTTGCCGAGTTGTGGGAGCGTCGAGCCCAAGGTGAGCCTATTGCCTATCTTACCGGAGAGCGGGAATTTTATAGCCTCGATTTCAAAGTCACACCCGCAGTGCTTATTCCCCGCCCGGAAACCGAGTTACTGGTGGATTTGGCCCTTGGGTGCCTTCCAGTGGATCGAACCGTCAACATGCTTGACCTTGGAACCGGCAGCGGAGCCATCGCGCTGGCAATTGCGAGACATCGTCCTCTGGCCCGCATTTTCGCGGTAGACGCCTCGAGGGATGCGCTGGCGGTTGCTCGCTCGAATGCGGAGAATCTCAATATACATAACGTACGTATCATGCAGGGAGATTGGTTCGACGGGCTTGCGGGGGAGAGATTCGATCTCATCGTCTCGAACCCGCCCTATGTTGCGAACGGGGATCCGCATCTGCGTCAGGGTGATCTACGTTTTGAGCCATCCATCGCTCTCACCGATGGCGGGGATGGTCTCGGTTGCCTACGCTCGATTATCGGTTCCGCGCCCGCGCATCTGGCAGCGGGGGGCGTGCTCATGGTTGAACATGGATACGATCAGGCGTCCATATGTGGGCAGTTACTGAAGGACGCGGGCTTCACCAAAATATTTTCCTGCCCCGACTTGGCGGGAATAGTGCGGGTCAGCGGAGGAACCGGGCAATTTCAGCTGGAGAATGAATAGCCGTAACGGCGCTTTTTTTTCATTTGCGCGGTGGTACTTGAAAACGGCGTCAGTTTCCCCTATGCTGATTCGCCACTTGACAAAATTTCAAAGGAGGCGAGCCGGAAATGGATACACAAGAAGTCATTAAAGAACAAGTTACCACCCATCCCGTCGTAATTTATATGAAGGGCACGCCCCAAGCGCCTCAATGCGGCTTTTCCGCTCATGCGGTAAAGATACTCAACGCGTGCGGTGTAAATAATATATTTGCCGTAGATGTGCTCGCGGAACCCGAGTTTCGGCAGGGAATTAAAGAGTATTCGCAGTGGCCAACTATTCCACAGGTATACGTCAATGGAGAATTTGTTGGCGGCGCGGATATCATTACCGAAATGTATCAAAGTGGCGAATTGCAGAAACTGCTCGAGGAGCAGAAAGATCGGGCCCCTTCCTAGAAGGTATAGGCGGGCACCGGTCGCCGGATTACTACTTTTTTGGATAGACAGCGGAAGCGGTCTCTCCTCGGTCGCCGATACCCATTCCCCGGTGGGACATATGGCGACGAAGCATGGATATTCAAGATCGGCTGGTAAAGGTCGATTTTGCAGAAAGAGTGAGGCGCCCGCCGAGAATTGCGGTTTTTTTGGGAAGGCGAGCAACCAATTACACGGGGTTTGGCGGCTGAGCCGTTCCGAAGCTGATCTCAGGCATTCATCGCTGCTCCGATCGCCCAGTAGCGCCCGAACTTGCCGACGGCCATGAAGAGCATGGCCGATATCCAGTTAACACGAAGCCAGCCTGCGGCGACGCACAAGAGATCGCCAATCAGGGGCACCCACGCGAGCATCAAGACCGGACTGCCGTGCTTGCTTACCCATTCGATCCCGCGCAGGTTGCCACCTAATTTTTTCTCAAGCGCTTTTTCATCGGGCAGGAGCCTTCCAATGGCATAAGAGGTCATGCCTCCCATGGTATTGCCCAGCGTGGCCACGCCCAGAGCTGGCCAATATAGCTGAGGATAGGCGCTCAGAACGCCGAACAGCACAGCTTCTGATCCCCCCGGCAATAAAGTGGCCGCAAGAAAGCTGCTGGTAAACAGGGCGAACAGACTGGATTGCTCATCCATGATTTTATAAGTTAAAGCCTGCTGATCGTCGTGTGGAAAGGCCGAGTGATTATAGGGGATAGGAGTACGATACACTCCAGTCAGTGCTTTAAGACCTGCTCCTTGTTTTGCGCCGGGTAAACGCTGCTGTGAGAGCTAACTGCCAGAAGTTATTTTTTTACAAATTTGACTTGAGGCCATTATTTGGCGATGATACGCCGACCGTCCACCATCTGTGTTCAAGAGGAAAACCATGAAAACCAATGTATCTCTTAAGCAAAAGATCGATTCCATCATTGATGCGAGACACCTGCTCAAGCATCCTTTCTATGTAGCCTGGACAGAAGGCAAGCTCACGCAGGAACAGCTGCGCCATTATGCTGAACAGTATTTCCATAATGTTCTGGCTGAGCCGACTTATCTGAGCGCGGTGCATTTCAACACGCCACACTTCCATAGCGAGTCCAACAGTGGCGATATCACGGTGCGCCAGGAAGTACTGAAAAATCTGATCAGCGAAGAGCATGGGGAAAAGAATCACCCCGCGCTATGGAAGGCGTTCGCGCTGGCTTTGGGATCCAGTGACAGGAGCCTGGCCGATGCCGCCGCTTTGCCAACCACAGCCAAACTGGTGTCGACGTTCCGCGACATCTGCCTGAATGAGCCGTTTTATGCCGGCTTGGCGGCGCTGCATGCGTTTGAATCTCAGGTTCCTTCGATCGCGGCCGTTAAAATTGACGGGCTTGAGCGCTTCTATGGGATGAACGACCCCGATAGTTACGAATTCTTTTCCGTGCACCAGGAAGCCGACGTATATCATTCGCAGGCAGAGTGGGCGTTGATCGAGCGCTTCGCGGACTCCCCGGAGAAACAGGCTGAAGTCGTCGCCGCGACTGTCCGGGCATGCGACGCACTATGGGGCTTTCTGGATGGAATTTACGAAAAATATTGCTCGAATCTTGCCTGCCTGGAAGAAGCTGAAGCCGCAGTGACATTGCACTGACCGATTGGTAGTCAGGGTGAGCGGCAACTGTTGCTCACCCTCATTCGATCGGTTTGCCGCGCTTCAGCCCTTTAACCCTTTTCCAACGGCTTTTCTCCTTTTCTTCCTGTTCTCCTGTTTTTTTGTCCGTTCCTTTTTTCGATTCGCTCTTGTGG
This sequence comes from uncultured beta proteobacterium, assembly GCA_963786735.1. GTDB lineage: Bacteria > Pseudomonadota > Gammaproteobacteria > Burkholderiales > Nitrosomonadaceae > Nitrosospira. Next base: position 22,655 of record CAWBAF010000006.1, read on the forward strand.
CTTTTCAGGCTTCCGCTTCCTGTACGTTTATCCGAGATCATCCCAGCGGAATGATCCCATCCAGGGTCGCAAAGCATGTATTCCTGGCGGTCGTCAAAAAATCCTGCATAAAGGCCGGGACGCTGTCTCCTTTAGCGTGGATGCGTACAGGTCGCTCCACAGACCTTGGGGTCCGATGCGGCGGGCGACAACATAATCATAATCAACGTAATTCTTGAGTCCCCAGCTCGGCAGTGCCGCTACCCCCCGCCGGCTCGCTACCAGTTGCAAAATGGCCACCGTCAGTTCTGCGGTTCTCCGCTCGGGATGAATCCCCCACGGGTTTCAGAACGTGGAGAATCAGGTCGAGGCGATCCTCCGGTACCGGGTATGTGATGAGCGTCACATCGGTAAAATCCGCGGCATACAATATCCTTGGGCAGAGAGGGGATGTTCAGTGGCCACCACGGCGAATTTGAAAACGGAACAGTGGTTCGTGGACGACATCGCGCTGCGGTACATGCTCCGAGCCGATTATATACACCTCGCTTCTTATTTTTTGCAACAGAGCCAGATTGGACTCCAAACTCAGTCGCTACTCAAATTCGGGGGGACGTCGCAATGGAACGCAACACCCAGTTAAGCGTCCGCGTCTGTCTATAAAGGAACCAAAATAGATTACGTCACGCCCTATAGGCGACCTCGACCCTGACCCTTGAGAGTGAAAAAGTTCGCCAGATTCTTTATTCCAAAAAAATAGAATACATTGATCAATACAAATTTCGGCTATTGCGATATCTGCATGTCAAGCACCAGCTCTTCGTAAAAGATCCCTACGCTCTGTTGAGAACTCCCTTCCATAACAGATCAAATTGCGATCCACCTCGGTTAGCGCTAGCGCTTGGATGATAGGCAAGTTGCAGTAGAAGCAGCCGGCTGCATGGATACTGAAGTTGATCATTTGCCGACGATCGCTCTGTTCGACGCCACGTTAGGTTCGTCCGCGGCGCCTGACGACTGCACCCATCAACCCTAAACCAGCCAGTAGCATGGCATATGATCAGGCTCAGGCACCCACCCCCAACTCCATTCGTGGAGAGATTAAACCCTACCGAAAGTGACCCGGTTCCTGCGTTGCCGGCAACGATGCCGAACACCAGGTTTCCAGCTTGGGATGTTAAGCCTCCAAAACTATCCAGAGAGTATGAAGAGCTGGAATTAGAGTTGACATTTCCACCACTTGTAAAATTGTCGAAGCTTGCGTTTCCGCTCACGGAAGCAGTATCGGAACTGCAGCAATCAAGACCTGCTCCGGTCAGCTGATGGTGTAGGCGACGCTGACCGTCAAGACGCCCGGCCCATCAAAAGAGAAATCAACCGTTCGGCCCCCTGAAGAGTTCGAAGCACTTCCCGTCCCGACGGCATTCCCCGTCCCGGAAAAGATCTCAGAAGAAGCAAGTCCATTTGCAAGCGAGCCCCCGATTCTGGCCTCAGTTTGCGCAGTACTCGTCCTCTGGACTTTGTCCGGAAAACTCAAGCGAATCAGCGTACGTAAAATTCCTTTTCGTGTGCTGTCCTCTATATAAGGGGCTGCGAATCGCCGTGGAAAAATCTAGGTACGACGCACACAAAAAAAATCCTGACACTTCCGGTAAAGTTAAAAAATTACCTGTGAAGCAGCTCCGCTCAGACGGGTTACTGTATAAAAATCGCGCTGCCCGGTGGTCGGCAATGGTGGAACGTTGAACCTATGGAGAGTCGTGATACCGTAGGTCTGCACTGTTTCCCGCTGACAGGGCCCAGCCGGTAAATTCACCCGCGGTATAAGGACACTGAAGGTAGTTCCGCCGCGATCAACGCTCAGAAGAATCGTGACACTGACGAGTACACCGATCTCGGTTTCGACACGGCGTATTTCATCACCGCTGAAGCTACGCGTCAGCTGAAGATCCTGATAGGAAAAATGAGGTTTGCCATCTATACCTGTGGTGGAGTATGTGATATGAACATTTCTTCCGCTGAGGTCGTAATGTGTCGGTGCGATAATAGGCAAATCAGCTTCCATGGATGACTCCTTTGTTTCGAACGTACAGCGGACGGGCGCTGTCCCCTGATGGAATGTTTCTTGAATTGCCGAGTTGAGCCAACGCGGCCTCAATATCCTCAAGAATTCCATCTAGATTGGACGATAAGTCATCTAGAGGAGAAAGTCGTAAAGAAACCGTTAAATATTGGTAAAATATTGGTAAAATTTTTTCGCAAACCTTGATCAATCTGGGGCAATCAACCGAGATGAGGCCGAGGAATAGTAAAGCGCTGGCCGCTGCTTACACTGGATTTATAAGCGTTTGAGCTACAGAAAGAATTGAAAGGAACGGCTTATTACTTCAAAGAATTTGCTCGGCCTGACTTGATGCGAACCTACCGATGATCCCAATGACGCGATTGACCAAGCGCCTGCCGCTTCTGTGGGCTTTTTAGCGCGCAAGTCGATCAGGCCCGTAATCTAGTCGTCCCTGAAAAACTCTGTTTTTAATAAGCAGCCATTGCTAATTGGTGACTGTTTGCATCGTGTTTCTGGAGGAGGCGTTGCTGTGAGTCCAGGATCGAGGCGAACGAAAGCGCCAGCTGGCGCAGAATCTTGCGCAGGTTGTGGCCTGCCCCGCACAACAGAGCATTCATGGCATCACCCTGGGTGCCCTTGAGGAAGTTTCTCCCCAGCCGTCCATCCGTTTTCATGTGTCCAATCACCGGCTCCACGGCATTATGACGCTTGAGCTTTTTTCTGATGGCCACCGTCACACCCCGCTTGGCCCCAGCGATCCACACCTTGGATCCATCCTGGATAATACCGTGGCCCCGGTAGCCCCGATCCACGTATGCTTCCTTAAGCATTATTCCAGCCAGCCGCTGTGTCTGTTCCAGCGATGCCCTGAGGGTGTGCCCGTCATACGGGTTACCAGGGAGCGCTCGCATGCCGATGACGAAACTCTCTTTGCTGGTACTCACTACACCCACTTTGACGCCAAACTCGTAGGGTTTATGCGCTTTGCCTTTGGCGATGCATTCAACTTCGGGGGCATGAACACTGTACACCTTGCCTTTATCGTGACGCTGTTGAGTGCGAATGCGCAGGCCAAGCTCAAGCAGCCGCTTGAGCTTGGGGTAATCCTGTTCTGCCTGCATTGGTGCAACCGCCATCTTGTGTTCGATGTCACGTATCACTCTGCCCAAATAGGTCTTGAGCCGCTTCTGTTCGCGCTTGGCGCGTTGCATTTGCCGGGCATGGGCATAAAACGTCCATGCTTGGCCAATGCTACCTTTGACAGGCGCGCATAGCTTTGACGAAGCCCAATTCCCATGCCCTGGGCAATTCGCACCAGTGCACCTCTGGCTTTGTGGTAGAGCCTGGCATCAGTCGGAAAGACAATGGCTTTGTCTTGTACGGTGGTGTCTATGTTCACCACCGAAAGCGAGGCATACGATACGGTTCGGGTTTCAAGTCCAGTCTGTACTGTCAAACCCAGCATGAATTCGCACCCCTTATCCCCCACCCGATCCCGAAACCGGGTCATCTGGCTCGGATCGATCGGCATTTCATGCCGGAAGTATTCCTCGCCGCAGAAATATTGCCAGTAAGGGTTCTCTACCCAGCGTGCCACCACCGTTTCATCCGATTCATTAAAGGCATGCTTGAGATAGTGCAGTCCAACCATGAGCCGGATGGGGACGCCAGGGCGGCCTTCCTCTGCATACAGCCCGCCAAATCGTTCTTCTACCGCACTCCAGTCAACCTTGCCCGAAAGCCGGTATAGAGCATGGCGTTGATCCAGCATCTGTTCCAGGCGCATCCGGAACAGGTCATCACAAGCGCTCGTTTCTTGCTTCCTTGGCCTCATGAATTCACCAGAAATCAGGGGTAAACAATCCCAATTCTGGCAATTTCCTCACCCGCTGTATACCCACAATCGCTAATATCTATGCGGGTTGAATAGGTATTTCAGGGGAAACTAATCTATTTGGTGGGATGGTCGGACATGACCTGCGTAACCGCTGCAAACGGCTCTGTTACAAAAAATAAGAAGCGAGGTGCACCATTGTATTTTTTAGGACAGATCCTCAAAGGTCAGATTTAAAATGGCGTCATTTTCTTGGGGAGATGATTCTGGGGTTGTGTCAGGTGGTATTGCAAATACGGGATCAGCTATCGTGATTTGGCGGAAATGATGCTGGAACGTGGTCTTGATGTAGATCATACGACGCTCTACCGTTGGGTTCAGCATTACGCGCCTGAAATGGAAAAGCGGCTGCGGTGGCACTGGAAACCTTCCATGGGCTACAGTTGGCGAGTGGATGAAACCTACGTAAAAGTAAAAGGGGAGTGGACGTATCTCTACCGGGCACTTGATAAAAAAGGCCACACGATTGATTTCTATCTCTCGGCTACTCGCAATACCCAAGCCGCCAAACGTTTTCTGGGCAAAGCCCTGAAATCCATGAAACGTTGGGCGCGCCCCGGTGCTATCAATACCGACAAGGCGCCCGCTTACAGGTCCGCCATTACCGAATTAAAAGCGGAAGGAAAGTGTCCGCCGGATACCGTGCACCGGCAGGTCAAATATTTGAACAATATTATCGAAGCTGATCATGGCAAGCTCAAACGCTTGATAAACCCGGTGCGTGGCTTTAAATCGATGAAAACAGCCTACGCAACTATCAAAGGTTTCGAGCTCATGCGGATGTTTAAAAAAGGACAGCTGGACATTTGGAAATTGGGCCAAGGCCTCACAGGAGAAATACTGGCTCATTGAAAGGCAGTTCGGTATCTACAGGACATAATCAATCAGAGCACATGCATAGTTTTCTGGGTTGTCCTTTTTTTGCAACAGAGCCGGATTTACCTGATCTGACCTATTGCAACCTGTTTGGGAGCAAGGTGAGCCGGAGAATCTCCGGCTGATACATGTGAAGTCTCGACCGCTTTCACGAGCTTTGTTTCCAGACGGATCAGTGTTTTTGCATCACCAAGAAATTGTCCCGTAACGAGAAAAGTATCCTCGGCGCGATCACCCATCGTATTTATCCGCGCGCTGTGTACATCCACCCCAAATTGAACGAGTACCTGGGCGATCCGGGACAGCAGTCCCGGCTGGTCGCCAGCAACAATCGAAAGAATGTGGAACATGCCTTTTTCATCCAATTCGATGTCAACCTCAGGCGTGATAGGAAAGTGCTTGAGATGCCTGCTCAGACGACCGCGCAGTGGCGCTTGCAATGGTTCACGTTGATCCAGCTGCCGGGCGAGTTCATCCTCTATATAGCCTGACATATCGCGGTGACGGTCCGCCATATCAAGAGAATCCAGAACCAGGAAAGTGTCAAGAGCGTATCCGTGGCGCGTGGTGTGAATTTTCGCCTGCACAATGTTGTAATCGATATGGTCGAAAAATTCGCAGATGCGCGCAAACAGATCTTTCTGGTCGGCCATATACACCAATACCTCGATCCCGGATCCCGATGGCGCCAGCCGAGCCTTTACGATCGGTACTGACGGCTTGATATGGTGACGCAAATGCCGTGTATGCCAAGCGATTTCTTCGGGCTCGTGCAGGAGAAGATAAGTGGGATGCAAGGCAGACCATAGCCGCTCGTGCGCCTCGGGTGGGATTCCATCGCTTCGTAGCAACTCCAGGGCGGTATCTTTGCGGTTTCGTAAAACCTTGCCGGCATCCGCTGTGTCGCCGCACAACTGTCGCCTTGTTGCCCAGAACAGATCCTCCAGCAGCTTGGCTTTCCAGGCATTCCATACTTTCGGGCTGGTGCCGCGAATGTCCGCGACAGTGAGCAGATAAAGCGCGATCAGGCGGCGCTCGTTTGCTACCCGGCTGGCGAACTCCGCAATCACATTCACATCGGACAAGTCTTTCTTTTGCGCCGTCATCGACATCACGAGATGATTTTCCACCAGCCACGCAACCAGTTCGATGTCATCGGACGACATGCCATGTTGTTCGCAAAATCGTCGCGCATCCTTCTTGCCCAACGCTGAATGGTCTCCGTGGCGTCCCTTGGCGATGTCGTGAAACAATCCGGCGAGATAAAGCACTTCAGGTCTTTCGAAACTGGTGATGAGCTGGGTGCAAAGCGGATATTCGTGACTAAATTCCGGTGCCATGAAACGGCGAAGATTCCTTATGACCATCAGAATATGCTCATCTACCGTATAGACATGGAACAGATCATGCTGCATCTGTCCCACAATGCGTCCAAACGCCGGCAAGTAGCGTCCAAGGATGCCGAAGCGGTTCATAAGTCGCAATTCATGGGTCAGCCCCCGAGGCTGACGCAGAATTTCCATGAACATATGCCGGTGGCGCGGATCGCGCCGGAACCTCGAATCAACGAGCGCTGCTGTCCGCCACATGGCGCGCAAGGTTGCAGCACTACGGGCCTTCAGCTCAGGATTTTGCTGCAAGAGGAGAATGCTCTCGAATATCGCTCCGGGGTCCTCGCTAAAAACATTCTCATGGCGCGCCTCGAGCAGCTGGCCTCGTTTCTGGAATCGCTCGTTGATGACGAGAGGCGCTTCGTTCGTATCGGGAAATAGCGCCGCGCGTATTGTCACCAGAAGGATGGTATTTATTTGCCTCACTCCCCGCGCGGCGCGGTAATAGCGCTGCATCATCACTTCACCGGCACGGCGCGGCAGTTTTTCGGCTATGCCAAGCTCTTCGGCTAGGGGAGTCTGGTAATCAAATACAAGGCGGTCTTCACGTCTTCCTGAAAGATAGTGAAGGCAAATGCGGAGATCCCGCAAAATCGTTTCATGGCGTTGCGCAAGCCGCGCCTCCCGGTTCGTGATAAACCCGCCTTTCGCAAGATCGCGCCAGGATTTCCCCAGTCCGGCAGCTCGGCTGACCCACAGAATGTTCTGCAAGTCGCGAAGGCCGCCGGGACCCTCTTTCAGGTTGGGCTCCAGATTATATGTTGCGTCCCGGTATCGGCCGTGCCGCTGTTGCTGCTCAAGCTGCTTGGCAGTGAAAAAGGCACGCGCTTCAAGGTTTGCCTGCATCTCGCCGGAAAATTCCTGAAACAGCCCGCGTGGCCCCGCTAGCTGACGGGCCTCCAGCAGGCTTGTCTGCACCGTTATGTCCTTGGCAGCCTCTTCAGTGCATTCAGAGAGGGTGCGAACGCTGTGCCCGATTTCCAGGCCGATGTCCCATAAAAAGCGCACCCATTGCTCCAGGCGTATCCTTGTCTCGTCGTCCAGAGAGCTGCCGCGTTCCTCCATGGCAGGGAGCAGCACTAGTAAATCGACATCCGAGTACGGAAAAAGCTGTCCACGGCCATAACCACCCACTGCTATCAACGCTATAGAATCCGGCATCGACATGTCACGCCAGACCTCGCGCAAGATTTGATCGATCAGCCTGGCATGGTCTCTCAGCAGAACGAGACCGTTGCGAGTTTCGTGATAACGCTGGCGCAATAGCGCGCGGCCTTCAAGCAGCCTCTGTCTCGTGGCCTCGGTTCTCAACGGACTTTCAAGGGCGCTGGAAAGACACATTTTCAGGCGTGCAAGTGTGGCTTGGCGGGCGCGCCTGATGAGACCGTCAATACTTCGTATCCGTTATCGGTCACCAATACCGTGTGCTCCCACTGGGCGGACAGGCTGTGATCCTTGGTTACGATTGTCCATCCATCGGCCATTTGTCGTATCGGCGCTTTCCCGGCGTTGATCATAGGCTCCACCGTGAAAACCATTCCCGCCTCAAGCGTTAACCCCGTATGGGCTTTGCCGTAGTGAAGCACTTGTGGTTCTTCGTGGAAGTTTGTGCCGATGCCGTGACCGCAGAACTCCCTCACGACGCTATAGCCGTGTTTTTCTGCAAACTGTTGTATGGCATGGCCGATATCTCCCAACCGCTTGCCCGGTTTGATCTCCTCAATGCCTCGCCACATGGACTCATAGGTGATCTCGCATAGCCGCCTGGCGGGAATCCCCGGTTCGCCAACGAAATACATTCGGCTGGTATCGCCGTGGTAACCGTCCTTGATCACGGTCACGTCTATGTTGAGGATGTCGCCCGATTTAAGCGTCTTTTGACCGGGTATCCCGTGGCATACCTGGTGGTTGACAGACGTGCAAATTGACTTCGGATAAGGCGGATATCCCGGCGGCGCATAATTAAGCGGAGCGGGAATGGTACCCTGGACACTGACCATATACTCGTGGCACAGCCTGTCAAGCTCATCCGTGGTAACCCCGGGCTTAACGAAGGGTGTGATGTAATCCAGCACTTCTGACGCCAGCTTCCCGGCTATTCGCATCTTCTCGATTTCGTCAGGAGATTTAAGAGGCACCGTCATAAAATTAATTTCTGGGTAAGAAAGAGAACCACGTATGATGGGGGTTGAAACAGTGTATTGCAAGACCATGCGACCCGGAACCCGGGAGTGGATGAGGAGCGCTATAAGCAGTCTGGTCGCCGGCGAAAACAGATGAAATTAGGAAGGCTCCCGGCTCGACACGCTCTGCAACCAATACCATGGCTCGTTTGTCCCGGTGCTGGCCGAATCGCTATAGCCCGTCATCGGGGGCTTGACAGGGCGTTCTCTGGAGTTCGGTAGCAGGAAATTCCTGCTTCAACGCATCCATCTTCTCGATCACGCTTTGCTGGGGCTCGCTGATTACGAATCTAACTTGCTCCAGATTCCGCGCTCCAATAATTGCCGATCTCACTCCCTTACTTCTCAGGCTACCTAAAAAGGCCTGCGCATCCTCTACATTGGGAAAGAAACCCATCGATACCGCATTGTTCCATTTGCTGTCATCGTAGACAGGGGTAAAGCCCGTCACCCCAAGATTTTGAAGCTCGCGCATTTTGCGTTCGACATGCCATTTACTCCTTAATGGGGGTATGTGCACCCAGAAAACGGGAATCCTGCCCACCGCCTGCCGCTTCACCTTGTCGTCCAGTTGTTCCCTGGCAATGGCAGCCTCCACGGGCTGAAGATTTGTCTCGATAAAGTTTCCCCACCGAAGGCAGGTGGTTGATGTGGATGCCGGCCTTATTTTTTCCGGATGCAACTCGGACGGCAATTGAAGAGTGACACTCGATTCCGATTTTATTTCAATAAAGGCTGCAAGCGCGACGTTAAAAACCAGCAACAGAAAAAAAAGTATTTTCATTCCCTGAATTTTATTGTGTTTTATAAGGGCTTATTAGTAGAAAATTAATTGTGAATCTTTTAATGTTTTTAGATATTCTCCTGGCAGTCGCTCCTTCCGACTTCATGCTTCCAAGGAGCGGCACCGTCACGGGTTCAGTGTATCGGGCTCCGTGAATATTCCCTTCCAAATATGGCCATCAGATCTTGAAACCCATGCCCATACATGAAACCATGATTCCGTGGCTGAGTATAAGTCTTACCGCCCGCGTCACAAGTTTTTTATCCGTGCTTGCTCGCGGGTTCATGCTGATACGACAGCTCTGTGTTCCTTCGGAATTTGTAGTTCTAGTATTCACGAGCGGCAAATGCCATCACTTTATTGTTGTGACCCAGTCACTGTCTTGATAAAATACAATGTTGACGGCATGGTTATAATTTTTCTCCGGAGCATCAGGATGCATCGCATGAAACTAGTTTCGAGCATAGTAGTAGTGGCCGGATTGGCGTTATCCAGCCATATTTTCGCCGAGAATGCCGCGGGGGTTGACAAGACCAAAGGTGACCCTGCCAAAGGCCAACAACTTGCAACTCAGGTATGTGCCGGATGTCATAACGCTGATGGTAACAGTGACGTCCCAGCCAACCCTAAGCTGGCTGGCCAGCATGCCGAGTATATCACTAAGCAATTGGAGAATTTCAAGTCTCAGGAGCGTCCCAGCGCGATAATGGCCGCCATGGTAGCGCCTCTGTCGCCTGAGGATATGAAAGATCTGGGTGCGTATTACGCTCAGCAAATCCCCAAGCCAGGTGCCGCGAAAGATAAACCGCTGGCAGAGCAGGGCGAAAAAGTTTATCGGGGGGGTAACCTCGAGACCAGCATGCCGGCCTGCGCTGCTTGCCATTCCCCTAACGGAGTGGGAATTCCGCCCAACTATCCCCGCATCGCAGGGCAGCATTCGGAATATGTACTGGCGCAGCTGAGGGCTTTTCGTACCGAAGAACGCACCAAAGATCCCAACAACGCAATGCATATGATCGCGTCAAAGATGAGCGAGAAGGAGATGCGCGCGGTGTCTGAGTTTGTCTCCGGATTGCGTTAGCCCGTGAAGATTAATTAAGAGTCTCACCGAACGTACGTTCGGCTGCAGCTATGGTATTGGCGATGTCTGTGTCGCTATGTGCGGCGGAAACAAATCCCGCTTCAAATGCTGACGGCGCAAAGTATATGCCTTCCTGGAGCATTGAGTGGAAGAAGCGATTGAATGCATTCCGGTCGCAACTCATAACCTCGGCATAGCTTGACGGCAGCTTATCCCGGAAATAGAGGCCGAACATTCCACCCACTGCCTGGGCAGAGAATCCGACACCTTGTTTTATCGCTGCTTCGGAAAGCCCCTTGGTCAGCTGAAGCGTTCTTGCAGACAGCTTCTCGTAGAATCCTTGAGTTTGTACGAGTTTCAGCGTTGCGAGCCCTGCAGCGACCGCAACAGGATTGCCCGAGAGTGTGCCTGCCTGGTAGACCGGGCCAACGGGTGCCAGACACTGCATGATGTCTCGCCTGCCACCAAAAGCGGCCATGGGCATTCCGCCACCAATTACCTTTCCAAGTGTCGTTAAATCCGGTTTGATGCCATAAAGCCCTTGGGCGCATTTTAATCCGACGCGAAAGCCTGTCATTACCTCGTCAAAGACCAATACGGCGCCATGTTTCGTACATAGCTCTCGTATCCCCTCGAGAAAACCAGGCTTAGGTACAACAAGGTTCATATTGCCTGCGATGGGTTCGACGATGACGGCGGCAATCTCCCGCCCAAGCTGGTCGAACGCTCGTTCCGCACTGGCAAGATCATTGAAATCCAGGACGACGGTGCTGGCGGCAGTCTCCTCAGGAACTCCTGCGGAGCTCGGATGGCCGAACGTCAATGCGCCCGAGCCTGCCTTAACCAGGAGGGCGTCCTCATGCCCGTGGTAACAACCCTCGAATTTGATGATACGATTTCTCCCGGTGTAACCCCGCGCAAGCCGGATAGCGCTCATGGTGGCCTCCGTCCCCGAACTTACCAACCTCACTTGTTCGATAGAAGGAACTAGCTGGCAGAGAAGCTCAGCTATTTCGAGCTCCGCCTCGGTTGGAGCGCCAAAGGTGAGACCGTTCCCTGCTGCCGCCCGCACCGCCTCAACCACGTCAGGATGAGCGTGGCCCAGGATCAACGGACCCCAGGAACCTACGTAATCGATATATGTTTTATCGTCCGCGTCCCACACATATGCGCCCTTTCCTCGCCGGAAAAATACAGGCGTACCTCCTACCGATTTGAAGGCGCGAACCGGTGAGTTGACTCCCCCTGGGATATATTGCTGAGACCGTTCAAATAACTGCTGATTGCGTGAGATCATAGGGTGCCTATGCAGATGAGTAAGAATTACCGCTTTGTTTGAATAAACGGGCAAAGATTTCGGCTTCGGACTGAATGTTCGGCGCGCTGAACACACCGTTGCTTACCGCAAGGGCATCCGCACCCTCGCATATCAGTTCCGCGGCGTTCCTCGTCGTTATGCCGCCGATCCCAACGATTGGAACATGCAGCAATGCTTTCGCGCGTCGCAGCACGCTTCCCGATGCCACTGCAGCGCCTGGTTTGGTCCTCGAAGCAAAAAAAGCGCCGAATGCCACATAATCCGCCCCTTGACGCTCCGCTTCAACGGCATGCTCCAGCTTGTTGTAGCAGGAAGCGCCAATAATTTTCTCGCTGCCCAGCCTGCGCCTTGCCTCAACGATGGAAGCATCGTCGAGCCCCAAGTGCACGCCATCGGAATCGACCTCAGCGGCAAGATCAACGTAGTCGTTTATAATCAGGGGAACGCAAAATTCCCGACAGAGGGTCGCAAGCGAATAAGCCTGTTCCAACCGAAGCGCAGCATTTGCGATTTTATTGCGATATTGGACTAGTCGTGCTCCCCCCGCGAGCACGTGCCGTGTCACCTGAATTAAAATTGCGGTGTCGGCAATATCCGGCGTAATTGCATACAGGCCTTCAATTTCTGGCCGTATCATCTGGCCCTGATTGTATCTGCTCCATCGGTTTCGTCGCGCGCCCAGAACAATCTGTCTGGCAAATGTTGTCCCATGCCGGGACGAAAGCCCGCCCGCAGCGATTGCCAGGTATATTCCTGGGCTTCGTATACGCCTTCTGAAATGGGCAGGCCATTGGCAAGCCCTGCTGCAATGGCGGAAGCGAGCGTGCAGCCCGATCCATGGAATGAACCTTCCAGCCGGCGCCATGAATCGGTACGCACAACGCCACTGGCGCCGTACAAGCTATTGATTACCTGAGACGTGTTTTCATGAGTTCCCGTGACAAGCACGTATTCGCAGCCCATCTGCAAAAGCCGTTCGGCGCAAAGGCCCAGATCCGGCACGTCATTTTCATCGTCATCCTGAGCAAGACGACGTGCTTCAAGGCTGTTGGGTGTGAGAATGGTCACCTGCGGAAGCAATAGCTCGCGCATTGCCATTACCATGTCATCGCTCGCCAGTTCGTCGCCGCGGCCAGAAGCAAGCACCGGGTCCAAAACCAGCGGAATGTTAGGGTAGTCAGAGATCACTTCGGCGATCGCCATGATAACTTCGACGCTCCCGAGCATGCCCATCTTGAATACGTGAACCGGCATGTCTTCGAGGACTGAGCGAGCCTGGTCGGTTACCCACTCGGGGTCCAGCGCCAGGACATCGTCAACCCCCGCAGTATCCTGTATGGTAATAGCGGTAATTACCGATAATGGATGACAGCCCATGCTTGCCAGAGTCAGAATATCGGCCTGAATGCCCGCGCCTCCGCTGGAGTCGCTGGCTGCGAAAGAAAGTACGATTGGGGGTGGCTGAGACATGGGCCATACCGTAAAATGGCCATTTTAACCCATATTACTCTCGCTTATCATGCCAATAGCCGAAACTCGCGTTTATCGTTGCTACATGTGCCTCATATGCGGCTTTATTTACGACGAAGCGGAAGGGTCGCCAGCGGAAGGTATACCTCCGGGGACACGATGGGAAGACGTCCCGATGAACTGGACTTGTCCCGAATGCGCTGCTCGCAAGGAAGATTTCGAAATGGTGGAAATTTAATGCGCATCCTTCATACCATGCTGCGCGTAGGAAATCTGGACAAATCCATCGCTTTTTATGTCGATGTCTTGGGAATGAAGCTCCTGAGGCGTAAGGAGTACCCAGAAGGAAGGTTCACACTTGTATTTGTCGGCTTCCAGGATGAATCCGAAGGGGCCGTACTGGAGTTGACGCATAATTGGGATACGGATAGGTATGATCTGGGATCGGGCTATGGGCACATCGCAATTGAGGTAAACGACGCTTATCAGGCTTGCGAAGAGGTGAAAAGGCGTGGAGGCAACGTTACTCGAGAGGCGGGTCCCATGAAGCACGGTGCCACCGTGATTGCGTTTGTCGAAGACCCGGACGGCTACAAGATCGAGTTCATACAGAAAAAGACCTCCTGAGACCTGAGAGATCAGGGCACGTCATCATCACGCCTTTCCTGCCACATGAGGTACGACACGGCAATCCCGATTATAGCGATAGGCAAAATAACATACAGACCTAACGCATAAACGGCTTCGTCACCATGATCGTGAGGCGGATTCGTCGTTATTATTTTATAACCGTGGAAGACGCCGACTAACAGGGTGAGGGCTAGTCCCGCGATTTTGCGATTGTGAAACAGGGCACGGCCAACTACCCGGTTCAAAAAATGTGCGGCAAAATAACCAATAAAGTAAATCGCGGTATAAAAGATCAGGGCGCCCATACGTTCGTCATATTTTAATTATCCTTACGAATTATAGCTGTCGTCATCCTCCATTTGACGTCGCTCGTATTCGCCAGATATTGCCGGCCGCTGGGCATTGACGATCCACCGCCGAGTCAGTCCGGTCGATCACTAACTCTTCCTGCCTTATCTGTCTGCTTACCGCTATTTTCAGGCGATATCAGCCGTACTTCATGCTGTGGGAAAGGGATATCGATACCGTTCTTCCGGAATTCACGCAAGATTTCGAGATTGAGGTCCGAGCGCAGCTTCAGCGCGCCACCTTCGGGATCTTCTACCCATATGATGAGTTCCAGATTGATTCCACTGTCGGCGAACTCCTTGAGCAGGACATCTGGCTCGGGGTCCGCCAATATCTGTGGGCGTTTTTTAGCCGCGTCGAGAATGATATTCATGGCAACTTCGACGCTACTCGCGTAGCTGATCTGGAATGGCACAATCAGGCGAAACTTCCGGTTAGAGTAAGTCTGGCTGATAACTGTTGAGGTAATGAATGTATCGTTGGGAATGAGGGCATCGGTTCCATCGTCACCCTTGATCACTACATATCGGGTAGTGAGCAACGTGACCTCGCCTTTGCGATTATTCACGCTCACGATATCGCCGATATGCAGCGAGCGATCGAGAAGAATGATGAAGCCACTTATATAATTACTCGCGATCTTTTGCAGGCCCAATCCGAGTCCGACGCCGAGAGCTCCCCCGAACACGGACAGGACGGTGATATCTACTCCCACCATGGGCAATGCAATCAGAACACCCACGAGAATGAGAATGGCACGGCTTATTTTCGATAGAATCACCCGTTGGTTGATTTCCAGCGCTGTGAAGCCCATGAGGCGCGCTTCAAGCGAACTGGCGAGCCAAAGCGCGACCAGCATACTGGCAGTGAACGCAAGGGCTCCTTGCGTGATCAGCAATACGGAAAGGCGCTGCTGACCGATGTGGAAGGAGATACTGTCGAGAAGCGCCAGGATCTCAGGCAGCAGACCCGTTATATAGAGCACCAGGCCGATCCACACAGCCCAACCGATATACCGCTCCCACGGACGCAGCCACGCCTGGCTGGAAAAAACCCTGCGAAGCGCGTAGACAATTACCCGGATGAGCGCAAGGGCGAATAATAGCGGAACAGCGACATTAAGAAGATGAGTTGCGTGCCAGTGGCTCAGTACCCTTTTGCCAATAACGGTCAGAATAAGACAGAAGACCGGGAACATGAGCCAGCTCATGCTTCGCGCACTGATATTAAGCGTCAGTTCGTCACTCTTCCGCGAGGCCATACGTTTCACTAACCGCCTTTGCATGAGCCACGCAAGTCCCATGCTCACAACCAGCACAGCGATCTGCCACAGGTCGATCATTTCCTGCGCGTGATTAATCAGAGTAAGTAGCAGACTGCGCAGTTCGTTATCGGTTTGCATTTAGAAATCCCTGGACAAACGGGGCGCCTGATAGCTGATTCGCCAACCGAGCTCTTAATGCAGCTCAGCAGCCTGAATCAGGAGTAGGCGATTGCTAGTGTGAACTACGATGCCGAGGGAACGCAACAGGAGATCGGATTCGTTGCAACCGTGGCGACCTTGAGGGCCCCCTGGTTGTCTTGCGCAGTTCCTGCCATAAATCCCCGGGTAGGCGATGGGTTCGGCATAGACGCGTCTCTCGGGCAGAGTGGGCGTCCTAATTTCCTGCGTGCAAAGCTGAACGTCCACCCCCTCAGCTGACGGGCGCTATCGATAAGACGAAATCAGTTTGCCAGTAGCGTTTTTCCGACAAGGGCGATCTGCACGGCAAAAAAACCGACAGGCATTGACGGAAGCAGCATGTTTTAACGCCTTATTTTTCCGGTGCACGGTTTCTACTGTTTCAGTTCCATAGCCGCAGCAAAAAAACCATCCGTGTGGTGCACCTGCGGTGACAGTTGCAGAAACACGCCGGTATCGAGTGAAATCTTTTGCTGCGCCAGCAATTCGGAGCAATTCAGCAGTGTGAACTGGGGGCGGTCGGCGAGAAAATGCTCGGCAATTTCCTGGTTTTCCTCAGGTAAAAAACTGCATGTGGCATAAACGAGCCTACCGCCCGGCTTAAGCAATAGCGCCGCAGAAGAGAGAATCGCCGCTTGCTTGTGCTTGAGTTCTTCTATGCTCTCCGGAGATTGGCGCCATTTCAAATCCGGGTTCCGACGTAGCGTCCCCAGGCCGCTGCAGGGAGCATCTACCAGGACCCGATCTATCTTTCCAGCCAAACGTTTCACCTTAAGGTCTTTTTCGCCGGCGATCAGCTGAGGAAAAAGATTTGATAGGCCCGAACGCTTGAGCCGCGGCTTCAGGTTATTTAGCCGCTTTTCAGACGTATCAAAAGCATAGACTCTTCCCTGCGAATGCATCATTGCTCCCAGCATCAATGCCTTGCCGCCGGCGCCCGCGCAGAAATCGACGACCATGTCGCGCCGTTTGGGAGCAAGCAGATAGCCGAGAAGTTGGCTCCCCTCATCCTGGACTTCCACTTTTCCGTTCAAAAACAGTTCATGCCGGTTGATTGCCGGCTTGCCCACTACACGAACGCCAACGGGGGAATACGAGGTAGCGGCTGCGGAAATCCCGCATTGCTGAAGCGCTGCAATAACTTCGTCGCGGTTTGCCAGATGCGTATTTACACGCAAGTCGAGGGGCGCGCTTTGCTGAAATGAGCGACCCAGCGCGAGAATGGCGCTTTCCGTCATGAACTGGCGCAGTTTTTCCATCAACCATTCGGGCAGCTCAGCCTGTATAGCAAGTGGCTGCGATTCCTTCGATATCGCCTTGACGGTTGCCGTCCATTTTGCTTCGGATTCACTTAAAAACGGTCTCAGCTCCCGCAAATTGAATCCCATAAATCTGATGAGATAGGCAATAAGCAGGGAACGGGGCGTCGCGGGGTACGCTGTGCTTTCCAGAAAAAACCGATGCCGGAGAATTCCAAATATGGTTTCGGCAACAAGAGCCCTTTCATTCGATCCAAGCTTCGGATTGTTCCGAAAAAAATTCCGCAGTACCGCGTCGGCCGGAAATTTCAGCGGAAGCACCGCCCGAAGAGCTGCGGTCGTGATATCGAGATCAGAGGAGGTGAGACGCAATGGATTGCTTAAAATATCGGGCGTACCGGTACACGGGCGGGAACCCGCCGCAAAACCTACGCCCGACAGAAAAGATAAATTATTGTGGAATGGGTTGGGGTTGATTTATTGCAGCCGACCCTGCTTCAGGCTGTTCGACCGTTCCCCATAGCTGATTTTCGTAACCATCTGATCGGTCACTATACCCATTTTTTCATGGGCGATAATGCGTACGGGTAACATATGGTGATCGACAGCAAGCCAGATTTTCTTGTCGCGCACGCCGTCCTCGTTCTTATCCACCTGCTTGGTCAAAACTATGGTTTCAAGTTTGCCCATTGGGGTGTCAAGGGTTTCCCTGTCAACCGCGTAACGTACCGATTCAACGCGCTTGCCGTCTGTTTCATGAAGATGGACCACTTTGCCTTGAATGGGAGAGAACATAAAGCTGTAGAGTATGCTCAGCTTATCCTGAGCATTGGCGGGCAACGATCTCTGCTCCTCCTTGCCTTTGAACTGAAGGGTCAGCGATTTGTTGGTCCAATCGAATAGGGCAACCTTTGGCAATTTTTTGCCATGCTGATCTGAGAACCGTGTGGGACGCAGGACACCCTTGGCCGTGACCGTCCCCTCGCTGTCGCGTACCAGGTTATCCGGTTGGGTGAGCGCTAACAGGCCCTTCGCTCGGCCTTCACTATAAATGCTGTAGCTGCGCGTACCATTTTCGTGTCTGATTTCCACGGTATCGTTTACTTCGCCTTCAAGGTTCCCGGATGTAATCGAATAACTGATATCCACGCGGGAGGGAACGCTGGCGTCGCCAGCGGACGGAAGACCGGAGAATGCGGGGAAGCTCAACCCTAGAAAAAGGGTTATAAAAAATAATCGATTCATTGTGATAATCCTGGTGAATATAAAACCGAGCCATCCAACCCGGCTTTGCTTATGTCCACAAAATTATCAGAAAGTTTCAGCCGGTCTTCAACGAACCAGCGGACAGCTTCCGGATAAATGCGGTGTTCCTGTTGTAATACCCGAGCCCCAAGCGTTTCTTCTGTATCGTCAGGCCGCACCGGAATGGCCGCCTGAATGACTATCGGGCCCCGATCCATCTGCGGGGTGACGAAATGCACGGTACAACCGTGAATTTTCACTCCCTCCTGCAACGCCCGCCGGTGAGAGAAGAGACCGGGAAAAGCGGGCAGCAGCGAAGGGTGAACATTCAGCAATTTACCCTGATAGCGGTTGACAAGATCGGTATCCAAAATATGCATGAATCCCGCGAGTGCAATCAGATCGGGGGTATAAGTTTCTATTGCGCGTGCCAATGCATCATCAAATGCGCGCCGGTCCGGGTAAGACCGCTGATCGACCACTACGGTTTCAATTCCACGCAATTTGGCAATCGTCAAGCCCGGCGCATTGGGCCTGTTGCTGATGACTGCGCTTATTTTTGCCGGAAGCTTCGCCTCGATCAAGGCTTGCATGTTGCTTCCCCGACCCGAGATCAAAATAACGACAGACTTCACTTGGCAGCGTGGGAACAGCTTGCGTTTCCCTTCATTCGATAATTGTTTGAGGTGAGTTTGTATTGCAACGTTCAACTCGACCGATACGCCAAGCGGTCTCCCCGGCGGACTGCAGCAGCATCAGCGCATTATCTGCAAAATCATCTGCCACGACGAGTACCATGCCAATCCCGCAATTGAAGACCCGGAACATTTCGTGATCGGCCACATTACCCTGTTGCTGTAGCCATCGGAATAACGGAGGAATAGGCCATGACTTGCTATTCAGCACGGCGGCCAGGTTATCCGGCAAAACACGGGGGATGTTCTCCACCAATCCGCCGCCGGTTATATGCGCCATACCCTTCACCGGGATGTGTTTCATCAGGTCGAGCAAAGATCTTACATAAATACGTGTCGGAGCCATAAGAACGTCTATTAACGTTTTTCCGTTGAAATCGGCCGACAGGTCGGTATTATTTTTCTCGATGATCTTGCGGATCAGAGAGTAACCATTGGAATGGGCGCCGCTTGAAGCAAGCCCGAGAACGGCATCTCCTTCGCGGATAGTCGATCCGTTAACGATTCGATCTTTTTCGACAATGCCGACAGCAAACCCTGCAAGATCGTATTCTCCGTCCGGAATACATGCCCGGCATTTCTGCCGTTTCTCCACCTATCAGCGCGCACCCGGCCTGCTCGCATCCCGCGGCAATGCCTTTTATGACTTTGGTGGCGGTAACTACGTCCAGTCTGCCACAGGCGAAATAGTCCAGGAAAAACAGCGGTTCTGCGCCTTGCACGAGGATATCGTTGACGCTCATCGCCACCAGATCGATGCCGATACCATCATGCTTGTCGAACTCAAACGCGAGTTTGAGTTTGGTCCCTACGCCGTCGGTACCGGATACCAGCACAGGATTATGGTAGTTTTTGGAGATTTCAAATAGTGCCCCAAATCCGCCGATGCCGGCGAGCACTTCCGGTCGCATGGTAGATTTGGCGTAGGGCTTGATGTTCTCCACCAGGCGATCGCCCGCGTCAATATCCACTCCTGCCGAGCGGTAGGAAAGCTGATCTGAAGCCGAGTTTTCCAATTTGGATGAAGTCAAGTTGAGTTCTCGCTGTCTTGCAGTTAGAGTGCTTCCTTTTCTGAACCGCGTGATTTTACCGTAAATATGCCTGAACCAGCCGGGAAGCGCACGCCTCCTGTTTTCTTATGAAGCAATTGCTCCTGGATATCGCTCCGCCTTCTCAACCTACGCTGGCCAATTTCGTTCCGGGTCGCAACGTTGAGTTGTTGCAAACGCTGAGTAATGTTATTACAGGACGAGAGGGAGAACGTTTTGTCTATTTATGGGGTGGGCCAGGATCCGGCAAGACGCACTTGTTACAGGCAATAGCCGCAATATGCACGCGGAGCAAAATGAGGGTTTCATATTTCGAATGCGCGCCGGAGACCGATTTCATCGGGGGACGCGAGGCCGATTGCGTCATCGTGGATGGCGTAGATGGTCTCGGAGCCGAGTCACAGATCGGCTTATTCAACCTTTATAATCACGTCCGTGATGAAGGACGCGCATTTCTTCTGGCAAGCGGCGCCACCGCTCCTGCGCAGCTGAAGATGCGGGCCGATCTGATTTCGCGGCTGGGCTGGGGTCTTGTTTATCAGGTTCATGAATTGAGTGACGAGGAAAAAATAAAGGCCATGAAAAGCCATACTGCAGTCCAGGGACTGGACCTGCCGCATGAGGTGTGTGAGTACTTGTTACGCCATACACGGCGCGACCTGCCTTCATTGATTGCAATACTTGACGCTCTCGACAGCTATTCCTTAGCCACGCAGCGGAGGGTTACCGTCCCTTTGGTCCGGGAATTATTTGAGGAAGAATCATGAATCTCGCCTTATTCGATCTTGACAATACGCTTTTAGCCGGTGACAGCGATTTCGAATGGGCTCAATTCCTGATTGAAAAACGGGTGCTTGACCGGGAAGTATACGAAGCGCGCAATCTGGAATTTTATGAACAATACAAAGCCGGCACGCTCGACATACATGAATTCCTGGATTTTCAGCTGAAGCCGTTATCACGGCACCCACGGGCGCAGCTCGATGCCTGGCACAGCGAATTCATGACGAACCGGATTGTACAATTAATAGCTCCAGGCGCACATGAACTGATCAAACGTCACGTGCTCGGGCACGATCTGTGCGTTATCATTACTGCAACCAATAGTTTCGTTACGGGGCCGATCGCACGAATATTGGGGATAGACAACCTGGTTGCAACCGAACCCGAACAAAAAGGCGGCGAATTTACAGGCAAGGTTACTGGCCTGCCGTGCTTCAGGGAAGGAAAAATAGCACGCTTGGAAAATTGGCTGGACGAGCACAACCTTACGTGGATGTCATTCCTGGAAAGCTGGTTTTACAGCGACTCCCTGAACGACATTCCCTTGCTTGACAAGGTTACCCATCCCGTAGCCGTGGACCCCGATGCAACACTCAGGGGCCATGCGGAAAAAAATTCATGGCCAATCATCAGTCTGAGGTAACGCCATTCCCATGCTTCAATATTGCAAGTCGCCGAAAAAACGAATACCGAGGTCCCGGATTTTCCGCCTGGTGTGATTGACACGAAATATCGCTCGTTGCGATCTCATTTATTGTTGCTGGTTCTCTTCTTTTTGTTTACCTTCTGCAGTCTGCTTACGGGCCTGTTGTTTGGAAGTGTCGATATTCCTCTGGTCGAAATTGCCCAGGCGCTGCTATCTTCCACTGAGGATACTACCCATCAGATTGTCTGGCAGCTGCGGCTGCCGCGAGTATCAGCCGCATTTGCCTGTGGCGGCCTATTGGCTCTATCAGGAGCTTTGCTGCAGGTCCTGCTTCGCAATCCATTGGCTGATCCGTATATTCTCGGCGTGTCCGGAGGGGCTGCGGTGGGCGCGTTGACAGCGATGTTACTGGGATGGGGAGTTCTGCTGGTCAATTTCTCGTCGCTGGCGGGCGCGCTGGTGGCTGTCGCGCTCGTGTTCGGTTTGAGCTTTCGAGCGGGCGACTGGAATCTTTACCGTCTTCTTCTGACTGGAGTAGTGTTATCCGCTGGCGCTACCGCCATAACCACTTTAATCCTGACCCTGGCGCCTTCCACCGATGTCAAGGGCATGCTGTTCTGGCTTATGGGGGATATTTCCCGTGCGGAAGAGACCCTGCCCGCCTGGGTGATTCTGATTGTAGTGATGGTTGTAAGCGTTTTTTTTTCCGGTAGCCTTAACGTGCTCAGCCTGGGATATATCAAGGCAAAAACGCTTGGCGTGGCCGTACTTCCATTGCAGCTGGGGATCTATTTTTTCGCATCACTCGCGACTGTTGCTGCGCTCATGCTGGCAGGAGCAATTGGCTTTGTCGGCCTGATTGTTCCACATGCGGTACGCTTGCTGGGAGTTAATAATTTTCGCTGGCTTTTGCCATTTTCTGTTCTCTTGGGTGGCAGCTTTCTGACACTGGCTGACACGCTGGCTCGTACGTTGTGGGCGCCTCAGCAGCTACCGGTTGGCGTGCTCACCGCATTGCTGGGTGTGCCGATGCTCCTGGTGTTGCTGTCCGAAGGTATTGAGCTTGATCGGCCTAACGTTCTCTCTGAACTTATCGATTGCTTCGTATGCGTAAGAACTGAGTAAATGGCAAAAACATCATATCGCCGGTTGGCAACTGGGAACTCAGGAGCAAGTCCATCTCTGGCATGGTTTGTCTGACGGAGTTTGGTTCAATTGAAAATAGCTCTCTATATCAGCTGCGATATTATATAAAGCGGTCGAAGAATACGTCCTAATATCGTTGATAATCCCGCTCACATTCATCACTGATGGGCGTCCGGAGCCCATGATATTCAATTGGTGGACCAATGAATCTGGAGCTGGAAACGCCAAGCTTCTTGTAAATGAGCGCCAGCCGTTCCTCGGTCAAGCACAAACAGGGTTTCAATCCCATGGCGGCGCGCAAGCTCCGTCGTTCCTAAATACAGGCCGACAGGGATATAGGGAAAGCGTGGCAGATCGGCCGGTCCGAAATCATGCGTCCGTAATGCTGATTGTTTTGCTGGCCTTCGCCTTTACGCCTGCGGTAAGCATAAACAACGGCCAGGCGGGAGACCTCGGCAATACTATGGCGCGGCAGCTTTGTCGGATCGATAATTGTTCGATCCAGCACGCCGCGACATTTTTCCTCAAACGGTAGTTGATAACGAGGCTGATCGGCAAGAGGGCGGACAAGTCGAGAGCAACCGATGAATTCGCCTGTTTTGACACTGCGCATTAACAGATGTAGCGAGTGCGGAATCATGCTCATCGGTTTCTCGTCTATGCGCTCTTGATGGTTCGAAGTCCAGGTCTTCACAATAAACTTGATGCCTGATCCGATAAACCTCGTCTTTCAGCGCGATTGGAATATGCCGGTACAATTTCAAAGTACCTTTTGAAGACATTTCCCAGATTCTCTGTCTCTCGCACGGCCATACCTATTTAACGGTATCTCTCCCTGATACTTTAGCTCCCAGAAGAATTTTTGGCCTTATCGATTTTTTTTACAAATAGTCTCTTATCCGAGATTGGGATCTCAGTAGTTCCTCAACGATAGTGCAGCTATGATTTTAACTTTTATAGTGTTGACGACTGTGTTCCGGCGCATAACACTGTTGTACTACTCAAGTTTTTTCAAGTAGTCCTTGGTAAAGACCTTATCGGGAAGATCCCGCAACTTCATTGACGAATACTCAAGGACGGATTGCTCTCCTTTGCGTAGCGCATCTTCCATGACCAGGCGGGTGGGGCGTTCTTTCCCAAGCATCATCTGGAAATTTTCATAGCGTGCTGTTTTTAGCAACCGGTCGGAAAGCGAGTAGAACTCTGCGCGGTATGGCCAGAAATTGCTTTGCCGTACCCAGTATAAGACCTTATGATATGTGACTCCCCGGTCAACCCCAATAAGCTCAAGTACCCAGTGCTTTTCGCCGTCAATAGTATCGGTTCGCACAATTGAGGGATTGTAATCGCCACTAAAGTTTGCTCTTGCCAGATCCCCATTGGCCACTTGGCCAACAAGCCGCTGGGATAATGACAGACGTACAGGCTGGGAAACGCTTGGCATGAATATCCAGAGGTCACGTCCTTTCATAAGCAATATCTGCCCACGTTCCGATGCTGGTTCCGTTGTCATTACGATGCTATTTTCGTTACCTTTGGACAAAACACGGTACTTGTGAGTATCGAGCGGTTGCTCGGGTGATGATGTGTTAATCGCGACATCGACCTGAAAACTATCCCGCGGAAACCTTATTTGGTCGGATTTTTCCAGTATGCTCCGTGCGAGTTCCTCATCATCTGCTGCGAGCGACACTGCGGAAGACAAGAGCAAATATAGCGTAACCACAACGGGCAAAAAGTGTTTTTGCATTCTAACTCCTGTTTAAGAATGCGCTTCCCTCGGAGGTTGCGCGCGTTTGGGGTGGTTCAATGAACATTGTACGCGTGGAGCATGTTTTCAAAGATTACACTCTCGGTGAACAGAAGGTATTGGCGCTTATAGACGTTTCTCTGAATGTGGAAGCCGGTGCCTTCGCCGCCATCGCAGGTCCATCGGGCAGCGGTAAGTCTACGCTGCTCAATCTGATCGGTTGCCTGGACATCCCATCGGCAGGGAGAATATTAATCAATAACCAGGATACCAGTGGACGGACGCCCGACCAACTTGCTGACCTTAGGGCGCGAACCATAGGCTTCATCTTCCAAACGTTCAACCTGTTTCCGGTGCTCTCGGCCGAGGAAAATGTGGAATATCCGTTGACGCAACTTAAGGAACTAAGCTCAGCAGAGCGTCGCGCCCGGGTTGCAGAGCATTTGGCCATCGTTGGTTTGTCGAAATTTGCAAAACATCGGCCAAACCAGCTGAGCGGTGGACAGCGGCAACGGGTAGCAATTGCACGCGCCCTGGCGACACGCCCGGAAATTATTTTGGCCGATGAGCCAACAGCAAACCTTGATCATAAGACGGGTGAAGGCATCCTTCAATTAATGAAAGAGATTAACGGCAATTTCAAGACAACCTTTGTTTTCTCTACGCATGATGCTCGGGTCATGGCAATGGCGGACCGACTCGTGCATATTGAAGATGGGCAACTAACGGCAGATAGCGCGTGGGGACAGGGAAGATCAGCTGAAACAACCAGTCGTTCTGGCGACAACGCTCAAGTTGAGGGGCTTGGCTGAAGCGGAACAGATGGGGCCGAGACTTGGACTAGCATATTTCGGTATTGTATCGGCATTGATAGTGTTGCCGGCGGGCACCCTTGCCCGGGCTGAATCAGATGGTTCAGGAGGTGGCACTGTTTCAGCCGGTTCAGCCTCAATTAGTGCGGCCATAGATACGTCTTCCAAAGAAGATGCTAATGAAGAGCCACTGTTTTTATCCTTGTCTTTATCTATGTTGCGGCCTTCGACTAGCAGGGGAGTAAGGTCATCAAAGAGCGATTCCTTGCCGGATGAAGTTATTGGCGACCCCCTTTTTTTAGCCATATCTCCCACCTTTTCGTCGATGGTCCCGGGCCCCTTTATTGAGAAAGAGGTCGCCGAAACTGGGTTAGGCAACGAGGCAACTTCTCGAGAGGGGCTCTTTGGCGATGTTGAACCCTCGCCAGCAATTTCTCCGTCAACCCCTATATGGAAGCAGTTGGTTACAGGATGGAGAGGTTTTTCCCAACTGGAGCTTGCCGACAATTACAGTAACCCGGAACATTTTTCCAAGGGAAAACTTCGAACTGAATTGTCCCGTATAGGGCAGTTTAACGAACACTTAAAATGGAAAATAAGCGGCCGCTTCGACTACGATGCCGCTTACGATTTATCGAATTTTTATCCTGAGCCGGTTCGGGACAACCAGCGGGCCCAATTTTTCGTGAGGGAAAATTACCTGGAT
Organism: uncultured beta proteobacterium; assembly: GCA_963786735.1. Classification (GTDB taxonomy): domain Bacteria; phylum Pseudomonadota; class Gammaproteobacteria; order Burkholderiales; family Nitrosomonadaceae; genus Nitrosospira. The sequence continues at coordinate 48,227 of CAWBAF010000006.1, forward strand.
GTTTCCGCGGGTGATTTCGACTTTCGCCTTGGCCGCCAGCACGTCATCTGGGGCGAAATGGTCGGACTATTTTTTGCCGATGTTGTTTCTGCGAGGGACATGCGCGAGTTTCTCCTGCCCTCCTTCGACATTATGCGTATACCGCAGTGGGCGGTGCGGGCCGAATATTCCAAGTACGATATACACGCCGAAGTATTATGGATACCCGTCCCGACCCTTGATGAGATCGGCAAACCAGGAGCGGATTATTACCCGGGCCCTTTTCGGGGAACAGCGAGCTATCTGAACGAAGACCGTTCCGGTCGCAATGTCGGTAATTCCAACTATGGGTTCCGTTTGTCGCACCTGAAAAATGGGTGGGACCTGTCGGCTTTCTACTACCACAGCCTGGATGTTTCGCCCACCTTTTATCTCGTGAGCGCCCCACCCGAGCCTCTCGTTTTTCAGCCACGCCACGATGAAATCGATCAGGCGGGCGCGACTGTGACGAAGGATTTCGGTCCGGTGGTGTTCAAGGGCGAGATGGTCTATACGGATGGGCGCAGATTCAACACCACACGGCCCTCCGCGATTGACGGGTTGGTCAGGGAAAACACCCTTGATTACGCGCTGGGGCTTGACTTCAGCTTGCCCTTCGAGGCTCGTTTGAACGTGCAATTTTTCCAGCGGGTTTTTTTCAAACACGATCCTGACAGTTTCACGGATTTCGTGGAGAGTGGCGGTAGCGTATTACTCGCGGGCAAGGTCTGGCGAAATATCGAAGCTCAAACACTGCTGATCAGCAGTTTCAATCGCACCGACTGGATGTTTCGTCCGAGGCTTTCCTGGAACTTCGAGAAGAACTGGCGCTGGGCAGTAGGAGTGGACATATTCCGTGGTAGCCCTAACGGCTTTTTTGGCCGTTTCGATCATAATGACCGGGTCTACACTGAGTTGCGCTTTTCCTTTTGAACAGTCGGGTACGGAAACCTGCACCGTACCGGTCAGATCAGAAATTCTGCCTTAGCGCCTCTACGACAGGTATTCCGGAAACATGTTTGGCCGGCAATACGGCTGCCAGAACGGTTGCCATAATTCCGATGGAGCATGACACCATCAGTAGCATGGGAGTAACCTGGATATGGGCTGTATAGCTCATGTCGGCATTTGGTGGCGGTGGCATGGGAATGCCGATCGCTGATATAACCATCGCGAGGCCCCATCCCAGGCCCAGCCCGGCGCAAGCCCCCATTAGACCAAGCCACAAGCTCTCGGCAATGATTAATCGGAACACCTGACCGCGGCGGTTGCCGAGAGCCATCATGGTGCCGAACTCGCCGGTTCGCTCGAAAATGCTCATGTTCACGCTGTTGGCAACACTGAGCAGGACCATGACCAGGATGATCAGTTGCAAAACGCCGAACTGGCTTTTATACAACTCTACCGTTTTTTCATAGAAGTCATTCAACTCTATCCATGTCTTGACCTCCAGGTTGGACGGCACGAGCTGTTCCTTAAGCGCGGCAGCGGCGCCGTCCGTATCCTCGGTTTTTTTCAGTGAGACGACGAGGGCATTTATTCCCGGGCTGCCGAGCAATTCTTGAGCTGCTGCGAGTGGGATTTTGATTGCCCGCGCGTCATAGTCGTTTGAAAAACTCTGGAATACGCCGACGACCTCAAGATCAACGCTGTTCAACGCGCCCTCAAGAGTATTTGCAAGCAACGTTACCTGGTCACCAGGTTTTAATTTCAGTCCGTGCGCTACTCCTTGTCCTACCATGATGCCGAAGGCGTCCTTATCTTCCATATGATGCCCGGCGGCAATTGATACAGAACTTCCCAGTAGCGCCTCTTTTCCGGCTTCCACTCCCTCGCCCATGATCGGCAAGTCGCTGCGGCCGTTGCTGAGCAAACCCGAAAAGTACAGCCGGGACGTTACGCTGGTAACGTCGGGGTGGGCAGCGACCCGTTGTTTGATAGCATCAACGGATGTTATGAGGAACTTCTCCGGTGCACGCGTGCCCGAGGCAAAATATCCAGCTTTGTAGACTTGCAGATGTCCCGACTGGGAATGAATCAGAGCTTCCGAAAGTTGGATGAAAATGTCGTTCACCCAGCCGCCAGCGAGGATAAGTCCTGCCACCCCTGCCGTGATAGCCGCCAGTGTCATGATCGTGTGCGATTTCTGACGAGCTACATTGCGCAGTGCGAGCTTTAACATGTGCTCAGATTATCGGTTATGCCGCAAGGCATCGACGACTTGCATACGCGATGCTCTCCAGGCGGGGTAGATGCTGGCGGCGAAGGTTGTTCCCACCGCGAGCGCCATCGATTTCCAGGCGATATCCCACGTAACCAGAATTTGTCCTACATAGCCGCGTGCCATGCCCGGAGGGGGCGGCATGGGGATTCCTATACTGGAGATTGTCCAAGCCAGTATCAGACCCAGCAGTAAACCCAACACGCTGCCAGCACAACCGATAAGGATTCCTTCACTGATGAACAGGCGCACAATGCCGCTACGCTTAACGCCGAGTGCCATCGAAGTGCCGATTTCGCCGATCCGCTCCATTACGCTCACCGTCATGGTGTTCGTGATGCTGAGAAGAATGATCAGAGCAATTATCAGCCTCATGCCCTGAATTTGTTTGGTATACAAAGCGACTGTCTTGTTATAGAAGTCCGCAAGCGCATGCCAGGGGACACTCTCAAACTGGTCATCCCGCATCTTGTTACGCAATTGCTCAAGCACGATATCAGTTTGTGCGGTGTCGTTCAGCAGAACCACCCAGACGTGCGAACCTTGCGTACGAAGTAGTTCGCGTGCGGCAGCTATATGAATACGCAGAGCAGAGTCATCGTATGATTTACTCACAGTGGAGAAGAAACCGCGGATAGTAACTTCAACCGCATTTATGCCACGTGACGCGGTATTGGCGAGCAATACCACGCGGTCACCAATACTTACCCCTAGATTTCGAGCGAGCCCATCACCCATGAGAATGCCTTTGGTATCTTCAGGCGCAAGCTTCGCGCCAGCCGAAATTTCCAATGAGTCCCCAAACGCATCTTCTTCCCTCGGATCAACGCCCGTTCCAATAAACGAAAGAGTAGTCTCCCCGTGGCTGATCAGCCCACTGAACGAGAGGCGAGGCGCGAGCGCTTTTATTTGATGTGGCTCATTTACTGCTTCCAATTCGGGCGCGGCAGCAGGAAGCAGAAATGAAAACGGATCGGCCTTGCCGCTTTCCTGATACCCAGGTCGGCTAATCTGGATATGCCCCAGTTGTGATTCAATCGTTGCCTCGCGTAACCCCCAGAAGATATATTCGATGAAGCCGCTTGCCAGTATGGAGGCAATAACACCGAAAGCGACTGCTCCGATCGCCATGATGCTACGACGCTTGTGGCGAGCGACATTCCGATAGGCTAAATGAAAGTCAAGCCAGAATCTATTCACGACTACCTTTCTGCGGTAAGCTCTCGCGTGCCATGAAATCCCGGTAACCACAGTGACCCCCTGAACGGATGAGAAGTTGTCAAGGCAGGTTATAGCGTCCCGGCGCAATGATATTGTCGGGATCGAATACTTGCTTGAGCGCCCGTATGTGTCCCCAATAGCCCGGATCGGCTGCGGTGATCTTATCCATCATGTCAGTTCTTGCTCGATAAGGCTCGAGCTGATTGCTGCGCAGGTAGGTGAATAGAGCATCCGCACAGCGGTGGGCACGTTCCACCTCCTCCGGACTTGCCCGATCGAACAGCAAGTTGATAATTCCGACCAGTGAGGTCCCGGTTTCAACATTAAGCGTTATATAGAGTACATGGCTGTGATCCGCTGCAATCGATTTCATCTCTTCGACCGCCCGAGCAACAAACGGCCCATCCAGCGGCAATGCCGGGTTGATGAACAGCAACCCGCAGCGAGACTTATCGAGCTCGGCCGGCCGATTGTTTTCGTGGCCGAACCTCCAGAGCAGATTTTCGACCGCGACATCTGTAGGTACGCCTAAGGCAAGCTTGTGTAGGGGCCGCATCGCGGAGATCGCGGCTGCATTTGCACGTGCAAAAGGAATAAAACGCAAGCTGTGGGCCAATTTATAGCCCAGGTCGAGTCGCTCGTCGGTAACAATCCTGAGGCAGGCGAAACCTCGCGTTCTGTTCCGAATCTCTTTCAGCGCTGCATTCACCTGCCCGCGATTGGCGCAGATGGAAGCCAAGCTCGTCCACTCGTCTGTCACGAGAATATTGATGGCCCGGTCAGCTTCGTTTATGGCGGCCTCTGGGCTAAAGCCGCACTCGTTCTCCAGGTAGCGGCTGATTCCGAAACTCAGCGTAGCGTGGGTCCTCGCGCGATTTGCGACATGCGTCACTGAAGTGAGGAGTCCTTCCCGTTTTAACCTTGCCAGCTCATCTATGAATTGTGGCAAGTCAGCAGCTTTGCGAAGAGCAAGGGATACCGCGACCTCCTTCGGACGTCTTGGGAAGAGGCGGAAACATGCGCTTGTAACTATGCCGAAATTTCCCTGGAAGAACAAGCCGTCAACAAGTGGTCCCAGCCCGAACGGATGGCTGTGCGCCAATCTGGACGATTCGCCGAGCCGCCGAAATCCGGTACGAAGAATTTCGCCGCTACCCAAAACGATCTCCAGCCCAAAGAGATCCTCCCGGCGGGGCCCCATGTACCCCACGCCGCGGTCCAGGGCGTTGCCAATGATGCTCGTATCCTTGCCCGAACCCGTCACATTGAAAGCGAGCTCCGGGCAGTGTTTTTGGAGAAATTCGTAAAGCTGTATTTGTGTAACGCCGGGCTCAATTACAGCGACCGGATTGTTCACAGAGATACTACCCGCGTTGAGAATGCGGTCCATTTTCCCCAAGTCAACTAACGCGCTGTTCTCGATCACCGGAGACCGCGACCCGTAACCCCAATTAAATCCCCTTGAAACTGGGTATAACGGCACTTTTGACGACCGGGCGTAGCGGACAATTGCAATGACTTCCTCAACGCTCGTTGGCTCCTGAACGGTAGTAATTGCCTGGAATCGTCCAGTTGTATTATCTGTTTGGTGAAGAGCCTTCACGACAAATACTTTGTTAACTCCATCGTCATGATAATTTCCAAAATATGAGCCAAGCGATTCCCGAATTTACTATTACCCCGATGCCAGGCGGGAAATCACCTTGTGCTCCTACGGTTGTCGGCCATTAAACAGCAAAACCGTCGGATATTCCACCCGACCACCTGCTCGAATTGTCGGGATTTTTCACACCAGCGACCGGGCGAAAATCCTCAATTCAATGTAACAAACGGATATTAAACGTTTAATTAAACCTGGCACGGATTTCGCTTATAAGCTCATCAGGAAAGTGAATGTGCTTTTCCGTCAGCCTCAACATTGCCCCCAATCATTCATACCGGGCGAGTTGATTTAAGGGAAATTTTTCAGGAGATAATGATGAAATTGCCGTCCAAATACAAACATCTACAGACCGCTGGAGTCGCAGCATTGTTGGCCCTGGGGTTTAATTCGCAGGCCTCCGCGGTTGCATTCCCTCCATTTACCGTTGACCCCAATGGCGCTTTTGGCGCCGTAGGCGGACCTCATCCGGGTCCGTTCCAGGCAGACTTTATCACGGGTAACTCGTCCACCCTTGTAACTACGCCGGGTGGAGGTATTGCAACTGGCTCGGGTTGGGTTAATTTTTCAGCCTTCGTTGATGCAGGCAGTAACGTGCTTGCCACGACGAGCGGCCTGAACAGCAACTGGCAAATGTGGGCCGAACTTAGTACGACCTTGCAACTGACCTCCGGTCCTTATGCCCAACCCGGCAGTGACTACACCGTGACAGCTCTGCACGCGACCTTATGGGTTGATCCCTCTATTGCATCTGCCACTACATTTGTTTCTGCATCGAATTCCGGTGGAGCAGCAATGGTCACCCACGGTGCGGACGCTTTTCAGATTGCAACTGCAGACCTGATAGTGGGTGTTGCGAACATTAACACTTTGGGCGGAACGGGTTTTAACTCGACAAATAGCTTCGACCTTCTCAACCCTGCAGGTACCTCTTTATTTACGGCGCCTGTTCCGTTTTATAACGTACAGTTCGACGAATTCAATAACACCAGTCAAGGTGTGTTTATCGATCCGGCAGGCAGATTTATCGCGATCAACCAAACGAGCGGGGGCGTCGATTTCAATCGTATCCCAGAACCTGCCAGCTTGGCATTGCTTGGTATTGGTATGTTAGGTATTTTTGGTTCCAGAAGGTTCGCAAATCGCAAGGTCTGATCTTCTTGTAGGCGATGGGGATTTGCCCGGGCTCACTTTAAACCGGACCCCGGGCAAAGCTGGCACAAGCATTTTGAACATTGAACGCGGATAATTCTGCGTATATTGGATGGGCGGCATATAGCAATCATCACGCATAAGACAACACGACGGTTCCAGATACGGGAGGCTTTGAGAAAGGTGGAGCGGCGGATATAAAAGTCCGTAGATGCGATAAACCGAACGAGTTGTCGAGATTTTTTACACTGGGTCAAAGCGCAAAAGCGCTTATCTCATTTAAGCCACTGATAATCTTAATGTTATATGGGATGGCACGAATTCTGCTTTCATATCTTGCGAGGAGAGTAGAACGTGCTTTCCGCTGATTTCAACTCGCTCACCGTATCCGGGCAAGTTGATTTAAGGGAGATAATCAAGGAGATTAAATGATGAAATTGCCATCCAAGTATAAAAGTGTCAGCGTTGTCGCACTTCTGGCTTTAGGGGTCAGTTCACAGGCTTCTGCGGTTGCGTTCCCTCCATTTACCGTTGATCCGAATGCCGCTTTTGGAGCCACAGGCGGAACCCATCCCGGTGCCTTCACGGCGGACTTTATCACTGGTAACTCGTCTACACACGTAGACACACTTGACCCAGTTGGCGGTACGCCCACGGCGCAGGTTGGGTTAACTTTTCGTCCTTCGTTAATGCAGGCACCAATGTGCTTGCTACCACCAGCGGCCTGAACAGCAATTGGCAATTGTGGGCTGAACTTACCTACACCTTGCAACTGACCTCCGGGCCCTACGCCAAAACTGGCAGTGACTACACCGTGACAGCCCTGCACGCGGACTTATGGGTCGATCCCTCTCTTGCATCTGCCACTACATTTACTTCTGCATCGAACGCCGGTGGAGCGGCAACCGTCGCACACGGGGCCGACTCCTTTAAGATTGCAACCGCCGACTTGATTGTGGGTGTTGCGAACATTAACACTTTGGGCGGAACGGGTTTTAACTCGACCAATAGCTTCAATCTCCTCAACCCTGCAGGCACCTCTTTATTTACGGCGCCTGTTCCGTTTTATAACGTACAGTTCGACGAATTCAATAACACGACAGTCAAGGTGTGTTTACCGATCCTGCCGGTAACTTTCTAGCGATCAACCAAACGAGTGGGGGAATCGATTTCAACCAGCAGGTTCAGGTTCCAGAGCCTGCTACCTTGGCTTTGCTCGGTATCGGCCTATTGGGGATCGGAGCTTCACGTATTCGCAGAAGAACCTGATAAGTAACTCGGCAAATCATGATATAGCCCCTCTTGCCAGGCAAGCGGGGCTTTTTTTGGTTGGCAAAAAGAGCGAGCGCGTACGCTTCACAAAGATGTAAGAAATTTCGACAATGGGCAATTCGTCCATTTGCTCATTAATAAGCATTTCATCCCTCTCTGCGTGAGGCTCTGTGCCCACGATCCAAGCTGGCCGAACCTTTTTTACTAAGGGTTCAAATGATCCCGAACGGTTTATTTGGGCCTCCCGATAAGAGGCGTTGCCCATAGCTCAAGTTCCTCGTACGATATACGTTATATTTGATGGGAAGAGCGCCGTTTTGCTCCATTTCCTGTGATTTGGCGTGTCGGCGCCGGACTCTTCGGGTCATTCTTAGTAACCAGACCGGGGCCTTTTGGCTCTTGAAATACTATTTACCAAGGCATTGTCATGATTAGCGTTATGCAAATGGCCAAGTTGGCCGCCCAAAATGTCATCGGTCCTCAAACGCTCAAGCGGGTGCCCGAGCCAGAGCAAATAATGACGGGCAAGCAGAATGTCGATGAATTCGATGAGATCATAAATTCCAATATTGCAATCAGTTTTTGCGGGGCGTTGGAACTGCTCTTCGAGATTGGGGCGTTGCCTCGTGCTGAAAAAATTCTTGATCTGGCGTGCGGCCCTGGGCACTTCAGCTTGTTTTTGGCCAAGTACAGCACCGCCAAAAAAGTGATCGGCGTCGATTTATCAGAGCCGATGCTGGAAAAAGCTTATCGAAATGCGGTGAAGATGGGCCTGTCTAATCGCGTGGAGTTCGTACTCGGAGACATAACGGCCCTTCCTCAATTTCATGACCAGCAGTTTGATTTGATTACGTGTACAAACTCGGCCCATCATCTGCCGACGACTGGCGCATTGCACGAAATGCTGGCGGAGATGGAGCGCCTGATAAGCGCGGAAGGGACCGCTTTTGTCATGGATTTAACGCGGCTGAGAACGGCTGGTTGCGTGGAAAAGTATGTGCGATTGATGGGTCAGGAATATTTGGCTTCGGGACTGCACAAACTGTACGAGGACTTTCGTAACTCCATGTATGCAGCGTGGACCGCTGACGAACTTCGTTCGTGCGTACCCGCTAGTCGGACACATCAATGGCAGTACTTTGCAGTTGCTCCTTTACCCATAAATCAGTTTCTTTTTGCATTACCTCGCTCGTCCAATACAAAAATCTCAAATACAGAATTTCATTGGCCGAGTACAGAACCGCCGGTTAGAGTTGACTTGCTAACAGATTATAAAAGCTACAGGCAAGGCCTGTTTGCGTCATATCGGTGGTTCCGGCGAACAGTAAACTGACCCCGGTTCATCGTTCAAATAATATGAGGACATGAACAAGTTTGAGGGGAGCATTGATCAACCGGGAGCGATCCCAGCTAGGTTAAATGGCCAGCAACGCATTAATTGTAATTAATGTATCGCTTAAGCTTGGCGGCCACTTTTTCCTCCTCGACCTTCATGAGGAAATAGGGGTACAGCGACCGTTCCTTGCCCGACGCGGGCGAACCTGCCAAACGGGTAATCTGTTCATCCATATAATCAAGCTTTAAATGCATCAGAACGGCCGGCGCATCCACACGCTGGCAAACGCGTTCTTCCCCGATCTGATTGAACCCTAGCATACGCCTATAGTAGCTGGCATGACGGGGATTAACCTCTATAAACGCATCGTCGGCCTTATGCGATAGTTCGGGCATATACGTAAGCCAGATTGATGAGGGATGCGAGCAGCTTCGTTGAGCTATACGATGGATCTATCGCAAGCTTGGATAACTCGCAGAGCTTCCTTTTTTTGTGGCGGAACGTTCGGATTTCACTTTCATAAAGCTCATCCAACAGCATGCCTTCGGCAGAATCAAGCCCGACTGTGAGGGTGCCAACCAGATCTTTCTCGAGGATTGCTTCCACGGTGAGCTGAGGGCGATTCTGCGGAGAGAATGAAATATGCTGTGTATCGTAGCCTCGCCAGGAGTACATGCGCCTGACAAGTGCGCCTGCATCTCTGCAAAGTTTGGCGGAGTCAGCCAAACGAAGATCATAGTCACCTCGCGTTAGAAGATATCTATTTTCGGAAATTTCGTCCGAATATGCCCCGGTAGAAGCCCGTGGGATATCTCCCAGGTGGGGTGCCGAATAGGCCCGAACCCCCCCCAGGGGAGAGCTGGGGCGGGTATCTCTATGAAGACTTTGCATGATTGTAAGATGCCTTTAAAAAGTGCGTTTGCCTACGACCCCAGCAATAATCATGCCATCTATGATCTATGACATAACAAAACGTAACCTACTACATAACAACAGAGTTCTTAGCTGTATCAGGTACTCTACTGTCGTTAAATCAGGACATATTTTTTGCTCCTACTTGTATGCTGCTGAGCTATAGGGTTTTTTTATGTCGCCAAAAAGAGACAAATTAAGGCGGATTTTCTAAATATTAATAAAAAAATGGCAAAATCTTGCCAAAGACAGAGATAAGGGCAGAAATATACTTATAATCACTTATTCGCAGCAAATCTGCTGTCGCGATGTGCGATTTGAGCTATCAGATAAACCATCGTACGAACCCTGTAGTTAACGATATATAAGGAGTCTGAGATGAGCGCCATTATCCGAATAGGTGTCCTGTTGGTAGCCATCCTCGCGCAGTCTGCGGTATCGGCTGCCCCTACTCCTCCGCCTGCTCCTCCCAAATACGACAACCTCTACGTGTTTGGCGACAGTCTGTCCGACACGGGCAATGACATCATTCTCACAAAGGCGCAACGGATTTCCCCGGCAATCCCGCCATCGGAGAGTCCCCACAGAACTTACTATAAAGGCCGTTTTTCAAATGGGCCTGTTGCAGTTGAGTATCTTTGGCAATCGATACGGGGCGACAGCAAGGCATCCCTCACGCCGTTTTTATCTAAAAAAGGCCTTGTCCTGAAAGGCGCGATCAACTTTGCTTTTGGAGGTTCAACATCTGGATATGTAAACCAGACACCTGGGCAATTTTATGTGCCCGGAGTACTCGGTCAGGTAGACACGTTTCGAAAGGTCCTACAAGGGCAACGAGCCTCCGGCGCGCACGCTTTATCTGGTGTGGACGGGGGCTAATGACTACCTGGCCGTCCCACCCGCTCAAACTGCTCAACCTACTGAAGTCATCGCAAACATCACAAAGGCTATAGAAACTCTCTATTCCCTCGGCGCGCGGGATTTCATGATCCCCAACCTGCCAGATCTAGGACTTGCCCCGCTTGCCGGGCAAAATTCTCCTTTGCTTTCCCAGGTAACAGTAATCCATAACACTTTATTGGCGGACGCCCGCGATGATTTGGTGGCGCGGTTGGACGGGGTCAAAATCATGCTTCCCGATATGTTTGCAGCGACTCAAACTATGCTTAACAATAACTTCGCGGCCAGCCCGCCGGCGTTGGCAATGGTTTCCCCCGGGACAGGCGCTGTGGACTGTCTTTTTCGCGATCCGACAACATGTCCCGATGTCAACTTGAATATTCCCATAGAGCGAGGCTCCACGGAATTTTATTCCTGGGATGTATTGCATCCGACGACAGCTGCCCATCGTGAGCTCGGGAAGGCGATGTTTGAAAGCCTTCCTAAGGGACAAACGCCATAATCTCCAGCCGTGAGCTTATCAGTGGGAAGGGCGCTGATATTGCTTTCCCGCCTATCTTTCGCTGTGAGATTACTTAAGCTTTCAAAGAGCGACACGATTTGGTCTATCAGGTAACCGTCGTACGAACCCGTAATTAACAATACACAAGGAGTCCGAGATGAGCGTCATTACTCGAATAGGATTTTTATTGGTAGTTGTCTTCGCACAGTCGGGGGCTTGGGCCACGTCTCCCCGATACGATAATCTCTACGTATTCGGCGACAGCTTGTCGGACACGGGCAATGACCTCGTTCTCAACAAGGCGCAACGGATCTCTCCGGCAATACCTCCATCTGAGGGCTCCCATAGAACTTACTATAAAGGCCGTTTTTCAAACGGCGCTGTTGCAGTCGAGTATCTGTGGCAATCGATACGGAGTGATGGCAAAGGATCTCTCACCCCGTTTTTCTCCGACAAAGGCTTTGTCCTGAAAGGCGCGATCAATTTTGCTTTTGGAGGTTCAACGTCTGGATATATAAGCCAGACACCCGGACAATTTTTTGTGCCGGGGGTACTTGGTCAGGTAGACTTGTTTCGAATATTCCTCAGCAAGCAGCAACCTCAAGCGCGCACGCTGTATCTGATCTGGACGGGAGGCAACGATTATCTTTTAACCGTCCCGCCAGCTCAACCTCCTGAGGTTATCGCAAACATTACAAAGGCTGTAGAAAACCTCTATTCCCTCGGCGCGCGGGATTTCATGATCCCCAACCTGCCAGATTTAGGGCTTGCCCCGCTTGCTGGGCCAAATTCTGGCGCGCTTACGATGCTGACGGAAAGCCATAACAGCTTATTGGCGGAAGCTCTGAATGGTTTAGCAGCTAGACTGGATGGGGCCAAGATCATACTTGCCGATATGCACACAGCGACCCAAACTATGCTAAGCGGCACCTCCACGCCGGGCGGTAACTTCGTCGCTACTCCGCCGGCCTTGGCAACCGTCTCCCCCGGAACAGGCGCGATGGATTGTCTTTTTCGCGATCCGACAACATGTCCCGAAGTCAAGTTGGATATCCGCACAGTGAATGGCTCCCCGGAATCTTTTTTCTGGGATGTATTGCACCCGACGACATCTGCCCATCGTGAGCTCGGAAAGGCCATGCTTGAAAGCCTTCCTAAAGAACAAACACCATAATCTCCAGCCATGAGCTTATCTGCGGGAGGCGCTGTGATAGTGCCTTCCCGTGGGCTATCACTCGCAATGAAATCTCTCAAACTTTCAAAAAGCGGCATCTGTTGAGATAACTATTTCCCATCAGATATTTCACCCATCCTTGGGAGGGATGCCAATAAAATAATAGAGAGTGATAAGTTTCTGGATGAAATGAGATCCAGGTCAGAACAAGTTGCTCGGGTATGTACCCTTCACAGCTTTATCGGATGCGGGATGCCAATTACCGATGCGCCCGCACCCAGTCGCGCCATTGGCTGAATAACACCGGATCCAGCGCAGCGATAACGGAACGCTGCCAGAGTGGTTCGGCCCAGAAGTCATCTTGATTGAAACCGCACATTTGCCCGCCGGCTTCCTCGAGAATGAGACAGCCGGCGGCATAGTCCCACAATTTCTGTCCTCCATGCAGATATAGATCAAACCGTCCCGCTGCGGTATAGCACCATTCCAGGGAGCATGATCCGTAATTACGCTGGGAGGAAAAAGGCCGCGCCGAGCAGATCGCTTCGGCAAGTTTGCCGCCGAGGCGTTTGAGATCTACATTGGCTATTGCGCTGCGCAAAACCGGTACGCTCGTCCTGATTGGCAATCGTTCGCCATTAAGGTAGGCACCTTTACCCTGTTCGGCGTAGAACATCTCATCCGCCACCGGGTTGTAAACTACGCCAAGTACGCTTTTGCCTTTCCGCATCAGCGCTACCGAAACGGCAAAATAAGGGAGGCCATTCACAAAATTCGAGGTCCCGTCTATGGGGTCGAGACACCAGAGCCCATCGTATCCCGTATGCCAGCGCTCTTTTTGCTCGGGCTCGGTCATCTCCTCGCCCACGACAGGGCCCGAATACAGCTTGGTCAGTTCGCGCGACAGGGCTTCCTGCGCCATTACATCGGCTTGTGTAAAGAGGCTGCCATCCGCCTTGCGCTCTCGCGCAACTCGCATATAGCGGGGCATAATTTCCTGCTGCGCAACCGCCTTGACCGTAGCAATAATTGCTTCAAGCACTTGCTATTCCGCTCGCCATTTAATGGAGCACCCGATGCTGGGAATCTGCTGATCCGGACCGCGGCCCGTCCTGGCGACTTGAACCATACCTTCAAACAGATCGCGGCGCACATCGGGCGGAGCGGCTTCCTTACGCGAAGCATCGAGCCTGCCGCGATACTGCAATTCAAGCTGATCGTTGAAGCCAAAGAAGTCCGGCGTGCACACGGCGCCGTATGCCTTTGCGGTCTGCTGGGTGGCGTCCCATACATAGGGGAACGGGTAGTGATATTCTTGCGCTACCCGAGCCATATTTTCAAAAGAGTCCTCCGGGTAATCTGTGGGATCGTTAGACATGATTGCAATCGCACCCACACCATATTGCCGCAACTCGGTTACATCGCGAATAATGCGATCACGAACCGCCTTGACATACGGGCAATGGTTGCTGATAAACATTACCAGCAACCCTCTTTCCCCCCGCGCGGATGAGAGGTCATAGCGCCTTCCATCCACTCCCGGCAGATCGAAATCAACGGCTTTCCAACCAAAATTACAAACAGGTGTTTCAAGGCTTGCCATGGCTGCTCCCGAATGACAGAAATTTGTTTGGATCATTTTATTCGATAAAACCGGTGCCAGGTCTCATCGCCAAATGGGGCGAAATGGGGCGAAATGGGTCGTTAAGGGGATACGGTTAAGGAGATATAATTAAAAAAACCACAAGACCTGCTGGAAGCGAAGACGACAGATTCCATTTAAGTATCTAATCTTACCATGACAACGGCCTTGATTGCGCCGCTGCTGAAACAATGCCGCTCCCCCGTATTTACTGCCCTGAAGAAATTTCTGCCGGCAGAACCTTCCAGTTGCCCGCTGCTGCATCCCATCACGCAGTCAGAGTCTTAAGGCTCAAACGCGGCGATCAGCTTATTTTGTTCAACGGGAAGGGAGGCGAATTCAGCGCAACGATCGATCGGATCGAGCGAAACGCGACCGTCATAGAAGTAAGAGAACATCTTCTTATCGAGCGGGAATCTCCTCTTGTAATTACCCTTGCTCAAGCCGTTTGTGCGGGAGAAAAAATGGACTGGATCATACAAAAGGGAGTTGAGCTGGGAGTGAGCGGCATCCAGGTCCTTGCGACAAAGCTGAGCACGACCAAACTTCTCGGCGAGCGAGCCGAGAGGCGCGCTACGCACTGGCGTCAGGTCGCCATATCGGCGTGCGAGCAATGCGGAAGGAATCACGTTCCCCAGGTTTTCCCGCTGGCGCCGCTCCGCGATTGGCTGGGTACGCAAATGAGCGAACAAAAAAACTCGCCCGGTGCCACTGCCCGCAACCTACGATTTATACTGTCACCTTCCTCAAAGAAGGGTCTGGGTTATTTTACTGAGCCGCTTCCCGTTTCCTCCGTAACACTCCTCGTCGGACCTGAAGGTGGTTTGTCGGCGGACGAAGAGGTTGCCGCGGCCGTGGCAGGATTCGTTCCGCTTGGCCTCGGGCCACGTATACTTCGTACCGAAACCGCCGGTTTGGCAGCAATTGCCGCTATACAGGCGCGCTGGGGAGATCTCTGACCATATCCTGCTACGAAAGCAGCCGAGTGAAGAGCTTTTATATGGTTATGAATCAGCTTACTCGTAGGGAGAACTACTGAGAGATGTACCGAAACATGAAATTTGTCGCCTGGTTCCGTTCCGTCGCCCCTTACATTAATGCCTTTCGAAATAAGATTTTTGTCATTGCTTTCGGAGGAGAGGTAATACTTGATGGAAAGTTTGTTGATTTTGTTCATGATCTCACATTGCTGGCGAGCCTGGGTGTCCGGCTGGTATTAGTGCATGGAGCCCGGCCTCAAATTGAGGCCCGTCTAACGGAACGGAATCTTGAGACCCAGTATGTGAAAGGAATGCGGGTCACAGATACTGAGACGCTGCAATGTGTAAAAGAGTCCGTGGGCCGCATCCGCGTTGAGATCGAATCACTTTTATCCATGGGCCTGCCCAACTCACCCATGGCCAATGCCGCCATTCGCGTGGCGAGCGGAAACTTCGTGACAGCTCGTCCCGTGGGAGTGATAGAAGGAGTTGACCTGATGCACACGGGCGAGGTGCGCAAGATCGACGCACCGGCAATCCGGACCCGCCTCGAACAGGGTGACCTGGCACTGTTATCGCCACTTGGTTATTCGCCGACGGGAGAAATCTTTAATCTGACACTGGAGAATGTGGCAGCCGAGGCCGCGATTGCACTGAAGGCGGAGAAACTGATCTTTCTTATGGATGCTGCTGGCGTAGAAAGGGAACACGCTTCAAGCCCGGGCATGACTCTGGTGCGCGAGTTGACCGTGGCAGAGGGTAAGTCCATGCTAGAGGAGCTTGAAAGCACAGCCCCTGCTCCGGTTGGTGATGCCCAGTTGTATCTGCCATTTGCCGTACATGCCTGTGAGTGTGGCGTCCCACGCGCCCATCTCATCAGCAGGCATGTTGACGGCGCATTACTTCAGGAGCTGTTTACCCACAGTGGCATTGGCACAATGATATCCGAAGGTCCATTACAAGCTCTGCGGGGTGCGAAAATCGAGGATGTCGGCGCGATCCTGCAATTAATAGAACCCCTCGAAGCCGACGGCACTCTTGTTCGGCGCAGTCGTGAATTGCTTGAAATGGAGATCGACCGCTTTGTCGTGATCGAGCATGACAAAATGATCGTCGGCTGTGCCGCGCTGTACCCTTTTGATGACGATCGAGCGGCTGAGCTGGCGTGTCTTACGGTACGCCCGAATTACCGTAGTACGGGCTGTGGGGAAGCCCTGCTCAAGAACATAGAAGCAAGGGCTCGGGCCCAGGGTAATACGAACTTGTTTGTATTAACCACCAGAACCGCCCACTGGTTTATTGAGCGGGGCTTCCGGGAAGTCGGTGTGGACGAGCTACCTAAAGCCAAGCAAGGGCTATACAATTACCATCGGCGTTCCAAAATGTTCCTT
This sequence comes from uncultured beta proteobacterium, assembly GCA_963786735.1. Taxonomy (GTDB): domain Bacteria; phylum Pseudomonadota; class Gammaproteobacteria; order Burkholderiales; family Nitrosomonadaceae; genus Nitrosospira. The sequence continues at coordinate 64,608 of CAWBAF010000006.1, forward strand.
AAAAAACTCTAGCCATTCCGAACAAGCGGTCCTGCTGACGCAACTCCCGGACCTGATGATTCCGTATTGGTTGGACGCGGCTAGCTACCTATTGCATAAATTTGATGTAGCGAATTTGATACTGGAGAGACTTAATGGCGAGATTAGTACACTGTGTTAAGCTCGGGCGTGAAATGGAAGGGTTGGACTTTCAAACATATCCGGGCGAGCTGGGTAAACGGATTTTCGACAATGTCTCGAAAGAGGCGTGGGCGGGCTGGATCAAGCATCAAACCATGCTGGTCAATGAACTGCGCCTGAATCTTTCCGATATCAAGGCAAGAAAGTATCTTGCTGAACAGCTCGAAGCCTATTTTTTTGGTGACGGTGCGGAGCAACCGATAGGATATGTGCCTCCTACGAAGCAAAAAGAATAACGCGCTGACGAATTTCCAGTTTTCCTCCAGTTTTTTCCCACCAGCAATAATTATTCATGACCGGTCTTCCAACCAATAGCCCATTCCTCAACCGAGAACTTGGCCTGATCGAGTTCAATCGCCGCGTTCTCGCCCAAGCCGAAAACAAGAGTATTCCACTTTTGGAGCGGTTGAAATTCTTGTGTATCGTCAGCAGTAATCTCGACGAGTTTTTCGAAGTAAGAATCGCGGGACTGAAGGAGCAAATCAAGCTGGATACGCCAGGATTTGGACCGGACGGAATGCTGCCGCATCAGGTCTTCAAGCGTGTTTCCGAGCAGACTCATCTATTGGTGGCGCGCCAGTATCAGGTGTTGAATCGGGAAATTCTGCCCGGCCTTGTCAATGAAGGCATACGGTTCCTTCGCCGTTCAGCCTGGAATGAGTCTCAGCGGGAGTGGATCAAGGCTTTTTTCTTTCGTGAACTGATGCCGGTACTCACGCCTATCGGCCTGGATATCGCGCATCCCTTCCCGCGGGTCCTAAATAAAAGTTTGAATTTCGCGGTTGAGCTGGAAGGCAAGGACGCGTTTGGGAGAAGCTCTGGCGCTGCCATTGTTCAGGCCCCACGGGTATTGCCTCGCCTGATCCCGCTTCCTGCCGAAATCAGTGATAGCAAATACAGCTTCGTATTTCTCTCTTCCATCCTCCACGCGCACGTGGGTGAACTCTTCTCAGGGATGAATGTAATCGGCTGCTACCAGTTTCGCGCGACGCGCAATAGCGAACTCTTCGTTGACGAGGAAGAGGTCAAGAACCTGCGCGTTGCGCTTCAGGGTGAGTTGCCGCAACGGCATCTGGGCGATGCGGTGCGGCTGGAAGTCGCGGATAATTGTCCAAAGCACATGTCGGATTTCTTGTTGGAGCAATTGGGCCTCTCGTACGATGATTTTTATCAAGTGGAAGGACCCGTCAACCTGGTGCGGCTGATGCAGGTCCCTGACTGGATCGACCGTCCCAATCTGAAATATCCCGCATTCATCCCTGGCCTGCCACAAACGCTACAAAGGAAAAAAGCTGGTGATATCTTCGAGATGATACGCAAGAATGACATCTTGCTGCATCATCCGTATCAATCATTTCAGCCGGTCATTCACTTCATCCAGCAGGCTGCGGTCGACCCGGATGTCGTCGCAATCAAACAGACCGTATACCGCACCGGAACTGATTCGCTCATCATGACTGCACTCATTGCCGCGGCCAGTGCCGGCAAGGAAGTAACGGTAGTGGTGGAATTGCTTGCGCGTTTCGACGAAGAGGCAAACATCAACTGGGCGAGCCGCCTGGAAGAGGTTGGCGCGCATGTCGTATATGGGGTGGTAGGCCATAAAACCCATGCGAAAATGGCGATGGTTATACGCCGCGAAGAAGGGAGGCTACGCCGCTATGTACACGTGGGGACCGGTAATTACCATGCCAATACCGCCCGGCTGTATACCGATTTCGGCTTATTCACTTGCAATGAAGAATTTTGCGGAGATGTAAACGAGGTGTTCACGCAGTTGACGGGTCTTGGCAAGGCCGGAACGTTGAAGCACTTGTGGCAGTCTCCATTCAGCCTGCACACCCAAATGCTGGCGGCCATCCACGATGAAACTCAGAATGCCAAGGCAGGAAAGCCTGCGCGCATCATTGCCAAAATGAATGCACTTCTTGAGCCTGAAATAATCAAGGCACTTTATGCCGCTTCAGGCGCCGGCGTGAGTATCGATCTCATCATAAGAGGTGTGTGTGCCTTGCGCCCCGGCATAAAAGGCTTGTCTGAAAACATCCGGGTACGCTCGCTGATAGGGCGCTTTCTTGAACACACGCGGATATTCTATTTCCATAGGGGTGGGGCATATGTGATTTACCTCTCCAGTGCTGACTGGATGGATCGAAATTTTTTCCGCCGGATTGAAGTGTGCTTTCCTGTGCTGGACGAAAAACTCAAAAAACGCCTACTTGCAGAAGGCCTGATCATTTACCTCAAGGACAAATGCCAAACGTGGGAGATGGACGGAGACGGCTACTATCACATTAGAACCGGACGTGGAAAAAAGGTTTGCGCCCAGGAGGATTTGTTGACTCAATTGGCAGCGGCCAAATAAGCGTTGGAGTTGGCCTCGTGCAAACATAGCGTGGAAATCGAACTCAAATTGCGGCTACCGCAGAGCTGCATCCCCCGATTGCAGCGCAGTTCACTTTTGAAATCCCTGAGCGTATCCCGCCCTGTTACGCGGAAGCTCTATAGTATCTACTACGATACCCCCGCTCTTGATCTCAAGAAGAAGAATGTCGCGTTAAGGTTGCGGCGTGATGGAAGGCGATGGGTCCAGACAGTCAAAGGCGGGGGCGACGTCGCAGCAGGAATGCACCAGCGCCAGGAATGGGAAACGCCAGTCCTTAAAGCCCAACCAGATCTGACAAAGATCTCCGGCACAAGTCTTGCCGATCTTTTTCACATCGGTATGCTGCGCGAGGAATTGCGACCCGTTTTTGCGACCGACTTCAACCGGACCATCCGTAAACTGCTTCTTCCCGAAGGTCAAGAAGTTGAGTTTTGCCTGGATCGCGGGGAGATAACTGCCGAAGGCGCGAGCGTCTCATTTTGCGAGATTGAGCTGGAGTTGAAGGCTGGCGACCCGTCGACCCTATTTCAGCTCGCACTGGATTTGCTGCACAGTTTTCCCTCCAGTATTCCCATCAGGCTCGAAAACGCCAGCAAGGCGGAGCGTGGCTACGCGCTTGCTTCAGGCGTGCGCGCGCCTCCACGAAAGGCCCGTCCGGTATCCATTACCCCTGAAATGAATATCGCGGAGACATTCCGGGTTATTGCCTGGAACTGCCTCAATCACCTGCACAGCAATGAAGCGGGCATGCTGGAGCATGCTGGCATTGAGTATCTGCATCAGATGCGTGTTGCGTTACGAAGAGAGCGTTCAGCTTTAAACATTTTTTCCAGGGCTTTCGGCAAAGTGGCATTCGTCGAGATGGGAAAAGATTTGAGATGGCTCTCAAACCAGCTTGGCCCGGCTCGGGATTGGGATGTTTTTATAACCGAAACGCTCGTTCCAATTTGCTCAGCATTTCCTGAACACCCCGGTATGCGGGTACTGAAAGAAAAATGTGACAAGATCCGGGAGAAATATGACGATTACGCACGCACGGCGGTGGATTCCACACATTACACAGAGCTCATGCTAAAACTCGGTGCTTGGCTGAGCCAGGACGCATGGTCAGTAAACGACTTGCCGATACCGGAAGAAGCTGCTCGAATTCGACCTGAGGGTCTTGTGACGGAATTTGCCGGATCCCTATTGGAACGGCGGCACAGGCAACTGGGAAAATATGGGAAAAATATTGAAGCTCTGGATCTGGCGCAGTTGCATTCGCTTCGTATAGCGGCCAAAAAGCAGCGGTACGCCACCGAGTTTTTTGCCACGCTTTATTCTCGTAAGGAAACAAGGCGGTATATTGAAACGTTATCCGATCTTCAGGACATTCTGGGTCCGATAAACGACGTTGCAACTGTTGAAAGAAATCTGACCGACTTGGTGATTGATAAAGATAGCGCGGACGAGCATGAGGCGGCGGGAATAATCCGAGGGTGGGGCGCAGGTTTGGTACAAGTAAAAAAAATGGAGTTGACCGAAGCCTGGAAAAACTTTGGCAAAAGCAAAACGTTTTGGTGAGCCTCTTTAATTCGACGTGACCAAGCCCGCCGTAGTGGATGAGCTCATTAAAATTGACATAGAGAACAACCACGCAGAAGCCAATCCTGATCTCTGGCGCACAAAAGGGCCGCTTTCAGACAGCAAGAGGACGGCAGAGTGGGTCACTCCAACCGTCCTCTTCCCAATTTAATTGACTGATTGTCGGGATGACGTCACAGCCAGAATGCTCGCTGCGACTGTTCCTCACTTTTATTTGATTACTGCCTTCAACTCACCCTTGGCGTATTTGTCTGCTATCCTGTCCAGCTGAAGGGGCTTTATCTTTCCGGCCTGACCGGCGCAGCCAAAAGCCTCGAAACGGGCCTTGCAAATGTCTTTCGCGGCAGCTGTAGCGTCCTTGAGATATTTGCGCGGATCGAACTCGCTCTTGTTCTTCGCCAGATGCTTCCTGATCGCGCCTGTCATCGCGAGGCGGATGTCGGTATCAATATTTATTTTGCGTACGCCATGTTTAATTCCTTCCTGGATTTCCTCGACGGGAACACCATAGGTCTCTTTCATTTCCCCGCCATACTCGCGAATGATATCGAGCCATTCTTGCGGGACCGAGCTGGATCCGTGCATGACAAGGTGTGTGTTTGGAATCCGCCGATTTATCTCCTTTATGCGCTCAATGGCGAGTATATCCCCCGTTGGCTTGCGGGTGAATTTGTATGCGCCGTGGGAAGTGCCAATGGCGATCGCGAGAGCATCCACACCCGTCTGCTTGACGAAATCAGCGGCCTGTTCAGGATCAGTTAATAATTGATCATGGGAGAGCTTGCCTTCAGCGCCATGTCCGTCTTCGGCCTCACCCATACCGGATTCGAGTGACCCAAGGCAGCCCAATTCACCCTCGACGGAAACACCCACCGCATGGGCCATCTCCACCACCTTTCCTGTAACCTCAACGTTATACTCATATGATGATGGCGTCTTCGCGTCCGCCTGGAGAGATCCATCCATCATTACGCTGGAAAAGCCGCTGCGGATGGCGTTGACACATACCGCAGGAGATGCGCCATGATCCTGGTGCATGACGATGGGAATATGCGGATAGGACTCCACGGCTGCTTCGATAAGGTGGCGCAAAAAAGCCTCGCCAGCATATTTTCGCGCGCCAGCCGAACCTTGCATGATTACAGGACTGTCGCACTCGTCCGCCGCTTGCATGATGGCATGGATCTGCTCCAGGTTATTGACGTTGAATGCGGGCAGGCCGTAGCCGTTTTCCGCTGCATGGTCCAAAAGTTGACGCAGTGATACGAGTGCCATTTGAGCCTCCTCAAAGTTAAAATCTATTGTGAGTCCTGGGTGAGCGCGAAGCTTTTCCGATATTTTCGCAGAACCGTATCTGATGAAGGAAATGCCTTGAAAAGGGCGTCGCCGGTGATGCTGAAGCACCTGCTCAGGCTTTTCTGTACTCCCCTACTTTAACAATTTTCATGGTATTTGTGCCGCCCGCCTTGCCAACGGGTTCGCCGATGGTCATGATTATCAGATCGCCATTACGCACGACACCTCGCTTTAGCAACTCGTTTTCCGCATGATTCAGAATTATCTCCGGGTCGTTCGAGCCGCCCCCGAACTTTACTGGATATACGCCCCGAAACAAGGTCATTTTACGGCGTGTATCTTCCTGTGGGCTCAGGGCGAATATCGGCACGTTGGAACTTCTGCGGGACATGAGCAATACTGTCCTTCCGCTTTGGGTAAGCGCAGCGATAGCTCGAATTTTAAGGCCACCGGCGGTAAACATGGTAGCTCGCGCAATCGCTTCTTCTATGGTTTCCGGAAGGCCACCCTGAAGCCGTCGAAGTTCATTGCTCACGAGATATTCTTTTTCTGCTTCAAGGCAAACCCTGGCCATTGCGGCAACTGCCTCCACAGGATACTGCCCCGAGGCAGATTCTGCCGATAGCATGACTGCATCGGTGCCGTCCAGCACCGCGTTGGCTACATCGGATACCTCTGCGCGAGTAGGAATCGGACTGCTTACCATCGATTCCATCATTTGTGTAGCGGTCACTACCAATTTATTGTTCGCGCGCGCAGTTCGAATCATGCGTTTTTGTAACGCTGGCACGACCGCATCGCCCACTTCAACCGCAAGATCTCCGCGAGCTACCATGATGGCATCGGACGCTTGCAGGATATCATCCAGCGCCAGAATAGCCTCGGAACGTTCTACCTTGGCCATCAGGAGGCTTTTCCCTCCGGCCTCATGCATCACGTCCCGGGCCCAGCGCATGTCTTCGCCAGAACGGGGGAACGATACGGCAAGATAATCTGCTTTTAGCGCCGCGGCCGTTCGAATATCCTCAACATCTTTATTCGTCAGGGCCGGCGCGCTGAGTCCGCCACCTTTGCGATTGATACCCTTGTTGTTGGACAGCGCTCCGCCTTGTTCAACGACGCAGTGGATTTCATGCCCTTTGACATCCGACACCCCGAGGACGATTCTGCCGTCATCGAGGATCAGAGTCGCGCCTGTTTCCACGTCTCCCGGCAGTTCCTTGTAGTCCAGCCCCACGCGCTCCTGATTCCCGAGATCACATTGGGCATCAAGAACGAACTTATCTCCGGTCTTAAGTACGATTTTGTCTTTTTCAAATCTACCGATGCGGATTTTCGGTCCCTGCAAATCCGCCAGCACTCCCACGGCATGACCTGCAGCGCGCGCCAATGAACGGGTCAATTCCACAAATTCAATATGCTCTTCCCTTGTGCCATGAGAGAAATTGATCCGCACCACATCTACGCCGGCATTTATCATCCGCTCCAGAACTTTTGGGTCCCGGCAGGCGGGCCCCAGTGTGGCGACGATCTTTGTTCTTCGAATCATTTTTCCCATGCTGGATTGAGTTCCTGCGTGGCAGTCAATCAGCCCCCCGTTGCTCGAGTATTTCAACGGCGGGGAGTTTTTTTCCTTCCAAAAACTCCAGGAACGCGCCTCCCGCCGTAGAGATATACGACACTTTGTCATAAATATCGTATTTCTGGATTGCGGCGATAGTATCTCCCCCGCCCGCCAAAGTGAAGGCCTTGGTGTTGGCAATAGCCGTAGCGATGGCTTTGGTGCCCTCACCGAATTGGTCGAATTCAAACACGCCTACCGGGCCGTTCCATACAACAGTACCTGCTTCCCTTATGATATCTACCAATTCCTGCGCGCTCTTCGGACCGATGTCAAAAATCATTTCATCATCGGCCACCGTGCCAGCATCCTTCAATACCGCCGGTTCGTTCGCATCGAACTTCTTTCCGACGACAACGTCCACCGCGATAGGGATCGAAGCATGGCGCTTTGCCATCTTTTCCATGAGGTTCTTTGCAGTAGGTACAAGATCATCTTCACAGAGGGATTTCCCCACGTTGTTACCTGCAGCTTTCAAAAAGGTGTTGGCAATGCCTCCACCGACAACAAGTTGATCCACTTTCTCCGACAGTGACTCGAGTACGGTGAGCTTCGTAGAGACCTTGGAACCACCGACGATTGCAACCATGGGGCGAGCCGGTTTCAGCAATGCCTGGGTAAGCGCATCAAGCTCTTCCGTCAGGAGAATACCGGCACATGCAACCGGAGCATATTTGGCAACGCCGTGGGTTGACGCTTCAGCCCGATGAGCTGTGCCAAACGCATCCATTACAAATACATCACACAGGCTCGCATATTTTTTTGCGGTCTCATCAAGGTTTTTTTTCTCGCCTTTGTTGAAACGGCAATTTTCCAAAACGACCAGTTCACCTTCGTTGACCTCGAAACCGTCTTCCATCCAATCCTTGATCAGGCGCACAGGTTTTCCTAACCGTGAAGAAATGTTGTCCGCGACCGGTTTGAGGGAATTTTCCTCTGACCAGATGCCTTCTTCGGGACGGCCGAGGTGTGACGTTACCATCACCCTGGCGCCCTTGCCCAGACAGAAATTGATCGTGCTCATGGAAGCGGTAATGCGCGCGTCAGAGGTAACCTTGCCATCTTTTACAGGTACGTTGAGATCTGAACGGATGAGAACACGCTTTCCTTTGAGATCGAGGTCGGTGACTTGAATGAGCGACACGGAGGACTCCAGTTTTGGGTTCAGGATGGCTGCCGCAATCCATGGACCTGTTGAGATGGGGATGAAATGGAAATTGCAGAATGCTTCGCATCCTGCAATTTCCAAAGAACTATTTGCCTGCTACGACGCGGGCCATTTCGAGGATTTTGCTGGAATAGCCCCATTCGTTGTCATACCAGGAAACAATCTTGACGAAGCTCCCGTCCAAGGCCATTCCGGCCTCGGCATCGAAGATGGAGGTACAGCTGTCGCCGCGGAAATCGGTAGAAACCACTTTCTCATCGGTATAGCCCATAACCCCCTTCATGGATCCTTCTGAAGCAGATTTCATTGCGGCGCAAATTTCATCATAGGTCGCGTCCTTTTCCAGTTCGACGGTCAGATCGACGACTGAGACATCGGAGGTAGGAACGCGGAACGCCATGCCCGTCAGTTTTTTATTCAGCTCCGGGATAACCTTGCCGACAGCCTTTGCTGCCCCCGTCGAAGACGGAATGATGTTTTCAAGGATACCGCGACCTCCACGCCAATCCTTGTTGGAGGGGCCATCGACCGTCTTCTGGGTTGCCGTGGCCGCATGAACAGTAGTCATGAGGCCGCGCTTGATACCCCAGGTGTCGTTCAAGACCTTCGCTACAGGTGCCAGGCAGTTAGTGGTACAAGATGCGTTGGAAATGATGGGTTCGCCGGTATATGTGGAATCGTTCACGCCATACACGAACATGGGGGTATCGTCTTTGGAGGGCGCGGACATGATGACTTTCCTTGCCCCTGCGTCAATGTGTTTTTGGCAGCTTTCTTTGGTAAGGAAGAGGCCTGTCGACTCAACCACAATATCGGCCCCCACTTCATTCCATTTCAGCTCGGCGGGGTCCTTGACAGCGGTCAGGCGGATTCTCCGGCCGTTTACTACCAAGGTATTGTTGTCAACCGATACATCGCCCTTAAAGCGGCCATGCACGGAGTCATGCTGCAGCATGTATGCCAGATAGTCGGGTTCAAGCAGATCATTGATAGCTACGACTTCAATGTCTGGAAAATTCTGTACCGCCGCGCGAAATACCATTCTTCCAATGCGGCCAAACCCATTGATACCGACCTTGATTGTCATGAATTACTCCTTGAATGAAAATAAACCTGGATCGAGGATGTTTTAGGAAGTTTTTAGCGTTAACAGCTCAACGGATCAAGTCAAATAACACTTTTTACTGCCTTTACCACATTCTCGACAGTGAAGCCAAAGTAGCTGAACAGGTCGCTAGCCGGCGCGGATTCGCCAAAGGTGTCCATGCCAACGACAGCGCCTTCGAGCCCGACATATTTTCGCCAGAAATCGGTGATGCCGGCTTCCACTGCCACTCGTCCCACTCCCTTTGGAAGTACAGAATTCTTATATTCCTGATCCTGGCGGTCAAACAGGTTCGTGCAAGGCATGGAAACCACGCGCACATGAATTCCATTCTCAGCAAGCGCTTTTTGCGCCATCATCGCCAGTGAAACCTCGGAGCCCGTGGCAATGATGACCGCCTTGGGTGCGCCCTCCGCGGCTTCCGACAGGATATAACCACCTTTATCGATCAGCTGGATGGTGGCGGTATCCCGTTTCTGAAAGGGAAGATTCTGCCGGCTGAAAATCAGCGTGGAGGGCCCATCCCGGCGCTCGATCGAGTGCGCCCACGCAATGGTTGATTCCACGGTGTCACATGGCCGCCATACATTCATATTGGGGATATAACGAAGTGTTGCGGTTTGTTCTACCGGCTGGTGAGTCGGCCCATCTTCACCCAGACCAATCGAGTCATGCGTAAATACAAAAAGATTGCGAATTTTCATCAGTGCAGCCATTCGCAATGCGTTACGGGCATATTCGGAAAACATGAGGAAAGTGGCGCCGTAAGGAATAATGCCGCCGTGGAGCGATAATCCATTCATCATTGCGGACATCCCAAACTCGCGAACGCCGTAATAAATGTAGTTGCCTCCGTCGGATCGGTCGACGGGCTTCGAGCCCGACCAGAGCGTAAGATTGGATCCGGCGAGGTCTGCCGAGCCACCGACCAACTCAGGCAAGATGCACGCAAGCCCTTCAATCGCATTCTGCGAAGCTTTGCGGCTGGCAATGGTTTCCGCCTTGGCATTGACGCGCGCGATCAGGCCGTCCACATGTTCCCGCCATCCATGCGGTAGTTCGCCTGACATGCGACGCATAAACTCGGCAGCTTCAACGGGGTGCCGCTCCGTATATTCATCAAACTTGCGGTTCCATTCATCTTCCAGTTTCTTGCCTTTCTTGCGCGCATCCCACACTGAATAAATGTCGTCCGGGATTTCAAATGGCAGATGCGTCCAGCCAATATGCGGCCGGGCAGCAGCGATTTCTGCCTCACCAAGGGCCGCTCCATGTACCTCGTGCGTATCTGCCTTGTTTGGGGATCCCAGACCGATCACTGTCTTGCAACAGATCATCGACGGCTTGTCCGCAGCCTGCTTGGCAGCCTCTATAGCTGCCTCTATGGCGACCGGGTCGTGACCGTTGACATTGGGTACCACATGCCAGCCGTACGCTTCGAAACGTTTGGGGGTATCGTCTGTAAACCACCCTTCAACATGACCATCTATCGAGATCCCGTTATCGTCATAGAAACAGATCAGCTTTCCCAGTCCCAGCGTTCCAGCGAGCGAGCATGCCTCGTGGGAAATTCCCTCCATCAGGCAGCCGTCTCCCAGGAAAACGTACGTGTAATGATTGACGATGTCGAATCCAGGGCGATTGAATTCCGATGCAAGTATTTTTTCCGCCAGCGCCATGCCTACCGCATTCGTAATACCTTGCCCCAACGGACCCGTTGTAGTTTCCACTCCAGGCGTGTAACCATACTCGGGATGGCCAGGAGTCTTTGAGTGAAGCTGCCGGAAGCGCTTGATTTCCTCCATTGGCAGATCGTAACCGGTAAGGTGCAGCAGGGCGTAAATCAGCATTGAACCGTGCCCGTTGGACAGCACGAACCGATCCCGGTCTGCCCACTTCGGATTTGCGGGGTTGTGGCGCAAGTGATGTATCCACAATACCTCGGCTATTTCCGCCATGCCCATGGGCATACCGGGATGACCCGATTTGGCCTTTTCCACAGCATCCATCGCCAGCGCGCGAATAGCACTGGTGAGGTTCCTAAACACCGGCGCTTCGAAATCTCTAAATGTTCCCATGGACACAAACTCCCTCGTTCAACAATACCGCACACAAAAACACCGCCCCTCCCCCAGGTAGCAGGTAGCCAGGTAGCGGTGCGGGTCGCAAAACGTTTATTATCGCCCAAGATGCGAACTCAGACAATATAACAAAATTACAAGCCGAGCAGACGGGCTAGCCGCACCTTATGAGCAGGCAAGGGCTCGCAGGTTTTCAAAGAGCCCGGGAATGAAGCTCGTCAATATGCTCACTGAACTATCTAAACTGTCCGAAGCTTGAACCGTATCGAGGCAGCTAGGGCCTGTTAACATTTATTTCGCGTCCGCGTTGCTCCACGAAAAAGGCGGGGGCAAGGCGCGAAGCGCAGGATATAGCGGGCCTATGGCCAAGCTTTGCAGCGCGGCACCCGCATTTTTCGTGCGCAACCCGAGGGACGGGACGGATTTTGCCCAGCCCTTCGTTACTCGCCGCTTACAGAGGCTGACTCTGCCGCGCAGCTCGTGCCTCGTGCTGGACGAAATCCGTCGCCGTCGCGGGCGCGAAATAAATGTTAACAGGCCCTAATTATTGCGCAGCTTGATACCCAACAGTTTGAGCTTCCGGTAAAGATGCGTGCGCTCGAGACCCGCACGCTCTGCTACTCGGGTCATATTCCCGTTCTCCTGTTCAATGAGCTGTTCAAAATAAATTTTTTCAAACATATCGCGGGCTTCACGCAACGGGATATTTAGGGGGACGCCGGCAACCGCTTGCGCAGGCGATGAAGTCGCCAATATCTGCTTGACATCCTCGGGCGATATTTCGTCTCCAGCAGAGGTCAACGCCAAAGAATGAACCGCGCCTGTTAGCTGTGCCAGATTGCCGGGCCAGTCATGATTCCGCAGGGAATTTAACGCCGCAGTGCTGAATTGCCGCACTGGAACTTCTCCCGACTCGATATAGCGCGAAAGTATCTGGTTCGCCAGCTCCGGGATATCTTCCCGATGTTCCCTCAAGGGGGGAATATTAATGCACAGGCTGCTTAGTATTTCGTATAACCTGGCGTCATAGGCTCCCTGCGCGGTAAGGTCTGCAAGAGGCATGGAAGTGGCGCATACCAGCCGGACGCTGTATTTTTCGAGCTTGCCCAACAGGAGCAACAGTCCTTTCTGAGCCAATCTGTTGAGATCACCGATTTCCTTGAGAAACAATAGTCCCCCCTTAGCCTGCTCGAGCAAGGAGAAAGGCCCGTCGGACAGCGCCGTGAGATTATCGGGTTCTACCCAGGGCGTGTTGGGGTGATGCAAAAATCGGGCGCACACATCTGCTCCGGTTCCAGGTTCGCTCGTCAACAGTAAGGGTGTCCTCAGGTTGGCGATCTGCTCCAACCGTTTTTTCAACTCGGTGATAAGCGGACCCCTGCCCAAACTTGAAAGTGGAAGAGCCATTCTTGGCTTGACTTGACCGCCGCGTAAGGCCTTTCCCACGGTAGTCAAAAGCTTTTGAAGGGGTACGGGTTTCTCCAGGTAGCCCGATGCGCCCATTCGGGTTGCTTCTACCGCAGTGTCGATGGTGCCGTGTCCCGACATCATGACGACCGGCATTGTCAGCAGTCCGCAACTTGCCCATTCTTTCAAAAGGGTGATTCCATCCGTGTCAGGCATCCAGATATCCAGCAGGACCAGATCAGGCCGCGCCTGCTTCCGCCAGCTGCGCGCCTGGCCGGCATTTTCTGCGACTGCTACACGATAGCCTTCATCCCGAAGTATTTCAGATAGTAACTCGCGTATGCCAACTTCATCGTCAACGACAAGTATGGTGTTATTGCTCATGGATTTCCGAATCAGTTAAGGGATATAGCACCAGAATTTTACAATTGTTGATTATTGCCGGATGCGGATATCTCGACAGTCCATCATATTTACTGTGCATTCATGCAACGCTTTTAATGATGAAGGCAGCCGCCGGGCGAACGCGCTCATCATCCGTTTATGGCCGTTGCGGTCAGATCGCTCTGAGGCGCAACTGGCAGGGTAATTGAAATCCGCGCTCCCGATGGACGGATATTTTCTATCTGGATTGATCCTTTGTGCTCTTCGATTATCTTCTTGACAATTGGCAGTCCCAGCCCCGTACCTTTCGATTTTGTCGTCACGTACGGCTCGAAGGCTCGCGCTTTGACTTGTTCAGCGAATCCGCGGCCGTTATCGCTCACGCTAAACTTCACGCCGTCCGGGGCGATTTCCGTGCGCACGAAAATAGCGGGTTCTGCAACATCACTCAACGTATCCTGGGCATTTTGCAGGAGATTATGGATGACCTGGCGCAAGCGGAGCGAGTCGCCCAAAACGGGTGGAAGTTTGGGGCTGAGTGCTTGATAGATGTGGGTTCGATGGGATCCTGTCTCAAGTGTGGTGGTTGGGTCATACAAAACGAGCACTTCCCGAACAAGATTATTGAAGTCCAGTAAATGGAATTCCAGCTCCGGAGCCCGCGCATATTCACTGAATTCATTGACCATCCTTTTAAGCGCTTCCACCTGACTGACTATAGTCTCCGTCGAACGCTTCAGGATCTGTGAATCTTCCTTGCTGAGTTTCTCCGAAAGCTTGTGTTGCATCCGCTCGGCGGACAGTTGTATCGGGGTGAGCGGATTCTTGATTTCATGCGCCAAACGGCGCGCCACTTCCCCCAGGCGGCCGTACGCTGCACCTGTAATAGACTGGTAATGTCGTCAAAAATGACCACGCCGCCACCACCCGATACGTCTGGAAGACGTGTGCCGCGAAGCAGCAATACTTGATTGCTCCCCTGTCTTGACCGCTCTACCTGACATTGCCACTCCTCTTTTTTTCCGGAATGAAAACCCTCCAGGATCTCGTTGTTGAAAGATTCAAGTTCAGGTTCCCGTACAGCGCATTCTTCGATAGTGAGACCTTCAAGAACGGACAATGGCACCTGGAGGATTTGTTCTGCACTGGGATTCGCGTTGCGCAGGCGCAGACTTTCATCGAATACCAGGACCCCGGACGAAAGGTTGGCCAATATGTTTTCCAGATAAGCCCTGGCGCTTTCGACCTTTTGCTGGTTCTGCTGGGCAGTATTCCGGGCTTCTTCCAACTGCTGGGTCATCATATTGAACGACTCGGTCAACACACCCAACTCATCCCGGCTTTGTACCGGATGACGCCTGCTGAAATCGCCTTGTGCCACAGCGCGAGTTCCTTCCGCCAGCATTCCGAGTGGCGCGCTCAGGCGTTCGCTAATCAAAAACGCCGCGGCTAAAGCCGAGAAAAGCGAAAGCAGCAGCGCGAGCGTAAGCGTTACGCCATACAGGCTTTTCAGTCCCTCTCGTGACAACAGCAACTCCTGGTAATCGCGATAGGCCGCCTGCACCAATTCCGCTTCGTCGGCCAAGCGCGCAGGAACGCGCTGTAATAACTGCAATACCTGGGTATCTTCCTTTTCACCTCGGACACCGAGTGGTACCAATACCTTCAGATAAAGGCCATCGCCGGGAAGGGATTCCACGACGCTGTAAATCTTTTCCGTCCTGATATGATTAAGCACCTGTGCGCTCAGTGCTTCTGTCACCCCCACGGTCCCATCCGCGCGAAGAACAGCGGTCATGGCGCCGTTCTGATCGAATATCGAGGCTTGCTGCACCTCTGATTGGTCAATGATTTGATTGAGCGCCGCCAGAGGTGGTCCGGACTGGTCAGCCAACATAAGCGCGGCAGACCGCGTTTTTTTTCGCAACTCTTCCAGAAGATTGTCAAGAATGGTACGCCCCAGGTTCAGTCCCCCCTCAAGCGCTCGATCCACCTTTACATCAAACCAGGACTCGATACTCTTGCTAAGAAATTGCACCGACACGCCGTAGACGAGCGCTCCCGGAAGAATGGCCATCAAGGAAAAGACCAGGAGCAAACGTAATGCGAGCCTCGATCCAAATACGCCAGCGTTAAGCCTGCGCCTGAGGCGCCACAGCAGATAACCCACCATCCCCATCAGAAATAACACAAACCCCGCGTTAAGCTGGATCAGGAGGCGGTATTTGCGTTCGAACAGTCCAGTATCCGCGCCTGCACTCGCGAGCAAAAACAGCAAAATGGCGCCAATTCCGGCGGCGAGAATAATGACGTACTTCACAGACGGGCGTGCTCTTGAGTCCTCGGTGACGGCAATCTCGTGCTCCACCGCAGGATTCCCGTGCTCAGATCCCAATCCTTCGAACTTAGCGTTTCTACCTGAAATGGCTTGGGCAAGGCGGCGATGTCGAGCCGCATGCGCAGCTCCGCCGTATATTCCGTATCGGGTTTTAGTTCGAAGTTCGGGACAATGGGACGGCTACGAACCCGCCCCAGCGCATGCAATGCTTCTTTGAGCGTGCCGAAGTTCTGGTACAGTGCTCCGCGGCTCACACGGTACTGGCGTGTCAAAGGATAATAGCTCAGACCTTCCCGCACCCTGCTTTGCGCTATCCTCTCGTCAAACCAATACCAGCGAGAATTGAGGAGGTTGAGCTCGGTTACGAAGTACAATACCATCCCTTTTTCCAGGGCGTACTCCAGCTTGCGGTTCAGTGATATGTCGAAATCGGCATCGAATTGGTAACCCTCGTCTACAGCTTCCAATGCAAGGGATTTAACCTGTATGCTGCCCTCCGCGTAAGCTGTCGAGGTCAGCGCCAGTAACGCGAAAAGCAGTATCGCCAAAAAAGGACTCCGCAACACCTTAAGGGGATCAGGTTTTCCGCAGCAGCGCATAATAAAAACCATCGTGATGAGCGTTCGGCAATAGCTGGCCTTCGATCATTTCTGGCTGGTGAAAGGGCATAAGACGCGCATCTGAATGACGCCGCAAAAATTGATCGATCTGCAGGCCGTTTTCCTCAGCGAATATGGAACAGGTGGCATATAGTAACTTGCCACCCTGGATCAGCAGGCGCCATAATGACTCTAGAATTTCACACTGTCTTGCCGCGAACTGGGGGATATCGTTTTCCCGCCTCAGCCATTTTATATCCGGGTGACGCCGCGTGACACCGGAAGCGGAGCAGGGAACATCAGCGAGGATGCAGTCAAATTGCTGGCTGTCCCACCACTTCTCCGGTTGAGATGCGTTTCCCTGCAGAACCCGGTGGGCTGAGAGTCCCAGCCGGGAGAGGTTTTGCGTAACAAGGGCCGCCCGCGCAGCATCATCATCGACCGCCGTCAGTTCGATTTCTGCCAATTCCAGCAAGTGTGCGCTCTTGCCTCCTGGAGCGGCGCAAGCATCCAGAACGCGCATCCCGTCGTGCACGTCGAGAAGAGGTGCCGCCAGTTGCGCGGCCATGTCCTGCACCGAGACGAGTCCTTCGGCGAATCCCGGCAAATCATCTATCGGGGTAGGCCGTGCCAATTCGATTGCATTGTCGGCCAACAGTCGCGCGTCCATTCCCGCTCGTCTGAGGACATCCTGATACTCCACCGCGTCAACTCTGCGCCGGTTGACTCTGAGTGTCATCGGAGCCCGGAGGTTGCTGGCTTCCAGTATTATCTGATATTGGTGAGGATACTGCGCGCGGAGCTTATTGATCCACCATTGTGGATGAGAAAACCTTCCGACCTCGCTTTCCATTGCGCGGTCAAGCAGAGCTGGCCGCTGACGCACGAAGTTGCGTAATACCGCGTTGATCAGCCCTCTTACCGTCTTATTGCCGCTCAGGTCATTGGATGCCGAGACCGCGCTGTCCACGACGACGTGGGGAGCTTTTTTAAAATGGATGAGCTGATATAGACCGACCAGCAGTAAACAGTACAGATTTTCGTCCCACAACGGTTTGTTCAGCAATAATTTGAGCAATGCGTCGAGTTGCCCGTAGTAGCGCAACACTCCGTAGCTCAAATCCTGAATCCCCCCCCTTTGCTGAGCCGTCAGATCACGTTCAGTTCGCCAGACCTCGTGCAATACTGCGGTCAAACTCGCGCCAGCCAGCACCTTCGCTATGGACATAGCGGCAATACGCTGGGTTTTAATCATCCCGGCATTTCAAACCGGTCGCCGCACTGCAAAGGGTGACCTGACAAAAATTGTTCAACACTCAGACTCTTGCCCCCGGCTTTCTGCACGACTTCCAGTATCAGTCCACCCTGTCCGCATGCGACAACAATTCCCCCACGTTTTATGGCGACAATTGTACCGGGTTGAGCTCTTATGTCCGCTTGAATGCTTGCCTTCCATATTTTTATTGAGATCCCGCGGATCGAGGAGCGGGCGCCAGGGTAGGGATTGAATGCCCGCACTGCCCGGCCGATTTGTTCAGCGCTCGATTGCCAGTCAATTTCGGCTTCACGCTTGTCCACTTTCGGTGCATAAGTTGCATCCAGGTCATTCTGAGGCGTCGCGTAAAAGCTCCCTTGCTGCATCGAGCCCAATACTTCAAGGATACAAGCTGCCCCCAGCTCAGCCAGCTGTTCACGCACGATTTTAGCTGTATCGTCCTCGGAGATAGCAATGGAGCGCCGCAACACGACAGCACCCGTATCAAGACCTTGGTCCATTTGCATAATCGAGACTCCGGTATCCCGGTCCCCGGCCAGAATCGCCCGTTCGACTGGCGCGGCGCCCCGCCAGCGGGGCAGCAGGGAGGCATGAATATTAAGACAGCCATATTTTGGAAGGCTCAGAACAGCCAAAGGCAGAATCAGTCCGTAGGCCACCACAACCATCACATCGGCGTCAATTTCGCTCAGCCGGGCCTGCACCTCCGGCCGCTTGAGTGAATCGGGCTGCAGTACGACAAACCCATATTTTTGGGCGGTCAATTTTACAGCGCTCGCTGTGTTTTTCATGCCTCGCCCGGCCGGGCGGTCAGGCTGGGTCAGCACAAGTCCAATCTCATGCCCGGCGTTGACCAGAGCCTCAAGCGCAGGAACGGAAAACGGTGGAGTGCCCGCGAAGATCACCTTCATGAATTCTGCTCATTACGGGCTTGATTAAACCCTGAGCTGAACCGGGTCCCATCTGGCAACACAGACGCGTTCGGGAAACGTTCACCCATGGATATTGGTAAACCCGGGTGTTTGCTGTAATGCACTCTTGTATCTGTCGTAAAACCGGGAAAGCATAATCAGGGCCATTGCTTGATGCCCCGGTTATGTCGCGTTCGCTGCCCGGCTTTCAAGGTGAAGACGGCATTAGGAATTTTTAAGAACAGGAGCAGGAATCAACAAAGTGCAGGTGGAAAGTGTAAGGTCGTCAACGGGTCACATCACCTTTTGTCGCTGCTTTTTAAGCTTTGTCTGAAGCCGGGATTGTTTTAGCCATGACCAATACTCAACAAATACCTTTCCCAGCAAATGGTCCATTTCGTGCTGTATGCAAACAGCGAGCAAACCATCGGCATCGAGCGTGAAAAGTTCCCCATCCTGGTCAAGTGCGTCAATGGTCACGCGCTCGGCACGAGGGACCTTGCCAAACACGCCGGGGACCGACAAGCACCCTTCTTCATAATCGGACTGGCCACTGCTCGCAATGATTTTTGGGTTGATAAGCACATGCAGCTGATCGTGCGTATCGGATGTATCAATTACAATAACGCGCTTGTGCACATCAACCTGTGTGGCTGCCAGACCAATCCCGGGGGCAGCGTACATTGTCTCCGCCATTTCTCGAACCAGAGTACGAATTTCGTCATTAATTTCCAGTACGGGGGCGGCCACGGTATGCAGCCTTTCATCCGGATACTGCAATATCTTTAAAAGCGCCATGAGAGAGGCTCGATTAGTTCAAAAGAAACCTAAATCACATCGCACAGCTTAATCTCGGATGCGGGCTTGTAAATTTACCATTGTCGCCCTCGGCGGATCCCCACGGTCCGGGCCTTAAGATTGACTATTATATCGCGATTTAATAGCGAGCCTGCTTTTAGTCCGCACGCTAACCGGGAACTTGAACCTGGAAGCGTTGTAAGATGCCTGATTTATGGATGATACACTAATGGGCTTTTTTCTCGACCCGCACCTTTTTCCGAGTGGCTGATCCTTGTGCGACTCAGCAGCCATTGTGGCGCAACCTATTTTCGGCACAAGAAAAATCCTTAAAAGAAATGACGACCTCCATAAGGAATAGCGAAAGCTGGATTGGTCTTAGCTTGATCGATGGTCTCGGTGATGAGTCGATCCGGCGGCTTATCGAGGCTTTCGGAACACCGACAGATATTTTTGCGGCAAGCATCGTTTCGCTCGAGCGTGTGGTAAAACCGAGGGTCGCGTACAACATTATTCAGGGTCCAGATCAAAAAAAACTTTCGGCCGCGCTCAGGTGGCTGGAAGGTCCAGGAAATTCGGTAGTCACACTCACCGACCAGGATTATCCGTTACTATTACGCAACATCGCGGACCCGCCCCCTCTTCTCTATCTCAAAGGGAGGCGTGAACTGCTGAACTCCCCTGCGCTTGCCGTTGTCGGTAGTCGTAGTGCCACACCCGTCGGTATCGCCAACGCGGAAACTTTTTCTGAAGAGATGAGCAATGCGGGCCTGTGCATAATTAGCGGAATGGCGAGCGGAATAGACGCTGCAGCCCATCGTGGCGGCCTGCGCGGCATGTCTTCCAGCATAGCTGTCGTAGGAACCGGCCTGGATAAAGTCTATCCGGCGGCGAACCGTCAACTTGCCCACGAGCTTGCGGAAAAGGGTGTCCTTGTGTCAGAGTTTCCTCTCGGGACTCCACCCATCGGGAGCAATTTTCCGCGCCGCAATCGAATCATCAGCGGCATGAGCAGCGGCTGCCTTTTAGTAGAGGCCGCCCTGCAAAGCGGATCTCTAATAACCGCCAGGCAGGCATTGGAGCAAGGGAGAGAGGTGTTTGCCATTCCCGGGTCGATACACTCGCCGCTGTCAAAGGGTTGCCACTCGCTCATCAAGCAGGGAGCAAAGCTGGTCGAAAAAGCGGAGGATATACTGGATGAACTGGGGTTTGCGATCAGGCAGAGTCTTGCTCACCGTGCCTGCGAACCGAGCCCGGACGAATCCCCGTTTCTGAAGAATCTGGGCCATGACGTCGTTACCATTGATTTGCTTTGCCAACGCAGTGGCTTGACGGTGGAAACGGTATCGGCGATGCTATTGTCACTCGAACTGGATGGAACAGTAGCGAGTCTTCCTGGTGGGAACTATCAGCGAGTCCGATAGCACGTTCGGCGGGCTTTCCATTATGCAAACAGTTGAGCGATGGTTGCCTTACGCTCCGGTTGATGGCCTTGTGTCGCATGCGTCACTTAATACGGCAGAATTTTCATGGGTAAAACTTTAATTATCGCCGAGAAGCCATCTGTGGCTGCCGACATTGCACGCGCATTGGGGGGGTTCACCAAACACGCGGATTATTTCGAAAACGATCAAAATGTTCTGTCGTCGGCTGTAGGGCATTTGCTTGAGCTGGCCGTTCCTGAACAATACGAAGTTAAACGGGGAAAATGGAGTTTTAATAATTTACCGGTCATCCCGCCGCACTTTGATTTAAATCCCATAGAAAAAAACGAATCACGGCTGAAGCTCTTGACCAGGCTCATCAAGCGGAAGGATGTGGAGGCCATCATCAATGCCTGTGATGCGGGCCGGGAAGGGGAGTTGATTTTTCAGAACATTGTGCGGCACGCGGGTACCAAAAAACCCGTAAAAAGGCTCTGGCTGCAATCAATGACTCCAGCGTCAATCCGGGAGGGATTTACCAAGTTGCTTGATGCTGAAGCTGTTCAGCCGCTTGCAGAGGCCGCGGTGAGCCGTTCTGAGGCTGACTGGCTCGTGGGCATCAACGGCACGCGCGCCATGACTGCCTTTAATTCCCAGGAAGGCGGGTTTTATAAAACCACCGTTGGCCGCGTGCAGACCCCCACCCTGGCAATTCTCATCGAGCGGGAAGATGCCATCAGGAATTTTACCCCGCGTAACTATTGGGAGGTGCAGGCTACATTTGTCGCAAAGTCGGGGAAATACGGGGGACGCTGGTTCGACGAAGGTTTTTCGAAAGACAAAAAGGATACCGAGCAAAAAGCTGAGCGTTTGTGGGATGTAAAAAAAGCCGAGTTTCTCCGTGACAAATGCTGGAATAAATCTGGAAGTGTCAGTGAGGAGAGCAAACCCGCGACAGAAACGTGCCCTTTGCTCTACGATCTTACCAGCTTGCAACGCGATGCCAACGGGCGTTTTGGTTTTTCCGCCAAAACAACGCTTGCACTGGCTCAGGCTTTGTACGAGAAGCACAAAGCGCTGACTTATCCTCGTACTGATTCCCGCGCATTGCCGGAAGACTACATCGCAACCGTCGGGGATATTCTGGAGTTGCTGGCAGACTCCGGCTATAGCGCCTTCGCAAAGCAGATTCTTAAGATGGGGTGGGTAAAGTCAAACAAACGGATATTCAACAATGCGAAAATTTCCGACCATTTCGCTATTATTCCGACCGGCCTTCGCCCCAAAGGGTTGAGTGAAGCCGAGACCAAGCTTTATGACCTCGTCACAAGGCGATTCTTGGCCATTTTCTTCCCTGCCGCCGAATTTATGGTCACGACGCGCATTACCAGAGTTGAAGATGAACCCTTCAAAACCGAAGGTAAAATTCTTGTCAATCCCGGCTGGCAGGCCGTGTATGGGAAAGAAGCGCTGACCCAGGGAGCCGCGGAGTCTGCAACGCTCGTAAAGGTCGAACCGAAGGAGGCAGTGCTTGCGGAGGAGGTAAAAGCGATTGCCAATCACACCCGGCCGCCCGCGCGATTCAACGAGGCGACTTTGCTTTCTGCGATGGAAAGCGCGGGGAAACTGGTTGAAGACGAAGAACTCCGCACAGCGATGAGTGCGAAAGGCCTGGGTACACCCGCTACCCGGGCGTCAATTATTGAAGGACTGATATCGGAGCATTATCTGGAGCGCGTGGGGCGAGAGTTGCAGCCTACCGCGAAAGCCTTCTCACTCATTACTCTATTGAAAGGACTGAAGATACCCGAGCTCATCTCGCCTGAATTGACCGGTGACTGGGAATTCAAACTGCGCCAGATCGAGCAGCGAAAACTTCAGCGTGACCAATTCATGAAAGAAATTGCTGGGATGACCAGCCATATCGTGGAACAGGCGAAAAGCCATCGCGGCGAGACAATAGGCGGAAATTTTTCAACCCTGAAGTCCCCATGTCCGAAATGTGGGGGGACAGTTCAGGAGACGTACAAAAAATTCCAGTGCCAAGACTGCGATTTTGGATTATGGAAGATTCTGGCTGGACGGCAATTTGAAACGGCGGAGATGGAACAGCTGATAACGCAGCGCGAGGTTGGCCCCCTTCAGGGTTTTCGCAGCAAAATGGGCCGATTGTTCAATGCAAGCGTGAAATTGACCGACGAATTCGAGATGAAATTTGACTTCGGGGCAGATGCGGAGGAGGAAGCGGCACAGGTTGACTTCACTGGCCAGGAATCGCTTGGACGGTGTCCCCGATGCGGCGGCCGTGTATTTGATCGTGGCATGACCTATACATGCGAAAAGGCCGTGGGGTCAGCGCGCTCGTGCAATTTTAAAATAGGCAAGATAATACTTACGCGCCCGCTTGAACGGGAGCAGGTTATCAAGCTATTGCAGACGGGGAAAACCGATCTGTTGCCCAAATTCATATCAAAGAAAGGACGGCCATTTTCCGCATATCTTGTAACCGGTGCGGATGGCAAAGTGGGCTTTGAGTTTGAGCCCAAGGAACCGAAACCAGGAAAAAATGTAACAGAAGCGGTCACTGGGGTACACGCTCCGAAGCGGAAGCCTAAAGTTTCCGAATCAAAAAAAACCGGTTCGGTAAAATAACCAGTTTCCACCGGCAGGGAATTCAAATTCCGCCACCGGCGAACATCTGCAGACTGCGCCGATTATGGAGTTGGGGCTGCTTGATGCTTTTCAACGTAAGAGACTATATCTCCTACACAGGTAAATCCTTTCGCTTCTTCGCTATCGAAGCTCATCCCGAAAGCATCTTCGGCATCGAACAAAAGTTGGATTGTGTCCATTGAATCAAGACCGAGTTCGTCGAACTTTGAAGATCTGTTAATCTTGGACGCATCCATATTCTCTACCTTTGTGGCAATGAACTGTATAACTTTTGCTTCAATATCTGCTGTATCCATTGTTTGACTTCATTCCTTCATTCAAGTGTGGTGAACAGAATGCTCGCGTTATTGCCACCAAATCCGAAAGCGTTACACAGGCCAACCTTAGGGTTTTTCTGCTGCGCATGGTTGGGTGTGTAATCGAGATCACACTCGGGATCGGCTTCATCAAGATTAATAGTCGGATGCACGGTGCCTGTGTGCAATGACATGATGGTGGCGACGCTGCCAATGGCAGCCGAGGCACCGATTGAGTGTCCGATCATCGATTTGGTCGCGCTAATGGCAATATCTCCGGCACGCTTGCCAAAGAGGGTTTTAATGGCGCGGGTTTCAACAATGTCACCCAGGGGCGTGGAGGTTGCGTGTGCGTTGATATAATCCACCGATTCGGGTTCCAGGCCTGCGTCTTCGATTGCCCCCTGCATTGCTGCGACCTGCCCCCCGATATCCGGCATCACGATATGCGTGGCATCGCATGCCTGCCCGAAGCCCGCCAGTCGGGCGTACATCTTCGCACCCCGCCTCCTTGCCTGTTCCTCTCTTTCCAGTACGAGAATGGCTGCGCCTTCCGACATGACAAAGCCAGCCCGGCCTTTGGCGAACGGTCTTGATGCCCTTTCAGGGTCGTTGTTCGAGCTTGTGGTCAAGGCGTGCAATATTTCAAAACTAGTGATAGTCAGCGGTAGCACGCACGCCTCCGCACCGCCGGCAATGACCGCATCGGCTCGCCCCGTGCGAAGGAGGTCGAGCGCCATGCCGATTGCGTTGGCTCCGGAAGAGCATGCCGTGCTGCACGTCAGGTTCACTCCCTTGAACCCATGTTTAATTGCGATCCAGGCAGCGGCTGAATTTGCCATCGTTCTGGGGACGGTAAACGGAGGTATTGGCTGATTTCGAAATTTGCGCAAAGCTGAAGATTCGAACGTGCCAAATCCACCCATCCCCGAGCCTACGCTTACGGCCAAACGCTGCGGTGGGTACACATCAAGCTCTCCAGCGTCTTCCAGGGCAAGTCGCGCTGCGAGCAGCCCAAGCTGAGTAAAGCGGTCGGTCTGCTCTATATATTTTGGAGAAAGAAAAGAAGCTGGATCAAATCCTTTTACTTCTCCCGCAACCTGCGAGCGCGTCTGGGACGCATCGAAGCTTGAAATTTTCTTGATCCCACTCACGCCCTTGACCGCCGATGCCCAAAATTCATCGGTTCCGGTCCCAATCGGTGAGACAACCCCAATTCCTGTGACTACAACTTGCATACTAGACCAGTGCCGGTAACGAAGATATTAAGGAACATCAAAGATATAAGGGGTGCAGGAACATGTTTAGCCGTCAGGCGGTTTGTCGTCAGAGCGCCTGGCAGGCTTCCTATGCGTTGAAAACCCTCAAACCCGAACGGATTGCACTCCGCATGGCAGAAAGCAGTAGGTCGTGACCGACGAAGAGCAGCCAGGCGCGGGATGCGGTAAGGATAACGGAGCACCGTCTGCAAAAGCTTACCTGTTCGTTCGCCGGTTCTGTTTTTCGGTCTGCTCCGAATTCCAGACATTACTTTGCGTTAAATATCATGGGGAAGAAATATCTCAAAACGCCCCCCATGATCCAAATAATGAGTATCAGGCTAAAAACCACGGCTGCCCCTTCGGTAATCGCCGATAAAAGCGTAGCGCCGAGACTGTCGAATTCCTGCTGCCCGATTTCATTACGTCGTGAAAGACGGCGCTTCTTTACCCATATTTGCAGCCAGATAACAGCAGGAATAAGGGCAAGTGCCAGTAGAAGGTTATATTCAGGAGTTTCCATCGGTAATCAACCTCTTCATAAAATGGCCCGGACACGGTCAGGACAAAGCTTTTTGCCTCATTTTTATATTTTCGCTTGCGGAAGCAAACTGCAATATTTTTGTGTGCCTGCTTTCCCGCAGGCATCACCTGAACCCAATTGAACCCAATTCATCCGGAAACCTATTATAATATCACACGACGTGAACGCACCACCCAGTTGTGCACGTCAGTTTCGATCATTCCCCATCCTCGCACGGATTGCTTGTAACGTTTATATTGGGAAAGCCCATTCATTAATTCGTGTTTCGTATGTCCAGCGACTTTTATTTTGTGGAATAAGAAGCGCGCGGCTTGTTAGTCAACCCACCCGAAAATTAGCGCCTTGCAGCGATGCCCTCCATCATGACCGAACGGGCTGTTGAGCCAACACGCAGCATTGCAGTCCGTCCTGTTACAAGCCGCCGCGAGATGGGAGTTTTCATTGAAATCCCCTGGCATATTTATGAAGATGATCCCCTTTGGGTACCGCCATTGCGCCTCGAACGACGGTTGCATTTTTCCAGGTTCAATCCTTTTTTCAAGCATGGCGAATGGCAAGCTTGGGTTGCGTATCGCGGTAGTGAGCCGGTTGGAAGGATAAGTGCGCAAATCGACCAATTGCATCGGGACCGTTATGGGTTTGATACCGGGCATTTTGGCTTGCTGGAAGGTATCGAAAGCGCTGAAGTGTTTGCAGCGCTAACGAAGACCGCGGAAGAATGGCTGGTTGCCCGGGACGCCAGGCAAATAAGCGGGCCGTTCAATTTGTCGATCAATCAGGAGTGCGGCATTCTGGTGGAGGGGTTTGATACCCCCCCGGTCGTAATGATGCCTCATTCCCGCAAATGGTATGGACGCCTGCTGGAAGAGCAGGGTTATGCTCCGCTGAAGGATCTGCTTGCTTACTGGGTGAACGTAGATTTTGAGGCCCCGCCAATGATGAGTGCGCTCGTCGGAAGGTTTTCATCGCATATACGCCTGCGGCCGCTTAACCGCAGCAGATTCCGGGACGAGATGGAGTTGTTGCGGGATATATTCAACGATGCCTGGTCCAATAATTGGGGTTTTGTTCCTTTTACTCCGGAAGAGTTCATGGAACTGGGAAATACTCTTCGTGTACTTGTACCGGATGAAGCAATTACCATCGCCGAGGTGGACGGAGTCCCGGCTGCCTTTATGGTTGGGTTGCCTAATCTAAACGAAATTTTTGCCGAGCTTAACGGAACACTGTTTCCTTTTGGCTGGGTAAGGCTGATCAAGCGGCTGCGAGCCAGAAGCGTTCGTACTGCGCGGATACCCCTGATGGGGGTCCGCAAGCAATTCCAATCGACTCCCCTTGGCGCAGCGCTTGCTTTCCTGGTGATCGATGCACTTCGGGGTGTGGGACGAGCCTGGGGCATTGAGGGGGTGGAACTATCCTGGATCCTGGAGGACAACAAATCCATGCGAAGAATGCTCGAAGGGGTGGGTTGCCGCGAGTACAAGCGCTACCGCATCTATGGAAAAAGACTTTGAGTGATTATTGCCCATGAGCCAAAAGAAGCAGTTTTCCGCCGTGGTGCTCGCAGCGGATCGCGCCGCAGGTGATCCTGTTGCAACCATGGCTGGCGTAGCGTGTAAAGCAATTGCGCCCGTGGGCGGCATCCCGATGATTATCCGCGTCCTTGATGCCTTGGAAGATAGTGGTATGGTGAGCGAAATAGTGATATGCGGTCCCCCCGAGCACGCACTTTCCGGCTGCGAGGCGTTGGTCGAGCGCATTCGGAGCGGGCGTGTAATTTGGGTGCCAAATCTCGACTCTCCCAGCCGCAGCGCGAACAGTGCCTTGTCGAGAGTTGATAAGGACGCCCCGGTTCTGTTGACGACCGCCGATCACGCGTTACTCACGCCATCGATTGTGCAGCATTTTTTACGGGGCGCTCAATCGGGCGGAGCTGATGCTGCAGTAGGCGTTGTCAAACATGAAGATGTAATGGCAGCGTTCCCCGGCACAAAGCGGACTGTTATCCGTTTGCGGGACGGGGGACTCTGCGGATGCAATTTGTATGCGTTTCTTAACGTTCGTGGTCGCGGCCTTGTCCCGTTCTGGCAGCGGGCAGAAGATTTGCGCAAGCGGCCCTGGTTGCTGATCGGGCACGTATTTGGCCCCATGGTGGTCATTTCCTACCTGTTCGGGCTGCTGACAATCGATCGGGGACTACAGGCTGTCTCAGCAAAAACGGGTATAAAGGTCTTGCCCGTGTTTCTGCCTTTCCCTGAAGCTGGCGTCGATGTCGACAAAGTTGATGATTTGCGACTTGTGGAATCGGTGCTCCGCGGTTCAACCATCCCCGAGTAAGCCGGGCTACTGGCTCATCTGTGCGGAAAAACCTGTTTCATAGCAGAAACTCTTGAAGATAATCGAGCGATATATCACCCGTGAACTGCTGATACCGTTTTCGGTGGTCGCCGCTATCCTGGTGGCCTTATATTCGGGTTTCAGCAGCGCGATGCTTTTAGCGGGGGGCGTGACAGAATCACTCGGGATAGCAGCGATGGTGAAGCTCATACTGTTGAGGACCCTGATCGCGCTCGAAGTCCTGCTGCCGATATCTTTATATGTGGCGGTTGTCATGGGGCTCGGCCGCTTGTACAAGGATCAGGAAATCAGCGTGCTCCGGTCAGCCGGTGTAAGTGAGCACCGAATCACCTACGCCGTATTGCTGGTGGCGATACCTATAGGCATAGCAAGCGGTGTTATCTCAGTCTTCCTTCGTCCCTGGGCGTACACGGAGAGCTATATCATGAATGCGCAGGCAGAGGCCGAGCTGAACACGGACCGGTTCCAGGCAGGGAGATTTTACGGTAGCGAGCGCAAGGGCAGAGTCGTCTATATCGGGTCAAAGGATGATTCAGGCAAGCAAATGGATGACGTGTTTCACTACGTCAGAAAAAACGGTGTCAGCGAAATCATATTTGCCAAGGAGGCACGGCAGCGGGAACCCATGGCGGGTCAACGGCCGCAAATAGAGTTATCTGACGGTTTTGTGTACAGGCTTGAGCGGGATGGCGCAAAAGATACCGTTGTGCAATTTGAGAAACTGGCTTATTTCACCGATAGCGGCAACGTCCAGTATTACAGACGGAAGGCGGCCTCCACCTCGGCGTTAATGAGTTCTGACAAACCCGCAGACATTGCCGAGTTGCAGTGGCGGCTTTCGCGCCCTTTTGCTACTGTCCTGCTTGCCCTTATCGCTGTGCCGTTCAGCCGCTTTCCCCCCCGCAAGGAAAAAGGCGACAAGAAAATATTTGCCGCTGCGCTGGTTTTTGCAATCTACTATATTCTGACGGGGTTGGCCCAAACCTGGGTGGAGCAGGGAACGATCGGAAAACTACCGGGCGTGTGGTGGCTCTATGCCTTGATGCTCATCCTGGCGTTAGGCTCTCTAACATCTGCTTCCGGATGGAAGTGGATTCGGGGCCGATGATTACGATATACAGGTACCTTAGTTTGCAGGTCCTGATCGGCCTTGCGATCGCTACTGCGATATTGTTGCCTTTGTTTGCATTTCTGGATTTATTGCACCAGCTTGATGATGTGGGAAAAGGCACTTTCCAGGTTAAGGACGCATTTTTTTATACGGGCCTTCTGCTGCCGCGAAGATTTATCCAGCTTGCGCCGTTCATTGCCCTGCTTGGAAACGTGATTGCATTGGGACGGCTGGCCGTAGGATCAGAACTTATCGTGATGCGCGCAGCAGGAATATCACCACTTCAAATCAGCCTGGCACCGCTTGCAGTAGGACTCGTGCTGTTATTGGCCGATGTGCTGCTGGACCAGTTCGTTGCACCACAACTGCAGCAAAAGGCCATTTCAGCCCGGGCTGTCGCGCTCGAAAAAAGCGCGGCGCTTGGCAAGGGCTTGGGTATCTGGACTCGTGATGAGCGAAACATTTTACGCATTGGCGAGATGGTGCATGCAGCGAGGGCGGCAGATATCGAAATAATGCATTTTGACGAAAACGGCTTCCTGAAAAGTTTCACGCATGCTAAAAACGCCGATTTCATTGGTAACGATGTGTGGGAGCTGAGCGACGTGACGACCAAGACGTTCACCGGGAACCGGATTGAATCGGTAAGAACAAATTCCATGAAATGGAAGTCCTTCCTGAGTTCGGATGACATCTCCACATTGAACAAGACGCCGGAAAGCCTTTCCCCGATTGAACTGTTTCAGCACGTCCGTTTTCTCCGGTCCACCGGGCAGGAAGCGGATGCCTATGCCCTGGCATTATGGCGAAAAGCCGGGGGGGCCCTTACCGCAGTTGCCATGCTATTGCTTTCCATTCCATTCGTTTTCGGTTCGGTACGGGCCGGGCTCGCCAACAGATTGGTTCTCGCGGCAATGCTCGGCATGAGTGTTTACCTGTTCGACCAGATTGTAGCCAACGCGGGATTGCTGCTGCGTATGAATCCGGCGATGGTTGCACTTGCCCCCGGACTGATGCTGATTACTCTCGCCGTGTTCTGGCTGCGACGGATGCTGTAGTACTGATTCCTGCTCAAGAGCCGATAACACACTTCCTGTTTTTTGGTTTGGCAACATCCCGGACTGAGCCTTCGGCGGCAGGCGGCCGTGCGGAAAGACTGAAGTCCTATTAATCGAACAAACGACCAGTGACCACGGTAGACATCTTGATAACACATGCTTTTATAACCGGTGAGAGTGAAACAAAAATCTGGGGCCTGACCGGCCGAGAGCGTCTCAAGCGCATGCTTACGGCATTCAAGCAATTTCGCGTGGTGGATGATCCGGTTCAATTACCGGAACAAGCGCCGGCCATCATTTTGCGCGGGGACCACCTTTTTGATGCGAGTATCCTGTCAGCATTGGGAAAGATAGAAAACGACTGCCTGTTGATCAGTGATGAAGGCCAGCCAGTCGCGATGCGGATATCAGATAACGTACTGCACGCACTAACGGATTTTAAGAACGGATCGGCAGGACACCCATGCGCAAACTTGCCCCGCTATACCCTTAAGGATCTGAATCTGCTGGACCTTCGGCAAAATCTTAAGAAAAGGGACCGGCCGTACGTGCTGGCCATTCGCGAAGAGAACCGCCGAGCGCTCGAATCGGAGCTGTTCACCCGCTCCTACAAAGGTGTCACGGATCTGGTGACAAAATGGCTCTGGCCGGTTCCAGCATACTGGACAGCCCTTTTTTGCGTACGCTTTGGTCTACAACCGAATCACGTCACATTGCTGAGTCTGTTATTCGCGGTCTTGGCGGGAGTCGCCTTCTGGTATGGCTTCTACGGTATCGGCTTGGTGATGGGATGGCTGATGACTTTCCTGGACACTGTCGATGGAAAATTGGCCAGGGTAACGGTTACCTCAAGCCGGATTGGAGATGTGCTCGATCATGGACTCGACATTATCCATCCTCCGCTGTGGTACATAGCCTGGGCTGCGGGTCTGCCCACAACTCCGGCATGGATGCCCGATATGCCCGTATTTATAGCACTGATACTTGCGGGTTATGTTGGGGGGCGGCTATGCGAAGGGATGTTCCAGTTCTGGATTGCGTCTTTCGATATCTTCATCTGGCGTCCGATTGATTCTTTCAGCCGGCTTATCACGGCGCGGCGAAATCCCAACTTGATCCTTTTGACGTTGGGTTGGGTAACGGGCAGGCCTGACATGGGCCTATGGGCTGTTGTCATATGGCACTTGCTCTCAACCGCTTTTCTCGCTTTGCGGGTAGCGATGGGCTGGCAGGAGAGGCGCGCCCGAGGTCCTTTACGCTCATGGTTTGAGGGAATCGTGCCCGGCCGGGACGATGGAAGGCTGGCTGTTCGTATTTTTGTACCTGTGGTGGTTAAGGTTAAATGAGAGAAAAGTCGCTAATAGATAGGCTCGGTTCCGGAACAGCCAAAGTCGGGCTTCTTTTCAATCCCCTCAGCGGACGCATTCGCAAGCGCAAGGATGTCATGAGACGAATGCTTGCCACGATACCTGGTGCAACGTGTCGGGAAGTCACGAATGCCCTGGAAATTAACGAATCGGTTGACGCCTTCATAACCGCTGGTACCGACTTGCTGGTCATAGTTGGCGGTGACGGGACAGTTCAAGGTGTACTCTGCCATTTGTTCGCAACGCAACAACCCGCCCAGTGGCCACTATTGGCCATCGTACCAGGTGGCACGACCAATATGACCGCGCTGGATTTGGGCCACAGCGGCAGCCCCGAACTGATCTTGCAGCAACTGAAAGATTCTTTGCTCAAGCGCACATCACCCGTATTATTGCATCGGCACGTACTGTGCGTCGAGCAGGCGGGGGCGGCCAAGGTTTATGGGATGTTTTTCGGCGTCGGACTCATTGCGCGCGCGGTGATATTCTCGCAGAGCCGGATAAAACAGTTGGGCATTACGGGCGAGATTTATTCCGGCATTATTACGGTTGGTTACCTGGCCGGTGTGCTGTTCGGATTCCACACCGGGGCATGGGCCCCCGTCCAGATGGCCATTATGGATCGAGACACTGAAATCCACCGTGGTTCCTTCGCGTTTCTGTTCGCCAGTACCCTTGATCGGCTGCTGTTTGGGATGCGACCGTACTGGGGGCAGGAGCAGGAGCCGTTGCATGTGACTTTTGTTCGACAGCAGCGCAATCCCTTGCGTTCGCTGGTGCAGTTACTTTCGGGCCGGGGGGGAGTCCTTAACGATAAAAATGGCTATCACAGTTGCAATACCCGCGCATTGGAGCTGCTGATTGATGACGATTACATCGTCGACGGCGAGTCCTACCATGCCGGGCGCGACAACGGACCAGTGCGTATTACCTTAGCCGGTCCGATCACTTTTCTGGTAGCGTCAAACACAAGCACAGGCTCCTGAAATGCTCCATACCCCCGACTCCGCGCAGCCGCTACCGGAAGCATTGGTCCGGCAAATAGCTTCGGAAACGTCAGAAGCCGTATCCGACGACTTTATTATTCTTGCCGAGGCATTGAGGTTACGGTTCGGCACGTCCTTGGACGCGATTCTACTTTATGGTTCATGCCTTCGTTCGCGCGAGATCGGTGAAGGAATCGCTGATTTTTACGTTGTGGTAAGCAGCTATGGCGAAGCGTATTCCCAAAATTATCTCCGTTATATGAATACCTGGTTGCCGCCGAACGTGTTTTACCTGGAAGTCGAACGGCACGAAAAGAAGTTCCGCGCGAAGTATGCGGTTGTGTCCATGGAGGACTTCGAGCAAGGAACCCGACGTTGGTTTCATCCCTACCTGTGGGCACGTTTTGCCCAGCCCTCGCGATTGCTTTATGCGCGTAATGAAGTCATACGTAGACTTGTTCATGAGTCATTGGCGCACGCCGTCTTAAAATTCCTCAAATCCAGCCTCCCCATGTTAGGCTCATCCATCGTTGACGCGGAAGCCATCTGGACAAATGGCTTGACCCTGACCTACGCGGCAGAATTAAGGCCTGAGCGAGCTACTCGTGCACGCCAGCTCGTCCAGCTCAATCTGGATGATTATGCGCTTCTTACGCGTCATGCCGCGCCCGCATTAGGCAGCGTGCTCGAAACTTTATCAGCGGATAACTACCAATGCCTGGCGGACTTGGCGGAGCACCGGCGCGCTTCATGGCACTGGCGGCTGCGCCGCTGGCAGGGGAAAATTCTGACCGTGCTTCGCCTTGCCAAGGCAGCATTCACGTTTCAAGACAGCATCAATTATGCTGCCTGGAAAATTGAGCGTCACACCGGTGTACGCGTTGAAGTAACGCCGATGCTGCGGAGGCATCCCGTTCTTTGGGGCTTCAAGGTTTCCTGGAGGTTATTGCGGCGAGGAGTGCTGCGCTAGGGCCTAGATACTTGGTAAACGGAACGGAGAGGCTATTGCCAAAAAACTAACGCCGAGCAGGCTTTGAGTGCGCAGCGACGGACTGCTTACAAGGCCTCGCCAGCGGGCCTTAACTCAGAAATATTGCTGGTATTGCTTGGCCTTGCTTCAAGAAGCAGATCGCACACTTCGCGGACCGCGCCGTGGCCGCCTGGGTGTTCACAAATATAATGAGCTTGCTGCCTTACTTGCGGAACGGCATCTGCTGGGCAAAAAGCGTAGCCCACTCTGCTCAAACACTCCAGATCGCTGAGATCGTCGCCGACATACCCAATATTTTGAAGCGATACATCCCACCGCTTGGCCAGTTCCAGGAGAAGCGGCAATTTGTTCACTACCCCCGGGTAATACTCTTCAATCCGCAGCTTTCTCATCCTTGCTTCGACGGCCGCGCTCTCCTCCGTGGTGATAACGCAAACGGTGATTCCATGCTCACGCAACAGCTGCAGGCCATGTGCATCCCGGGTATTGAATTTCTTTAAAGCCTCGCCGGCCGGTCCGTAATACATTCCGGCATCCGTCAGTGTACCGTCCACATCAAGGACCAACGTGTGGACCTGCCGAGCACGAGCCTTTGCTGATGCCGGTTTTCGATTGGATAGCAGCTGCTCAACAGCGAGCCAGCCTGCTTCTTCCGTTATTTCAATCGCGGTCTCCGCGGGCATTTCATGGATGCCCGTGAGGCCGCCCACGTAGGAGCCGCGCTCTTTAAGCGCCTTTGCGCGGATGATGGAGAAGGCGCCGTTCTCCATAAGATATTCCTCGGACCCCTGAGAGCCTGGGCCTTTCGTCAGGGCGCCTCCGATCGCCGCGCCTGCGCGAGTCCAGAGTGAATGTTTCAAGGGCACAGCGGTGACAAGCGAATCGAAGTTTCCTGCAAGAAACTTATCTTGCGCCGCGCGGAAATCCTCCGCGCGCGTGAGAGGATATGACGCCTCGATCATGCACACGGCGTCACAAGAGACGTTCTTTTGGAACTCGAGCAGCGCGCTTTCGCCGCTTCCCTCGCCTCCAGGGATCACAGCGAAGTCACTCAGGGTTTTAACGAACTCCTGCGCTCCCGGTAGTTCAGCCAACAGTTTGTCGCAAATTTCCGGAAATTCGGTAGCGACGTAGATAGCATCGAAACACTCTGATGCAATAGCCTGTTCCAGCGCCCAGGAAAATAGCGGGCGTCCCGCTATCCTGCGCATGATGTTTTTCTGATTCCCCCATTCACCATTTGAGCGCAGCGAAATGACAGCTACGCAGCGCATCAGTTGAAGTGAACGCCCTGCACACGCTTGAGTTTATCGCGCTGCGCGAATTCAATTTCCGTCATTTCGTTTTCCTTGAGCTTCAACGTCTTGCAGACGTTTCGAACGTCGCGGACCAGCCGGCGTAACCCATCCGGCTCGAGTGAGGCCGCGTGGTCGGTACCCTTCCAGGTCCGATCCAGCGTAAAGTGCCGTTCAATCCAGGAAGCGCCTAAAACAACCGTTGCAATATCAACGGCGATGCCGAGGTGATGGCCGGAAAATCCAACCTCCTTGACGCGCGAGCCAAATCTCTCCTTGAGCGACTGAATTTCGAGCAGGCAGACTTGCTCGAAAGGGACAGGGTACCCTGAGGTGCAGGCATACAGCACTACCCGGTCAGCGGCGTTGCATTGCTCCATCAACTGGACAATCTGTTCCTGTTCAGCAGGAGTGGTCATTCCCACCGATATATGTATATCTCCACCATATTCAGTCGCAAGGTGCCGCAGCATCGAGAAGTTGAGATTGCATGCGGATGGTACTTTGAGGAATTCCGGGTTGAGGCTCGCAATTTCCTTTGCGGAGGTAAGGTCCCAGACCGAGGTTGAATACCCGATCCCAAATTCGCGACACCATTGCTGCAACTGACGATGCTGTTCCAGATCGAATTCAAGGAATTCACGATGCGCGCCATAGCTATCGCCATAACTGTTCTGAGGGTTCGGATGGCGTGAATCATACTCTTCAGGGGTAAGAAGCTCCCTGTTTGAGCGCTTTTGAAACTTGACGAAATCACATTTCGCAAATGTCGCCGCGATTCCTATCATTTCATGGGCAATTTCGATGTCTCCCATGTGGTTGCAGCCTATTTCAGCAATGACCTTTGGTGTTTTCATAAAACTTGCGAGCAGTCCTCAGGAAAAGGAAAAAATGATTTAAATACATGACTTAAATCTTAAATACATGAGTTAAATTCGAGTCTGCATTTTACAGAACCGGGCATTGTAGCATAATGAATCGAAAACCCTTTTGAAAAAACGAACGACCGCCTGTTCGGGTCGTCAGGCATTGATCGTGAATAGGTGCCTGGAGTGCTGTTTGACCTTGATATTATCGAAACGATTCAACAAGCGGCCAAAACGCGCGATTTTTTGCTCTACCTCCGCGACCGAGATCTCTGGAAAGCGGTGGTCGTGATAAGAAAGCCGGTTTGGGCCGGGGCGACGCATGTTAAGGTTCGTCAGGGTCGCCTTGAGTTTGGTAAATAGCCAGCCCTGAGCATAGGTGGCGAAGGGGGCCGCGGGTGGTTGTCTTCTGGAATAGCCACTTTCTTCCAGAACATCAACGATCCGCTCGCAAGCCAGACGCCCATTTTGCGCTGATAAATAATAATTTATCAATGCTTGCCGTTCTTCGCCTCTTGCAACTCCTAATTCACCTTTGAGAATTCCTGACAGCGTAGCCTCCAACTCTTCGAAACTGAAGGACTGATAGCTCAGCTTGGTAGGCAGGCCCTGAAAGTCATAATCATAATATTCGTTGAACGTTGACAGATAGGATATCGCGGGTACCCCAAGGGCATAAGCCTCCAGTCCGGTGGTGCAGCCATTGTGGACCAACGTCTTTGAGGCAAGAAGCCAGGGGATGACATTTCCTTCGCTGATGACTTTCACGCGCTCGCATTTTGCGGCGATATCATTGTAGATACTGAAACTTTCGCTGGGGTGGGGCCGCACAATAATGGTCATTCCAGGAAAAGACCGCTCGAGCGCTGGAATGAGCTTTTTGAAGTCTTCCAGTATTGCCTTTTTATGGTCCCACAGGCCCTCGGCAAACTCGGTACTCATTCCAATCCCGGCTTGGCCACGGCGAGACCCTTTGCCTCCGTCTTCTCCGGGCAAAAATAGCCCGATGCTGGGAATGAAAGGATTTACATCGGTGAAGTTGGTGTTGATGAGGATGAAATCCCCGTGCAGTTTACGTAGCCTCTCCACCTCCCTATCGAAATAGGGTCGCATCTCCGGGCGCAATATGTCCCCTCTGGGATTTCCCGTTATATGGATCGGCATATTTGCGGGAAGCTGCGGATACTGCTCGAGCAGATCCACGTTTTCCTGGCCCCACGCGAAGACGTGGGAAACATTTCTTATCGTATCGGGCGAAAGCCGCAAGGTGAAATAGGTATCCGCGGGAGGGTGAACCAGGGCTTCTTCTTCCCATGCCACGATCTCATGCCCAAGCATACGAAGAATTTTGAACATTGAGCGGCTCAGGCTGCGCATGCTTTTGGCCAGATAGACGCCGCGGGGGATCGATGCCACTTCGAAATGAACAAATGCACGCGATCCGATAACAACCGGAAAGCCGCGCTCCGCTGCAATACAGGACAGCAGGAGTTTCGCGTCGAGTTCACGAACCTGGTTTTCAACCGGAATAATAAGGGTTGAAGCAGAATTTGCCATATGCTGACTCAGGAGTTTTCCATATTTTCAATTCGACCTTTCATTAGTCGATTTTTAATCCTCCACTATTATCGCATTGAGTCGGGTGCAAGGTAATCACTCTAAGGCGGATCACGGATACGACGTCACTCGTGCCCAACTATTGGTGGTCCGATTGCTTGACAACGCCGTATCCCAAGCGCATCATTTCCGCCCGGATCGGCAGTCCGGGCTATTGAATGGAAGTGCGGCAAAAATATCATTAGATGTTGATTTATTCTCTAATTCCCGCACGGGGAGGATCAAAAGGCGTACCTCACAAGAATGTACGGCTTTTGCGGGGCAAGCCGCTTATCGTTCATTCGATAGAAATCTCGCTCAAATGCCCTTCTATCCAACGAACCTTCATCAGCACTGATTCGCAGCAAATTGCCGAAGTCGCGAGAAATGCGGGAGGCGAGGTACCTTTTCTGCGGCCCAGCGAACTGGCACAGGACGATACGCGCGACTTGCCCGTGTTTCAGCATTTTCTCGGCTGGCTGGCGCAAAATGATGTTCCACTTCCTGATGCCATTTTTCAATTTCGTCCGACGTCTCCTGCCCGCAGCGTTTCAAAGATAGAAGAAGCGGTTGAACTGCTCAACAGACATCCGCGCGCGGATTCTGTTCGCGGTGTCATCGAACCAGCGCAGAACCCTTATAAAATGTGGAGCATTGGAACCGATGGTTTTATGCGTCCCTTGTTGAGCATCTCCGGCGTTTCCGAGCCCTTCAATGAGCCCAGGCAAAGCCTGCCTAAAGTATATTGGCAAGTTGGGTATCTGGATTTGATCCGCACCCGAACCATTTCGGAACAGAATTCCCTAACCGGTGCATGCGTTTTACCGCTTAAAATCGATGGCAAGGACTCTATTGACATCGACGATGAATTCTCGTTTCAGCTGGCCGAGTTTCTGATGGAAAGACGAGGAAGCGTGACTTGAAAGCACTGGTAGTGGGTCTAGGGTCTATTGGCGTCAGGCATCTCAACAATCTTCATGCCCTCGGAGTGCATGAGCTTGCAGTGGTACGAAGCCGCAATCTCGTGCCGTTCCATAAAATCGTACCAAAAGAAATCTCGGTCTTTCACGATCTCGATCTCGCCCTCAGCCAAAAATTCGACTTGGTTGTGATAGCCAATCCAACCTCCCTTCACCTCGAAACACTGATAAGGGCGCTCGACTCCGGGTCGCACGTATATGTTGAAAAGCCGCTCGCTCATGAGGATTACCGATTGCCCGAGCTGATTCCCTACGTGACTGCCAATGGTCCCAAAGTGTTGGTGGGATGCCAGCTCAGGATGCATCCCGGTTTGCGGAAAATAGAAGAGTGGATCGGCGAGAATAAACTGGGACAGATCTATTCGGTACAGGTGGATCTTGGAGAGTATTTGCCCGGCTGGCACCCTTGGGAGGATTACCGGCAAAGCTACGCCGCTCGCGCGGATCAAGGCGGAGGCGTTATTTTAACACTTATTCATGAACTGGACTACATTCACTGGCTTTTCGGGAAACCTAAGGAGGTCTATGCCATAGGAGGACACCGAACGCCTCTTGAAATCACGGTGGAAGATACCGCGCTAGCCATGTTCGAAACCGAGCTGGGCATTTGTGTTCAGCTTCGGATGGATTATTGGCGCAAGCCGACTGTTCGCCATATGAATATTGTTGCAGAAAAAGGCATCGTAGATTGGGACTATCCCGATCATCGCACCACGCTAAAAAAGGAGGGGAAAACGGTGGATGAAATCGAGCTGCCCCCGACGTGGGACCGGAATGAATTATTCCTCGCAATGATGAAAGAATTTATTGAAGTCATTTCCACAGAGGGTTCTCCTCGGGTCACTTTGCAGGACGGCATTGATGTGTTGAATACGGCTCTGGCGGTCAAAAAATCTATCCAAACCGGTCAAAAGATTGCGCTATGAGTCAGGCGTATAAAGGCACACCTTTCGATTTGACCGGGCGTGCGGTACTTATCAGTGGGGCCGCCGGTCTGCTTGGCAGGGAATTCGCTCTCGCAGCTGCATCGGCTGGCGCTCATTTGGTACTTGGGGATTTGAACGGGGATAAGCTAGAATCCCTGAAAAGCGAAATAACCTCTCTCTATCCGGATAGCGAAGTCCTGGTCCATATCCTCGATGTTGTGTCGGCGGAGTCTTGCCAATCGATCGCCGAGGCCTGCGAAACCCGGTTTAACAGGATTGACGCAGCGATTCACAGCGCTGCCATCGATCCCAAGTTTGAACAGGGTTCCGATACCTCCCGCTTTTCAAAATTCACCGAGTTTCCGGCAGAACTCTGGCAAACATCTCTTGACGTCAATCTAACCGGCGCCTTCCTGCTTGCCCAGGCAACGTGCAAGATCATGGAAAAATCGGGCAAGGGTTCGATCATTTTTTTGGGCTCCAACTATGGTCTTGTGGGGCCCGATCAACGCATTTACAGGAAGGCATGCCAGGAGCAACAGACATATAAACCTGCGGTTTATTCCGTATGTAAAGCAGGGTTATTGGGACTGACAAAGTTTCTTGCCGCCTACTACATGAACACATCCATTCGCGTAAACATGCTCACGCCCAGTGGCATATGGAACGAGCATGACAAGGAGTTTGTGGCGAATTATTCGGCGCGAACGATCCTTGGCCGTATGTCGGAAAAATACGAATATCAGGGAGCAATCATTTTTCTTGCTTCAGATGCTTCCAGCTACATGACCGGGGCAAACCTCGTCATCGATGGAGGATGGACAGCATTATAAAGAAGATGAGCGCGAGCCCATGTTTGGTTGAAATTTCCATGGATTCCCACGCATGGTGGAAACGATCCATATTAACCACTCACGTGCGGCCGTTATAATCTGTAGTAGTCTAGATTTGATCTGCCACTGGTCAGATTCGAGTTACTGATTTAAACACGTAGTTGCCGGTCGTACTTTCGAAAAGCAGACACTCACGTTTGAAACCGGCGCGGGCGGCTTTATCGCCTGCGTTTCCGTGTTGATGGATGGGTTAGCCACCACCCGCCACCCAATTAAGCCACGTTTCGAACTCTCTAGCGCTATTGAATGGATATGCCTCTACAGCAGACTTTGCCACAGTCTTTGCAGAGTGATATGTGTTCCGGCGGATGCCATCGTAGCCAAACTCGGCATCAGCAGCAGTTGCTAGTGTGGCAACCCAATCGATGAGATGGTGAACATCTCGCTCGATCTGGCGGGATGTGATGTTCTGGCCCGTAATCTGGCCGTGCATAAGCTTGTTGCGATAGCCATTAATGCGCTGTATTTCGGGCTCTAATTTCGCGTACTTGGTACCCAAGAGCTGTGGAACCGAAGCGACCTTCAGTTCCTCGATGCCCTTCATGAAGGTTTTGGGATACAGCTTGTTGTTGTTCACCAAGACCGAAATGATTGACTCGACCGTAGCCTTAGTGATGTACGGATGTTGATAGACAAGGAACGAGAAGAGCCTTCGCAACTGTTTCTCATACTTTATCCAGCAAAGAAGAAGCGCGTCTACGCGTTTCGTCGTTCCGTTACAATCCCAAAGTGCGTCGACGGTTGCGAACTCGCCTTGCAGGGACAGGGGTAGATTCAGTGTCTTCATCTGTGGTACTAACGTGGAGCTATAGGGAGACAGTTTTGCGCCTAACTCCGACACTTGCTCCCTAATTTAGGGTTCGTGGATGGCGTGAACGACCCGCGGGCTGTTTTCTCGACAACTGTACTGACAGTCTGTTTTTGGGAAAAAATACCAGTGGCCGATCTGGCACTTAGCGGCAGTTCCAATCTGACATTGTCTGTCCGATCAAATCCAAATTAATACATATAATCTGAAGGGCGCCCTCTCGAGCCTCAAGGCTCGGTCGCATCGAATTTTTCGCTTTCCAGCAAGTCCCAGTGCTCCGCGAAGGCCTTGAAGAGCAAAGGATTGCTCGAAATCGCGGCAATTTCATGGTTTAGCCAAAACGAGGGCCTGGTCCAGTTGAAGCTGCCAAAAATGGACCATGCGTGATTACTGTCCTCCACCAGCACGAACTTGAGATGCATAGGCAGGCGCTCTCGGATCTTGATCCGCCTGAACTGGATTCCGGCGGCGCCCAGTCGGCGCTCCACGCTCGGGGTCACCCGTCTGAGCGTTGC
Organism: uncultured beta proteobacterium; assembly: GCA_963786735.1. Lineage (GTDB taxonomy): Bacteria > Pseudomonadota > Gammaproteobacteria > Burkholderiales > Nitrosomonadaceae > Nitrosospira. The sequence goes on from CAWBAF010000006.1 coordinate 105,688, forward strand.
GTCGGCAAATATTTCGAGTGCCACTCCGCGCCTGGCCAGCGCTATCATCGTCTCTACAGCGCTTGGCGTTCTAATGTGTGAAGCGACAACACGGACGCGAGCCTTGCTGGATACCTTCTCCAGGAATTGAACGACCGGGGTGCGGCCTTACTCTCGGCCAGAAATGAATCGTTGTGTCGCTCCCATGGATCGACCCGTTTGCGTCCCTTGAAAACCTGTAAAAGAGATTCGGCGGTATACGTTGAATTTGCCTGGCATGATTAACGAGCTTTTCAACCAGGTCAGTCTCCAGAAAACCGACCAGAACGTTGTAGCCTCGATCCTGGTCTCCTATCTCCCGGATAATCTCAGGGTCTTCGTCAGGCATGTTTCCCGAGGGATTGAACGAGCCGATGAAGGCGACGGGGTCTGGATGGGAAAAACAGTAGAGTTTCTCATGCAATTGCGGCTTCCAGGATTTTGCAGAGGGAGACGGTATTCCAGGGAGCGTTATCAGCCGAAATCCTTGACCCAGCCCGTCAGTTCCTGAAAGCATGGCAATTACCGAATCATTTGCGTGAGGAATGCGCGGCCTGCCTTCCAGGCTCAAGGTAACCCGCACGCCCCTGTTTTTTGCCTGAATCAGGGCTTGGGCCAACCTCAGGTCACGGAAATAGTACGTGACCCAGTCGATCGACCCGCCAGCCGGGACCGCATCGATACGTGCGGCCAGAAGGTCCCGCAGGTAGCCGGGCGGCCGGCTGGGTCCGCCAAAATGGACTTCGGGAGAATGCGCCGATTGCAATCTCGGGCCTGCTTTAATCGGGTTGATTATTCGGGAGTCCAATGGACGCCTGGCTGTGCCAGACCTGATTGGCGGGCATCCCGTAGTGGCGTCTTGGCAGTATCAATGGCTTGCGCCGCCTGTGACTCGAGCAGTGCGACATAACGGGGCAAAACATCTGCCTCCCCTCCAGCATGAAGCATCTCCTCAATAAAACGCTGCCGATGCTCCTCCACATAAAAAGAGTCACAGCCGTGGGAAAGAAACTCATCAATCCTCCGATATACGTCATCCCGGCATTTCAGTTCGGTCTCAGGCATGTAACAAGCCATGGCGGAGCGCCCAGCATGCAGATAATCTGCCGCCAGCACGGGTTTCTTTGCCTTGACTGCTTCAAAGACCACCGAGGTGGCAAGATCGATAATTACGTCGGCCCAGTTCATAAGTGGGATGGAATGAACATTATCGGCTGCGACACTTACGTTTTTCATGTGGCGAAGGGAAGAATTCCTGGTAAGCGGCTGCCTCCAGCCGCCTCGGGTGTGCGGCTTGATTACCAATTCGACATCAGGAAAAGTAGAGATCATGCCAATCACCTCGCTGACCTCCTCCCAGAACGTTGTAAAGTTGCTTTTTCTCAGGAAGATCACGATTTTGAGGCGGATACCGGGCCTGGTCGGTAATACGGCCGGGGGTGACAGGCTGGACAATCTGGCCAGCCATTCATCACAGTAGCGAGGGGAGCCAAGCACCGCAATCGCGCTGTGGTGGAGAAATGGGCGGAAGCGCTTGGCACACAATTCATTGGGGACCACAAGCTTATCGAATATTTTTCCCGCCGAAAACAAGGTATCAGGCTTCAACGTCCACTCACCCTCGCGTATCATCCGGTTCGCATGAGGGCTGTCGCCGTGCGGCAACGATATGGCGCCGATACGCATGGTTCGCGCGGTGGCCACAACAGTTTCGACCCACTCCACGGAAACCGGCGAATCTTTTGTAATCCAGTCGAATACTATTACTCCCCCGTCAATACCCTGGAAGCTACGCTCGAGCAGCCGCTTCGCTGAACTGCGCCAGATCGGTTCGCGCCTTTTGGCGTCATATACCCGAGCCAAGGCACCTACCAGCGGTGCGATGAACGTGCGCCGCAGGTTATTGAGCAGGAGGAGCATCTGGAGCCGCCATCGCAGGAATTCGACTGAAGGCAACAGATCCTGAATGAGATCGACCTTCACATTTCCAAGGTTGCCGAGGAATTTGATACGGTAGTCGTTGCGAAATTTCGGATCGCCCACCAGGATGACATCACAACTGTGGCCCGCTTCCACCCACTTTGAGATGACCGGCGTGATGTGATCGATATCGTTATAATGGCGAAGAAAAAAAAGGGCTTTCATTCATTATCTAAGGAGCGGTGCAGGCACTCGCGCGGGCAGTGCTGCTCTATTCTGACGGGGTCAGGGCGTGTCAAGTTCCACTACCTGAAGAGGATGGAATCGGGTTGATATGCAACGAGATAAATTGTCCGACGACGACGGGCAATACTACGAGGTACGCAGCAATATTGCAATGCAGAGGTCTGGGAAAAGCGGTATTACAGCGGCGGAATTGGAACGTACCGGCTTGGCGAGTTCCAATCGGAAATCCGGATTGTTATCAGTGCAGGGGCTCTGGGAATTAGCTATTGAACAGTAGAACAGTAAGCGCTATTTTTTCAGCCATTCACCTCAACAAGCTCAACAGATTTTGTAACCCATGAACATGCGGGTGGGCCTTGCATTGAAATGGCATAAAACATGAATCAGGAGGTTGCAGGGCAACCCGTGGCAGATCATGGCAGGGCAGCCGCCCCGTCCCGTCTGCCGCGCAGTGTTCAGTCCTGGCGAGATGTAGCGGCCAAGTTTGTGTTGTTTTTTTTTGCGGTAGCATTATGGGCAAAATGGCTGAGCTTGAGTGCGGGTATTCTGTTGACCCTCGTATGGATTCTTGATAACGGCCATCGAAGACTGGGTCAGACTGTTAAAGAGCCCTTGGCATTGGCAATCCTCATTTTGTGCGGGCTGTTGGCGCTGGGGATCCTTTGGGGGGAGTACCCCGAATCAAGATATTTGAAGTGGAAAAGGTATTTTGCACTCCTGGTTTTTATTCCCTTCCTGTCCCTCTTGAACAAGGACCGCTTACCCTGGGCCGTAAGCGGCGTGGTTACCGGTTATGGCCTTGTTCTGCTGATCGGCATTTGCCAGTGGGTGATGGACGGAGAACAGGGCGTTCCGCTTCTTGGCATCAGCTATCTGACTTTTTCGTCAATGCTCGGAATAGGCGTCATTCTTTCAATCTACCTGGCGGGTGAGGGCAGCCGTAAAAAAGTAAAGGCAGCATTTTGGATATTTACATTGTTGTTGCTATACATCCAGTTCAACCAAAATGGGCGGGGACCACTTCTGGCCACTCTTCTTGGGTCAGCAATACTCGTTTTTGCCCGCTACAAATCGGAAAAAAAAGTCCTGTTGGGCATTGCCGGATCGCTGGTCGCCATAGTCATCGTATTCGCATACAGCGGCGTCCTGCAACCGAGACTTGCGCAGGTTGAGGCCGACATTAAGTTAGCTCGACAGGGAAAATACGATACCAGTCTGGGATATCGGTTTGCTCTCTGGGACGTCGGGCTGCACGGCATTGCGGAAAAGCCCCTGTTCGGCCAGGGAACCGGAGCAGCCGAGGGCTATTTTGAAAAAACGGTGAAAACTTACAAAAACGGAATCTACAAGGATCTTCCCAAGTACATGGAGACGTCTCACTATCATAACGACTGGATTGAGATAGGGATGCACATCGGTGCGCTCGGCTTGGTGGCTTTCGCCTTTTTTCTGTGGAGCTGGTTTCAAACCTTGAAGACTCACAGGCTTCCTGCCCTGGGAGTCGCTCTGGTATGTTTTATATTTATCTCCGGCCTGACGGATACTTTCGTGCTGTATACCAAAATTCTTACATTTCTTCTTGTGATGACGGCTGTTGCGGTGACATGGCAAAAGGAAGTTGCCCGGTCTTGAACGCCCCGTCCATTGCCTGAACGCTCACCCTGTAACGTTTATGGATTTCCTCCGGCTGCTTGCTGAGTCGCGAGATTTTGTTCAGTTGCCTCCTCCACGTCGGCTATACGTGATTCCCCCAGTTCCGTCTTCCCGACATACCCGTGTGCAATCCTGTAATACACGTTACGTAATGGCTTGCCATCCTGCACGATTGCTAGATCTTTTACCGGACCGGGATCGACAAGCATCGCTCCAATGTCACGGTTCTGCCGGGTCCGTTCGAGACTATCAGCCTCCATGCCCACGAGGATGATCGGGCGTGCTGTGGGCGGCTCTGAGGGATACCAGAAATCGTACATTGCGCCGCTATCTCCAAACATGTTGCGCGAGCGGATCTCCATTGGTCGTCCACGGTTGTAAAAGGTCAGGACGCTAGCCACCGACCATTTGCTCATGCCTACGACAATCGGTTCTTGTCCGGTCTCTTGCCGTACCTCTTCCACAATTTGCTCGATATCTGTCGCAGCTTCGCGCCAGAAGTAATGTTCGGGAAAACCCTGGCCGATGGCTTGGTAGGGAATCCCGGGAATGCCAAGAACCAGAAAATGCATTGCAAATCCATAGAGGAAGAGGCAGATCGCAATGGTGGGTTTCCAGGCTTGCTTAAGCCAGCGTCCGATTGCGCCTGTGTAACGGCCTTCGCCCATCATCCATGCCATAGTGGGCAGCAATGCCAGCCATAATGGACCAGTCCAGTGAAAGCGCAGCGAATCAAAAATACTCAGGACGACAAACACTGCCAGGGGGACCCCGGCAAATGACAAGATAAACAGACGGCGCCTGCGTTCAAACAAACTCCCGTTACTGTTGCGGCCGGACGCCAGTGCAACGAAGGCCGCCACGAGGCCAGCCGGAGTAAGCAATAACATGAGGTGAACGAGCAACAGATGCAGGGAAAATTGATCGTCACCGACACCCTTGACCCGACTCGACTGAAACGAAAGCGAGATCCAGTTGTTCCTCATATTCCATATGAGGACCGGTAAAAACAGCAGCAAGGCAAGCCCTGCCGCAAGGTAAGGATGCGGACGGCGCAACCAGCGGCGCGACGAGGGATCTGCAATCACAAACACCAGAGCCGCCAGCCCAAGAAGTGCCAACGTGTATTTTGCCAGGATGCCAAGGCCGAATGCGATACCCATCCCCAGCCATGCGATTCTGCGGTCCGCAATGAGGGCCCGCTCCATGTAATACAGCGTGGCAGCCCAGGCAGCAACCTGCGGCGCGTCGGTTGTCATGACCGAGCCGGTTGCAAAAAAGAACGGCAACACGGCAAGCAGGAGCACCGAGCGAACGGCCGTGGTCTTATCGTAGAGATTGCGTGCCAATGCATATATGTAGCCCATAGTAATCAGGCCACAGCAAAACGCTCCGAATCGTACCCCGAACTCGCTGTTCCCAAAGATCGAGGTGCCAAACCAGATCAGCCACGCCACCATGGGCGGATGATCATAGAAACTCAGATCCATGTGCTGAGCGTAATTCCAGTAATACGCCTCGTCGGGAATCAGTTCGACCGTGCCGAGATAGACCAAGCGCAGCAGCAGGCTGAAAGCAATGATCCCGAATGAGGCGACCCGCCAGCTAACCTCTGACGATGGTCGATTTTGCTCGGCAGGAAACACATAGAAAGCAGAACCGAGATAATTGATCGCAGCGGTTGCCGCGATGGCCGGAAATATCGCCAGAAAGGATGGAAGGTGCCAGTTGTAGATCAGGAGAGCCAATACGCCTCCGCGCATCAGCAGTGCGAATACTGCCACGGTCAAGTACCGACTGAACTGCCGCCACTGAAGATGGCCTTCGTGATGGGGTCGAAACGACCACTTGGAATTGAGTGTGTAGTTTATGGACGCCGCAACAAGAAAACTAATGATATGCGCTGTCGCAAGCCCGGTTCCGTTACTCATAAGCAATTGAAATACCAGCGCATCCACGGCAACACCCACCAGGCCGACCGCCGCAAACCGGCTTGCGGTCCCGAAAGAAACGGTGCCCCCGGCGAAGGTCATCAACCGCTGCAGATAAGTCCACTGATGCGAAAAAGACAGCTTCGACTCGCCTAGCGTCCGGTCGGTAAATCGGATGGGAACCTCGATCACCCGCAGCTTGCCCTGGCTGGCCATGATCAGTTCAAGCAGAATTTTGTACCCTCGGGCCCGCTGGGCAATCGTCGAGGCAAGTTCCCTGCGAAACGCGAAAAATCCGGATGTCGCATCATTTACATCGCAGAGCGGGCGGGCCAACCATCCTCCAAGGCGTGACAACCATTGACGGTGAACGGGCCAACCTTCGGTGCTGCCACCTGGGACGTAGCGGCTTCCGATCGCCACATCATGCGTACCTTCAAGCACGGGCGCGGTTAGCGCAGGCAACCGTTCTGGTGGATGGCTGAGATCAGCATCCATCACAACAATGACATCACTGTTGGCCAACGCTACACCGTCAAGTACTGAACCGGTGAGATCAGGCTTTCCACGGCGTTCAACCAGTCGAACGGGCTGCCGGGTTTCCCAGGCACGCACCTTGTTCTGCGTGCCGTCGGTCGAGCCATCATCGACGATAATAACTTCAAAACCCTTATCAAGATCCAGCGAAAACAGACGGGTCAACAACGGATCGATGTTTTCCGCTTCGTTAAGCGTAGGTATGACTATGGAGAATTGTGTCAAGCGGTGCCTCTAGGAATTAAGCGATGAACCACGTTGCAGGTGGCTGACTGACTACAGGTGGCTGACTGACATATGCGGATGGGTAAAACCTAAAGGTCGCCCTTTTGATGGCCACCCTTTTGATCCGCATAATAGTGGCGAATAGGGTTCAGTCTCTCGTCCAGTTCATACACCAGAGGCCGGCCATTGGCTATAGATAACTTTATGAGTTGAGCAGCGGACAAGTTATCCAGTTGCATGATCAAGGCGCGCAAGATATGTTTGTGGGCGACAATGAGAATCTGTTTCCCACGCTGAAGCTCCGGCACAATTGTTTCGCGCCAGTAGGGGAGTACGCGTAAAAGCGCTTGCTGCATGCTCTCTGAGCGAGGCAATTCACTCCTTTCGACACCTGAGTAACGCGGCTGGTTTCCAGGAAATCGTACGTCGGAAGGATCCAGAGGCGGAGGAGGGGTGTTAAAGCGAAGCTGAGAGTCAAGGATAGGCAGGACGCCAAATTTCCTGATGGCACTCAGCGGGTCGATCCCTTCAAGGGCTCCATAGTGCCGCTCGTTCAAACGCCAGCTCCGCTGAACGGCCAGCCCATTCAGCCCCATTTCAGTCAATACGATATGCAGTGTACGGATCGCTCGTCTAAGCTCTGAAGTAAAACATATGTCGAACTTGAACCCTGCTTCCTTGAGCAATATACCCGCACGCTCGGCCTCTCGTTCGCCCTTTTCACTCAATTCAACATCATTCCAGCCGGTAAAGTGTCCATCCCGGTTCGAGATACTTTCTCCATGCCGCAGCAGAACGAGCTTTGTCACGCGTGGTTAACCGCTCAGTACCGATTAAGTAATAGTAAAAAAGGGAAGCATGTTTCCTTGTTCTATTGCCGCAAGTGCAGTTATTTTAATTTTACGGTGACACAGGGGTACGCAATCATAGAGAAAATGCCGTGAGAAAGCTAGGGAGGGTCTGAAAGTTCCGAGGCTGCCTCGTTCGTACGGCCGTACGGGGTATTGCATAAATAATAAATAAAGGATGATCGCCTTTTTAGGTTTTTTTGGCATTAGTGCCGTGTGTGCGGAGAGCTTGGGCATATCCAAAATAGACAGCTTTGCCACATAAAAATATGCTATGTTGATTGCTTTATTGAAAACAGAGCAAGATAATTACCATCTGAACAAGAAAGCGGTGAGGTCAGTCATATTCGTAGCAGAACCGGGAACTTAGCGAAATCTTAGGGACATCTTAGGGAGAATTCGGAAGGAAATGAGAGGAATGTGTGACGTAGCTCAAACCGTGAAGGTATTGACCATCGAACCGGATACCGATCTGTCCGCTCCGGAATTGCGGCGTGCAGCCATCGAGACACTGGAAGGGGGCGGACTCGTTTATCTACCCAGAAGTGGATTCGAATTATCCGCTCGAGAACAAGAGCTTATCTCGGACCCGACGAAAGTCCTGACTCAGGTGCCCGACGTCGAGGACGGCCGTCCGACGATCATCTACGACCCGGCGCGCGGCCACATCAAAAAGTACCATTATGCCCAGGTGCGCGGCAAGATGATGCGCGCCAAGGTCAGGGACACAGCGCAGCCGGATCTTGAGGCAGCCATGGCACGTTACGGCAAATGGGCGGAGAATGTAATCGCGCAACTGTTCCCCAGCTACCAGGAAGTGCTGGAACGTAAACGGGTGACCTATCGACCTTTTCCCCGCAACAGCACTCAATCGCTCCACATCGACTCGAGTTACGGTTATCCCACACAGGGGCGCGGCATGCTGCGTATTTTCTCCAACATCAATCCCGCCCACCGCCCACGCATCTGGCAGCTTGGCGAACCATTCGAGCCCTTCGTGCGTCGCTTCCTGCCGTCTGTGCGCCTCAGCAAACCCTCCTGGGTTTCCTCCATACTGGCTCGCCTCGGCATCGTTGACGGAACCAAGACCAAGTACGATCAGTATGTGGCGGCCCTGCGCGCGCTCGGTATCCGCGACAAGGAATATCAGCGGACGGCCCCGCGCGAGATCATGGAATTTCCCTCCGGTGCGAGCTGGATCGCGATCACCGATCTGGTGCTGCACGGGGCGATGTCGGGCCAGCACAGCCTGGATCGGACATTCTATCTGCCCGTCGAAGCAATGAACGAACCGTCGCGTTCATCATTGCGTATCCTGGAGAGGCTGACAGGCGAAGCGTTGGTTTAAGCACGAGTGTGAGCTTTGGGAGATCAAACGGGCGCCGGGATAGTCGCGGCTACCGTCAAAATGAAATATATGTACCCCGAACGCAGCATCTCAATTTCCCAGCTGTCATCGGCTGCCCGGCCTCGTCCTCGGCGCACAGCCGGCATGTCGGGGACGGAAGGGTATCGTTAAGCAAAGTTTTGCAGCGCAAGATAAAAATCGTGGGTGAGTGGGGCATTGACAGGATCACGCGGGACTTGAGCGGGGCAATGTGGACATTATCCCGCCTGCCTGATGATAGCTCGGCCGCAGCTTTTGTCCATCGATGCTTCCAGCGCGAGATCTGGCGAGGGGCCAGGATCAGTGAGCGCATGGCGATCTGCGCGGCTCTGCCGTTTGGGCCATGGGTAATTTTGGCGCTAGCAGCAATCTTCTCTACGCTCAACGGACAGGCGATAAAGAAGCGGATAGGGAAGGGGATAATCCGTCAAATCCGCGAGCAAATCGAAGTTGCAACGCGATGTGCGATTTTGCCTCCCTGGTACTATATATTCGAATTGCATGACGACGACAAGCGGCGGCGCGCCCACGAATATGTGAACCGCTTCGAAATGAAAGGCGGGCTCTACCGTATCCTGCGTGATCAGAACGGCGGCCTCCCCATTCCTGCAGAGCGCAGCACGGCGTATATCAAGGACAAGTTACGCTTCATGTCTCGCTGCGGTCAATTTGGCATTGCCGTCGCGCCTGCCCTCTTTAGCATCGATAAGGGGAAAATTACCGCGCTCGATTGGAGCGGGAACGGTCTCCCGGAGATGGATCTTTTCGTCAAGCCGCTGCACGGGCAGAACGGGAAAAACGCTATGCGCTGGGATTACTTGGGCCGAGGGCAATACCGTCGCAACGACGGCAAGCACGTTGCCGCGAATGAGGTCCTGGAGAATTTGCAGAAAATCTCCCAGCGCAGGGCTTTACTGGTTCAGCCACGCCTGATGAACCACCGGGAAATCGCTGACCTTGGCAATGGAACCCTCGCCACCATCCGCGTGATGAGCTGTCGTAACGAGCAAGGCGAATTTGAGGTGACGAATGCCGTTTTTCGTATGGCGCAAAACAGTACTGTCATTGTTGACAACTTTCATAGAGGAGGAATCGCCGCAAACGTCGATATGCTTACCGGCGAATTGGGGCGTGCTACCTGCGGCGCCTGGGGGTCTACTGTGGACGGATGGTATGAGCGACATCAAGAAACCGGCGTGCAGATTCTGCACCGCAGGCTTCCCTGCTGGCCTGAGTTGATCGATCTGGTCGAGCGTGCCCATAGCCTCGCATTCTCTGATCAGGTGGTGATTGGCTGGGACGTCGCACTGCTCGATAGCGGGCCATGCATGGTCGCAATCAACAAAGCGCCGGACCTGGATATGATCCAGCGGATCGGTGGAGCTGCGGTGGGTAATGAGCGCCTCGGAAGGCTTCTCGCCTTCAACCTGAGGCGCGCCATCGAGGCCGTTGCCAGATAAAGCGATATTCAGTTTAAGCGTGGTCTGAAAACAAATAGGACTAATAAACTCATAATGGACTCAATGAGGGCGCAGAGCAGCTCTCTTGGCAATTCGCGCACTTGTCTCAACGGAAAAATTGGAGAATTGCCCGATAGTGAGATTATTTCGCTCAGTCATGCCAGCAGGACACGAGTTGATCGATAATATGGCGGTTGACTTCAGCATTAGTCTGATTGATCCGGCCAAGATCAGGTGCCCCGGGCCATCCTGAGTCGACAAATTCAATATTGTCAAAGTACCGGGGTTCCTCATACCGAGGGATAACATGGAAGTGGACGTCAGGATCCACCATCATCAGCATCAGGTAATTCAGCTTATCATAGCGAAACGCCTTTGCGAGCGCAGATTCCACCTGTGCCGTAGCCTCGTGAAGCTCGGCAAAGCTTTCCCGGCTGAGCTGCGAGAATGCTCGCGCCGGTTCATGGGCGACAAGAATCATTGAGCCCAGCGTCAGTTGCTGGGGGCGTAACAGGACGCTCCAGTAGTGATATTGACAGATTATCGTTTGCGGAGCGCCAAACTTTCGCATTGTAGCGTTAAAGATTGACGCGTTTTCCGGAGAAATGCGGGTCATTTAAAATCGTGTTCGTAAGTTACAAGTAAAGCAAAAAAAAACAGGGATGCGAGCTTCCCCTATCTTGCGGCGATCGGCCAGGGTGTGGCGGCGGATGAAACCAATAGGTCCGAATGGACTATTCGGCGCGCCCAACATTTTGTAACCCGCATATTATTATATAGGAGGAGCCTACTTCCATCGAAGCCGAGTTTTGGCATTTTGCCATGGGTTGCATACCTTTTATTTCATTGACTTTTGATGGAAAACGTGGAGAAGCCGGTGAAGATCGCGAGTGTTTTTAGTATTGACACATTTACCCGTAACGTGAGTGGGGCCATGTGGATATTTGCCAGATTGCCAGACGACGGGACGGCCGCAGCCTCGATTCACCGTAGCATACAGCGAGAGATCTGGCGCGAATTTAAGCTTGGTGATCGTGTGGCGATGTGCTTGGCACTGCCGTTTGCTCCGTTTGTGCTTGCACTGCTGGTCTTAGGTTTTACGGTCGCCAACGGGTCCGCCATAAAGAAGAGGACCGGGAAGCGGGTTATCCAGCAAATTCGCGAGCAGGTCGAGTGTGCGGTGAATTTCGCAATATTGCCGCCATGGTATTACATGTTTGAACTTCATGATGACGATAAGAGACGGCACGCAGGCGAATACCTGAATCGATTCGAGACGAAAGCAGCCGGCCTTTACGTCTTTCTACGCGATAACAACGGCGGCCAGCCTGTTCCGGCGGAACGTAGCACGCCCTCTATAAAGGATAAAGCGCGCTTTCGGGACCGCTGCCGTGAACATGGAGTTGCGACGGCGCCGGTTCTTCTCAACGTCTCAGAGAAACAGATTGCGGTTGTTGACTGTAACTCGCCGGAACTCCCCGAGCGCGACCTTTTCATAAAGCCATCATCTGGTCAAGGCGGGAAAAGGACGTCCCGGTGGGACTATCTGGGGTCAGGTCGCTTCCAGCGCAGTAATGGCGAAACGCTGACCCGCGAGCAGTTACTGGAGCACTTGCGGCAAGCGTCGCGTCGCGGCGCACTGGTGGTGCAGCCGCTGCTCGTGAATCACAAGGAGCTTACTGATCTCGCCAACGGTACGCTTGCCACGGTTCGCGCGATGACCTGCCGTAACGAGCAGGGCGGAATTGAAATGACCAACGCGGTGTTTCGGATGGCAAAAAGTAAATCACGTGTAGTGGATAACTTTCATGCTGGCGGCATCGCAGCCAACGTGGACATTCATACCGGCGAGCTGGGACCAGGCACCCGTGGTGCCTGGGGAGTCACGGCGGACGGATGGTACGAAAGGCACAGCGAGACGGGAGCGCAGATTTTACACCGCAAACTTCCGTGCTGGTCCGAACTGATCGCGCTGGTGCAGCGCGCACATTCCAGCGCTTTCTCCGATCAGGTAGTCATTGGTTGGGATGTTGCTCTCCTTGACAGCGGTCCATGCATCATGGAAGCCAACAGGGCGCCGGATCTGGATATTATTCAGCGGGCAGGAGGCGGGCCAATTGGAAATCAGCGGCTGGGAAAACTTCTCGCATTCAACCTCATGCGCACTATTGAGGCCAGGCGTGCGTTGCCTGTGGCTCATGAGAAGGCGCAAAACCAGCTTAGGCCAGATAACCTGCTCGTGAGCTTGGCTGCGACGTTTCCAACGCAGCTGTGCTTATTCATGTGCGATAAGTTCGGTTGAGGGCGATGCGTGGGGGAGGCTTTCATCCTGACCATTCCCGAAAAGCGCTTCAGCTCTTGCAAGATCTGCCCGGAAATCAATCTCGCACCATTGATGGTTCGAGATTGAACAGGCTTTTACCATTCTTTTTTCAGCCAGGGCATCAATAATTGTAAGATACCAGGACTTGAGCTCAGCCTGATTCCTCAGCGCGATTTCGACGGCCGAACGGAATTCCTGGCATCCATGCTCCCGAAAAAAGATGAGCCCGACAGACTCCGCATCGATTTGATCCGCGGGCATGGTTTTATTCACGTGCTTGACCCATTCCGTTTCAGCCAGCTGCACTTTCATGTCGTCCGCATCATAGGCGGGCTTACGGTCGATGCTCAGCGTAATTGGAGCGGGTTCCGAGCCTAATACCTTTGCAAGCAGCGCTTCCTCAAAAACCGTATCCCCATTTAACAGCACGAAGTCGCGATCCATTGCAAAACGTGCTATCCAGCAGCTTGCGAGGTTATCCGCAACAGCGAAAAATGGATTAAACAGCGCATTGATCTGCCCTAGATTGGCATAGCGGCGTTGCAGCACAGCTTCAACCAGACTGGACTGAAAACCGGTGACGACGGTGATTTCGCTGATTCCATTTGCGAGCAAGGCATCAATTTGCCATTCGACAATAGGTTTGCCCAGAATCGGCAGCAGGCATTTCGGTGTGTTTTCCGTCAGTGGAAGCAGTCGCCGCCCTTGGCCGGCACTCAGAATAATTGCCCTAGGTTTTTTGGGTTTACTGCCTGTCATATTTGTAAAAGTAAAAGTCCATAAAGTTATACTGATTTATAGCGCTGAGATTTCTGGTTCGCCTGTTCCGTGTTTTGAACGCGCGGGCGGGATTGACGGCATCATTAAAACCCTATTGGCGAGAACGATAAGCGCTTGAAATGCACGCGTCCATGTCACTGTGGGCGACTGAAACAACCCGTTTTCCGTCTCGATCAAGCGAGCAGCGCATTTAGATCGGGCAGCGTTGTTACATTTGGGGGAAACGGATTTTGGTCGCCAGGCCGGACGCGGCCCAGGAACGCGACCTGGTTGAGCTGCGCGCTTTTATAATCAACGAGCGCATCGCCGATCATCAGAACCCGATCGGGCATTAAGCCGTGTGTTGTTAGAATATCTGCTATGAGGGTCTGTTTGGGAGCCGGCGACCCGCGTACAGCAGTGAAATACGGCGCAAGGCCCCTGCGTTTCACTATGATATTTAACTCGGCCTCGGGCGTGCCCGAAGCGACGAACAACGGTATTCGTGCGGATTCCTTATGGATCAGCTCTGCCGCTCCAGGGACACCATCGCTTGCAATCACCGCTTCGACTACAAGATCCGAGAAACGCTGGTCGAGAAGTTGTTCCTCATCACACGTTAATGGGGGCTTCTTCAGTAGATGTTCCTGAAAATGGCGGAATTTATGATAACGGGACATGCCTCCGTTCAGGCAGTGATACTGCGCCACTTCCGCCATTATCGCATTACCGTGTTCCCGATAGAGATTTACAAATGCTTGCGTTTTGATATCCCCTGATTCGACCACTACTCCATCGAAATCAAAAATGATAGCTTCCCAGCGTGCAGTCTTCATGCTCTGTTGTCTGAGGCCAATGGGGCCGATTCCTTGTCGCTGCCGGCGTGATGCAGAGCCTGATGGATATCTCGCAGGCAATCCAGGATTCCTTGTCCCAGATCGACATGCTCGTTAAGTACGAGTTTATGTCCGACGCGTGGCTGGAACGCGTAAGGAGTCACCTCGTAATGATGCACTGCATCGGCCTCTTTAAAACGTAGTTCAACGTCCCATGGCATTATTTCGGAGATCATTGTCATGACATCCTTTATCCTTAGACGTTCCTGCCCGGTCAGAATCAAATGGCGATTGGCGAATTCCGGCGCCAGTACTTGCACGCTCATGCGAGCAGCGTCCTCTGCATGAATATACTCACGAATAGCTTCGCCTGTGCCATGATAGGTAATCGAGTGTCGGGAGACAGCCTCATACAGCATGCGATAGATGCCATTGCGTGCATCTGCGCGTCTGCCATATAACGACCCATAACGCAAGATGCTGTAATCCAGCCCATAACGCTCATGATAAGTTTCTATGAATCGCTCGGCCGCCTGCTTGCTTGCCCGGTAAAATGAGCCCGACTCGGAGTAGACGTAAATTGTGCTCGCAAAGACGAAGCGGCGGGCCTCCGCGAGGCGCGCCGCTTCCAGTGCATGCATATTTCCCAGGACATTGATCGTCGCCGTAGCCAGGGGTTTATCATGCGCTTCGTCAATATCCGCGATCGCAGCAAAATTATAGACTATATCAACACCTTTGGCGGCTTCGGTCACCTGACCAAGCTCCATGATGTCACCTATAATCATCTCCTGGTCGGGGCGGCGATAAGGTGATGGACGGCAATCAAACAAGCGCACATGGTACCCCGCGACAGATAGTGCATCCGCTACGTGGCTACCCAGGAAGCCGCTTGCGCCGTATACGATAGCAATTTTCTTAGTCATTTGCTATCCGCTCTTTCTGCAGAACGCCGGCTTTATCAAGGCCCAGAAGCAGATTCTCCGCGGCTTCAATTTCCATTCGCTGTCGAGCTTCCCTGGCAAGCGAACCGACATGCGAGGTGAGAACCACATTTTCACACCCAAGCAACGGGCCCCGGTACGGTTCCTGCTCGAAAACATCAAGCGCCGCGGCATCCACTTGCCCGGAGGTCAACGCATCCAGGAGGGCGGTTTCATCGACGAGTCCGCCGCGTGCAGTGTTGACGATAACCGCGCCCGGTTTTATTCGTGTCAAAACGTCCCGGTTAATTAAATGGTGCGTGTTCGGGTCGTAGGTCAAATGCAGACTCACGATATCTGCCGTCACCAGGAGCTCCTCCAGGGACGTTAACTTTACTCCCTGTGGTGCCTGGGTTACATAAGAGTCATAGGCGACGACCTCGGCGCCAAAAGACAGGCAAAGGTGTGCAACTCGTCGGCCCACCCGCCCCAAACCGATTAGACCGACCCGTTGGGCCGCCAGGAGCCGCCCCTGGGTTCTTGGCCATTCACCTGCTCGGAGCCGCCTGTCCGTCTGGCATATCTGCCTCAACGCAGCAAGCATCAAGCCTAAAGTCAGTTCTGCTACCGCTTGGGCGGGTGCTTCAGGCGTGTTGAGAACGGTAATCCCATAACGTTTTGCCGCGGCAAGATCGACATTATCAATTCCGCTTCCACAGCGGGATATCACTTTCAGGCTTTTGGCGGACGTGAGAACGCGGTCTGTCAGAGGCTCTATACCTGCAATCATCCCTACAGTGTCCACGCCGAGCAATGCTATCGTTTCGTCTTCGCTAAGCTTGCGCCCATGGCTGTTTTGCACAATGTGCATACCGGCCTTCATTAGCTGCTGAACGGGAGCATTGCTGCTCAAGTCAAAAGATGAGGTAGAAATGACGAGTTTGCTCATAAGTCCGCCCTAATGTCCCGCATATGAGTTCGACAAAGGGAATCAAGTATGCGTATATCTAGACCGTAGCCTAAAAAGCTGAAGCCGGCTTCGATGTTTCGCCGCAACAGATTCGGATCTGGCTCTACTACGTGGATCCCCCCCGACTTACCTGCGCGGCGCCCAGCTTCGAGCACTCGTTCTATTGCGGTTCGAACTTCCGGATAATCCAGTTCGCCTGGGTGTCCCATTGAGCCGGATAGATCGTAGGGCCCGATAATGTACGCATCTACTCCCGGAACAGAAAGGATGGAGTCGATGGCATTTACCGCATCAATATGCTCGATCATCACGACCACCACGGCATTATTGTCCAGCCAATTCCTATATTGCTGAAAACGCGCTCCATAGCCCTGAGCACGCGCCAGACCGACTCCCCGCCGGCCCCGAGGAGGATAATACATGGCCTGTACGGCTGCTTGGGCGTCCTCGGCATTTTTAACCATCGGAACCATTACACCTGTCGCCCCAGCATCCATTACACGCTTGATCTGATCGGGATCGTTTGAGGTCAATCGTACGATTGCCGGACACCTTTGCCCATCAAGCACCTGGATCAGCATCTGTACTTCGCTGAGTTCAAGGACGCTGTGCTCCATGTCCAGCACGAGCCAGTCAAATCCTGCGGCAGCCATGATCTCCGCAATAGAAGGATGTCCCAGGGTGACCCACGACCCGATAGTCAGCGCATTTCGAGCCAGTTTTGATTTTAGTTCCATGGGGAGGGCTGAGCCGTTCTGCAGAGCGCGGGTTTTCAATACGAAGCAAGCAGTGGATCGGATTCCATCAACCCGGCGACCCGTTCGAGGTCAGCTGGAGTGTCGACGGCCTGCGTGTTGAATTTGGTTCTCACCATTTTTACCCGATAACCATGTTCCAGAAGACGCAACATATCTATTGACTCCAGCTTCTCCAGGGGGGTGGGCGGTAAGCCGGCGAAATCGAGAAGCGTTTTGCGCCGGAACGGAATGATGCAGACTTGCTTATACGACTGGGTATGGGAAAAACCGGATTGGCATGAGGCCGAGGCAGTAGGAATCGGTTGCCGGGACATATAAAGCGCCTCATCTTTCTGATTCATCACGACCTTAATTGTATTAAAGTCGTAGAAGTCATCTTTGTTGTCGATAGGCCGAACCAGATTCACACAGCCGAGCTGGGGGTCATGACGGAACGGGTCGACTGCCAGGTCTATCATTTCCGGGCGGGTCATGGGCTCATCGCCCTGCACCATCACGATCAATTCCGCGTCCAGGCCAGCAATAGCCTCGGCAACCCGGTCACTGGCGCGCTCATGGGCGTCGGACGTCATGATAACGGCCGCGCCGAAATCGGTGGCCACCTCACGAATTTCCTCATCACATGTAGCGATAAAAGTTGCATCGATTGCCTGGCTTAAGGAGACACGCCTGTAGACGTGCTCCAACATTGTCCGGCCCAGCAGTTTTGCCACCGGCTTTCCGGGAAAGCGGGTTGAGCCCATGCGGGCGGGTATCACAGCAATTGTTTTCATTATCGCGTAATTGATCTGATTATCGGACGAGCCGGATCGCACCGGTGAGACTTTTTGAACGTATGGAGGGCGGTATCAAGCTTGTCCTCGGCCGAAAATCTTTCGAACGGATTCCTGAGTATTTCCAGGGACGCTATCCTATCATTAGAGACGGCATTTCGGGAGACTGTAAAGCGATTTGCGGATCCGGACAAAAGCTGAAACAAAAAGGAAGGCGAGCTCCGCTGGTTGCTGCGTAAGACATGCGTATATATTATATAATAGTGAAATTTTTCACGCAGCCAGCAGGTCTAAAGATTGATGAAATATCTCGATAATCCTCGCGTCGATTGCCGGAATAAAAGCGGGTATGGGACTCGTCGTGCCTGATCGCCTGAGCCAGCGCTTTCTTAAAGCCCCGGTAGAGGAAGAGGTACGGCCAGAGGTGGTGTCAGATCAGACTCATCTTGATATATCTCCACCTCATCTGTATCTGCACGCTGGTACTGTCAGTACGGAAAACGAACCGATATGCATCATGTCTGTGGTGTCCGCCAAGCCATCG
Organism: uncultured beta proteobacterium; assembly: GCA_963786735.1. Taxonomy (GTDB): domain Bacteria; phylum Pseudomonadota; class Gammaproteobacteria; order Burkholderiales; family Nitrosomonadaceae; genus Nitrosospira. The sequence continues at coordinate 123,799 of CAWBAF010000006.1, forward strand.
ATTGATGTGGTGATTCCGGTGTATAACGCCCCCGCGCTCACTCTGCGTTGTATTGAATCAGTAGTCACCTGGCTGGGCCGCTCGATCAGGTATATTTATGTACAGGATGACGCGTCCGGGCTCGAGACACGGCAAATGCTGGAGGGTCTCTCCTATGGGTGTCTGCGCGTGCATCACGCTCCGAAGAATCAGGGCTTCGGGGCGTCGGTGAATGAAGCGGTCAGCCGCTCCGACGCACCCTACGTGCTGGTACTCAACTCCGATACCGTGGTTTCCGAAGATATTTTACCCGCGTTACACGGTGCGCTTGAGGCTGACCCGAAGCTCGCGGTAATCATTCCCGGCGGCAATGATTACGCCCGCGATGACTTGAACCGTTACGTTCGCAAGGCCGGGGGTTACGTCCGTACGCATCGGCTACGAGGCCACGCATTTTTGATGAGGCGCGATGTTTTCGTCGAAGCAGGTGGCTTCGACGTTACGTTTGGCCGCGGCTACTATGAGGATACCGACCTTGGCAGACGGTTCAACCTGGGCGGTTGGCAGTTGGGCGTCCATCCCGACGTGCACATACAACATGAAGGGGGCGGATCATTTGGTCGAGGTCAATCCTATCTGAAGCTGGTCAAGCGCAACCGGGCCCTTTATTTTTCCCGCTACCCTAACGCGTCCCTGAATGTGCTGCTGCTATCGGGAAACTGCCCCCTGACACATTTTCCCTCGGAACTTGTCGATGCGCTCGAATACGTGTTCCACGAGGGAGGTTACGTACATTGGCTTACTCCCGAGCCGGCACGCTCGCTTCTGTGCTTGCAGATGCGCAGCTATGGTATAGGTCTGGCGGCTATCGTACGACTGCTTGTACGGGATTTTCGCTCGGAAAAGCGAATTTCTGAAATATGGATGCTGCCGGATGCTCCCCGTCTGCTGCAGGTGGTTGCGCGGTCCTACGCGCGTCTGTGGGGTATTAAAGTCAAGTCCTGGGATTGGGCGTCAACGGCGAACTGTGCTCAGTCGATTGCTTCAACATCAGCTTTGGTTCGTTGAAAAAACCTGGCGGTAAGCTGACGAAAGCTTGTCGCCGTGCTAACGTGCTTGCTATTTACTCCACATTTTCGTCGTGAGCGAGGCTAAGCGACGATTTATTTCATGTGTCGGCGGAGGTGTCGTATTCGTGTGACAATACTTGGGTGCAGCGGCGGTGTAGCGGCCGGCCTGAGGACCACGTGCCTGATGCTGGATGACGACACGCTGGTCGATACGGGAACGGGCGCAGGCGACTTGACGTTGAGCCAGATGCTCCGGATCAATACCGTCTTTCTCACCCATTCTCATCTCGACCATGTAGCGCTGCTGCCGATGCTGGCGGACGCCGTGGGGCCGCGCCGCAACGTTCCGCTTGTCGTTTACGCCTTGCAGGCAACCATTGAGGCACTCAGGCAGAATGTATTCAATTCTCGTCTTTGGCCCGACTATACAACGTTTCCTTCACCCCAAAACCCATATGTAGTATTCCGTCCCATTTCCGTGGGGCAAACGGTGGAAATGCCCGGTCGGCGAAAGATTACTCCTTTGCCCGTGCGCCATGCGGTGCCGGCGGTGGCCTATCAGCTCGATAGTGGTGCGGCAAGTTTCGTATTTAGCGGCGACACCACGTACCACGAACCGTTCTGGCAGTGTCTGACGGCCATAAGCAATTTGCGTTACCTTATGATCGAGGCCACATTTCGCAATAACAACGTTACTGGCGCGGAGGTTTCCGGCCACATGCGGCCGGAGCTTCTCGCAAAAGGGTTAAGACTGCTCCATAAGCCCGTACGATTTCTCGTCACGCATATGGAGCCGGGCCATGAAGATGAGACCATGTCGGAAATTTGGGCCGCAGCAGCAGAATTTAGCCCTGAAAGACTGGAGCGCGGTCAAAGTTTCGAGTTTTAAGTACAGCTTTTGGTCCTCGGCCGGCTATCTTGTATGCGCGAGATGCTAAAGCCATTTCTTCCGTCGAAACAAGACCAGCATGCCCAAACTAATGGCGACCATGACCCCCAGCACTGCAAAAAAACCGCCGTCCCAATCCAGTCCGGGAAGGTACTTGAAGTTCATGCCATAGATGCCGGTAATCAAGGTGAGCGGCATGAATATGGTGGTAATCACGGTGAGCACTTTCATGACGGTGCTGATACGATAACTTACGCTGGAAATGTAAATATCGAGCATCCCCGCCGTAAGGTCGCGCAGAGACTCAACCGATTCGATGATGTGGAGCGTATGGTCATATACGTCCCTGAGATAGAGGGATGTATTCTGGCTTATGAGAAGGCAATCACCCCTCCGCAGCGAATTGATGACTTCGCGCATTGGCCACAGCGACTTGCGCAAAAAAACATTCTCGCGCTTGAGACGATAGATTGAATGCAGCGTGCGCGGCAAGGGCCGCGATATCAGTTCCTTTTCGAGCGCTTCCGTTTTTTCGTCGAGCCGCTCGAGGATAAGGAAGTAGCTGTCCACAATGGCATCGACCAGGCTATACATGAGAAAATCTGCGCCGAGTTTTCTGATTTGCCCTTTACCTGCACGTAATCGTTCACGCACGGCCTCGAACTGAAAATCTGTTGTTTCCAGAAAGGACAGAACGAAATTTTTCCCTACCACCAGACTGATCTGATCGGAATCTAGTTTTTCTTCGCCACCCTCGTGTTCGTAGTCGAAGGTCTTCAACACTATATAGATATAGTCGCCGTAATCTTCGAACTTCGAACGCTGTTCAGTGTTGAAGATATCTTCGAGCACCAGAGGGTGGAGATTAAAGCGTTTTCCGATTTGCTCCATCATCTCGATGTCGCCTAATCCATCAAGGTTGACCCAGATCGTTCCGCGGGAGAATTGAACCTTATCGGGCAGTTCAGCAGGTCCCGCCACCGATTCGCGCAGGTTGTCCTCGTCATATTCAAGCAAGGTGACATGAGACGCGACATGTTTTTTCTCGCCAATATGGACCAGCGTTCCCGGAGGCAGGCCTGCTTTCGCCGATCTTTTCTTAGAGTGGGATCCCATGGCTGGCTTATGCTTCCGTTGCACTCCGTGTGTTGTCGTCGGAAGATCTACTTGCCCCAACGGACGGCCCGCTCTCCTGACTTCGACGCGTAGATGAAACCCGACGGAGGCCCATTGTTCGATCTCCGCGGACAATGCAGCATCAGTCAAAGGATTGTGTTCCAGCCACTTGCGCTCTACAAGGAGGGTGAATTCGGGGTTCTCGCAACGCACCTCCAATCGAGGTAAAAGGTTATCGCGGCGGCTACGGTAAAATAGTGCCGCTAGGCGCAGGGAAAACAGCAGAGCGATATTTACCGGGCTGGCGAGAAATTCCGGGGCCTTGCCGACTGCGCCTCGATGGGCCAACGTAGCGCGCTCAGGCGTTCCTGCTCTTTTTTCGAGAAACCGGGCATATCGGCGTTTGCAAGAATGTACGCCGAGTGTTTGTGGTAGCCTGAATGGGCTACGGAAATACCGACTTCATGCAATCGTGCCGCCCAGGAAAGCGCCTGCAGCGATTCTCCCGGATCGTCAGAGTCTGCCAGCAATTGCTGTCCCAGCCTCAGGGCCAGCGACTCAACCCGGCCCGCCTGCGTGAAATCCACCCGGTAACGTCTCATAAACTGCCTCACCGTGGTCTCACGCATGTCGTGTTTGTGGAAGCGTCCCAGTAAATCGTAGAGCACTCCTTGGCGCAGCGCGCCCATGCCTTGCGACATGTGATGGATGCCGAGTTCAGAAAATGCCGCTAGCATAATAGCGAAGCCGCCTGCGATCACCTGTGCGCGATCGCTGCGCAGCCCGGCAATCTCGAGCTTTTTGATATCGCCGGCCTTGAGCAAATGGTCGCGGAAAGCATCCAACCCTTCCATGGTAATGTCGCCCTCCCTGCCGCCATTCCCTAAGTTGTTGAGGTTGATGATGTCGCCGAGCGCACGGGCGGTGCCGGACGAGCCAAATGCGTCCCGCCAGTGATCACTGGAGAAGTCGGCAACGGTCGCCTGCAGTTCGCCACGAGCCGCCAATTCAGCTCGCCTCATCGCCGGGCGGGTGATTTTGCCATCCGGAAAAAAGCGCTGGCTGTAACCGACGCAACCCATGTATAAACTCTCGAGCTTGAGAGGTTTAAGTCGATTGCCAAGGATCAGTTCGGTTGAGCCGCCGCCGATATCTATAACGAGACGATTATTCGGGGAGAGGGGAAGACTATGAGCAACACCCAGATAAATGAGACGAGCTTCCTCGTGCCCACCGATAATTTCGATGGGGAACCCAATGGCTGCCTCGGCCTTTTTCAGGAACGCCGCCGCGTTTTTCGCAATCCTAAAGGTATTGGTACCCACCGCGCGTACGGCATGGGGTGGGAGGCCCCGCAGACGCTCACCGAAGCGTCTCAGGCAATCCAGCGCACGGGCCTGTGACTCTTCGTCCAGCCGGCGGTCTGCGTTGAGACCCGCGGCAAGCCTTATCATTTCGCGCAGGCTGTCAAGCGGATATAGCTGATTGCCTACCACCCGGGCAACCTGTAATCGGAAGCTATTGGAACCGAGGTCTACAGCCGCAAGTGTGGAATAGGGTAGCATGGCATTCGATTTGAAAAGCAGACAACAACGTACCCGCTTTCAGTGGAAATTGAGAGAGGCCAGGCTATTCTCTTATTTCTCGTTCGATCTCTTCAACAGTGACGTGACGTACATCCCGGCCTTTAACCATGTAAACTACATATTCCGACATGTTCTTAGCATGATCGCCGATTCGTTCGATCGCTTTGGCAATAAAAAGGATTTCCAGAGCGGTGGAGATCTTCCGGGGGTCTTCCATCATGAAAGTGATGAGTTGTCTCATGATCGAGCGAAATTCTTCATCCACGAGCTCATCCTGCCTCACGACCTGGGCAGCGGCCGCCAAATCCAGGCGGGCAAACGCATCAAGAGATTTGCGCAGCATCTCCATGGCTATATGCGCCACATGCCGGATCTCGACAAAACGGGGCATATGCATCCGGTCCGTCTCGTAGATCAGCTTCGCCATACGGGCAATCTTTTCCGCTTCGTCGCCAATCCGCTCAAGATCAGTAATTGTCTTTATAACGGTCATGATCATGCGCAGATCGCCTGCGGCAGGTTGGCGTCGCGCAATAATCTGACTACAGATCTCATCTATCGATACTTCCATGGCATTGACGCGATGATCGTTTTCAACGATGGTTTCGATCAGACTCTCGTTTCCGCTCGTCAGTGCCTCGATCGCTTTCTCGATCTGCTCTTCCACAAATCCGCCCATGTGCAGCACGCGGGTGCGCACAGCCTCAAGCTCGGCGTCAAACTGCTTGGAAATATGCTCACTACTTGGCATTGCCCACCTGCTGATTGGCTAAAACCAAAAAATGATAGTTGCGCATCATTACAATTTCGTTACGGTCCTTGTAATCCGTTGCCTTGCTACCGCTCGAATGTCCGGACTCCGCTATGGGTTCCCAGAAGCAGCATGTCTGCGCCACGTCTCGCAAAAAGGCCATTCGTAACCACACCTGTTATCTGGTTGAGCTCAGTCTCCAGTTCGACTGGATTCAGTATCTGTAATCCATGGACATCAAGGATGGCATTTCCGTTGTCCGTTATAAATCCGTTGCGTAATACAGGTTGCCCGCCGAGCCGTATGATCTCGCGCGCTACATAGCCGCCCGCCATCGGAATTATCTCAACCGGAAGTGGAAATTTGCCAAGAATCCTGACGAACTTGCTTTCGTCGGCGATGCAAACGAATTTCTTCGCGACCGCTGCAACAATTTTCTCGCGTGTCAATGCTCCCCCGCCGCCCTTAACCATATGTAGATGCTCGGTAATTTCGTCCGCGCCATCCACATACACCGGGATTTCATCCACGCTGTTCAAATCCACCACCTCGATGCCATATCCCCTGAGACGCTGGGCAGTCGCTTCCGAGCTTGCCACCGCACCGTCGATTTTATCCTTGATGTTGGCCAATTCGTCTACGAAATAATTAGCGGTAGATCCGGTTCCAACGCCAATCACGCAACCCTCAGGGACATGCTGAATGGCGGCCTGCGCGGCAGCGCGTTTTTTTTGATCCTGTGACATTTATTTTATTTTTACGAGATGAAAAGATAGTCCACAGCATAACCCTATCCAAAAATTTTAACAATCAAGCCCGACGTTTACATAGGTTTCAGCGTGTTAAAATCGTGATTCCACTGCTTAGATGACAAGTCAATGAAAAACGGTTATCTCGAAAGAATCCTTACCGCGCGAGTCTACGATGTCGCAATTGAAACCCCGTTGGAGCGCGCATCCAACCTGTCATCCCGGATCGGTAACAGCCTGTGGATCAAACGCGAGGATATGCAGGAAGTATTTTCGTTCAAGGTGCGCGGTGCATACAACAAAATGGTCAAGCTCTCCCCCGAGGTGCTCAAGGAAGGGGTTGTTACGGCGTCGGCCGGCAACCATGCCCAAGGGGTAGCGCTCGCCGCTCAGCGCTTGAACTGCCGGGCCACCATCGTGATGCCGACTACAACACCTCAGATCAAGATGCAGGCGGTTAAGGCTCGAGGCGCGACTGTCATCACGCATGGGGATTCGTATGACGAGGCTTACGCTCACGCACTGAAATTTGCTGCCGAGAAGAATGCCACCTTCGTGCATCCCTACGATGATCCGGACGTCATAGCAGGCCAGGGGACGATTGGAATGGAGATCCTCCGTCAGCACACGGGACCTATTCACGCAATATTCGCGCCGGTGGGTGGAGGAGGACTTATCTCCGGGATCGCAGCATACGTTAAAAGGCTTTACCCTGAAATCAGGATTATCGGCGTCGAGCCGGTCGATGCCGATTCCATGTATCGATCCCTGCAGAAAAAGCGCCGGGTGAAGCTTCCGCAAGTAGGCTTGTTTGCGGATGGCGTCGCGGTGAAGCAGGTAGGAGTCGAAACTTTGCGCTTGTGCCGGGAGTTTGTGGATGAAATTATTCTGGTAGATACGGATGCCATATGCGCGGCGATAAAGGATGTGTTCGAGGATAGCCGCGCAATTCTGGAGCCATCTGGAGCGTTATCCATTGCTGGAGCAAAGGCATATGCCAAGCGTGAGCAAATTCGTGGAAAGAATCTGATTGCAATCGCTTCCGGTGCCAACATGAACTTCGACCGCTTGCGCCATATTTCGGAACGCGCCGAACTGGGTGAGCATCGAGAAGCAGTGATGGCGGTAACGATCCCCGAGGAGCCAGGCAGCTTCAAGAAATTCTGCGCCATGCTCGGGGCAAAAAGCATTACCGAATTCAACTATCGGTATGCCGATCCAAAGGAAGCGCACGTATTTGTCGCAGTGTCCGTGCGGGATCGCGAGGAGGCAGCCAAGCTGATCAAGAGCTTGGACAAAAGTGGCCTTCAAACGGTAGACCTCAGCGATAATGAGATGGCGAAGTTGCACATACGCCATCTCGTGGGTGGGCGTGCGCGCGAGATAAAGAATGAGCTCCTCTATCGCTTCGAGTTTCCGGATCGGCCGGGGGCCCTGATGAAATTTTTGAACAGCATGAGTCACCACTGGAATATCAGTCTATTCCATTACCGTAACCATGGGGCTGACTATGGCCGCGTCCTCGTCGGCATGCAAGTGCCTCCCGAAGAAAAAGCGGAGTTCCAGGCTTTCCTCAGCCGCCTCGATAATCATTACTGGGACGAAAGCAATAATCCAGCCTACAAGTTATTCCTGGGATAGTCTTTTCGCCCTATTGCATTCCGTCCGTGCTCAACAATAAAAGCGCCAGCTTTGCGGGAGAGCTCCATTTATCTGAGCTTCTGCCAATAAGTACGCTTCAAGTACACTGCAGGCCGGGGCATGAACTAAAAGGGCCTTCGAAGAGATTTAAAATCGATGGGAAGGCAAAAAAACCAGATCGCCGCCAAACATTCGGGGCAAGGGTGGACCGAATGGACGAGGAATTTCGACCCCTGGATAGGAAGGGAGGCCGGTTCTGTTCTTGCTGGACGCGACAGTTCCTTTTTGGCGTGCGGACAACAGTTAACATTTTTACTATCAAGCAGAACAATAATGTGCTAATGCTCATTAGCCAGCTTATATTCAGGGGATAGAGTCTGCCGCAGGTTCCGCCGCGGAACCTCTGCTGAGATTCTAGGAAAGTAAAATGAATTGCATTCCAAGATGCATAAGTCGGATTGTATTTTTTGCGTTGTTCGGCCTGTTTTCAGTTTTTGGCAGACCAAACACGGCGAGCGCGATGGAAATGGCCAATCTGCTCCGAGACACTGGCGTGAAGGTAGGGGGCTGGATCAATGGGGGGGGGACTTACAATCCCAATCCTACGGATGGATACAATGGCACAGTGACCTTTGCCGATCGCGCGAACAGAGCCCAGTTAAACCAGTTTAACATTTACATCCAGCGGACCGTGGTAACGGAGGGCACGGCATTCGATATTGGCGGACGCTTCGACTTCATGTATGGCACAGACGCAATCTACACCCAGGCTTTCGGTATTCCTCAGTTTGATGTGAATACCGGTCAGCCGCAGAACAGAGGCAATTGGGATCTCTACTTATGCTGTAACTCGACTCGCACCTACGGAATAGCGCTTCCACAGGCTTATCTTGAAACTTATCTCCCGGTTGGAAACGGCCTTAACATAAAGGCGGGTCACTTTTACTCGCCTACGGGGTATGAAACTGTCCCCGCGCCTGATAACTTTTTTTATACTCATGCTTATAGCTTCACTAACGGCGAGCCATTTACGCACGTGGGAGTAATAGGAAACTATCCTGCCACCTCGAATTGGTCCTTAATGGGGGGGGTCACGACTGGGAGCGCTACAGGGGGATGGGATGGCACCTTTAACAAACAGCTGGGGAACTGGGGTGGTTTGGCTGGAATTACATGGATTAGCGATGATAGGCGAACCTCGGTGAATCTGGCCGGGACTTACGCGGCAACGTCCACGCGGAGCGCCGAACCGTGGGAGTGGTATAGTCTTGTGCTCCAGCATAGAATAACTTCCAGAACACACTTTGTTCTCCACCATGTGCATGGCTACGCAGGGGGAGTCCTTCTCAACGGGATACAGCAAAATGCGGAATGGTACGGGATAAATACCCACCTGTACTACGATCTTCTGGATGATCTCTCCATCGGTATCCGGGCCGAGTGGTTTCGCGATAAAGATGGCTTTCGTGTTCCCTCGCCGTTTCGCGTAGCTGCTGCGGTGGACAGCGCGGGATTCAGTTTTGCTGGAAATATCGCTACGGTTACGAGCGCCCCAGCAGATTATTATGGCATTACCCTGGGTATGAACTGGAAGCCCGCTAAAAGGCTGAGCATTGACTGGAAGCCCATGCAGAAACTTAACATTCGTCCCAATATCCGTTACGACAGGGCTGACGGTCTTGACCAGACATACCGGCCTTTCGATGGCAGGAAGGAGCAGGTTCTATTTTCACTCGATGCAATGATCCCATTCTAATCAACCACCCAAGCGTATAATTTCCGTGCGACCATTCCTTACCTTCTGTGGAAAGATGCTGCGCTTGGCGCATTAGGCACACGGATCTGAGTCAAGCCTCAATCGACAGGTTTATCTCTTCAATTACTTGACTGATGCTCCTCACCGAGGGCAGAGCCAGCCATCTTATGGTCCCGCGTCGGGCGAATCCGCGCTGCCTCCAAAGCCATCTGTCGATGGGCGGCAGCCTCTTTGATATTTTCCCTTGCGGTCTGATCATATTTACGAACCAGCGCCGCAGTGTGGGATATTAAATCCTGGGCCTCCCTGCCGTAGAGATAGCTCTTGTCTTCGTAGTGCTCAAGCAAATTTTTTTTCTCATCAGCCTTTATTTGCATTTCCCTGGCTGCGCCCTCGAAATACTTCGTCAGGGCATAATGGTCGCCAGATGTTTGTGCGTTTTGAACAACTTTTCCAATGGTTGGGTTGTTGACAGCTTCACGCGGGCTCATCTGGGCGCAGGCAGCCAAAAAACCCAAGGACAAAGCTGCCAAGAATGTCCGTGTTTTCATTGCGGCGGCTCCTATTAGATGACCTGAGTATCACAATCAGGAAATGGAGTTCCACTCCCTGTATGTTGTGCATAACATAACAAATACGGGCTGACTTTGTCAAGTTATGTATGTTATAAGTGTCTTTATGGAACCACCCATTATCTGCATTGATGTCTGATATCCTATTGTTATAGAAGTGATATTTTATTGATGATGAGCCATAAACTAAAAAAGTGCGGAGCGAGCTATCGGATATGGGAGAGCGACAGAAACAACTTCTTAAGCTGTTGCGCGCGAGCAGGGGCGGCCTGAGGGTGGATGAGCTTTCGAAGACGCTTCAGATCAGGTGTAACGCAGTGAGACAACCTCTGGCATCTCTTGGTACCGCAGGATCGGTAACCGCCGGCCCGCCGAGGCCCTCAACCGGCGGACGTCCTAATACACAGAAAGTGAATTCTCGATCCTCATCTCAATCCCGGTGCTGATCTCGCGTTCCTCTTCATCAAAAGATTTCCCGTTCTGAATTCGTTTCACTCCTGCGGAACGATCTGTCGAGCCCGCCAGTAGAGCGGCCGGCCATCCGGTACAAATGTGATCACAACCATAACAAATAGAAATAGCGCCATAAATACTGATCGTGACGGGGCGCGTACCTTCAGGCCTTACGCGCTGAGCAAAGATGCGCTTGTGAAAGTTGCTTAGATCTGTAAGGACCACATGTATAAGGCCGCCAGTACGCAGGTTTTAAAGTCCAATTTGCTGGTTGTCCTGCTCATCAATGAAGTGCTTAACCTTGACCTTGAAGTTTGGTGAAATCGTACCCACTGTCCTATATTTAGGAATAAACTGGGAATTAAAACCAGGAACCTTCACAAATTATTAACACCAATACCACAATTAGTTAACATGTGTCGTGCTAGTTTCACAAATAATAACAATTCTGCCGGTAGTGTTTTTGCCGGGAAAGGGACCCACCCATGTCAAATATCCGAAGCGGAAGCCTGATCGCGCTTTTTTTTTGGAGCAGCCTGGCAGTGCCCGCTGTTTATCCAACCACGGCTTTTGCCAATATGGGGCTGGAGTTTCTCAAGGAGAAGGGAATAAGGATAGGTGGCTGGGCTAATGGAGGGGCTACTTTCAATCCGGGCCAGACCAGCGGCTTCAATGGGACAGTAACCTTCGCGGATCAAGCGAATCAGCCACAACTGAACCAATTCAACATCTTTGTACAGCGGCCAGTGGTGGCGGAGGGAAGTTCCTGGGATTTTGGGGCTCGCGCCGATTTCATGTTTGGTTCAGACGCGATCTTCACTCAGGCTTACGGGGTTCCCTCTTTTGATGTCAATACCGGCCAGCCATTGCAGCGAAGCACGTGGGATCTCGATATATGCTGTGCTTCGACCAAATATTATGGAATTGCTTTGCCTCAGGTTTTTGCGGAGGCATACGTGCCTGTGGGGAACGGGTTGAACGTCAAGGCCGGCCATTTTTATACCCCTATCGGCTATGAGTCGGTTCCCGCTCCGGACAATTTCTTCTATACCCACGCGTACACGATGCAATACGGAGAGCCCTTTACGCACACCGGATTTTTGGGCAATTACAAGGTCACCCAGAATTGGTCCGTGCTTGGCGCGGCGGTTACGGGAAGCGCCACCGGCGGGTGGGACGGTGGGTTCAATAAACAACTGGGCAACTGGGGCGGAATAGCCGGCATTACCTGGACGAGCGATGACATGGGAAGCTCCGCCAATCTCAGCGGTACCTATGGCGCGACTTCCACTCGCAGCACCGAGCCATGGGGTATGTATAGCCTCGTGCTGAAGCACAAGTTCACCCCCAAGACACATTTTGTCTTTCAGCACGATCACGGTTATGCCGGAGGAGTGCTGCTGAACGGAGTGACCCAGAATGCCCAATGGTACGGCATCAACATGCATCTGTACTACGATCTCACGCCCGAAGTGTCAATTGGCGTTCGCACCGAGTGGTTCCGCGACAGGGATGGCTTCCGTGTCTTTTCCCCCGCACGTGTGGCTGCAGCAACGAATAACCAGAATTTCAGCTATGCACTAGGTCCAAACCAAGTCAACAACAGCACCAGCGCGCCGGCCGATTATTACGCGATAACGGCTGGCATAAACTGGAAAGCGGCAAAAACCTTGAAGATCGACTGGAAGCCGATGCAGCAATTCAATGTCCGCCCGAACGTCCGCTATGACAACGTCGATGCACTGCATGGCGCGGTCTACCGTCCCTATAACGGGCACAAGGATCAGGTTGTTCTATCCCTCGATTTCATGCTGCCGTTCTAGTACTGTTCTATGTTATGTGATGCCACATCCGCTCCGACATTCCATCAACAAAATCTTCTTCGATTTTTGGCCTCCGCAGTTTCAGCAGCCTGATGAAGTTGTCACCGATTAAGGACCATTTTTACATGCGGTATCCCGGCTTCTCTAAATAGATCACCTTCCGCCCTGAAATCGAACCGCTCATAAAAACCGGTCGCATGGGTCTGGGCGTGTAGGACCAGCTGCATAATCCCGCGTTTTTCCGCTTCCTCCAGCAGGCGGTGAACCAGCGCACGGCCCACACCCCTGCCTCGCCATTCTTTCAGCACTGCCATCCGGCCAACTGTACCAACTGTACCATTGCGCAGCAGGCGCGCGGTACCGATGGGGCTGCCTTCCCGATTAAAGGCGATGAGGTGGACGCATCTCACGTCAAGCTCATCCCACTCCAGTTCAGCGGGAACATTCTGCTCCCGGACAAAAACGATCTCGCGTATATCGCGCAAGGCAGCGCCGTCCCGTTGCCAGTCCGCCAGACGAACAGTGCAGACGTCGGCCAGGCTCCTGTTCCCTGACAAACCTATTTACTCAAAAGGATGGCGAAGTACAATGGTTTCCTCGCGATCGGGCCCGGTTGATATCATGTCCACCGGAACCTCGCAAACTTCCTCCATGCGCTTCAGGTAGTTTCGCGCTGCCTGTGGAAGTTGGTCAAACTTTTCAACCCCTACAGTACTGTCTTTCCAGCCAGGCATTTCCTCATACACCGGCTCGCAGCGGGCAAGCTCATCCGCGCCTACCGGCAAAATTTCGTGGAAGCTCTGCTTCCCGTTGTCATCAGATAGCCGATAACCCACCCCCAGACGCAGCGTTTCAACCCCATCCAGTACGTCGAGCTTTGTAACGCATAATCCGGACACCCCATTTATCTGAACCGACCGCTTTAATGCAGCCGCGTCAAACCAGCCGCAACGCCGCGGGCGTCCCGTAGTGGACCCGAATTCATTTCCGCGTTTAGCAAGATGTTTGCCGATATCATCGTCCAGTTCTGTAGGGAACGGGCCTCCGCCAACCCGCGTGGTATATGCTTTTGTAATACCAAGCACATAGTGAAGCATTTGCGGTCCTACTCCGCTCCCCGTTGTTGCAGCGCCAGCGATGCAGTTACTTGAGGTCACAAAAGGATAAGTGCCGTGGTCAATATCAAGCAGGGTGCCCTGTGCGCCTTCAAACAGTAAATTACTGCCCGCCCTGTTGGCTTCGAATAACAATCGAGGTACATCGGCAACCATCGGTTTGATGCGATCAGCGAGGGACAGCGTGTCATCCATGGTCTGTTGAAAATCAACGGTTGGCGCATGAAAATAGTTCTTCAGCACGAAATTATGATAATCAAGCATTTCGCCAAGCTTCGCAGCAAAGCGATCGCGGTGAAACAAGTCCTGCAAGCGGATGGCCCGCCGGGCAATCTTATCTTCGTAGGCGGGACCAATGCCGCGCCCGGTCGTGCCAATCTTGCCAAGCCCCCTGGCCGTTTCCCGCGCGTTATCCAGGGCGCTGTGACACGGCAATATCAGCGGACAAGCTTCACTGATGCGAAGGCGGTTCTGAACGTCGATCCCCGCCCGCTCCAGCATTTCCAGCTCATCCAACAACGCCCGGGGAGAAATAACCACGCCATTACCGATATAGCAAGCCACATCATTGCGCAGGATCCCGGAAGGGATCAGGTGAAGAACCGTTTGCTTTCCTTCAATAACCAGCGTATGCCCGGCATTGTGGCCTCCCTGAAAGCGGACCACTCCCTGAGCGTGGTCGGTCAGCCAATCCACTATTTTTCCCTTGCCTTCATCGCCCCATTGGGTTCCGACGACCACTACATTTTTAGTCATATCCCTGTCTTAAAAAACGTTGCGCTTGCGAGCAAAAGCTCGTAGCCAGACTGGTGGCAAAATAATGCTTGTCTTAACTACGCTGCCACAACTGACCAGATTCCGTTTTCCTGTATCAGCTTTCTGTCGCAGTTTAAAAGATTCTGCTCGCGCTCCGAACCCGGTAGCTCTATCACCACAACTTCACCCAGCTGACGAAGTTGTGCAATTTTGTCTCCGAGCGCCTTGTCGCCTCCCGGATAAGGGGCAAGGATTCCTCTCCGATAGGAAGAGGCCTGTATAAGGTTTGCGAGTTCCCGCAGGTCCATACTAAACCCGGTCGCAGGACGAGCTCTTCCAAAAGCCTTGCCCACTTCGTCATAACGACCGCCCAAAGCCACGGCGTTAGGGCAATTGCTGGCATACGCTGCAAACACCATCCCGCTGTGGTATTGATACCCGCGGAGGTCAGCCAGGTCAAATGCCATTGTATCCACCGCTTGACTCAATTGCTCACCCACTGTTTCCAATTCATCCAGCGCATTTCTGATATCGGCATAGTCGGGGAGAGAGCGGCGCGCGACCTCAAGAACGTCAAACCCGCCATACAGCTCAGGCAGAAGTAACAATGCCTGCCTCGCCCGCCTATCCACCTGCCGATTCAGTCCCGCACCAATATTCTCCAACGCGTCAATGTCCTTTGACTGGAGCGCCCTATATAGTTCTGCCTCAAGCTCAGGCGGTATTCCGGCACCTCTGACCAAGCCGCGAAAAACGGCCACATGGCCGAGATCAATATGTATCTTTTTAATTCCCGCAGTCGCAAGCGATTCGAGCATGAGCTTCTGAACTTCCAGATCGCTCTCCAGGCCCGAATGGCCGAAAAGCTCCGCGCCAATCTGGAAAGGCTCTCGGGTCCTGGTCAGGCCGGATGGCAAAGTATGCAATACACTGCCTGCATAGCATAGCCGCGCTATTCCCTTCCGGTTCAGTAAATGGGCATCGATCCGCGCAACCTGGGGCGTCATATCGGCACGCAAGCCCATCATCCGGCCGCTCAATTGATCTACGACTTTAAACATGCGCAAGTTGGTGTCACCTCCACTACCGGAAAGGAGAGATTCTACGAACTCGAGCAACGGCGGGCCCACCAATTCATAGCCGTGGGACATCAGCAGATCCATAATCCGCCGCCGCATCATCTCGATCTCCAACGCCTCGCCCGGCAGGATATCCTCAACATATTCAGGAAGAATCCACTGACGCATGTTCACGCCCGATTACGGCTGGAAAAAGTGAGACTGGACAAGCCTATTTGACAAGATAAAGTATCAGCAAACCGGCAAGCATGGAGGTTAAGCCGATAAAACGAATCTGGTTATCGCTGATTTCGGTCAGCTTTCGGAACGCGTCTCGCCACGCCCCAGGCATCAGAAAAGGCAGAAGCCCCTCGAGCACCAGCATGAGGGCAAATGCCATGCCTAAAGTATCCCACATTCCGGAGTCCCTATTGAGGCCGGCGGGTTTGCCGCAATACGCGGTGGCATTGGGAAGAGATCATGGGAGCTCGGCGCAACTGTATTCTGTTTATTGCTCTTTTTATGACGGCGCAGCACCTGCTTCCGGAAGATCACAGCGATCGTCCAGCCAAAATTACGGGCTCGGCGGGCTATTTTATTTCGTAGCCCGGCCGGTACTTTCCAGGTATTTGAAAAACTCGGAACTGGGATCCACTACCATCAGGTCGCTTTTATTTTTAAAGCTTTGCTTGTAAGCCTCGAGGCTTCTGTAAAACGCATAAAACTCCGGATTCGGCTGAAAGGCAGCAGCGTAGATTGCGGAAGCCTTTGCATCACCCTCACCCTTTGTCTCCTGCGCTTTGCGGTAAGCCTCGGCAAGGATGACTTCGCGTTGCCTGTCAGCGTCGGCGCGTATCTTCTCGGATTCCGCTGACCCCGTCGAACGCAGCTCATTCGCCACGCGTTTTCGTTCCGCTTCCATCCTTCGGAAGACCGATTCGCTCACTTCCTGAGGCAAATCCACCCGCTTCAGCCGGACATCGACCACTTCCACGCCGATCTTGCGAGCGTCGGTGTCAGCTTTTTGGCGCATGATTTCCATAATCTTGTCGCGTTCCCCGGAAACGACATCGTGAACGGTGCGATTCCCAAATTCGTCCCGCAAGCTGGAATTCACAGTTTGCGAAAGGCGGGTCTGAGCCAGCATTTCGTCCCCCCGCACACTGACGTAATATTGCTTGACATCTACTATCCGCCATTTGACAAACAAGTCCACCAGCACATTCTTCTTCTCGGAAGTGATAAAGCGTTCCGGCTCAGCAGTATCAAGAGTCAAAATGCGCGCATCAAAATAGCGCACGTTCTGTGCGAGAGGGATTTTCACATACAGCCCGGGAGACGTTTTGACGTCCACGATTTCGCCGAGCTGGAACAGGATAGCCTGTTGGCGCTGATCGACTATATAAAGCGACGAGCTCGCCAGGAGGACCAGGGCGATAAGCGTGCCCAACAGTATTGATGCGTATTTTTTCACTTATCGTGTCTCCCTTTCGCGGCCCCGGAACGCCTCGCGCGTACGAGCGGCACTATCAGGCACCGCCTCTTGTGGAGGAGCGGGAGGCGCTTCGGATGCCGGACCGGATTGTGGAGGCCCGCTCATCTGTATCAGCTTGTCCAAGGGCAAGTACAGCAGGTTGCTGCCGCTTTTCTGATCTATGTAAATTTTGCTCGTATTCGAGAATATTTGTTGCATCGTGTCCAAATAAAGACGCTCGCGTGTCACAACCGGCGCCTTGTTGTATTCGACGAGGATTTGCCTGAATCGGCTCGATTCACCCTCGGAGCTTGCGATCACCCGTTGTTTGTATCCTTCAGCTTCTTCCAGGAGCCGCGCTGCATTACCCTTCGCCTTGGGGATCACGTCGTTCGCATAAGCCTGGCCCTCATTTTTCTGCCGCTCTCTATCCTGCCCGGCTTTGACTGCGTCATCGAACGCCGCCTGCACCTGCTCGGGTGGCTGCGCATTCTGCATGGTGACCTTGCTGATGGCGATGCCTATCTTGTAACGATCCAAAATCTCTTGCATGAGCTGCGTTGCCTTTGCGGCGACCTGTTCTCGTCCTTCGTACAGGACGAAATCCATCTTGCTTTTACCGATGACTTCCCGTATTGCTGCTTCCGCGACCTGCATCACCGAGTGTTCAGGGTCACGGGTGTTGAAAAGAAATTCCTCGGGACTCTTTAGAATGTATTGCACCGCAAACTGGATATCGATGATATTTTCATCATCGGTCAGCATCAGCGATTCCTTGAGCACTTTACTTCTGAGGTTGTTCCGGTAACCGATTTCAACGGTGCGTACCTGGCTCACGTTAACTGTTTCAACGAACTCTATCGGGTAGGGAAAGTGCCAGCGCAAGCCCGCCTGGGTAGTTTCCACATATTTCCCAAAACGCAATACAAGGCCTCGCTGCCCTTCGTTAACAATATAGAATCCACTGGCGACCCACAGGACAACAAGGAGGCCGACAAGCAGCCCGATACCGCCTCCATATTGCCTCGGAGTGGGCGCGCCAGGTCCTTCGCCCCCTCCCGATCCACTTCCACCTTTGCGCTTGAAAAGACTGTTGAGCTTCTTGTTGAAATTGCGCCATAGCTGATCCAGATCAGGTGGACCTGAACTATTTTTTTTTCTTCCCCACTGGGGATCGTTTAATCCCATGATGATTCCTATCTTTTATTTAATGCGGTCCAACCGTCAAACGGAACTGATAACGCCGAGTTAAAGCTTTCAGTGCAGAAATCTAGCCGATGACTTCAAGCTAAGCGCGGTTAGCCACCGCCGCATCTGTAATCGGGGATTGGTTTTTGCAATGTTGCGAGGCATGCTGCCCAACGGCTTCCGAGAGTGCCAGCTTGATAAGCTCCAGCCCCTGGCCGGTCTTGGCGCTTAATCGGACCTGTGCAATTCTACCATACTCATCGCGGCGATAACCCGCCGCCTCAGCGGATAAATCAGCCAGATCAATCTTATTCATTACCAGTATTTGTGGAAGAGCGTCAGCTCCAATTTCTTTAAGCACTTTATTCACTTCGCCAATCTGCTCATCACGGTTAGGGCTGCTCGCGTCGACAACATGAAGCAGGAGATCAGCTTGAACCGTCTCCTCCAGGGTTGCCCGGAAAGCTGCGACGAGGGTGTGCGGAAGGTCGCGAATAAATCCCACCGTGTCAGAAATGACCAGCGGGCCACGATCCCGCAGAAACACTTTGCGGGTGGTGGGATCCAGGGTGGCGAACAATTGATCAGCCACATAAGTGTGCGCACGGGTGAGGCGGTTGAACAGAGTGGATTTTCCCGCGTTTGTATAGCCTACAATGGACACCGAGGTCACATCGGCGCGCTGGCGGGAACGGCGCTGCAATCCTCGCTGGGACTGAAGCTTTGCAAGTTTCTCCTTAAGAAGCTTAACCCGTTTTCCCAGCAGACGCCGGTCTGTTTCCAACTGGGTTTCGCCCGGACCGCGCAATCCGATCCCCCCTTTCTGGCGCTCCAGGTGAGTCCAGCCTCGCACTAACCGTGTTGAAAGATGCTCCAGTTGAGCCAGTTCAACCTGTAACTTACCCTCGTGACTGTGGGCGCGTTGCGCAAAAATATCCAGAATCAGGCTGGTTCGGTCTATTACCCGCCGTCCGAGGCGTTGCTCGAGATTACGTTGCTGGGCGGGAGACAGATCGTGATTGAAGATAACCAGGGAGGCGCCGGTCTGCTCTATTGCGGATGTGATCTCATCGACCTTTCCCGCCCCCGCGAACGTCGCAGGATCGGGCCGGGGACGTCTGCCTTTGACCACGCTTGAAACCAGGAGATGGTCGCTAGCGGCCAGTTGCCTCAGTTCTTCGAGGCTTTCCGCGTTTCCTTTATCGTTAAAATCGAGGCTGACCAATATCGCGGTATCAGCAGCGACCTTTGTGCCAGGGGTACGCCCGGCGGAACCATCAAGCATCAGGTGTGCCGGGTGCCTCAAATGGGATGTTAACCGCCCTCGCGGGCACGACAGTGGAAATTGCGTGCTTGTATACCATCTGGGTAACGCTATTCTTCAGCAGCACCACATACTGATCAAACGAGTCGATATGCCCTTGCAGCTTGATCCCGTTTACCAGATAAATTGATACTGGAATGTGTTCCTTTCGCAACGTATTCAGGAACGGGTCTTGTAACAATTGGCCCTTGGCGCTCATGGGGGACTCCGTATTTTAGTTATTCAAGAAATAACTCTACTTGATTTTCAAGAGTAAATCCATATTCGTTGGGGGGAAGATGAAATACAGGCCAGATTCGATCACAAGTAATGGTTTGAGAAGCGAAATTTCGTCCCCTGAGCCGCTTTGTCAGGTGGCCAGGCATGACTGGCTTGATAATTGCTACGAAATCGGGCGCGGTACTTAAAGGGGCTGGACTGGGTGCGGAAATTGGCACTCAATATGACAGTGGCCTGATGAAATATTGCCCGGGCTTATCTGGCCCCGGGCAATAAGTTGTGTCTGATTCAAACGGTAACGATTTCGTTTGATGCTGGGACAAGATCGATATTCCTGTTAGTCAAACGGCTTTGGTCTTGGGGTTTCGTTGGTTGAGGGCGGCAGGATCGGCAACTTTATGTCTGGCTGCTTCCCCGTCAGCGTCTTCAGGAAAGCCACGATCTTCGCATTTTCGTCCTTTGTGAACTTGTGGCCCAACTGCAAACGTCCCATGGTATCAACTGCCTCCTCGAGAGTCGGTGCAGCGCCGTCATGAAAATACGGATAGGTGAGCTCCACATTGCGCAAGGTAGGAACCTTGAACAGGAAACGATCCGATTCCTTGCCGGTGACAGAAAAACGGCCTTCTGCCTTGCTTGTCGTTTTGTACGGCTCATGAACGCCCATCTTCTGATACGAACCCCCGCCCACAGCCGGGCCATTGTGGCAGCTCACGCATCCTTTCTCTTTAAAGAGCTTATAGCCTTCCAGCTCTGGCTGGCTGAGCGCAGTTTTATCGCCCTTTAGCCATTTGTCGAAACGCGAGTCAGGCGTCACGAGCGTTTCCTCGAACGCAGCAATTGCATCAGTTACCATTCCTATATCGATCTTGTCACCCCCAAACAGCTGCTTGAAGCGGCCACGATATTCAGGAATCGAACGTAATACATCCACTGCCAGGGCGTGGCTGAATCCCATTTCCCCCGGATTGGCGATGGGGCCACCGGCCTGGTCTTTCAGATCCTTGGCCCGACCATCCCAGAACTGGGCTAGATTCATGCTGGAGTTCAGTACTGTCGGGGCGCTTATCGGCCCTTGATGCCACTTGTGTCCAATGGATGTCGGCAGATTGTCAGAACCCCCCATGCTCAAGTTATGGCACGAATTACAGGAGATGAATCCCGATTTTGAGAGCCGCGGGTCAAAAAACAACATCTTGCCCAGCTCCACCATATTTTCATTCTTGGGCTTGTGGGCTTCGATCGGCTGGATGGGTTCATCAGCAGACATCGCTGGCGGGGCTGTAATGCTTCCAACAGCCAGCAGCGATACAATTATTGCTCGCAATATCATGGGTAGTCTCCCTAAAAACGCGGCTGTGGTGGCGCAGCCGATACGCCTACAAATTATCCGTTATTGACCTCTTTCTTGTTTTAACTACTATAAATCCCAAGGCTTTCACGACATTCATCCATCGGCCACTGAACCTTTTCCGGACCTAACCTGTTCCAGACCTTGGCGATACTCGCCTATCCACGGTAGCGCGAGGGAAGACAATGTGATGCGGGCCGTGGATGAGAAGGGGCAAGAGCAGCCCGGGGTCGCTACTGTTTTGCGGAAAAGGGCTCATACGGCCTTATCTGCCCCGCCATGAGATTTTGCGATAGCCGGAGGTTCGGCTACAGCCTGAGCCTTATCACGTCCAGTGGGCGATCCGTATGCGTTGCCGTCCAACTGAAGCGGTGGACGGCTTATCAAACGCGCAAGCTCGGTCAGTGCTTGACGATAAACCTGCCTCTTGAATTCAACCACAGATTCCAGCTCCACCCAATAATGGTTCCAGCGCCATGCGTCGAATTCAGGCCGAACGCTTGCCCGCAATGAGACATCACAGTCACGCCCGACCAGGCGCAAGAGATACCAGATTTGTTTCTGACCCCTATAGTTTCCCCGCCAATCACGCTTTATCCACTGGTCTGGAACATCATAGCGGAGCCAGTCCCTTGTGCGCCCGATAATTTGGACGTGACGGGGAAACAGACCTACCTCTTCCGTCAGTTCCCGGTACATTGCCTGCTCCGGACTCTCGCCCGCCTTGATACCTCCTTGAGGGAATTGCCAGGAGTCCTGTTTGATTCGCTTGCCCCAGAACACCTCATTTTTGGAATTCAGCAGGATGATGCCTACATTGGAGCGATATCCATTACGGTCGATCATGCGATTCACCCGTTAAACCGGAATAGGGAAATTTTTCCACATTTTATCCCACATTTGAAGCGGTCGAAAAAGTTATATCGAAAACGGCCAGCCAATCTCATGATTGCAAACATTTAACGTCTTTCATATTGGGTGTTGCCCGCTTTTTCACGGTAGAATCAGGCGTTTTTGCCAGGCAGGGATAACAAATAAATGCGCATATCGAGTTTTTTTCTTTCCACCCTTAAGGAAGCGCCGGCGGAGGCAGAATTGGTGAGCCACCGGCTCATGCTGCGAGCCGGCCTTATCAGGCGCCTCGGAAGCGGCCTTTATACATGGATGCCCCTGGGGTTGAGAGTGCTCCGCAAGGTCGAAAACGTTGTGCGGGAAGAAATGGACGCGAGCGGTGCACTCGAACTGCTCATGCCCGCGGTGCAACCGGCTGAACTATGGCAGGAGACAGGACGCTGGGAAGCGTTTGGCCCCCAGATGCTGAAGATCAAGGATAGGCACCAGCGGGATTTCTGCTTTGGGCCTACTCATGAGGAAGTCATCACGGACATAGCCCGACGGGAAATCAAGAGTTACCGGCAGTTGCCGCTCACCCTCTACCAGATCCAGACGAAGTTCCGCGATGAGATACGGCCACGGTTTGGTGTCATGCGGGCGCGTGAATTCGTTATGAAGGATGCGTATTCCTTCCATGCCGATGTCGCCAGTCTGGAAGAGGCATATCGGGAAATGCACGACGCTTACTGTCGTATCTTTACCCGCCTGGGACTGCGATTTCGCGTGGTTACGGCCGATCCTGGGGCAATCGGCGGCAGCAAATCCCAGGAGTTTCATGTTTTGGCGGACTCCGGCGAAGACGCCATTGCTTTTTGCCCGGATTCGGATTATGCCGCGAACATAGAAATGGCCCAAGCACAGGAACCGGCGGGTTCGCGCGCAGTCCCCAATGGTTCGATGCTTAAAACATATACGCCCGGTAAGAGAACGTGTGAAGAGGTTGCAGCGTTCCTCAACGTTCACGTCGAACAAACGGTAAAAACCCTTGCAGTGATAGCCCATGGCAACATGTATCTGTTATTGCTGCGCGGGGATCACTCCCTCAACGAGACGAAGGTCAACAAAATCCCCTTTCTGTCGGGTTTCAGATTGGCGAACGAGGAGGAAATCCTCTCGCATACCGGCTGCCCTCCTGGATACATCGGCCCTGTCGGCTTGCCGCTGCCGCTGATCGTGGACCGTACGGTAGCTCTGATGAGTAATTTCGTTTGCGGAGCGAATGAAGTGGATCACCACTTCATGAACGTGAATTTTGGCCGGGATTTGAAAGAGCCAGACCATATATTCGATCTGCGCGTCGCAGTCGCCGGCGATCCTTCGCCCGACGGAAAGGGGAGACTGGAGATATGCCGAGGCATAGAAGTAGGTCACATCTTTCAGCTGCACACAAAATATTCCACGGCGATGAGTGCCGTTTATCTGGATGAGGCCGGTCAAGGGCGACCCATGGAAATGGGCTGCTATGGAATCGGCGTATCGCGAATTGTGGCGGCTGCCATTGAGCAGAATCACGATGCGCGCGGCATTATTTTTCCTGCGGCGATGGCGCCTTTCCAGGTCGCCATTATCCCCATCGGCTTAAAGAAAAGCGCCAAGGTAAAGGATGAAGTGGAAAAGCTGTATTCCGCAATTCAGGATGCGGGGTTCGAAGTTCTGCTGGACGATCGCGACGAACGCCCGGGCGTGATGTTTACCGATATGGAGTTGCTCGGCATTCCGCATCGCATCGTTATCGGCGAACGTGGCTTGAAGGATGGAAATGTTGAGTATCAGGGAAGGACGGATGAGAAATCGAGCCCTATTCCCCTTTCACTTCCGCACATCATTGAATTGCTGAAGTCGAAATTAAGCGGTTAAAAACCCGGCTTTACCATAAAGTGTTTATCTGTTGGCCGGTGCTCGGTGCCTGGGGCGTACCCGCGTACCGTGGTGTTATCGGTTTTTTTGCTGACGCATTTCGCCGGACCGAGGACTTGAGGGCGCTTTTGAATACTCTCGCATGAATTCCTCCAGGCTTTCCCGCGAAACCAATCCGACCTTATAGACTGCGGGGTTGCCCTCCGGGTCGAACACGTATGTCGTGGGCAGCATCGACACCGGGCCGATCTGTGCGGCTGTTTTCCTGTCCCCCAGTACAACCGGATATGAAACCGACATCGATTTGACATATTTCATGACTGTCTTCGAGTCCCCGTAATCCAAGGCCACCCCGATAATCATCACATCCTTCCGGCTTTCGTAAAGTGATACGAGATCGGGAATTTCTTTCAGGCACGGTGGACACCATGTTGCCCAAAAATTGATCAGTACCCATTTTCCCTTGAAGTCCGAAAGCGTGAGTTTTTTGCCATTGGAATCAACAAACGTGAAGCCTTTGGAGTGAGCGCCCAACGGAAGTAGCAGCAGCAGGCAAAGCAAGGTTACGAAAAATGGTTGGAAAAATCGCCGCATATCCTGATTATTGAACAGAGTCCATCGAAGCAACACTGGATAGGGTGTTGGTGTCCGGGAAAAGCTTCGACAGCGGTACATTCACTTTGTCACCGATGCCGTTCATAATGTTGTCAAGTACCCTTTCGAGCGTCGCGTTGCCGGCAGCAGAGGCTCGCGCCGCTATGGGATCGAATGTGAACAGGCGGTAGATATCCATCACCATCACCTCATCCGGGTGCATTATCAGAACCCATCCGCCGGTTTTGACCTGCCGGACGAGATTGGCCTGAGCCAGGCGCTCAAGTATCGGCTCGATTTCCTCGAAACCCCGCTCCAGCCGTTTCTGCAGGCTGCAATAGGTCTCGACGCTTCCCTTCTGTAACGCCTCTCCCAAGGCTGCCAGGAGGCGCAGCGCGTCCACGAACCGCGCCCCCGGGGCGGACGGATTCCGGCTCCATGCGCGAAAACGCCAACTCGAAAGCGATGCTGAAATCTCGGCGCCCACCAGCACCATCAGCCACGAGAGGTAGACCCAGAGTAGAAATATGGGCACCGTGGCGAAAGCGCCATATACGGCCTGGTATGTCGGAAAATGAGAAATATACAGGGCGAATACCCTTTTCATGATTTCGAACCCGACGGCCGCCGCCATCCCGCCGGCAATGGCGTGCTGGAGCTTTACCTGGCGATTAGGCACGATGAGATAGAAAATGGAAAATGCAGTGCCTGTCAGTGCGAGCGGCGCCAACTCCAGAAGCACGACATTAACCACAGGGATATCCTCGGTTAAACCCATGGATATTCCAATCAGCCAGGAAGTCAGCGACAGGCTTGCACCGATCAATAACGGTCCAATGGTCAGCGCCGCCCAATAGATGAGGACGCGATGCAACAACGGACGCAAACGTGGCACGGACCAGATGGCATTCAATGCATTATCGATCGTCAGCATCAGCGCAATGGCAGTCACACCGAGAAAAAAAGTGCCAATAGCCGTCAGTCTTGCGGCATTGTCGGCGAACTGCTGCATATAGATTGCTATGACCCGGTTTGCCGCGTCGGGCAACATGTTGGCGAGAAGGAAGCTCTTTATTTGGCTGGAATATTCGGAAAAAGCCGGAAACGCAGCCACGACCGAAATGGCAATGGCGATGAACGGCACCAGCGACAGCAGGGTGGTATAGGTCAGGCTGGCGGCGACCTGCGTGCAGTTATGCTGGAAGAAGCGGACCAGGACATAATGCATGAAGTCCAGAACTCGTGCAGATTTCATAAGTTCTGGCGGTTCTGGCGCCCCTAAACCTGCGGATGAGCGCGTTCCAGCTTGCTGTGGAGCTTATTGATGGCGCTGAGATACGCTTTTGCAGAGGCCACTACAATATCGATGTCCGCGCCGTGCCCGTTGACGATCCGGCCGGATTTCTGAAGCCGTACCGTAACCTCGCCTTGTGAATCGGTGCCGCTGGTTATGGCATTAACAGAAAACAATTGCAGTTCCGCCCCGCTCGCCAGGATCTTTTCGATCGCGCGAAAAGTGGCATCCACCGGGCCGCTACCTTCAGCCTCGGCATGCGATTCCCTTCCATCCTCGGCAAGGACTACACGAGCATAGGGGGTCTCGCCGGTTTCACTGTGCGCCATGAGCGAGAGCAGCCTGTAATGCTCCTGTAGAACCATTGCTTCGTCGGAAACCAGTGCTTGCAGGTCTTCATCGAAAACATCATGTTTCTTGTCGGCCAGTTCCTTGAAGCGCATGAAGGTGGTGTTAAGTGCCTCTTCCGAGCGCAGTTCAATGCCGAGCTCCGCCAGGCGAGTTCGAAAAGCATTGCGGCCGGAATGCTTCCCGAGCAGTATTTTATTTGCGCCCCAGCCAACATCCTCGGCTCGCATGATCTCATACGTTTCCCGATGCTTAAGCACTCCATCCTGATGAATCCCGGATTCGTGGGCGAAAGCGTTCGCCCCGACAATCGCCTTGTTCGGTTGCACCGGAAATCCGGTAATGCCGGATACCAGCTTGCTGGCGGGAACGATATGTACCGCGTCTATACGCGTATCGCAGGGAAAAAAATCCTGGCGGGTGCGCACCGCCATCACGATTTCCTCGAGCGCCGCGTTGCCTGCACGCTCTCCCAGGCCGTTTATAGTGCATTCAACCTGGCGGGCGCCGTTGACAACCGCTGACAGGGAATTGGCTACCGCCAGCCCGAGGTCATTGTGGCAGTGCACGGAAAAGACCACTTTGTCAGAATTAGGTATGCGCTCGCGCAAAGTTCGGATGAGCTTTCCAAACTGCTCGGGCATCGTATAGCCGACGGTGTCGGGGATATTCAGCGTTTTAGCACCGGCCGCGATGACGGCCTCAAGCACACGGCAGAGGAAGTCGATGTCCGATCGGCCGGCGTCCTCAGGTGAAAACTCCACGTCATCCGTGTATTGACGCGCCCATCCTACCGCTTTAACGGCTTGCTCCACTACCTGGTCGGGAGACATGCGCAACTTCTTTTCCATGTGTATCGGAGAGGTGGCAATAAACGTGTGAATACGGGCCAGACTGGCATCTTTCAATGCCTCTCCGGCGCGGCGGATATCGGCCTCGATTGCGCGAGCGAGGCCACAGACAGTGCTTTCCCGGATGGAATCCGCCACTGCTTTGACCGCCTCGAAGTCGCCGTTTGAGGCTGCCGGGAAACCCGCTTCAATGACATCGACGCGCATGCGCTCCAGTTGTCGGGCAATACGCACCTTTTCGTCGCGCGTCATTGAAGCTCCGGGGCTTTGCTCCCCATCCCGCAAGGTGGTATCAAAAATAAT
Organism: uncultured beta proteobacterium; assembly: GCA_963786735.1. Classification (GTDB taxonomy): domain Bacteria; phylum Pseudomonadota; class Gammaproteobacteria; order Burkholderiales; family Nitrosomonadaceae; genus Nitrosospira. Next base: position 150,810 of record CAWBAF010000006.1, read on the forward strand.
CAGATGATCTTTCAATGGTTTTCTCCCGCTTGAGAAAGAATACTCGAACTAGGGTACAGAATCCAGAAGCAGATTCTGTGCTAAGGAAAAGCTGGAAGAGGAAATTGATATCAGCGCGCGGGGCGCAGCAGTGGCTTGGCCCGGAGAGGCAAGCGACCGATAAAGCGGGATAGATAGTCATGCGCAGCGTTGACCATGGAGGAAATATAGAAGGTTTACTTCCTTTATGCAAGAGATATGCGGCCAACAGATTTCGGACCGCATATGTATTCTCACCATGTCCCGTGGACTGTCATTGCCGGACTGCTATAGTGAGATCAGGAACCTATGACCCTGTTCGCAATAACACATGCATTTGAGACAACAAAAGTCACGATTTCCCGAAAACGTACGAGCGGCTTTCCGATCGCCGCTTCTGGCGGCCGGGGCTGCCCGGCGTGTTAATCGTCTTTTGCTGAGCCTCGCTCTGGCCCTCGCGCTTGCGGGATGTGGCGGCGAAAATTCCTGGCACGTGGAAGAGGTTACCGGGCACTTGCCGGATCTTCATTTCTCGCTGACTTCGGATAGTGGGAGTGCGGTTACGGCGAGGAAATTCGAGGGCTACCTGTTGCTGTTGTATTTCGGCTATACGCATTGCAATACCGAATGCCCTGTTTCCCTGTCTCGCCTTGCACGCGTCATACGCATGCTGGGCGATGGCGAAAACGGGGTGCGCGTGCTGTTCGTCTCTCTTGATCCTGCTCGAGATACTCCGGACGTACTGCGCCGTTATATCGCGCAATTCGATTCTGAACAAACAATCGGATTGACGGGGACTGTAGCCGACATAGAACTCCTGGCCAAGCAATATCGGACAGCCTACCGCCCACGCCAGAAAATTGGCGAAACAACAGATATCGAGCATGGCGATGCAGTGTACATTTTCGACTCACGAGGGCGAGCGCGCCTGCTGGCCACTTCTTCTGATTCCGACGAGCATCTCGCGCACGATCTGCGCCGCCTTATGCAGGATGCACATCAGGCAGGCCCACTTTGAGTCGGTGAGAAGTTGAAATGCGAGGTGTGCCGCAGACAGACGGGAGAAAGGACGGAAATACCGCTTCTTAGCCGCTTATGGACATCTTGTACTTGTTTACGCCATGGGAAGAATCAGCTCTGGTTGTTGTCGCGATCGGCGCTGCAGCAATATTGTTTTGGCGAGGCGGCCGCCTCAGTAAACCGACACATCAGCAAAAAATATGTTTCTGGACGGGGCTCGGCTTCGTTTACCTGGTCTCGCATACTCAGTTCGACTATTACGCCGAGCATCAGTTTTTCATTCACCGGCTCCAGCATCTGGTATTGCATCACCTGGGACCGATGCTCATTGTGTTGAGCAGCCCATCGACAACGCTTCTGGCCGGCATGCCACAGTGGGGACGGCAAGCGTGCCACCGCTTGGTGGAGTGGAAGATTTTCCGCTGTTTTGCTCGTGCACTATGCAATCCTGTTGTGGCCGTTGCATTGTTCAGTGGGCTGATCGGATTCTGGCTGCTGCCTTCCGTACATTTCACAGTGATGATCGACTGGCGTTTATACCGGTTGATGAACTGGAGCATGTTTTTCAACGGCTTGATTTTCTGGGGGGTCGTCCTGCATCAAGGCCCTTTGTTATCGCTGCGACTTATCGCCAGGCTCGCGCATCGGAATGATGCTGGCGGTAATTCCGCCTCAAATCGTGCTGGGAGCATTGATCTTTTTCTCAGCCCGGGAGATCTACCCTATCTATACCATCTGCGGCCGTGCTATTGGCGGGCTGGGCGCAATCGCCGATCAGCAAATCGGGGGAATAATCCTCTGGATACATGGCGCAATGATGAGCGCCGTAGGTGTCCTTATAGTGGTTCGACGGGAACTCATGCTGGAAAAAACTATGGAGCAGGAGCAGCCGTGCGAGCGATAGCCCATGCATTCAGCATCGAAGGGATTGGGTTTATCCAGCTGTCTTTGCTGCATTAAAAAAATCTGAAATTAATCCGGCGCGGACTTCTGCAATTGGTTTTGGAGGGTCTCTCTTAAAAGAGCCACATCGCGCGTGGTTACGGCGGGCGCTGAATTACCCCAGCTATTTCGGACAAACGTGAGGGCTTCCGCGATTTCGCGGCTGGACAATTCTTTTGCGTAGCCGGGCATTTTTTTCGGTTTCGGCCCATTTTTAGTTACGGGGCCTTTGCCCCCTTCGAGCATCAGGTGGATCAGGGAAGTGGCATTCTCGGAGAGGACCATGGGGCTGCCGGCCAGCCGGGGAACTTCCGGCGGCTTGCCTGTGCCATCGGGCCGGTGGCATTTGGCGCAAAACCCGGCATATATACCCGCCCCGGGGCGTTCAAACTTACTCACTCCGATCTCAGCCGAGATTTTCTTAACGTTCGCTTGGGGCCGGTACGATGACCTTCCCTTTCCGGCCTGTAGCGATTTGAGATAGTGTGCAATGGCATCGAGGTCTTCCTTGTCTAAATGCTGGGTGCTATTTTCGATGACGAGCACCATGCTCCCGAATGCCACGGTTTGTTCGTTATGGCCTGTCTCAAGAAACCTTGACACATCTTCTTCGGTCCATCTTCCCAGTCCAGATGCCTCGTCTCCGGTCAGGTTGGCTGCAAACCAGTTTTCGATTACTGCCCCGCTCAAATAGTCGGATGATGATTCGGAATAGGCTTTTTCCTGGAACCCGATGCCGCGAGGGGTATGACAGGCGCCACAATGGCCCAGTACGCGCACAAAATACGCCCCGCGATTCCATTTCTCGTCGCGGTCAGCGCGCGGTTCGTAACGTTCGTTTTTCACGAACATTGCATTCCAGAATTTGAATACCCAGCGCTGATTGAAAGGGAAGGGCAGCGCGGTCTGAGGAGGCTTCTGCTTGACCGCTTTTACCCCTTTCATGAAATAGACGTATAAGGCACGAACATCCTGGTCCGAGGCGCCGGCGAACGAGGGATAAGGCATTGCCGGATAAAGATGCCTTCCATCCCTGGCTATTCCCTCACGCACTGCCCTGCTGAAATCTTCATAGGTATAGTTGCCAATGCCTAATTCGGAATCTGGCGTAATATTGGTCGAATAAATGATTCCAAATGGCGAATTGATGGGCAGGCCACCAGCAAAAAGTGGGTGACCTGGCCCTGCGGTATGGCAACTGGCGCAATCCGCCGCTTTGGCGAGATATTCACCCCGGGCGAGCAGGTCGCTTTCCTCAGCCTGAGCATTTGCACCAATCAGGAACGTGGCAATCCAGAATAGCGCCGCCCATGAATAATGGGAGGTTTTCTGTCCGATCCTGCTAACCGAGTCCATAACAGTATTCCCGATACGCTATGCACGGAGGATGTGATGAATCCCTACCCGGGGAAGAGAAGGCCGTATTCGAAGCCTCGAAAGCAGACGAGCCCTTCAGGTCCAGGCACTGCAAGGCGACACAAAAAAAACCGCAAAACAGGTAAAGAGAATTGCAATGACGAATAGAGTACTCGACATTACACCGATCATCGCCAAAAAACGGTTCTGTCCTCCGTCAACCAAGGCGTCCCCCCTATCACTTCCGTGTTGCATAACGTTGACGCGCGCGCTGCCCGCCTGACGCCAGAACGTCCAGGCAACATATGCGGAGAATAAACCTGCCGCCAGGCAGACCAGACTAATGGCTGCAAGAATAGCGGGCAGCTCGACCCAAAGCGGGGCTGACAGGGGTACCTCATGCGGGTAGCAGGCATAAGCGGCAATCGGTTCGCTCAACGACATTTGAATGATCCAGCCGAGAGGCGCACCAAATAACGCAACCAGCGTTTTAAACATTGAATTGCGGTAAGGTGAGCGATGTCTTTCGGCGCGATATCTTTCCGAGGCATTTTGGTTCGTGACGAAGTCCATTCCGCAAACTCCTTAAAAATAAGGGAACAGATAGAGAGTTGAAAAAACAAACAGCCAGACAACGTCCACGAAATGCCAGTAAGCTCCACCGATCGTCATTGCCGCGTAACGTTTGCTATTGAAATAACCCAGGGCCGCCCATACCAGCAGGAGCATCAGGACGGCTAATCCTATGACGACGTGGGCCATATGGAACCCGGTTATCGTAAAGTAGAGTGATCCGTACAAATCCGTGGTCAGGCCATACGGCTTGTCGCTCCACTCCATGAGCTGGATCGCGACGAAACAGGTACCCAGCACAATCGCAGCTGTCAAGCCCGCAATACTCCAGATCGCCCGGTCTTGACGAACACCGCGTTCGCCAATCCAGACACAGGCGCTGCTGGCGAGCAGAATGAGTGTATTCGCGGCAGGAACGAGCAGGCTGGGCGGGCCTTCAGGCGGCCATGCCTGCTCGGATTGTGAATTCAGATAGAAAAAGCAGAACAATAAATACCCGAACAGGCAGGCTTCAGTTACGATCAATGTCAGTACACCCCACCAGCCCCCTGAAATTTTTCCGACGCTTCCAACGGGCAGTTGCTCGTACTGAAGGTGAACTGGCTCAGCCATGGATTGTGCCCTCCGCTGTTGCGCGCTGCGCCAGTTCCTGCCTTGGCCACAACCAGACTGCCAGCGCAACGCTTCCCGCTGCAGTGCTCACTGCTGTGAACACCCACCAATGCAGCAGCAAGCCGACAAACACCAGGGAGACGAACAGCCCGAGAAGAAACGGCGTATAGGAATCCTCGGGCATCTTGAAAATCGCCACAGGCCTCGCATCGATCGGCGAGGTGCTGAGCGCTTCCCGACCTTCGGCAAGCAATAGGCCTTCGGTCAGATTGGTCCGGGCTCTGCCTTCGCTCAATCTATCCTCCCATAAAGGGTGCCGGCTCGCTACAGTGGGAATAACAGCAAAGTTGTACGCCGGTGGGGGCGATGCTGTCGCCCACTCCAGCGTTGCCGCATCCCAGGGGTTAGGGCCAGACGGGGCGCCACGTTTAAGACTGAACACTACATTGATCAAAAAGATCAGAACGCCGATCGCGAACACAAAAGAGCCTATCGAAGTGACCAGATTGACCTCATCCCACCCCATGCGCGATGAATAGGTATAAATCCGACGGGGCATGCCGAGCAGGCCGGCAAAATGCATGGGGAAGAATGCCAGGTTGAAACCGATGAACATGACCCAAAAGCTTAATTTCCCCAGCTTTTCATCCATCATGCGGCCCGTGAACTTGGGAAACCAGTAATAGATCCCTCCTACCACCGGGAATACGTTAATACCCAGCAGGACATAGTGCAGATGAGCGACGATGAAATAGGTTTCGTTAAGTTGCCAATCAAGCGGCACAGCAGCGACCATCACTCCGGATACGCCGCCGATCACAAACAACATCACGAACCCGGCGAAAAATAAAAACGGAGTTTTGAAGACCGGCCGTCCCAGCCAAATCGTTGCAATCCAGGAGAACACAGCGACAGAGCTGGGAATCGATATCACCATGCTGGCCGCGCCAAAGATCGACAGTGCAACCGTTGGCAAACCGGTCGCGAACATGTGATGGATCCAGACCTCCATGCCAATCAGCATGGTGGCCATGGTCGCCAGCGCCATCGCGGTATAGCCCACAAGCGGGCGGCGACAGAACGTCGGGAGCGCATCGGAGACGAGTCCCATGGCGGGAAGCACGACTGCGTAAACCCAGGGATGGCCAAAAATCCAGAAGAGGTGCTGCCAGAGTAATGGCTTGCCTCCGTTGGCGACGTCAAAAAAATAGGTGCCGATCTGCCGATCCAGCCATAACAGGAAAAACGCCAGGCTGACCGAGGGGATGACGAGGAGGTTCGCGACGGATGCGGTGAGCGTTCCCCAAACGAGAATCGGCACGCGGTTTATTGTCATCCCGGGCGCTCGCATCCTGAACAGCGTCACCACGAAATTTGCCGATCCGACTGATGTGGATATTCCCAGAAGCACCATGCCGAGCGCAAAGACATCAATATTGGGGCCCGTGTTATAGATGGGGCCGGAAAAAGGGACATAATTGAACCAGCCGCCATTTGGCGCTTGACCGAGAGGAAAACTCACATACATGAAAATTCCGGCAAACAGGAAAATCCAGTAGGAAAACGCGTTGAGGCGGGGAAAGGCCATGTCACGCGAACCCAGTAACAGGGGCCAGAGGTAATTCGAAAACCCGGACAATATTGGCAGTGAGTAAAGAAAAATCATCGTCACGCCGTGCATGGTAAAGAGCTGGTTGTATTGCTCGGGAGTCAGCAGTGCCTGATCAGGTCGAGCAAGCTGAATACGTATGAGCAGCGCTTCGACCCCCCCGATTATCAGAAAAAGGAAGGCGGTAACGATATAGCGCAGTCCGATGGCTTTGTGGTCCACTGTAGAAAGCCATCCGCGCCACCCAGGCGGAGATTCCCAAATTTGCGCCAGCTTCCGTTCGACGTCTGAACCGGGCGGCGCGCGGCCGACATCCGGCGATCGGCGGGGAGAATCGGCCTTGATTCCTGGTTCTGCAATGTCAGCGCTCGCCATCGCTCATTCCAATGTCTGCTTTATTCCAGTTTCGACAGAAATACAGAGAGTGCATCGGTGTCGGCTTCGGATAAATATATACTTGGCATACGTGAGCCCGGCTTGAGCTGCTGTGCACGGGCGATCCAATCCATCAAGTGAGCGGGCGTATTGGTCAACAACCCTGCTGCAAGCCATTGCCGGGAATTCAAATGGGTGAGGTCGGGCGCGTGAGGCCCAGCGGCATCCGTTCCACGAACCGCATGGCAGCCAGCGCATCGATCCATAAACAATTTATAGCCGGGCTCTTCGCTCGCTGCCGCAGCCAATGAAGCAGGCTGGCGCTGCGCCTCGCGCCATTTCTCAAAATCTGCAGCGTCTTGCGCAATGACTTCAAACCCCATCTGGGCGTGGGCCGCTCCGCAATACTGGGTGCATTGCCCGGTGTATCTGCCTGGAGAGTCCGCCTGGATCCATTGCTGGTTTACAAGCCCCGGGATCGCCTGTGTTTTTCCGGCAAGCGTTGGCACCCAGAAACCATGGATGACATCAGCGCTTTTCAATTTGACCAGAACGGGTTGGCCCACAGGAATACGAATCTCATTGGCGGTGACTAAACGTTGGGCCGGATCGGGATGCTCATACTCCACTTTCCACCACCAGCTGTATCCGGTAACTGTCACCGTAACTTCCGGAGCCTCCGGCGGTTTCGCGACAGCATTCAGTACCATCATAGAATAGACCATTAGTACCGCGAGTATGCAGGTGGAGATGCCGGTCCCAATATAGATCCAGTTCATCCCTTCCTCTTCGCGCCCGATCGCGCGCTGGTCGCTCGCCGGGCGCTTGCGGCGCACGGCCAGGATCAACAGCAGGGCGATAATGAAGCAGACGATGGCTGATATTCCCGCAAGCACCCAGCCCAGATGCATCGTAGGCCGCGCTGCCGGGCCGTAAGTGTGGAGAAAGTAATTTAATGGCGCATGGGCGGTTTCAGCCATGCATTCAGCCGAAACGATTGTCAGCCCTGCCAGGACTGTCAGCCGGGCAAATCCGCGCGTGGGCTTAGAGGGCGGACAGGGCCCTGGCTGGATGTCTGCCATCTCTTGGTTCCGCAACGGGCGAATTCAGGCGGCGCCGGCTCGTCTTCATTGCGAAGGCTGCTCCACAGGCTAAAGGTAAGTCGGCATGCATGGGGTCGCGGATTGAGGAGGAATTTCACTTAGTATAGTAAAGCGGCAGGTGGCGCGCCGAACCCATCCCGGCGGCCTGTGCCGGCAGTCACAACAACTTGGCGGTTAACTGCGGTCCGCTCAGGGTTTTACCTTCCGATTTTTTTGCCAGGAGCGGGCAGGTTTTCGCTTCAGCAGCGGGATGAACTCGTGGCGTTTGGCTTAGTAATTCGGGCTGGCCTCGATTGTTAGAGGAAGCGAGGGGAGCGCGCCGGACCTTACCTTGCGAGGGGTGTGTTAGAAGTGCTTGGAAAAGCTCGAGAAAGGAATAGCTTCAGGCAGACCCATGACAGGTCTGCCCGAGCTACCAACACACGGAAGATGAAGACATGAGGACAAGCGGAGATGGCTGCTGTGCCCAAGAAACGTTCTTGTTTCTGCAGCAAATAACGGCCCCAAAACAGCCCCAAAGATTCGCCAATATCTTTATTGACAGGATATACGTCAATCAGGTTTTGGCCGTCAGATGTCATGGCTCGTTTAGCTCAACAACTGTTGTACTATTCCCCCCACCAACTTATCATCGAGAAGAGAAGCGCCATAAATGCCTTTATTTGGGCCCGAATACGCTTTCATTGTCGAAGTCCTGCCAAATAAGTTTGGGAGTCATCGCTGGATTGACGGGACCCGGAAACATGAATGTCGCTACATCCAGAATCCCGAACCCTGTACGACAAACCGAATACCAAAATCCTTTGAAGAGCCCGGCTGTTGCCGCGTAAAAAGGACCCTGAGCCTGATTGCTCACCTTTACGGTCTTCGGGATTTCCAAAAAACCGGTACCCATGTTGGCAACGCCGTTTATCACCTTCGCGCCGACTCTTTCCACATAGCCTTCTTCAGCCATGGAATGCGGTGAAAAAAAGGATAGAGTGGCTAATACCAGTAGCAAGTTGAATATTTTTTTCATGGTGGCTCTGTTAAATATGAATTAAATAGAAACGCTCTTGTGTATGGATTGTTAACTCAAGGGACGGCAGTGCCGGGAAGGCAGTCCCGCCTCAGTGGATCAGCGAGCTCAAAAATTCGCCAAAAGGTTGATCCCCAATACATGGTCCATGAGGTTCGGGCCTGCTCTCCAGATGTAATGGTTCATATAGCCGATTTCACCCGTGAGCTCCTTGGTAATGGCATAACCGACCCCGGTGAAGAACCGGTTGTTGTCAATCCCGTTGCGGGCGAACCAGTCGCCCGTGTTCAGAATAACAAAGACCTCATCCTGAATGATGAAACTGAAGCCTGGCGCAAAAGAAAGGGGTACCGCTAATTTCATCAACTGCCGGTAGCGCACTTCTACATCAGTACCTAACTGAGGGGCCATGCGCTGCTCCAGGCGGCTGCGCGACTGAAATACGCCGACGTCGAATTTCTCTCTGTACAGCACTTGTTGCCAAACGCGCTGCTCGTCGAAAGAAACTCTGGAATAGGGCGGGTTGGTAGGAGCGAACGCGTAGCCCGCCCAGAGACTGACGGTGGGGGTAAGCTGATACCCTAAACCGGGACGCAGCAGGGATTGGGTAAATTCCGACATATGGTTGCCAAATCGTCCCTGACCCTCCAACCACCACTTCATTTTTCCCAAAGTTGGATTATCTTTATTAAGAAACCCCCAGTTTCCCGTAGCGGTAATATTACCCCAGACACCGTAATCGGTTTGATCAGGATTCGTACCGCTGGCGGCTGCCGGACTCGAAAGCATCGGGCCAGACAGCACGAATGCCGCTGCCAAGATGGTTTTTTTGTTCAACATGTAACTCCCCTTTAATATTATTTCAGATATAAATAAATGAAACCTATCGTTGAGTTTACGCGAATTCAATTCCCTAATAAGGTGGTAAAGCCGTTTGTGAATTAACGATTAAGACCCGCTAAATGTGCAATTAGAGCAAGCTCTATTCCTCCACTACTTTTTATGCAGTGATAATCATATAGAAATGTACATTGATGGGCTACATATTCCTGTTCTTAACAGGGTTATTTTGAAAGCGCGGTCAATGACCGGGCTGGCAGTCATAGCACGCCGAGCCCGGAGAGCGGCCCAAACGGCGCCAATTCGCTTCCAGAGGCGAAACCTGGAGCCGTTCAGGTGTTTCTCAGTCCACGCTAAGTTTCGAGAGAAAAAAGAAAGGGGAAAAAGAAAGGGGCGCCACGTCTTGCTATAGACGTGGCGCCCCAGGAGGTCGTGTGGAGGCGTTACTTCAGGTAGACCTTACGTCTCGCCTTTGAGACCATGAAGTTGAATAGATACGCCGGCCATTAGAACGCGATCTGATACTGCAAGACAAACTGGCCCTTGTTCGCAATCTTACTCCCACCTGTATCAAATATGGGCCTGTTCTGGTAATCGAATGTAATTTTGCTGTTGTGGCCCTTTATCAGCCAGTTGACGCCAACGTTCCATACGTTCATTTGATCCTGCAGGCGCTGATAATTGGCGCTGGTCCAGGAAAAATAAGGCATCAGCTGACCGTTGTTGCTGCCAAGCAGATCTTTGGCCATTAAGTATCCGATTTGGCCATACCAGACCTTTCCCGTACCAAACATCGGGAACGCGTTCCCGCCCCCGTTCAGCGTATTGCCACCCGTAGCCGGAGTCATACCAATGCCGTTTGTGCGCAGGTAGTTGGGGCCATAATTTGTGTCGAAATAGCCGACATAGGCGGAGACGGCCGTTTCCTTGACCTTGTCCACGGGCGCGTCCAGAAAGAGGGCCACAGACCATATATTCATGTCGTGAAAATCGGCGGTTGCTTCCGAGGCGCCTGTCCAGGTAGCGGCTTTTTGGGTAATGAAGCCGCCTTCAAGATTGAATATGCTTTTCTTGCCCAGATAGGTTCCCTGCCAGTAGGGATTGGTCATGGGTTCGGTATCCCAGAAATTGATGGTGTAGAACCCTTGATATCGCTTGTGATGACCCGCTCGGGCAAATTGGGAATTGACGGCCGAGATAGGCTCGAATGCGGTACCTGAGGTATTTATCGGGAATGGGTCGCTGGCAGTAAAGCGGTAATTGACCATGCCGATCTGGCCACGTAAATAGAGGCTCAAACTTCTGTTGAAAATGTCGGTCCGGTCGGCCGTGAATTGGGCGAATAGCGGAATGTCCATGGTCATGATCGTACTGACGCTGGGGCTACTGAAGCGTGAGGCGCCATTGGCCATGACCAGGCCGCCACCCACGATCATCTGGTGACCCTGGGTCAGGCGCAGTTCACCAAACGCGTCATGAAAAAACGCCTCAATCTTTCTGTTGCCGATAGGCGTATCTACGCCATTGTGCGAACCGCTGCCATTTTCGGACAGAAAGTTGAAATTGTTCATACCGTACTGGGTATAAAAATACACCCGATCGGTGAGCTGCCCCTGCAATACAAAACGGGTTCTGCGCAATCCGATGTCCGTCGTGTCGTCCACGGGGTGGCCCAGCTGTTCCGACCCCGGGTTGTTCTGTTCATATCGTAACCAGACCTGGTTCAGGAAACCGAATTTCAAGTATTGGCTTCCGTCAGGATTCAGGTTCCATTTGAAAGGATCGGGCGACTTCCAGTTCGAATACCCCATGCCTTGCGGTTTTGGTGCCTCCTGAGGAGCTCCGGCGACAGCTTCCCCGGCTTTGCCCGGGGGTAGCGCTTCACCAACCTCGGTCGCGATTTTTGGCTTCTTGTCCGTCACCTTCTCAAAAGATCCCATGCGAACCCGGCCTTCTCCCGGTTCCGAGTAGATCTGCTTGGTCTTGGTATCAACGTACAGATCGATCACATACCCGCTTGATGCGTCGGAGTTCGCCGAGGCCGGCTTGTCTTGCGCGTGCAGGGAAGCTGAAAACAAACAGCCTGACAGCAGCAGCAGTGAAGGACTACACTTCATCGTTATAATCTCCCTATTCGACGTTATCTATTAATTAACGACTCACCCCACTTATGGCGCGCAAAAGCAGGAGAAGTTGAGTTTATGGCGAGAAAAATAGCATGTTGAGTGTCAAAAAACCGTGATCTAGACGTGAAGAAAACGTCAGAGCTCGTCATTAAATTAATAATATGATAACAAACCTCAGCAGTATGTAAAACCAATATTCTGGGATGGTTTTATCAGAGGGCGCGGATAACCGGGCGAAGTCCAGGCGAGGGAGCGTTTCCCAGAGGAAGATGAGGTAGGACGGAGGGTGGGCGATTTCCCGCGTGGAGGACAAAGCGCAGTTCGCGGGGTGAGGTTACCGGTCAGTCGCCGCCGGCAGCGCCACCCGCGGTGATACCGGTATCCTCGGGACCGCACCAGTCACGACCAAACAGCAACCTGACCACTTTTTCGGAAAAGCCCTCGTCCTTCGGTATGGGGGGTCCGCACCAGTATCGTCCCGGAACCGGGGTTGAGGTTGACCGGTATCGTCCCCGAGTAGTGGTTGACCACCCGGATGAGGCATTTTGTTGATCAGAACTGGTCGGCCCTGGAGCAGCGCTTTCAGCAGCGCGTTCGTCGGTGGCGGGCGTTGCTCTTGGTTCGGATTCGGCGTCTGGTTGGGATTCGGCTTCTGGTTGAGATTCTGCTTTTGGTTGCGACTCGGCGATGGAGCTGCTGTCCTGCCTGGTTGCGCCAATCTGCGCGCAGGATGCGAGCACAATGCATAAAAACAGGGTTCCTGGGACAGATATGAAGGGGGCGTCGGCGCGTTTCAGGAAAGCATTCACCTTTTTTCCATTTTTCCGCCCAGCGTTGATAAGGGTTACGAGGCTTGCGAGATCACCATCGCTTTGTCGGACTGTTTATTAAGCGTGGGTCATCCGGCCTTTTTTCAAACGCCGCCATTCGGACGGCAAACCAATAGGAAGGAAGCTCTCCGCTCAGCCTGCAGCCCCGCCCACTGAAATGTTCTCCTCTATATCGCGATCGCGCTGTGGTCCGGTGCGGGGGAACCCCCAAAAGATTCGTATGAGCTTGCATGTAAAATCCTCTTCCTCGTCAGAGGAATGCCTGCACGAACCATCTCCTTGCCTGGCGGACCCCCAACCGGGGGGAGGTGAGCCTGCTGGCTGATCAGGCGTCACGGGTTCAGGCGAGCTACCGAAAGTGCGCGTCAGCCAGTTTTCGTTATTTGGGTCTTTTGGGTCTCTCTTATTCCAGCCTGACGGCGCCCGTTTCTCGGTGGAAGGGCCCTTTGCCTCCGTCCCGGTTTGTCCGTGGGATGTGCTGGCAGTCGTCAAAATGACCAGCCCCACCAGTCCCGAGAGAACTGCAGCGATTGCATGGTTTTTCAACATCGGAAAATATTTCATGATATTCCTCCTCTGATTCGAGACCGAGCAGACAGCGCGCGGTCAGTAGCAAATTAGTTTAACTTCTTTCATTGGGAAAGTTCAAGCCTATGCCACGCGTCTCTCCATCGCTGTTACTTCTATTTCTCTGCCTGCTTTCCTGTAGAGCTGCGCAAAATTGTTGAGACCGGCAATCAGCTTTGAATGGCTGGGGCTAAGCGTCTTTTCAAGAATTGCCAGAGAGCGGGTGAAAAGCGACTCCCGGCTCATCTTATTGGCCCAGAGCTTCATGAAGCTCTGCAAGGTATTCAGGCTCAGGAAAACTGTTCGGCGATCCGGGCTACGTTCGTGTGATCATCGCCCCATTCTTTCCGAGCAATCTCGACAGCGTTTTTCAGCAGCACAACAGCCCCGTCGTACTGTCCCTTCTCATAGAGAAAGCCTGCTTCATTATTGAGACGCGCCCACTCCCGGTCCTGGGAGTGCACGCGGGATTAAAAAGGGATTAAAAAAATGGGATTCAAAAAATAAAACAGCAGCGAACCAAAAAGCAGGACGATCCACGATTTAACCAGAGAGAGAGATTGATATTCCCAAATGGTTAAATAACCGACTAACCAACGGTAAGGCGCCCGGTCGTCCGCCATCATTGGAAATGGCAAAGACCGGGCAACAAGGCTTAAATGTGACAGGAGTGAACCAGCACGACGTTATGCAGGCGAAATTCCGGATGCAAGTGCGCTCGCGCGGCTTTTACGGCTTGCGACAAACCCGATCAGCCCAAGACCTGCCAGCAGCATGGCATAGGTTTCCGGTTCGGGAACCGGGGATGCAAATCCCTGTACATCGGTGAATATGGGCCGCCCATTGAGCGCCTGAACCTCACGTGCGTCCCCCCATTGGGTTTTCTGCTGTAGGCGGAAACAGCGAGCTAAAGGCATTGATTTGATCCGAAGACATATCCAGCGGGGTGGCGAGATCGACCCACTTTACGCCTTCGCTGAAGGGAGGTGTGGTAAGCGAGCCATCATAGCGAAAAGAATCCAGATTAGCTGGGATAAGCGAATTCAAATTGAAGTGATCGACAGCGAGCGTCGTCGTCGTATTCTGCGGTATATGGGAGAAAATCGGGTCGAGCGCTACATTTTTTGCACCTTCCTCAACCCACCGGCCAACCACAAGCAAGTGACTGTTGGCATCCTGGAACACCAGATGCATCTCCATTGGGTATGTAATGCCCCTTACCAAATTTTCCGCGGGTGTATGAAAATGAAATTGGGCCAATTTATAGGTATCCCCATTCACTGTAGCTGAGCCAGCATTGGGATCGACGAGATTAGCCCTTACCGCGGTTTTAAATTCGCCCGGTGAGCCATTATTTATTACGCTTTAGCGGAGTGTCCGAGCTCAGGTTAAAATTCAGCGGTGCCAGGTTTGGGTTAAACGTTGTATTCAGGGGGTTGAAATCGATTGGGCTTTGTTCAGGCAGATCCGCAGCCTGCGCGTTCGACAGCCCAATCACTAAAAGAGCGGAAACAAGCGTTGTTGACGGAAATAACAAACGAAATGATGGTTTCATAACGACTGACCCCTTATAAAATTGGCTTTTGATATGGGAGGATTGCATATGGTGCTATGCAATTTGAAAATAGCATGAGCCGTGTGAATAAAGCATTCGCTAAATGTAAAAAAAACGTCAAGTTCATCAATAGACCTATTACGCTTATCGCTATAGTTACCCTTATTACTGCCGGAAGTTTAAAAACGGTTTAAGATCAGATTCTTGACTCTGGATTATGCCACCGGCCATCCGGAGCGATCAGTTTGTCCGCCTCCTCCGGTCCCCAGCTGCCTCGCTTGTAGGGAATGACGGGAGGGTGCTTTTTCAGGACCGGCTCGAGAGCGCACCAGGCGGCCTCCACCCCTTCCTCGCGAGCGAATAGTGCGCCCTCGCCGTTCATAGCATCTCGAATTAGCCGCTCGTAAGGCGACTCCCGCCCGAAGTGCTCCTCGACCAGGCAGAGTTCGTGTTGATCTCCTACGAACTCCTTTCCTGGGTGTTTGACTCGCGCGGCAAGCGCAATGGCCGAGATCGGCGAAAGCCTGAATCTTAGGTAATTGGCGTGCCCGGGATCCGGCCCCGAGTCTTGAAAAAGCCTCTGTGGGGGCGGTTTCAACTGGACAAGAACTTCCGCTGCCGTTTCCGCAAGAAATTTCCCGGAACGCAAATACCAGGGCACGCCTTCCCAGCGCCATGAATCAATAAACAACCGCAGGGCGCAGAACGTTTCAACATCCGAATCCTTGGCAACACCTGGCTCGCTTCGATAGCTCTCATATTGCCCGCGCACCACATCATCCGGGTTTACCGGGCGCATCGCCTGGAAAATATTCGTTTTCTCGACCTGAACGGCCCCAAAGCCTCTGTAGGATGGCGGCTCCATGCCAAGCAGCGCCACGATCTGAAAGAGGTGGTTCTGGATCACGTCTTGCAGGCACCCGACCGTTTCGTAAAACGCGCCGCGTTCCTCCACTCCGAAATTCTCTGCCAGCGTGAGCTGAACGCTTGCGACATAGTTACGATTCCAGATGGGTTCAAGGAAAGCGTTGGCAAAACGAAAATAAAGGATATTCATGATCGCTTCCTTGCCGAGGAAGTGATCGATGCGAAAAATGGAGTCCTCGGGAAATACCGATCGCGCAATCCCGTTGAGCTCGCGCGCGGAAGCGAGATCCCGCCCGAACGGCTTTTCAACCATCACTCGCGCATTATGCGCCAAACCCGTAGCCCCCAGGTTCCTTATGACGGTTTCGAAAAGAGTGGGCGGAATGGCAAGATAATAAACAGGCTGCTTTGCCGGGCCCAGGGCCTCTTTAAGCCTGTAGAAAGTGCCCGTATCATTGTAGTCGCCGGCCACATACTGGAGCAGGGATAGAAGACGGTTCAGCGCATCGGGATCATCTATTTTTCCAGAGCTAGTAATAGCCTGGGTAGCCCGGTCCTTGAGCTGGGTAAGATTCCAGTGGGTCGAGGCGACACCCACCACGGGTACATCGAGCCAACCCTTCTTTACCATGGCATATAAGGCCGGGAATATCTTCTTATAGGCCAGATCGCCCGTCACCCCAAAGAGTATAACCGCGTCGGACCGGGGCTCGGGAAGTTTGGACTCGTCTGGCACCGGCATTTCAAGCCTCTCCTTTTTTTTCTTCATGCATCCCGAACCGCTTTCGCCTGGCGGAAAGTACCCGACCGGCGTAATCGGTATTTTCCCGCGCTTTAAAGCGGCTGAACAGCGTTCCGAGGATAACGGGCCCCGCGGCCCTCTCCGCAATTCCGGGTAGAGTTGCCGGGCAGACGTCTCCCAGGTAGTCTATATGCCCCGACGCCATCGTGATGCTCATACGGCCTGGACCGATCAAGCCAAGCTGCATCTTCCCCTCCTTGATTGTTTGCGCTGCCTCCGCTGCAACATGCTCGATGACAACAGGCTGGCCAATCCTGGTTTTCACGCAGGCGGCGGGGTGCTGTGCTTGGACAGTTGCGAAAAGTCGATCCACATGGACTCGTCCGTGCGCGCCTTCACCGTATCGCGCATTTGGCCGAGCGCCCTGGAGTGCTTTTTCTCCATTATTGCCGCGCTGCAATCCTCCGGAATAATGATTTCATATCCGCGCAGGTAAGCATCATTGGCAGTGAATAACACGCAGGAATCGGTCGTCAGCCCGCAAAGGATCAGCTTGGTCGCTCGCAAATGCCGCAGCAAAAGGTCAAGGGGGGTCTGGTAGAAGCCGGAATGCCGGGGCTTGAGAACGAAGTAATCATCGGCCTCGGGAACAAGTTTGCGGCTCGCCATCGCGCCACGAACACCATCCCTTACGCAGCGGGCGACGGTATTTTTGAAATCTGACCGCCACCGACCAAAATTATCATTCACGTACAAGCACGGTACGCTATGTGTCTTTGCCGCGCGTTTTAGTCGGGCAGTATTTTCCGCAGCAACCTGCGCAGCTCCCACAAGTTTTTCTCCGTCTTCAAATTCCAGATCGTTGATGACATCGATCAGAAGAAGCGCCACCTCACATTCGTGAACGACCCAATTGTCATCCATTCAGTCGCTCATCCTGTAACCGCCATACCAATTGTTTCACGCATCACGGAGGCTGGGTCAGCCTGGCCGCCCAGCGGCCTCGGCAGTTGGCCGGTTTTTGAGCGCCGTGTCGGCTGACGCTCCGGCAAGCGCGTCGGAAACCACTGCTTGCGCTTGCTCAAGTATCCGCTCAAGGTGATCTGGCCCAAGGAAACTCTCAGCATAAATCTTGTAGATATCCTCCGTTCCAGACGGCCGTGCCGCAAACCAGCCATTTTTTGCAATCACCTTTATTCCGCCTATCGGAGCATTATTGCCTGGCGCACGTGTGAGAATCGCGCCAATTTTCTCTCCAGCCAGGTCGGAGCAGTCGATCTGCTCGGGCGAGAAATTCGCCAGGATTTTTCTTTCCACCGGGGAGGCGGGCGCATCCATGCGAACAGATACCGACACGCCGAGCTCCCGTTCAAGCTCGCGATACAGTTCGCCGGGGTCGCGGCCGGTACGTGCCGTAATCTCTGCTGATAGCAAGGCAGGAATGATCCCATCCTTGTCGGTGGTCCAGACTGAGCCGTCGAAGCGGAGGAACGAGGCTCCCGCGCTTTCTTCGCCACAAAATCCCAACGAGCCATCATGTAGCCCATCCACGAACCACTTGAAGCCAACAGGAACCTCGAAAAGGTTGCGACCAAGCCTTCTGGTGACTCGATCGATCATCTGGCTGCTGACGACCGTTTTACCCACCGCCACGCCGCGTACCCACGCGGGACGATGACGGAACAAATAATCGGCGGCCACTGAAAGATAATGATCGGCTCGCAGCAGACCTGTGCTGCGGGTTACGATCCCATGGCGGTCGTGATCCGTATCGCATGCGAAAGCAATATCGAAGCGGTCTTTCAGATCAATCAATCCCCGCATCGCATAGGGTGAGGACGGATCCATGCGGATCTTTCCATCCCAATCAACCGTCATGAAGCGGAACGTGGGGTCTATTTCCTTTCTTACCGTCTCAAGGTTCAGCTTGAAACGTTCCGCCGCTGCAGCCCAATAGTTCACGCCTGCTCCGCCAAGTGGATCAACGCCCATGTGGATGCCCGCCGCGCGGATGGCTGCCATGTCGATTACACTGGCAAGATCTTCCACATAAGAATTCAGGAAGTCATGTCGGTGCGTTGTCGGTGCTCGTAAGGCAGCTTCAAGACGTATTCTTTTCACCCCCGCCAGATTGTTCTTGAGATATTCATTCGCGAGAGATTCGATGGACGAAGTAATCTCTACCCCTGCCGGGCCACCATGCGGTGGATTGTATTTAAAGCCTCCGCTGTCCGGGGGATTGTGCGATGGAGTAATAACGATGCCATCCGCAAGCCCTTCCGAACGTCCTCGATTGTAGGTTAATATCGCATGCGATATGGCCGGGGTGGGCGTGTAGTCGCCCTCGCCCGCAATCATCACCTCGACGTCATTCGCGGCCAATACTTCCAGCGCGCTGGCAAACGCCGGTTCGGAAAGCGCGTGGGTATCGATGCCGAGAAAAAGCGGCCCGCTGATGTGCTGCTTGCTGCGGTAGAGGCAAATCGCCTGCGTGATGGCCAGCACATGCCATTCGTTAAACCCCGTTTCCAGTGCTGAACCGCGATGACCGGAGGTACCGAATGCGACCCGCTGCGCAGGCACCGTTACGTCGGGTGTTTGTGTGTAATATGCGGTAATAAGCCTGGGTATGTTCACCAGCATTTCTGGCGGGGCCGGCTTTCCTGCAAGTGGGCTGATTGTCATAGATCGTTCCGGTGGTTAGCGCGACTTATCCGGCAAAAAGTCGGGCGAGAAATCCTTTATATCCCCTTTATTGGCCTGCTTGACCTGCGGATGCAGCGTGGCGTGCGATCTGTTCCTTGGCTGCCGCGACCACATGCTCAGGCTCGAATCCAAAATGCTGAGCAACTACTTTTCCGGGCGCGGACAGGCCAAAGCAGTGCACGCCGATGGTGTATCCCTCCCTTCCTGTATAACGTTCCCAACCGAAGGTGGAGGCTGCCTCCACTCCGACGCGTGCTTTTACTCGAGCCGGTAAGACTTGCTCACGATACTCTTCACTCTGATCCTCAAACAATTCCCAGGACGGCATACTGACGACCCTGGCTTTGATCCCCTCGGATTTGAGTGCCTCGTATGCCGCCACGCAAAGAGAAACCTCACTGCCAGTAGCCAGCAGCAGCACGTCAGGTTTACCATCCGCGGCGTCTGCCAGCACATAGGCTCCTCGGGAAAGCCCGCTCGCGGGGGCCAGCTTGCCGC
Source organism: uncultured beta proteobacterium (assembly GCA_963786735.1). Classification (GTDB taxonomy): domain Bacteria; phylum Pseudomonadota; class Gammaproteobacteria; order Burkholderiales; family Nitrosomonadaceae; genus Nitrosospira. The sequence continues at coordinate 170,167 of CAWBAF010000006.1, forward strand.
GATCGAAAGTAGGCACTGCCTGGCGGGTGAGAATCAGGCAAGCCGGACGGTCCCGCAGCGTCATGATAATCCTCCAGGCTTCAACGACCTCATTCGCATCCGCTGGACGGAGTACGATCATGCCTACCATTGCGCGCAAGGAGACCAGATGGGCAACAGGCTGATGCGTGGGGCCGTCTTCTCCAAGGCTGATGGAATCGTGCGTCCAGATATAGATGACGGGGATCTCCATCATCGCGGTCAGTCGGATCGCGGCCCTGCAATAGTCCGTAAAAATAAGAAAGCTTGCGGCATAAGGACGCAGTTTCGAAAGGCTCATCCCATTAACAATGGCGCACATTGCGTGCTCACGCAAACCGAAGTGAAAATTTCGCCCCTTGTAATCACCCTTCGCCCCCTGTACAGGCGCCTGAAAATCTCCGAAAAACTCGCCTTTCAGCTCCGTTTTCGTAGACGGGGCAAGATCTGCCGCACCCCCCAGCAGCCATGGCATATTCTCGGCAATGGCGTTCAAGACCTTACCCGATGAGTCACGCGTCGCCATACCTTTGCTGTCGGCGGGAAATGTCGGCAACTCACGGTCCCAGCCCGGCGGCAATCCGCGTTCCTGCATGCAATCGAGTTGTCCCGCGAGATCGGGATACATCGCGCGGTAGTCGGAAAACAATTTTTTCCAGATCTCATGCGCGCTGCTTCCCCGTCGCCCAAGTTGCGCTTTGAAGTGCTCTGTCACGCCCTCCGGTACGTAGAATTGCCTATCTGGATCGCAGCCGTAAAACTGCTTCGCCAGTCGTGCTTCCTCTGGACCAAGCGGCTCACCATGGGCTTCGCGCGTGTCTTGCTTGTGCGGTGCGCCGTATCCGATATGGCTGCGCACGATAATCAGGGTAGGCCGGTCACGCGTAGCGATGGCCTCCCGATACGCATTCGTAAGCATATCGAGATCGTTGGCATCGCCTACCCGTATGACATGCCAACCGTAGCTTTCGAATCGCGCACCCACATTTTCCGTGAAGGTAAGATCGGTTGATCCCTCGATGGTGATCCTGTTATCGTCATAAATCCAGCGAAGGTTGGAAAGCTTGAGATGGCCGGCAAGAGAGGCAGCCTCGCTGCTGATTCCTTCCATCACATCGCCATCACTGCAGAACGCATAAATGTCGTAATCGAACAGTTTGAAATCAGGCCTGTTGTAGGTCGCTCCAAGCCAAAACGCCGCCATCGCCATCCCGACACTCACGGCGGCTCCCTGACCAAGCGGCCCGGTCGTCGTTTCGACACCTGAGGTCCAGCCATATTCGGGATGGCCGGTGCAGCGGCTGCCGGCCTGTCTGAAATTTTTAAGGTCCTCGAGCGTTACCGCCAGCCTGTCGGTGGTTTCGTAGCGAGGACTTGCTGCTTTAACCTGTGCGAGATAGAGGAGACTGTAGAGCAGTGCAGAGGCGTGGCCGGCAGAAAGGATGAAACGGTCCCGGTTCGGCCATTCGGGATCCAGAGGGTCAGATCGCAGGAAACGCTGCCACAGGCAATAGACTGTCGGCGCGGCACCCATGGGAGTGCCAGGATGTCCGGAGCGCGCTTTTTCCACCGCGTCTATGGAGAGGCTGCGGAGCGTATCAATACACGTCTGATCGATTGTCTTTTGCTCGGGCATGGCATACCTCTACACTCATTCGAAACAAAATGGCGGTTGGCTCGGCCTCAACAAAACTGGCTGCGTCAGATCTTCCCACGAGAGAGGCGCCATAAACGCTGAGACAGAGCATATGGTTTTGCCGTGCTCTCGCCCATTGGTTCTTTACCAATGCTACCATTTATTCCCAAACCATTCCTGTCCTCGGGTGCCGGTTACGTATGTGCTTATCGCTTATTTACATCCGCGATAACGCATGATCAAGGCATTCGTCGAGCTGTCGTGATTCAGTGGTAGTGCGTTCGTCTCCTCCAGTTCCGGGAGAATTTTCTGCGCCAGAGCCTTGCCCAGTTCAACACCCCATTGATCGAACGAGTCGATATTCCAGATTGTCCCCTGTGTGAAGACACTGTGCTCATAGAGGGCGACCAGAGCCCCGAGCGTATGTGGGGTCAGGCGCTCCGCAAGTATCGTGTTGGTTGGGCGATTGCCTTCGAAACTACGGTGCGGGCAGAGCCATTCAGGGACGCCTTCCGATCTCACCTCATCCTCAGTCTTCCCGAATGCCAATGCTTCAGTCTGGGCAAAAAAATTCGCCATGAGGAGATCATGCTGGTTCCCCAGCGGCTGCAATGTCCGGCAGAAGCCGATGAAGTCGCAGGGGACCAGCCGGGTCCCCTGATGGAGGAGTTGATAGAATGAGTGTTGCCCGTTGGTGCCCGGTTCTCCCCAGACAACCGGAGAAGTTTCCGTGTCAACCTGAATGCCATCCATCGTGACATTCTTGCCATTGCTCTCCATGATCAATTGCTGCAAATAGGCGGGGAAGCGTTTGAGGTATTGGGCATACGGGAGCACAGCCATTGTTCCGGCGTTGAAGAAATCGTTGTACCAGATCGAGAGCAACCCCATGAGTACCGGCAGATTTTGCTTAAAAGGCGTCGTGCGAAAATGCATGTCCATTTCGCGGAAGCCGTCCAGCATTGCATGAAAGTTTTGCGGACCGATCGCAATCATGTTTGAAAGCCCGATTGCGGAGTCCACCGAATAACGCCCTCCGACCCAATCCCAGAATTCAAACATATTGGAAGGGTCGATACCGAATTTCGACACTTCCTCCGAATTGGTTGAAACTGCCACAAAATGCTTCCGTACCGCCCTTTCGTCGCTCATCCTGTCGAGAACCCAGGCACGCGCCGCGCCCGCATTGGTCAGCGTTTCAAGGGTCGTGAAAGTTTTCGAACAGATGATGAAAAGTGTTTCTTCGGCATCAATATCCCTGGTCGCTTCCCTGAAATCCGTGCCGTCCACGTTGGATACGAAGCGAAAATTGATATCGCGCAAGCTGTAATAACGCAGGGCTTCATGGACCATGGCTGGCCCCAAGTCTGAGCCGCCAATTCCAATATTGATGACATTCCGGATTCGCTTGCTGGTATGCCCCCGCCAACGCCCATCGCGTACCTGTTCGGCAAATGCGTCCATGCGGTCGAGTACCTCATGCACTTGTGGCACCACGTCCACCCCGTCGACCATGATCCGGTCGTCGCGGGGCGCGCGCAAGGCAATATGAAGCGCGGGACGGTCTTCCGTTACATTGAGGTGTTCGCCTGCGAACATTGCTTCGATGCGTTCTCCCAAGCCACACTCTTCGGCTAGCTGAACAAGCAGCGTCAGCGTTTCTTCCGTGATGCGGTTCTTGGAATAATCCAGGTGGATCCCGGCTGCTTCAACCGCGAAGCGTTCGGCTCGTAAGGGGTCGTCAGCGAAAAGCTGCCGCAGGTGCAACAGGTGAACCGATTGATAGTGTCTTTCGAGCGCCCTCCACACGGGACGTTGTGTCAGGGATTGGGCTGATGCAGTACCAAAACTGGTAGGCCGAGCGCTTGAACCTTGTCGATTCTGGAGGTGTGGATCAGATCGAAGCATTGCTGAGCAGGACCCTTATTTTGGTCAAAATTTAGCATAGCAGGTGTTGGCAAAAAGTGAAGAGAATGTGATTTATTCGGCGTGATAAAAAACCTGAGTCCCTAAACCTCACCAGGGCCGCGCGGCGATGCTGGATCACGAAAGGCGCCAACGCCAACGGCCAATCCCCGCGCTGCAGGGCTCCTCGCGGCACCGGTCCGGCCGGCCGCCGCCTTGCGCTTCTTCCGCCGTAGACCAAACCCCGACCTTCGCCGCACCCTTGTGATCGTCCCAATATTTTGCAAGCAGCGGGGCGTGGCCCCGCCTCTATGCGGCGATAGAAGGAGAAGGGTTCTTTGCGCGAAAGCGCTATGACCAGGCAACCTGCTACAGGGTTGCAGCGTGATGACCCGGTCAGGAACGCGATCCTCCGGAAGAGAAAAAGCCTAATCCGAAGCCGGCTGGTTAGAGCGGATGTGCCGTCGGCTTTTTTATTAATTTCTCTGCGGACGCTTTTTTCCTCGTTGCAGTTTTTTTATCCGATGTTTTCTTTTGAGAGGCTTTTTCGGAGGTTACATCGGTATCCGCTTTCGTGGTTTGCCCGGATTTCTTGGGTTTTTTGACGGAGGCCTCTTTTTTTGACGCGGTTTCACTATCTGATGCAGCAGTTTTTTTCTCCGTTTTTTTCTCGGCCTTTTTCTCCGCTTTCTTTTCCGCCTTCTTCTCAGCCTTCTTTTCCGCCTTCTTCTCCGCTTTTTTCTCAGATTTTTTGTCTGACTTTTCCTTACTATTTTTCTCGGACTTGTTTTCGCTTTTTTTCCCAGCCGATTCCTTGTCAGCCGCCTTTTTTGCTGAAGCTTCTTTCTTGGATGCCGACTTTTTTTCGTCTACGGATTTCTGTGTGGTTGGTTTTTCTTCTGTTGATTTCCCGGTCGTTGCCATTTCAATCTCCTATTAAGGTTAACGTTAGAGAATTACAGCTCCGGTATATTGCCTGGAGTCTTATCGGTATTCATTAAAGGATATTGATTAAATAGGATAAATTAAAGAGGTAGGGGTAATGCCTGGTTTGCCCATGGCCTCCCTTTTTTGCTCAGTCCCAGTTTAATGCTCCGCCGGTCTGATATTCGGTAACCCTCTTTTCAAAAAAGTTTTTCTCCTTTTGCAGGTCTATCATTTCCGACATCCAGGGGAAAGGATTGCTGGCCCCCGGGTAGAGAACGTCCAGCCCGATTTGCTGGCAGCGACGATTCGCAATGTAGCGCAAGTATTCCTTGAACATGGGGGCGTTCAGCCCCAGCACTCCGCGCGGCATTGTGTCTTCAGCATAGCGGTATTCCAGTGCCACCGCCTGGCGCATGAGTGCGCTTATTTCATCGCGAAAATCCTTGGTCCATAAATGCGGGTTTTCCATCTTGATCTGATTCACGACATCTATGCCAAAATTACAATGCATGGATTCATCCCGGAGGATGTATTGATATTGCTCCGCTGAGCCAGTCATCTTGTTCTGTCTTCCGAGCGCGAGGACTTGTATGAAACCGACATAGAAGAAAAGCCCTTCCATTATGCACGCAAATACGATCAGGCTTCTGAGCAGTTTCTGATCGGCTTCAGGCGTTCCAGTCTTGAATCCCGGATCGGTAAGTATGTCTATGAACGGAATCAGAAACTCGTCCTTGTCGCGGATAGATGCCACCTCATGATAGGCATTGAAAATCTCACCCGCATCCAGTCCCAGCGACTCGACGATATATTGGTAGGCATGCGTATGAATGGCTTCCTCAAAGGCTTGGCGCAGCAGATACTGGCGGCACTCCGGATTGGTGATATGCCGGTACGTCCCCAGCACAATATTATTGGCGGCGAGCGAATCAGCCGTGACGAAGAATCCGAGGTTACGTTTGACAATGCGGCGCTCATCCTCCGTCAGTCCATTGGGATCTTTCCAGAGGGCTATATCCGCGCTCATGTTGATTTCCTGGGGCATCCAATGGTTAGCGCACGCGTCAAGGTATTTCTCCCATGCCCATCTGTATTTGAACGGCACGAGCTGGTTGACATCGGCCTTGCAGTTGATAATGCGCTTGTCTTCGACCGATATGCGGCGGGTAGCGTTACCTGCCGCAACAGGGTGAAAACCTCTTGAACCCGTTGCCGCGTCGGTTGCCTGGTGACTTGATGCAGTCAGCATTGCATCGTCCAATATCCCGTTCATTGCCCCGTTCATTTGAGCCATTCCTGGTTGCACTGCTTCCTCCTCAAATATCAGCATGTCCTCTTCTCCTAATTCCCAGGTCCAAAAATTATTGGCATGACTCACACTCGGGATTGTCAATGGCACAATATTTCACATCCGTTGTGGATGGCAGGGCGCCATTCATACTCATCATCTCGCTTCCATCCGCGGGAACCGCGTTCAAGGATCCTGCGTCCACCGTCGATTTTTCCGCTGAAGTTGCACCCAGCGAGCGAAGGTAATAAGTGGTTTTCAGACCGCGCACCCAGGCCAGCTTGTACGCTTCGTCCAGTTTTTTCCCGGACACCCCCGCCATATAGATGTTTAGCGATTGTGCCTGATCAATCCATTTCTGCCGTCGCGCTGCCGCTTCGATCAACCATTGAGGCTCCACCTCGAATGCTGTGGCGTAAAGTCTGCGAAGATCAGCTGGTGCCCGATCGATCTTGCTCAAGGAACCATCGAAATACTTGAGATCGGAAATCATGACCTCATCCCAAAGCCCCAGTTTTTTCAGGTCGTTTACCAAGTATACGTTAGCCATTGTAAATTCCCCCGACAAGTTGGATTTAACGTACAGGTTCTTGTAGGTTGGCTCAATGCTGGCCGATACACCGATGATATTTGCAATGGTCGCGGTTGGCGCGATCGCAAGGCAGTTGGAGTTGCGCATGCCATGCCGCTTGATGCGCTCGCGCAAGGTATCCCATTCGAGAGTCGAGGACTTGTCTACCTCGACATATCCTCCGCGTTCTTCACGTAGCAGGTCAAGGCTATCCTGCGGAAGAATACCGCGATCCCAAAGACTGCCGCGATAGGAGGCATAACGGCCGCGCTCTTCGGCCAATTCGGTGGAAGCCCAATAGGCCCGGTAGGCGACCGCTTCCATCGTGCGATCGGCAAATTCAACTGCCTCGTTTGAAGCATAGGGAATGCGCAACTTATGCAGGCAATCCTGAAAGCCCATGATGCCCAGCCCTACCGGGCGATGCTTCAGATTGGAATTGCGCGCTTTGGGGACGGCGTAGAAATTGATATCGATGACGTTGTCCAGCATGCGCATTGCCGTGCCCACAGTTCGCCTGAGCTTGTCAGCATCAAGCGCGCCGTCATTCACGTGAGCAGCGAGATTGACCGAACCCAGATTGCACACCGCGATTTCATGGTCATTGGTATTCAGGGTTATTTCGGTGCAAAGGTTGGAACTATGCACGACACCGATGTGATTTTGCGGCGAACGTATATTGCAGGGATCCTTGAAGGTAATCCATGGGTGCCCGGTTTCAAACAGCATGCTGAGCATTTTGCGCCACAACTGTATCGCGGGAATTTTCTTGTACAGACCGATTTCTCCACGCGCAGCCTTCTCCTCGTAGGCAACATAAGCCTGTTCAAACGATCTGCCAAATTTTTCATGAAGGTCGGGCACGTCCGATGGTGAAAAAAGCGTCCATTCGCCTCCTTCCGTCACGCGCTTCATGAAAAGATCAGGAACCCAGGTGGCAGTATTCATATCGTGCGTGCGGCGGCGGTCGTCACCCGTATTTTTGCGCAGCTCCAGAAATTCCTCGATATCCAGGTGCCACGATTCCAGGTAGGCGCACACGGCCCCCTTGCGTTTCCCACCCTGATTGACCGCTACGGCGGTATCGGATACCACTTTCAGGAACGGCACGACCCCTTGCGACTTGCCGTTGGTGCCCTTGATGTGCGAGCCCATTGCCCGCACCGGTGTCCAGTCATTGCCAAGCCCGCCGGCATACTTGGCGAGCAATGCGTTCTCCTTGATCGCTTCATAGATTCCATCAAGGTTGTCCGCCACAGTCGTCAGATAACACGAAGACAACTGGGAGCGGCGAGTTCCCGAATTGAACAGCGTGGGAGTGGAACTCATGAAATCGAAATTCGACAGCACATTGTAGAACTCGATGGCCCTCGCCTCCCTGTCAATTTCGTTCAGCGCCAGTCCCATTGCGACACGCATGAAGAATGCCTGGGGCAATTCGATACGGTGACCCTGCACATGTAGGAAGTAGCGGTCATATAAAGTTTGCAGTCCGAGATAACCGAACTTGAGGTCGCGGCTGGAATCGAGCGTATTGGCGAGGCGTACCAGATCAAATTGTGCCAGGCGTTCGTCCAGCAGTTCGGCCTCTATCCCGCGTTTGATAAAGCCGGGAAAGTATTCCGCATAGCGATCCGCCATCTCCTCGTGGAGGACTTCCTCATTCATCACCTCCAGACGAAGGGCATGGAGCAACAACCGCGCCGTCACATGGCTGTATGCGGGCTCCTTTTCAATCAGTGCTCGTGCCGAGAGAACGGCTGATTTTTGGACTTCGTCCATAGGCACGCCGTCATAGAGGTCTTTCAAGGTGGATTTAAGTATCAGTGACGGGTTTACCGCTTTGCCTAGTCCCACACAGGACGATTCGATCAGCTTAAGCAGGCGAACTGTATCGAGCGGTACCAGTCGACCGTTTTCCAGCACATTCAGAGTACCTTCCGGTGCCCCCGCCACCGCTGTTTCTTTTTCTTTTGCCCGCTTGCGGGCCCGGTCCTCCCGATAGAGCACGTAGGCACGTGCCACATCATGCTCTCCGGACCGCATCAGCGCCAGTTCGACCTGGTCCTGGATATCTTCGATATGAAACGTTCCACCCGCGGGTTGGCGACGGATCAACGCTTTTACTACATCATCCGTGAGCCGCGCGACCACTTCGCGCACTCTGGCCGAGGCTGCGCCTTGGCCACCATTGACCGCAATGAACGCCTTGGTCATGGCTATGGATATTTTGGCAGGCTCGAATCCCGCCACCGATCCATTGCGGCGAATAATCTTGTATTGGGAGTACCTCGTCTCTTGATTGGAATGGGTCGAAGAAAAATCGTGGCCCGATACTGCGGGACGGTTCGTATGATCGGTTGTGAGCTGCATGTCTGATCCTCCTTATCGATGCGCAAACTAACTGTACGCAAATGTTCTGTTTTCGCCTGTGGAAACTTTTCAAACTCCCAAACCACTATATCTAGTATCAGTATAGGACATGTTTTACTACAGTTAGTGCGTTCAGCAAATGGTGCAATATTTTTTTACAGGTGTCAAAAGATTTTTTAGGGGTTTTTTGCAAGGTTTTTTTCCGATTGAGTTGTTAAGAAACCGCCGCTTGCGAGCCGGGGGGTAGCCGAGGATAAGCGAGGGGTGAGGGAAACAGCTGACTCAAGCTGCATGTATCCTTGTCACGGTTCGGCTCGTCCATTTTTGCCCTGTGCGTTATTCTTGACCCTGCTCGTCGGGGCCGAGGCTGGATGCCTCCCTATCGGGTCTAGCCAACTCCCGCGACGACTGTTGCGCCTTCTCCAGGGCTTTACGGATCTGCCCGGGATTATGGGTGCGTAGTCCTTCCACCAGCGCGCGCGAGGCATCCCTGCGGAGTTCGGCGTAATGCCTAAGCATTTCCAGCGTGGCGCCGGACGGCATGGCCGGATTTGGCAGAACATGGGAGAGATGTTCAAAGCTTTCCTCATACGGATCGCTCACAGCCGTATCAATGCGTCCCGCCAGCTCTTCAAACGAAACGTGCCCCCGTTTGCTTTCATTCAGGATTTCTTGCCAGGCTTGGGTGATTGCCGCATCTTCCCGAAGGAATTGTCCAATTTCCTCGCGTGCCAGCAACTCTTCGCTCCATAGGTACGCAGGTGCAGGAATCCCTCTGAAAAGGATGACGGCTGATAGTGTAAGGATACCTCCCGCCAGCGCACGAGCGAGGTCGGGGATGCGCTGTGCTTCCTTGAGAGGTCGCGCGAATATGACGCCCGCGAGCAAGCCGGCGACAAACCCGCCGATGTGCGCGGCATTGTCAATCCCGGTGATCAAAAAGCCAAGCATGAGGCTGGCGGCGGCAAACGCCGCTGCGCCCCAGAAGAACCAGCGAAACTCTTGCGGGTGAAGATTGCGGCGTTCGCGCCAGAGAAACACCAGCAGGGCGCCGTACACGCCAAAAATTGCCCCTGAGGCGCCACCGGAAATCGTAAGGCCCTTGTGCACGACGAGCGATAAAAGATTGCCGGATAGTCCACTGGCAAGATAAATGACGGCAAAGCGGGCATGCCCATACATCCGTTCAACCAGCTGTCCCCCGTCCCAAAGCGCCCATACGTTCAAAGCGAGATGGATGATGCCGAAATGGAGGAACATCGCGGTGCCCAGTCGCCACCACTCACCGTCCTGGGTGGCAGGACCGAAGTTGGCTCCCCAAGCCAGCGGTATACTGTTGTCGGAGTGCCACAGTCCCGCTCCGCTGGCCAGCATGGCGGCAAAGACCAGCAGATTGGCGCCGACAAGCGATGTGGTAACAGGAACGCGTGGTGTGCGTTGGTAAAGCAGATCGTGGAGGGAAGCCATTAAGGGTGGACTCGGTTCCATCGTCCCCTTATTATGCACTGTTCGTCTCACATAGTTGCCTGCAAGCATGGGGGTTTTAAAGCGGTTATTCCTGTTTCTCATCCTGGCGGCTGTCTTGCTGACATGTCCCGTGCCTGTCACTGCCGAGGCGCGGATTGAGTTGCCCCGCACCGGCCTCGCCCCCGAGGATCTCGGCGTGATCGTTAACGACAACGATCGGTTGTCGAGGCAGATAGGGGAGTACTATCGAAAGGCCCGCCATATTCCCGCGTCCAACATGGTGCACGTCACGTTTACCCCTGGTCGTGAGGTGCTTTCAGAGCACGAGTTTCAGAAGCTGAAAATCGAGCTCGACCGTGCTACGCCGGCACATATTCAAGCTTATGCCGTGGCATGGACTGTTCCTTACCGGGTGGAATGCATGTCTCTGACCTCGGCTCTGGCTTTCGGTTTCGACAGGAGCTATTGCTCTTCGGCTTGCGGTCCCACCAAACCCAGCCCCTACTTCGACTCTGCAAGCCATCGTCCTTTCGACGATCTCGGGCTTAGACCCGCAATGATGCTGGCCGGGAGGGATTTTCAACAGGTCAAGGCCCTCATTGACCGAGGCATTGCGGCAGATCAAAGTTTTCCGAAGGGGCGCGCCTACCTGGTGGTAACGTCCGATGACGCCCGCAGCGTACGTGCAAGCTATTTTGAACGGACGAAGGCGGAATTGGCTGGCGTTTTTCCCGTTGAAATTGACGAAACCGAGGCGATAACGGATCAGCACGATGTTCTTTTCTACTTCACCGGCGCGGCGCAAGTTGAGGGGCTGGATACGCTCGATTTCCTGCCCGGTGCACTGGCCGATCATCTGACTTCCGCCGGTGGACAGCTTACCGGTTCAAGTCAGATGAGTAGTTTGCGCTGGCTCGAGGCGGGGGCGACGGCGAGCTACGGGACTGTGGTGGAGCCGTGCAATCACATGCAGAAATTCCCAATTCCTGCAATTGCCATGTTTTATTATGCACTTGGTGCAAGCGCGCTTGAAGCCTACTGGAAAAGCGTGCCTTGGCCAGGTGAGGGCGTTTTCATAGGTGATCCGCTGGCTCGACCTTTTGCCCCGAAGATTCACGAGATTAAGCCAGGGCAGTTTGAGCTTGAAATTTTTTCTCCGCGGGAAGGCCGCTTGCGTCTTGAACGCTCGGCTTCAGCGGCGGGTCCGTTCAGGCCGATTCGCAGGCAAGTGATGCTAAGCCGGGGCGCCAATCGCATACGCTTCGGTTTTTCTGAAGCAGAAGGTTATTTAAGGTTGCGCTGGTGAGCGAAACCGCATCACGGACAAGGCGCCTCAAGAGCATCGAAGGAGAAACATACTAAATGGCAGCGTTTTTGTCTGCGGTCAAACTGTGGGAAAATACAGCGATGACCGAGCCCGTTTTTCATTGGGGCCCGGGTCTCGGCTGATCTTCGGCAAGTTTTTTATAACTCTCTTTTGAAAGGAAGAATAGTGGCTGTCATTCGCTTACCGGACGGATCTGAGCGACGTTATGAAAAGCCGGTGACGGTAGGCGAGGTTGCCGCCTCGATCGGTGCGGGTTTGGGTCGCGCCGCGCTGGCGGGCAAAGTAAACGGCAGGCTCGTGGACGTCTCGGCTCCCATCGAGAGCGACAGCGATGTGAAAATCGTTACTGACAAGGATGCCGAAGGGCTTGAAGTCATTCGGCACTCGACAGCGCATTTGCTGGCGCACGCGGTGAAAGAGCTGTTTCCAGATGCACAGGTAACCATTGGACCTGTCATCGAGGACGGCTTTTATTACGATTTCTCCTACAAACGTCCATTTACGCCTGAAGATCTGGAAGCGATCGAAAAGCGCATGGCCGAAATCAGCAAGCGCGACCTGAAAGTGGAGCGACAGGTATGGGATCGCTCGGACGCGATCAATTTTTTCAAGGATCAGGGCGAGCACTATAAGGCGCAGATCATCGAATCGATTCCCGGGGACGAGGATGTATCGCTTTACTCGCAAGGGAATTTCACGGATCTGTGCAGGGGACCTCATGTACCGAGCACCTCCAGGCTCAAGGTTTTCAAGCTGATGAAACTGGCAGGCGCCTATTGGCGCGGTGACTCGCACAATGAAATGCTGCAGCGTATTTATGGCACTGCCTGGGTCAGAAAAGAGGATCAGGACGCCTATCTGCATCGCCTCGAGGAGGCGGAAAAGCGGGACCATCGCAAGCTCGGCAGGCAGCTGGCTTTATTTCATATCCAGGAAGAAGCGCCAGGGATGGTGTTCTGGCATCCTAAAGGCTGGGTGATCTGGCAGCAGGTGGAACAGTACATGCGGGAAATATTCCGAAATCATGGTTATCTTGAAATACGCACGCCGTCGGTTCTTGACAAGAGCTTGTGGGAGCGCTCTGGCCATTGGGAAAACTTCCGTGAGAACATGTTCATCACACGCGCGGAGGAGCGTGATTTTGCGGTTAAACCGATGAACTGCCCTGGCCATGTCCAGGTATTCAAGCAGGGACTGAAAAGTTATAGGGAACTTCCCTTGCGACTAGCGGAGTTTGGCTCATGTCACCGCAATGAGCCATCCGGCGCACTGCATGGAATCATGCGCGTACGTGCATTCACTCAGGACGACGCTCACATCTTTTGTGCCCAGTCTCAGGTCCAGGGCGAGGCAGTGCAATTCATAGACCTGCTCCAGAGGGTCTACTCGGATTTTGGGTTTGACGAGATTCTGGTAAAGCTATCCACCCGGCCGAAAAAACGTGTAGGTTCCGAAGTTCAGTGGGATAGGGCGGAAGCCGCGCTGCGTTCAGCTCTGGAGCATAAAAAGCTCAGCTGGGAGCTGCAACCCGGTGAGGGTGCCTTCTATGGACCAAAGATCGAGTTTTCGCTTAAGGACAGTATAGGGCGGGTGTGGCAATGCGGAACGTTGCAGCTGGATTTCTCGATGCCGGAACGATTGGGAGCTGAATACGTGGCTGAAGATAACTCACGGCAGATTCCTGTGATGCTGCATCGGGCGATCCTGGGATCTTTGGAACGCTTTATCGGCATTCTTATTGAGAATTATGCTGGCGCGCTTCCTTTGTGGCTGTCACCGGAGCATGCCGTAGTGTTGAATATCTCAGAGGGGCAAGCAAATTACGCGCAAAAAGTCGCCGATGAGTTGAAGCGCAGCGGTTTAAGAGCATACGCGGACTTGAGAAATGAAAAAATTACCTATAAAATCAGGGAGCATAGTTTGCAAAAATTGCCTTATCAGATTGTTGTGGGCGATAAGGAGGTGGCGGCAGGAGTGGTTTCACTTAGAAACCGGGCTGGCGCCAATCTTGGGCAAATGTCTTTGAACGCGTTGATTGAGCAGCTGAAGGCCGAAATATCGACGAGAACACACTAACCAGACCTGGGGAATTACTATAGTTCAGGAAAAAGCAGCACGAATCAACCAAGAGATCAATGCTCCGGAAGTGCGCCTGGTTGGCGTCGAGGGAGAGCAGATAGGGGTCGTTACCCTGACGGTCGCCAATCGAATGGCGGAAGAGGCCGAAGTGGACCTAGTGGAAATTGCTCCTACCGCCCAGCCGCCCGTCTGCCGTCTGATGGATTATGGCAAGTTTCGCTACCAGGAAAGCAAGAAAAAACACGAGGCCAAGCTTAAGCAGAAGCAAATTCAGATCAAGGAGGTCAAGTTCCGTCCCAACACGGACGATGGAGACTACCAGATCAAGTTGCGTAATCTCATCAGCTTCCTGGAAGAAGGGGACAAAGCGAAAGTTACATTGCGATTCCGCGGCAGGGAAATGGCGCATCAGGAATTTGGTGTTCGCCTGTTGGAACGGGTAAGGACCGACCTGGATCCTTATGCCATAGTTGAGCAGTTTCCGCGAATGGAGGGCAGGCAGATGGTAATGGTGCTGTCCCCGCGGAAGAAAGAAGTAAAGATGGGGAAAGCAAAGGAACCGAAACAAGACATGACTAATGGAACAGGCACCTCACCCGATTCTGGTTCGGCACATCCCTGATGTGCGCAAGAGCCGAAAAGCCGTGTTCCGCAGGTTTTGTGCAAGCGGGAAATAGCCGCACCTCACAGAAGTTTTCCATGTGAACGTACCAGTCCTGGTATTGTCTTTTTAAAACAAGTGATTTTCGGGCCCGTCAAGTTTTCCTGAAGATTATGTCAGGAAGCGCCCGATGTCATACTACTAAAGCAGGAGCATTTCATGCCAAAGATGAAAACGAAAAGTGGCGCCGCCAAGCGCTTCATCGTGCGCGCTAGCGGCAGCATCAAGCATGCGCACGCGTTTAAGCGCCATATCCTCACCAAGAAGACCGCGAAAACCAAGCGCCAGCTGCGTGGAACCGTCGAGGTGGTTCACGCTGACATGGCGGCCGTTCGCGCGATGTTGCCTTACGCGTAAGGGAGGAAAAAAATGCCAAGAGTAAAACGTGGGGTGACGGCTCATGCCCGTCACAAGAAAGTGCTGGACCTCGCGAAGGGCTATCGCGGGCGTCGAAAGAATGTGTATCGCATTGCCAAGGAAGCGGTGATGAAAGCGGGGCAATATGCCTACCGTGACCGGCGTCAAAAGAAACGCGATTTTCGGGCCCTGTGGATAGCCCGCATTAATGCCGCAGCTCGTGAATGTGGTTTATCCTATAGCGTGTTTATGAACGGTCTTAAAAAAGCCGCGATTGAGGTGGATCGCAAAGTGTTGGCCGATCTGGCAGTATTTGACAAGCTGGCCTTTGCAAAAATAGCGGAACAGGCGAAAGCCAGTCTGACGGCCTAGCTTTACATAAATAAGAACTTGAGGAGGCTGAAGGCAGAAGCGCCTTGCCTCCTTTTTTGTTGTGGATGGGCTCGAGCCCATCCCAGGCCATATTTCCATGAATGATCTGGATCAGCTCCTTGGTGAAGCAATAAGTCTTTTTACAAGCATTAACGATGCTGTTGAGCTGGAGCAGGCCAAGGGCCAGTATCTTGGCCGGCATGGCAGGCTGACGGGATTAATGAAGGGGCTTGGCAACCTGCCGCCGGAAGAACGCCCGGCTCTGGGAATGCGCATCAATCGTGCCAAGGAAGAGCTGGAGGAAGTGCTCCGGGCGCGACGCGAGGCTATACAGCAAAAAGAGCTCGAAGCGCAGCTGGCTGAGGAAAGGCTGGATGTTACCTTGCCGGGACGTGGGCTAGGGACTGGAGGCTTGCATCCCGTAACCCGCGTATCGGAACGGATATGCACCCTGTTTCACTCGCTTGGGTTTGACGTGGTATTCGGTCCCGAGATCGAGACCGATTTCTACAATTTTACAGCCCTGAACATTCCCCAAAACCATCCCGCGCGTGCAATGCACGACACGTTTTACGTGGAAAATGAGGTGAGCGGCCACCTGCTGCGCACGCACACCTCGCCCGTACAGATCCGTCATATGCGCAGTGCCCAGCCTCCCATGAAGGTCATTGCTCCGGGGCGGGTCTATCGTCGTGATTCGGATTTGACCCATACGCCAATGTTCCACCAGGTAGAAGGCTTATGGGTGGCTGAAAACGCCACCTTTTCCGCCCTAAAGGGCGTGCTCTCGGAGTTCATGCAGCGGTTTTTCGAGCGTGACAATTTACGGGTTCGTTTTCGGGCCTCTTTTTTTCCTTTTACCGAGCCGTCGGCTGAAATGGATATCGGTTGTGTGATGTGCACGGATGGCTGCCGCGTGTGCAGTTATACCAGCTGGCTGGAAGTGCTGGGCTGTGGCATGGTTCACCCAAGCGTTTTCAAGCATGTCGGCATAGACAGCGAAAAATATACCGGTTTTGCTTTTGGAATGGGTGTGGAACGTTTGACGATGCTGAGATACGGCGTGAGTGACCTTCGGTTGTTTTTCGAGAATGATCTCAGGTTCTTAAGGCAATTCAATTAGGCGTTTCAGTTAAGAATATTGTAGGCCGATCCTCCGCGAAGGCAGCAAGGAAAACAAAAACGCGCTGTTAGCGCATAAGGCCTCCCTTGCGCTTTCTTTGCGCTCTCTGTCCGCTTCCCTTCGGGGAAAAATATATTCCATGAAATTTTCAGAAAACTGGTTGCGCACTTTCGTGAACCCGCCCGTATCAATTACTGAACTGGCTGAGGCGTTAACGATGGCGGGTTTGGAGGTTGAGGCTATCGAGCCGGTCGCGCCGGCCTTCGAGAAGGTGGTCGTTGCCGAGGTGCTTTCTGTTCAAAAGCATCCGGCCGCCGATCATCTTGCTATATGTCGGGTAAATACAGGGGCAGGTACAGAGCCAGTGCAGATAGTGTGCGGCGCAGCCAATTTGCGCGCTGGAATCAAGGTGCCATGTGCCCTGCCCGGTGCCCAGCTGCCGGGGAATACCATCAGGCAAAGCAGCATACGGGGAGTCGAATCGGCCGGCATGTTATGTTCGGCCAGCGAACTGGGTTTGCCGGGAGAGGTTGAAGGTTTATGCGTGCTTCCGCCAGACGCCCCGGCGGGGGCGGATTTTCGTGATTATTACGAGCTTGATGACAAGCTTGTCACGCTCAAGCTAACCCCCAACCGTGGTGATTGCCTCGGGTTGAAGGGGGTCGCGCGGGAAGTCTCGGCCATTACCGGGGAAGCTGCGCGTCCAGCGCCAGTTCATCCGATCGTCAACCAAAGCGATGACGCCTTGGCCGTTCGCGTAGAGGCAGCAGATGCCTGTCCGCTTTATTGCGGCAGAGTTATTCGCGGAATCAGGCCCGACGTCCCCACCCCGCAGTGGATAGCTCGCCGCCTGGAACGTAGCGGCATGCGTACCATTAACACGGTCGTGGATGTAACCAATTATGTAATGCTGGAGTTCGGGCAACCACTTCATGCCTTCGATCTTGCCCGTATTTCGGGTGGACTCATGGGTGCCATTCATGTGCGCTACGCCAAACCAGGTGAGACCATCCAGCTGCTCAATGGCGAAAACCTCGTGCTTCAGCCTGACATGCTGGTCATTGCGGATGAGTTCCGGCCGCTGGCGCTAGCGGGAATCATGGGTGGAAGCGATAGCGGTGTGAAAAACGACACCGTCGATATATTTCTGGAAAGCGCCTTTTTTTCCCCTCCGGCGATCGCGGGAAAATCCTTCTTCCTGGGTTTCAGCTCTGATTCGGCTCATCGCTTTGAGCGAGGCGTTGATTTTGGCTCCACGCGTGACGCGATGGAGCGCGCTGCTGGCCTCATACTCGAAATCTGCGGCGGCCAGGCGGGTCCGATTTCCGAGGTGAGGGGTTCCTTGCCGCCGCGCGATCCGATATGGCTCCGATTAGAAAGAGCACGGCGCGTGCTGGGCGTGGATCTTGGAGAAGCCCGCGTGGCAGAATTATTGCAGCGCCTGCAGTTCGGCTTCCAATCCGCGGAGGGAGGGTTTCATGTTTCGCCGCCGACTTATCGGTTTGATATCGCGATAGAAGAAGATTTAATCGAGGAATTGGCGCGGGTGCATGGTTACAATTACATTCCATCCATTTTGCCCATTGGCGAATTGGATATGCTGCCCGATTCCGAAACCACGCGGAGTACATCACGCTTGCGAGAAGCCTTGGTTGAGCGGGATTACCAGGAAGTCATTAATTATGGTTTCGTGGAGGCCTCATGGGAACTGGAATTGGCGGGCAACAGAACTCCGGTGCCATTGAAAAATCCTTTATCCAGCCAGATGAGCGTCATGCGCAGCAGTCTGCTCGGGGGGCTGGTCTCCAACCTGCGATTCAACCTGAACCATAAACAGACGAGAGTCCGGCTATTTGAAATAGGGTGTTGTTTTTCAAAAGATGGCAAAGGCTATTTGCAGCGTGAAATGCTGGCAGGAATCTGCTACGGAGATGCAGTGGAAGAACAATGGGGAGTTCCTGCCCGCTGGGTAGATTTTTACGACGTAAAAGGCGATATCGAGGCGCTCTTCTGGCCGTCGGCGATTCACGCCGAGCCTGGCCCGCATCCGGCGCTGCATCCTGGTAAATCAGCAAGGATAAGCTCGGGCGGTAGAGTTGCCGGTTACCTCGGGGAACTTCATCCGCGTTTACAGAAAAAGTTCGATTTGCCCAAAGCGCCGATCCTGTTTGAGCTCGACGTTGACCTGCTGACGGCGCGAACGCTTCCTGAAGCTGGGGAGATTCCCAGGTATCCATCCATACGAAGAGACCTTGCGGTGGTTGTGGCTGAGGATATCGATTTTAGGATAATGCTGGAGTGCATGAAGAGTGAGAGCTCGCTCATCATTTCCGACATTTCCCTGTTCGACGTCTATCGTGGCAAAGGGGTCGACCATGGCAAAAAAAGTCTTGCATTCCGTATCTTATTGCAAGATACTGAAAAAACCCTGACGGATGCACAAGCCGATCTGGAAGTCGCGAAGCTTGTCAGGGTCCTGGAAAAGCGCTTCGACGCGACATTGCGTAACTGAAAAAAATCAGGCTAAAAAATCCATGAAACCGGCGGGCAGATTGCCAGGCGCGGGGATTGATGGCGCCTCATGAATGTTAAACTGCACGGCTTTTCATCAGGAAGAAAAAATAGACAACAGGTAAATGGGTGACGAGACTATGACCTTAACAAAGGCGGAACTGGCGGATTTGCTGTTCGAAAAGGTCGGCTTTAACAAGCGCGAAGCCAAAGACATGGTGGAATCCTTTTATGAGGAGGTTCGCATCGCGCTACAGAGCGGGGACGGCGTGAAACTTTCTGGTTTCGGAAATTTTCAGTTGCGGGAAAAACCGCAGCGGCCCGGCCGCAATCCAAAGACCGGCGAGGAGATTCCGATTACAGCGCGGCGAGTTGTTACTTTTCACGCCAGCCAGAAACTGAAGGCAATGGTGGAAAAAAACCAGCATGGAAAGCACAACAGTTAGGCATGTGAGCCTGCCTCCCATCCCCGCAAAACGATACTTCACTATCGGCGAGGTGAGCGAGTTGTGCGGTGTAAAGCCGCACGTTCTGCGTTACTGGGAGCAGGAATTCATTCAGCTCAAGCCTGTCAAGCGCCGTGGCAATCGGCGGTACTATCAGCATCATGAAGTACTGCTTGTGCGCCGGATCCGTGAATTGCTCTATGAACAGGGATTCACCATTCATGGCGCCCGTAGTCGCCTGGATAAGGGGATGGCTGAATCCGTCCCGTCCGGCGCTGCCTCGATAATCCCCGAATCAAAAAACATAGATCTCGCGCTCTTACGCAGGGAGATCGAAAATGTTGTTTCCTTGCTTCGCTCCTGATGTGCTGTTCGCGGTCATGCCACGCATCGGCGGCAGCTGAATAATTTGTGCTCGCAATGGAAATGCCGGGAAAGATTCCTGCCCCTCTGCTTGTTTTTGTTATAATTTCGATCCTCGGGGCGTAGCGCAGCCTGGTAGCGTACTTGCATGGGGTGCAAGTGGTCGGAGGTTCAAATCCTCTCGCCCCGACCATCAAGCTGTACCTGTAATCAAGCTGTACCGGTATATTTCCACTCGATTACCGGTACAGTTTCAGGTATTGTTCTCTCACCGCCTTTCCCCGATAAGCAAAAAAACCTTGGGGCACTATTCAGATGCGCATATTGCTCAGTAACGATGACGGGTATTTTGCGCCCGGCCTACAGTGTCTTGCGGAAGCGCTTGCAACAATTGCTGAGATCGTCGTCGTTGCACCCGAGCGTGACCGAAGCGGGGCAAGCAATTCCCTCACCCTGGACAGGCCTCTAAGCCTGCACAAATCCCATAACGGCTTTTATTACGTCAATGGTACGCCCACTGACTGCGTGCACCTTGCGGTGACCGGCATGCTGGATACGTTACCTGACATGGTAGTATCCGGCATAAACGATGGCGCCAACATGGGCGATGATACGATCTATTCCGGTACTGTAGCGGCGGCTACAGAGGGATTTCTGTTGGGGATACCATCGCTCGCGGTTTCACTTGCAGGTTTCTCCAAGGGGAATTTCGCTGCCGCCGCGCTCGTCGCCAAAGAGATAATTCAGCGTTTTGAGAACGACAGACTGCCTGGGCCGGTTCTTCTGAACATTAATGTGCCCGACATTGCTTATAACGAACTGCAGGGTATGGAAGTTACCCGGCTGGGACGTCGGCACAAGGCAGAACCTGTTGTCAAATCCAGAAGCCCGCGAGGGGAAACCGTATATTGGGTTGGCGCTGCAGGCCCTGCCCAGGATGCGGGGGAGGGCACTGACTTTTTCGCAGTCAAGCACAATCGGGTATCCATTACCCCGTTGCAGATCGACCTGACCCGATACGGGCAGCTCGATGCCATAAAAGAATGGATCACCTGAACGGATAGATCCGCACGCCTTTTTGAGGGTACAACCAGCTTGCATAATCGTCATTCTGGCATTGGCATGACGTCGCAGCGTACTCGCGCGCGCATGATCGAGCGCCTGCGGGCGCAAGGCATCGGTGATGAGGCGGTATTGGCAGCGATGAGTGGCGTTCCTCGGCATATTTTTGTCGAAGAAGTTCTGGCAACGCGCGCGTATGACGACGTTGCCCTGCCTATCAACTATGGCCAGACGATCTCCAGTCCCTTCACTGTCGCGCGCATGAGTGAAGTGATGCGCGCGGGTGGAAATCCCCAAAAGGTGCTCGAGATCGGTTCCGGCTGCGGCTATCAGACAGCCGTACTGGCACAGCTTGCACGGGAGGTGTATTCGGTCGAACGGGTCGGACCACTGCTGAGCCGGGCTCGCACTCGTTTGCGAGAGCTGGGCCTCAACAATATTCGACTTAAACATGGGGACGGTTTGCTTGGATGGCCCGATTGCGCGCCATTTGACGCGATCATTCTGACGGCCGCAACGGCACAGGTCCCGCGCTTGCTGCTCGAACAACTTTCTATTGGTGGCAGGATGGTTTTACCTAAAGGCGATCAAGAGCAGTTTTTGTGCGTTATCGAACATAATTCGCAAGGATTCAACCAGATAATACTCGAACAGGTCAAGTTCGTTCCAATGGGATCCGGTATCTGGAAACGTTGATGATCAGAAAGAGAGAAAGGCATGAGCGCACAACCACAGGCATTCGGATAGAAACACTGGGACAGAAATTTAGTGAAATTAAATTGTTACCATTAGAGCTGTCATGAGCTATCGGCATCTCAAGTTTTACACAATAAAAAAAAGAAGTTTTTACTCTGCCTGCTGGCCAGCCGTTCTCATATCCCTGGTAGTCAGTGGATGTGCCTCGACACAGAAAGGCCCTGTTCCAGTAGTTGATCGCTTTCCGGAAGAGCCCGGGAAGACTGTCGAGAGGCCTGGTCCATCTGGTCCAGTGCCCGACACGACTGTGCAGCGAGGGAAGCCTTACGTCGTCCAGAAAGGCGATACGCTTTACGCAATCGCGCTTAACCAGGGCGTCAGTCAAAAAGATTTAGCGGAGTGGAACAATATACAAGATCCCGGTTCGCTTCACGTAGGACAGCAGCTCTACCTTTCGCCACCCGCCGACCAGGCGCAACCATCGCTTTTCAGCCTCTCCGAATCCGGCCTGCAGTCAAAGCCTGGTGCTACCCCCGGTCTGGAAGGGAGGCAGGCGCTGAATACCGACAAGCTGAAAAACGGACCGAGGGCATTCAAGGTGCCGTATTCAGAGCAGTCGCTGGCGCAGCTCAAGGGGTTGGCCGATGCGCCCGCAACAGTTATTCCGGTAATCGCCAAGGTAAATCCAGCCCCTGAAAAGAGCATTGAAACCGCTCCTGCTCCGTCTGAAGCCCAGCCTGCACGGGCCGATGACGGCGTGGGTTGGATCTGGCCAACCAAAGGCAAATTGCTGGAAGGATTTTCGGAGACCAGCAAAGGCATCGATATTGCGGGCAAGCCCGGACAAGCGGTGACCGCCGCCGCAGCGGGGAAGGTGGTCTACAGCGGCGCTGGTTTGAAGGGCTATGGCAAGCTCGTAATTATCAAGCACAACAACACGTACCTTAGCGCCTATGCTCACAACAATAAGATACTGGTAAAAGAAGGGGAAACAGTAACGAAAGGGCAAAAGATCGCCGAGATGGGAAACACTGATACTGATCTAGTGAAGCTTCACTTCGAAATCCGCAAGAATGGAAAGCCGGTGGATCCACTAAAACACTTACCCGAGGCGTCCGGATGAACCAACTTAATTACAGCAGTGACGATGAGCCATTTGATCAGACTGATCCATTGGACCCCGAAGATGGAGCGGTTGAACCTGCCGAGGCAGCACCTGAGGGGGCAGCCGAGGCCCACAATGATTACCTGTTAACCGATGTCACGCAAATCTATTTTAACGAGATCGGGCAAAATTCATTACTAACCGCAAAAGAAGAGGCGGAGCTGACGCGACAGGTCAAGCAGGATAATTTTCATGCCCGCCAGAGGATGATCGAGTGCAACCTCCGACTGGTGGTGAATATCGCAAAGCATTATACCAATCACGGGGTTGCCCTTCTGGACTTGATCGAAGAAGGCAACATGGGGATGATGCATGCGCTTGAAAAATTTGATCCTGAGCGCGGGTTCAGATTCTCGACCTATGCCACGTGGTGGATACGCCAGAACATAGAGCGCTGTATCATGAACCAGTCCCGGACTATCCGTCTGCCAGTCCATGTCATCAAGGACCTGAATATTATCCTGCAGGCAGCTCGCCACCTTGAAGCACATACCGGAAAGGAGCCCAAGGCTGATGACGTCGCCCATCTGCTCGGGCGGCAGGTTAAGGATGTGCAGCGGATGCTGTCCC
Source organism: uncultured beta proteobacterium (assembly GCA_963786735.1). Taxonomy (GTDB): domain Bacteria; phylum Pseudomonadota; class Gammaproteobacteria; order Burkholderiales; family Nitrosomonadaceae; genus Nitrosospira. The sequence continues at coordinate 193,084 of CAWBAF010000006.1, forward strand.
TGAATATGAGCATGATGTCACTGGATGCTCCACTCGACGTTGATCCGTTGCTATCAATGGGCGATATCATGCCCGACGACACGACACCCGGGCCCGACCTCATGCTAGAGCAGTCGGAAATAAAGGATCGTGTTCAAGAGTGGCTTTACCGTCTCAATGAGAAGCAGCGTTATATTATCGAGAAACGCTACGGCCTTAACGGTTACGAAATCCAGACACTGGAGCAACTCGCCGCAACACTTGAGCTTACCCGCGAGCGTGTGCGGCAGATTCAACTGGAAGCGCTGCAAACCCTGCGCATGATATTGCGTTGCGATGGCGTGTCGAGAGAGGGCGTTTTCTAGGAGCTTTTTCTAGGGACTCCGAGTAAGCCCCATGCGGCGCTCGGAGCACTTCGGGAAGGGACACACGAAACGGCGACCGAAGCGAATGGCCCGACCTGCGCAGGGCGGAGCAGTGTCTTCCGAAGGAAGAGGCGATCCGGGAGTAGCGGTTTTGTGGTCGTAAAGTTCAACGGTTCTCTCGCGGAGGTTCTCGGTCACTCATCCTGCCTGTGTCCGTGGCATTTCTTCGTGGGACCTTGTTCAAAGGCCCAAGGATAGCCCCGCAACAGGGTCCGAGCTGACGGATTCTGCCAATCTGCCTCTTTACTCGGCAAATCTTTTAACATAAACTATTGATAAAAGATCGCCCAGACCGCTCACGAGGTCATACTCATTTGACTTCCGGCGGAGCCGAGCTTTTTTCCTGCACCTTTATACATATCGCTGATTTCGGTAACATTGATTTGCGGTATACAACTACTTATTTAATTTATAGCCATGTCACAGCTAGAGTTTATTGCTCCTGACCCCAATCTCTGTACAGAAGAAGAAATTTCCAAGCTGGTTCACACTTTTTATGCAAGAGCGAGGCAAGACCCTTCTTTAGGTCCTATATTTGAGGCCCATGTGACGGATTGGGACACCCATTTCGTACAAATGATCAATTTCTGGTCGATGAAACTACGTGGGACGAACCGCTTCAGGGGAGCTCCCATGCCCAAGCATGTTGCTCTACCGGGGCTCAGCGCACAGCTGTTCGAAAGATGGCTGCAACTGTTCCGGCAGACAACCAGTGAAATGGGCAATCCGATTCTCCAATTCAATGCAGATATGCTGGCTTACCACATCGGAACGAGATTGTGGCAGCGATATCAAATGGAGCGCTATCCCGGTAGGGAAATGGTCGAGCTTTACGCGACGGAAGGCGAGCCTTCCTGATCGACTTCGGCTGGCGAAAAAAGAATTTGACTATCGAACGATACGGTAGGCAGTGACAGACGGATTGCCAGCGCCTACCGTTCCGCACTGACTATTACAGGTCCTCCTCGTAAAGGCCGAGGCTTTTCAACTCGAGTCCTTCAATCTCTTGTAGTGACTTGCCGGCGATTCCCTGGAGGTCGCCATACATTCCCACCGTTGCGCCCATAACGCGCATAATCTGCTCTTCCCGCTTGGCCCATTGCTTCATCATCACTTTGCGCTCCTTATCCAGATCATCCCGCATGGTGGAAAATGCTTCCACTATCGCTTCCACGCGTTGGCGGAAGCGGGGGCCTGTCAGATATTGGTAAACCATTTCTGTTTTGGTTTGCAAACCTTCAGAAGACTGCCGCACAAGCGCGAGCTCGAGCAATGAATGGCGCAGAACAAGCGCAACTGGCAGAGCAGCGCGGGGGTGGGTAACCCAGATACCATCGAGCAGTTCGAACGTTTCGATACCTTTCGGCAAGGTTTGAGTCACGATTACCGCAATCTCAGCTTTAGCAGTTCGCTGGTCTTCACGCAATTTGGCCAGCCAGAGATCACTCCAGGCGCGGGTGCGTTTGGTTTCCCAAAGAATGGTCCCCCCGGTTTGCCCTGCTGCGCCGATAACGCGATGAAGAACATCCCCTCCGAACTCTCCCTTGGGTACTGGTTCGATTGTGTCGAAAGGAAATTTGGCGCGCAACAGATTTTCGAGCATGAGTTCCTGCACTTCGCCCTGTAATTGTTGAGAGCCTTGCTCCGCTCTCCTCTTCAGTTCCTCGATTTTTTGTTGCATAGCGGCGATGGTCTGGTCTTTTTCCATCACCTTGAGCTTGAGGTTTTCCTCCGCTTCCTGCTTAGCCCGCACGCGTGCGTCATTTAGTCCATGCTGAACACGCTGCTCGACCGTGAGTTCCAGCTCTCGTCTGGCATCATCGAGTTCCCGTTGTTTTCTTGTCAGCTCTGCCTGCGCTTTCTGAGCGGCCGCAAGCTTTTCGTCACGGCCTTTGAGCACCTCGTGAAGCTCCGCAATTTCGCGCGCCCTGCTGTCCAGTTCGGCAGCTGCAGCCAGTTTTGCCTTTCGTGTTTCTTCGGCGATCAGGCGTGAACGTTCCGAATTCAACTGCGTGGCAACTTGGCTGGCTATCTGGTCATCGAGCGTTCGTTTTGCCTCCGTTACCTCCCTTTCCCGTTCGCGAATGCCGAGTTCCTGCCTCGCGATTTCGGCATCCTTTTGCAGAAGCTGCTGCTCGTATTGCTGCCGGGTCGCCTTTATAAGGGGCGCGGCAAGCGACTCGGTAAGCGGGATTTCGGCTTTGCATCTGGGGCAGCTGATTAGAGGTTCGGTCATAATATTTGCGCGGACATGGGTAGCACCGGTTCAGTTAAGGATACCAGAGTGATTGGCCAGCATTGCATGTAGGGTTGAGCACCTGTTTTCCCGTTACGAGCACATATGTGCGTGAATGTTTTTCGGATATACTTCTCCCGGAAAATCGCAACACTTGAACGAACCCTGCCGCCTCAGGTTGACTGCTTCTGTCCTTCTTGGCTGCTTACACGAAACCTGACTCACAACTCTTCTTTAGCGTCTATCATTTGCACTTGTATTATAACGAGCTGAAATAGGGGTCTTTCCGCCGAGACGACATTGTATCTCCCGCGTTCCGATCCCCAGGTTCTCCCAATTCAGAACAAGAACCGATCAGATTTTATGTCACTTCAAAGGAGAAGAAGATGAGTAATCAGACTGGAAATGCGAAACATACCCTGCCGCCTCTGCCTTACGCGGACAATGCTCTTGAACCGGTCATCTCGGCAAAGACGCTCGGTTTCCATTATGGCAAACATCATAAGACATACGTCGACAATCTTAATAAACTTGTAGCCGGTACGGAGCTTGCTGACAAGTCGCTGGAGGAAGTCATCACGGCGACGGCAGGTCAAGCGGATAAAGCCGGCATTTTCAACAATGCGGCGCAAGTCTGGAACCATACATTCTATTGGAACAGTCTGTCTCCGAAGGGAGGTGGCGAACCGCCCTCTTCCTTGAAGCAGAAAATCGAAGCGTCGTTCGGTGACCTGGATGCCTTTAAAAAAGAGCTTGCAAATGCGGCGGTCACGCAGTTTGGCAGTGGCTGGGCATGGCTGGTGAAGGATGGAGATAGCCTGAAAATTATAAAGACGAGCAACGCCGATTTGCCCTTGACCAAGGGATTAAAGCCGCTCCTCACCATTGACGTATGGGAGCATGCATACTACCTCGATTATCAGAACCGCCGCCCCGATTATGTGAGCGCCGTGCTCGACAAACTGATCAACTGGCGCTTTGCTGCTGATAACGATGCTTGATGCATCCTGATCGATTGTGGCGAAACCGACTTCAGAACAGCTGGAGATTATCAAGCGTGGCTGTAGCGAGCTTCTGCTGGAAGACGAGCTGGAGCAGAAGCTCGCTTTAAACCGTCCGCTCAGAATAAAGGCCGGATTTGATCCCACCGCGCCGGATTTGCATCTGGGTCATACCGTTCTGCTCAATAAAATGCGCCACTTTCAGGATTTGGGCCATCATGCCCTGTTTCTGATTGGCGATTTTACCGGGATGATCGGTGATCCCAGCGGCAAAAACACCACCCGGCCCCCTCTCTCACGAGAACAGGTCATCGAGAATGCAAGGTCCTATCAGAATCAGGTTTTTCGGATACTTGATCCCGAACAGACCGAGGTTGTATTTAACTCAGCCTGGATGGACCGATTCGGGGCCGCGGATCTGATACGACTGGCGGCTACGCATACCGTCGCACGCATGCTGGAGCGCGACGATTTCGGGAAGCGGTATCGAAGCAACAAGCCTATTGCGATTCACGAATTTTTATATCCCCTGATTCAGGGATATGATTCGGTCGCCCTGCGGGCCGACGTGGAACTTGGCGGTACCGATCAGAAATTCAATTTACTGATGGGCCGCGAATTGCAGAAGCATTTTGGACAACCGCCTCAGTGCATCATCACCATGCCCCTATTGGAGGGGCTGGATGGCGTGAACAAGATGTCGAAATCCGCGGGCAACTATATCGGTATCACGGAAAGCCCGAACGATATTTTCGGGAAGCTGATGTCCATATCCGATGAGCTGATGTGGCGATATATCGAGTTATTGTCGTTTGAATCGCTCGGCACTATCCGGCAGTGGCAAGATGAAGTCCAGCATGGCCGCAATCCCCGCGACATCAAGGTTACGTTTGCGCATGAAATTGTTGCGCGTTTTCATGGTAAGCAGGAAGCCGACACATCGCTTGCTGATTTTGAGGCTCGCTTCAGGCATGGCGCGGTTCCTGAAGACATCGTGGAAAAGTTTTTGCACACCGAAAAAGACTGCTTACCAATTTCTCAGTTGCTCAAGCAGGCGGGCCTAACGGCAAGTACGACGGAAGCGCTGCGCATGATCGAGCAAGGCGGGGTTAAAATAAACGGCGAAAGGGTGAACGATAAAACCGTTACATTAGGACGTGGCCAGACCGCGGTGCTGCAAGTAGGCAAGCGAAAATTCGCAAAGGTAACCGTAAAGTAGCGGATAGGGGTTCTGCAGGGAAGGGACGACCTGTCGCTTCCGACACAAGTAAGTAGTGTGGGGGTCTGGGCATCGCCATGAATAACACAGCCTGCATGAAGCAAAAAAATAACGGGGGCTGGCAAAATCCGCACAGAAAGATATTACAATATTGCTTTGCTATCGAATGTGCATGAAAAAAATCGTGTCGTTGTCGAATTTAAATTTAGTAAGTACAATAGTAAGTAAGTAAGTGGGAGCAGGGATAAACTCTGCTGCAGTGCTCGGGAACGCCAGCCCGGGGAACTGCTACAATAACTAGAGGGTCGAACGAGTTCGTTGAAGTAAGGCAGGCTGAAGTAAACAGAAAAAATTCGGCAGGAAATGGTCACCTGGCGAAAAGAAAAAGAAAAGTAATAAAGTCTTGACCGCCCTTTTAGTATCTGTATAATTCCGCCTTCGTTGCTCGCCTTGATAGGTTTCTCTTCCGGGCAAGCACACCGCTCTTTAAAAATTTACAGCCGATAGGTGTGGGCACTTGACTGGGACATCTGGCTATCCCTAACGGGACATATAGCCAGGTTTTTAAAGTTGAAGTGTTCGCACGATGTAACAAAGATCCCGGTAACCTGAATTTCCTAGAGAAATTGGGGAGCCGGGATCGGGTAATACGTCAAGCGAGAGTTTTACCAGTATTGAACTGAAGAGTTTGATCCTGGCTCAGATTGAACGCTGGCGGCATGCTTTACACATGCAAGTCGAACGGCAGCACGGGGGCAACCCTGGTGGCGAGTGGCGAACGGGTGAGTAATGCATCGGAACGTATCTTCGAGTGGGGGATAACGCACCGAAAGGTGTGCTAATACCGCATAATCTCTACGGAGAAAAGCAGGGGATCGCAAGACCTTGCGCTCTTGGAGCGGCCGATGTCTGATTAGCTAGTTGGTGAGGTAAAGGCTTACCAAGGCGACGATCAGTAGCTGGTCTGAGAGGACGACCAGCCACACTGGGACTGAGACACGGCCCAGACTCCTACGGGAGGCAGCAGTGGGGAATTTTGGACAATGGGGGAAACCCTGATCCAGCCATGCCGCGTGAGTGAAGAAGGCCTTCGGGTTGTAAAGCTCTTTCAGCCGGAACGAAACGGTCACGGCTAATACCTGTGATCACTGACGGTACCGGAAGAAGAAGCACCGGCTAACTACGTGCCAGCAGCCGCGGTAATACGTAGGGTGCAAGCGTTAATCGGAATTACTGGGCGTAAAGCGTGCGCAGGCGGTTTTGTAAGTCAGATGTGAAATCCCCGGGCTTAACCTGGGAACTGCGTTTGAAACTACAAGGCTAGAGTGTAGCAGAGGGGGGTGGAATTCCACGTGTAGCAGTGAAATGCGTAGAGATGTGGAGGAACACCGATGGCGAAGGCAGCCCCCTGGGTTAACACTGACGCTCAGGCACGAAAGCGTGGGGAGCAAACAGGATTAGATACCCTGGTAGTCCACGCCCTAAACGATGTCAACTAGTTGTCGGGTCTTAACGGACTTGGTAACGCAGCTAACGCGTGAAGTTGACCGCCTGGGGAGTACGGTCGCAAGATTAAAACTCAAAGGAATTGACGGGGACCCGCACAAGCGGTGGATTATGTGGATTAATTCGATGCAACGCGAAAAACCTTACCTACCCTTGACATGTGCCGAAGCCCGCTGAGAGGTGGGTGTGCCCGAAAGGGAGCGGCAACACAGGTGCTGCATGGCTGTCGTCAGCTCGTGTCGTGAGATGTTGGGTTAAGTCCCGCAACGAGCGCAACCCTTGTCATTAATTGCCATCATTCAGTTGGGCACTTTAATGAGACTGCCGGTGACAAACCGGAGGAAGGTGGGGATGACGTCAAGTCCTCATGGCCCTTATGGGTAGGGCTTCACACGTAATACAATGGCGCGTACAGAGGGTTGCCAACCCGCGAGGGGGAGCTAATCTCAGAAAGCGCGTCGTAGTCCGGATCGGAGTCTGCAACTCGACTCCGTGAAGTCGGAATCGCTAGTAATCGCGGATCAGCATGTCGCGGTGAATACGTTCCCGGGTCTTGTACACACCGCCCGTCACACCATGGGAGTGGGTTCCACCAGAAGCAGGTAGTCTAACCGCAAGGAGGGCGCCTGCCACGGTGAGATTCATGACTGGGGTGAAGTCGTAACAAGGTAGCCGTAGGGGAACCTGCGGCTGGATCACCTCCTTTCAGAGAAATTCCTGATCAAGTGTCCACAACCTATCGGTTGTCTTGAAAGCAAAACCAGGGCTGGGAAATATCTAAGACCGGAGAAGCAAGGACTGGAGAATATTTACCCCGGCTCTTTATTTCTTGACCCTTGGCACTGTTCAGGGGTCTGTAGCTCAGTTGGTTAGAGCACACGCTTGATAAGCGTGGGGTCGGTGGTTCAAGTCCACCCAGACCCACCAGCTAAACGGGGGTGTAGCTCAGATGGGAGAGCACCTGCTTTGCAAGCAGGGGGTCATCGGTTCGATCCCGTTCACCTCCACCAATTCAGAAATCCGGAAGGAATTCGTTAGAAAGTAGAAGTAAACGACAAACGTTTACTTCTGGTTTTTAACCAGCGGCTGTATTTCGGGGATAGAAAGACAGGAACAAAGATCGTATCTGTTCTTGCCATCGTCTTTCCCGATGTTCTTTAACAATTTGGAAGAAGTAAATATTTCGTATCAGCGGACGCCTGGGATTTTGATTGCCAGGTATTCCGAGGGTGCGGAGTAATGGGTTAGATTGTATCGAACGCGTCGCATTTTTAGTCGGATGCGATGCGGACAAACACCTGTAACCGATTGGTTCCAGATATTAAGGTTGAAGCCGTGGTTTGGCTATAGCCGACTTATCCAGAGCCCTTAAGGTTATAGGATCAAGCGAATAAGTGCATGTGGTGGATGCCTTGGCGATTACAGGCGATGAAGGGCGTGGAAGCCTGCGAAAAGCTCCGGGGAGCTGGCAAACGAGCTTTGATCCGGAGATGTCCGAATGGGGAAACCCGGCCCGCAAGGGTCAACCTTGGCTGAATACATAGGCCAAGCGTGGCGAACCTGGTGAACTGAAACATCTAAGTAGCCAGAGGAAAAGAAATCAACCGAGATTCCCAGAGTAGTGGCGAGCGAAATGGGAACAGCCTCCAATTTTTAGCACTCAAACCAGTCGAGCCGTCTGGAAAGTCGGGCCATAGTGGGTGATAGCCCCGTAGGCGAAAGTTTGAGTGTGGAACTAGGATTGGAAACAAGTAGGGCGGGACACGTGAAATCCTGTCTGAATATGGGGGGACCATCCTCCAAGGCTAAATACTCGTAATCGACCGATAGTGAACCAGTACCGTGAGGGAAAGGCGAAAAGAACCCCGGGAGGGGAGTGAAATAGATCCTGAAACCGCATGCATACAAACAGTGGGAGCGGACTTGTTCCGTGACTGCGTACCTTTTGTATAATGGGTCAGCGACTTACATTCAGTAGCAAGCTTAACCGTATAGGGGAAGCGTAGCGAAAGCGAGTCTTAATAGGGCGATTAGTTGCTGGGTGTAGACCCGAAACCAGATGATCTACCCATGGCCAGGATGAAGCGAGGGTAACACCTCGTGGAGGTCCGAACCCACTAATGTTGAAAAATTAGGGGATGAGCTGTGGGTAGGGGTGAAAGGCTAAACAAATCTGGAAATAGCTGGTTCTCTCCGAAAACTATTTAGGTAGTGCCTCACGTATCACCTTCGGGGGTAGAGCACTGTTATGGCTAGGGGGCCGTTTAGGCCTACCAAACCATTGCAAACTCCGAATACCGAAGAGTGCGAGCGTGGGAGACAGACATCGGGTGCTAACGTCCGGTGTCGAGAGGGAAACAACCCAGACCCTCAGCTAAGGTCCCAAAGACACAGTTAAGTGGTAAACGAAGTGGGAAGGCTAAAACAGTCAGGAGGTTGGCTTAGAAGCAGCCATCCTTTAAAGAAAGCGTAATAGCTCACTGATCGAGTCGTCCTGCGCGGAAGATGTAACGGGGCTCAAACTGTGCACCGAAGCTAGGGATTTACACGCAAGTGTAGATGGTAGGAGAGCGTTCCGTAGGCCTGCGAAGGTGGCTTGAGAAGGCTGCTGGAGGTATCGGAAGTGCGAATGCTGACATGAGTAGCGATAAAGGGAGTGAAAGGCTCCCTCGCCGTAAGCCCAAGGTTTCCTGCGCAACGTTCATCGGCGCAGGGTGAGTCGGCCCCTAAGGTGAGGCAGAAATGCGTAGCTGATGGGAAACTGGTTAATATTCCAGTACCTTTGTTCAATGCGATGTGGGGACGGAGAAGGTTAACTCGGCCGGGTGTTGGATGTCCCGGTTGAAGCGTGTAGACGTGCCGCCTAGGCAAATCCGGGTGGCTTAGTTGAGGCGTGATAACGAAACGCCCTTCGGGGCGCCAAGTGAGTGATACCCTGCTTCCAGGAAAAGCCACTAAGCTTCAGTTGGACGAAGACCGTACCGAAAACCGACACAGGTGGGCGGGATGAAAATTCCAAGGCGCTTGAGAGAACTCAGGAGAAGGAACTCGGCAAATTGACACCGTAACTTCGGGATAAGGTGTACCCCCGGTACGTGTAGCACCTCGCGTGTGAAGCGGATGGGGGTTGCAAAGAAATGGTGGCTGCGACTGTTTAATAAAAACACAGCACTCTGCAAACACGAAAGTGGACGTATAGAGTGTGACGCCTGCCCGGTGCCGGAAGGTTAAGTGATGGGGTGCAAGCTCTTGATCGAAGCCCCGGTAAACGGCGGCCGTAACTATAACGGTCCTAAGGTAGCGAAATTCCTTGTCGGGTAAGTTCCGACCTGCACGAATGGCGTAACGATGGCCACACTGTCTCCTCCTGAGACTCAGCGAAGTTGAAATGTTTGTGAAGATGCAATCTCCCCGCGGCTAGACGGAAAGACCCCGTGCACCTTTACTGTAGCTTTACATTGGACTTTGACAATATCTGTGTAGGATAGGTGGGAGGCGTTGAAGTGGGCTCGCCAGAGTTCATGGAGCCATCCTTGAAATACCACCCTGATATTGTTGAGGTTCTAACCTGGGTCCATTATCTGGATCGGGGACCGTGTATGGTAGGCAGTTTGACTGGGGCGGTCTCCTCCCAAAGTGTAACGGAGGAGTACGAAGGTACGCTAGGTACGGTCGGAAATCGTGCTGATAGTGCAATGGCAAAAGCGTGCTTGACTGCGAGACTGACAAGTCGAGCAGATGCGAAAGCAGGTCATAGTGATCCGGTGGTTCTGTATGGAAGGGCCATCGCTCAACGGATAAAAGGTACGCCGGGGATAACAGGCTGATTCCTCCCAAGAGTTCATATCGACGGGGGAGTTTGGCACCTCGATGTCGGCTCATCACATCCTGGGGCTGTAGCCGGTCCCAAGGGTATGGCTGTTCGCCATTTAAAGTGGTACGTGAGCTGGGTTTAAAACGTCGTGAGACAGTTTGGTCCCTATCTGCCGTGGGCGTTGGAAGTTTGAGAGGACCTGCTCCTAGTACGAGAGGACCGGAGTGGACGCACCTCTGGTGTACCGGTTATGACGCCAGTCGTATCGCCGGGTAGCTAAGTGCGGAAGAGATAACCGCTGAAAGCATCTAAGCGGGAAACTCGCCTCAAGATGAGACTTCCCGGAGGTTAAACCTCCCTAAAGGTTCGTCGAAGACCACGACGTTGATAGGTCGGGTGTGGAAGCGCAGTAATGCGTTAAGCTAACCGATACTAATTACCCGTGAGGCTTGATCCTATAACCTTAAGAAAAAAGGTATTGTCGAGATATAACTGATCCATTACTTCAGCGTTTGTTTCAACGTTTGATTATTTACTTCTTCCAGGTCGTGGCTTTGCTTGCCACGATTACGTTTACGCTTGGCGGCCATAGCACTTTGGACCCACCCCTTCCCATCCCGAACAGGGTCGTGAAACGGAGTCGCGCCGATGATAGTGTGCATTCGCATGTGAAAGTAGGTCACCGCCAGGCATCCTATTAAAAAAGCCCCGCTCGTGAGAGTCGGGGCTTTTTTTTATTCCAGCGCTTCAGATAAAGGTTTACGGAAGCCGCTTGCCACTCCAAGGATTTGACCTTTTCCTGACGATTGAAAAACCTGTCAATGCTTCAAATCGTGACGGCTCAGACCGGAATAGGCTCAGCAGATAATCCAGGGCTACCCATCTTTGATTTGATGCCATCCTTATTTGTCGATAAGCGCGAATTAGGAACCAGTCACTTGAGTGGTCAAGCTTCCTTCCCAGCTTCAGCTAGGGCCTGTTAACATATATTTCGAAGGGACGGGACGGATTTCGTCCAGCCCTTCGTTACTCGCCGCTTACAGAGGCTCACTCTGCCGCGCGGCTCATGGCTCGTGCTGGGCGAAATCCGTCGCCGTCGCGGACGCGAAATAAATATTAACAGGCCCTAGTACCCAGATGGCCAGTAGGATCCACCCCAATAATAGGGCGCCGGGCCATAGTACCCGTGGGGACCGTCATAGGGACCGTAGCCATAATCCCCATAGTCACCGTAGCCAGACGGATAGTAGGCGGCCCATAAATAATGGGCCTTGGCTGATAACAGCGGCACTTGAATGGTTTTATTGCCCACCGCTCGCACAACATCCCCCTCAAGCACACCGGCAACGGTAATTTCCCTATCCCTCTCGTAGATCGCCGGATCGAGGAACTCGGAAGATTTTATAACGAAGCGGCCGTCGCTGGGCTTGGTGAGTTCCGGGCGATCGTAATAATTGATTGGATAGGACAGTACCTGCACGAGAGTGTAGTTTTCCTGAGTATCGACCTCGATAATCAGTCCGCTCCAACGGACCGAGGTGCCTTTGTAACGGTCGGGGTTCTGGCTCGCCTCCCTGACCGAGACTTTTTCTACTGGGATATCCTTGATGGTAGAAGGTAGTCCGGAGCAAGCGCTCAAGAATAAGCCGGACAAAGCAAATAAGTAGGATCGCATGGTTTTTCCTTCTTCTTGATTAAAAGGGGCGGGCATCGTATTACCGGTCAGCTGACCGAGTTTTTACAAATCAAGCATAGATTGTTTTGGAACGAAAACGTAATGAAATTGGAGGGGCGTCAGTCGAGAGCGACTGCTTATCGGGCAATGCAACTGCTTAAACAGAATCGATGGGAGGATCGCGTTTATTTCATAGATGTGGATGCACAATTAAAAGATGAAGCAGTTTTGAGACGAATGCTTGAGTTTTTCGGCTTGTGCCATAAGCCTGCTTTCAATATGAATTTACGCAGGAACAAAACACCATTTGTCGGGCCGACGGTGATTACCGCTCAGGATGAGCTGGAAATACAAGAGATAATGCAAAACCTGCCCAGTGCATATAAGGCCATGTTAGAGGATGAACCCTATTCGAAGTGTTCGGGTTGGGGAAACCTTCCGCCAGCATTGCGGTATGGCCGCGTAGTTTTTCGCTGAGCGCTGAGTCGCGGATTAGCTGAAGAGGCGTTTATTGGACTAGGGCCTGTTAACATATATTTCGCGCCCGCGGATGCGAAATATATGTTAACAGGCCCTAGTCCCCGTATCGGCAATGCAAAAAGTGCAGGCCGTCAGTGTATCTGAGTCGGGAAGAGATCGAAGCGTGAGGGCCTGATGAACACCTGATCGTTCCGCGTCAATTTCAGTTCGCGAAAGCGCTCCTTGCTGATTTCAACCTGGATCGGCTCCTCATTCGCCTTATTTCCCTCGTTTCCCTCGTTTCCGCTGCCCTCACGGGTCAACTCCAGACGCACAATCGGCCCTAATGCAAGAATATGGGACACGCGTGCCGCAATCGCCCCTTCGCCGTCGGCGACCCTGTCCACATGAATATCATGCGGTCGCACGTAGGCGACCGCGGCAAGTTCTTCAGCTTCAACATGCTCGGGCGCATCGACTTCAATTTCACCAATCCTGGCGCGCCCGCGATGAAGCCGCCCATGGAACAGGTTTACCTTTCCTAGAAATTCATAAACGAAAGGGTTCGCCGGGTGCTCGTATACTTCATCGGGTGTCCCAATTTGCTCGATGCGGCCTTCGTTCATTACTACCACCCGGTCCGCCACCTCCAGCGCTTCTTCCTGATCGTGGGTCACGAACACGCTCGTGATGTGCATCTGATCATGAAGTCTGCGCAGCCACGAACGCAGTTCTTTGCGTACTTTCGCGTCGAGCGCTCCGAACGGTTCATCCAGCAATAATACCTTTGGTTCCACCGCCAGCGCACGGGCGAGAGCAACTCTTTGGCGCTGGCCTCCCGAAAGCTGATGTGGATAGCGGTCGGCCAGCCAGTCTAATTGCACGAGCTTCAGCAAGTCATGAACGCGGTTCCGAATCTCTGACTCGGCCTTTCGGAACTTTTTCGGGCGCACGCGCAGGCCGAACGCAACGTTCTCGAAGATGGTCATGTTCCTGAAGAGCGCGTAGTGCTGGAAAACGAAACCCACCTGACGCTCACGCACATCCCGGTTCGTCGCGTCTTCGCCGTGAAACAACACTTGACCGATATCGGCCGCTTCCAGACCTGCAATTACACGCAGCAGTGTCGTCTTACCTGATCCTGAAGGGCCGAGCAGCGCGAGCAGTTCACCTGACTCCACTTCAAGACTGACATCGCGTAACGCGGCAAAAGTCCCGAATTGCTTGGAAAGATTACGCACCTCTATGCTCATTCGTGTGTTCCTTGTTTCCCATGGGTTCTTGATTCCACCATTGTTTTCAATGCCAGTGTTACCAGCGCCAGCAAGGCTAGCAGTGACGCCACGGCAAACGCGGCGGCAAAATTGTATTCGTTGTACAAAATCTCGACGTGAAGCGGCAACGTATTTGTACTGCCGCGGATGTGTCCCGACACGACCGACACCGCGCCGAATTCCCCCATTGCACGTGCGTTGCAAAGAATCACGCCATAAAGCAACCCCCACTTCACATTCGGCAGGGTCACGTGAAAAAAAGTCTGCCAGCCATTCGCACCCAGCACCACGGCCGCTTCTTCCTCCTCGGTCCCCTGCGCCTGCATGAGCGGTATCAGCTCGCGCGCAATGAAAGGAACGGTTACGAATATGGTGGCGAGCACGATGCCCGGTACAGCGAAGATGATCTTTACGTCATGCTCCGTCAGCCACGGCCCGAACCAGCCTTGCAAGCCAAACACAAGCACGTAGATCAGTCCTGATACTACCGGGGAAACCGAGAACGGGAGATCAATGAGCGTGATCAGCAAGTTTTTGCCACGAAATTCAAATTTCGCAATAGCCCATGCGGCCGCGATGCCGAATATCAAGTTAAGCGGTACGGCGATAGCCGCGGCAGTCACGGTAAGCCGTATCGCCGATAACGCGTCCGGATCGGTAATGGCGGCGATGTACACATCGATGCCCTTCTTGAGCGCTTCATAGAATACCGAGACCAGGGGAATAAAAAGAAACAGCGTTAAAAAGGCCAGCGCAACCCCTATCAGGGTCCAGCGCACCCAGACAGGCTCCTGCGTCGCCCGAGTGCGGGGCACGCTTAAAGGTAAAGAAATAGCGCTGCTTACAGTGCTCATCAGGGGCGTCTCATGCGGAGGGGCTGCGGCGTCTGCTCCACCATTGAAGCAGATTGATGATCAGCAGCATGATGAATGAGATACTCAGCATCACTACGGCCAGGGCCGTTGCGCCGACGTAATCGTACTGTTCCAGCTTGGTGATGATCAGAAGCGGCGTGATCTCGGATATCATGGGCATATTGCCGGCGATGAAAATCACCGAGCCGTATTCACCGATCGCGCGCGCAAAGGCAAGCGCAAAGCCTGTGGTCAGCGCCGGAAAAACCGTGGGGAAAATAACTCGGGCAAATGTTTGAAACCGGTTTGCGCCAAGGGTGGCCGCCGCTTCCTCCAGTTCCGCCTCGATATCCTGGAGGACCGGTTGCACAGTACGCACCACGAAAGGCAAACCGATAAAAGTCAAAGCCACAAAAACACCGAGCGGCGTAAAAGCGATCTTTATGCCAACCAGTTCGAAATACCGGCCGATCCAGCCGTTTCCCGCGTATAGCGCTGTCAGGGCAATGCCCGCCACTGCCGTTGGCAGCGCAAACGGAAGATCGACCAGCGCATCGACCAGTTTTTTTCCCGGAAAGCGGTAGCGTACCAGCACCCAAGCGACCAGGAGTCCGAATACGGCATTGACCAGCGCCGCGGCAAAGGAGGCGCCGAATGTCAGGCGATATGATGCAAGCACCCTCGGAGTAGTCACCACGCTCCAGAACTCCTCCCAGGATAGGGTCGCCGTGCGGATAAATACAGCCGATAGCGGAATCAACACGAGCAGGCTCAGATACAGCAGCGTGAATCCAATCGCAAGATTGAAGCCTGGAAGCACACTGTGTTGCTTGAATGCTCTCAATTATAAACTCCCATAATCAGGTTTCGGCCTCGGATACCGGTCTGTACCGGTTATTGTCCTGCCACCAAGTGCGTCCCCTTCAATTGCACGTCGCGGCATGCCAAGCAGGCGACCCTGCAGAAAATCCGCACCCGCATTGATCGCCGCCATCATCTGCTGTTCTGTTTCGATCTCATGCACCAGGATTGATGCCCCCAAGCGACGAATTGCATCCACCACCGATTCCGGCCCGCCATGTGGCAACAGAGCGGAAGCCTCCAGCCGGACGATATCTGGATACAGTGGACGCAGATCGGCGAGTCTGGCCGCTAAATTTTCTTTCGTACCGCTGTGATTGACGGCAACCTGATAACCGTGCGAGCGATAATTGCCGATTACGCGCTTGAGCAGCCTTGAGTCGCGATTTACCTCAATCGGGATTTCGATCATCACCCGAGAAGTCTTCACCTCAATGAGGTCGAGTATATTTTTGAACGCATGACCATGGTCATCTTTAACGCTCTCCAGCAGGCGAGGCTGCACGCCGACGAAAAGGACGCCTTGCCCGGACGCGGCGGTAAAATAATTTATCGCATGAATTGTACGGCACAGGCGATCAAGTTTGACCAGATGCGCATCTTCCGACGCCAGAGCGAAAACACTCCATGGTGATAGCACAGTCGTGCGATCCGACTCAGAGCGAATGTAGGCAGCATGTCCCGCGACATTGCGGGTATTCGCCTCAAAAACCGGCTGAAAAACGCTTGAAAGCCGGTTGTTGAAAAAATGCCCAATTATCCAACCGTTTTCCGAACGCTGTAACAGATGATCCGTAGTCGCTTGAATACGTTCCAGTTTATCACCGGCATTCGCCCCATCAATATTCATGCATTTCCCCTTGTTCAGGCGTTAACATGGGTAAGATGGCTGGAGGACTATTGTCCAGCCAAGCGCACCCGGGATGTGACCGCACCGCAGCCGCAACAGGGGCATCGCTTAATTTCATGCTTTCCAGCTTCTTACGTAAGTCATGTGTCGAGTTGCGGCAGAACACCAAGGGGATGCGACCTTTGTTCGCTTGTTGCTTTAGAGCGTTTGAAACACTATGGCTGACATAGTCATACAGTATTACCACCAGGCTGGCTCTGCTGGGAATAATGCGCTTGGTAGCTCTTGGCTGCCGCCCGTCCCAGTGTTCGACACGTCGCACCCCGTGTGCGAGGAGTTCCCGCCTCAGCGGGGTGATGTAGTCACCTCCAACGATCAGTACTGTCATGCTGGGCCCTGGTTATGGATGATGAATATTTCCGAGTGAACTTTCCTTATTTCTGATAAATCTGATCAAAAGTGCCGCCGTCCGCAAAGTGCACCTTGAATGCGTTCTTCCATCCGCCAAATGCTTCATCGATCTTGAACAATTTGATTGGGGGAAACTGGCTCGAATATTTTGCGGCAACCTTGGCGTCGGTGGGGCGATAGAAATGCCTTGCGGCGATCTCCTGGCCTTCTTCTGAATAAAGGTGCTGAAGATAAGCTTCCGCAACCGCTCGCGTACCTTTCTTGTCCACCACCTTGTCAACCACTGCAACCGGTGGCTCCGCAAGGATACTCAGTGACGGCACCACAATCTCAAATTTGCCCGGGCCCAATTCCTTGATCGCCAGGAAAGCTTCATTTTCCCAGGATATAAAGACATCTCCAACGCCACGCTCCACGAACGTCGTAGTCGCGGCGCGCGCCCCGGAGTCGAGTACCGGAACATTTTTATAGATATCGGCCACAAATTCCTTTGCCTTGGCCTCGCCAAAATGGCGTTTTCCGAATTCCCACGCAGCGAGGTAATTCCATTGTGCTCCGCCCGAGGTTTTGGGGTTGGGAGTAACCACCGCCACCCCGGGGCGCGCAAGATCATTCCAGTCCTTGATGCCCTTGGGATTGCCTTTACGCACCAGGAAAATAATCGTCGAGGTATAGGGCGTACTATTTTGAGGCAGTCGTGCCTGCCAATCGGCCGGGAGCAGCTTGGCCTTTTCCGAAATTGCATTGATGTCATTGGCGAGAGCGAGCGTCACCACGTCAGCTTCGAGGCCATCGATCACCGAGCGCGCCTGCTTCCCGGAGCCTCCGTGAGACTGTTTGATAGTTACCCTCTCCTTGGTCTTTTGCTCCCAGTGTTTTGCAAATGCCTTATTAAACTCCTGATAAAGCTCGCGTGTAGGATCGTAGGAAACGTTCAGTATCTCCTTATCCGCCCAGATATTACTGCTGAGTGTGAGGCTTGTTAACAGTAGGCTGGATGTCAGCCAAGCTTTGAATTTCATCATTTTTCCTTTATATGAGCGACCTGTGAGAGAGCTTGAATTTATGATTATCGAAACGCCGTGATTACGACTTCCACATAAAAGAAATCAGAACCTGCGGGACTCGTGCCCAGCGCCACCATTTGCCGGTTCCTCGTGAAATCGCCGCTGATGAAGTGCGAGTATCCGATCGTCGTGTCAACATTTGCGGTGAGTTTGTACCGTGCGCGGATATCAAAGTTGTGACCAATGAAGTCGCCGCTCTGTCCTGTCGGGTCCCGGTTAAAACCAGGATTTGGTACCGCACTGTTGTTTCCATTGAGGAGATTATTAAACCGGTCTGTCCTGCTTGCGAGCCAGTACCAGCTATAGCCGCCGTCTATGCGCAGGTCCTTGGTTGGCTGAAATTCCAGCTTGATCTTCGGTTCCTTGATGTTCTCGAAGACGATGTAATCATCCGCCGACCACGGCCGCGCGAAACCATAGAAGCGTTCAAAACGGTTGTCCACATTGTCATTGGGATTGCGGTCACCAGTCGCGTAGCCATAGAAAACGCTGAGGCGAGGCTTCCAGCTGTGGTCGAAGGTGTAGCCCGCTTCAAGGGTATAACCGTACGCCTCATGGCGCTGTCCGGCATTCTCGCCAAACTGATACATCAGGTCGAAGTCATAGTCGAAGTTGGTGTTGGGTATTTTTCCGTAGCCGCGGATCGCAGGTGAGTAGATCGCCTGGTCGACCGCGCCACTTGCGCCCTGTATAGAGTTTTTGCTGCCATTCTGCATCAGACCCATGTAATACGGTTGCACCGTAATGATGTCGGACCACTCGCGCCAGTGACCAATTGCCCCGTAAAACCAGACATTATCGATGCTCCGGTCGAACTCATGTAGCAGGCGTTTTATCGGTCGAGTGCCCCACAGCTCCACCTCCCAGTTATTGACTTCCTGGCCGAGATTGATGCGGACGCCCTGGAAGGTATTAGTGGTATTACGCCACTCGTTGCGCCCGATTAAACGTCGATCCAATACTTCGTAGGCCATCCGCCCTGCCCTGATTCTGATAGGTCTTTGCTGCTTGCGAGGGTCGTCGCCGAGCGCGCCTTTGAAGTACAACTCTCCGTACGCCTGGATCGGCTCGAATACGTTCCAGTCCCGATCATCTTGCGGGAAATGACCGTTGTAGCGGCGCGAGTCCTGGAACTCGACAGCGCCTCGAAACGGATCCCACCGCTCCCTCACCCCGAGGTATGCGCGGGTACGCAGCAGGAACGGGTTATCGACCAGGAGCTCGGTGCGGCGTATGTCATTGCTTCGCATCTCGTAGCGCGTCCGATGCTCCAGGCCTACGTCCAGCCAGGTAATATCCTTGTACGCGTCTATCCCGGTCTTGCTCAGATTCCGCACGTAACGGGGCGGTTCGGTTTCAGGCTGGGTTGCGTAGCTGCTGGAGGGCTGGAAGTAACTTGTAGACTTCTTCTCCCCTTCGGGTTTTGCCGGGGCGGAGGCAGGGGCCTGATCCGATCCTGCGGGCTTGTCTGGAGACGGGATGGCCCATTTGTAATTTTCGTTCTCTGGCTGGATCGCCCATTTGTAATTCTCCCCGGTCGAACTGCCCCGCGGTTTAGCTGAATCGGATACTCCAGCCTGGGCAATTTGCCTCATTCCTTGCTCGCTTGTTGGTGAATTCCAATATTTGTTGCTTTTTTCATCCGCCTGAAGCGGTTGTGCTGTGAAGGCGCCGACCGTCAAGGCGAGCGCGCTCCGCCAAAAAACCTTCATTCCTTTCTCCTGAACTGCCCCACCGTTTTCTCGCCCGGATGCGGAGACCCGGCTATATCCATGTCTCCAGCTGTTCGGCTGGTATAATTTTTTAACAATTGGGCCGCTTGCTCCGGCTACCGGTCGTACTTTGAGTCATGGCAGAAAAATATTGCTGGGATAGAAGTTATCAGCCTTCCTTTATATGAGGAAATAATAAGATTTGATTTTATTATCTCTTTTATTCATATAGAGAATTTATACAGCGCATTTATATCCTGCAAATTGCGCACATATCTCGCCGCGTCGTAGTCGGGATTCGTAGCCGGCGGTTGGCATGACGGAAACAGGACGTAGTTTTTTCGGTTGCTTCCGGTTTAGTTGGAGGAGAGGCAGCCGGTTATCGGATCAGAGCCGCCTTGCGTTTAAGGGCGGATAAAATTTGGAATCGCTAAATCAATATCACCGGTTAGCGAAATTTGCCTCTCGCCCCTTGTGACTGGATTCGCCGCGGCCACAGCGGAAAAACAGTCATGGCGGGCCAGGTCTTCCCAATTTCCCTGCAGTGCGCATTCCCGATGGCAAGCTGGCTTGCGGATATTGCATGACGATTCACTGTGTTGGCGGGGCGCGGAAATGCCCGAGGTGAGGTGCTAAATACCCTGATGGGGTTGCAACAGTTGTTCCAGAGTTTCCTGTTGGCGGTGATCCTGTCTAACCCGCAGGATTGGCGGATAACTCTGCGGTGTCAACAAATGAATAAAAGGTGCTGAGTTCCTGTCATATTTTGTGCCTTAAAGCAGATTCGGTTAAATCAGGCGCCAATCTCTCGATAAAATCATAGGCAAAATCCCGCAAATAATGGCCGCGCCGTACGGCTATCCGGGCAAAGTTCCTGCCGAACAGATGGCCTGCCGGGATAAGCCTTAGCGACGTGTCGCGCTCCGCGTTAAACGCCAGACACGAAACAACCCCTACGCCCAATCCCAGGCTTACATATGTTTTTATTACATCTGCATCCATAGCCGTGATAACAATATCGGGTTCCAGATTGGCTTGACGGAATGCGTGATCGACATGAGAGCGACCGGTAAAAGAAGGGTGATAAGTGATCACAGGAAATTTGCTTAAATCTTCCAGCGTCAACCTGTCGACCTCTGAAAGAGGATGGTCTTTCGGAACCACCACCCCATGCTCCCATTCGTAGCACGGGAAGGTAATTAAATCCGGAATCTGAGCGAGCGTTTCGGTGGCAATTCCTATATCCGCATCACCGGCGAGTAATAATTCCGCGATTTCCTTGGGACTGCCCTGGTGAAGGAAGAGATGAACCTCGGGTACGTCAAGCATGAAGCGTTGAATAACGTCAGGAAGAACGTAGCGGGCCTGCGTGTGGGTGGTCGCCACGGTTAAATTTCCTTTTTTGCGTCCGGAAAACTGCGAAGCCACGCGTTTGATATTTTCAGCGTCAAGTAATATGCGATCTACCACTTTCAACAGATCGCTACCTGCCTCGGTCAGTCCCATAAGACGCTTGCCGAAACGGGAGAAAATCTCGACGCCCAGTTCGTCTTCCAGTTCTTTCAATCCCTTGGAAATACCGGACTGAGAAGTAAATAAGACTTTCCCCGTTTCGGTTAAATTGAAGTTATGTCGGACCGTCTCGCGAACGATTCGTAGTTGCTGAAAATTCATAAGTAGGAAATTTACGTTGTTATTGTTTATTGATGAACTTATAAAAAACGCTTTCTATATAAATTTTTGTGATAACCAACCTTGCAACATGCATGCATAAACGGTAACCGGAAACGAACCGTGATAACGAGGCGCCGGTATCGTTAGCGGAGAGAACGCGGCTAATATCCAGCGGCGCGTCCTGTACATGTCTTTACGAGGGGCTATCCGATCGTGAACTAATGGGCTTTATGCGATTTAGATCGAGCTCATCCCGATAATCCTGAAAAATATTTT
Organism: uncultured beta proteobacterium; assembly: GCA_963786735.1. Classification (GTDB taxonomy): domain Bacteria; phylum Pseudomonadota; class Gammaproteobacteria; order Burkholderiales; family Nitrosomonadaceae; genus Nitrosospira. Next base: position 214,377 of record CAWBAF010000006.1, read on the forward strand.
CAAGTTCCACGCGTTTGATTTGGGTGAAAGGTTCCGCGCGTAAAGCTTTTAGAAAGCCTTCAGGGCTCTCCACGTGATTTATCAGTTCTCGACCCAACTGGTATAACCGTTCGTTTTTGCCGAGACAGACTGTCACGGTTTCACCCAGAGTTGCTTTTTCCGAAACCATTGCCTTAAGTTGATTTTGGGTTTCCAGTTGCGATGCGCTTATCTCCGCCAGCTTGGCGCGAGTCTGCCGCAAATCGCCTTCGGTCTGTTGCAGTCTCGCCTCAAGATCGGCAGTTTTAGATTGTTCTTTTGCAAAATCTTCGCCGAGGCGCTTATGCTTTCGTGAGAACCCATCAAGGTTGCTGTGAGCTTCCTGGGCACGCTTTTCCTGTTCTTTCAGTTTATTGGCCAAGCCGATATTCTCTTGTTCCAGTTGCGCATTTTTTGCTTGAGCCTGTTTTACCGCCTGCTGCGTCCGGCGCTGGGCCTCCCGTTCCCGCGTTTCCTTTTTATCGGCAGGCCACACCGATGTCGGCAGGCTTATCGCCATCATCGTTAAGGTGATTATTGCCAATGCGGCACGCTGAAAAGACGAGGGTCGCAATATCGTGGGGAGCACTTTAGAACCTCGCGGTAAGGTCAACCTGGAGAACATCGATGGCCAGCTTTGGTCCGATAATCTGATTGGCGCTGAGCCATCTGCCCGTGATCCAGACGTTATTCGCTATGGCATAGGCAGCTCCTCCAATCCAGCCTTGCGCATTGGTGCCGCCCACACGGAACTCGGAATCGTTAAAACCATCAAGTATCGAATCGGATTCCATGCGCTTGAATGCGCCAAACAGGAGCCAGTCATGGCGTTTTGCTGCCAGCAGTTGACCCATGTCTTGAAGCATTGCCGTGCCGATATCGAGGCGCACTTGATACGCCTTATTGCCTTCCGTTCCGATCAGGTGGGCGCCTCGCTGTTTCATCTTGGCCGGATCGAAGGCAAGATTTTGGGCATAGTCCCCCATCAGCCTGACGTGTACTGGGTTAAATGTCGCCAGGTCTATCTGAGCCGTCAGATTAAGCTCGTGAAATTCTGACGCCAGTCCGTACACACCTCCTGCGTCAAGTCCTGCGACAGGCGGGTTATTCAGCTGTATCAAGGTATTGCCCTTCTGGCGCCATTGAACCGCCGTGGTATTCAAATTGACGTCGCCATTCAACGGTCCGATTTTTCCAACCATGTTTTCATAGTGATAGTAGGCTGCTGCCAGTGTGAATTTGGATTGGCTGGCCGACCTCCATTCCACGCCGCCCTGTCCACCAAATAGCCATTTGTCGTTTTTCGATAACTCGATTTCCTGTATGGGAAACATTCCTACAGTGCCAAACACCAGCCAACTGTCGTTGATCTTGGGCTTCGCTGAAGCCATGATTCCGTCCAGGTTCAGATCGGGATCCCACACCATATCGGTGCGGAAGAAAGGATTGGCTACTTTGCCGCCGCTGAAAAGCAGCCAATCGTAGGGCTTGTAACTGATATAAACCCTGTCGAAAAAGGCGGCAAATGCTCGATCACTATCGCCCAGGGTCTGATTTGCCGAGACCGGGTTGCCGCTGTCTCCATATGTCGCCAGACGTACGCCCGCTGTGAAGTGATCCGCAATTTTCACGTCCAGATTCAGTCTGCCTCTTACGCGCCAGCGCAGGCGATCCACGGTAGTATTGGTCACGTCAACACCAGCGAGGCGGAATACCCCTACCGGTGCGTTTGTGTCGGAAAAAAAATCATTGTCAAGACGCAAGCGGACGTCCCCACTCCAGGTAAAACGATCCAGCCATGATGGAGGGGCTTTGTGGTCTCCCCATTGTGCGGGTTGCGCGTGTGCCAACATGTCCTTCCTGACCCCGTCGCGTATTTCCTGTTTGACGAACTCGGGGACATATTGCATGCGGATGACCTTGCTTTTGCCATTACCTTCTCCCCCACTCTCACCCCCAGCGTTGGTTGCCTCCGTCTTCGCGACCGCGGCTTTCGGCTCTGCAACGTTTGCTTTTGGCTCAGCATCTTCCGCCACCTGTTTCAGCAGGATTTCCGCCTTTTCCCTGGAAAGAACACCCTCCTGTACCAGGAGGTTCACAAGCTTGACCGTACTTGCATCAGCTGCGGCCATGCCTGAGAACAGTAAACCGAAGATGCCCGGAATAATTTGTAGCAAGAATCTGATTTTCATAACATTTTCTTTTTCTTATAACCATTCATCCGGCTCTGTTCAGGTGCTCGACGAACGCGAAGTAATCCGCAATCTCACGGGTTGAGGCATGTTTTCCGGCGGAGGCTCAGAAAGTGGCCCGACGTTACTCAGCGCTGTCTTGATCAAACCATCTATTTGCTGGTTTCCACTGCTTCCTTCCAATTCGAAGCGCTCAATCTGCCCGCTCCTGGTAACCCAGACTTTGGCCACGAGCCGGTACTCGCCCCTGGCCAAATCCTTGTCTTTAGCCAAAGCGCTTTCGATCTGGTCTTTAAGCAAGCCTGTAAACCGGGAAAACTGGTCTTTGCCGCCGATTGTGGTGCCGCCTTTATATTCATTGGTCACCGTACCGGCCTGAAACGGGCTTGGACCATCGCCCGCTGCGCCCTCCATCTTCAACACTTCAGCCGGAGGTTGCGGTGCCTCCTGGGGCTTGGGCTGGTCGACCTTCACCTCCTTTGGCTGCTCCTTGGGCTGTTCTTTTGGAGGAGGCGGGGGCGGGGGTGGGGGTGTGTCGGGCATGATCTTGATGGTCGTTGGTGCCTTCTTGGGGCTGGGGCTCACTGTCATCAAACTCTTCAAAGTCAGACCGATAGCTACCAGCGCCAGCAATAACCCCAACCCGAGAGCTATACGTTGCAGCCGGATTTTGCTGTCTGCAGTGGTTGTCGCCTTGAGCACCGGCATGCCTTGAATCAGACTCTCCATCAGCTTCCTATTTTCGCCGTCACCAAACCAACGTTTTCAATCTCCAGACGTGTAACCAGATCCACTACGGCTATCACCCCCGCGTAGGGAGCTTTGGCGTCACCCTTGATCATGACCGCGAACTTGGGGTCCCGTACTTTGGTCGCCGCAAGATGAGTTTCCAGCTCAGCAAGGCTCACCCCCGCGCCGTTCATCAACATGCTGCCGCTTTCCTGTATCTGCACAATCTTTACTTCGTGCTGCTCCGCACTGGGTTTGTTGGAGGGTTTTGGCAGATTCATGGTGAGCCCCTGCACGCCCGCCGTTGTCATCAGGATGAAAATGACCAGCAGTACATACGCCAGATCCAGCATAGGCGTGATGTTGATGGTGTCGTAGGGTTGTGATTCGTCCTGAACTCGCATTTATTCAGCACCTTTTTTTGTGACCAGCCCAATCTCGGCAATGCCAAGCTTCTTGCAGATTTCCAGGACCTCGGAAATCTTGTCGTAATGTGCCGCCGCATCGCCTTTGAGCACTATGGGGAGCGAAGAATTGTTGCCCTTGAACTCGCTCAGGCGCTGCTCCAGCATCACCATATCCACCGGGTAGGCGTCAAGATAAACCGTCCCGTCCAGCGTGACCGTAATGGCCCGGGTCTGAGGCTTGGCGAGGCTCGTGGTATTACCGGTACGCGGCAGTTCGACCTTTACGCCTTGTACCGAAGCCGTCGTCATGATGATGAATATCACCAGCAACACATAGGCGAGGTCGAGCATCGGCGTGATGTTGATCTCGTCGTAGGGTTGGTTGTCTTCCTTGACGTCAGCTGACATGGGCGCGATCTCTCTTAGCGGCCGTACAACTCGGCGACGCGGGTCACGAACTCATCGACAAAGATTTGCATGTCGGTGGTTATGTTTTTAATACGGCTGGCCAGGTAGTTGTATCCGAACAGCGCAGGAATCGCGACGCCGAGACCGGCGACGGTGGCCAGCAGGGCCGCGGCAATACCCGGCGCAATGGCGTTGACGTTTACATCGCCCGCTGCGGCAATCGCGGCAAAGGTAATCATCACGCCTATCACCGTTCCCAGCAGGCCCAGGAAAGGGCCCCCGGAAATAGCGATGGTGAGCAGTACCATGTTGGCATTCAGTTTTTTGTTTTCGCGGATGAGGTTGGCATCGATCGAGGCCTTGATGGCATCCAGCGAAGCACCGCTCAGTGCAAGCTCATTCCCATTTGTATAGCGTTTGCGAATTTCTTTTAGTCCCGCGCCATACAGATGGAACACGGTGGAGTCGGGATAATTGGCGTCCTTGTCGAGCACCAGGAGATCATCGTGAGCGGCATTTCCGAAACGCTCCAGAAACAGGCGGTTGCCACGATCTGTGCGGTTAATCAGCTTGCCCTTCAGGGCCATCACCGTCACGCTGATCGCAAACATGATCGACAGGATCACGATGACGACCCATGCATCTATGGTCAGGCTCTGGAAGAGAATGCCAAAGTACGAAACACTATCTTCCCCATTCTCTTCGCCGCCCGTGGAAGGCTTGCCAACTTTCAGCAGCTGGCTGTCCATTCCCTGGCCTGTTGCCGCGAGCTTGACCCAGTCCTCACTGCGGGTGACGTTGGCTATCTGGATTTCATCCAGTTCACCGCTATACCCTTCCCCGATTTTCACCTCGGCCTGCGCATCGGATAGCGTGAGACTACCTGTCCCTACGGGCGCACCATTCACATAAAGCGTAGATTTGCCTGCACCTGCCGTTGCCGCCACATGCTGCCATCCGGCCCCCTTGATTTCGCCGCCGGAGATCGTCGTCTCGCCAGACACCAACACCAGCTTCCGCTCATCGATTTTGATAGAAAGCGGACCCTGGCTGTAAAGCACAGCGTGCTGAGGCACTGTGCCGGGCTTGATCCAGGCGGAATACGAAAAACCACTTCCTGCATTCAGTTTTAGGGCAGGCGAAGGGGCAATAACGATAGGCTTACCTCTAAATATGCCCGCTTCGCCAAGCAATCCCGCCTTCTGGGCCGCTATTTCACCCCTCGCCGCCAGCGCATTCCTGGAAGAATCCCGCAAGGGTGAATTTTCATTAAAATGGAAAACTGCCATGGTCGAGGGATCCCAACTATCCCTGCTGTCGACCGTAGCCGTGGCTTCTTCATTTCCGTAATAAAGCCAGAAATGCGCTGTTTTATCTGCCGGATCAATTCTGGGCAACAGTACCCAGACCACCGCCAGTTCGTTGACGGAATCGAACTTTTCGATATGAAACTTGAGTTCGGTCTTGTCATCCGCTGCGACGAACCTCAGATCGGCACCATCCGCGCTGGCATCGACAAAGTTGAAGTTGCCGGAATGCAGGCGTATCGCCACGGGTACCTGATCTACTGCCGCCGATGCGCTTTGCGGGTTAACGGTGATCTTTACCCTGGCCGCCCACGCCTCATCCCAATAAGCCACGGCGACCGGGGAAAACGACAAGACGGCCAGGGTCAACAACAGAGACAGCAATTTGTTCATCAGGTAAATATCCTCAATATTTCAAGCTATACCGCGGCGTAGTGCCGTCCAACCGCTACATTTCCACCAGTAATTTAAAATGCATACGCAGGTCGCCAGCTTGAATATTGGTCGTGGCGTTTCTGAAGCTCAGCAAGGGCCAGGCGAAATCAAGTGCGCCATTAAGTCCGCCCAGACCGCCAAAACCTCTGGGCATTTTCATTCGCAAACCAAATCCCGTACTCAGGATGCTGAATGACAGATCAGTATCCAGGCGCCGATAATTGCTCGTATGCGCCCCATCGACGAATGCAAGAAGGCGCCAATCGATCAGGTCGCTCGGCAGGCGGGGGGTTTGCATGCTCACGGAGCCTTGAAATCCGTTGTCCCCCAGCAGTTGTGATTCTGGATAGCCGCGCACGGTCTCGAACCCACCGGCACTGAACTGTTCGTTATTGACGAGTGGCTGATCGGCTAGCTGTGCGGACACCCTTCCCGACAGAAGAAAGCCCCGGGGCAACGTCTGCTGACGGTGCAGATCGGATCGAACGTATATATAATCGGCCTGCGCGCCATGCCGTTTGCATTCAAACTGGTCTACAAAATGCCCAGGAATGCACTCTATCGTGCGTTCGCTCATGACACGCGTTGAAAAATTCACACCCAACGCGAACTGGGTGGCTCCGCCCGAATCCTGCTGCGTGCCGGTGTACTGAAAGCTGATGGGGAAATACTTTATCGGCGTTGACAGCCTGCCGCCCAGTCGGATCGTCTGGTCAAAATTTTTATAGTCGAATCCAAGTGTCAGGTTGTGGTGGTAGTTATCCAGGCGGGTTAACGGAAAAATGAGCCGGGTACCGACCATGTCCCCCTTGCCAATCACGTTGGTGCCCCCCAGCACCGCAACATTGCTGTCCGCATGGACGCCGTAAACAGCCAGCACGGTGGCGCTGTTTCCCAACCCCATCACATAGGTCCCTGCAAAGACCTGAACCTCGTCAATGTTTTCCGGCGAGGTCTGATATTGCATATTCAGGCTGTGCCTTTGTTGCCAGAGGTTGTCGTAGCGAAGGGTGGTAATCAGCCGCAGCGGGGTGGTATTTGGGCTGAAGCGATTATTCAGCTCTACGCTTGCATATAGGGGCAACTGATCCTTGACATTCAGATCGACGTCCACCGTGCCTGGCGTTGCACCCGCGCGCATTACAGGAGATACACTCAGGCCGGCCGAGCGGTTTAGCGAGGCCATTTCATTCTGGACCGCCGGGAAATGAGGAACGGTTCCTTCGGCGAGGGAAGGTACGGCTTCGCGAATCAGGCCAAGGGAGTAGTAACGAGAATCTTTAATGCGTAAACGACCGACCTTTCCCTCAGTGACGCTCAACCGTACCAGGCCGTCCTTGACATCCTGTTCGGGAATATCCACGAAAACCGTAACAAAACCGCTATCCTTGTATTGCTGCTCCAGCGCTTTTCGGGCCGCCTCCAAGTCATCAATCGTTTTATGCTCGCCCATAAAAGGGTAAATAGTTTTTTCTACAGCGACCGCTGGCAGTACCGTGTTTCCTTCTATCTGAATATCAAGGATATCGAAGACAAGTTTTTTTTCGGGCGACGCGAGGGCGGCGTCATTGTTTGCTTCGCGAGCGGATGAGGGCGTTTCCGCTGATACGGGAACGTTTGACCATAGACCCAGTTTGGCAGCCAGTGCGAGCAAGACAAATTTCCTGAAGTTATGGAACTTTCGGTGACTCAAAATTATTTCCCAGCTTCATCGACACTAATCGAGGCTCAACCGCCATTTTGAATTCATGACAAATGGCGCAATTCGCCGGGTACCTTGCGAGCGGTAAACTTTAGGAAGTTGATCGGGTTTTTCATGCTCCGTATGGGCGCTGGAATGAAAAACTGATATCGAATCCCGGTTATGCAGTGAGCACGGATTCCTGAGATACCCGATTGGAGAATGGTTCATTTTCATAACCTGATAGTATCTATACATCATATTGTGTGACGATCCCGCACACTTTAAAGTTGCCGAGCGCGTGACAGCATCGAACTGAAAAAGAGATTCTTTGCCTCAAAATATGTCAATCAAATTAAAGTGATAAGAGGCGTATACTTCACTCATTAAATGTCGGATGGGTCGCAATATACGGCTGAAGTGGAGTTAAATGAACTTATAAAAAATGGTTACCATATGAAATCTTTTGCTAATGAATTTTTATGCTAAGAGAATTACCGCAAGTGCTATCTTCACGCGCTCGGGTACGAAAAATGCGAAAGCGAATAAGGCACCATGGGCCATGGCCACCTTGAATATTGGGGAACGACTGGGGAGCTTGGGGGGTAAGGGAGCTTGGGCGTAACGCTATTTCCGGCGACGCAAGATATCAGCGACACTTTCCATCAGGGCGTTCAACATGAAAGGTGACGAATTACGAGGTTTCCTGGGGTGGCGAGGAGCGGTACCGGCAATGGCCTATCGGACTAGAGGCTGCCGCGGCTCTACGTGGAAGAGTGATAGTGAGGGGCGGGCCTGGATCGTTCACTCACCCAGGCCCAGCACTTCGACCCGAATAAATGAGGGCAGGAGCTGACGGGTATTCGGCATGCCGGTGCTATTGTTGCTTCCTACATCGCGGCCGAGTTGATCGGCAGATCTTGTGGCTGCCGCTGCGGCATTGGAACCGGCAGCTGCAGCACCAGCGAGGGCGCCACTGTCTGCAACCGGAGTTCCCGTTGCCACGCCGCCAACGCGAATATTGTCGGCGCCCACCACTTGTACGGCGGCCACATTCAAATTGCCGGCGACACGGATACCCGCATCGCCCGCATCGACTATTCCCCTTGGCGCCAGCAAATCCACGGAGCCAACAGCAGTTCTGGTCGTTGTCAGCAATTGCCCGATACCGCTTCCGGATACAGCGCCGCTGGGATTGACAAACACATTGCCATTTGCGTCTGTCTGAATCACCGGAGGCGGAGCCGCTGAAGCGGTTTTCGCGCCCCTGCCGGCATCGATATTTCCTTCGGAGGACCAGAGCAGGATGTCGCCCCCTTGCAAGGTCAGAATACGCGAACGATTTACGGTGAAATGCTGTTTAGCAAAAGCGCGGATGGCGCCCTCGCCAAAGGCCATGATCCCGAGGTTGGCTGCTGCCGGAATATTCGGGTTCACCGTATCATCGATTTTCAACGCGCCCAACTCGGCCGGTGGATTCGTTAGCCCCACCACGACCGAGCCACCCGGCGCTAACAGCGAAATATCGCCACCTTGCTCGGTCTTGATCTGGCTGAAAAACAGGTTAATGTCTCCGGCATAGTCGGAAGCGGGGAACAAGGTCTGGATGGCCTGGTATCCCCGATCATAGCTGCTGCCATTGAGATTGTGTTCCAGACCTGTGGTCCTCAGTTCACTGTATAAAACATGGGATATGAAAGGTAGCTTCTGCTGATCGGGCAGGGCCCGGAACGCCGCAAGTGCTTCCCCATGTGTGAGGTCGCTCCGACGGGTTGACTGGCTCATATAACCAATCAGCGCGGGCAGGTAAGTGCTCGCTTTGTCGGCATCATCCACCAGGTACCGGTCTATAAAGGCGCCATACTCTGGGGTGCGCAATCCACCTCCAGCCTGGCTGCCCAGGCCCGCTGCCGCAACAATATCGGCGCCCCCCGCCGGCAGACGCGCGTCATCAATACTTCCGCGGGTCGTAACTCCCACGCTGTTTCCCAGATCGAGATTGCGGCCGGCCAATATTTCCAGCAAACCTGCTCCGCCTACGCGAATTCGGTCATTGTTTCTCAGTAATTTATTGCTGCTTGCATCCTGCCTGATGTCGAAAACAATATCGCGACCCGCTTGAAACAAGGTCGCCTCATTTGCATTCAGATTCTTGCCATCAAAGTTCAGATTGCTGATATCTTTGCCGGCAACAAAATATGCCTGTTTCGGCAGGAATATCTGATTGCTGTTGCCCGAAATGCTGCCTGTTTCGGCGACGATGCGGATGGGCTGGCGATCATTTTGATGTAAAGGAACAAGAGGGAAAGCGGCGGTATCCAGATGGATCACGCTACTTGCCCCCGGAATCGGGTTTGTTCCAATGCTGTTTAACAAAGCAACAGGCTGAAGGGGGTTTGCCACGCGTCCCGGATCAGCTTCATACATTTGAACTCCGCCACCAAGGTTGACGTTGCCATTAGCCAGAAGATTGAGATTTCCGTCAGCGGACGGGAATAACCGTGTATTGTTGATTTGCGCATTTCCCGACAGTGCCACGGCATCGAGATTTGCGGGATAGATCCAATAGTTTACCGGGTTGTATGGCCCCTTGTTTAAACCTCCGCTTGGCAAGCTGCTCGTGACCGAATTGTCATTGTTACTGAGCGTTAGATCGCCCGCAATGCTGGACAGCACGAGTTTGCTCGATGCCGAGTACGTATAGAAGAACGTCGCGGCAATGTTCGAGTTGTCCCCAAAAGCCCCTAATGCGCCGGTATTTCGGGAAGTATTGATGACCGATGCCGGCAAGGCGGTAGAGTTCAATGCTCCATCCAATACGAGATCTTTGCGTGCACGTACATCGATTTCGCCATCACCGAGTACGAGCAGGGTATGAACAGGCGTGGTATCCGTAGAATTGGCAGTATTGGTGTCTTTCACGGCCCGCGCGGAGCCCAGCGATCCGCCGGCGCTGATCAAGGCATTGCCGCGATCGACTTCAAACACCCCGCTGTTGATGTCCCCGTCAGCCAGTATGGTGAGATCACCCCCGCCCTGAATCACCAGATTGGCGGCGTTGGGTGCGGAATTGGCGGCACCCGCCAGGCGCCCATTGGTTGGAATTACAGCCGAGAGATTATTGATGTTATTGCCGGCTTTCGCCAATATATCGCCTCCGCCCAGCGCGCCTATGCCTTGCTGGAAATTGGCGAAGTTGACCCACCAGGTCGTATTTTGATTTGCGGTAATGGTGCCATTGGGGTTGACCTTGCCGCGGCGCCAGAGCCAGTCCGCAACCAGTTGCTTGCTGGGCGCACTGGTAATATCGCGCCCCGCCTCGATGCTGATGTCTCCTCCATGCGTGGTGTAGTTTGCGGGATTTGTTCCGATTTTGGTCGTCGGAATCTTGAATAAACCGGCATCAATTGCGGGACCTGCTTCGCCCGCGGTATAGATTACTGAAGCGGAAGCATTGGGCCTGGTATAAGAGTCCGTGGCAACGTCATAACCAATCCGCGCGTCCCCTGCAGCCGCGATGGAAATATCACCCGTGCCGGTGCGCACCAGTTTTCCTGGCGCAAGAATAAAATTCCCGGTGGCTGTCGAATTGATGTCTAACGGATTGGCCGAGGTGATGTCCGATCCCCCGCTCAGCCGATAAGACCAGGATTGCCCTGTGCCTAGCGCCGCGCCAGGGGCAGCGGTGGCGAAACCGTCGCTGATGCTGCCTTTAACGATGAGATCGCCGGAAGCGCGCAGCGTCAGTAGCCCCGGTTCGCCCCCAGCCCGGGTTGCGGAATAGAAATTCCAGTCGCTATCGATTGTCAGATTGCCGGACGATTGAACTTCCACTCCGGGCCGGAGATGAAAAGTGCTGTCAGCGGCTCTACCCAATGTGGCGAGTATCGTATCCTTGTGTGTCATGAAGCCCGCGACATCGGCATTGATCTGGTCGAAGCCAAGGGTAGTGTTGTTGGCAGCTCCCGTGGTCAGTATATTCACGTTGCTGTAAATCTTGACGGCCTCAAGTACCGTGCTGGAAGCACCATGAATATCCGAATTCAAGCCATTTATCGCCACACCGCTACCCGTACCGCTACCGGTTCGCGATGTGCGAAGCAGTACTTCACCTCCCTCACCGCCTGCGCCGCCGCCGACACTGATTTTGCTGCCGGCTTGAAGATCAAGCATGCCTGCTGTCGAGCCGAGGGTGACTTTACCTCCTTTCTCGTTGGCTGCCGTCGCGTCCGCTCGCAACGCGGCGCCATTGGTAAGGGTCAGGCCATTTTTTGCATAAAGGTCGATCTGCCCGGTTGTGGCGCCTGTCGCATCGATCGTTCCGGATACGGTAACCGCTCCTTGATCAACGCTTAATTTATATTGATGTGCATTGACGATATCCATACCCGCGATCAGCACGTTACCGCTGCGGACACGCGCATCGAGCGCTTGTGTGAACCCCCCCGCAGCCAGGGACCGGTTCAACTCGGAGTAACTGCCCAAGCTTTTTACGTCGAGCTCGAACGTACCCTGACGTTTACCGCTGCCCGCACTGGCCTGCAGGTTGCCTCCCAAAGCCAGGAGACCGTTGCTTGCCTTGATGGATAACGTGCCTGCATCACTGCCATTACCGCCATTAGCAATGTCTCTCGCTCCGGAGAGATCGAGTGCCGCAGCGGATTCGAGCGCTGTTGCCCCCTTTATATCTATATCGCCGGTGGCGGACTGGAGAGTAATCTTGCCTGCGGGCGCATAAACGCTCACTCCCCCCAATTCCTTACTGACACCCGATGCGTCTATGCGCGAAGCCGGTTGCAAGGTGACGTCATCATTGGATTGAGCGCCGGTCGCGGTCAACGTCAATTCTCCGGCACGCACCGAGATCAAACCGCTGTGGCTGATTTGCGTTCCGCTAATCGCGAGTTTTCCGCCTATGCCTGCTTCCATCAGCGGCGCGCCGGCGCCCGAGGGCTCGATATTTATTTTTCCAGTCGCATTGGCGATGCTCTGGACTGCGCCGGTCGAAGTACCCAGTCTCGCCGACTGCAACCGCAAACCGCCCGCGTTGGCCAGGTCAAGTTTCCCGTTATCTGTCGCTGCGATATCCTTCTCGGCTTGAATGTTCACAGACGAAAATCCTGCAACGTGTTTTTCTCCTGCACCGATAAACATGCGGCCGGAACTGCTGGCGCCGTTTTCCAGTGCAAGAAGGGTCAAGCTGCCCGCGCCATCGCCCGTGCAAGCTATGGCGCAAGCCGCCTGGTTCAGATTGGTCAGGTTGACCGTGGCTGCCTGTAAAAGCTTGTTACCCGCTCCATGGCCCAGCAATCCCCAGCCATCGAGATTAAGGCTGTCCAGGTGAGGCTTGCCGGTTGGATCGGCGCTCCCCAGCACCAGGGAACCATATAGGTCGATAGTGCTGTAGCTGCGCACCGTCAGATCGGTCAGTCCCTTCAGGCCTGACAACAGCGAAGATGTCAGATTGAGGCCGGGAATCGTCGTACCGTTGGGTAAGTCACCTATGCTGACCCTGCTCGACGAGAGCGCGATGGCCTGCGCGTCGATATTGGCGGAAGAAGCTATGCGGCTATCCGCGGCAGCATCCAGGATGACGCTGCCGGTACTCGCGATGCTTGCCTGATCCTCGACGGTTAACGTTCCCAACAAAGTGGCCGAGGTATCTGAAATCGTACGATTGAATTTGGGTTGCGCGGCTTCCGCGACCCGAAGCAAAGCGCCGTCCCCATTTACCTGCAGCGCGCCACCACCGTTATCCAGCACCCCCTGGCTCTTGATGGAGCTGCCGGATTTTGCAATGACTTGTTGTTTCGCCGCCAAAATAATTTCCGGCGCGAGCAGAGTGGCCGCCGCACTGTTGCGCAACTCCACCCGGTCTGCGCCCACCGTGATCTGGTCACCCGAAGAGGTGGCTATTCGTCTCGCACCGATGAGCAGACTCTGGGCGCCCAGGCTATTGAGCCTGGAGGTCTGCAATTGCAGGGTGCCGTCATCCGCACTCTGGTTGTCGACCAAGCTAATGGAAGGCGCTTCCACCGATACTTCGCCGCCGCGGCCTTCGCGCAAAATCGCGTTGCCCTTCGCATCCTTGCCATTCACAAATGTGGCTGCCTTCAGCGCGATCGATCCATTCAGTAACAGTGCTTCGGTTGCCGCAAGCTGAAATTGTCCTGCATCTGCAGCGATTTTCGGTACGCCTGTTCCGCCGGCGATCGCGATGTCCGTAAAGAATTGGCTCGAGAAACTGTCGTTATACTGCGATTGCGTTCGCACTACGCTGCCTGGGGTCACCAGAAAGAGGGATGTTCGACTGTTGACAATATCCGTGCCGGCAATCGCGGTACGGCCAGCCGCAATACTGGACCCATCCGCCTGGGGGAACACGGTGCCGAGCGGAATATCCTGATACCCTATCGCGGCGGTGATCGCGTGAAGCGGCATGTCCAGCAGTCCCCTGACCGCGGAAATGGCATAGGCTCCGGGTAACAAGGCGTAACGGGCGGGAAGCAGCGTATAGTAGCCGGCTGCCAGGCCGGGTACGCCGCTCAGATAGACGCTGTCGCCGATATTGACAGAGGAGCCGAGCTGGTATTGATGATCGAGCGGTGCAAATACCGATGGCGAAGTGGTTGAACTGAAGGTGGGAAGAATCGCCGCGGCATAGCGGCTATCCAGCACATCCCGCGAACCACCGGGTCCCGCCACGAATTCATACGCATAAAGCTCGCCACCGCCCGAAAGATCAGCCCTGGCGCCACCCGCAATCGAAATGGCAGGTGCATTCAGGGAGAGTTGTTTTCCGACCGGGGCCGAGATAAGTTGTGACGTTGCCGTATCAGTTTGATAAACCCAGGTCTTTCCATTCTGCACGTTGCCGAAAGGAATCAGCTTGCCGTCGCCGGATATCGAGGTCACGCTGCTGTCCAGCAGATTGACACTGCCGGTCGCATTGAAGGCGATCTGCCCGAGTGGGGCGCGTACTGTCCCCCCCTGATTGATGATTGTAGCGTTTACGGTGAGCTTGCCGCCGGCTGAAAGCGGCGGATCCGCTGGAGCATCGCCGCTCGGTAAGAAGGTTACCGTACTCGACGCATAGCGACCTTCCGGATTAATTGTGAAATTTGCCCGGGTGACAGGATAAACCTGAGTAGACTGGAACGTCAGGCTCCCGGCGGTCTTAGGGAGCCGGTGAAATCGGTGGTTGAGCCGGTCTCGCTGTAGGAAAGCCGGATGTCGCCGTCGCTGACATAGTGTGCCGCTGAGAATCCGTCGAGTATGCTGTTGCCCCGGATATCCACCAGCTTGGCGCTGACGGTCAGCACCGCATCGCCGGTTGCCGGGTCGCGGACCGGTAAGGTGCTCGCAGCCCCAGGCTGGTTAGTTCCATTGACATTTCCCAACGCCGCGTATGCTGCGTGCAGGTAGGCAGAGGCGCCCGGCATGCCCTTCAATACGGGCGCATCCAGTATCAGGCTGCGCTTGGCGCCGAGATCCACGATCCCACGAATTGCGATGACATCCGTGCTTTTGAGCTCGATCTGGTCGAAACCGCCAGCCTGGAGCTGCTGGGCGCTGATTTGCGCGGTTCCATTAGCCGGTGCTGCCGGCAGGCTGGCGGCCGAACCTGAGCTGAGGGTCAGGATGCGATCCTGAACCGGGAAAAACACTGCGCCGCCGCTGATCGAAGTATTGGGATTCTGTGATCGATCATATAAATCCAGTCCTATGGACAAGCTGCCGCCGGCCGCGCCGGGAACGGGTGCGGGCCTGCCAAGCAAGCTGCCATTGATCGCGATGCCTTCTCGCGCATGGAGGCTGATTTCACCCCCAGCCCCGGCGACGGCGATGGTTTCCACTCCCGAAGTGGTGAACTGGTCTATCTCGCCGCGGGCTCCGGAAACATCGATCAATGAACCGGACTCCACAATCAGATCACCCTTGTTGGCGCTCAAAATTACGCTGCCAGCATCGAGCATCCTGCCCTTGCGCAGGCCATCCACGCTGTCTGTCCGAATCTGCGCAACGCTTCCCGCGTTCAATATCGCGCCACTTCCGATCCGGAGATGCTGATTACTTAGAAACCCTTCATTGACGTCATCAGCACCGACAACTACCCCCGGTGCGACGAGAAGACTGATGCGGCCCGCAGGCGCATCAATGGTGCCAAAAACCTTTAAATTTTCGCGTGCCGAGAGGACCACCGAGGCGCCGGGGTCTGTGGTAATGGAAGAGCCTGAATCCATGGTCAGGTTGCCCAGTCCCAGGCGGCTTAACGCGCTGGTCGATGCCAGAGTCAGGCTCACCGGGTTGCGGAACAACTCATCCAGGACGCCAATACGGCTGAAAGCGGAGATATCGGTTCCCGTGGGCCTGATCAGATAGCTCGCATCCAGAATCCGGTTCTGCATTTGCGGATGGATTTGCGCGCCAGCGGCAATTTCCAGGTCATTTATCCCGGCCAGGTTATAAGTGGCGAAGCCGCCTTGGTTAAAAGCGGCGGGATCGACCCAAAATTCTCCTTTGGTTCCTGAAGGATTTCCGCCAATTCTGACGGTAGGAGAGGTGATAGTGAGGGCGCCGCCATCGAATAACCCGTAACTCACTAGTTTTCCCTGAACATCTACAGAGCCCAGCATGTTACCCGCGTCATCGACGCCTGCAGAACTCAAGCGGATATTCCCCCCTTTACCTGCGGTCAGTTTGCTATTGCTGTCCACCCATCCGCCACCCGACGCATCGATCTGGCTGTTTGGCCCGGCCACCATATCGTTAAAGGCAGCCAGAGTGACATTTCCGCCATCAATTAATACGGGTGCAGGGTTTGCTGTCGCGTTGATAAGAGGAGAGTTGTTAACCCATCCGCCCTTGACGTTTATTTCCGCGCCGGGACCCAGCTGAATGCTGTTTTCCCGACTTTTTAAATTGACATCGCCCGAGAGAATATTGATATTGCCCGCAACATTTATGGTTGAGTTTGCAAGCGCGGAAAATGATCCCCCGGGGGATAATTGCAAATCAATGCCTGCCGGGACCGTGATGGTGTCGTTACTGAACAAACGCAATGTGGAGAAACCACCCTGTTTTATCAAATTGTTTGATAACAGGAGGCTCTGCTGAGCTTCAGCCGGCAATGCGCTGCTGGAATTGAATCCCTGGGGCAAGCCGGACGCTGATTGATTTAATATGATGTTTCGGGCGCGGAAATCCGGCGTTTCCCCGCCATTTACTTCCTGGCTCGCTTCACCAAGCACGAGCGTGCCACCCTTTGGTAAATCGGCTTTTGCTTGTTGCAATTCCCCCGCAGTCGCGTACCCCTGCAGCGAGCCTAGAAGCACCGCCCGAGGCGTGCTTACAGAAACCGTTCCGGCGGACTTCCCTTCCGTATATCCCTGCAGCACCGGTCGGGGCGTAGCGAAAATCGTTGTGGTTCCCCATTTTTCCGATGCGACTGTGTAGCCATCGGCAAACCCAACATAAGTGATGTCTATGGGCGCATTGGCAATGTTGTAAATCCTTCCGTCGCTGCCCAGAAGTGTCGTGGTGCGATCGAGCCCTTGTTGATACTGAAGGGTGCCGCCGGAGACATTCAGGAGAGCCCCGCTTTTGGTAATCACATCGCCTGCGGAATCCAGCGAAATGCTGCCTGCCTGAGTGAGCTTTTCGGAAATCCCTCGTCCAAGATTATTTCGGAAAGGGGTGATATCGGTGAGGGGCGTGCCCGCTCTCAGATCGACAGTGACCGTTTTACCCTTCAGAAAACCGTCACGTTGCAATGGCGCGTCCTGCAATTCATTTGAACGCAATTCCACCTGCACCAGATTCCGCTCGGCGGAGAGCTGCACGTTTTTCAATCCAGAGGTATCGATCCGGCTGGCGCTATCAAGATATACGCGGCTGCCATCGGGCTCGGCAGGTATCAGCTTGACATTATCCCGGTTGAAAAAACGGTCGTAAGGATTATCTGCCGCCAATACGCTCACGTTGCCGCCAGGCGCGATAATTGCGCTGTTTTCCTCGAGACTCACTTTCTTGCCTACCAGTGACACGTCTGAGGATAAGAAGACTTGCGTATCCGTAATTGTTTTTTGGTCTGTAGTATCCGCGCTAACTTGGGTCATGCTGCCCTGCGATAGGGTCAATGTGCCGCCCTGATTGGGCAACAGCTTGTTGCTGCCATTTTCTGCGACGTTGACAAACCCCGCAGACAGCGTGCTGTCAATACTGTCATGCCGTGAAACGTCTCCAGCCGCCAGATGAATAGAGCCATTGGCATTCACTGAAGTCGTTGCGGTCAAGCGGCCGGACTGATTCACCAGCAATCCCGCTAGCGTAATATTGCCTCGTTCCGCCGTGATCGTTCCCTGGTTGCTAACCATCGAGCCGGTCAAACCGCCAGCATCCACTTCGATCAGCAAACCTCGCAACGCCGGGTCGCTGCTGGCGGCAAGATAAACTGTTTTGCCCGCGCCCAGGATGGTTTGCCCGTCTGGCGTACTGATCTTCCCCTGATTGGTAACCGTGGGAGCGAGCAGCATGATGCGCCCTCCGTTCTCTGTCGCAAGGACTGCACCCGGTTTGATTTCAATATTACCGGCAGAGCCGGCCGCATTTTCAAATACGGCAGGATATGTATTCCCTAATGCGCCGACATTCCCAGCGAGCAAGCCGCCAAGATAAATCGAATCCTTGATGTCGAGAGTAGACGCGACCAGGCTCCCGACATTGACCTGCGCGCCGTTCGCAAAAATGACGCCGTTCTGATTAATCAGATAAACCTGGCCGTTTGCCCTCAAAAGGCCGGCGATCGTGCTGGCATCTGGACCCCACACGCGGTTCAGGGTGGATGCGGTTGCGCTCGGCTGGTCGAAAACAACCGTCTTGTCCGCGCCAATATTAAAATCGTTCCAATTGAGTATGGCTTGATCACTCAATTGATGGACCGTCATGGTAGCCCCATCGATGACGGGTGCGCCGCCATGCCCGATATGGCCCGAACCTACGAAAGGCAGATGTCCCCCAGCCCCGCAAGAGCCACTCCCGCAAGGCGTTGGCAGCGAGGCGGGATCGATGGCGTAAGTCACATTCGGCCATGCCTGCATGACCGCGCTGGCTGCCCATAACAATTTGAAGCTGTTATTCACTCGCTGGCGCAAGGGGCGAGAGTGGGGACGTTTGGATGAATTGTGTGACGATGATTTCACGCTGCGCAACCCTTCTTAACCTTTAAACTGGTCGTTCATAAAACAGGGGGGTAGATAATCTGCCCGGTTAGCAGACATCTACCCGACCGAAAATTAATAAATCCCCGCAGGACGCGGGGATTTAAATAAGGCCTCGCACAGGACGCGCAGGCCGGCGGGTTGCTTACTCCACCAGTTGCAGCGGCGCGGTGGAGTTACCAAAGCGTGTGCCTTTGGCCCGGAATGCGTCAAGTGCCGGATTGCCGGTTACAGGAAATGTGACCGGATCGAGTATGGTACCCGGCACCGTGGTGATAACAGAGGGATCGAGCGCTTTGCTGATAAATGCAGCGATTACGCTACCCCATGCGGTGCCACTCTGGTTGTAACGCTGACCATTCACCGAGTTATTACGCGTATTTAGGGAAGCTTGATAGAAGTAGTCGTATTTGCCGCTGATCGCCTGCGCCTTGTTGAAAGTCGTGGTTCCCACTGTTGCGCCGTTAATACTCGTGAATTGCCAATTGCTTGCGCCTGTCGGAAGATTTTCCAGACCCAGCACGCCGATTGCGCGCTGTCCATGAGCAGCCACACCATCCAGCACGCCAGGTATATTTCCTGCGCTGGGCTCGGTGCGCACTGTATATTGGCCGTAGTTAACCGGATCGCCTACATCCCCCGCCAGATTGACGGGATCCACCGTACCTCCAAAAGCCGCGCCGCCGGGCGCATTCAGGAAATATTGATTCGCGGCGGCTTTGGCGCCGGAGCCCGCGTTGCGATCGATCAGCACTACCGGTCCGTCCGGCAGGCCAATCTGGTTCCAATCCTGAATATTTCCCGAAAGGATGCCGGCAATTTCCGCTTTACTGAAGCCATTGGGCCGTTGTGCGGCGAGATTGTTGGTTACCGCAATCCCGTTCACGACGTCATAGAGCGGTTGGGAAGTTACATGCACCAACTCCTCTGCGGTTATCGGAGAGACTCCTGCGGGCAGATTCACCCCGGTGAAAAGCGCTATTTCTTCGTTTGCCAGACCGATATCCGGCGCATGAGGGGTTGTCAGTGCGGTATTGGTAATCCGGTAAGATGGGTTGCCTCCGGCGCTAATAAGTGTTGCGTTGCCAATAACTTGCTCATAAGGGAGCGGTTCGCCACGAACCAGCGGGCCAACTCCATTGCCAAACACGCCGCCCAGAGAGCGGTAAACAATCAGAACGTTGGATCCTGCTGGCACCGGGCCTGCCGCCGCGGCCAACTTGCCATATACCGCGCGAAATGCCTTGCCTTTGGAGTTGTCTGCCTGATCGGTGTAATAATCTATCGTCCCAGGGGTAAATAACGACTTGGCAATGGTTTCAAAAACATTGTTTTGTTCCGCGCCTCCACCTGCATATATGATCAGGTCTGGCGTAATGGCGGGGCCGACCGCATAAGCCTGGCTGGCAAAAGCCAGCCCGACAGAAAGAACAATATGTTTTAGTTTCATTTTTTAATATTCCTTAAGATAAATCGGTTAAATACTAAAGATGGTATTTTTTGTAGTATTTGAACAACGCGACACCCAACCCCAGCGCCTAGGGACGCGGGGAGTTTTGTACAAAAACCGGTAGGTGAGCTTAAATCTGAGCCTGCGATGCGGAACGGCGACGGGCCATAGCGCCCAACAAGCTCAGTCCTGCCAGGAGCATCGCCCAGGTATCAGGCTCTGGAATAGGGGAAACAGGAGTAATTGCAAGTGCCCCGGTGTCGCTCAATGTCACGTTGCCCAATAAGGTTGCATTGACCTTGTTCAGATTGGCGGTTCCATTTTTGGTGATGTCATATAAACTCAACGAATCCCCCAGTGCCGCGGTCGTGTTGAAATTTGCCTTGGTATTCCAATTGGTGCCTTCAGCAAATTCAAATGATGCGTAGTCAGCAGATCCCACTTTTAAATGAAGGGTTGAGTTTCCGCCTGCAAAGCCCGCGGCATCCACATTCCCGCTTGCGGTAACGTAGGAATTGAAATTGCCTCCCCACGAATTCAGCTGCGTATTGGTCGTGCCGTGGGGGACACCGCTAGCAGGCCCGGTTGTCAGATAACTGACGGAATCTCCATCGCCAAGGGTGGTATCCCCTGCAATGACGTTCCACTTGATATCGGACAGGTGAGCAGGGCCAACCTGGGATAGAAAGGACGTCCAGTTCGTATCGGCAGCCAGATTGAAATTTGTCCCCGAAAACGCCGAGGTAATATCATTCTTGTGCAGACCCGTATCCAGGGCAAAAGAATAACCGCTCACAGATTCATAAGCATTGAATAATATCGAGCTGTTCCCCTGTGAACCGGTAAACGCAGCAAACGCTGAGCCAGAAGCGGCAAAGGCTACCAAAGCGGCCGCACTGATCAGTGTTTTCATCTTGTGCTGTTTCATTAAATGCTCCTTGATT
This sequence comes from uncultured beta proteobacterium, assembly GCA_963786735.1. GTDB lineage: Bacteria > Pseudomonadota > Gammaproteobacteria > Burkholderiales > Nitrosomonadaceae > Nitrosospira. The sequence continues at coordinate 235,167 of CAWBAF010000006.1, forward strand.
TCAGTTAAATGAAGTGAATCCGAACTGCATTTACATCCTAGGGGGAAACTTTTATAAATGAAAACAACATATATGTATTAGGAAATGACTTGATTTCATAACTGAGGGTCTGCCGCAATTATCCCGGCGCATAAACTCATATTGATCCAGGTAACCACGATCGACGAATCCCAGAAAATGGAAAAAATTGTAATATTGCAGGTTTTTGCCAGACAAGTTGATACTCGTCGCGCAGCGAATTCGATTGGAATTCATGAGGCCGTCTGGCGCTAACTGCGCGGCACAGCTATATTATGTTTTTGGCGAACTGTGGTATTTGGTGGCGAGGTTACGAGTGGAAATCGGACTCAGAAAAGAACAGCACAACTTTAATAAGCTGCGCAAGCGGTTGAGGCGGCTCGTGGGTACGGCCATTGCCGATTTCAATATGATCGAGGAGGGCGATCGCGTAATGGTGTGCCTGTCCGGCGGCAAGGACAGCTACGCGTTGCTGGATATCCTGCGCAGTTTGCAGTCGCATGCACCAACCCGGTTCGATTTGATTGCCGTGAATCTGGATCAGAAACAACCGGGTTTTCCTGAGCACGTTTTGCCGGAGTATCTTTCTGCTATCGACATGCCATTCCGAATCGTCGAACAGGATACATACAGTGTGGTCAAGCGTTTGATTCCGGAGGGGAAAACAACTTGCAGCCTGTGCTCGCGCCTGCGCCGAGGGGTACTGTACCGGGTGGCTGGCGAACTCGGCGCCACAAAAATCGCGTTGGGTCACCACCGCGATGACATTCTCGAAACCCTTTTTCTCAATCTGTTTTACGGCGGCAAGCTCAAGACCATGCCGCCCAAGCTGGTGAGCGACGACGGGCGGAACATCGTCATCCGGCCGCTCGCATACTGCAAGGAGAAAGATCTGGCGGCATACGCAGAGATGGAAAATTTCCCCATTATTCCGTGTAACCTGTGCGGTTCCCAGAAGAACCTCCAGCGCCAGGTGGTGGGGGAAATGCTGGAACAGTGGGATAAGAAGTATCCCGGCAGACTGGAGACCATGTTCAATGCCCTGCAGAATATCCAGCCGTCGCATCTGCTTGATCCAACGCTGTATGACTTTAAGGGTCTCAAGACCGGAAACGAGCCTTTTCCGGAAGGCGACAAGGCTTTCGACCCTGAAACGTTCGAGCTCGGGATGGATGAAATGCTGAATATGAGCAAGGGGTTGAAAAGCGCCTGAATCGGGACCATTTAACAAACTCGCAGAAAACTTGGCGACATCAATGACCCGGTACGAATTCGCTTGGCTTCTGCCCATTCTGATCGTCGGAATGGGGCTGATGCCGCCTGCCCACTCGGCTTTTCCGATCATGGATAGCAAGAACGGCCTTCCCACGCTGGCGCCGTTGCTTCAGGACGTCACTCCCGCAGTGGTCAACATTTCGGTACAGACGCGCTCTGCACTGGAACAAAACCCGTTGTTCAGGGACCCCTTTTTCCGGCGTTTTTTCAACATTCCCGACCAGGCGGAGCGCCGGGAGCAGAGTGCGGGATCGGGCGTGATCCTGGACGCCGCCAAGGGCTATGTTGTGACTAATTTTCATGTAATCAAGGATGCCGAGCAGATCCTGGTAACGCTCAAGGACCGTCGCCAGTTTCAGGCCAAACTCGTTGGAACCGACCCGGGAACCGACATCGCCGTGCTGAAAATAGAGGCAAAAAAGCTGCAGGCACTGCGCCTCGGCAATTCGGATACGCTTAATGTCGGCGATTTTGTGGTGGCTATAGGGAATCCCTTCGGTTTGGGGCAGACCGTAACTTCCGGCATTATCAGCGCGCTGGGGAGAAGCGGTCTCGATATTGAAGGCTACGAGGATTTCATCCAGACCGACGCGTCAATCAATCCCGGCAATTCCGGCGGAGCCCTGGTGAACCTCAAGGGCGAGCTGATCGGTATCAATTCAGCCATTATCGGCCCTTCCGGCGCCAATGTGGGCATTGGCTTCGCGGTGCCGAGCGCGATGGTCAAGGCGGTAGTGGACCAGATTGTGCGGTTTGGCGAAGTTCGCCGTGGCAGGCTGGGCGCAACCAGCGAAGACATTACTTATGACCTGGCCGCATCGCTGGGGTTGGCCTCGGTGGACGGCGCCATCATCAACTCGGTTGAGCCCAATTCCCCGGCCGAAAAGGCCGGTTTGAAAGCCCGTGACGTCGTGATCGCGGTGAATGGAAAAAGCATCCGGAATTCCATCGACTTGCGCAACAAGATAGGGCTGATGCCGATCGGCGAGACGCTCAATCTTGATCTGATAAGAAACGGCAAGTCCTTGACCACGCAGGTCAAGATCGGCAAGCCGCTCGAGGTGCCCGCTGGCGAGGCGGAAACCGTGCCTCAGCTTGCTGGTGCAACCGTGGCAAATTTCAAGGCGGGCTCATCACGAGGGGCCGAGGGAGTGGTCGTGACCAGGGTCGAGCCAAACAGCCCTGCGTGGGTCCACGGCCTCAGGCCTGGTGACATCATCGTGGGCGTCAATCGCAAAAAGGTTCGTTCGGTCACGGAATTTCTCACGGCCGTGCAATCAAGCCGGGATTCGATCATCCTTAGCCTGCTACGCGGCGATTTCCGGCTTACCCTCATTATCCGCTAGGAATCCTCTGGCCCTGCTTGGCGTTTGCAGGATTGAAATACCTTTGTGCGGTAATGCCAGGGCATTCGGCCTGAACAGGTTGGCTCTGGATTGGGAAAACCCTTCGTTTTATCTTCACTTACGCTTGACTTGAGCGTCTTTACGATTATTCGTTCACGGTATAATCCCCTGTTTTGATCGCAGGAAAGCCGGATTTATGCAGGAAAGATATCATCCCTCGGAAGTCGAATCTGACGCGCAGCGGCACTGGGAGCAAACCAACGCTTTTGAGGCGGTTGAGGCCCCCGGCAAGCAAAAGTACTACTGCCTGTCGATGTTCCCCTATCCGTCCGGCAAGCTGCACATGGGCCATGTACGCAACTATACGATTGGCGATGTGCTATCCCGCTATTGGCGCATGCAGGGCTATAACGTGTTGCAACCGATGGGATGGGATGCATTCGGCCTTCCGGCGGAGAACGCTGCAATGCAAAACAATGTCCCCCCGGCCCGGTGGACTTACGACAATATTGCCTATATGCGAAAGCAGTTGCAGAGCCTGGGCCTTGCAATCGACTGGACCCGCGAGCTTGCGACCTGCCAGCCGGATTATTATCGCTGGAACCAGTGGTTGTTCCTGCGGATGCTCGAAAAAGGACTGGCTTACCGGACAACGGGCACTGTCAACTGGGACCCGGTTGATCAGACAGTACTGGCGAACGAACAGGTTATCGATGGGCGCGGCTGGCGGACTGGGGCGGAGGTGGAAAAGCGCGAAATTCCCATGTACTACCTGAAAATCACCGCCTATGCCGACGAGTTGCTTGAAGCTTTGGATAAATTGCCTGGTTGGCCTGATCGGGTAAAGACCATGCAGGCGAATTGGATCGGCAAGAGCCAGGGTGTTGATGTAACGTTTCCACCTGATGTCGAATCCGGAATGACGCAGGCGCTCAAGGTTTTTACGACCCGGGCCGATACCCTCATGGGTGTGACTTACGTTGCCGTCGCAGCCGAACACCCCGTCGCTTTGCATGCGGCACAACATGATCCCGAAGTGGCCGAATTTATCGAGGCATGCAGGCACGGGGCGACAATGGAAGCGGAACTTGCCACGCAGGAAAAAAAAGGCATCAATACGGGATTATCTGTTAATCATCCGCTCACCGGTGAAAAAATTCCCGTATGGGTGGCGAACTACGTGTTGATGGGCTACGGTGAGGGGGCAGTGATGGCAGTGCCGGCGCACGACGAACGGGATTTCGGGTTCGCGACAAAATACGGCTTGCCGATCAAGCCGGTGATCAAACCTATCGATTCGGATTTGCCCGTTCCCCTCCTGGAAGCGTATGTGGAGCATGGCGTCACGTTCGATTCCAGGGAATTTTCAGGCCTGGAGTTTCAGGCGGCAGTGGACGCGATCGCCGCAGTCTTGGAAAAGAAGGGGTTGGGGGAAAAGAAAGTGCACTATCGGTTGCGAGACTGGGGAATTTCGCGCCAGCGCTACTGGGGTTGTCCCATTCCCCTTGTTTATTGTGACGAATGCGGCGTCGTTCCGGTGCCCGATGACCAGCTCCCGGTGTTGCTTCCTGAAGACCTGGTTCCGGATGGTTCGGGCAATCCGCTGGCCAAAACGCCCTCGTTCACGGAAGTCGCCTGTCCACGGTGCAATAAGCCTGCACGGCGGGAAACCGATACCATGGACACATTCGTTGATTCCTCCTGGTATTACATCCGCTACACCTGCGCCGACCGGAAAGACGCCATGACGGACGAGCGCGTCGATTACTGGATGCCGGTCGATCAATATATCGGAGGCATCGAGCACGCGATACTCCATTTGCTCTATTCGCGCTTTTGGACCAAGGTCATGCGTGACCTCGGCCTGGTCAAGTTCGACGAACCATTTCTTAACCTGCTGACCCAAGGTATGGTATTGAACGAAATCATGTTTCGGAAGACCGAAACCGGGCGAACGATTTATTTCAATCCCGCCGATGTTGATATCCAGACGGACGAGCAGGGCAGGCGCTTAGGCGCTGTACTGCGCGCGGATGGCGAGCGGGTAGAGTCGGGCGGCATTGGTACCATGTCGAAATCGAAAAATAATGGGGTGGATCCGCAGCATATAGTCGATCAGTATGGTGCCGATACTGCGCGCTTGTTCATGATGTTCGCCAGTCCGCCGGAACAGACACTCGAATGGGCTGACACAGGCGTGGAGGGTGCCTTCCGGTTTCTGAAGCGGTTGTGGAGGCAGGTTTACGAGCATGTCGAGCAAGGCGAACGTAAAGAGCAGGGCGGGGTGGAAAGCCCGCAAGTCCTTTCCCAGGACCAGGATCTCAATGGAAATCTGAAGGCCTTGCGTTTTCAGCTGCACCAGACCGTGGCAAAGGTCGGCGATGACCTTGGCAGGCGTCATACCTTCAATACGGCCATCGCGGCGGTGATGGAGCTTATGAACGCGCTGGCAAAGCTGGACAGTTCAAGCGCCGCGGCGCGCAGCCTGATGCAGGAGGCACTCGAAAAGATCGTATTGCTGCTGTCGCCCATCGTTCCGCATATCTGCCATGCCTTGTGGCGCGAGCTCAGGCCCGGGACAGTGCTTCTCGACCAGCCGTGGCCGCAAGCCGACCCTGCCGCTCTGGTCCCCGATGAAATTGAGCTTGTGGTACAGGTGAACGGTAAACTTAGGAGCCGCATCCGCGTTGCCCGCGATGAGGAGCAGACCGCGATCGAGTGCCTGGCGCTGAAAAGCGATCAGGTCGAGAAGTTCATTGCAGGAAAGAAGGTAAAAAAAGTTATCGTGGTGCCCGGCAGATTAGTCAATATCGTTGTCTAAAATGCGACATTTTGAAAGATCAGGATTCGTCATGAAAAACATACTGCTCGCAATATTTTGCGTGGCGCTCACCTCATGTGGATTTCAGCTGCGCGGGCAGGCCACTTTACCCTTCGAGACGCTTTTTATCTCGTTTCCGGCTGGCCATCCAATTGGCACTGACCTCAGGCGCCTCATCACAGCGGGCACCAAGACGCGGCTTGTCGATGATCCGAAAAACGCCCAGGCCACGCTCGAAATCGTCAGTATTTCCAACACCAAGGAGATCCTGTCCGTATCCGGGGGCGGACGCGTGCGGGAGTTTGAATTACGTTACAACGTCTCTTTCCGTCTTACAGACTCCAAGGGTACCGACCTCATTCCCACGAATGAGATTGCCTTGCGCCGCATTATGCCGTTTACCGACCAGCAGGTCGTGGCAAAAGAAGGTGAAGAAGCTATGCTGGTCAGGGAAATGCAAAATGATTCAGCCGCACAAATGGTGCGTCGCATGGAGGCGGTAAAAATAGCGTCGGGCTTATGACCGTTCCAAAATCGTAGAAGCTCCTTCTCAAGTCATGCGCGTTGCGTCCGATCAGCTTCCTCAGCATCTTTCCAGAAAGCTTGCTCCGCTTTACACGGTTTTTGGCGAAGATCTGCTGCTCACAATCGAAGCTTCCGATTTGATTCGCGCGAAGGCCCGCGAGGCGGGCTACACCGAGCGGGAAATCTTCTCCATAGACCATCATTTCAATTGGGCCGAGCTTCAGCAGCGGAGCAGCAGCCTGTCGTTGTTTGCCGACCGGCGTATAATGGACATGCGCATCCCGTCGGGGAAGCCGGGAGTGAAAGGCAGCGTCGCGATAGAGGAATACTGCGGCGCCCTGCCGGCGGATACGATCACACTCGTCATGCTGCCGAAGATAGACAGGCAAGGTTCCGGGGCAAAATGGTTCAAAGCGCTGGAAGCCGCGGGAGTAATGGTCGCGGTGTATCCAGTGGAACGTGCCCGTCTGCCGGCATGGATCGGCCAGCGCCTTGCCATGCAAGGGCAAAGCGCCGATCCGGATACCCTGCGCTTTATTGCCGAGAAAGTGGAAGGTAATCTTCTTGCAGCCCATCAGGAACTCAAGAAGCTGGCGTTGCTGTACCCGGCAGGGATGCTATCCTTCAGCCAGGTCAAGGATGCGGTCCTGGACGTCGCGCGCTACGATGTATTCAAGCTATCGGATGCAATGCTTTCAGGAGATACCACACGCTATGTCCACATCCTGGAGGAATTACAGGGAGAGGGCATGGCGCTGCCTTACATTGTCTCCACCCTCGCAGCACAGATCCGCTCGCTCGTCGTTATTCGCAGGGGACTCGATGCAGGCAGACCGTTCCCGGAAGTGATGAGTCAGGTCAGGGCAAGACAAGATCAGCAAAAGGCGCTGGAAAGCGCGGCGCGCCGCATAAGTGCCGTGCAGTTGACGGAAGCATTATTGCAACTGGCGAAAATAGACAGGATCAGCAAGGGCATCGGCCACGGCGATGCGTGGGACGAACTGGTGCAACTGGGATTGCGATTTGCAATTCCCGGGCGGCGACAGTAATGTGACTTTACTGAATCCCGGCGAGCATCCAGAGCGGCGATAGCGACAGGGTTTTCCCATTCGGGTCGACCCATTTCAGCGGAAAACTGCATGAGAAGGCATTAGATAAATTCTAATAAGCTGATTCTCACAGAAGCTGCATTCTCACAGGCGCGGTTTGCTTGACGGTCTACGCTTACCAGCGTCGCGGCAATTTGCTGCGGTGAGCGCCGGATGAGCGCCGGCGTGAGTCGATCAAGCCCGTGGATGTGCTGTAAGTTTGTGGTTAAAAGCCACCTGAATGGATTGTTGTCCAATACAATCATTGGGCGAAGCCGCTATTGCGTCCTGTCTTCGCCTGTTTTCTATATCATGAATTGCGCTGTTCTCAACAAGGGGAACCAGGACATGGATATTATCGACGTCAAGACTTATATGCAGTCAATCGGGCGGGAGGCGCGGGCTGCGTCGCGTCTGGTGGCCAAGGCCGAGACTGCCGCCAAGAACCACGCCCTCACGCAAATGGCATCGGCTATCAAGCGGGACGAGCAGCGTCTTCTTGAGTCAAACGCGGCGGACGTGGAGAACGGCAAAACCAAAGGGCTGGAACCCGCGATGATCGATCGGTTGACGTTGACCCCCAAAAGTATTGCGAGCATGGCCGAAGGGTTGCTGCAAATCGCCTCGCTGGCTGATCCCGTGGGCGAAATCAGCGACTTGAAATATCGGCCGTCGGGTATTCAGGTGGGTAAGATGCGCGTGCCGCTCGGCGTGATCGGCATTATTTATGAAGCGCGTCCCAATGTCACCGCAGATGCTGCCGGATTATGCCTCAAGGCAGGCAATGCAGCGATCCTTCGCGGCGGATCGGAAGCAATTCGCAGCAATCAGGCGATTGCGGCGTGCGTCAAGGAAGGGCTCAAGTCCGCCGGGCTGCCCGAGACGGCGATACAAATAATCGAGACGACCGACCGGGCGGCGGTGGGGGAGTTAGTGACAATGAAAGAGTTTGTTGATGTCATTGTTCCGCGCGGGGGCAAGGGCCTGATCGAGCGCATCTCCCGGGAAGCACGAGTCCCGGTCATCAAGCATCTGGATGGCGTGTGCCACGTCTACATCGACGAGCACGCCGACCTGGCAAAGGCAATACGGGTTGCTGACAATGCCAAGACTCAGCGCTATGGCACTTGCAACACCATGGAAACCCTGCTGGTGCATGAAGGAATCGCTGGCCAGGTGTTGCCCTCCCTGGGAAAAATCTACCTTGAAAAAGGCGTGGAATTGCGCGGCGATGAGTCAGCCCGCGCCATCATTCCCCAAATGGGCAAGGCGATGGAAGAAGACTGGTACACCGAGTATCTGGCACCGATCCTGAGCGTGCGGGTGGTGAAGAGCCTCGATCAGGCGATCGACCACATCGCGACCTATGGTTCACAACATACTGATTCGATCATTACCGAGGACTATAGCCGGGCCCGCCGGTTCCTGCGGGAGGTGGATTCGAGCTCAGTAATGGTCAATGCATCCACCCGTTTTTCCGACGGGTTCGAGTATGGCCTGGGGGCGGAAATCGGCATCTCCACGGACAAGATTCACGCGCGTGGCCCGGTGGGACTGGAAGGATTGACCAGCCAGAAATTCATTGTGCTGGGCGACGGGCACGTCAGGCAATAAGCCAGAAGAGCTATCGCCCAAGCGATCATTCCTAGAAAAAACACGTTTCCCTATTCTTGCCATGACTCAGCCAATCGAAATCAAAGTTCCGGACATCGGCGATTTCCATGATGTTTCAGTAATTGAAGTCCTGGTGAAACCGGGCGATGCGGTGGAGGTAGAGACGCCGCTCATTACGCTGGAAACCGACAAGGCAACGCTCGAAGTCCCTTCGCCAATGGCAGGTATGGTGACGGAAGTAAATGTCAAGGTTAATGACAAGGTGTCGCAAGGATCGCTCATACTCAAGCTGGAGCCTCCTCCACCTCCAGAAGCCCCCGGGCCTTCCAATCAGTCAGGGGAGACTCCTGAGGCAACCCAAACCCGCACTGGCACGGAGACCCCTCGAGGACTGGAACCCGAAGTAACCGCTGCCGAACTGACCCCTGAATCTGCTCCGCCTCATGGCATGATTTCCATTCCAGGGCGCGACATTCATGCCGATGTAGTCGTGTTGGGCGCGGGGCCCGGGGGCTATACGGCCGCGTTCCGTGCAGCCGATCTCGGCAAGAACGTGGTATTGATCGAACGCTACCCCACGCTTGGTGGCGTCTGCCTCAACGTCGGCTGCATTCCTTCAAAAGCCCTGCTGCACATCGCTAAAGTCATCACCGATGCTGAAGAAACAGCCCATCAAGGCATTAGCTTCGACAAGCCAGGCATCGAATTGGATAAGCTGCGCAGCTGGAAGGATTCCGTAACCGCGAGGCTGACCAAGGGGCTTGCCGCGCTGGCGAAACAGCGCAAGGTGACCCGGATACAGGGAACGGGCACGTTCATCTCGTCGAACATGGTTCATGTGGAAACCGCGGAGGGAACAAAAACCGTGTCGTTCGAACATTGCATCATTGCCGCAGGCTCGAGCGCCGCACGCATTCCTGGCTTTCCCTATGACGATTCCCGGCTCATGGATTCAACGGGGGCGCTGGAACTGGAAGACATACCGAAGCGCATGCTCATCATAGGCGGCGGTATTATCGGCCTGGAGATGGCGACCGTTTACGATGCGCTCGGCAGCCGTATCAGCGTGGTGGAACTGATGGACCAATTGATTCCGGGCGCGGACCCTGACTTGATCAGGCCGCTGCACAGGCGCATCCAGAAGCGCTATGAAGCGATCCATCTCAAAACCAAGGTGACTCGGATCGAAGCCCAGCAGGAGGGCCTCAAGGTGACCTTCGAGGGAGCCTCCGCCGATACGGCAGTACCGGAGCCGCAACTTTACGATCGAATTCTGGTCGCGGTCGGCCGCCGCCCCAACGGTCGGAATATTGGCGCGGAAAATGCAGGCGTGCATGTCAATGAACGTGGCTTCATTCCGGTTGATAAGCAATTGCGCACCAACGTTCCCCACATTTTCGCCATTGGAGACATTGCCGGCGAACCGCTGCTGGCCCATAAAGCTTCGCATGAAGGCAAGCTGGCGGCGGAAATCATTGCAAGGCACAAGTCAGCGTTCGATGCCCGCGCCATTCCATCGGTAGCATACACCGATCCGGAAATAGCCTGGATGGGCCTGACCGAAACGGAGGCGAACAAACAGGGTGTCGAATACGAAAAAGCCGTGTTTCCTTGGGCGGCAAGCGGCCGGGCATTGGCGATGGCGCGTGACGAAGGCATGACCAAGCTGCTGCTGGACAAGAACACGCGGCGTATCCTCGGGGCGGGAATAGTAGGCGTCAACGCCGGCGAGCTGATCTCTGAAACGGTGCTGGGGCTGGAAATGGGTTCGGATACGGAAGACATCAGCCTGACTGTCCACCCGCACCCGACATTATCCGAAACGGTTTTCTTTGCCGCCGAGATCGCGGAAGGGACGATTACGGATCTTTATGTGCCGAGGAAATAATTTGCAAGCGTCCCGTATGTAAATCCCAGTGAAGCATAACTGCGAAATCGGTCATCCATATCCGGCCTATAGTGACCGACCTATAGCTTATAGCTCATTGATTTGAGCGTTCAATCCCAACCTGGCTCACCGGTTAGAAGACCCGGATGTAACAATCGGGCGGCGGCGGATCGTCACTGCGATTTGCTGGCTCGGGTCCGGTTCCCTGGTTCCCGTTACAGATTCAGATTCCCAATAAAGACCAGGCTGCCTCCATTCGTAAGCCTATCAGGTGAAGCAGCGCTTCACGTCAATGTGCCAGTGACCATCACAAATTACTCACGTGTACAAAATAACTTCTTGACACACAATGTGTTAATTTGTGTTTACCCCTTTTTCATATCTTTATGATGAAACAGATCGGTATACAGTCCACTTCCTTGCAGTTGATTTTAGCGTTACGGTTCCACTGGTTTGGCTATGCCGCAAGCACGCTGGCCAGCCTTATCCTCAAGCCCTCACTTCATTCAGCACACTCTTGTTCAATGGAGGTTACCATGCTTAGACACAGTCAACCCGGTGCCGCATCGTTTGCACTCATATGCTTATCGATATTGATGGTCAGCCCGAGTGCTCTTGGGGAGCAACCGTCCCAACCCTCTCCGCAGTCTCTGCAAACACAGATTGACGCGCTGCAGAACCAGGTTACTTCATTACAAAGTGCTCTCAACAAGCTCTGTGGGGACGGCGCAAACTGCAATGACCCAACCAGAAAGCTGGATGTGGAACTTGTTAAACAGACATTTCATAAGCGCGCAGCATCCGTTGGAACTGAAAGCGTAGCTTGTCCCCCTGGGAAGAAAGTATTGTATGTGACAGGCACGGCATATGTTACCTACCCCGGTAAATATGTTCCAGTTCTGTATGCGATTCCCAACAAAGACCGCTCGGGGGCGGAGGTCGCGGCCGGGGAACCGACGGGTGCAAGTACGCTTGACCTAACGGTATACCTTCTCTGCGCCAACGTTTAACGGCAAGCTTGCCAACGGGCGGAGCTGGCCCCTCCGTCCGGATCCAGGATCAGACTCGACGGCCCCCTACGCTTTTCAGCTTTTCCGCCGAGTGAGCGCGTTACATGTGCAGTTGATACTTGCGATCGAGATTCAGCACCTTTGGCACGTATGCTTTGGTCTCTTGGAAGGGGCGCGTTGATATCCATGCTTGGCCACATCGTTTTCTCCAGTATTATAGTTACACCCCCACCCGACATTGTCTGAAACGGTCTTCTTTGCCGCCGAGATCGCGGAAGGGACGGTTACGGACTTTTATGTGCCGAGGAAATAATGCGTTGTTGTGTTCGAGTCAGGAGCCCAGCCGGCCGAGTAGGATGAAAATATCGCTCTATTCAAATAGGGTCTAAGTGACGACCGAGAAGGGACATGCTTGCCATAGTTGAGTTCATCGCGGTCCTTAGTTGCACTCTCTTCAGTGGCGCCGCTATCTATATTAATTTCGTCGAGCATCCCGCTCGAATGGGCTCCGACACGAAGACCGCCGCAACTGCTTGGGCTCCGAGCTACAAACGTGCGACAGTTATGCAGGCCCCGTTGGCCATCTTGAGCTTGCTTGCCGGCGTTGCGACATGGCTGCTCGGCGGAGATCCGATGTGGCTTGTCGGTGCCCTACTTATTGGATTGGTGGTGCCGTTCACGTTTCTCGCGATCATGCCTACCAATCATAAGCTGTTAGCACCGGGACGCGATCTTTCATCGAGCGAAACTCGAGCGCTCCTCGAAAGGTGGGGCAGGCTTCACGCTGTCCGCAGCGCACTTGGCTTCAGTGCATCAGTCATTTTTTTGTGGTTGCTGGTAAGAACCTGACACCGGGCTGATGGGACAGAACTGCGCCCTAGGAGTCTGCGCGGCAGAGAGCCCCTAGCCTGTCATTCCCGCGCAAGCGGGAATCCATGCGGCGATGGAATGCCTGAGCACTTCCCGTTGGCGCGGGAAGGCATTTATTAAGAGATGTTAGTGAGTCCGCCGTCATCGGCTTGAGCCCCGTAAACGTTGAGCTTGCATGACGACCAGCTACCTTCCCTACGATCCGCAGCAACAGCTGTTGCTGCCTCAAGCCCTTCAGGAATGGCTCCCAGAAGGTCATCTCGCGTACTTCATCAGCGACACCATCGACGCCCTCGACCTGAGCGCCTTTCACGCACGCTATGCCGGTGGCGGGCCGCGGAATCAGCCGTTTCATCCGGCTCTGATGGTCAAGATCCTGGTGTATGGCTATGCCACTGGCGTGTTCTCGTCGCGTAAGCTAGCCAGGAAGCTGCACGAGGACGTTGCCTTCCGGGTGCTCGCTGCCGGTAACTACCCGGCCCATCGGACCCTGTGCGATTTCCGTGCACTACATTTGAACGAGCTGGCCGGCCTGTTCGTGCAAGTGGTCAAACTGGCGCGCGAATGCGGCTTGGTCACACTTGGCACCATCGCCGTGGACGGCACCAAGATCAAGGCCAACGCCTCGCGCCACAAGGCCATGAGCTACGAGCGCATGAAGCAGGCCGAGCAGGAATTGAAGGACCAGATCGACACGCTGCTGGCCAAGGCCAAGGCGGCGGATGTCGCCGAGCAGCATGAACCCGAACTCGACATTCCGGCAGAAATTGAGCGGCGCACGGATCGGCTGGCCGTGATTCAAGCGGCCCGAGCCCGCCTGGAAGAGCGCCAGCGCCAGGCCGATACCGAGCGCGGACGGTCGGCCGACGACGAACGAACGCCGCGTGACTGCGATGGCAAACCCAGAAAGGGACCGAAGTATAAGCGGGACTTTGGCGAGCCCAAGCCCAAGGCGCAGGACAACTTCACCGATCCGGAAAGCCGCATCATGAAACGCGCCGGGGGCGGCTTCGACTACAGCTACAACGCCCAGGCCGCAGTGGACGATACGGCGCATATCATCGTGGCCGCGGAACTGACCAACAGCGGTGCTGACAGCCGTCAATTGCCGGCGGTGCTGGCCGCAGTCAAGACCAACACCGGCACTGACCCGCAGCATGTGCTGGCCGATGCAGGCTACCGCTCCGAAGCCACATTGGAGACGCTACGGGCCCATCCCGCCGAGCTCATCATTGCGCTCGGGCGTGAGGGCAAACAGGAGATACAGATCAATCCCGTGACCCGTCCACTGACGGCGGCCATGGCCGAGAAGTTCAAAACCAAAGAAACCCAGGATGCTTACCGGCGCCGCAAATGGCTGTCCGAACCGCCGAATGGCTGGGTCAAGCAGGTGCTCGGATTCCGGCAATTCAGTCTACGCGGGTTGGCCAAGGTCCAGGCCGAGTGGAAGCTCGTGTGTGCCGCCCTGAATTTGCGGCGCATGGCGAATTTAATGCTGACTTGAGCAAGAGCGGCACCGAAATCGGCGACAACGCTTCGCATGCGCAGCGCGGTCGACCAATCTAGCTCTCCGATGTGCGATTGCCGTATGGATTCCCGCTTTCGCGGGAATGACAGATTTAGACCGCTCGCGGGAAATCATGCGCCGCTTGGCCGCACGACCGAATTTATCCTTCCGCCGCGCAGACTCCTAGGTCTGCCCCTATTTTTCTTTTTAATCGTGTCTATTAACAATTCAAAAGTGGTCGGCGTTCTTTTTGAAGACAAGCAGCGTGAGTCGCCTGAAAAGAAGTCACATATCGACAGCTATTGGGACTATTTCGACAGCTCTGGCCGCGTTGAAGCGCAGCGAGTTCGACGTTTTTTACCCGATGGGGTTTCTGAGTACCCTGATGCCGAACGTAGTGACTTAATCGCACGCATCAAAAGCGGTGATGATGGAAATTTCCCGTCCGCTACATTGAGCCAGACCGGATTGTAAGGGAATTTTGCTGCTAGTTGCCACGAAGGATAATTACATCCGCAACTGATACTTGCGATAGAGATTCAGCACTTTCGGCACATAGGCTTTGGTTTCCTGGAAGGGAGGGATTTGATATCCGTGCTTGACCACGTTCTTCTCTCCGGCGTTGTACCCTGCGAGCGCCAAGCTTAAATCACCGCCAAACATTCGCAGCAGATCGCTCAGGTAGCGGGCGCCGCCATGGAGATTTTGAACGGGATCGAACCGGTCGGTAACACCGTAGCGTTGCGCGGTCTCCGGCATGAGTTGCATCAGGCCGGCTGCGCCTTTCCTGGACACCGCTGCCGCGTTATACCCCGACTCGGCGGATACCACAGCGTGTATGAGCGCGCTTTCCAGCGCGTAGGTACGCGCCACTGAATCAATGGCAGCCTCATACTGGGCTTTAGCGAATGTAGTGTTCGGGCTTTTCGCCGGACGGCTGGCTGCTTCTTTTTTACCGGCAGGCCGGCCAAAGCTATCCAGCAGAACATAACGGCTATCTGCAGGGACGTTGCTGAAATGAACGGCCCCGTTCTCATCAGTGAACGAGTAAATTTCCGCCAACGCAGGCTCTGCCAGGAAGCATGCCAGCAGCGTTGTAGCTGCAAGTGTGTGCGCTCTAAACAGCTTCATCTGTTCTTCCGCTTTACTCTATCTCTTCTATTCTAATTCCCGTTTCCGAATTATACCTGCCACTCTGCCGTAGATGAAATTTGCGTGGGGAAATTTTCAGCCCTGATATTTCCATACCGCTATGAGAATGTGAGCCGTCCTCACCGCTATCGTGCAAGTGTCCGCTGCTGCTTTCGACGAGTTCATGGTAGGCGGCCGGCTTCAGTTGCGGCAGCTCGCGGATGAACGCAACGATATTCCAGATATCTTTATCACTCATGCTCTTGCCCCACGCCGGCATACCCGTCATCTTGATGCCGTGTTTGATTATCCAGAACGCTTCGCTCGGGTCGGTCCGGCCGATTTCGCGCCACGTTGGTGGTTTTGGGTAAAGGCCAACGCTCAGTTCAGATTCCTCCATCCCGGGGGCAAGGTGGCACGCAGTACACATCGAGTCGTAGTTTCCAGCACCCAGTCTGATGCTCGTGTCGTTATCCAGGTCGGGGGGGCGCACTGCCGCGGAGCGCGCCTGGATCGAACGATCGCGCACGACACTGAGAATCTCGCGTGTCACCGGCCAGTGGGGCTCATCTGCGGCAATGTTGAACAGACCCGAATGAATAAATACCGCAATGCCGATGATGCCAATCCCAGCGGCAATAATCAGTATTTTCACTGCTTTCAAGGTGTGTTCGGGTTATCAAAAAGTTTGAGATCGGACGAGTAGTTTGGTACCGCCACACTCTGAACATGTGCGTATATGAAAAACTGAGAACATCGGCGTCGTGCATTCCCACGCTTATTCAAGCATCAAATACCGGAAAAGAGCGTTAGCGAAGAGCCGGTTTGGAAATGGTGAAAGGCGAAAACCGGCTGGGCATACAACTTTTTTATAGTACGTGGAGCACCAATTGCAAGAAAGAACCGCCCGATACAGCAAGCCCGGTCTTACGGGTGTCTGCTTTTCGATCATGCAAGCACGATGACGCTTACTACTTGACGCTCACTACTGCAGTTCAGCAGCTGAAAGAATTAAAATGTCACACTTCACCTCGCGCTAAATACGGTTTGTAATTGCGACAAACTCGGCTACCGATAAATTTTCTGCTCGCAACCCCGGGTCGATTTTCAACGCGGCATAGTCTTCGGGCTTCAGGTAACGACGCAGCGTATTGCGCAGGGTTTTACGCCGCTGCGAGAACGCGGCGGAGACGATGCTCGCAAATAATCCCTCCTTGCTTGCTTCAACCAACGGTTGCCTGAGTGGAACCATGCGAACGAATGCAGACTCTACCTTTGGTGCCGGGCGGAAACAATCCGGTGGTACTGTAAAGAGCTGCTCCATTTCGAACCGGGATTGGAGCATGACAGATAGCCGTCCATAATCCGGAGTTGAGGGAGCTGCCACCATACGCGCTACGACTTCCTTTTGCAGCATGAAGTGCATATCACGGATGAGCTCCGCGAATTGACCCAGATGGAACAGCAGCGGCGTAGAAATGTTGTAGGGGAGGTTGCCTACGACGCGAAGATTCCTGCCCAGCGCGGAGAAATCGAATTCAAGGGCGTCGCAAGCGTGCACCGTCAATTTTCCTTCCGGAAATTCCCGGCGGAGGCGGTCGACAATATCCCGATCGATTTCCACCGCATGAAGATGGCTGGCCCACCCAAGCAGGGGCCGTGTCAGGGCGCCCAGTCCAGGCCCAATCTCTACCAGGCAGTCATTTCTGTCCGGGTTGATTGCTTGAATAATGCCCGTGATGACCTGGGTGTCAACGAGAAAATTCTGGCCGAAGCGCTTGCGGGGAGCGTGATGCATAATTTGCCTGCGGTCGCAGGACGTGCCGGCGTGCGGTTAATGAGACAGCGTGCCACGAGATTTCATGGCCCTCTGTCAGTTTAGTTGAGCGCGGTTTTCAGCCAGCATGGCTGCCATTTCAATTGCTGCAAGGAGGCTGCCGGGATCAGCCTGGCCGGTGCCCGCCAGCTCCAGTGCAGTGCCATGGTCAACCGAAGTGCGAATGATGGGCAAGCCCAGCGTGACGTTGACGGCCGTGCCGAAGCTGGCGTGTTTC
The DNA here is from genome assembly GCA_963786735.1 of uncultured beta proteobacterium. Taxonomy (GTDB): domain Bacteria; phylum Pseudomonadota; class Gammaproteobacteria; order Burkholderiales; family Nitrosomonadaceae; genus Nitrosospira. The sequence goes on from CAWBAF010000006.1 coordinate 252,314, forward strand.
AGCACAGGAAGGCCCTGGTCATGGTACATGGCGAGTACGCAATCGCATTCCTTTAGCCTGGAGGGGTTGAATAGCGTATCAGCGGGCAAGGGACCGATCAAATCCATGCCTTCGGCGCGCAATCTGTCGAGCGCAGGAATGATAATGTCCAGCTCTTCTCTTCCGAGGTGACCTGATTCGCCGGCGTGCGGATTGAGCCCTGCGACGGCGATGCGGGGATGGTGAATCCGAAACCACGCCATTAAATCACGGTGGATAATGCTCAGCTTTTGTTCCAGCAGAGGCTGGGTAATAGCAGCGGGAACATCCTTCAGCGGTAGATGGGTAGTGGCAAGCGCTACCCGCATTCCGCCGCCCGTGAGCATCATCACGGGGTTGCTGTTGGTTTGTTCCGCCAAGTATTCGGTATGGCCGGTGAATGCTATCCCGGCGTCGTTAATGATCCCTTTGTGCACCGGGCCGGTGACCAGGGCATTGAACTCTCCGTTGACACATCCTTCAACGGCACGCCTTAAAGTGCTTAGCACGTACTGCGCATTTGCCGCGTCCAGCTTGCCAGGAAGTGCGGGCTCGGCGAGAGATATATGCAGCACATGCAGGACGCCCGGCCCGCTGACTGCTTCTACAATGGGAGGATAGTCAGCTATTTCCAGCGGAAGGCCCAATAGACGGGCACGTTCCCGCAGCAATTCGCGATCGGCAATGACGACCATGTTGCATGGCAGATCGAGCTGAGCGATCTGGATGCACAGGTCGATGCCTATGCCTGCGGGTTCGCCCGGGGTAAGGGCGATTAACGGCTGTTCACTCAGTGGGGCCGTAGCCTTATTATAGACATCCGCTATATCAGCTTTCTTCAAGCCGATATTCGACATAGGCCCGGTCGCGCAACCGTTGCAGCCATTCCTGAAAAGCGGCATCGGCCTTCCGCGCCCGAATTGACTGGCGTGCCGACTGGCGCTGGCGTTCCTGGCTCATGTCCTGGGTTCGATGCTCGAGGACCTGAATCAGGTGCCAGCCAAATGGAGTCTGAACGGGATCGCTGATCTGGCCGGGTTTGAGCGCATTGAAGGCCTGTTCGAATTCCGGGACGGTATCACCGGGCGAAACCCATCCAAGGTCACCCCCCGAGGGAGCGCTCGCGTCCTCCGAGTGGAGCTTGGCCAATTCCTCAAATTTGCCCCCATGGTCCAGGCGTTCCTTCAGTTCCAGGATACGTCGCTTGGCATCGGCTTCAGATGTCAGCTCACTTATTTTGACAAGAATATGGCGGGCGTGAGTCTGGTTTACCATGGCCGTGGTCGTGTTCTCCTTCCGACCCCGGCGATCGACCAGCTTGAGAATATGCAGGCCCGCTTGGGTCTGAATGACGGGCGTGGTTTCCCCAAGCTTCATTTTCCCTAATATCTCAGCGAATTGTTTGGACAATTGCGCAGCGGGACGCCAGTCAAGCATTCCGCCTTCCGTCGCATCCGGGGCTTCGGAGAATTCGGCGGCCACCCGCGCAAATTCTGCACCGCTCTTTAATTGTGCGAGGGCCACATCCGCGCGTAGTCGCCTTTCCGCAATTTGCGCAGGACTGGCCTGCTCTGGCAATTGAATGAGGATATGGGAAATCCGTAATTCGTCCTCCTGACTGGAGGAACCTTCCTGGGTGCTCAGAAAGCTATCCACTTCTCCTTCGGTCACATTCACCCTGTTGTTGACTTCGCGTTCTTTCAGCCGCACGAGAATGATTTCGTCCCGAATTTCATCCCGGAACCTGTTGAAACTGATTCCATCGTGCTCAAGAGCACTATAGAACTCGGGCATTGACATCTTGTTTTGCTCAGCGATGCGCCGCAGTGTCTGATCGAGCTCTGTATCGCTTACCGTGATGCCGGTTTCTTTGGCAAGCTGTAGCTGGACCCGATTGAGAATGATGCGTTCCAGCAGCTGCTTTTCGAGCACAGCGGGGGAAGGCGGCTGCACGCCCTGCTTCTGCAGTTGCTTGACCGTCGCTTTGAGTAACTGGTCAAGTTCGTGCCGGGTGACAACGGTTTCGTTCACGACTGCAACGATCCGGTCTATGGTTTGGATACCGCTGCTCAAGGCTATTTGCTGGGCGCTCGCGGTTTCAGCCGCGAACACCCCCAGCAGGATAATGCAACTTGCCAAATATTTTTTGCCCATGCGCATAAGCATTAGCAGAGATTGAGGAGGATGAATTATTGTGAAAGTCTCTGTTCCCCGCTTTGCGAGCCTTCTCCCGGGCTACTGCCCTGGCCGCTTGTCCGGGTATAGCCGGGAATACTGCGCTGCAATACTTGTAGCGGGTTTGATCCGATTTGCATCAAGCCATTCAGCTCAAGTTGTACGAATGCCGCCGTGGTTGTTTTCTGGGTGGCGGTGATAAGATGCTGGAAGACTACTCTCAATGCCCAGCAGCAGGAATTATACTCAACTCCCGCGAGTCCTTCCAGAATTTGTTTGTCCTGCAAAGAATAATTGAGGCGGGCGACAGTCTGCCATTTATCAGTCCAGGCCCATTGACTCGACGCGTCGACCTGTTGCAGAACGTTGCGGGTGAAGCGATAGCCGAGATTAATCACCTTGCCCGGCTGTGGCCTGTAACTCACGCCCGACCGTATAACTTCACTAGTGAAATTCGTCGAATCAAATTGCATGCTGGTATCCGTGCTGATCGTCGGCGTGAGCATGCCGGACACGGCAGCAATGATATCCGGCCGTATGGTGACGGTATTGGGCTGAGACAGGGTAACCTGCTGATCTATGAAGCTCACCTGCTGGCCGAGGGCTACGCGCAGCCGCTCCTTGCCCGTGCCGGATTCAATCAGGCGGGAGGTTAGCGCCAGAGTAACCTGATTCGCGTCATTGATACGGTCGCTTCCGCTGAACTTGTTTTCGGTCAGCATCTGGGCAAAGCTGAAGTCGGTTTGTGCCGAGTCAAAATTCGGTAACTGATTCTGTTGCTGGAAGGGCACGTAGACGTAAAAAAGACGTGGCTCAAGGGTTTGAATGAACTGCTCCCCTCGGAAAGAGGTGTTGCGGTCGAACGCGATGCTGCTATCAACACTGAAAATAGGCAAAGTCCGGATCGGGCTTGAGTCCATTGAGGGATCCGAGATATCCAGGTTATAGCGCGTATGATGAATCCCGATTCTGGGCGTAATGTAACCGAATGCGCTGCGCATGGGGTAGCTGACACTAGGGTAGAGCACAAGCCGCTGACCGCTGACCAGGGTCGGAGATGAAAAATTGCTTGCATTGCCGAAGAAATTGAAATCAACACCACCCAATGCATTCGGTTTGTTTGCAATCAATGAGAACTGAGGCAGGCGCTTGTAGGGTGGGGTAATGGGTGCCAGGGGATCCTGGATCGTCTGGAATTGCTGTCCCAGCGCCGTCACACTCAACGTTCCGTCGTCTCCAAGATTCCGGTTATAGCCAACGATCGCTTGCTGCAGCAGGTTCGTTCGCGACGTCAGGTTCAGGTTGACCCCGAGGTCGCGGAAGTAGTTGTCATCAGACACCCGGTTGTAATCAAGGCGGCTCCAAAAGCCGTGAGTCAGGTTCTGGTCGTGCCAGAACGATGTCCGCCAGCGGGTTGTATTGGTCTCTAAGTCATACGGCAGTACATCCAGAAGCGCCGTACCGCTTGAATGGGTTGTCATATAACGGAATTCATTGTTGATCGCGACCCCACGTTTGGACATCATGCGCGCGGAAATGGTCGCGTCATAATTTGGCGCGATGTTCCAGTAGAAGGGCAAGCTGAGTTCTATCCCGGTCTTGGCGTTGACGCTGTATAGCGGGGCGAGGAAGCCTGTCTTGCGTTCCTTGCTATATGAAAAGTTCAGCCACGGGCTATAGAAAATCGGGACATCCTTGAACGTGAGTTTAACGTCCTTGGCCGTACCCGTTTTTTTGGAATGGTCGACCTCCATATTCGCGACTTGAAGGAACCAGGAATCGTCTCCGGCCGGACATGTTGTGTAGGTCGCGTCCTGGAGAATATATTTGTCCTTTCCTTCGAACCGTACTTTGTTCGCGTAGCCGCGGCTGCTGGCATCCTTGAGACGATAATTCGGATGATCCAGTTCGCCCGTTTCATTGGCTACATTGAATTTGAGTCGGGAACCCTCCAGGACGTCCCCTCGCCTTTCCACGCGCACGCCGCCTTCGGCTTCGGCATCCTCGGTTGTTTCGTAATATTTCATCCGATCGGCACTAATAAACTTGTCGCCGCTGGCTAGCTCAGCCTTTCCAATCGCCTCGATGTCCTGTCCCTGATGCCCTTGTAAACGCTCCGCCGACACGAATACAGGCTTCTTTTTGGAGGGCTCGGCCTTCGCGCCGCGCGCGGCTATCTTGGGTGCGGTTTCCGGTTCGGCCTTTCCACCCAGGCGCAGCTTGAGGTCGCTCTCCTGCTCGAATTGGGGGCGAATCTGCTCGTTTTCAGTAAACGCATATCCTTCGACGACCGCCTGCTCGCCACCCGAGACTGGACGGCCCGGCTCTTGTTCTGGCGCGGCCGCCCGCCCGGCGGGCGGGCGGGTGGTGGGGCGAAGCGCGACTTCGCCCTCATGCAGGGCGTGTTCTCCCCCGTTCTCGCCAGCCAGGGCTGGACGGTCCGGCCCTTGTCCTGGAGCGGTCGCCCGTCCGGTGGGGGGCCGTGTGGTGGTGCGAAGCTCGGCTTCGCCCTCGTGCAGGGCGTGTTCTCCCCCGTTCTCGCCAGCCAGGGCTGGACGGCCCGGCTCTTGTTCTGGAGCGGTCGCCCGCCCGGCGGGGGGCCGGGTGGTGGTACGAAGCGCGGCTTCGCCTTCGTGCAGGTCGTGTTCCGCCACGTTCCCGGCGCCTGCTGCTGCCGGCGGCGTCTTCTTGTGGTCAGTCTCACCAGCCGAAATCCCCGGTGCAGGTGCACTTTTTACCGCTGGCGATGTATAGTTCTGTTGCGGCGCCGCCCGGAGTTCTTCGGGCAAGTTGGCCGGGCGCTCCTTGGCAGAGGTCACGGAAGTGGTGCTGCGCAGCTCAGCTTCGCCTTTGGCCTCAGTTTCATATTCATGGAGGCCCGGTATTGGCTCATTGTCGATGACGACAGGCTTGTTGCCGTTGGCATTCCTGCCGCCGGGAGGAGCTACGCGCTCGGATTTGCTTTTCGATTCAGGCGAAGGCGTTTCGGCACGCGCATCACATGCCAGGCAAAATAACAAAACTGACCAGCAAGCAGGGCGGGAAAAACGTGATTTCATGTGAAGGTATTCATCCCTACGGTCGTGTCGCTATGGATGAATCGCCGTTTTTCAAAGTCTGAGTTATTGTTCTCGCATCGCAGGTATTGGAGCGGAAGGGCACTTAACGGTATTAAACTGTTGTAAAAACGGAACTACCTGCAATGAGCTTCGCTCATCTGGAGTCGATGCCGGAATTGACGAGCGTAAAACAAAGCCGTAAGTGTAACAAAAAACCGGCGGAACCATGTTCGTCGTGGCAAGCTTCTTTCGTGACGCTCACCCAGCTCGGGCAGTTACGTTATTGCCTCATTGCAGGTAATTTGCAGCTTTAATTCGGGAATTTGAACGTTGCATATCCATATTCTTGGCATTTGCGGAACCTTCATGGGCGGTATCGCCGTGATCGCGCGTGAAGCCGGCTATAAAGTGACTGGCTGTGACGCGGCTGTTTACCCCCCAATGAGCGAGCAGTTGAAATCCCTGGGAATCGATCTGATCGAAGGCTACTCTTCGGAACAGATTGCGCTGAATCCCGATCTCTACGTAATAGGTAACGTGGTGACTCGGGGCAACCCGCTGATGGAAGAGATACTTAACCGTAACCTTTCATACACTTCGGGTCCTCAATGGTTATCCGAGAATATATTGCGAAACAAGTGGGTTCTAGCCGTGGCAGGTACCCATGGCAAGACCACGACCAGCTCGATGCTTGCGTGGATATTGGATTTTGCGGGTATGGAGCCGGGGTTCCTGATAGGCGGTATACCCCAAAACTTCGGACTATCCGCCAGGCTGGGAAAATCTTCTTTTTTTGTCATCGAGGCGGATGAATATGACACTGCCTTTTTTGACAAGCGCTCCAAGTTCGTTCATTTCCATCCCAGGACGGCAATTCTTAACAATCTTGAATTTGATCACGCCGATATTTTTTCGGACATGACGGCGATTGAGCAGCAGTTCCATTACCTGGTGAGGACCGTTCCCGGAAACGGAGTCATTGTGAGCAACGGAAGGGAGGAGAGCCTGGAGCGTGTTTTGCGCAAAGGATGCTGGACAGCTGTTGAAAGGATTGGTGTGACCCGGGGATGGCAGGCTGAACCTGTGGCTGATGGCTCCGCCATCTCTTTCCAGGGAGAGCCGCAGGGAATCTTGAACTGGAATTTGCTCGGGGAACACAATCGCATGAACGCGCTTGCTGCGATAGCAGCTGCCCGCCACGCCGGCGTGCCCGCCACCGTCGCCCTCGAGGCGTTGAGGCAATTCAAGAACGTCAAGCGCCGAATGGAGGTGCGCGGCGAGGTTCGGGAAATCACGGTTTATGATGATTTCGCTCATCACCCCACGGCAATCCGGACAACTTTGGAAGGACTGCGTGACAAGGTCAACGGGGCGCGCATTATTGCCGTTCTGGAACCTCGATCGAACACGATGAAAATGGGTGTCTGGAAAGAAGGGCTCGCCCCCAGCCTTGCTGGATTCAATCTTGTTTTCTGCTACTCCGCCAATACAGGGTGGGACGTAAAGAGCGCCTTGGCCCCCTTGGGTTCGAAGGCGCTTATCCACGATGACCTCGACGCCTTGGTGACGGCTATTGTCTTGTCCGCCCGTCGGGGCGACCACATTCTCATTATGAGCAATGGCGCCTTCGGGGGTGTCCATGAGAAACTGCTGAAAGCGCTCGAAGAATACCGGTAGTACCGGTAGAGTTGACTGATCCTCAGCGTTAATTGGCCGCCGGACTTAATTGACTCGCTGCATCTTGCTATTCTTCGCGTCGCTGCCTCGGTGGTTCGGTGCCGATTCGCCTATCGCGTCGTCGGGTTTCTGTTGTTTCTGTTCAAAGATCCTTGGCGGACCGGACCGTTTTGCAACTCTCCCCAATCCACCGGCCGCTCGTATCGGCCCGGTCCTTGATGGGGGTCCCGGCAATGGCACCCTCGAACTCGGTATATCCTGAGAAGGTTTCGGAATCGATGAAAGTGCCTTCTGCCTTTCCGTTCCCTTTGACCTGGGGTCCCGAACAAACAAGATCAACTTTATAGCCGTTTTCCGTTTCGCCGGTTTTGATGACGCTGCACCCTGCTTGCCGCTGGTGAAAATAATCAGGAACTTTTTGCTCGGCCATTTCCGGCGTGACACAAATTCTGGAAGTTGCGGCTCCGTTCTGGAACTTCGGCACGGTAACTCCATATTGCTTGGCCAATTTCGTAAACTTTTGCAGTTTCTCTGGCGGAACTTCAGGCACCATACTCAACAAGACAGAGCTGGTAGTGATTTCCCATAGCCCCGGGCGCGCAGTCATTTCCGCGAAGCATATCGACGGCAACAGCAACAACAAAGAGAGGGTCAGGTTTTTTTGCATGGGCTTTCCTGGATTAAAAATGGAGTGTATCGAGTAAAATACCGCACTAGGATCCCCTGTTTATTGAAGGAGCCGCGGTTTCTCTTGTGCGGATTCTATGGAGGCAAGAATGAGACGTACGGATTCGGCCTTGGTTCCCGTATCGGTTTTTGGTTCTTCCCTGTTTTAACCGAAGTTTTCAGAGAATTTTCAGGCACGATGATGAATCGAGGTAATTTAATGCAAAGACAAGCCGCAACATTCGCAACACGTGCAGGCGGACGCGCGTCCGTTTTATTTTTGGTGGCTCTGATCTGCGGCTGCACCAGCGTATGGGCCGCCGAAGGCGAAAGCCAGCTTGTCGTCGCGGCAGGAAACGGTAACCTTGCGGGGGTGAAAACAATGCTTGCTGCCCGGGCAAATGTGAACGCAAAAACGGAGGACGGTGTGACTCCCCTGATCGCGGCGTCGGAGAATGGACATGAAGATATAGTACAGGCGCTGCTATCGGCAAAGGCGGACATAAGTGCCAAGACCGGGAATGGCAGCAGTTCACTGATGCGCGCCGCGCAACGAGGGCACAGGCAGGTCGCAAAGGAATTGCTTGCCGCCGGGGCTGATCCGAACGCGCGAAAAAATGATGGAACGACGGTCCTTATGCAGGCTTCTCAAGAAGGACATGCTGAAGTAGTACAGATGCTGCTTGGCGCCGGTGTTGACGTAAATGCGCGCCTGAGCAATGGTGCGAGCGCGCTGATGCTTGCCGCGCAGCTTGGGCAAGTCGGTGTGATACGAACTCTTCTCGCAGGTAAGGCCGAAGTGGATGCCAAAGCCGGCAACGGCGTTACCGCATTGATGCTTGCATCGAAGTACCGGCATCAGGAAGCCGTGAATGTCCTCAAGGAAGCGGGGGCAAAGTAACTGACCTGGTTGTGCTCATTCCCTCAAGCACGGTTGCACCTGCGGCATATGCCTGTGTACAGGCAATGTGAACGTCCCTGCCACGAAGACCCAAATATTGCCGGGTAGATTTTCCTATTCAAGCAAACCAGGTTTGTACCCCTGGCGACGCCGGCTTCTTTATTGCACCATCCAGGAAAGATCGTAATGCTCCGGAAAAGGACCGGACTTGTAGTCGATGGGGGCCTTGGCCGCGATATTCGGCCGCAACAAGACCTGATGGACCATCTCCGGAATCATTACCCTGGCTACATAGCGCCCGAGGCATTCGTGGCTGCCGAATCCGAAATGGCAATAGTTGTACCAGTTCCGCTGCGGAATAAACTCGTCCGGCGAATCGAAAGCGCGCTCGTCGAACGTTGCCGAAAGCGTTACGGGCAGCACATGGGTGCCTTTCCGAAGAAGAGTTTCGTGTTCCGTTCCCTTGCCTACGGTGTAATCGCTTGCCACAGTCCGGAACAGATAGGGCGTGATGGGCACGAAGCGCAGGGCTTCCCAGACGATGCCATCGAATTCCTCCAGGGAGTCTTTCTGTGCGGCGGCTTGCCCCTTGGCCAGCCATTCCGGGTGCTGCATCAGATACTGGATAACCTGGGCGACGGCTTGAGAGGTTGTTTCGACCGCACCGATCAACAGGCCGCCTGCATTGATGCCTAATCGCTTGATATCGAAGTCCAGTTGTTTCGGGTAATCCGTGCGCAGCATTCTCGTTACGATGTCATCGTCCAGGCGCACAAGCGTTGAGAATGTGATTTCTTCCGCTTTCACCTGCAGCGCGCGGCGGGCAATAAGCTCGATGATGAAGGTTCCCAGCTTTTTCGACGTTTCATTGTGACGATCGATAATGTATTGGGATTTCTCCGGCGGAAGAAGGTCGAAAGGCTGATTATGGAAAGTATCGTACTGATTCCAGTAAGACCACTCGATCAGATCCGCACGTTTTGCCCCGGTTAGCCCGAAATATTCTTGCACGAGGGTTGCAGGCACGACGCGGCAATAGTTATTGACGATCTCGATGTCGCCATTAGACTTGTCGAGTATCTCCTTGCTGACCTTGCCAACCATTTCACGGACCGCCGGCAGGTCATCGCGGTTCAACATGCACTGCATCAACGATTTCTCGCGCGTGTGCAGCGCATCATCGTCATGCGCCATCAGATAGTCGCCCATTTTTGGCACATAGGGCTCAACCGTAAATACCTTTGGCATGCTCAGCACTTCGCGGCAATCATCGAAACGGGTAACCAGGGTGAACCTGGGAGTAACCAGAATGGGCCGCTTCTGGCGCAATTCCTTAAAAAACGACAGAGGTTCAGTATCCATCCAACGGCGGGCCAGGTAAGGTTTGTCCGCGTCGGTCGCCGCATCATACTGTTCAAGGTAACTGGCGCTCATCGGTTGCTCCTTTAATAAAATGGTAGGTATACCTTAAAGATAGACGGGCTCGGGCGACAGTGTTCGAATCACAGTGTTTTTAGATATTCAACCAGATCCCATCGGTCTTTTTCACTCATGGGTAACAGGCATTTATCCTTTTTTTCATCCACGTGTTCGTCTTTAACTGTCTCATCCAGACACTTGTCTTTAAGCTTCTGATCCAGAGGTCCATCAGACTCGTCTATCGTCCGTCTAGCCCCGTATTCGTGTCCGGCGTTGCTGTTTCCTTCGATGTAGTTGCCGACATCGTCCTTAATGGGCTCGGTCTTGAAAATAAAACCCTCATATCCGCTGCTTTTTAATCCGACTTTGACTGGATCAAATTCGCGTGATCCCACGACAAACTCGTCCGGGCGATACTCTCCGCCGGCCGGCTCGCCCGGTCGTTTTTTGGGTAGCAATAAATCGTAAAGGGTCGGCACAGATCCATTATGCAGATAAGGTGCAGTTGCCCAGATGCCATTCAGAGGGCGAGCCTTGTAAGCGCTCAGGGAAGCCACCGGACTGGCAGTAGTGTCCGGATCATAATCGCCTTGTTTCATCGATGACTTGATTTCGTTGTCGCGAAATCCTGTGGCGAGGTTATAGGCCCACTCGGCCCAACGCTGCAGGAACCACTTGTCCGGTTCCGGTGTTGCGACAACACCGACGGTTGCTTTGGTCAGCAAAGCCGCAACCGGCGCCTTGCGATCGAGCAGAATGTCCCCAGGACCGAAGTTCACATATTGGTTTCTCAAAATCCCCGAGAAACCCTGATAGCTCACTGCATTTCGGGCCATCTGAGGATCGGTTCCAGCGTCGCTGGCTCGCGACATGTGGGCCACGACCCGGCGGTCCGGATCATCACGGATTAGCCGGGCGTGGCAGGTTACGCAATGCTTATTAAACAGAGATCTGCCGTTCTGAAGGCGGCTCGTGTCGATGCGGCCTAGAATATTCTCAGGCCATAGTGGCGATTGCAAGTTCCAGAGACGGGCTTCAATACGACGCAGGTTCATAACATTTACCGAGGAATCAAAGCTTACGTGCTTGCCACTGAGGCCTTGGCCGGTAATCAGCGAGGGCAACGAAAACCCATCCCTCTCCGTCCAGTCGAGAGTGCCAAATACTCCAATCGCTTCCCCTGCATTGCGGGCAATAGCCTTCAAACCGGAATTCTCGGTAAGCCCGTTCCATTGTACATAGTCATGCCGAGGGGTATCCCACAAGAATGGATAACTTACTGGCGCGTTAGGTGAGTTAAATATTTTTTTGCGCAATTTCCCAAGCGCTTCCCACCGGTTGTCCTCGTTCAAACGAAAAACAACGTCTTCGACTATCTGGTCGCGCTGAGCACCGGTGAGGACATTATCAGTTTTATCCGTCAAGGATTTGAGTTCTGCTTCGGTTAAAGGCCGCCCTTCCATTATCCGGGGGTCGCGCAGCAGCTCGCTGAGTTCGCGAACATTGATGATGTGCTCCAGAACCCGATTGTAAATGCGCCCGAACGCATCAAGGCGCGCGAACCCATAATGTCTCTCCGTTTTATTGATCGTGATGTAATTGGCGAGTCGCGTGTAATATTTTTCCAGATCAGCAAGTACATCTGCTTCCGTTTTATAGTTGCCGCGTTCCAGTACGCCCTGAACAAATCGCTTCTGATCATCACCTGGTTTTCGAATGGCCCACAACGAAGTGACGACATCAATCATGAAGGTTTCCAGGTCGGCGATCGCAGGACCGCCATCAATGCGGATGCCTTTACCCTTGTAATTTATTTGCGCGGTGTGGCATGCGGCACAGGTCAGGCCAATGTAGTTGTTTCCCTTGTAGGCGTCCTTGACAAAGCCGACGGGTAACCCGTCGGGATTGCTGGAGGTGGCCTTCTGCGGTAGATAACGATAGCGATTGTTCATGTTTTCGTTACTACGGATCAGTTCGGACGTGCCCTTTCTCTCCAGGACCATGAAAAAATCATAGGGCATCAGGTCCGATCCCTGGGTGACGTTATAAAACCAGAGGCTGTCGGCGGGTGCCCAGTTCTGGCCAAGGTACTCGACGGTGTCGAAACGATCCCCGAAAACGTCCTGCTTGACTGTGGTCGCGCCACGGTCCGGATCATTGTCGCCAAATGATGCGCAGGCAGGCAGGAGCGCAACGAAGAGAATTAAAACAGGAAGAAGTGGATGTCGTTTCATCAGCGCAGCAGGAAGTAATTTCAAAACCATTCCCCTAAATTCGACAATGAGACGAGAGTCAAAGCTCGGTGAAAGCTTTTAATATCATTATAGTCGATTCTATCAAATATGAGTCTACCTCAGCAGTATCGTAAGTCATATCCCGCCTACGCGGGGAGCGGATGCTGCGGCAGAGGATCCGGGAACATAGTCGCTGCTGTTGCATAAAGTTTTCCTGCGCATGAAAACTTATTGCCCTTGGTTCAATCTAAATGGCGCCAACGTTCTCCAGCCATCACACAGTCAGCTATCCTGTTGGTTTGGGGTTTGGCGCTTTTGGAGTTGCCTTTCCGCTCTTGCCGTTAAGGCCTCCCGTGGGCCAGCCGGCCAAGCTGAAGAGGCGAAGCTTCTTCTCTTTCCGACTATAATTTAAAAAGAGCGACAAGCCGGACCCTAAAAACAGGCGCCATTATTCGCTTCTTTACGAGAGATGGTTCCTCAACGATTTCCGGTAGTTTTGTTGAATTAGCCTTACGAACGCACATTCATGAACGTATTTTACGAAGAAGAAGGCACGTTCAAGGTCGGGTCCATCCTCGCGGATAATACGACCTCGCTACAGGTGGAGGCGCCGCATGGCAGACGCGCGAAAATAAAGGCCGCTTCCGTGTTGCTGCGGTTTGATACGCCTTCACTATCCGAATTTATGGATCTCGCAATTAAGACCGCGGAGGATCTGGACCCGAATTTTCTGTGGGAATGTTGCGAGAGTGAGATAGAGTTCTCAGGTGAAACCCTGGCTGCAGATTATTTTGGCCACAACGCCACGCCTGAGGAAGCCGCGGCAGTACTGATCCGTCTGCATAGCGCGCCGATATACTTCTATAAGCGGGGTCGGGGGCGTTACAAGGCTGCTCCATCCAAAGCACTCGAGGCGGCGTTGGCAAGCCTGGAAAAAAGGCGGCGACAAGCGGAACAACAGCTGCATTATGCTCAATTGTTAAGCGGATTCAGCTTGCCGGAAGAGTTCCGGCCGATGTTGGCCAACTTGCTCTATCGGCCGGATAAAAACACGACCGAATGGAAAGCTTTGGAGGACGCATGCGGCGCGACCAAGCTGAGTGTGACCAAGCTGTTGGAAAAATGTGGGGCAATTCCGTCCACGCATGACTACCATTTAAACCGTTTTTTGCTTGAGCACTTCCCGGAAGGGCCAGGTTTTGGCGACGTCAGTGCGGGTGAATTGACCGAGCCTAAGGATCTACCCCCGGCGGATGTGGTCGCCTTTAGCATCGACGACGTCACTACGACAGAAATCGATGATGCTTTTTCGGTTACACCATTAAGTTTGGGCAGTTTTCGCGTTGGTATACATATCGCCATTCCCACCCTCGGGATCACCCCAGGGTCGCCACTGGATAGCGTCGCGGCGCAGCGGCTTTCGACAGTATATCTACCGGGGGGCAAGATCACTATGCTACCCAATGCCGTGATACAGCACTATACGTTGAAGGAAGGGGAACTATGTCCAGCCTTGTCGATGTATGTCGATGTAGCGGATGATTTTACGGTAATCGGAACAACGAGCCGGATCGACCGAATAAAAGTCGCTGCAAATCTCAGGCATGACTCCCTTGAAGAATATTTCAACGAATCCGCTCTCGCGACTGGATCATTGAATCATCCTTTCGGGAACGAGTTGCTGGCGCTATGGAAACTTGCGTGCAAGCTGGAAGCAAACCGGGGTAAGGCCAATGATAGCAACAACGACAGGGTGGATTACAGCTTTAGCGTTAATGATGACCGAGTTACCATCAGCCAGCGGCGCCGGGGATCGCCGATTGACAAGGTTGTGTCCGAACTGATGATTCATGTGAACGCTGAATGGGGAAAACAGTTGGCCGATAGCGGAATTGCAGGCATTTACCGCAGCCAGGGGGGAGGAAAGGTTCGCATGAGTACTTCGCCTGCTCCCCATCAGGGTCTAGGCGTCTCCCAGTATGCATGGATCAGTTCTCCAATGCGCCGCTACGTCGATTTTATCAACCAGCGCCAGTTGGTGGCCTTGCTGCGCGGAGAAACACCACCTTACACTCGGGACAGCGAGAGTTTGCAAACATACATGCGTGATTTCGAATCGGCCTATGAGATTTACGGTGATTTTCAGCGCACCATGGAGCGCTACTGGTGCCTTCGCTGGTTGCTGCAGGAAAAAATGGAAGTAATCGGGGCCCAGGTATTGAGAGAAAATCTGGTGAAGCTCGATGGCTTGCCCCTCATCACCCGCGTATGCAGCTTGCCTGATCTTGCGCCCGAGACAGACATACAGGTGGAAATTTCAAACGTTGACCTTCTCGAACTTGGTTTCACCGCCAGGTTTTTACATAAACTTCATGCGTGAGCCATGCCTGCCGTGCAGGCACATATGCACTTTCCTCGCGCAATGATGTGACAAAGCAACGCGCGCCCGTTAGAATAAGCACAGCATTCCGCGATTTCGTCCTTGAAATGTCGAGCCTGTTTGCGGCACCTTAAACGCTCATTACAATGGCACATGCACGTGAATATTTAACTTTTCACATTGCATCCACAGGCTCTTAGCCCGCTTGCAGGCCCTTAAACAGCCCCTTACCTGTCTACTCCTGTCAGGAATTGAACGCAGCCTCAGACATATCCATTTTGTATCCGCTCGGTGGCCCGGCCCCGCTGCTGAACAGGTCGTTTCGCCTGAACGCAGCCATAGCCGTTTCCCTGGTTATTCATGCGGTTCTGGTGTTTGGAGTCAACTTCACGCTTCCGGTTGCGGAAAAAGAACATGCCAGCCAGCCGCTGGAAGTTGTTCTGGTAAACAGCAGGTCTGCAACCAAGCCGCGCAAGGCGGACGCTCTGGCACAGGCAAACCTCGACGGCGGCGGAAACACCGATCGCAACAGGCAGCTTAAAGCGCCGAGCCGACCGAGCACAGGCGCCGAAAAGGCAGCAACGGTAGAGGCTGTGCGGGAAAGCGCGGAAAGAACCGAGCAACTTGAGCACGAAGCCCAGCGGATGATGACGGCAATGCAAAGCGCTGTGGAGGTGAGTCAGTCCGCTCCCCAGCCTTCGGCACACCCCGAGCAACCTCCCCATGTGGGCGACGCCAGCGATCTCGTCCGGAGGGGCCTTGAAATTGCTCGCCTAGAAGCGCAAACCGCCCTTGACTATGAAGCTTATCAAAAGCGCCCAAAACGGAAATTCATCGGCGCGCGGACACAGGAATACCGTTTCGCGCGTTACGCTGAAGACTGGCGCATGAAGGTTGAGCGCATCGGAAACCTTAATTATCCTGAGGCTGCGAGGCGTGACAAACTCTACGGAAATTTGCAGCTCACAGTCGGCATCAGGTCGGATGGAAGCCTCGAATCTATCGAAATCAATCGATCCTCAGGAAAAAAAGTATTGGATGAGGCAGCGATACGAATCGTGAACCTGGCCGGACAAAATGGATTCGCCCCCTTTCCACCCGAAATAAGCCGTGATACAGACATCCTGCATATTACGCGAACCTGGGTATTCACGCGCTCAGACGAGCTGTCCAGCGAATAGACGATACTGCTATCCCGATGCCCGATCATTATGCAGTCATCGGCAATCCAGTCGCCCAGAGTAAATCTCCCCTGATCCACGCCGAATTTTCGCGGCAAACAGGTGAGGGCATCCGCTATGGCGCGATACTCGCGCCGGTGGACGAGTTCGCCCGGGCGATAGCCGATTTTCAACAGCAGGGGGGCAAAGGCCTGAACGTTACTGTTCCGTTCAAGCTTGAAGCCTTCAGAATGTGTGGCCGGGTCAGTGGGCGGGCTGATGCGGCAGAGGCCGTCAACACACTCGTATTTGAGGAAGACGATATTGTCGGCGATAATACCGATGGTGCCGGGTTAGTGCGGGATGTCACCTCCAACCTGGAGTTCCCCCTCACAGGAAAACGAGTGCTGTTGGTCGGCGCGGGCGGGGCGGCCCGGGGGGTGATAATGCCGATACTTGAACGAGAACCTGACATTCTGGTCATCGCGAATCGGACTCCTCAAAAAGCTTACGACCTGCAGCGGCGGTTTTCCGGCCATGGGAAGGTTGCCGCTGTTGCTTACCATGATCTTCGTGGCGAGCACTTCGATCTTGTCATCAACGCCACGTCAGCGAGTCTATACGGCGAACTGCCGCCGCTGCCCCTTGGCATTTTTGCTCCACGGTCCCTGGCGTATGACATGATGTATGGCAAGGGGCAGACTCCTTTCCTGCAATTTGCGAGGCTGCAGGGAGCCGAATACCTGGCTGATGGCATTGGAATGCTGGTGGAACAAGCAGCTGAATCATTCTTTGTGTGGCGCGGAATCAGGCCAAGAACCGACGTTTTGATCAAAATGCTAAGGCCCGAGGCTTGAGCCGTTTTAAAAAATAAGATCGGCAGGTGAAGCGGTTTCTCTGGCGCTGGTTCTGGCGCATCGCCCTTTTTTTACTTGTCGGCGGGTTGATCTATCATTTGTGGATTCTGGCCCAACTTGCCTACTGGAACTATTACAATCCGTCAAGCACGGCATTCATGGAGACGCGGCTGGAGGTAATGCGGCAGAAGGATTCCACCGCTACTTTACGTAAGCAGTGGGTGCCTTATGAACGGATTTCTCCTCATCTGAAACGTGCGATCATTGCTGCGGAAGACAGCAGATTCCTGGAGCACGAAGGTTTTGATTTTGACGCGATCCAGAAAGCCTACGAGAAAAATCTTCGAAAAGGCAGGCTGGTGGCAGGCGGCTCTACCATCAGCCAGCAACTCGCTAAAAATCTGTTTTTGTCGGACGAAAAAACTCCCTGGCGCAAAATCGAGGAAGCGCTTATCACATTGATGCTCGAAAATATCATGTCGAAGCGACGCATTATGGAAATTTACCTGAATGTGATCGAATGGGGCGAAGGGGTGTTCGGCGCCGAGGCTGCAATCCGCCATTATTATGGCATTTCCTCTTCCTCGCTTAGTCCCGAACAGGCCGCCCGCCTTGCGGCAATGGTCCCCAATCCGCGTTTCTACGATCGTCATCGCAATACTCCCTGGCTGTCGAAAAAAACCGGCATCATCCTCAGCCGCATGCGGCAGGTACAGGTCCCATAGCAAGCCCCTAGCAGGGCTTCGGGCGGGGGCCCCATCTGAAGAATAGGGGCATAAACGCGACCCGAACGCACTTTCCGTTCCGTGTTCGTCCTGTCATAATAGCGCCCGATTTTCTCCCATCCTTCCGCCGCTTTCATCCGGCTCCGTTAAAGCAGTCCCTATGACAAAAGCGAGCAAACTCAGGGAAACGGAAAACCTGCAGGAGCATCTGCGGCACGTTGTTTATCTGCTATCTCAACTTAAGCTGGCGGAAGAACTCGCCAAGTATATTCCTGAGCAGCAGGATGAGCGTGCGGAGGTGGAGCAGAAACAAAACCTCGCCGAGTTGCAGAGTCTTCTCGACAGGCTTCATCCCGCTGACGTCGCCCACATCCTTGAAGCCTTGCCGCTTGAAGATCGCTTGAGGGTTTGGGATCTGGTCAAGGCCGAGCGCGACGGCGAAATTCTTCTCGAAGTATCCGACGCGGTACGCGAAACCCTGATCGCCAGCATGAACAGCGGAGAAATGCTGGCTGCGGCGGAGCAGCTCGATGCTGATGAGATCGCGGATATTGCTTCCGATCTTCCACGGTATGTCATCGATGATGTGTTTCGCTCCCTCCCGACGGAGGAGCGCGAAAAATTGCGGGCGGCCATGTCGTACCCTGAAGATTCGGTGGGCGCCCTCATGGATTTTGACGTTGTCACTATCCGCGAAGACGTAACACTGGAAGTGGTATTGCGTTATCTGCGCAGACTGGATGAGCTTCCCGATCACACTGACCAGTTATTCGTGGTGGACCGTAACGAGTACCTCAAGGGTGTCTTGCCACTGAACAAGCTGCTGGTAAGTGACCCGGCTGTGGAGGTGGGCACGATAATGAGCAAGGAAATGGTGACGTTTCACCCGAACGACAAAGCAAACGAGGCAGCTCAGGCATTTGAGCGCTATGACCTTGTTTCGGCTCCCGTGGTAAACGGTGAAGAGAAACTGGTAGGGCGGGTCACGGTGAGCGCGGTGATGGATTTCATCCGCGCAGAATCGGCAAGCGAGGCCATGAACGTCGGCGGTCTCAGGCAGGAAGAAGATTTGTTCGCGCCGATATGGAAAAGTCTCAGGAACCGGTGGACTTGGCTGGCTGTCAATCTGGTAACCGCGTTTGTCGCATCCCGAGTAATTGGCATATTCGAGGATTCCATCGAAAAGCTGGTCGCACTGGCAGCGCTCATGCCGATTATTGCCGGGATTGGCGGCAATTCCGGTAACCAGACCATTACAATGATTGTGCGCGCGCTCGCTTTAGGGCAGATCAATGCGGCGAGCGCCCGCGCGCTGGTCACCAAGGAAATCGGAGTCAGCGCCGTGAATGGCCTTGTGTGGGGGGGCGTGGTCGGTTTGTTTGCTTTCGTTATTTACCGTAGCATTCCTCTCAGCCTGGTGATGATGCTCGCGATGGTATTGAATCTGATATTGGCAGCGATATCCGGCGTACTCATACCGCTGACGCTGTACAGGTTTGGCCGGGATCCTGCGGCAGGGTCCAGCGTAATGATCACCGCCGTCACGGACAGTGGAGGCTTCTTTATTTTCCTCGGGTTGGCTACCCTTTTTCTGCTCTAGCCGAGGCTTCGGTCCAATTGGCATGTTTACTACGCCCACTATGCCATGGGGGGAACCATTTCTCCAGCCATTAACTGTTCCATGGTTTCCCGTTTACGAATGACATGAAACCTGTCCCCATCTATCATGACTTCGGCAGCGCGGGGGCGGGTATTGTAGTTCGAACTCATGCTCATGCCATAGGCTCCAGCGGACATGATGGCAAGAAGGTCTCCTTGAGCAAGGGCCAGTTGGCGGTCATGCCCAAGAAAATCACCCGTTTCGCAGACAGGGCCGACAACCTCATAGGTTTTTAAATCACCATCCTTCCTTGGCACAACGGGAAGAATTTCATGATGCGCATCATAAAGCGCCGGTCGCATCAGATCGTTCATGGCTGCATCCACGATGGCGAAATTCCTGTGTGGCGCGTGTTTCAGATATTCGACACGGGAGAGCAACAATCCCGCGTTTCCCACGAGCGCACGTCCGGGCTCAATCAAGACCCGGTGCGTGCGACTGCCAATCTCGGTGCTTAACGCGCTGACATAGTCGGCGACGGCCGGGGGGATTTCTCCTGAATAACGGATTCCCAATCCTCCGCCCAAATCGATGTGCTCGATATGAAGACCCTGAGCTTCCAGGCGATCTAGCAATTCCAGCATTTTCCCACATGCTTCCACGAACGGATCAAGTTCAGTCAGCTGAGAGCCAATATGACAATCCAATCCCGTCATGCGTATATGTGGAAACCGCCGGGACGAGGCATACAGGGATTCGGCTTGATCGACCGGAATTCCAAACTTGTTTTCCTTGAGGCCAGTGGAAATGTACGGGTGAGTTTTGGCGTCCACGTCGGGGTTGACGCGTAGGCTGACCGGCGCGATCTTGTTCATTTCACCTGCAACCCTGTCCAGCATCTTTAATTCCGCTTCCGATTCAACGTTAAAGCAGAATATCCCTGCGTCAAGCGCAGCCCGCATTTCATCAGGCTGCTTGCCTACACCCGAAAACACCACCTTTCGCGGATCGCCTCCGGCTTTCAGTACCCGCTGGAGTTCGCCACCCGAAACAATATCGAAGCCGCTGCCCAGACCGGCAAACAGATTGAGAATGGCCAAGTTGGAGTTGGCCTTGACCGCATAGCATATCAGGTGGTGCCGCCCGGCAAACGCAGTATCGAATTCCTGATAAGCGGCAGTCAGGGAGGCCCGGGAATAAACGTAACAGGGTGTGCCGACTTCGTCGGCAATGCGATCCAGCCGAACCGACTCACCCCAAAGCCTGTTATCGTGATAGACGAATGCTGAACCGCTCACCCTTCTTTTGGTCCTGAGAAGACTGTTTCGGCTGGGGCTCGCCTTGCGGTTGTGGAAGGTAAAGCGGGCCTTTGAGGCCACACGCGTCGAGCAGAAGGACCATAAGAATAGCAGTGCAGTAAGTACGCATGGGATATCAAGTGATGAGCAGAAATATGGGAGAGCCGGGGATACTAGGGCCTGTTAACATTTATTTCGCCGTCCCTTCGGGTTGCGCACGAATAACAGCGGGTGTCGCATTGCAAAGCTTGGCCATAGGCCCACTATGTCCTGCGCTTCGCGCCTTGCCCCTGCCTTTTTCGTGCAGAAACGCGGGCGCGAAATAAATGTTAACAGGCCCTAGCATAAAGCGATCAATGAATTAGACCGTCCCAGGAACGATACGCCTGTCCTTGCTATTGCCCGTGGCTTTGTCCATAGTTCTTCAGTTCCTTTCTTGCCGCGGCGTAGCCAGGATAGATGCGTTCCACTGTTCGCCAGAATGCTGGAGAGTGGTTCATTTCAACAAGATGAGACAATTCATGTGCCACCACATAATCAATAAGGTGAAGCGGCTTCTGAATCAGCCGCCAGTTAAGACGCACTACTCCCTGCGCTGTGCAGCTTCCCCACAAGGTACGCGCGGACGATAACTTCAGTTCGCGCACGGCGACGCCGAGTTTGGGCGCATAGTATGCTATTCGCTCGCTGAAGCATGTCAACGCCTTGTCCCGGTACCAGTTCATGACGACGTCTTCAATTTGCCGGGATGTGAGCGTGGATGGCGACTCACGCCTCAGTAGCTGATATTCTGTTCGGGCCTTTTCCGGCATCCGAACCATGTGCGCCGCTCCCTTGGCTGCCGAGACCAATTGCCACGGTTCTCCCAATAGTGGAAAAACCGCCCCTTCTTCCCACACCGGCCCACGGGGTTTTTTATTTTTCCACTCCTCCAGCTTTTTGACAATCCAGTCGGCTCTCTTTTGAAGTACCGACTCGACCCAGCCGAGTGATTCTCTCAGCGGAATACGAACCGTCAACCCGCTGCTGTTGATTCTCATGCCAATGGTTTTACGCCTGCAACGCATGAGAACATATGGCACCTCGGTACCGTTGAGGTTGATGCGCCGAAGCTCACTTGCTGCTAATTTTGCTGTCCTTGGAGTGCGGGGCGAATTATCTTCCATATACTATCTCACCTTTCTCATGGTTTCCTGTGTCCTATACGTTCCACCTCTGCCTCAATCCATGATTCCACTGTGGTATTGAGGTCTTCCGGTTCCATTCCTGTCGGGTCTATCGGAGGGCCAATACTGACCGTAATGGTGCCGGGAAGCTTGATCAATGCATTTTTTCCCCAATACTCCCCGGCGTTATGGGCCACGGGGACGACCGGCACGTTGGTATGGGTGGCCAGCCATGCACCGCCAATGCGGTATTTACCCTTCTGACCGGGTGCAATTCGCGTACCTTCCGGAAAGATAACTATCCAGAACCCTTTCTTCAGCCGGTCCTTTCCCTGCTCGACGATTTGTTTAAGCGCTGCTTTACCGGAGCTGCGATCGATAGCGATCGGACTGGTCATTGCCAGCCCCCAGCCGAAGAATGGCACGCGCAGCAGTTCCTTCTTGAGCACCCAGACCTGCGATGGAAAGATTTGCTGAAACGCGAGGGTTTCCCACGCAGACTGATGCTTCGACAGTATGATGCTTGGTGTCCGGGGAATCCGTTCCGCACCAATTACCCGATAATTGATGCCGCAGATCATCCGTAGCAGATACAGCATCAGGTGTGCCCAGCCTGAAGTGATACGGTAGCGGCTGAGCGGTGGCAGTGGAAATGAGGCCAGCACAATCAAAAAATAAAGCGGTGTTATGACGATCTGCAACAACATGTAAACCGTCGAGCGCAGTACTGTAAGAGGCATGCTTACTCTATCAGCGCATCGACGGCTGCCGCGAGGTTGGGGAAAATGCGGGTATTTTCCGGCAGCCCCCCGTCCGTCCTGGTCTTTTCGCCCTTGCCTGTCAAAACCAGAACCGGAATGGCCCCCACTGCCGCAGCAGCCTGCAAATCGCGCAATGAATCGCCAATCGCGGGCACATCTTTCAGTGCCAAGCCGAAGCGTTCGGAAATTTCCCGGAACATTCCAGTTGCCGGCTTGCGGCAATCGCACTTGTCCGAATTGGCGTGAGGGCAAAAAAACATCGCGTCAATGCGACCGCCGATCTGGTTAACGGCTTTGCACATCTTGTCATTGATGGCATTAAGCGCCACCATATCCAGCAGGCCCCTGACCAATCCCTGACTGGTTGGTTGCAACGACCACACGGTATCCAGCCTGGGTAAGGTGGGCGATCGCCTCGAGACTGCCCGGGATAGGTTTCCATTCATCCGGTGTCTTGATAAATGCTGCACTGTCGTAATTGATGACGCCGTCGCGGTCGAGAATAGCCAGTTTCATCGCCGTTTCAAGCAGCCAATCTGGAAATATCGGCAACCTGATTCATTGCCTGGTACAGGTTAACAAGCAAGGCCAGCCGGTTGTTCCGCAATTTCTCATCCTCGGTATTGACCATCACATGATCGAAAAAATCGTCCACCGGCTGTTTCAGCGCAGCCAGGATCTGCAGCGAACGGTTATAGTCGCCCGCCGCAAAAGCCGCATCAGCTTCCGGAACAATGCGGCTCAATGCCTGCTGCAGAGCATACTCAGCGGGCGCCTGGAGCAGCGCGATGTCGACATTCTTTTCCCCGCTGGTGCCCGCTTTTTTCAAGATATTGCCAACACGCTTGTTGGTCGTTGCAAGGCTTTCCGCTTCAGGCAATATGGCAAAGGCGCGCACGGCTTCAAGGCGTTTTTTTACGTCATCCAGCCGTCGGGGCCGCAGCGAGAGTACCGCATCGATCTGCTGCGGCGAGTAAAGCTGATGGGTGGCATCCGTTACATAAGTTCGCCGCCCAGAGTCGAAAGCGCTCTGATTGAGATAAGCTTCACTAAACAAATGCCGGACACGTTCGTAGATGAATTCGGTCAAGGTTTTTGTCGGATTATTGATCCTGTGTCCAAAAATACCGCAAGTTTGCTCAAGCAGGGTATCTAAAGGGAGCGGCAGTTCTTTTTCGATCAATATCCGGATTAATCCCAACGCGTGCCGGCGCAATGCGAACGGATCTTTGTCCCCTGTAGGTATTTGCCCAATGCCAAACATGCCCACCAGACTCTCGAGTTTGTCCGCAAGCGCCACGCAGACACCGACCCTGTTGCGCGGTAAAAAGTCGCCTGCAAAGCGGGGCTTATAATGATCTTCAATGGCATCCGCCACATCCTCGGTCAGTCCGTCATGGAGGGCGTAATAGTGCCCCATGATGCCCTGCAACTCGGGAAATTCCCCAACCATGTCAGTGAGGAGATCGGCCTTGCATAGCATGGCGGCTTCCCCGGCTTTGGCTGCAAGCTCACTGTCGTTCAGTTCCCGGCAGATCGCCTGGGCTATTGCCCAGATACGCTCCACCCGATCCGCTTGACTGCCTAGCTTATGGTGATACACCACTTCACGCAGGCCTTCTACGCGTGACGCCAGTGTTTTCTTCCGGTCCTGATCGAAAAAAAATTGAGCGTCCGCGAGGCGGGAGCGCAACACGCGCTCGTTTCCCGCAATGATATGGCTGGCATCAGCGGGACGGACGTTGGAAACCATGAGAAACTTGTTAGAAAGCTTCCCGTTGTCATCCAGCATCGGGAAGTATTTCTGATTTGCCTTCATGGTCAGAATCAGGCATTCATTGGGCACGCTCAGGAATTCCGATTCGAATTCGCCTACGAGCACATTGGGAAGCTCAACCAAGCCGGCTACCTCATCCAACAACGCGGCGTCATTAACGGGCTTCAAGCCTTCCGCGGCAGCCGCGTCATTGAGCTGCCGGACTATCTCCGCGCGCCGTTCCAAAAAACTGGCAAGAACCGCACCTTCACTTTTCAATTGCAATGCGTAACTGTCCGCATCCGTGAGCACGATGGGGCTTGAGCTACTTTCAAAACGATGCCCGGTCGTTTTTCGTCCCGCCGCAAGGCCCAGGACGCTGACCGGCACGATTTCCGCGCCGTGCAGGGCGACCAGGCCATGCGCGGGGCGCACGAAATGAACCGTTGTGTATCCATCGTCGAGCTGGTACGACATCGAGGTCGGAATCGGCAGATTCACCAGCGCGTCATCGAGCGCTTTCTGCAATCCTTCTTCGAGCTTCATTCCTTTTACGATGCTATCGAAAAACAGCGCCTCCACCTTGCCATCAAATGCGCGCTTAAGCTGGGATTGGGGTATGAAACCCGAGTCAGCGCCTGAGCCGGGCCATGAGTCTGCCTGTACAACGCCGAGCAGCGCGCTCAATTTCTTGCGGAGCGCGGCGGTAGGGTGTCCTTCCTTATCCAGGCCTACTGCGACCGGCATCAGCTTGTGCAAGACAGATTTATCAGGTGCCCGGGACATGACGTTCCGAATGTGAACTGCGAGACGCCGGGGTGAAGCAAACGAGGTGGCTTCACCGTTTTCCGGCGCCAGTCCCTGCTTCCGAAGGCTTGCGGTAATGCTTTGCGTGAAACTTTCACTGAGCCTTTTGAGAGATTTTGGCGGCAATTCCTCAACGAGCAACTCGACAAGCAAATTTCCGGTTTCGTCACTCAAGCCGTGTCCTCTATCAACTCCAACTGCTCGGTCCACTCACGCGGCGCCATCGGAAAACCTAAACGTCTGCGGCTCTCGTAATAGGATCTCGCAACACTGCGAGCCAGATCGCGAATGCGCGCGATATACGCGGCTCGTTCTGTAACGGATATTGCCCGCCGCGCGTCAAGCAGATTGAAGGTATGCGCGGTTTTCAGCACCTGCTCGTAGGCAGGCAACGCCAGGCCTTGGTCGATGAGATATCTTGCCTGTTTTTCATGACTGGAAAAGGCACCCTTCAAGTAATCAACATTGCTGTGCTCGAAATTAAGGGCGGACTGCTCTACCTCGTTTTGGTGGTATACATCACGGTAGGAAAGTCCCTCCGTCCAGGTGAGATCGAACACGTTCTCAACACTCTGGATATACATTGCGAGCCGCTCGAGTCCATAGGTTATCTCGCCTGTGATGGGCTTGCAGTTCATGCCGCCCACCTGCTGGAAGTAGGTGAACTGGGTAACCTCCATGCCATTCAGCCAAACTTCCCAGCCAAGTCCCCAGGCCCCGAGCGTTGGATTTTCCCAATCATCCTCCACGAAACGTACGTCATTTTGATTAAGATCGAAGCCGAGTGCTTGCAGTGAGCCGAGGTATAGTTCGAGGATATCGGGTGGGGCAGGTTTTAACACAACCTGAAACTGATAGTAATGCTGTAATCGGTTCGGGTTTTCCCCGTATCGACCATCCTTGGGCCTGCGTGTAGGCTGTACATAGGCAGCTCGCCACGGTTCGGGGCCAAGCGCGCGAAGAAAAGTGGCTGTATGCGAAGTCGCCGCGCCAACCTCCATATCGTACGGTTGCAGCAGGGCGCACCCCTGCTTGCTCCAATAATGCTGTAGGGAAAGTATGATTTCCTGAAAGGTGCGCATAATGGTTCAGGCGTATGAGCAGTAGACCGCTGTGTATTGCTGTGAAAGGATGAGATTCTACCGCTTTTTGCCTTTACCGCGAAACCGGGGCAGCAAGGCGATAAGCAATAGCAAGCCAGAGAGCGCAAACAGGAGGGAGTTGCCGAACCGGACGTAAGGAGTTTCGCCTGCATAACCTTGCGCGGCTCCATGCAAAGCGGTTGTGGTAAATATCTCGGCTTCCTGCAAAACGATCCCGCGTTCATTAATAATGGCGGTAACGCCCGTGTTGGTCGCGCGGAGCATATAGCGGCCTGTTTCCAGGGCGCGCATCTGTGAAATCTGCAGATGCTGCCGCGGTCCGATAGAGCGGCCGAACCACGCATCATTGCTGACGTTTGCAAGCAGTGTTGCTTCCGGTAATTGTTTGATGATTTCCTCGCCAAACACATCTTCGTAACAGATATTCACAGCGACTTTTTGTCCGGCCAGAAGCATGGGTCGTTGATCAAGCCCCCCGCGCGAAAAGTCGGTCAACGGAATCCGGAGCACATTAATGACCCATCCAAAAACAAACTTTAACGGGATGAACTCCCCGAACGGCACGAGATGGTGTTTCCGGTAGCGTTGATCCGGAGAACTGCCGAAGCTGAACATCGAATTGTAGTAATTATCTCCTCCTCCCGGCGCCTCCACCATTCCAACAAGGATATCGCCGTCATTCCGCCTCGCGTGTCTGGCGAGCCCTGCCAGATAACTCGATGGGACCTCGTCGCGGAACAAGGGTATCGAAATTTCGGGTGTGATGATCAGCCGACTGCTGCTATCCATTGCTAGTTTGGCATATGTATCCATCGAATTGACGATCTGATCTGCTCGCCATTTCAGGTCCTGCGAAATATTTCCCTGCAGCAGGCTTACCGTTACCCGTTCTCCCTGCGGTTCGGTCCAGTGAACGTGCTGCAATCCAAAGCCGAGAATCCAGATCGCAAGCAGAGGCAACAGATAACGGCGATTGCGAAACTGTTTTTCAAGGAGCAGGCACATTAGCGCTGCGCTTGAAACCAGAATCAGCGAAATACCGTAGACTCCCAGTATCGGGGCATATCCCGCCAAGGGACTAGCCGGGGCTTGCGAATAACCAAGCGTCAGCCACGGAAAGCCGGTGAACAAGACACTACGCAGCCAATCCGATAGCCCCCACAGCGCCCCCGCAGCCAGCGCCCAAACCAGAGGCGCAGTGATATTCAATTTCTTCAGCAACCACCCGGTCAGAGTGGGGAATAATGAGAGATAGGCGCACAGGACGATCAGTGCCAGCACTGCGATTGGAGCAGGCATGGCGCCAAAATCGTGCAGGCATACATAGAGCCACGTCACGCCGGCGCTGAACATTCCCATGCCAAAAGAAAACCCTATCGTCGCAGCGCTTGCAGGTGACGGTGCTCTTCTCCAAAAGTGGCACAGCAGCGCCACCGTGAAAACCGGAATGGGAAATAGATAGAATGGCGCGAAACCGAGAACGGTAAGCGCGCCGAGTGGGAAGGAAATGATGGGTTCTGGGCGAAACTTGATCAATGCGAGAGGTAAAGAGGTAAAGAGGTAAAGAGGCCGTTTTACGGCTGGGTATTCCGGGCTGGCCGCCGATCAACCAACAAAAAAGTCCTCGCCCAGTGGGTCAAACGTCCTGATCGAGGGATACAAACTGCACTTAACGCTCAGCAACGGGATCGATAGATGAAGGATTGCAATTTGGCAATATCAGCCGAAAATTCGAGCCGGAGCCCAACGTAGACTCTACCTCTAACTGGCCTCCCAAGAGCCTGGTCGCGTGCATGGCAATTGCCAACCCCAGTCCCGCGCCCGGTTGCCCAAACATATCGCCCCGTTCGAAAGCATCAAAAAGTTTAGCGCGGTTTTCCTCCGGTATGCCCGGACCCTGATCAGTGACGCTCAGCATCCACGCGGCGCTGTTACTATTTGATCTGACCTGAGCCAGCAGCTTTATCGTTCCGCTTGAGCTGTATTTTACCGCGTTGCCCAGCAAGTTCTGCAAGATGAGCGTTAGAAGTGCCACATCGCTCTCGATTCGCGCTCCTTTTGGCACTTCCACGTCAAGGTTCAATCCTTTTGACCGTGCTTCGTTTCTCCATTGTTGAACCACCTCCAACAGCAATTGAGGAAGATCAACTGTATATAGATTGAAGTCGGCAGCCTTGGCCTGGTGGCGCAACTGCTCCGCCTGGAGGAGCCGCTCCATACCGGCGGTAGTTTGCAAGATTCCCTGGTTGATCGACTGTATGTTTTCCACTGTTTCCGCGTGCTCTGGAGCCCGGGCAAGCCTTGCTGAAAGAAGCTGCAACTGCGCTAATGCTTGGTTGAGATGATTGCGAAGGTCATGGGCGAGGAAGGAAAGATACTTGGACTGAGTTTCGGTTGAAGCACGGATCTGACGTTGCAGGTGATCGGTAAAGGCGACGGTTCCACCCTGGAGAGCCACATCGATGGCCATATTCAGGGCAATGCTACTATTCGTATCCATTCGTTTACCGACGGCTTCAGAAACTTGTTCGATAACAATTCTTCGCAACAGCATGTACTCTACGATGAGCTCCCGAATACTGTAATTTTCATGAAAGCGAGTCGTCCCGTGGCTTTTGCTGCCCTTGATGAGTTCCAGCGTTGTTCTGGATTTATGCGACGCAAACGCGTCGGCAATATCGTCCAGAACGGAGGGGAGTCTGTTCCTGATCTGCTGAAGAGTAAGTCTATCCGCCGCCGGCAGCGTCTGACGTACCGCGTCTTCCCAGGCATGGATGATGGCATCCTTGTGGGCTCGTACTCCCGCGGCAAGGTGAGGAAAGGAGTGATAAGCTAAAAGGTCAAGCATGAGATCTTCTGTAGGACTTGGCTCCCCAGGTACGGATGTCAGTCGTAAAGTTGCAGGAAAGATAAGGGGATGTTGTTATGGCCGGCCTGGAGATAGAGGTCGAGAGTGAGACACTGTCCAAATCAATTTTATTTTACGGATGGACAACTGTGAAAGGCGTGGATCGGGAACCTTTTGGCACAGTATGATTATACGGAAGCGATTTGTCAGCGGTAAACAGCTTGCAAGAGCAGGCGGATCGCGAAGTCGAAGCGGCTCCGCGCCTGTGTACGCCTGTGCATTGCTGACTTCATTGTTCGATGATTCAACGGGCGTCTCTACGGTACGTAATGATCAGGTTTTATGTTAGACTTGCCATCTCATTAGCCATTTTGGAAGCATGGATAATAATAGAGCGTCCATTCTACAGAGGGTGCCGGCTCCGGGGAAAAGGAAATCACGCTGGCTGATCCTGTTATCGAGCTTTCCATTGTTCGGCATGATGGCTGCTTTCGGTATTGCACCGGATACTTCCATCGACAGCGTGCCTGTACAGCAAGTGGTTCTTGGTCTCCCCCTGCCTGAAGTTCATTCATCCGAAGACACGAGCATGACCTTCTGGCGACAGGAGCCCATTCAGAGGGGAGATACCATCGCATCGCTGCTTTCGCGGCTGGAGGTAAGTAACAGGGACGTAGTGAATTTTCTGCGGGATGCGCGGAATGTCAAAACCATGCATCAGCTGGTTCCCGGCAGGATAGTTCACGTGCAAACGGGCGCGGCGGGGGAATTGCTTTGGTTACGCTATTTTCCCGGTGGAAGTGAACAGTTGACCATGGAGAAATCGGGCGGCAGTTTCACCGTAGCTGAGCAGCCGGCTCAGCTGGAAACACATGTCCAGATGAAATCGGGGGTAATAAACAGCTCGCTGTTCGCAGCGGTGGATAACGCCGGCGTTCCCGAAAGTGTTGCTCTGCAGATCGTCGAAATCTTGTCGTCCGACATTGATTTTCATCGGGACTTGCGCAAAGGCGACCGCTTTACCGTTGTCTACGATTCCCTCTACATCAATGGAGAGCCTGCGAGAGCAGGGAGGGTGCGGGCTGTCGAATTCGTAAATCAGGGCACACCTCATCGCGCCTTGTATTTTGAGGCGGATAACGGTGAGAGCGGTTACTACGCACCCGATGGCAAGAATCTTAAAAAAGCCTTTCTTCGCTCCCCGCTGGAGTTTTCCCGGATCAGCTCGGGGTTTTCCAGCGCGCGCTTTCATCCCATCCTTAAAACCTGGCGCGCGCACAGCGGTATAGACTATGTTGCGCCGACCGGCACCAGAGTGAAGGCGGCATCGGATGGGGTCGTGGCATTCGCCGGCTGGCAAGGTGGTTACGGGAATGTCGTCATTCTGCAACACCAGGGAATGTATTCGACGGTATATGGACATCTATCATCATTTGCGAAAGGTTTGCGCAAAGGTCAGCGTGTCAACCAGGGCGACGTGATCGGGCACGTCGGCGCAACCGGCATGGCAACGGGTCCTCATCTGCATTACGAATTTCGCCAGAACGGTGTTCAGCGTGATCCACTGAAAGTCGCAACCCCCGCTGCAAATCCAGTTTCCCCACGGCTCATTCCGGCCTTTTACGAGGCGATGAAGCCCCTGATGGCCCGGCTGGATATGCTGCGTGGGACAAATCTCGCTTTCGTGGATTAGCTTCTGCAGGCGCTCAATCGACCTGAGCTTTACTTGCTTCAATCGGAACGGGTGAGATTGAAACAGGTATATTACATTGGCATCATGTCGGGTACCAGCCTCGACGGAATCGATGTGGTTCTGGCCGATTTCAACTCCTCACCACCCTCTCTACCCCATAGTTTTTATCTGCCTTACAGCAAGGATTTGCGAACCCGGTTGCTCGAACTGCATCAGAGCGGCCCTGATGAGCTTCACCGCGCAGCCATGCTTGGCAATGAGCTTTCACGGTGTTATGCGGACGCCGTTGCCGGGTTGCTCAGTGGAAGTCGGGTTGCTGCAAGGGAAGTGATTGCAATAGGCTGTCATGGGCAGACCGTGCGGCACTGTCCGCAACCGGCGAGAGGCTACACCATCCAGTTATTTAATCCCGCCTTGCTGGCTGAACTTACGGGCATTACCGTCGTGGCAGACTTCAGAAGTCGTGACATTGCTGCAGGCGGGGAGGGCGCGCCGCTGGTCCCGGCGTTTCACCGCGCACTGTTCAGGCATCCTGAACGCCACCGTATCATTATAAACATTGGGGGAATATGCAATCTGACCAGTCTTCCTCCCGATGGAGATGTCGTCGGATATGACTGCGGGCCCGGTAATATTTTAATGGACGCGTGGTGTTTGCATCACACCGGAGAATCCTATGATGAAAACGGGAGTTGGGCCAAGTCTGGGGCAGTTATCGACCGCCTTCTCGAGAGATTTCTGGTTCTCCCTTTTTTTTCGCGGTCGTTCCCAAAAAGCGCTGGAAGGGAACAGTTCAATCTTTCCTGGCTGGAAAGTTGCTTGGCTGGGAATGAGAAGCCCGAGGATGTGCAGGCAACGCTTCTGGAGTTGACCGTTCAGTCGATTGCCAGGTCGGTACTCAAGTATTTTCCGGAAGCGACAGAGCTGTACCTCTGCGGTGGCGGCGGCCGAAACGGAACCCTGGTCATGCAGTTACGCTCGGCCATGCCCGGAAAAACAATCGAACTGACAGACAAGCTTGGCGTGAGTGCTGACTGGCTGGAGGCGTTTGCCTTTGCCTGGTTGGCGAAGCAGGCTATTTGCAAACTGCCCGTCCGCCTGAGCAGTGTTACGGGTGCACGAGGACCAAGGGTGCTTGGCGCGATCTATCCAGCGTAGCCGCCATTCAAGCTGACGCGGTAACCTCGCCCTGTCGGGCTCTGTTTTAAGCTGCAAAAATGGAAGCCTTCGCTTCCATTTCTCATCGTTCCGATTATCGTCAAACTGAAAAGGAAGATCCGCAGCCACAGGTACTTGAAGCGCCCGGATTCTTGATGATAAATTGGGCACCCTCAGCATTCTCCTGATAGTCAATCTCCGCGCCTGCGAGATATTGAAAACTCATCGCATCGACGAGGAGTTTTACGCCATTCTTTTCCATCACGGTATCATCTTCATTTATCAGTTCGTCGAACGTAAAGCCATACTTGAAGCCGGAACAGCCGCCTCCCGCTACGAATACCCTCAGCTTGAGATCGTTGTTTCCTTCTTCTTCAATCAATTCTTTGACCTTGCTTGCCGCGCTATCGGTAAAGATCAACGGAACGTGCATTTCTGCAGCAAAACCTGTTTCGACTGTTGGGTTCATACTGACCTGAAGTTGGAGGTAAGAAAAAAATCCGATGCTGCCCTGCTACGGTCAATCCCCATGGGCGGCAGTTATCAGCGGCACCACCTTGTTCCCGGATTCCATATCATCCTTGCCGGAATGCAGCAGCATTCCTTCGATCGTCGCGCCGACGTGAATCTCCATGGCTTTATATTGAATATCTCCAGAGACTTTCGCTTTCGCCTGAAGTTCAACATACTCATTGGCCTGTATCGCGCCTATTACAACTCCATTGATAATTGCATGGGAAGCCAGAATCTTGCCCTCAACGACCCCCTGGTCGCTTAAAACGAGCGTGCTTGGCTTATCCATGTTTGCGATAACGTTTCCCTTGATGTGGCCATCCACCCGCAGGCCGCCGCTGAAATTGATATTGCCTTCAATACGAGTATTCACACCAATCAGCGTGTCGATCTGGCTCTGAGGCTTGCCTGTTTTTTTCCCGAACATCTCGTCTCCTCATGTGGACAGTTTTACTGTCTGCGTCAGTCTTGCCTGCGCCATGCCGTTTTCGAATACCTTTATCTGGACGCTCTCGACAACAGCTTCTGGAGGCAAGATAAAGCTCCTTTCCACGCGCTGATAGAACTTGAAACGTACGTCAAAGACCCGGGAGGAGCTTTCACTGGACAAGGGTATCACCATCTTTTGGCCATCTTTCTCGAAATTGACGGCAAATTCCACGCTACCTTGAAATTCTTTTTGTCGCTGCCCACCTTGCACCAAAAGCAGGCTGTAACGATACTCTCCGGGAGACTGGCCTCGTTCAAGTTTTAATCCGCTGATGGAAACACGCTGTTCGGTTTTTCCCGTAGCGGAACCCAGGTTCTGGAAAAACGCGAGATCTTCCTTCAGTCGGATATTTTCACCTTCCAGCACCTTCACCTGCTTGGAGATATCCTCGCGCGCAACCACATCCATTTGCGACTGGCGATCAAAGCTCGCAATTTTCATGCGCAGCTCGTCATTTTCGCGCTGGAGACGGCTGCTTACCTCGGATAGCCGCTCCAGTTCGTAATCAGTTTCGTTTTTGTCAAAGCCCGCGAACCTGCGGCCGGCATCGTACATTCCCCAGGACAGGCCCATCGCCAGCGCGGCAACAGCAATAATCCCCAGCCAGCGAACATAAGCGGGGACCTGAGGACGTACGGCCACACGTGGGGCTGATATTCCAAACTTTCTTTTCAGCGATCTAATCATGACCATCTGAACGCATGTTCGGTTGGATGCCGGGCGGCGCCCCGGGCACTATGAGCCATCTCTCGCATGTAAGGCGAGCCAATTTCTTGAGCTGTACTTCGTTGAAAACCAAGGGTACACGCGATTTTCCAATCGCCCGCCGCTTATATGGTTTCAAAAATCTGTATCTGTGCAAAAATCGTCTCACATCTCACCTTTGGCATTCAAGCGGGCTGCCGAGTCATCAAGGCAACAGAGGAACCTGATCAATTCCGAGTGTCTCAGGCAAACCAAACATCAGATTCATATTTTGTATTGCTTGTCCGGCTGCCCCCTTGACGAGATTGTCGGTTACCGAAAGAACAACGGCGGTGTTTCCCCCTTGCGGACGATGGACCGCAATGCGGCAGATGTTTGAGCCCCTGACCGAGCGAGTCTCAGGGTGAGTCCCGGCAGGCATCACATCAACGAACGGCTCGTCAGCGTACCGCGCCTGATACAGAGCCTGTAAGTCAGCATCCGCTGTGAGTCTTGCGTAGAGCGTGGCATGAATACCCCGAATCATGGGCGTGAGGTGAGGGACAAACGTCAGCCCCACAGGCTGGCGGGCGGCCGCAGATAAACCCTGCCTGATTTCGGGCAAGTGCCGGTGCCCTGATGCGCCATAAGCTTTAAAATTATCTGCCGCTTCCGAAAACAGCGTATGCACTTCGGCCTTGCGGCCGGCGCCGGATACGCCGGACTTGGCATCAGCGACGAGATGATCCAGATCTACAACGCCTGCCTCGATCAAAGGAAGGAAACCCAACTGCACAGCGGTTGGATAACAGCCGGGATTGGCGATTAGCCTGGCGTTCCTTATATTTTCCCGA
This sequence comes from uncultured beta proteobacterium, assembly GCA_963786735.1. Taxonomy (GTDB): domain Bacteria; phylum Pseudomonadota; class Gammaproteobacteria; order Burkholderiales; family Nitrosomonadaceae; genus Nitrosospira. The sequence goes on from CAWBAF010000006.1 coordinate 286,316, forward strand.
TTGACTTCCGGCAACCCATAGACAGCTTCCTCCAGCAGGTCCGGACAGGCATGGGTCATGCCGTACCATTTTTCCCAGACTGCCACATCCTTGATACGAAAATCAGCAGCGAGATCGATGACTCGAACTCCGGCATCAACTAGTGCCCGCACTTGCTGCATCGCGATACCATTGGGGGTCGCAAAAAACACGATATCGCACTTACGCAGCTCTGCAGTCGAGGGGTCCGAAAATCTAAGCGATACTCGCCCGCGCAAGCTGGGAAATAACTCAGCCACTGCCATCCCTGCTTCACTGCGCGAAGTAATAGCTTCAATGCTCACCTCCGGATGCTGGGACAGCATCCTCAACAACTCTACACCCGTATATCCGGTACCCCCAACTATTCCTGCTCTAAGCATCGGAATCCTCAGTTTTACAAGGCAGCGCGAGCACGCTTTCAGAGGTTAAAAACTCGGATCGAATTGCTCGATTGGCAAGTGATCCACTCTGTGATCGGCATCTCGCCGACATTATCGCTCCCTCTATGCTCCCTGTAACGTGTCTTTTACTATTTCACCGTTCTTGGGTCGGGGGTCGTTTCAAGCCCCCATTTCTTACCCTTTAGCCCTTCAGACGTCGAGGCCTTTGATCGATTATAAGCAACAAACAAAAAAGCCGCCAGAAACGGGCGGCTTTTTTGCTTGAATCAATGGCGCTATCGCTTGGAAAACTGCTTGCGTCGCCGCGCCTTGCGCAACCCGACTTTTTTTCGCTCGACTTCCCGTGCGTCTCGGGTCACCAGTCCGGCATTGCTCAGTACAGGTTTGAGATTGGCATCGAAATCAATCAATGCGCGGGTTATGCCATGCCGTACAGCGCCCGCCTGTCCCGACTCGCCGCCTCCGCGAATATTGACTACGATGTCGAAACTTGTCAGGTTTCCGGTCAGTTCAAGCGGTTGCCTGACTATCATGCGACCAGTCTCACGGGAAAAGAACTCATCTACCGGTTTGTCATTGACGGTGATCAGCCCTCTGCCCGGTTTAATGAATACCCGCGCCACCGCGCTCTTGCGCCGCCCGGTACCGTAATTGTAATTGACTCCCATAATCTCAAGCCCTTACTTCGAGTTGACGTGGCTGCTGGGCTGCGTGGGGGTGTGCAGCGCCTGCATAAACCTTGAGTTTTTTCAACATGGCATATCCGAGAGGGCCTTTTGGCAGCATGCCCTTGACTGCTTTTTCCAACGGTCGCCCCGGAAAGCGGGTATGCATTTTCGCAAAAGTAGTTTGGTAAATACCGCCTGGATATCCGCTGTGTCGATGGTAAAGCTTGTTTTCTGCCTTATTCCCCGTAACACGCAGTTTGTCCACATTGATCACAACGATGTAGTCGCCGGTATCCACATGGGGAGTAAATATGGGTTTATGCTTGCCCCGCAGACGATAGGCGATTTCTGCGGCAAGACGCCCCAGTACCTTGTCGGCAGCGTCAATCACAAACCAATCGTGATGCACCTCATGAGGTTTGGCTGAAAAGGTTTTCACGAACCGACCCCTGCTATTTCAATAAAGCCGATTATTCTATGGCACACTCCCGGCGTTGTCAAACCGATATGGCATTCCATCCTTCAATAAGGGGCAGCGCACCGTGTTCTCCCATACTCCCGCATCCGATCGCTGCACGCTTGGCCCTGGCCCGCTGCCCAAAATTGTTGAGAAAACAGGTATTATATTAGCGTTAAGAAACCTCTGAATAAGTCTTTCGCGCCCAATCTCTGCGTCTATTCCCGGTAGGGCGCTCTGGCCACTCTTCGATCATGGGTGACAACCATGCTGGCGGGCGTCATTCCTGTCCGTGGATCCCGCAAGAGAATGCATGGGCTATATTCAGAGGTTTCTTATTGGCCTGCTGAGTACGGTGATGCCAGCTTGCTGAAAGGCGGCGAAATATAAGCGCAAATAGTTATTTTTTATCTGAGGAGAAAGTTTGTATGTCACAAAAACACCCTGTTATCGCCGTCACCGGTTCATCGGGAGCTGGCACGTCGACAGTCAAGAATAGTTTCGAGCACATCTTTTTTCGTGAGAAGTTGACTGCTGTGGTGGTAGAGGGCGACAGTTTCCACCGTTACGACCGGGATGAGATGAAGAAGGCGGTGGCTGAGTCGGAGAAGGATGGCGGCCATCCGATCAGCCATTTCGGTCCTGAGGCCAATGAATTTGAAAAACTCGAAGGATTATTCAAAGAGTATGGCGAAAGCGGAACCGGGCAAACCCGGCTTTATCTGCACAACGATGGGGAAGCTGCGCCGTATCAGCAAAAGGCCGGGACGTTTACTCCATGGGCATCAATAAACCCTGGTTCCGATCTTTTGTTCTACGAAGGCCTGCATGGCGGAGTTAGAAGTGAAACCGCCGACGTGGCGAAATACGTAGACCTGCTGGTGGGTGTAGTGCCCATTGTCAATCTGGAGTGGATTCAAAAAATTCACCGGGATATGAATGCACGGGGTTATTCGGCGGAGGCGGTCACACATACCATACTCCGGCGCATGCACGACTATGTGCACTATATTACGCCCCAGTTTTCACGTACCCACGTGAATTTTCAGCGCGTACCGACCGTGGATACATCCAATCCCTTTATCGCGCGGGATATTCCTACACTGGATGAGAGCTTTGTTGTGATTCGCTTCCGCGATCCCAGGAGCGTAGATTTCCCTTATCTCCTGGCAATGATCCATAATTCATTCATGTCGCGCCCGAACTGCATTGTTGTGCCAGGAGGAAAAATGGGATTTGCAATCGAATTGATATTGACGCCCCTGATTCTGGATCTGATCAAAGCGAGCAGAAGCGCATAATTGGAGTTATCGAGCTGAACAACACATTGTCCGTCTCTCCGTGCCTTAGCTGAACCTTGAATTGATGGGGATGTCTCACCCACCTCGTAGGCATTCCCTTCAATTGGGGCAAAATCACACCGATTGCCCACTGATTGCATTTTCCTCATGTCTTCCTTGCTCTCTGCGCTTAATCCCGAACAACTCGAAGCGGTAAGCTTGCCTCACCAGTCTGTGCTGGTGCTCGCTGGCGCGGGCAGCGGCAAGACACGAGTACTTACGACTCGGATTGCCCACCTGATCCAGTCCGGGGAGGTCAGTCCTCATGGCATATTGGCCGTTACTTTTACCAACAAGGCGGCAAAGGAAATGCTGATGCGTATTTCTTCCATGCTGCCGATCAATACGCGCGGTATGTGGGTGGGCACGTTTCATGGTCTGTGCAATCGCATGCTTCGCGCTCACTATCAGGATGCGGGTTTACCCCAGGCTTTCCAGATTCTCGATAACGCGGATCAGCTGGGTGCGATAAAGCGCATCCTGAAAAACCTGGGCGCGGATGATGAAAAGTTTCCGCCCCGCCAAGTGCAGTGGTTCATCAATAATGCAAAAGACGAGGGGCTCAGGGCCTCCCAGGTCGAAACCTACGATGATTTTGCGCGCAAAATGGTCGAGTTTTACCTGTATTACGAGCAGCAATGCGCGAAGGGAGCAGTAGTGGATTTTGCGGAGCTTCTCTTGCGCAGCTATGAATTGTTGACCCGTAACGAGCTCATACGCGAGCACTATGGCATACGATTCCGACATATCCTCGTGGATGAGTTTCAGGACACCAACCGATTGCAATACAAATGGCTCAAGCTGCTTGCCGGAAGGGGCGCCGCCGTATTCGCGGTGGGGGACGACGATCAGAGCATTTACGCTTTTCGGGGTGCTCACGTGGGCAACATGAAAGAGTTTGAGAGGGATTTTCGTGTACCAAAGATTATCAAGCTGGAGCAGAACTATCGTTCTCACGGCAACATACTGGACGCGGCAAATGCACTGATACGCAACAACAACGGGCGCCTCGGCAAGAATCTCTGGACTTCCGAGGGAAGTGGCGAGCCTATCCGCGTCTATAACGCACTCACCGATTTCGACGAGGCTGCGTTTATTGTCGAAGAAGTGAAGTCATTGCACCGGGACGGTGTGGCCTTGTCCCAGATGGCGGTGCTTTATCGCTCCAACGCCCAATCAAGGGTGCTGGAGCACGCTTTGTTTAATGCTTCGCTGGCTTATCGTGTGTATGGCGGCATGCGTTTCTTCGAGCGGCAGGAAATCAAGCACGCGTTGGCATATCTGCGACTGATAGCCAATCCCGACGATGATAATGCACTGCTTCGGGTCGTGAACTTCCCCGCGCGTGGCATTGGTTCCAGGACAGTGGAACAGCTGCAGGATGAGGCTGGCCGGCAGGGAAGCAGCCTCTGGAGTGCGATGCTACGGTTCCGCAAAGAGGGACCATCTTTCGCCCCTACTAGTGTGGGCAGCGGCGCGATGCCCGACGCGGGCAAAGGACCGGACAGGACAAAAAGAGGAATTCCTGGCTTTATCGCGCTGATCAATGGGTTGCACCAGGCCTGCGAGGGGTTGCCACTGCCGGAAATCGTCGAACACATGCTGGAGCATAGTGGATTGGTGGCTCATTATCGCGCCGAGCGCGAAGGAACCGACCGCGTGGAAAACCTGAACGAACTGGTTAACGCTGCAGCCAGTTTTATACAGGAAGCGGAGGAAAGCGGTCTCGTGGAATTTCTTAGCCATGCTTCTTTGGAAGCAGGCGAACATCAGGCTGGCAGTGGTCAGGATGCGCTCCAGCTGATGACCGTGCATTCGGCCAAAGGGCTGGAATTCCACAGCGTTTTCCTGAGCGGACTGGAGGAGGGGCTGTTCCCGCATGATAACAGCCGAAATGAAACAGGAGGGCTGGAAGAGGAGCGCCGCTTGATGTATGTGGCGTTGACTCGTGCGAGGAGGCGCCTGTATTTGAGCTTTTCCCAAAGCCGCATGCTGCACGGCCAGACCCGCTACAATATTCCCTCGCGTTTCCTGCAGGAAGTTCCCGATCGTTTGCTCAAATCGCTGCAGCTTGTCCAAAAGCCGATGAGGGGGAATCAGGAGAGATCATCAGGCCTGACCACGGCGCTACAAGGTCAGGCGCCGGATCGTAATTCCACATCCGCGTGGCGAATTGGGCAGAATGTGAGCCACGCAAAGTTTGGAGCAGGCGTCATTGTTAATTGCGAAGGTCATGGCGCGGATGCGCGGGTCGAGGTGAGATTCGGCCGCGCTGGCACAAAATGGTTGTTGCTTGAATATGCCAAGCTGGTCTCGATCTGAATGAGCGTGAGCGAGTAGTGTCTACGCCGCTTCAGGCGGGTCACAAAATATGTCCTGGTAGCTCGCGTAAATCGAAGCAAAAAGAGTCGGCACAAGCACGAACAATCCCAGGCCGTATGGAAAGGCTGCAATGGCCGTCAGCACAACAAGGAAGAACGCATATATCTGAAATGCCACGATATTTTTTACACATGCGTAGAAGCTGAGCCGCATCGCCTCCAACGGAGGCAAATTCCTGAATATGACGAGCAAGGGTGCAAACCAGGCGGCCATCATCAACGGAATCGATAGCGTAAGAGCCACCAGCAAGGCAGACAAGCTGCTGCTCATGACTTCCTGTAATTCATTTTCGTCAACCCGTCTTCCGGCAATCAAAAGATCCCTCATCGTTTCGCCGCCGATCAGCATCGCAATACCGAATATCAACACCTGTCCGACTAAATATATTCCACCAATGGTTATCAGTGGCGTGGTGGCGTGGCGAAAGCCAGCAAGCAAATGAGAGAGTTCGAGTTGACCGCCTTTTTCCAAAGTTCTGCATCCAATCATCAACCCGGCTAGAAACACTGGCGAAAGCAGGGTGAAAATGAATTGCCCGGCGACAGGAATAAGAGCCAGGGTCGCGGCGATCAGCAGCAGGGTTGTGCACAACAGGATCCAAACCACCGGAAACCTTCGAAACAGGAGGAATCCGGTTACTATCCATTGCCATCCCTGTTTTCCATCGACTTGCCTGACATCCATATTCCCTATCTCCCGTGGGCTTTCTTCCCGGTTCAATTTTCCGGCTCGCTTGCGGACCTGTCTTCTTAAATCCAAATCTTGGCCAGTTCAGAGTGAGAGCCCGCGTGATTCTCCAATATATGCATGAAGTGAGCCGGATCCTTGACATGGGTAAGCTCCCCCGGTCGGGGCAAATGGTAATCATACAGCCGGGATAACCAGAAGCGTAGCGCTGCCGCGCGCAATATGACCGGCCAGGCCGTACGCTCGATACCCGTTAAGGGACGGGCGACATGATAGGCCTCAAGCATGGATAACGCTCGCCCTGGGTCGAGTTTCCCATTGCTCGCCAGGCACCAGTCATTCGCAGTGATTGCCAGATCGTACAGCAAGACATCATTGCAGGCAAAATAGAAGTCAATTACGCCGCCTATTGAAAGATCATTGAACAGGACATTGTCACGGAACAGGTCCGCGTGGATAACTCCGCGCGGCAAGTCTTCGAAACGATACAACGATTGGAAACAAAGCTCTTCCTTGAGCAGGTCTGCCTCTTCGGTTGTTAAAAACGGCGTGACGGCCAGTGCGGCCGCTTTCCACCATTTTGGTCCGCGCGTGTTCTGCATTTTCTGGGGATAGGACAGACCGCGCAGGTGCATGTCGGCCAGTAACTTTCCAACTTCGGCGCAATGCCTGGGTGTGGGGTTCTCTTGGGATTTTCCAGGCAGGCAGGTGACCATGCTGGCTGGCTTGCCGTTGAGCTCACCAAGAAATTTACTGTCAAGATCAGCTATAGGACTTGGGCAGGGCACACCATGGCGCGATAAATACGCCATGAGGTTGAGATAATACGGGAGGTCGGAAGCGGTGAGCTTTTCGAATAAGGTAAGAACGTATTTGCCATGGGTGGTCGTTACGAAATAGTTGGTGTTTTCTATGCCGGAGGAGATGCCCTGCAGATCAATCAGCGTACCGAGTAAATAATTTTTCAGCCAGAGTGAAAGCTGATCCCAGGTGACGGTGGTAAAAACTGACATGAAGATGAAAACCGAAGGGAGACGCGATATAAGCGAGGAACCATTAAAAACATCCCAGCGGCTGGGAGGCGACCGGAGCGGAAAGTTTAAAGCACCAAACTGGGAATGAGGAACGGCCCACGACCGGAAGCAAGGCAGCGGAAAGTGTTATTTTAGGTTTTCATGCTCCGGAGAGGAAGGAGCATCCACAAATTAAAACTGCTTTATCACCCACATCGGGGGTCTGACACGCTGGTCAAGGCTGCCTCCACTGGCCGCAAATGTACCGTCCCCGCCATGGTCAACCAGATAATAAGGCAGCCCTATACGAGGAATGACTTTGATCATGTAAAGCCGTCCGTTGAGCCGGTATTCTTCGACCTGGTCCTCACCCCGCCTGGTGATCGTGACCTGAGGCTCCAGGGAGGCATCCTCCTGGTCAGCGCCGGGCGCAGGCAGTGCCAGCTCGGGCGGCTCCGGAACTTCGGGCAGAGGCTGCAAATCCTTGGGTTGGTTGGATTGCGCAAATGCAGGAAGCGCGAAACTCAACAGCAGCGCGACGGCTATCAGACGCATGGCGCCTCCAGCAGAGTGAGGTCAATATTCTATTCTAGTCGAAAATAAGGACTGCATTACAGATTCAGTTGCACCTCCCGTTCTGCTGCGGATAGCTCGAACCCACGGCTTTCGTAATACCGGAAGATCGCATTTACCACTTCAGCTGGCTCATCAATGACCTGGATGAGATTCATGTCTTCGGGCGAAATCATGCCCTCGTCTACAAGCGTTTGGCGCAGCCAATCAAGCATGCCTCGCCAGAATTCGGAACAAACGAGGATGATCGGCATTTTTCTGGTTTTTCCGGTCTGAACGAGAGTGAGCGCCTCCATCAGTTCGTCCAGCGTGCCGAACCCGCCTGGCAATACCACATACGCCGTTGCAAATTTTACGAACACATACTTGCGCGCGAAGAAGTGGCGGAATGTCTGGCTGATGTCCTGATAAACGTTGCGGTGTTGTTCATGCGGGAGCTGGATATTCAAGCCGACGCTGGGCGATGGTCCGCGATAGGCGCCTTTGTTCGCGGCCTCCATGATTCCCGGTCCTCCCCCGGAAATCACGGAGAATCCAGCCTCCGACAATTGGCGCGCGATCTGCTCAGTCAGTTTATAGTAGGGGTGGTCTGGAGAGGTGCGGGCGCTACCAAAAATACTTACGGCTGGTCTGATCGAATTCAGCCGTTCCGTCGCCTCCACAAATTCTGCCATAATCCCGAGAATGCGCCACGATTCCGTCTTTTCATGATAGTCAGAAGGGATCGGACGGTCTGGTTTTTCTTGCGGGTTCATCGAAAATCTTCGAAGTTAAATGGAAACACTGCTCTTAGTTGATGGCTCATCTTACCTGTATCGCGCATTTCACGCATTGCCCGATCTGAGAAATCGCAATAACGAACCCACCGGCGCGATTTATGGTGTATTGAGCATGCTTCGCCGTTTGCATAAGGATTACCAGGCGGATTATAGCGCGTGCATTTTCGACGCAAAAGGCAAGACGTTTCGCGACGAGCTCTACCCGGAATACAAGTCCAATCGCCCCCCAATGCCGAATGACCTGGTAGCGCAACTCAAGCCGCTGTATGAATGCATCAGCGCGATGGGATGGCCGATGCTGATCATTGAAGGCGTGGAGGCGGACGACGTGATCGGCACGCTCGTAAAACAGGCTGACCCGAAGAATGTGAGATGCATCATTTCCACAGGAGATAAGGACATCGCACAGCTGGTGAAGCCCGGCGTGACGCTCGTCAATACCATGACGAACGAAATTCTCGATGAAGCGGGCGTGTGCGCCAAGTTCGGCGTGCCGCCCGACCGCATGCTCGATTACCTGGCCCTTGTCGGTGATGCGACTGACAACATACCCGGAGTGGAGAAGGTTGGTCCCAAAACCGCTGTCAAATGGCTGGCTCAGTATGGCAGCCTGAATAATCTGATTGCCCACGCGAATGAAATCGGCGGAGTGGTGGGAGAAAATCTCCGCAAGGCGATTGACTGGTTGCGTAAATCCCCGGAAATCCTTGCCATCAAATGTGATGTTCCTCTCCCCGTCGATCTGCACGGCTTGGGGCTGCAACCGCAGAATACCAGCAAATTGGCGGAGTTGTACGACCAACTCGATTTCAAGACCTGGCTGCGTGAACTGCGGGACCGCCTGGCCACAGGTGAGCAGGGGACGGAAGGCGTGTTGTCTTCCTCGGCTTCCATCGGCGATCAGAAGCCGCATGAGCAGCAGGCTGACTATCAGACGGTGCTTACGGAATCCGAGCTCGAACAGTGGGTCGCACGCCTGAATGAAGCGCCGCTGATTTCGCTTGATACCGAGACGACTTCACTTGAGCCGATGAACGCGAAACTGGTCGGTATCTCCTTTTCCGTGAAGTCTCGTTGTGCGGCTTACGTGCCTTTGGCGCACGGTTATGCGGGTGCCCCACCGCAACTGCCGGTTGATCTTGTGCTCAGGAAGCTCAAGCCGTGGCTGGAGGATAACGCCAAGCCGAAACTGGGGCAGAACCTCAAGTACGACAAGCACGTCTTTGCGAATCATGGGATCGCGCTGAACGGTATCGTTCATGACACCTTGTTGCAATCGTACGTGCTCGAACCCCATCGTCCGCATGATATGGACAACCTTGCGCTGCGGCACCTCGATATCCGAACCATCAGTTACGACGACGTCACCGGGAAGGGTGCGAGCCGCATAGGTTTCGACCAGGTAGAGATCGCGCGCGCGACGCAATATGCGGCGGAGGATGCTGATATCACCCTTCGGCTGCATGAGCATCTTTACCCGCAAATGTCGGCTGATGCAAGACTCGACTATATTTACCGGCAGCTCGAGATGCCGGTGATGGAAATTCTATTTGAAATGGAGCGCACTGGCGTCCTTCTGGACCTGAAAATGCTGGAAATACAAAGCCGCGAATTGGCCGAGAAAATGCTGATACTGGAGAATCGCGCGTGTGAAATCGCGGGACAACCATTCAACTTGAACTCAACCAAGCAGGTTCAGGAGGTACTGTTTACCCGGCTCAAGCTTCCGGTGTTGAAAAAAACGCCGGGCGGCACGCCGTCCACGGACGAAGATGTGCTGCAGCGTCTCGCGGCGGATTATCCATTGGCAAAAACCCTGCTGGAGTATCGTGGTCTTGCCAAGCTTAAATCAACCTACACGGATAAGCTTCCGCGCATGGTGGATGCGGCAACTGGAAGAGTTCATACCAACTATGCGCAAGCCGTCGCGGTGACCGGCAGGCTCGCCAGCAACGAACCGAATCTGCAGAATATTCCCGTGCGCACCGCCGAGGGCCGCCGTATTCGCGAAGCCTTTATAGCATCCGCCGGCCACAGTATTGTTTCGGCCGACTACTCGCAAATCGAGCTACGTATCATGGCGCATATTTCCCGTGATGGGGGACTGCTGAGAGCATTCGGCGCGGGCGAGGACATACATCGAGCTACTGCGGCGGAAGTATTCGGCATTTTACCGGAAGGCGTAAGCAGCGAGCAGCGTCGTTATGCAAAAGTCATTAATTTTGGCCTGATCTACGGTATGTCGGAATTTGGTCTTGCATCCCAGCTCGGCGTAGAACGCGCCGCCGCCCGGGCATATATGGACCGCTATTTTGCGCGTTATACCGGAGTGGCGGATTACATGCAGCGTACCCGGCAAGCTGCCAGGCAGAGTGGATATGTGGAAACCGTATTCGGACGCAGACTATGGTTGCCGGAGATCAATAGCTCCAACGTCGCTCGCAGGCAGGCGTCGGAGCGAGCTGCGATCAACGCACCCATGCAGGGAACCGCAGCCGACATCATCAAGCTTGCAATGATCGCGGTACATGAGTGGCTGAAGCTCGAAAATCTGTGCAGCAAGCTCATCATGCAAGTGCACGACGAACTGGTCCTGGAGGTACCCGATCCAGAACTGGAAAAAATAAAAAGCGAACTTCCCTTCATCATGAGCGCGGTTGCTCGCCTGGACGTTCCCCTGCTGGTAGAGGTAGGCGTTGGGCTGAACTGGGAGAAAGCCCATTGAATGCCTATTGAATTATACAGGCGAACGGGCAGTGGACAGCGAACCCGGTTGTTCGCCTATCACGCGGCTTATCCTCGACGTTTTATCCCGCGATCTGCGCTATTGTTCATAAATCCGCTGCAACAGGATATCCATTGCGGTTTGGGCACTTCCTGCCCTTGGATGATTGACAAAAAATACAACGACCACGCGCTTCCCTGACCGGGTGAGCACGTAGCCCGCGAGGGTTCGCACGCCCTCAAGCAGTCCGGTCTTGATATGGGCTTGTCCTGTTATGGCGGTGCCGTTAAGCCTTTTTTTCATAGTGCCGTCAACTGCCGCGATGGGCAAAGAGGATATAAACTCGGGCATGACGGGACTTTGGAAGGCGGTGAGCAGAAGTTGTCCCATATGACGCGCGCTGATGCGTTCCTTCCTGGATAAGCCGGACCCGTTCTCTATCATCAACTCCGGAAAATGGAGTTTTTTTGACGCGAGCCATCTTCGGATTGCAGCATCCGATTTGGCAAGCGTAGCGGGCGGCATGGACTCGCTACGCTCGGGGCCGCTCGCTATATTAGTGCTCGGCTCATTCATCCCTCTCATCGCTATTGGTTGGCCAATTGGTGGAGTCAGACCCAGTGCAAGATAGAGTTGGCGTGCGGCAGTATTATTGCTGAATTTGTTGATGTCCCGGACGATATCGGCAAGCGGCGGCGATTGATGAATTTCAAGCGGAAGCAATCCTTCAGGCACGATTCCGTTCATTCCTTTCCCACGGAAAGTACCGCCCTGTTCTTCCCATAACTGTTTAAAAAGACTCTGAATGTAAAAAGCGTTTTCATGAACGCTGAGGAATAGGGTTTTTTCACCGCAGTCGGTAGCGTAAGTGCCGTTAAGAGCGACGGATATGCGGCTCTCGTTCGCCGTATCAGCGCGGATGTCCGCAAGCAGTGCATCGCGCCAATCGCCGCATGCTCTATCGGTCAGCGCGAGCCCGTTCTTGAGATCCAGTGATGCAGGCAGCGGGTCAACGACAACACGCACATTTCCGCTTTCCGGCTTGGGAATCAGGCGAAGGCTGACCGTCCGGTAGTTCACCAGAAGCGCTTCGGGGAGAACGTTATAAGCCCGGTGCGGCTTGCCATCAAATTCGGCCGGGTTTCCGTCGAGCAGCTGAAAATGGCTGGTATCCAGGATCAGGCGGCCCGTGATTTCACGCAGTCCCGTTTGGCGCAGGCGTCGGGTGAGCAGCCAGAAATTCTCCAGGTTCAGCTTCGGGTCGCCGTAGCCCTTGATGATGAAATCGCCGTTGAGTGTGTCTCCATCGCGCAGGCCATCCACATACAATTCGGTCTTCCAGGTATAAGCCGGTCCCAGCAGTTCAAGGCCCGCGTACGTGGTGACAAGCTTCATAACCGACGCGGGATTCATTACTGTACCCGAATTGTGCTGGAGCAGGGGTTGAGCTGACCCAATCTCGTGAATATAGACGCCCACCGCGGACTCCGGGACACCTGCCTGCCTGAGCGCCTGGTGAACAGCCACTGGCAGATCGTACGAAAATGCGGGCGAGGCCAGAAGGAAAAATGGCAGGAGAAACGCGCAATATGCATAATATGACAACCGGCATAGAGCGATGTTGGTCACCATGCACGGCCCCATGAGTTCTTGAGTTGAATTCTCGAATTGTGCGCCTCGAATGCGTTTTAGCATGTCTCCAGTGTCCGCAGCGTGCCCACGGCAAGGTGATCCATTTCCTGAGGGGTAATCGTGTAGGGGGGCATGAAATAGACAGTGTTTCCCAACGGACGCAAACACAGCCCTTCCTGGAGGCCCGCTTGAAAGAGGCTCGATGAAAAAGCCGGATCGGTCGTTTCCACCTCGAAAGCCCAGATCATGCCCTGGTTGCGGAAATTCTTGACACGGGGATGAGTCGCTAGAGGGAGCAGTAGCCGGTTGAAATAATTTGCCTTGGCCCGATTTGCCATGATGATGTCGTCGTGCTCGAAAATATCCAGTGTGGCGAGCGCTGCCCGGCAGGCAAGCGCATTGCCTGAATGGGTATGGGAGTGCAGGAAACCACGCGCGGTATCGTCATCATAAAACGCCTGATAAATCGTCTCGGTTGTCATCGTGACGGATAGCGGGAGGTAGCCCCCACTCAAGCCCTTACCCAGGCATAAAATGTCGGGTGCGATGCCCGCCTGTTCACAGGCGAACATGGTCCCCGTTCTCCCAAAACCGACGGCAATTTCATCAGCGATGAGATGGACCTCATGCCGGTCGCAAATTTCTCTTGCCCGTTTTAGATAGGCCGGGTGATGCATTCCCATACCCGTAGCCCCCTGGACGAGCGGCTCGACTATGAACCCTGCGGTTTGGGCATGATGTTCAGCAAGATGGGATTCAAGCATTGCGGCCGCGCGTAACGCACACTCCTCCGCGGATTCTCCCTCGGCTGCAAAGCGCCAGTCAGGGGTCCTGACCTGCACACTTGGGCGTAGCAGCGGCGCGTAGGCGTTCGTGAATAGCTCGACTCCGGTAACCGACAAGGCGCCCAGGGTTTCGCCATGGTAGCCATTCTGCACGCTCACAAATCTGGTTTTGTCGGGCCGCCCGCCGTTCCGCCAGTATTGAAAACTCATCTTCAGCGCGATTTCTGTCGCGGATGCACCATCGCTACTGTAAAAGCAATGTCCGAGCCTGCCCGGCACCAGCCCGCTCAAGCGCTCGGACAACTCCACCACCGGTTCATGGGTGAAGCCGGCCAGCATGACGTGCTCCATTTTATCGAGCTGTTCGCGGACCGCGGCATTGATTCGATTGTTTGAGTGGCCGAAAAGGTTGACCCACCACGAACCGATCGCGTCGAGGTAGCGCTTGCCGTCATAATCATAGAGCCACACCCCTTCAGCGCGGGCGATTGACACCAACGGCAGCTTTTCGTGCTGTTTCATTTGAGTGCAGGGATGCCAGACGGCCTTCAGGCTACGTTCAGGCAGAGATTCACGTTTCGTTGTTGGAGGGCCCATTTTTTGCAGTCATCGAAGCGTCGGACGAGGGAGCAAGTGATTGCGCCCATTGTGCTGGTTGCATTATTGCACGTAATCACTTCGTATTTTATTCACAAGCACTCTGGCTTTTTTATCTGTCGTCCACTTGAAATTCCAGGTAACAGCCCCTATTATTAGCACTCGTTGGCAGAGAGTGCTAACAAAATTGAAATCGATCCCGGAAACCGGGCATTGTCAGCTTTCCGCAGATTTTTATTGGCTTAACTTTCAACAGGAGAAGAAACATGAATATTCGTCCTTTATACGACCGCGTTGTTGTCAAGCGGCTGGAAGAAGAACGCAAGACCGCATCCGGTATCGTCATTCCTGACAGTGCCGCAGAGAAGCCCGATCAAGGCGAGATTGTCGCCGTTGGCAGAGGCAAGGTCGGCGATGATGGCAAAGTCCGTCCGCTGGAAGTGAAGGTCGGCGATAAGGTGCTGTTCGGCAAATATTCCGGGCAGACCGTAAAGGTATTGGGAGAAGAGCTCCTCGTGATGCGCGAAGATGACCTCATGGGTGTCGTTGAAGGTTAATTTGTGAGCGACGGCCTTACACAACATTTCAGAAAATTAGGAGAAAGAGATTATGGCAGCGAAAGAAGTTAAATTTGGTGACGCAGCCCGTCACAAAATGGTCAATGGGGTCAATATCCTTGCCGATGCGGTCAAGGTCACCCTGGGGCCGAAGGGTCGCAACGTAGTGCTGGAGCGTTCTTACGGCGCCCCTACCATTACCAAGGATGGTGTATCTGTCGCCAAGGAAATCGAACTGAAAGACAAGTTCGAGAATATGGGTGCGCAGATGGTGAAGGAAGTGGCAAGCAAGACTTCCGACGTGGCGGGCGACGGGACCACCACCGCTACCGTGCTGGCGCAGGCTATTGTCAAGGAAGGCATGAAGTACGTTGCTGCCGGGATGAATCCAATGGACCTCAAGCGCGGTATCGATAAGGCCGTTACCACAACGGTTGAAGAACTCAAGAAGCTTTCCAAACCCTGTACGACCGGAAAAGAGATCGCGCAGGTAGGCAGCATTTCCGCCAATTCGGACCCAGAAATTGGCAAAATCATCGCCGACGCGATGGAAAAAGTGGGCAAGGAAGGGGTGATCACGGTGGAAGATGGCTCCGGATTGCAAAATGAACTCGAAGTAGTCGAGGGGATGCAATTCGATCGCGGCTATCTGTCCCCCTATTTCATAAACAACCCCGACAGGCAAATCGCATTGCTGGAAAATCCCTTTATCCTTCTGCATGACAAGAAGATTTCGAATATCAGGGAATTGCTCCCGGTGCTGGAACAGGTCGCCAAGGCGGGCAAGCCCTTACTGATCATTGCAGAAGATGTGGATGGTGAAGCACTAGCAACTCTTGTGGTCAATAATATTCGCGGTATTCTCAAGACCTGTGCTGTGAAGGCGCCCGGTTTTGGTGACCGCCGTAAAGCCATGCTTGAAGATATCGCAATCCTGACTGGCGGTACGGTCATTGCAGAAGAGGTCGGCCTGTCTCTGGAGAAAGCGACCCTGAAGGAACTTGGTCAGGCCAAGCGCATCGAGATCGGCAAGGAAGAAACTACCGTCATCGACGGTGCTGGCGATCACGAAGCCATTCAGGGCAGGGTCAAGCAGATTCGCAATCAAATCGAAGAAGCCACCAGCGACTATGACAAAGAGAAACTGCAGGAGCGCGTGGCCAAGCTGGCTGGCGGAGTCGCGTTGATCAAAGTGGGTGCCGCCACGGAAGTCGAGATGAAAGAGAAAAAAGCGCGCGTTGAAGACGCCTTGCACGCAACCCGTGCAGCGGTTGAGGAAGGTATTGTTCCTGGCGGCGGCGTCGCGCTGTTGCGTACCCGCACCGCGGTGGCGCGCATCAAGGGCGACAACCACGATCAGGATGCAGGCATAAAGATCGTTCTGCGAGCTCTGGAAGAGCCCCTGCGCCAGATCGTCGCGAATTGTGGAGAGGAGCCCTCCGTGGTCATCAACAAGGTCATGGAAGGTAGCGGCAACTTTGGGTACAACGCCGCAACAGGCGAATATGGCGACATGGTCGAGATGGGCGTCCTGGATCCCACCAAGGTTACCCGCTATGCCCTACAGCACGCTGCTTCAGTGGCAAGCCTGATGCTTACCACTGATGCGCTCGTCGCCGAGCTGCCCAAGGAGGAGCCAGCCGGCGGCATGGGCGGTATGGGCGGTGGCATGGGCGGAATGGGCGGTATGGGCGGTATGGATATGTAAAAGCGTCTAAAAGCGCCTAAAAGCGCCTAAAAGCAGTCTAAAGCGCATTAACGGCTTGTTGCCGACGCAGCAAAAAACCCCGCTTCGGCGGGGTTTTGTTTTGAATCGGTTCAAATATGTTATCTTGCTCGGCCATACCCTCGCCCTTCATGCGGGGATATTACGAACATTGGCGTGTCGGGAGTGGTGCCGGTCCGATTATTCGGCTCTGTTAAAATAGGATAAGGAAGATATGCAGTAATAAGCGATGTGCTGATGATGTCCTTGGTCTTCTTCCGCGCACCATCGGAGGCAGGGCCGGAATTAAAAAATGCCGGGCTCCAGGCAGCTCGCAGGGGTTATCAAAAGAATAAAAAATTTACCGCAATGTGCTCTACGAAACTATCCTAGATTTCTAACATGACCCCAGATCAGTATTGTCAGGAAAAAGCGATTCAGAGCGGTTCCAGTTTCTATTACAGCTTCCTGTATTTGCCACTCGAGAAACGGCGTGCCATTACAGCCCTTTACGCATTCTGCCGTGAGGTGGACGATATCGTCGATGAATGCGCTGATCCGTTGGTAGCGCGAGCGAAACTAGCCTGGTGGCGCGCGGAGATTGATTCAATCTACGCCGCAGGGGGTGCAAAACCCAGCCACCCGGTCGCGAAAGCGCTGGCGAATGTGGCAGAGCCATTTAATCTTACGGCCGAGCGGTTGAATGCCATCATTGATGGGATGGAAATGGATCTTAACCACAACCGGTATCCCGATTTTGATACACTTCGCCGCTACTGCTACCATGTGGCCAGCGTGGTTGGATTATGTTCCGCAGGTATATTTGGATATCGCAATCCCCAGACCCTGAATTACGCCGAGAACCTGGGGCTTGCGTTCCAGCTCACCAATATCATTCGAGATGTCGGCGAGGATGCCCGGCGCGGTCGCATTTATCTCCCCCAGGATGAGCTTGCACGCTTTGGAGTGACCGAGCAGGATGTTTTGAACTTGCATGAAACCGCCAATTTTCAGCGGATGATGGATTTTCAGATCGAACGGGCCGAGCACTATTATGACCAGGCCTTCGCGGCGCTTCCATCTGAGGACCGTAAAGCCCAGCGGCCCGGCATCATCATGGCAGCAATTTACCGAACTCTCCTGAGCGAGATAAAGGGGGATGGCTGTCATGTCCTGCAGCAGCGTATTAGTCTCACACCTTTGCGAAAGTTGTGGATTGCCTGGACGACCTGGATGAAGGGTTAACACACCATCTCCCGTCCAACTTCCTTGAATTCCGGTTTCCGTTGGCGCCAATTTCCTGTCACCTGTCCTGGCGAGAATGGGGGTGGCGGTGTATAGGGTAAGGGCCGGGTAGCTTCGCTGATTTTTCCCAAGAACTCAAAGATGAAAGACTTAAAAACCTACCGCGCGCCGATGGATTTGCTCAAGGAGCGTGTAGTTCTGGTTACAGGTGCTGGGCAGGGTATAGGGCGTACCGCCGCGCTGACTTTTGCGGCGCATGGCGCAACCGTCATTCTGCATGGGCGCAATGTCAAGAAGCTGGAAAGGGTTTATGATGAAATCGAGGCGTCAGGTGGTGTCCAGCCAGCAATTTTTCCGCTTGATCTCGAAAAGGCAGGAGACAATGACTTTGCCTCGCTCGCTGAGGCCATCGAAAGGCAGTTGGGCAGACTGGATGGCATATTGCACAACGCGGCACTGCTGGTCGGGCCGTCCCCGCTTGAGACTCAAACGTTGGAACAGTGGCTGGCGCTGCTTAGGGTTAACCTCGTCGCGCCTTCCGCCCTGACGCGCGCCTGCCTGCCGTTACTGAAAGGTTCAACCGATGCCAGCGTTATCATGACTTCAGATACACACGGCCATGACCCTGCGGCCTATTGGGGCGGGTTTGCCGTGGCTAAGGCGGGGGTTGAAGTTCTTGTCAGGATACAGGGACAGGAGTGGGAAACGATTCCGAGTTTGCGCATCAATGCAGTTATACCAGGTCCTGTTCGTTCACCCCAGCGATCCAGGACCCATCCGGGCGAAATCAAGCAAAGCTTGAGACAGCCGGAAGATTTGATGCCCGCCTATCTTTACCTGATGGGTCCGGATAGCAAAGCGACGAGCGGCGAGATTCTGTTTTGCTGATTTCTCTCGATCGACCGACGCGCCAGCGCAGTTAGGATCGGCTGATGCAGCGAGGAGAAACAGGTATAATGGATTCGCACTAACAAACGGCGCGAAAGTGGCGGAATTGGTAGACGCACCAGATTTAGGTTCTGGCGCCGAAAGGTGTGGGGGTTCGAGTCCCCCCTTTCGCACCAGGGATTGTCAATGGTACCGGTATAACAATGCGGTATTCTTCACAGTCCCTGGCCCCACGCTGCATGATCTTATCAATTGTCAGGAAATTCAATGGGAGCAAATGTGGAAGAACTTGGCGCACTGGAGCGCCGGCTCGATGTCTCTATTCCCCAAGAGAAAATCAGAACTGAAGTCGAAAGTCGTCTGAAGCGTTTAGCCCGAACCGCGAAAATACATGGTTTTCGGCCTGGGAAGGTTCCGCTGAAAATCGTGCAGCAGCAGTACGGGCCGCAGGTACGCCAGGAGGTGATAGGTGACGAGCTAAAAAAGAACTTCGGTGAAGCTATACGCGAAAAGAACCTCAGAATTGCGGGTTATCCACGCTTTGAACCAAAAAATATCGAGGAGAATGCCTCTGAGTTTGAATTTAGCGCTACGTTCGAGGTCTATCCCGATATAGTTCTGGGTGATCTTAGTTCAACTCGTGTTGAACGGCCAGTGGTTGGCGTAGCCCAAGGTGATATCGATAAGACGATAGAGACCTTGCGAAAGCAACGAGTCCATTATGAGCCTATGGAGCGGCCTGCTGCAAAGGGTGACCGTATTACTATCGATTATCGCGGTACGATTGGCGGGGAAGAGTTCGGGGGGAGCAAAGCCGAGAATTTTACCTTGGTGCTGGGTGAAGGCAGATTGCTCAAGGATTTCGAGGAACCGCTTGTCGGCATGAGCGCCGGGGAGAGCAAAACGTTTGAAGTTACTTTTCCCGAGGACTATCATGGTAAAGAGGCTGCAGGCAAGACGGCGGCTTTTGAAGTGAAGTTGCATGAGGTTAAAGCACCCCGGGTGCCGGAAGTCGACTCAGAATTTGCGACGTCCTTGGGAATTGTGGACGGCAATATCGAAAAGTTGCGAGAGGAAATTCAAGCCAATCTCGAGCGGGAAGTATCGAACAGGGTCAGGGCGCGCATGAAGGAACAGGTAATGCAGTCCTTGCTTGAAACCGCTAAAAGCGAGGCGCCTAAAGCATTGGTGGAGAGTGAGCGCGAACGGCTGATGGATGACGCGCGGCGTGACCTGGCTGCGCGCGGAATGAACAAAGATGTGCCTTTACCTCAGGAGTTGTTTGATGAGCGGGCACAACGACGGGTCAACCTCGGCTTGATTCTGGCAGAAGTGGTCAAGCTGCACGGTTTGAAGCCCAAAGCCGAGCAAGTTCGAGCTGTCGTCGAGGATCTTGCCGAGAGCTATGAAAACCCGGCCGAAGTTGTCAAGTGGCATTATGCAGCCCCGGAGCGGCTTAACGAGGCGGAATCCCTGGCACTGGAAGAGAACGTTGTCACTTGGGTGCTGGAAAAGGTTACCGTTGAAGATAAGCCGATGACTTTTGACGAATTGATGGGAAGGGCGCGAAATGATTCAGTGGCAGCAGAATAATCTCGAACCCCGCGATTTGGGGCTTGTGCCCATGGTTATTGAAACCAGCGGCAGGGGTGAGCGCGCTTACGACATTTATTCACGCTTGCTGAAAGAGCGTGTGATATTTCTCGTCGGGCCCGTCACCGAGGCATCCGCCAACCTGATTGTGGCCCAACTCCTGTTCCTCGAATCGGAAAACGCGGACAAGGATATCCATTTCTACATCAATTCACCCGGTGGCCTGGTATCCGCCGGAATGGCCATCTACGATACCATGCAGTATATCAAGCCGGACGTCAGCACGCTTTGCGTCGGCCAGGCGGCCAGCATGGGTTCCTTATTGCTGGCGGCGGGAGCCAAAGGGAAACGCTTCTGCCTGGCAAACTCACGTATCATGATTCATCAGCCTTTGGGAGGGTTCCAGGGTCAGGCTTCGGATATTGAGATCCACGCCAGGGAAATCCTTTTCCTGAAAAAACGCCTGAGCGAGCTCATGGCAAACCATTGCGGTCAAAACATGGAAACGATCGAACGGGATACGGATCGGGATAACTTCATGAGCGGTGACGAGGCTGTTCGCTATGGTCTGGTAGATGCTGTGCTAACCTCTCGAAATCAGGGCGCGAGTTAAATATGGGGGATATGAAGTTTACCTTCAGGAGCACGTGCTCATATAACGCGGGATAACACTATGTCAGAGAAAACTGGTGGCGAGAAACTGCTTTATTGCTCCTTCTGTGGCAAAAGCCAGCATGAGGTAAAAAAGCTTATTGCTGGCCCATCGGTATTCATTTGCGACGAATGTATCGAGCTGTGCAACGATATTATTCGTGAGGAAATACAGGGGGCGGAAGCGGCAAAGCTGACAAAGTCGGATTTGCCTGTTCCGCACGAGATTTGCCAGATTCTTGATCAATATGTGATCGGCCAGGAACAGGCGAAAAAAATTCTCTCCGTCGCTGTATACAATCATTACAAGCGTCTCAGAACCATCAACAAGGCAGGGGAGCCGGATGATATCGAGCTGGCGAAAAGCAACATCCTTCTTATTGGGCCGACAGGTTCCGGGAAGACCCTGCTTGCGCAGACGCTTGCGCGCCTGCTCGATGTACCGTTCGTCATGGCTGACGCCACAACGCTTACTGAGGCGGGGTACGTAGGCGAGGATGTCGAGAATATCATTCAAAAGCTGCTGCAAAAGTGCAATTATGATGCGGAAAAGGCTCAGCAGGGCATCGTCTATATTGATGAGATCGACAAGATCTCACGCAAATCGGACAACCCATCGATTACACGCGATGTCTCCGGAGAAGGCGTGCAGCAGGCATTGCTGAAACTGATCGAAGGAACAGTAGCATCGGTGCCGCCCCAGGGTGGCAGAAAACATCCCAATCAGGAATTTGTACAGGTCGACACTACCAATATTCTTTTCATTTGCGGGGGTGCGTTTGATGGACTGGATAAGATCATTAGAGCCCGCTCGGAAAAGGGAGGAATAGGTTTCAATGCGAGCGTGAGGACGCAGGACAACCGCAAGGACTTCGGTGTATTGCTTAAGGGCGTGGAGCCGGAGGATCTGGTCAAGTATGGCCTCATCCCTGAGTTCGTCGGCCGCCTGCCAGTCGTCGCGACGCTGGAAGAGCTGGGAGAAGCAGCCTTGATCCAGATCTTGACCGAGCCGAAGAATGCGCTTGTTAAACAGTACCAGAAAATGTTCAGCATGGAAGGCGGAGTAGACCTCGAATTTCGGGAACAGGCGCTTAGAGCGATCGCGAGGAAGGCACTCGCGCGCAAAACCGGTGCTCGCGGATTGCGTTCCATTCTTGAAAACACGTTGCTCGACACGATGTTCGACCTACCATCCCTTGAAAACGTTGCCAAAGTCGTGATTGATTACGGCTCTGTCAATGGCGACATCAAACCTATCCTGATCTATTCAGATAAGCCCAAGGTGGCCAAGAGCTTTTAGCTCAAGTTTCAGGTTCTTCGATTCTCCTTGATTTTTCAAGGCAGCGTCCCCATAACCTTTGCTTGTCTTTTTACAGGTGAGTCTTTTTACAGGTGAGTCAAATGCCCTCTCCAGTCAGTGATTCCAACCAGGTTTCCTTACCATTACTGCCGCTTCGGGACGTCGTCGTTTTCCCGCACATGGTAATTCCTCTTTTCGTCGGACGTCCTAAATCCATTAAGGCCCTAGAAGTCGCGATGGAGTCTGGCAAGACTATTTTGCTGGTCGCCCAAAAATTCGCGGCTAAGGATGAGCCAGGTCCGGAAGATCTCTACAATGTGTGCAGTGTTGCGAATCTGCTGCAAATGCTCAAATTGCCTGACGGCACGGTTAAGGTGCTGGTGGAAGGCAGCCGCCGAGCACGAATCGTGAACGTGGTTGACGACGGGAGCTACTTTTCCGGACAGGCAGCCATGATTCCCCCTGATGCCGCCGATAATCATGAGATCGAGGCCATGCGTCGGGCAACACTGGCGCAATTCGACCAATATGTGAAGCTCAACAAGAAGATTCCGCCGGAGGTACTTACCTCGCTCAGCGGAATTGATGAAGCCGGACGTCTGGCGGATACCATAGCAGCACATCTGCCGCTCAAGCTCGAGCAAAAGCAGGAAGTGCTGGAAATTTTCGAAGTGCCAAAGCGCCTGGAACACTTGCTCGGCTTGCTGGAAACTGAACTCGACATACTTCAGGTGGAAAAGCGCATTCGCGGAAGAGTCAAGCGACAGATGGAAAAAAGCCAGCGAGACTACTACCTCAACGAACAGGTGAAAGCCATTCAGAAGGAGTTGGGGGAGGGTGAAGATGGCGCCGATCTGGAAGAGATCGACAAGAAAATCAAGGCTGCTCAGATGTCCAAGGAAGGACGCGCGAAGGCAGAAGCAGAACTCAAAAAATTACGCTTGATGTCGCCTATGTCTGCCGAAGCCACCGTGGTGCGTAATTATATTGATGCGCTGATAGCCTTGCCATGGAAGAAGAAGAGCAAGATCAGCAAAGATCTGCACTTGGCCGAATCGGTTTTGGAACAGGATCATTATGGCCTCGAAAAAGTAAAGGAACGTATCGTCGAGTATCTGGCTGTGCAACAGCGGGTCGATAAACTGAAGGCGCCGATTCTTTGCCTGGTCGGCCCCCCTGGAGTAGGGAAGACCTCGCTCGGTCAATCGATTGCGCGTGCCACGAACCGAAAATTTGTACGCATGTCTCTGGGCGGTGTTCGCGACGAGGCCGAGGTTCGTGGACACCGTCGCACCTACATCGGCTCAATGCCTGGCAAGATTCTCCAGAACATGACCAAGGTGGGCGTCAAGAATCCGCTATTCCTGCTGGATGAAGTCGACAAGATGGGTATGGACTTCCGTGGCGATCCATCATCTGCGCTATTGGAGGTGCTTGATCCGGAGCAGAACCATTCCTTCGTCGACCATTATGTCGAGGTCGAGTATGATTTGTCCGACGTCATGTTTGTCGCGACGGCCAATACGCTGAACATTCCTCCTGCGCTTCTGGATCGGATGGAAGTGATAAGACTGTCGGGCTATACCGAAGATGAGAAGCTTAATATTGCTACCCGTTACCTATTGCCGAAGCAGATAAAAAACCATGGCTTGGAAGAAAGCGAATTGACGGTTTCTGAATCCGGCTTGAGAGACATTACTCGTTATTACACCCGGGAGGCGGGTGTACGCGCGCTCGAGCGCGAGATTTCCAAGATATGCCGGAAAGTAGTGAAAGCGCTGCTATTGAAACGGGATCAGAAGAAGATCGTCGTTAGCGGTCGAAATCTTGATAAATATCTGGGCGTCCGGCGTTACACCTATGGGATTGCGGAGGAGAAAAATCAGGTCGGACAAGTGACCGGTCTCGCGTGGACAGAAGTGGGCGGGGAATTGCTGACGATTGAAGCTGTCGTGCTGCCTGGCAAAGGAAAGACCATTACAACCGGGAAGCTCGGAGAAGTGATGCAGGAATCGGTTCAGGCAGCGCTGTCGGTAGTTCGCAGCCGCTCAAGGGCACTAGGCATCGCGGATGATTTTTACCAAAAGAACGATATACATATCCATTTACCGGAAGGCGCTACGCCCAAGGATGGGCCTAGCGCTGGCATTGGAATTTGTACTGCGATGGTGTCGGCCCTGACGGGAATTGCGGCGCGAGCCGACGTGGCAATGACCGGCGAAATAACGCTGCGTGGAGAAGTATTGCCCATCGGCGGGCTTAAGGAAAAACTGCTTGCCGCGAATCGCGGCGGAATAAAGACAGTTCTGATTCCCGAGGATAATGTCAAGGATCTGACGGAAATCCCCGAGAATATTAAAAACCGCCTGGATATTCATCCCGTCAAATGGATCGACCAGGTGCTGGGCATGGCGTTGGAGCGCAAGCCGGAAGCCCTTCCCGAGACTCCTCCGGCGGTGCCTGCGCCTGTCAACGTGGAGGGAGATGCAACAGGTACGGTTATCAAGCACTAGCAATACTGGAGAGGAGACCGCAAGGACAGGAAGGTGTAAATGTCTGTTGCGTTTCCACCACAGGCGCGAGCCATTCACTGACTGGCATGTGACCGGCTGAACGGGCCGGTCTTCGAACTATTCCCGGCCCGTGGTTCCTCATCTCGAACGACGCAACCAGGGGCCGCCAGCCAGCCTGGCTGCACCCCCTTCGCCCGCCACATATTCCCGGATGCTGTTTGTTGTTTATGTGCGCTTCGGCGCTATATACTATAGCCCATTCCGCGCGTATTGCCCGATAGTCCGGAAAATCACTTCAGTATGCTGCGTGCCAGCTAGATGCGTGCGTTTGGGGGCGTACGAGAGCACTGCGGACGTTTTTAAATATTTGCACAATTGCTTGACCAAGCCCAAGTGGCTTGATATAAAACCAATTGCAGGGTTTTTTGGAGCTCTCTCTACAATAACGAAAGGGGAATCACGTGAATAAATCTGAACTGATCGATGCCATTGCAAAGTCTTCCGACATTTCCAAAGCGTCTGCAAGCAATGCTCTGGATGGAGCGCTGACCGCAATAAAAAACGCATTAAAAAAAGGGCAAACTGTAACACTGGTCGGATTTGGAACTTTCAGGGTTGGCAAGCGAGCAGCCCGCACCGGTCGTAATCCCCGGACCGGTGCCGCCATCAAGATTGAATCAGCAAATGTTCCCAAGTTTACTGCTGGCAAGGCGCTCAAGGATGCAGTAAACTAGTGCGCTTTTGACGGGTGCTTAGCTCAGTTGGTAGAGCGTCGCCCTTACAAGGCGAATGTCGGCGGTTCGACCCCGTCAGCACCCACCACCAGTAGGATAGCTTGAATTTGCTGGAGTGGTAGTTCAGTTGGTTAGAATACCGGCCTGTCACGCCGGGGGTCGCGGGTTCGAGTCCCGTCCACTCCGCCAGCTTTCACGTTGAACCAGGCGAACGTAAGTTCGCCTTTTTTTATTCGCTCTCTTAATTTCTGCAATGTTTGATTTTGTTCATAAAAAAAGACGCATAGTCCAGATTATCCTCGGTCTTGCTACGCTGCCATTTCTGTTCTGGGGCATTGAATCGTACCGCAACGCGGGGGGTGACGATTATGTGGCGTTAGCAGCAGGAGAGAAAATTTCACGACAGGAATTCGAACAGGCGCTTCGCAATCAACAGGAAAGCATGCGGTCAACGATGGGAGAGAGGTTTGATGAAGCCTTGCTGGAAAGGCCTGAAGTGCGCGCGGCGGTACTGGATGGATTGATTCAGCAGCGTCTGCTGAAGCAGGAGGCAGACCGCGTCGGGCTCACGGTTTCAGATCCCCAGTTGATAGAAATGATTCAGAACATCTCGGCTTTCCAGGAGGATGGAAAATTCTCCAAGAAACGGTACGAAGAATTGCTAAAGGGCCAGGGGATGAGCCCACGAGCTTTCGAAGCGCGTGTTCGTCAGGAACTTACGCGGCAGCAGCTCATTGCGCCATACGGGGAACACGGTTTTGTTCCGGGTTCGGTCACCGAGAAAATAATGAGACTGAGCGAAGAGAAGCGGGAGATCAGCCTGGCAAAAGTACAGCCGGAGCAATTTTTATCCCAGGTGAAACCCGATGACAACGCTATCAAAGCATATTATGAGCGTCACCAGGCCGAGTTCCAGTTGCCCGAGCAGGTTCGCGTTGAATATGTTGTGCTGTCACTCGATGATCTGGCCAAACAGGTGGTGGTCACCGACAATGAGGCTGAAAAATATTTTGACGAGCATAGGGGCGAATTTGAACAGGCAGAGGAGCGGCGTGCAAGCCACATTCTGATAAGCGCGCCGGAAAGCGCGCCAGAGGCAGAGAAGTCTGCTGCGCGCGCGAAAGCTGAGCAATTACTGGCGGAAATAAGACAAGCCCCTCAGAATTTCGAAAAATTTGCCAAGGAGCATTCACAGGACCCTGGCACAGCAGAGAAAGGCGGCGATCTCGGGTTTTTTTCCCGAAATATGATGGTCAAGTCGTTTGAGGATGCGGTTTTTCAGATGAAATTGAACGAAATCAGTGACGTGGTCGAGACAAACCACGGATTTCACATCATCAGGCTTACTGGGATAAAAGCGGGAAAACCAGTGAATTTGAGCGAAGTGAAAGTTCGGGTGGAGGAGGAGATCAAGAAACAAAAAGCGAGAAAGCTCTTTGACGAAATGGCAGAAGGCTTCAGCAATACGGTTTACGAACAGAGCGACAGCCTGAAGCCCGCTGCGGAGAAGTTTAACCTGGCTCTTCATCGAAGCGACTGGATTGGAAAAAAAGGCGGCCAACCCCCCTACTTCAGCAATGCAAGACTACTCCAGGCGGTGTTTTCGGAGGACGCGATCAAGAACAAGCATAATACCGAAGCCGTTGAAGTTGCCCCGAATACTCTTGTCGCAGCAAGGGTGCTGGATTACCGGCCTGCATCGACACCTTCCCTTGCCGAGCTGAAGGACAAGATTAGCGCCTTGGTAACGCGCCAGGAGGCTGCCAGCGCCGCAGTGAGGGAAGGTAAGGACAAGCTTGCGCAGCTCCGCGAAAACAAGGCAGCAGGTGTTTCCTGGAGTCCTGCCCAACAAGTTTCCCGCCGGGATCCTCAGGGCCTTGATATGGAAACGCTCCGAGCCGTGTTCAGCGCCGACATGAGCCGCTTGCCAGCTTTTGTCGGACTGCCCAATTTCGAAGGAGGCTTTACCCTTATTCGTATCAGTAAGGTTATCGAGCCTATCCTCCCGGATACGGCTGCACGCAAGGCTTTTGGCAAACAATTACAGCAGCTTCTCACCCAGGAAGAACTTGCGTCTTATCTCGCAGATATCAGGAAGAGATATGACGTATCTGTAAAAGCTGAAAACCTGGAGCGGAAGTGAACAGTTCCCGGTGACAGCGGCTCAGAGACAGTAATGGATAAATGGGCCTCAGGCTTCGATTACGTCGAATGCGACGGTATTGAACCCGGCGTCCACGTGGGTTATTTCACCGGTAACGCCGCTCGCCAGGTCACTGCAGAGAAAAGCTGCGACATTGCCCACTTCTAGAATAGAGACATTACGACGTAACGGAGCTACTCTTTCCGTGTAGCCAAGCAATTTACCGAAGTTGGCAATTCCTGAGGCGGCCAGGGTCTTGATAGGGCCGGCGGAAATCGCATTGACCCGGATTCCCTTGGGCCCCAGGCTGGACGCCATAAACCGGACGTTTGCTTCGAGACTCGCTTTGGCCAACCCCATCACGTTGTAACTAGGCATGACTCGAACCGAGCCAAGATATGTAAGGGTCAGAAGCGAGCCGTTACGACCTTCCATCATGGGGATTCCAGCTTTTGCCAGAGCAGCAAAGCTGTAAGAACTGACATCGTGCGCGATTCGAAAAGCCTCGCGATTTACACTCTCAAGGAAATCCCCGCTCAGCGCCTCACGCGGTGCGTAGGCAATCGAATGAACAATCCCGTCGAGACCATTCCAATGCTTTCCCAAGTCCTCGAAACAACGGGTAATCTCAGCGTCACTCGAAACATCGCACGGGAACAGGAGATCGCTGCCGAATTCCGCAACTGTTTTTGCGACTCGCTCCCGCAGACCTTCGCCTTGATAAGTAAAGGCAAGTTCCGCGCCTTCCCGCCGCATCGCTTTCGCGATGCCATAAGCGATGGAACGATTGCTGAGCAAACCGGTGATAAGGATGCGTTTGCCGGCAAGTAAACCCATGCGAATTCCTTTAAAAGTAAACGTGTAATTATAGCCACAAGTAAGAAGCTATAAAATCGCAATATCGATGGCGCCTTGCTGGAACCTCAGGGCGTACATTGACTCCAAATGTTTCCAGTCTTCCGATTTACTTAAAACGTTCAGTCTTCGGTGCGTCCCTTGATATCCTGTCCTTACCTCTTCTTTAATGCAGCGTCTGTTTGAGTATTGGTGGGTCTTGCTGGCAGTCCTGGTTAGCGCCTGCAGTGGTAATCCATGGAACAACCCCTATCCTGCTGCGGACGCGGGAAAAAATATCCTCTACAGCGCATTTGCCGAGCGACCCAAGCATCTGGATCCGGTGCAATCATACAGTTCGAACGAGATTCAATTCACCGCGCAGATCTATGAGCCCCCATTGCAATACCATTATTTAAAGCGGCCGTACGAGTTGATTCCGCTCGCCGCCGAAGAACTGCCGGAAGCGCGATATTTCGACAAAAAGGGAAACCGTTTACCCGATACGGCAGGAGCCGCGCAGATTGCCTATACGGTATACGAGATCACCATAAAGCCTGGTATCCACTACCAGCCCCACCCAGCTTTTGCTAAAGACGAACAGGGCGACTTTCTCTATCATCGGCTGAACGCGAGCGACCTTGCAAGGACTTTCAAACTGAGTGATTTTCCCCGCACCGGTACGCGAGAACTGCGCGCGGAGGACTATGTTTTTCAGATCAAGCGGCTCGCTCACCCGCGCCTCCATTCACCCATTTTGGGCCTGATGTCGGACTATATCGTCGGCCTTCGGGAATACTCGGAACTACTGCAGACCGTTGCCGTCGGGCAGCTCCAGGAAAATGCTGGGGAAGCCTATCTGGATTTGAAAAAGTATCCTCTGGAGGGCGTGGAAATCGTCAATTCTCATACCTACCGGATCAAGATCAATGGCAAATATCCTCAGTTCATGTACTGGCTGACCATGCCATTTTTCGCACCGATTCCATGGGAGGCTGAGCGGTTTTACAGCCAGAAGAGCTTAACCAGCAAAAACATCAACCTTGACTGGTATCCCGTGGGTACCGGACCGTACATGCTGACGGAAAACAATCCGAACCGTGTAATGATTCTGGAGAGGAATCCGAATTTCCATGGTGAAACTTATCCATCTGACGGAATGCCCGATGATGGGAAGGCCGGTTTTCTCGACGACGCCGGAAAGCCTTTGCCGTTGATCGACAAGGTGATATTCAGTCGTGAGAGGGAAAGCATTCCGCGCTGGAACAAATTTCTCCAAGGTTATTATGACGCATCGAGCATCGGCTCCGACAGTTTCGATCAGGCAGTGCAACTGACAGGGCAAGGCGAAGCGACGGTCAGTGAAGGAATGCAGGAGCAGGGCATCCGCTTGGAAACGACGGTGGCGGCAAGCACGAATTATTTAGGTTTCAACATGCTGGATCCGGTGGTCGGCGGTGTCGGAAAACGTGGGCGAGAGGCCGCTCGGAAGCTGCGCCAAGCCATTTCCATCGCAGTGGATTATGAAGAATATGTCTCCATATTTGCCAACGGACGCGGTTTGCCCGCACACGGCCCTATCCCGCCGGGAATTTTCGGGCACCGCCAAGGCAAGGAGGGGATAAATACTGTTGTGTACGACTGGGTAAACGGACGCCCCCAGCGTAAATCCATGGAAACCGCCAAGGCTTTATTGGCCGACGCAGGATATCCCGGTGGTGTCGACCGGAAAACCGGCTCGCAACTGGTGCTTTATTTTGACGTCACTGCCCGCGGGGCGGAGGACAAATCCAGCCTGGACTGGATGCGCAAACAATTCCAGAAACTCAACATACAGCTGGTAGTCCGCAGTACCGACTACAACCGTTTCCAGGACAAGATACGCCGGGGCAATGCCCAAATTTTCGAGTGGGGGTGGAACGCGGATTATCCTGACCCCGAGAACATGCTTTTCCTATTGCACGGCTTGCAGCTTAAAGTTGGCAGCGAAGGTGAAAACGCGGCCAACTATTCCAACGCGGAATACGATGCTTTATTTGAACAGATGAAAAATATGGAAAACGGCCCCCAACGGCAGCACATCATCGACCGGATGGTAAATATCCTGCGGCACGACGCACCCTGGTCGTGGGGATACCATCCCAAGGATTTTGCGCTGTACCATGCATGGTATGACAACGTCAAACCAGACCGGATGGCGAACAATAGCATCAAGTACTTCCGCATCGATACCGAGTTGCGGGAACAGAAGCGCCGCGAGTGGAACAAGCCGGTGCTATGGCCCATTCTGGCGGGCGTGATCCTGCTGATGGTGATGCTGATCCCCGCAGCGAATACCTATCGCCGCAAGGTACATGGAGCGGCTTTGGAAGCACGTGACCTGGACGATAGTATCGCGAGAAGTCAAGGTACTTCATGATAAGGCTGTTGCTGCCCCCTCGCTCCTGGATCCACGATAGGTGTCAGTCTTTTTGCCACTGCTGCCTGAATGCTTAACTATATCGTTCGGCGCGTGTTGTACGCCATTCCCATTCTCATCGGTGTGAACCTGATTACCTTTACATTGTTTTTTGTTGTAAACACGCCAGATGACATGGCTCGCATGCAGTTGGGCGTCAAGCGTGTTACCCCTGCAGCTATTTCCAAATGGAAGCAGGAGCGTGGCTACGACAAGCCACTCATGGTTAACGGGTCTGAGACAGGTATTGCAAAATTTACGCGCACCATTTTTTTTGAGAAATCGGCTTCTATGTTCGCGTTCCGGTTCGGACAAGCCGATGACGGGCGAGACATCGCCAAAGAAATCAGGGCCCGCATGATCCCCAGCCTCGCGATCGCGCTTCCGGTATTTCTCCTGGGGCTCGTCGTTTATGTGGTGTCCGCGCTCGTCATGGTTTTTTTTCGTGCGACCTATGTCGACTTCTGGGGCGTCGTATTATGCGTGGCCCTCATGTCGATTTCCAGCCTGTTTTACATAATCGGCGGGCAATTTCTCATCAGCAAGCTGTGGCATATCGTGCCCATTTCCGGGTATGGGGAAGGGCTTAACGTTGCAAAATTTCTTGTCTTGCCTGTCATCGTCGGGCTAATCAGCGGGGCGGGGGCCAACACGCGCTGGTATCGCACTATTTTTCTTGAGGAGATGGGGAAAGACTACGTGCGCACTGCCCGCGCCAAAGGCTTGCCCGAAAGACTCGTACTATTCCGGCATGTACTCAAGAACGCAATGATTCCCATACTTACGGGCGCGGTCGTCGTCATCCCATTGTTATTTCTGGGCAGCCTTCTGTCGGAATCATTTTTCGGTATCCCCGGGTTAGGCAGTTATACGATTGACGCGATCAATTCTCAGGATTTTGCCATCGTTCGCGCAATGGTTTTCCTGGGATCTCTGCTTTATATCGTCGGCTTGGTACTCACTGATATTTCATACACCTTGGTCGATCCCCGGATCAGGCTGGAGTAATTATTTGAAAACGCCATGGCTTTCACACCTGTAATCTTCTGGACAGACGCGCTCGTCTATCTCCTTGTTCTCGTCATCGCCATCTTCGCGTGGCAGGTGCGACGCAGCGAGCATTTTCTGGTGCCGTGGCGGCGTGTGGGCCAGAGCGCAAGCGGCATGGCCGCAGCGACCGTACTGCTGTTTTTTGTTGTTATAGGCTTGTTGGATACTATTCACATGCGTCCCACGGTCAACAATGGAGGCGTCGGCGAAAAAGCTCGGAGCGTTGAAGTATTAAGTCTGCTTGATATAATCGCCAGGCCGCTGAAAACTCGGGTTGAAAAAACCTATTCCGCGCCTTTTGCCGCCTATCTGTATGCGAAAGAAACCATAGAGCTTCCGGATGGTAGCGAGGCGCGGGAATTCCCCCGCCTCGGTTTTGGTGCTGCACACCTGGTCGATCCTAAAGTAGAGTTGTCAGGAGACGTGGCTTCGCGCGGGCTGCTCGGTGCCGGCCTCGGCCTTCTCCTCTGGTGTATGTTTGCGGCTGCCGTAACCATGTGGCTGGCGCGCCAGGCAGGACAGGCGCTCCGATCCACCTGGGCCACGATATGGCGCGGTACAACCGGTGTTCGGTGGAATGCCATACTTATTACGCTTGCATTAATGCTGCTACTTTGGGGCGCTGCGCTGGCCCTCTGCGGCTATTACCACATACTCGGCACTGACAAGGTAGGCCAGGACGTGTTTTATCTATCGCTGAAAAGCATTCGTACGGGACTGGTCATTGGAACGCTCACGACACTGATGATGCTTCCCTTCGCGCTTTTTCTCGGGATTACCGCCGGCTATTTCCAAGGATGGGTGGACGATGTGATCCAATACCTTTACACCACGCTCAGCTCAATTCCCAGTGTTCTGCTCATTGCGGCCGCAGTGTTGATGATGCAGGTATACATGGAAACCCATCCCGAGCTTTTCGACACTATCGGTGCGCGCGCCGATCTGCGTCTGTTATTTCTTTGCATCATACTCGGAGTCACCAGCTGGACCGGTTTGTGCCGCCTGCTACGCGGTGAAACCCTGAAGTTGCGCGAGATGGAATATATACAGGCCGCTCACGCATTTGGCGTGTCCCATTGGCGCGTTGTCTCCCGCCACATTTTGCCGAACGTAATGCATATCGTACTTATCACGACCGTCATGGATTTCAGCGGACTCGTTCTTGCTGAGGCAGTGCTTTCATACGTGGGGGTCGGGGTTGATCCTTCCATGATCAGTTTTGGAACAATGATCAATGCAGCACGGCTTGAAATGGCCCGGGAGCCTATGGTCTGGTGGGCTTTGTTAGCCGCCTTCACTTTTATGTTTACCTTGGTACTGAGCGCTAATCTGTTCGCGGACGCCGTACAAAACGCGTTTGATCCGAGAATCAGCCTAATCTCGACGAAAGCTGCGATAAAAGAAAGCGGAAACAGCAGGCAGGAGCCAGCCCAAGCTGGATCTCCCCGGTAAAGGCTCAACTATTTTTATGCGTCCCTTATTGCAAGTTAACGATCTCACTACTGTTATCCACACGGATGCCGGGCTGGCATGGCCGGTCGACGGGCTCACCCTGCAAATCAATAAAGGCGAAACTTTCGCGCTGCTCGGCGAGTCGGGCAGCGGCAAATCGATAACCGCACTATCCATTATGCGGCTTTTGCCGGACGCCGCTGCCATTGTCTCGGGCTCTGTGTGTCTCGACGGCGAAGAACTGCTTCTCCTTCCGGAAACCTCTATGCGCGGGATTCGGGGGCGACGCATCAGCATGATCTTTCAGGAACCGATGCTAAGCCTGAACCCTGTAATGACGGTCGCGGAACAGATTGGAGAAGTATTGCAGGGACATTTTGGCTTAGGCGGAGCCGTGGCACAGGAACGCATACTTGAAATATTGAATCAGGTGGGAATACCAGATGCCGCGCGCCGCATGCATGAGTATCCCTTTCAGTTTTCAGGGGGAATGAAGCAGCGGATGATGATCGCCATGGCGCTGGCGGGAGAGCCCGAGCTGTTGATTGCTGACGAACCCACTACTGCATTGGATGTAACCATTCAGGCCCAGGTACTGGAGCTTATGCGCGGCTTGCAGGAACGCAATGGCATGTCCATCCTCCTTATCACGCACGATCTCGCTGTCGCTGCGGAAACGGCCCATCAAATAGGAATTATGTACGCAGGTGAGATTGTAGAGACAGCCCCGCGGGATGTCTTTTTCCGCGGCCCTGCCCACCCCTATTCCAGGAAACTGCTTGCTTCGGTTCCGGGCAGATCTCGGCGGCGCAGCGGGACACGGCTCTCAGCAATCCCGGGGAACGTGCCTTCGCTGTCTCACAAATTCGCGGGTTGCCGATTTGCGGAGCGTTGCGATCAGGCCTGGGATTTGTGTTACCGGACTGCTCCAGGATGGTCTACTGCAGCCGATGGGCAGCAAGCCAGATGCCATTTGCTTGAAATAGATTCCAGCAGCCGGACTCATGGCACCGCCCTGATAAACAAAAAGGTCGAAACGCAAGCGAAGGATTCCGAAAGCCTGGCTGAGTCAGGCTCAAAAATCGCGACTCTCACTCGGCCAACGGCAGAAGCCGATCCGGATCTGCTGGCCGTTACTCACCTCAAAGTCCACTTTCCGATATACAAGGGGCTGCTCAAGAAAGTGGCTGGGGTAGTCAAGGCGGTCGATGGCGTCTCGCTAACCCTTCGCCAAGGCAGGACGTTGGCGCTTGTAGGAGAGTCTGGGTGCGGCAAAACAACAGTAGGCAAGGGCATCCTGCAACTCATTCCCGTAAGCGGAGGTAGCGTAAAGTACAGGGGAATTGAACTGGTCGGGCTGGAACGCAAACGGTTGCGCCAAATGCGTGCTGAATTTCAGCTCGTGTTCCAGGATCCGTATTCATCGCTCAATCCGCGGATGAGAATCGTCGAGATTATCCAGGAAGGCATGAATGCGTTAAACATTGAAAACCACGAGAAGAAGGATTTGGGAGTTCGCCAATCGGGCGCCCCGGCAGAGCAGCTCGATCGGTTATTGGAGAGCGTTGGGTTACGCCCCGAATCCAAGTGGCGTTATCCGCATGAATTCTCGGGCGGCCAGCGTCAGCGTATCGCCATTGCCCGCGCCTTGGCCGTTCATCCGAAGCTGATCGTCTGTGACGAACCCACGAGCGCCCTCGATGTGTCCGTGCAGGCCCAGATCTTGAACCTGCTCAAGGACTTGCAGGATAGCCTGGGGTTGGCCTACCTGTTCATTACACACAATATCTCTGTGGTGGAATACATTGCGGATGAAGTGGCGGTAATGTACCTGGGGAGGATTGTTGAATACGGAAGCGTGGACGAAGTATTGAAAAAACCCAAGCATCCCTATACACAGGCGTTGCTGTCGGCGGTTCCGGTCATCGAGCTTGAATCGAAGCGGCATGTCATCCGGCTTCATGGCGATCTTCCATCACCCTCCAACCCGCCATCCGGATGCCATTTTCATCCCCGATGCATTCATGCAATGCCAATTTGCCGGGAAATCTATCCGTCAACCAGTACATTAAGCCCAACACATCACACGCGATGTCACCTGTATCGGCAGGAACAGGACAGCGGGGATGATGCGAATCAACAAGCACAGGAGTATGTTTATGACGGTAGGTAACGAGGTGGCGCGGAGACGAACTTTTGCCATCATATCTCACCCGGATGCCGGCAAAACCACGCTTACAGAGAAGTTGCTGCTGTTTGCCGGCGCGATCCACATCGCAGGCAGTGTCAAGGCAAGAAAGGCGAGTCGCCATGCCACCTCTGACTGGATGGAAATCGAGAAGCAGCGCGGTATTTCCGTCGCCAGTTCCGTAATGCAAATGGAATATGGAGGCTGCGTTATCAATCTCCTGGATACGCCTGGCC
Source organism: uncultured beta proteobacterium (assembly GCA_963786735.1). Lineage (GTDB taxonomy): Bacteria > Pseudomonadota > Gammaproteobacteria > Burkholderiales > Nitrosomonadaceae > Nitrosospira. Next base: position 321,923 of record CAWBAF010000006.1, read on the forward strand.
ACCAGGATTTTTCGGAGGACACCTATCGTGTTCTGACGGCCGTGGATGCCGCGTTGATGGTGATTGACGCCGCAAATGGTGTTGAAGCACAGACCTTGCGCTTGCTTGAGGTGTGCCGTGCACGGAACACCCCGATTTTAACTTTTATAAACAAAATGGATAGGGAGGTGCGCGAGCCGCTCGATCTTATTGATGAGATCGAACGAACGTTGCGCATGACCACCATACCGTTTACCTGGCCCATGGGCATGGGTCGGAGCTTTCGGGGAGTATTTGACCTTCGGCGGGATAGCATGCGTGTTTTCCGCCCAGGGGAAGAGAAACTGAACGAGGAGACTGAAATTATCGAAGGGTTGGGGAACCCGGCTATTGATGCACGTTTTCCAGCTTTGGCCGATGCTACCCGTCAGGAAATTGAACTGATACGTGGTGCGTCTCCCGAATTCGATCATGCTGCCTTCCTTTCCGGCGCGCAGACCCCTGTATTCTTCGGGTCGGCAATAAACAACTTCGGCGTGCGCGAAATTCTTGATTCCTTGGTCGAGCTTGCGCCGCCACCGGGATCGCGCAGGGCGTTTCAACGCCAGGTGCAACCGGGCGAAACCCGATTCTCAGGGGTGGTTTTCAAGATCCAGGCCAATATGAATCCCGCTCACCGCGACCGTATTGCGTTTGTAAGAGTCTGCTCGGGGCGGTTCGAACGTGGAATGAATCTAAGGGTAGTGCGCAACGGAAAAGATCTTCGCACAAACTCGGTTGTATCATTTCTGTCCCAGCGGCGTGACTTGCTCGATACTGCCTATCCCGGCGATATCATCGGGATTCCCAACCACGGGACGCTGCAACTTGGAGATACGCTCACCGAGGGTGAGCAGCTTCAGTTTACGGGTTTACCTTTTTTCGCACCCGAGATTTTCCAGACGGTCGAGATTGCCGACCCATTGCGCAGCAAGCAGCTCAAGCTGGGCCTCATTCAATTAGGCGAAGAGGGCGCGATTCAAGTCTTCCGGCCGCATTCTGGAGGGGCGTTACTGCTCGGCGCTATCGGCACGCTGCAGTTTGAAGTTGTGGCGCATCGACTCAAGCATGAATACGGCGTGGCGGCTCGGCTAGCGCCTGCAAAATATCAGCTTGCGAGATGGATCACGTCCGCCAATTCGCGCGATCTCAAGCGTTTCATTGAGCTTAATGCCCATCGCATAGCTTACGATGCAGTGGATGCTCCCACATTTTTGGCGTCGTATGGCGCGGAGCTCAGCGTAGCGGAAGAGAACTGGGATACCATACAGTTTCATAAAATGCGGGAGCACGCCGGATTGGTCTTTCAGAATCATGCTGCCTAACCTGGAAGCGGTCTGCGCCAGTTTAATCAGGGTTTTTGTTTGTACTCGGTCGTTTTTAACATCCCGGCTGGTGCAAGCACTTGGGCAGCAGTGGCAAGCAGCGCCGAAGCAGCGGGAAAGGGCTGTCTGCAGCTCCCGCGCTTAGACGAACCTTATACACATTTATGACTAATCCAATAAATGACGAGATGCCGGTTGAAGCCGGCAAGAGCGCTTGGTCGGGGCGCTTCAGCGAGCCGGTTTCGGAACTGGTGCAGCGTTACACCGCCTCAGTTGGTTTTGACCACAGACTTGCAGAGTACGACATTCAGGGGTCACTCGCTCACGCACAGATGCTTTCGGCGAAGGGAATCATAAGCAGCGAGGATCTTGATGCGATAACCCGGGGGTTGGACCAGGTCCGGCGAGAAATACATAATGGCGATTTCATCTGGCGGATCGAGCTGGAAGATGTGCATCTCAATATAGAGAAACGCCTTACCGCGCTGATTGGGGATGCCGGGAAACGCCTCCACACTGCGCGGTCGCGGAACGACCAGGTTGCGACCGATATACGGCTGTATTTGCGACATTCAATTGACGATATTGTCAATCTGATCCATGCGATGCAAGGAGCGCTGTTGGATCTGGCCGAGAAGCACATCGATACCTTGATGCCCGGGTTTACGCATCTCCAGGTTGCACAACCGGTAGTATTCGGCCATCACCTTCTTGCCTATTTTGAAATGCTGAAGCGTGATGCGGAGCGTTTACTGGATTGCCGTAGACGTCTAAACAAGCTTCCGCTGGGTGCAGCGGCTTTGGCGGGAACAAGCTATCCCATTGATCGACATATGGTAGCGGAACGACTCGGGTTCGACGGCGTCTGCGAAAACTCCCTTGATGCGGTCTCAGACCGGGATTTCGCTATCGAATTCTGCTCCGCCGGCGCGCTTCTTATGACCCATCTGTCGCGTTTGTCGGAGGAGCTCATTTTATGGATGAGCCCTTCATTTGGTTTTATTGACTTGGCTGACCGTTTTTGCACCGGTTCATCCATCATGCCTCAAAAGAAAAACCCTGATGTACCCGAGTTGGTACGAGGCAAAGCAGGTCGGATCAGCGGACACCTGGTTGCCCTGCTCATGCTGATGAAAGGCCAGCCGCTTGCGTACAACAAGGATAATCAGGAAGACAAGGAGCCGGTATTCGATACGGTGGATACGCTTACCGACACGCTGCGCATATACGCTGACATGATGACTGGCGTAAAGGTCAATAAGGAAGCAATGCGAACGGCAGCGATGCGTGGTTATGCAACGGCCACCGACCTTGCGGATTATCTGGTTAGAAAGGGTGCGCCTTTTCGGGAAGCGCATGAAGCCGTGGCGCAAGCTGTGCGCTTTGCCGCCGAAACCGGCAGTGATCTCAGCGCGCTCACTTTGCCGGAGCTGCAGAAATTTTCCCCATTGATCGGGGGTGACGTCTTCTCCGCATTGACTCTGGAGGGGTCGATCAATAGCCGTAACCATATGGGCGGGACCGCGCCGGAGCGGGTCCGGGCCGCCATCCGCACCGCGCGCGAATGGATGAGTGGCCAGGCACGCCAATAGCTTTGCCGCCGCATGCTCTCCTGGACAGAAATCTCCGCTCAAATTTCCACGTCGCAAGGCTCTCCATTTATTGTCGAAAAAGCCTCTTCGGTCGGTGGTGGTTGTATCAACCAGGCTTATAAAATAGAAGGAAAGGGCCAACGGTTTTTTGTAAAACTGAACGATCGAAGAAGTTCGGCGATGTTCGAAGCAGAAGCTGCCGGCCTTCGGGAACTTTATGATTCCGACACCCTGCAAGTGCCTGAGCCAGTTTGCTGGGGTGAGGATAGTTCTGGAAAGTGGCTGGTGATGGAGTACGTTGACATGACCGGAGCAGCTTCACCTGACGCCGCCGCGCTTGGCACCGGGCTTGCTGCGATGCATCAACGCACTTCAGACAAGTTCGGCTGGAAGCGCGACAACACGATTGGTTCAACCGCTCAAATCAACACCCCGACTTACGACTGGGTGCAGTTCTGGCGCGAGTATCGCCTCGGCTATCAGCTAAAGCTGGCCCAAGCCAACGGGCACACCGGAAAACTCCTGGTTTCAGGGGATAAACTTCTGGCATCACTGGAGTCCTTTTTCCCTGGAGGAGGCCCTGCCCCTGCGCTGCTGCATGGCGATCTCTGGAGTGGCAACTACGGTTTTGCCCGGGACGGACGTCCCGTGGTGTTCGACCCCGCCGTATATTATGGTGACCGGGAAACGGATATTGCCATGACTGAACTTTTCGGTGGATTTCCTGCTTCTTTTTATGCAGCGTATCGCGAGACCTATCCGCTCGACGCTGGCTATAACATCCGTAAAACTTTATACAACCTCTATCACATTCTCAACCATCTGAATTTATTCGGGGGCGGTTATCGCCATCAGGCGGAACAAATGATGGCCAGCCTGCTCTCCGAGATTTGAATTGGTCCACCGGACAGGGAGCGCCGGAGTATAAAATTCAGGCGTGTGCCGGGTTAGAACTCCAGTGGGTCCACATCCAGTGCCCAGCGGATCTTGTGGGCGGGAAGCGCATCGAGTCGTGGCCCCCAATCGTTGAGGAATTCCTGCAATCGGGTGCGGGAGCTTGACTGCACCAGCAAGTACGCGCGCTCCATTCCTTTTAGCCGTGCCATTTGTGCTGGAATCGGATCAAATATCTCGACAACGTGCTGGGGGGCTTGTGCCACTGCCGCGGCATCAGCCAGAAAGGCCAGGGCCGAGGTGATCTTGGTTGCTTCCGCCCATAATAAAGCCTGATATGTGAAAGGTGGAAATCCCGCAAGTTTCCTCTCGGCCAGCAGCGCCTGTGCCAGGGAATCATAATCGTGCCGTTGAAGCGCACGATACAGCGGGTGATCCGGAAATTCAGTCTGGATCAGCACTTCTCCCGGCTTTTCGGCCCGGCCGGCTCGCCCGGCAACTTGTATCAGTTGCGCAAACAGGCGTTCCGATGCGCGAAAATCACAGCTGAATAGGGATGCGTCGGGATTCAAAACGCAAACCAGGGATAAATTCGGAAAGTCATGGCCTTTCGCGAGTATCTGGGTACCGATCAGCGTATCGACACGATGTTCCCGGATCTCTTTCATCATTGATGGCCAAGCGTCCTTTCGGCGGGTGCTGTCCCGATCAATTCGCATAATCCTCGCGTCGGGGATGCGCTTGGATAGAGTGGCTTCAATCCTTTGCGTGCCGTGTCCGAACGGCACGATATCCTGATCTCCGCATTCCGGACAATGGGTCGGGAAACGCTCCTGATATCCGCAATGGTGGCAGCGCAATATGCTTGCCTTCAGGTGCACCACCAGACGACTCGCGCAGCGCTGGCAAGCGGCCGTCCATGCACATGATTTGCACAGCAGCACAGGCGCGTAGCCCCGCCGGTTTATAAAAACCAGACTCTGCTGCTTTTCCTTCAGGCATTTTAGCAGGGCAGCGACAACGGGAGCGGAAAGGCCTTCCTCAGTTTTGGCGATTCGCGTGTCTATGTAGCGGATGACCGGCAGGTCTGCATTTTTAGCTGCCCTGGATGGCAGGCGCAAAATCCTATAGCGACCGACCCATGCATTGTGGTAACTCTCAAGGGAGGGCGTAGCGGACCCAAGGATGACAGGTACGTTAGCTTGCTTTGCCCTGAAAATGGCGATGTCTCGGGCGGAGTAGCGCACGCTGTCCTGCTGCTTGAACGACATATCATGCTCCTCGTCGGCAACGATCAGCCCGAGCCGTGGAAGAGGTGTAAATATCGCAAGACGCGTGCCCAGCACGATGTCAGCGTCTCCACGCAGCGCCCTGACCCAGGCGCCTGCGCGCTCGGAAGGAGAGATGCCGCTATGCAGGTTGATCATTCGCGCGGTGGGGAACCGCGTCTTGAAAATCGCTTCCAGTTGCGGAGTCAGGTTGATCTCTGGGACTAATACCAGGCTTTGTCGGCCCTGCCGCAACATGTGCGCAATCAAGCGGAGGTACACCTCAGTTTTTCCGCTGCCCGTCACGCCATGCAATAGCCACGCATTGAACTCAGTAATCTTTGATTGAATCCCCTCGACAGCTTCTTTTTGCGCTGGGGTAAGTGTCCGGCACTCGGCTTCGAGCTCAGCTATGGGATAAGCACCGGCGTGGGGAACCCCCTCAACCCACCGTATTGCTTCGAATTCGCTCAACGTGGAGGGTCCTTTGCTCGATAACTGCCTGGCCTCCTGCATCGTTATCGAAATCTTTTCCTTGAGTGTCGCCAGCAGCCGCCGCCTGACGATATTCCGAGCCGGGATTGCAGAAACATCCATGTCGCGTCCCGTTGCGGTAAGCCGATACCGATGGGCAATATCAGGTTTCTGTAAAAGCGGCTTCCCGCTTCGCAACCGGGTGGGTAGTCCGTTCATTACAACTTGTCCCAGCGGATGATGATAGTAGGCAGCGCAAAAACGGAACAGATCGAGCAAATTTTTTGGCAGCGGTTCCACGTCCCTGAATATGAGAGATGCGCTTTTGAGCTTCTCCGGATGGATTGAGGAGTGACCGCCCACTTCCATAATTACCCCCGTTACAACCCGCTTCCCAAATGGGACCCTCACGCGCAGACCGACATCGTGCGCCGTCACATCCTTATCGGGGGCACGGTAGTCGAACAACTTGTTCAGGGGCACGTCCAGGGCGACACGTAAAATCGGCATGCTAGGGAATTAATACGAGGCGGGGGAGCAATGGATTTGCAGGAGGACCCATATTATCCCCGAAAGCCCGCCCGTTGTTCCCCATGGTTTTGCTGTTTGACACTCGCGACCCCCAACTTGATGACTGGTTCTTACTAGACAGCTCTTGTGACAGTAGGTGTCGACCGACGGGTTCTGTCGGTTCTTTTTACATATTGTTGCAGAAGGATGAAGGCTTACATTTCAAGCACCGGATTTCAAAAGACATCTTTTTCTGGCACAAAGCATGCTTAGGACCCAATCGAGCTATCCGGTTGTGCCATTACGGCGAGGGAGTCAGTCGGAAGGTTTGAGATGAAATAAAGATCAGTATTATGCGGCACGCCTCTCCCGTAGCCCGTGCTTAGTGGCACAGACAAGCACTCCCAACAGTTATCAGTAAAGTAATTGAATTGGCACGGAAATTGCTGAGGATATTGCTCAGCTTGCGGGGGTTGGATATTGAAGACAAACCGCTTGACTTGGATGATCTTCGCGGATAGTCTTTATAGGGTTGTGGGTAATGTAACCTATCCGTAATGCCCGTGTGTTAGGCATGACGGAGGGGTTCATATCCGTAATACAAACGGGTGGATTCTTGTGATGGCGCTTGTGTAAGGGTTTTTTCCACGGGTTTTGGTGGATTGGCCTTTTGCAGGAGATTCTTCACAAGAAGACAGGTAAAGTAGGCAGGCAAGCTAGGCAGGCAAGGGTAGCTGGGGTAGTGGGGTATACAGGATATTTTGGGGTATACCGGATATTTGGCTGACCCTGAGCGTGCCGGGGATCCGCTGCCAAGCGGAGCCCTGCAGACCAAGTAGATAACGGCTGGCGGTGGAAGTTCCCGCACGACGGGAAGTTTGTCACTGGTTGGTTGGGGGCAGTAAAAAGATAGCAGCATGTTTTTGGCAGCAATGCAGGACTGGATAAAGCGTCACCGTTTTTAGGGAAGGGCAAGTGGAAGTCGTCAGTATTGGAATAGCGGGACAGGCTCCGGGGCTTATGGCCGGGTTTGGGGCCAGAGGAGCTGTTCTTGAAGTTAGCAGTCCGATTAACGCAATAGGAGAAAAGTAAAATGGCAACAACACTAGGAACGTCAAGCCAGGCGAAGTCTGGTGGTCGCGACTACGACATGTCGCTGTGGTATGACTCGAAGTGGTACAAATTTGGACTCATCACCATGCTGCTGGTCGCGATCTTCTGGATCTGGTATCAGCGCACGTTTGCGTACTCGCACGGCATGGACTCGATGGAGCCCGAGTTTGAGAAGGTATGGATGGGACTGTGGCGGGTGCACATGATCGTCATGCCGATTTTTGCACTGGTGACCTGGGGGTGGATCTGGAAGACACGCGACACCCAGGATCAGCTGGACAATCTGGACCCGAAGCTTGAGATCAAGCGTTATTTTTACTGGATGATGTGGCTGGGCGTATACCTGTTTGGCGTGTACTGGGGCGGCAGCTTCTTTACCGAACAGGATGCCTCCTGGCACCAGGTGATCATCCGTGACACGAGCTTCACGCCCAGCCATGTGGTCGTGTTTTATGGATCGTTCCCGATGTACATCGTCTGTGGCGTGGCAAGCTACCTGTATGCCATGACCCGTCTGCCGCTGTACTCGCGTGGCACGTCCTTCCCGCTGGTGATGGCCATTGCTGGTCCGCTCATGATTCTTCCCAATGTAGGCCTGAACGAATGGGGACATGCCTTCTGGTTCATGGAAGAACTGTTTAGCGCACCCCTGCACTGGGGCTTCGTGATACTGGGCTGGTCCGGCCTGTTCTCGGGCGGCATTGCTGCCCAGATCATCACCCGCTACTCCAACCTTACCGACGTCATCTGGAACGGTCAGAGCAAAGTCATCCTCAACAACCGGATTGTTCCGTAACCGGAAGATGGGGGAACGGAAGGTTGACCCGGGCTGCACGATAAGCTAAAGCCACGAGAGGCTTCGCCCTCCTTCCTGGAGAGCGAGGCCTGACCCCCTGGCGGGCAAAGGCACGCAGCGTGCCGAGGTAACAGGCCCACAGGGGGTGAAGGTGGCAGGGAGGAAGGCAGCCCAAGGGATGAGGGTCACGGAAAGCAGAAGCAACACAAATTGAATGGAACCTAGACTTTTGAGGGGAGGGTGCGATGAGCAGAACAGATGAAATCATACGGGCGGCGAAGATGCCGCCTGAAGCAGTAAAGATGTCCAGGATGATAGACGTGATTTATTTCCCGATTCTATGCATTCTGCTGGTTGGGACCTACCACATGCACTTCATGCTGCTGGCAGGCGACTGGGACTTCTGGCTTGACTGGAAGGACCGGCAATGGTGGCCGGTGGTCACCCCCATCGTAGGGATCACCTACTGTGCGGCGATCATGTACTACCTGTGGGTGAACTACCGACTGCCCTATGGCGCGACCCTGTGCATCGTGTGCCTGCTGGTAGGCGAATGGCTGACGCGTTTCTGGGGATTTTACTGGTGGTCGCACTACCCCATCAACTTCGTGTTCCCCTCCACCATGATACCTGGCGCACTGGTGATGGACACCGTCATGCTGCTCACCCGCAACTGGATGATCACCGCCCTGGTTGGAGGCGGCGCATTTGGTCTGCTGTTCTACCCGGGCAACTGGCCGATCTTTGGGCCGACCCACCTGCCGCTGGTTGCCGAAGGCGTCCTGCTGTCGGTGGCCGACTACACCGGCTTTCTGTATGTACGCACGGGTACCCCTGAGTACGTACGCCTGATCGAACAAGGGTCGTTGCGCACCTTTGGTGGCCACACCACCGTGATTGCCGCGTTCTTCTCCGCGTTTGTCTCCATGCTCATGTTCTGCGTATGGTGGTATTTTGGCAAGATCTACTGCACCGCCTTTTTCTATGTAAAGGGACCGCGTGGACGTATTTCCATGAAGAACGACGTTACCGCATACGGTGAAGAAGGGTTTCCGGAGGGGATCAAATAATGGAAGCGAAGAACCTGATGAAACGAGGCAAACAAGGCCTGGCTGGCCTGTGCGCGGCAGCGGCGCTGGCGATGGGCATGCTGGCCGACATCCAGCCGGCGGCCGCCCACGGCGAACGCTCCCAGGAACCGTTCCTTCGCATGCGTACCATCCAGTGGTATGACATGAAATGGGGACCCGAGACCACCAAGGTCAATGATTTTGCTGCCATGACCGGCAAGTTTCACCTGGCCGAGGACTGGCCGCGTGCGGTGGGCAAGCCTGGGCGCGCCTTCTTCAACGTGGGCAGCCCAAGCCCCGTGTTTGTGCGCCTCTCCACCAAGCTCAATGGCGAGCCGACCATGATTTCGGGCCCGCTCGAGATTGGCCGCGACTACGCGTTTGAAGCCAAGCTCAAGGCGCGCATACCGGGACGCCACCACATGCACGCCATGGTCAACATCAAGGATGCCGGCCCGATTGCAGGGCCTGCGGCCTGGATGAACATCACCGGCAGCTGGGATGACTTCACCAACCCGATAAAGCTGTTGACGGGCGAGACCATCGACACCGAGACCTTCAACTACGGCAACGGCATGTTCTGGCACGCCCTGTGGCTGGGGCTTGGCATCTTCTGGATAGGCTACTATGTAGCGCGGCCCATGTTCCTGCCGCGTTCGCGGGTACTGCTTGCCTATGGAGACGAGCTGCTGCTTGATCCGATGGACAAGAAGATGGCGTGGATCGTCCTGATCCTGACGTTTGGCATAGTCTGGGGCGGCTATCGTTACACCGAGACCAAGCACCCCTACACCGTGCCGATTCAGGCGGGCGAATCCAAAGTGCAGCCCATGCCGGTCAAACCCAACCCCATCGCCATCAAGGTGACGCACGCCAACTATGACGTACCGGGGCGCGCGTTGCGGGTGACCATGAGCGTGACCAACAGTGGCGACACTGCCTACCGCATCGGCGAATTCACCACAGCCGGTGTGCGCTTCATCAACAAGGTAGGCTTGAAGCACCTGGATCGCAACTATCCGAAGGAACTCGTGGCCACGGGCCTGTCGTTTGACAACGACGCCCCGATCCAGCCGGGCGAGACGCGCGAAGTCAAGATGGAAGCCAAGGATGCGCTTTGGGAAGTACAACGTCTGATGGCGCTGCTGGGTGACCCGGAAAGCCGCTTTGGCGGACTGGTGATGACCTGGAGCGAATCGGGCGACCGCAACATCAACAGTATTGCCGGGGCCGTGATACCGGTATTTACCAAGCTTTAAGAAGAACCTTGGGGAGCCCCTGCGGGGTTCCCCCGGGAGAAATCCGGGCAGCAAACACGGAGACTGGAAACACGGACACCGGTCCGCCAACGTCTGAAGACGAAGGTGGATCGGTGTTTTTTTAAGTGGATAAAATGAAAATCGGTCCTGGAAGCAAAATCACCGCAGTATTTGTATAATAGTGGCTTTTTCAAGCAGCCTTTTTTAAGCAATCTTGTCTCTGTACCCCGTGACATTTGACAGCGTTGCAATGGAGCGGATCAACCCGCTAGCAGCCAAGCCATGACAGCCACGACAGCCATGACCGTCACCCGCGCGATGCTGCGGGCAGGCACTGCGATCCTTGTCCTGGCATGGGCTCTGGTCGGAGCCCTTTATGCCGGGGGGGCGGCTGCGCATGGAAAGGAAACCATGGAAGAAGACAGCTGCAACCGCCGCATTGGCGAGAACATCGTGCACTTGAGCGCCTACCAGCCGCAATTCGACGCCAGCGCCCAATACTGCACCGAAATCCCCAAAGGGGGAGAAACCTACCTGGTGATCGATCTCATCGACCAGGCCATGCGCGAGATGCCCATTGGCATGCGCGTGATCAAGGGAACGAGCGAAACCGAAGACGAGACGGTCAGCCTGGTCAAGCCAGACTACCACCCCGACGGCGTGATCCGTGGCGAGTTAAACCTTGACCAGGGGCTCTACACGGTCATCATCACTGCGGAAGGGCTCCCGCCATTGCGCTACCAGTATCCCCTGCGCGTACAGATGGTCAATTATGCGCAGATATTCCGCACTGCGGTGGTGCCGCTTATCGGCCTGCTGCTGCTGGCCCTGCTGGGCTACAAGCTCATGAAATCCGAGCGTGTGCGGCGCTGGCGCTCCGCGCGGCGCCCATGAGCGCGCGCCCGCTCCTCTTATAGTGAATTTTATCCTCATCCTCATATAGGCGATTCTGACGATGTTCCAAAAACTCCTGAAACCTGCCCTGCTTAGCCTGCTCCTGTCCATGAGCCTGCCCCATGCAATGGAGGCGCGCGCCCATGGGGGATTATCCCTGGCCGATGACGTATGCAAACTCACGATAGGCCCCTACACCATGCACTTTACCGGCTACCAGCCGGAAGCCACGCAAGAGAAGGAATTCTGCGAAGACATTCCGTTGACCGGGCGCACCGTCGTGGCGCTGGACTACATTGAAGAAGCGCTGCGCCCCATGCCCACCGAAGTGCGCATCATCCGCGACACCGGCGCACCCGATGTCAAGCCCGCCGATCTGGACAACATTACCATCCTGCACATTCCCCCCAAGGTCTACCCCAACGGCTCCATCACCTTCGAATACAACTTCCCGCAACCGGGCAAATTCGTGGGGTTGGTGACCGTAGGCGACAAACAGGAATACGTCTCGCGCTTCCCCTTCTCGGTGGGTGAACCCAAGGGCACCTCGCCCTTCCTGCTGGGCGCCATCGCGGCCGCGGTGGTGGCCGGGGTGGTATTCTTCCTGCGCGGGCGCAAACCAGCCAAGATGAGCACGACCTGAAAGCTTTTTTGCGAGTCTTTGCTGCGGGCCGGGCCTGGATGCCTGGCGCTGCGGTACCTGAACCATACTGAAGCAAAAGAGTCGAAAGAATACCTGCGTCGCTTACAGGGACTTGAACTCCCGGGGCTTAAAACCGGGGCTTGAAACCGAGCCTGGCGGATGAACGCTGGCACCCCCCTTGAGGGGTAGTCCTTGAGGGTAATAAGGGAAGCGGCAGGGGAGGCAACCCAACGAGGAGCAAGAGATGCAATCATGGACAGTTCCCGCCTTGAAGCGGGCAGGTGGCCAAGGCCAAAGCCGCCAAAGCGGCCAAAGCCCCATTACCGCCTTGAAAGGAATCACGCTGGGCGCCGGGCTCATCATCGCGCTTGCGGCAGGCCTGCACAGCCCCCCTGCCGCCGCGCATGCCATGCTCACCAAGGCCGAGCCTGCGCGCCGCGCCCAGCTCACCCGGCCGCCTGCACAGGTGCGCCTCTGGTTCAACGAAGAGGTTGAAAAGGATTACGCCGCACTCACCGTCATCCAGGGGGACAAGCCGGTTACCGCGGCCAAGCCCAGGGTTGCCGAAGACGACCCCAAGGCCATCGTCCTGTCCCTGCCGGAACTTTCCCCCGGGAAATACACCGTGAAGTTCCGGGTGCTGTCGGTGGACGGCCACGTGGTTGACTCGTCCTACGACTTTACCGTAAAGAGCAAAGTGTCGGGCAAATGATCGACGTCGTCGCAACGCTGTTTCGCTGGTTACAGCTTGCGTCCAACATGATCCTGGTCGGGGCCTGCGTATTTCTGGCCATTGCCGGCTTCTTCCATTCACCCTGGGTCACCCGCCTGCAACGCGCCTTGCCCTGGCTGGGCCTCATCCTGCTCATCGGACTGGTGGGCATCCTGTCCACCACCACCGCCCAGGCCACCGGCATCGGTGAGAATGCCTGGCGGCTGGATGCCTGGCTCGCCCTCATGAAGAATACCCGCATGGGGCAGATCTGGATTGCGCGGGCTGCCTGTGGCCTGGTGGTATTCGCCATTGCCTGCTATTTGCGCTACAGTCCCCCGGCGCGCTGGAAATATATCCTGTGCGCGACTGCCGCATCGCTCACCCTGACGGTGGGCGCGCTGGCCAGCCATTCGGCCGCCGAAGAGCTCTCGGTCATGTCGATTCTGCCCTACGCCTTGCACATCATCATGGCAAGCGTATGGTTTGGCGCCCTGCCCGCCTTCCTCGCCGTCTGCTTTGCCTGCACCGAACCCGAGAAGAAAGAGCCTGCGCACCCCGGCCTGCAAACGGAAGCCATTGCCCGCATCCACGCCCTGTTCCAATCGCGCGAACAGGCGATGGCCGCGGGCGCAATAGCGCTCAAGCGCTTCTCCACCATGGCCCTGCCCGTCATGCTGGGCGTCATTGCCACCGGCGTCATCATCACCGACCGCATGGTCGACACGAGCTATAGTGGCCTGGTGGCCACCCGTTATGGCTGGTTGCTCGATGCCAAGCTTGCGTTGCTGGGGGTCGTGCTGGTGATTGCCGCACGGGCGCGCTCCACCTGGCTGCCCCTGCTTGCCCGGACCACCGAGGGCCAGAACGCCCAGGCTGGCGGAGAAAAGCTGCGCAAATGGGTGAGTTTCGAATTCCTGCTGGCCATGGGCATTGTGCTGCTTGCCACCATCGTGGCCAATACCGTACCTGCCAAGCACGCCCTCATCCAGGACTGGCCCTACTCCTTCCGCTTTTCGCTCGCGGCGACCTGGGGCGATCCTGTCGTGATGACCCGGGTATACAGCGGGCTGGCGCTGCTTGCCGCAGCCATTGCCGCGGTGCTGTTCGGACGCAGCCGGGGCTGGACCGGGAAACTGCGCGCGGGCGTGCCGGCCGTGCTGGCGGTTGCCGCCTTCGCGGTGGGCCTGCCGCCCCTGGCCGTGGATGCCTATCCGGAAACCTATCGCAAGACCCCGGTGCCCTTCGACACCATTTCGATTGCCAACGGCTCAGGCCTCTTTGCCGAGAACTGCGTGGCCTGCCATGGCCCCCAGGGCAAGGGCGATGGCGTCATGGCCAAGAGCTTTGCCAAGCCGCCGGTGGACATGCTGACCGAGCCGCATACCGCCAAGCATACTGCCGGCGACTTCTTCCACTGGCTCACCTTCGGCATACCGGATACCGGCATGCCCCTGTTTGCCGACAAGCTCAGCGAAGAAGACCGCTGGGATGTGGTCAACTACCTGCACGCCATGTCGCGGGGCTACCAGGCACGGCTGATGAGTCCCACGGTCAAGCCCGAGCAGCCCCAGCTCAATATGGGACCGCCCAATTTCTCCTATATCGCCCAGGATGGCTCAAGCGGCACCCTCAAGGATTTCCGCGGCCAGAAGAACGTCCTGCTCGTGCTGTTCTCCTGGCCGCAATCGCGCGAGCGCCTGCAGGAACTGCAAAGCCTCCATTCCCGGCTTGCCCAGGCCAACACCGTGCTGCTGGCCGTGCCGGAAGATGACCTGGCCCCGCAGGACCTGGCCCGCATTGCAGAACTTCCCTTCCCGGTGGTTACCCAGGGCTCGCCCGAGATCGTGCAAAGCTACGCCCTGTTTCGCAGGACGCTCTCCAAACCCGATCTCCTGGGAGAAGGCACCCTGCCGCGCCACCTGGAGTTCCTGATCGACCGCTTTGGCTATCTGCGCGCGCGCTGGATACCCGATGCCGACGGGCCCGCCTGGAACAATACCGACACACTGCTCAAACAGATCGCCCAGCTCAACCGCGAAAAAGAAATACTCCCCCCACCAGGCGACCATGTGC
>CAWBAF010000007.1:0-251597 GCA_963786735.1 uncultured beta proteobacterium
TCGCGATTGGGCGATCTCGGTCACCGAGTCTTTGATGACCTCCACGTAGCGTTCCAGGTCGAGATCGTCGGCCTCTGTGCCAAACGGGTTCTCCATGATCTCCGATGCCATCTCAAACACGAGCAGGATATAGCCGGCCAGAAGCACTGCGGGAAGGGCGGACCAACCCATGGTCTTCGTCGCCACCAGTGGACTGTAAGCAAGGTAGAGAACAATGCCCAATCGCAGGACTCCCGTGAGTGTAGGCGGAAGCGGCGTGTTTCGAATCCGCTCGCAGGCGCCGGAAGCGTCCATCAGCGCTGTGGCGTGAGGTTCGAGATATAGCAATGTGAAGCCGTCGATGCGGTTCTGCCTTCGCCACCCGTCGATGAGCGAGAACACTCGGGCCGCGAACCACATTGGGACATGAGCCGGCTGCTCTACCTCCGCCTGGTACCGCGGATTATCCTGCAAACGTCCAGAGCCCCGCAGATGGCGGAGCAGTGCGTGAGCGAAGCCGCCGACGAGATCAGCCAGTTCAGATGCTTCCACCTCGTTCAAAGGAACAGCAGCCTTCGCCTTGAGCACCAGATTGCGGCTGTCGTTTACCAGCTTTCCCCAAATGATGCGCCCTTCCCACCATCGATCAAATGTAACTTTGTTGCGAAAAGCGATCAGAAGACTAAGAATGAGACCTACGCTCCCTAAAGCCTCCCTGTCCCAGATGTCAAAAGAGAGGGCGGTGAGCGGCACTAGCAACTGCACAGCGACAGTGTACAGAGCCAGGATGGCTAGCCAGGGAAGAGTTCGCCGAGTCGCGGGGATCCAAAGGAACGATTTAGACGGGGATTTCATAGGGGAGCACTATCATCCTCTTTGTTACCTGCTCCCCCGTCGTTCCGCAGACCGGCGCAGCCGTGCGATCTGAAGGTTTAGTAGTCTGGGGGACCAATCCAGGGAACGTGATCGTCTCTTGAGCATCTGCTACGCATGGCGGAAATACTAAAGCCAGTACAACGAGCACTGGCGCGTAATTCTTTATCTTGGGCAGCCGACATCCAAGTCGCCTTATTCATAAAAATCCCCCAAAGGGCCACCGAGTCGAAAATTGGCGCCGTTGCTTTTAAGTAAGAAAACGGTAAGTCGCGCTGGTGTCAGGCTGGAGTTGACCCATTTTCGTGGACGGTTATGGACTTGATTCCCAAGCGATCATTGTGGTGTGCTCGGGCTTAGTACACTGGATATCAGATTCAGGAATAGAGGTCGGCGATCTCCTTTCGAAATTAACAGGTGATAGATATCCCAACGCGCTATGACGTCGCCTGGGGTTGTACCAGCCTTCAATCCAGGTGAATACTGCCAAGCGGGCTTCGGTACGGGTTCTGAAGGTTTTACGATCAATGAGTTCGCACTCGAGACTAGCGAAGAAACTCTCCGCCATGGCATTATCAAACGCATCGCCAACCGTTCCCATGGAAGGTCGCACGCCCATCTGGCGGCAGCGATTGCCGAAGGCCACGCTGGTGTATTGGCTTCCTTGATCGCTGTGATGAATAACCTGTTCGGGGCGGCGTTGTTGCAAAGCCATATTCAGTGCACCCAGCACCAGGTCAACGCTCATCTCCTCACCGATAGACCAGCCGACCACACGGCGGCTCCATGCGTCGATGACCACGGCCAGATAGATGAATCCTGCCCAGGTGGGCACATAGGTCATGTCGGCCACCCACAGCGCATTGGGAGAATCCGCGTGGAATCGACGCTGCACCAGATCTGGTGCTGGCCGTTGACGCTCGTCGCGCCGAGTTGTCACGATGTAAGCTCGACGCCGGCTGACACCTCTCAGACCCGCCTTGCGCATGAGGCGGGCTACACGTTGACGGCTAACTGTCACGCCTTGGTCGCTTAGCTCAGCCCGAACCCGTGGCATGCCATAGGTCTGATCCGATTCGGCATGAATCTGCCGGATACGCTCAGTCAATACAGCGTTATTCATGGCTCGCGCCGAGGGTGGTCGATCACGCCAGGCATAGAACCCGCTGGCTGAGACACGAAGGACACGGCACAGGGCACGCACGGGAGACACGGCCTGGTTTGCCATTATGAGTTCGAAGATGATGTGGGTGTCACACCGCTTCTGCCGGCAAACCAGGCCGTAGCCTTTGCCAGTATGTCCCGCTCCGTCTGCAATTGCTTGACCTGGCGGCGCAGCCTGGCCAATTCCTCTCGCTCAGCCGTACTCAGGCCTTCCTTGCTGGGCAAGGGGTGACCCATATCGCGGGCGGCTTGCCCTACCCAATTCTGAATGGTTTGCGCGGTGACCTGGAACTCTCGGGAAAGCTCGGCTGGCGTTCTGCCGGCGCGAACCAGCTCGATTATCTGATGGCGAAATTCAACCGGATAGGGCGGACGTGTCTTGGGCATTGTGGACTCCTCAAAATTAAAATATTAAGTGTCCACGAAAAAGAGTCAACTCCACGCAGCCAATCTACTTCAACTAACCCTGTGCTACTTCAACCCTGTGCCCCGCAACTTATCTTCAACATAGATTAGATCGTTTCAGTTGGAAAGCAAGGAAACGGGGACTCGTTCCCAGGACCTTCTGGAAGAATTATTGTGAAGACCTGGCCGGTTTGATACCGACGTATTTGCGGTATTCATCCAGCGTGGTGGCCGACGCCGTGCAGCTCGCCACGCGCCAGCGCGGGTTTGAGCATGTTCCCCGCATCGATCTCACCTTCCGCCTTACCGCGCCCACCATGGTTGAAGCTCGTCGATAAACACGTCGTGCTACCTTCGCTTTGTGCGGTCTCCTTCGAAACCGATTTTAGCCTTTCTTCGAATTCGCCACGGTATTTCCCCCGCGAGCAATGCCGCCATATCAGCGATAGCACTTTCTTGTCCCACAGCGTTTCGGGCACTTCGCCGTTGACGATACGCTGCGCCAGGCCCTCCACGATGTGCTGTAAGGAAAGGAAAGAAAACAAAAATAATTTCAATCTCGCCAATCGCACAGCTTCCTGAATATTCGATGTTCATAATCGAAGTGCAATACTTTTTCGTGCAAACCTAAGCTACAAGCGCGTCCGGCGGCGTCAATTTTCGCTGTGCGACAAAATGTCACATGCGGCAATATGCCACATTCCTAATTCAAATAATTTGTTTTACAGTTTGTTCCCAGCATATGACCGTTTGGAATGGCCCATGACTTTTAGTAGGGGCTCTCCAGCGATCAGGCTGTGCTCAGGACCTTCCAAACTTGTTGAAGCGATGCTTGCTCGAGCACCTAAAGAAAGAGATCCGCAGCTTCGGTATTTATGGGCGCATAGTGACCGAAGAACGGATCAGAGTATTTGGTTCCTAAAAGGGGAATTGGAGTTATCCGTGGTTGCCTACGTTATAACGAAAGCATAAACCCCTATGAATTTTACGCACGCATTTATCCACACCCGAGGAGACATGAAAAATGGATGCATTAAGAGCGATCACGTTGCTTGCCGGTGCTCTACTGGCGGGAACGTCAATGTTTGCGGGAGCTCACGATGAAGCATATTTCGATTCCAAGGAATCGGCACATGGTGGGCAAACGCGCATGGCAGGTCCTTATCACTTGGAGCTTGTCACAAAGCAGAAAGAAATCGTCCTTTATGTAATGGATCATGCAGACCGTGCTTTGAACACCGCGGGCGGCGGCGGCAAGGCGACAATCCAAATCGGCAAAGGCAAGGATAAGACCTCGGTTAAGCTGGAGCCCGCCGGTGAGAATATGCTAACGGGCACCGGGAGTTTTGCTGTCACTCCCGAAATAGTAGTGATCGTATTTGTTGACCTCCCGGGACAGGAAGTCACGTCCGCTCGCTTCACCCCATTCAAGCCCGTGGACAAGACTGCCGGAAAAGAGAATGCTAGTGTGCCGCAAGCAGGCAGCAAGGACGCCATGGTCACCATCATATGTAGTTTGGGAATTCCTGGGGAGCATCTACGTGAGTTGAAGCCGATTGCGCTGGGCTCCCCTCCATGTTGCCATGGATGGGCATGACGGAGTTTCAATCTCCTCGGGATACGGAACGCTCAAGGGCAGGCAGCGGCTCAATGTACTTCACGTTTACCACGTCCGCCTCTCCTTATTACCGCTCTCTCGGCGAGAGGTTCTTCTCGTATCATCCCCCCGATCACCGCGCCGACGTTCGCTTGCTCCGTGGCTCTGTATAGCAGGGGCAGCCGACCGGTTCACCTAAGTTTGCGAGGAGAAGCTCCTCATAGCCTTCGAGAAGGAGTCCTCGGAGGCTGCCGCCCCACGCTAGTCAGTTCTTAGAGGCGGTGCGACAAAATGCCGCGCGGCAATTTGCCGCATTCTCAAATCGACGCTTCCGCACTATGCTTTGGCTTGGCTTCCATACATTAGCTTGCGGGTGGTGATAAGTGACCTACAGCTTGCATATCACAGCTATTCTAAGTTTATTAATGGTAACCGCCACCCTGGGCCAGGCGGCCCAACCGGCAGCAAAAATACGGAATATTGCAAACCCTGCGGCCCTCGGCGCTCAGTCCCCTCGCTTTGCCGTGCTCCCTGCTGGTGGCATATTGATGAGCTGGGTAGAACCGGTTCCCGACGGTCATGCTCTCAAGTATGGCGTATTGCGAGATGGACGATGGATCCACAAGGGCGAAGCCGCGCGCGGTAATGACTGGTTCGTCAACTGGAGCGATTTTCCGTCTGTGGTACCCATTGACGAGTCCTTTTGGGTGGCGCATTGGCTAATCAATAAAGAAGGGGAGAACGCCTATCACTACGATATTGCCATATCCGTTTCCCGGGATGCCGGCATAACCTGGAGTGCACCCAGCCCACCCTATCGCAGCGCTACGGCGGCGCAATATGGTTTTGCCACGATATTCCCTGTGCATGACAGTGCCGGCGTGATCTGGCTGGATGGACGCGATCGGCGCAAGCGGGATGGCGGTGGCAAATCGGTTTTCACTTTACGCTATGCACGCATTCATCGCGACGGCAGCATGGATAGCGAGCAGATAATCGACAGCAGTACATGCACTTGCTGCTGGACAACAGTATCTGTAACACCAGCCGGCCCAGTGGCAGCCTGGCGTGGCCGCACGGAGAACGAGATCCGCGATCACCGGGTGGCGCGTCTGCTTGGCTGATAAATGGTCAGCACCTATGCCGCTGGGTAAAGAAGGATGGGAAATTGATGGATGTCCGGTCAACGGACCCATGTTGAGCGCCCGCGGAATGCAAGTTGCTGCCGCGTGGTTTACCGCCCAAGGCGACCGGCCCCGCGTAAACGCCGCATTCTCCACTGACGGCGGGCAGAGTTTCGGTCAGACGATGGAAGTGGATGGGAAGAACCCGACTGGACGCGTTGGACTAGCCTGGATTGATGACCGTACCGCAGTCATTTCCTGGATTACGGCGCCGGACCTGGCCACAATGAAATCCCATCTGGTGCTACGCAAATTGTATACCGATGGCTCATCCGGTCGGTTGATACGCCTCGCGGAAATCAGTGCCGGACGAGATAGCGGCGTGCCGCAAATGGTTGCGGACGGTTCAAATTTCTTATTCTCATGGACGGGCGAAGCTCCGGATCATGGCGTCCATATGATATCCGTCTCCCGGGACTGGCTGAGAAACCGCTAAAGAACCTAAGAAACCTCTAAACAAGTTCGATGTAGAAGGGAGCTTTAGATAAAACAGGCCTTCCTTTCGGATATCTGCCATTTTAAGTCACAAGCCATACTCCCTCTCCCATCTTATGTCACTTCCTGGTCTCGCCAACTAGCCGTGTAGAGATCATCGCTAAGCAGCGGTGGTTCGATTCCGCTTTCTTCGCATATATTAGTAAGGGGCTCTAGACTTGTTTTGAACTCTTTCGCCAGAGCGACACGAGGATTTTCAAAAAGTATGTCGTTGTACCGTTATATAGCAAAATCGCCTCTGGAATTTCCAGGGTAGCCACCTGCGGTTGCCCTCGACCCTCCCTTCTGCCCGCCGCGTGTTCCCAAGACTCGCCTTGATTTAACTCTGTAACGTAGTTCGATTTACGGCAGGGCCCGAGCGGTTTGTCTATAACAGTATAGTAGCCGCAGATTCCTTTGATTCCGAGAGTGAGTAACCGCCCCTTTCTTGTGTATGCCGATGAGAAACGCTTCCTTCTTGCTATTCATGTGGTCAGTGCTGTTTACGGCGGGCTCGTTTGCGGATTCGCTGAAGGGTAAGGACATTGAAGTTCAGGTCAACATGGCTGGGGAAAATATCATCATTGACCTTAATTTTGCTGTTCCAGCAACCCGCCAGGAGGTCTGGGACGTGCTGACCGACTTCGAAAACATGGCTGATTTTGTCACTAACATGAAGGAGAGCAAGGTGATCAGTGTTTCTGAAGCCAGGCTTAGGATTTTCCAGCGCGGCGCTGGGAGTTACGGCCTTCTGCGCTATCCGTTCGAGTCAACACGAGAAGTAAGATTGATTCCTTACCGTGAAATACGGTCGCACCTGATCAGTGGCAATATGCACAAATTGGACGGTGCTACTTATCTGATTGACGAAGGCGGACAAACTCGTGTGATCCATCGGAGTGATGCCATCCCGAAAGTCTGGATCCCTGCGGCACTCGGAAAGGTCTTCATCGAGATTGAAATGCGGGAGCAGTTCAATGAAATGCGAAATGAGATAATCAAGAGAAAACGGGCCTCCGCTTCTTCGACCCCACCCCAAACCTCTGCTAGGGGACTTTAATGCTGCTTTCCTGCTGGTTGAGCAGGAAAGGTAGTGTAGTGCTTGAAACTGGCGGAGTGGATATCTGCGCCGCTAGTTGATTTTTTATCATGAAAAAAATTCTGTTGTTGCTATGCCTGCTGACGCTCGCGGCGTGCGCCGCCCGAAAGCCAGTGATGGGATTTGATAGTGATTTTGATGGTGACAAATCTTGGGCTGAACTGCAGGTACAATTGCCTGCTTACCCCAAAGCGGAGAATCTGCTGCCATTTGACGCCGGCCCGGCCAGCAATAATCTTCATTACATTGATGCTCCCTCCATCGTCGTCGGAGAGGATGGCATAGTGCGCTACACGCTGGTAATCAAATCACCCGAAGGAGCGATGAACGTAAGCTACGAGGGTATGCGGTGTGCAACCGATGGCGTGAGAGAGAGCGCGAGACTGAAAATATTAATACTTAAATTTCAGATTTCTGAAAAAAGGCTCTATGCCATTGGCCGTGACGACAGGACCTGGGTACGGGCGCGGGAATCAAAATGGGAGGAACTCGAAGATATCTCTCAGCATTATGCGCAACGGGCGCTTTCCAGATATTTCTTCTGCCCGGCTAATGTCATTGTAAGAAATGAGAAAGAGGCCATTCAAGCGTTGAAGAGAGGCAGCCATCCACGCGTGATTCAGTAGCCAGCGATATATACTGAACTCTCATGTTGAAGAGCCCATCGCGACAGGCAGCTCCGTGTCGGGTTGCGACTTTCGCGATATGGTACAACGCTGGGCACAGCACTGCATGCTTTCGTCACTGGCGCAGTCGGGTATGACGGGCGTGGGTACCCCTGGTGGCGCGTCGCCTGGGACTGTTCTTTTGAATCCGCGTGACCAATAACCCGGACCAGTTGGTTGCAGATGTCTCCGTGTGCCTGAGCCCAGGAATTGGGCCTTTGCTATTTACGACCCTGGGTCCGCTCGGCCTTTTGGCTTTTGGCAAAGCGCAAGAAGGTGGGCATCTCCATCTGAAAACAGGTTGTGCTCTAGCGAACTGATTCAATAGTACGGGAATTCATGTCCGGCTTAATGCTCTGCTTCACACCGCTGCAAACGTTTTCCGCACTCCTGCAAAGTTCTCCATCCCATCGGTCAGGAGCCTTGCCCGAGCCCCATCAGGTTCGCGCATGTCCAGCAATCCAAGCACGTCCAGGCCTTCCAGTGAGAGGCAACTCAGCCTTCAAATCGAATATAACCACCGGGCGGTCAGGCTCACCAGCACTATAAATATACCAAAGACAAAACGGGAAGTAGTATCGAGCGGCATTTTCATTTCCTCCGGAAATCATCAGAGGAAAATCTAGCATCATCGTTTTCTAATCCCAACCAATAAAAAATGATTAGCTTATCAATCGGCCGGCTATATTCTCCCATTCCTTGCCTTATTCCACGATAACGTTTAGGACGTATTATTGATAATTGAGATAAACAATGAAATATTCATGGTTCGTGCCAACCAGAATAACCGCTCCCTTTACTGGCGCAGCTCCCTCCTATTATCCCCCGGGGGCGCCGCCGTTTGATTGGTCGCTCGTCAAGAAGAGCCAGGAACAATTATCCCAGCGGACCCTCTAATCTTTCCTTAATATTAATGGCGCTTGCCAAAGCAACAATTCAACCTGCACATGAAGAGTCCAGAATTCACGCCCCCCGCTCCTGGTGAGCGAAAAAACATTCTTTCCGAAATGCGGAATCGGAAAATGGCTAGATCACCTCATGCTTATGTACGAGGAAACACGGCCAGGTTTTACGAATGGCTGGAAGAGAAGACGATGCGATTTCCATCAGGTCCCGCTATTTGGATTTGCGGCGATTGTCACTCAGGGAACCTCGGTCCCATCGCCAATCATGAGGGAAAAGTTGACATACAGATCAGGGATCTTGACCAAGCCGTTATTGGAAACCCGGCACACGACTTGATACGGCTCGGGTTATCTCTTGCTTCGGCTGTACGTGGATCCGGCTTGCCGGGGATTATCACTGCACAACTAATCGAAAACTTGATGTCAGGTTATGAGCATGCATTCGATATTCAGGATGAACCAGAATCGAAGCCAATCAAAACTCCAACATCTATAAAAATCGCAAAAAGAAAAGCAACCAGGCGGACATGGAAGGAATTAGCGAAGGAACGGCTGGAGCAATCCTCTCCACTTATTCCGCTGGGAAAAAATTTTTGGCCGCTTTCCCGGGAGGAGAGAGCGTCCATCGAAAAATTATTTGAGCTAAAAACCGTAACACGCCTCGCGACTTCGCTACATCCAACGGATGACAACGCGGCAGTGAAGTTCCTCGATGCCGCATACTGGCAAAAAGGTTGCAGTTCGTTGGGAAACCTTCGCTATGCCGTGCTGCTTCATATACAAAACAGTGCTTCCGATGAAAAAACGTTTTGCCTGATGGACATCAAGGAAGCAACTTTGCCGGTTACGCCGCAGCAACAGGGTCGATTGATACCGGGTGAACATGCCGACCGGGTTGTCGCGGCGTCGCGGCATCTTTCGCCCTACCTGGGAGAAAGAATGGTGGCAGCACGCCTCTTGGATACATCGGTGTTTCTAAGGGAGCTACTTCCCCAGGATATGAAAATTGAAGTAGGCAGCTTGACGGAAGAGGAAGCGAAGGAACTCGCAAGGTACTTGGCGGTGATAGTTGGAAGAGCACATCTGCGACAGATGGATGTTTCGACTAGAAGACTGTGGTTTAGCGAACTTCAGAAAAATCGCTCCAAAACCCTGGATGCCCCTTCATGGCTTTGGACCAGTATCGTGCATTTGATACAAAATCATGAAGGGCAGTACCTCGAGCATTGCCGAAAATACTCAGTGGGGAAAAACGAGCATAACTGATCCAGCAATATTTCTGATCATTCAAATTTGACCTGCATAAAATGTGATTCATAGGCATTGGGATCGGAGGGTTAATTCAGCGCATATTTGCTGAACTATTTCGCGGCCGTGTCCATCCTGAAGCTCCTGGCGTGGCGAAGAGCGAAACGCTCCTGCTTGCGCTGCAGCTAGGACTACGTGATGTAGCGGTCATTCTCCCTGACAAGCCTGAGCGTGTCTTCCCCGTTACGCGATATCAGCTGCTTAATCGGTTTTTGCAGGGGTGGTTTGTCATATCGTACAGCTGAGATATAACAAAGAGAAACGCCGTGGGTTGACGGTCGTCACGAAGTACTGCCCGGTGGTAAATGAGAGCTCAAGCAGGCTGCTTGAGCTCTCATTAATTGAAATACCGATTACTGTTTTTTTACAGGAACATTATTTACATCGTGATTTTCGTAAGTGAAACCACCGGTACCGTTCCAGTTATTATCAATAGCCATATTGGCAGTGAATTTAGCCAAGTAAGATCCGATTGCAGGAGGTGGAAAACTTTGAACATATTCACCTTCAAGTGAAACGACTTGGGTAACGGTGCCGAATCCAGTTGGGCGAATTTGTCCAGTTACATTTTTTACAACGATAACTCCATTTGGAGAAGCAAGTGCTTGGGTAATTTCGACTGTACCGGATACGGTATGTGCTCCCGGAACAACCACTAATGAAAAATGCATGATTGGAGCTCCGGGCATTCCAACATTTCCTACGGTTCCGGTTACTAAATAAGCTCCGATCAGTGAACTCTCATACTTGGTTTTTTGGGCTACTTCTGTCATAACGAAACCTTATAAGTTATTTGTCCTACTCATGAGGCTTTTCGGAATACGCCCCCGTTTTAACTCCATGTACGGACCATGCCCGCGTATTAAAAGATACTATCGTTCATAGGCGGAAGCTGATCCTAATCCGCTTTCTTGCGAAGCAAAGCAATAAATACAATCGAAATTCCCCGCCTATTCTCCCATTGGCTCGGTGCGCGGAGGCGTGCCGATTGCACTTCTCAATTCCAAATGCGCAAGATTTCGAAATCTTCCCGGCCGTAGGCGCCCAGCAGCTGCTTGAATTGCCCCGCTTTCACTAGACACTTTTGAGCCGGTGCTATACTGCTTTTTCGAACTCATGGAGACAGGCTATTGTTGTAGCCATGTCGCCTGCTGTCTTGGCCCAACCGCGCCCTGACTTGGCTGGTGTTCAAGCGCGAGCGCAACGGCAATAGATTAAACGAGTGAAGGAGAACCACATGGCAATTTCAGTGATCGCAGTGCGTCCCAATCAAACCATTCCACCCAGCCTGGCAGTGGGGGGCCTCACGATCCTCAGCGGGATTGTGGAATGTGTTTTCAAAGGCGATACCCCAGGTGCGATCAGCAGGGATACGCTGACTTTCACTGTCGGGCCCGTGAATTTAAGTCCCGTTGGGCCGACAGCAAGCTGCACCATGTCCCTAGCGAGTTTCGCATATGATGGCGCGGTGAGTGATGCCCTATGGGCCGTCGACAGCGCAAGCGTGCCGGCCTTCGTCGACGTGGACAGAGGCAGCGGGACGGCACAACTGGAAGTAGTCGGTAACATTGGCGGTCAGGGGTCCGGAACGGGATCATTCTTCAGGTCAATTACATCGTCTTTTATGTGCCATCGTGACGGCCAGGGTATCAACCGCGAAATTTAGAGCAAGGCGGCACGGAGGGGGCCAGAATTGCCAATCCCGCGAAAACATTCACACTCGTTCCGGTATGTCGTCATCAATCGCGCCTGTACGGGATCACGCGTGAGCGCCTACTGGTAGCGGAAATTACCGGCCACAGTCGGGGCCACCACGTGTTGGCGTGTTGATCAACGTGTATCTCGACCCGATCGAAGCAAGCCGGCGAGCGGCGACGCAATCCTCATTTCGGTGCCAATGTATGATCTCGGATTAAGCCTCGATTCATGCCCTGAAAAGGCTTGAAGGATGAACGCGCGTCCCATGAGCTTCGAGCACCGTGGAGACGCTACTTATGGGGATGACACGATGAGTCTCTGCACTGCTTCCGCATCCGATGAGCCCGCGATCCTGGCTGCGCCAGCCGATGCGCCATGCGCCGAGCAGGTTCGCCCCATGGTGTTGGCGGCGACAATACTCGCTTCCGGTATGGTCTTCATTGACGGCACAGTCGTCAATGTTGCGCTGCCGGCGCTGCAGCATGAATTCAGCGCAAGCGCAGGACAGGTCCAGTGGGTCATCGAATCATATGCGCTGTTTCTGGCGGCCCTGCTGTTGGCAGGAGGCAGCGCTGGCGACCGGTACGGCCGGCGCCGAGTATTTCTGGCCGGCGTCATGCTGTTTGCCGCGGCATCCGTATGGTGTGGCATGGCAGCCAGCATCCAGGAGCTCATCTGCGCCAGGGCCATGCAGGGCATGGGTGGAGCACTGCTGGCGCCGGGCAGCCTTGCGCTGATCAGCGCCTCGTTCCCAACGGATGTTCGCGGCAAAGCCATCGGCACCTGGTCCGGCTATACTGCGATCACCGCCGCGCTGGGACCGGTGACAGGCGGCTTTCTGATAGAGCAGTGGTCATGGCGCGCCGCCTTTCTAGTCAATATCCCGCTGGCGCTGGCGGTGCTGTTCCTCACTTTGCGCTACGTGCCTGAAAGCCGGGGCAGGGAAAAGGGGCCCCTGGACTGGCTGGGCGCCGCATTGGCCAGCATCAGTCTTGGCTCGCTGGTATTCGCTCTTATCCTGTCCTCTACCGCCGGCTGGCTCGATTTGCGCGTTGCCGGTTCCCTTTTACTGGCTGCCGTCGCTTCAGTGGCTTTTGTGCTGCAGGAGCGTCGGCATCCGGCGCCCTTGCTTTCGCTGGAGCTTTTCCGTTCGCACGACTTTTCCGGTGCCAACTTGCTCACTCTGCTTCTGTATGCCGCCCTGGGTGGAAGTTTGTATTTTCTGCCGCTCAACCTGATACAGGTGCAGGGCTATACTGCGGTGGAGGCGGGCGCCGCCTTGCTGCCCTTCATACTCACGATGTTCCTGTTGTCGCGCTGGGCAGGCACGCTGGTGGACCGTTACGGCGCGAAGAAACCGTTGATGATCGGTCCGGCTATTGCTGCGCTGGGGTTTGGTCTATTCGCATTGCCAGCGATCGGTGGAAGCTATTGGCTTACGTTCTTCCCGGCTGTGATGGTTCTGGGCCTGGGCATGGCGATCAGCGTGTCGCCGCTCACGACCACCGTGATGAATGCCCTGGACGGCAGCCAGGCCGGCGCTGCGTCCGGCATCAACAATGCCGTGTCGCGGCTTGCTGCGCTGCTGGCGGTTGCGCTGTTTGGCATCGTGATGAGCGTGGCCTTCCGGCATGCGCTAGCTGATCTCGAACACAAAGTGTCGCCCGTGGTGAGCAGGGAAGTCTTTGCGCATTGGGACAGGCTAGCCGGGATCGACGTGCCGGCCGCAGCTACTCGGGACGAACAAATTACTGTAAAGGCCGATGTCGGTGATGCTTTCGTCTATGGATTTCGCTGGGTCATGCTTTTGTCGGCCGTGCTGGCGCTGGCAAGTTCCTATAGTGCATGGCGGCTCATAGGGCAGCGTGGTCAACACCGATCGGAGCAGTTTTATGGTGAATAGCCATAGCCATAGCCATAGCCATAGGCTTGGGCTGAACTGAACTGGTTCACATGGTTAGACACGATATCAATCCGTGGTTTGCGCAGGAATAGCTTTCTGCGATGCGAGCCAGGCATGCACCTGGGCGACCACTGCGGCGCCTTCACCCACAGCGGCAGCGACACGTTTGGTTGAGTTGGCACGAGCATCGCCGATCGCAAATACCCCCGGTACCGAAGTCTCGAGCGGTAGGGGATGACGGTCCTTTTCCGAATTCGTCGACCCGCGCATATTCGACAGGCGATACGTCGAAGCCGGTACAGACGAATCCCTTATCATTCAGCTTTACACCGCAATTGGCGAGCCAATCGGTGTTCGGATCGGCCCCCACGAACAGAAAAATGCGCCGGATTGGTTTCGTGTGTTTGCCATCGTTTTTGCGACTGTGCCAGTGGACTCCACTCACACCTTCTTCACAGCCTTCGATTGCAACGATCTCTGATTCCGTATACAGCGTAACGTTCGTCAGCGACCCTATGCGGTCTATGAGATATCTTGACATGCTTTTTGCGAGATCGGGGCCGCGGATCAGGTGATGCACGTGCGCCGCGTGGCTCGCCAGGAATACTATTGCCTGTCCGGCCGCATTGCCGCCGCCGACCAGCACCACTTCTTCCTGTTTGCATAGGGAGGCCTCGATCGGCGAAGCCCAGTAATAGACGCCGCGACCTTCGTATTTATCGAGTTCGGGTATGGCGGGACGCCGGTATCTTGCACCCGTGGCGACAACCAGGGTTTTTGCTGAAACCTCGAAACCACAATCCAGTTTGAGCGCGAGCGGTAAGCGGGAGCAGTCGAGCGACGTCACTTCCACGGGAACCACCATTTCGGCCCCGAATTTCTGCGCCTGAACATAAGCGCGCCCCGCGAGCGCCTGACCGGAGATACCGGTGGGGAAACCGAGGTAATTTTCGATTCTCGCACTTGCGCCCGCCTGACCGCCGAATGCATAGGTGTCGAGCACAAGTACGGAAAGCCCTTCCGATGCAGCATATACCGCAGCAGCAAGACCGGCGGGGCCAGCGCCAACGATCGCAACGTCGTAGACACGGTCAGCGCTCAGATCGATATACAAGCCGAGGCGACGCGCAAGCTCCCTTTCGGTGGGGCATTTAAGGACCGTTCCATCGGGACAAACAACCAGCGGCAATTCATTTGGACGCGGTTGGTGCAGCTTGGTCACATCTGCCGCAACACTATCAAGTGTCGGATCCAGCACCACATGGGGATGACCGTTCCTTGAAAGAAATCCCTGCAATCGCACCATGCTCGCCCCGCCGGGAGGGCCAATCAGGAGCGGGCCGCCTCCGCCGATTTCGATCAGTCCTACACGTCGCAAGATCAGGGCCCTCATAATCCGCTCTCCAAGCTCGGCCTCGACCACGACTACTGCGCGCAACGAAGGAGGGTCTATCACCAATGCTTCGACCTCCTCAAGGGCACGCGCATAGGCAAGAGGAGGACGACCTGAAAGCTGACCGACTTCGCCCGTAAAGTGCCCCGGTCCGCCTTTAATGATGGGCATCTCGATGCCGAGGCCATTTTTGCGCGTGGTCAGGATGTGCCCGCGCAGCAAAACGAACATGCCGGTCCCCGGCCTGCTGGGTTCGAATAATAATTCGCCCGGCTGCCACGTGCGCACCGTGCCAAAACGCCGTAACCGGGTAATCTCTGCGGGGGAGAGCTTGGGAAATATCTGGTCGCGGCGCGGCTCCAGGCTTGGCGGCAATGGAAAATCCGCGGTGTCGGGTGGAATATCGTCCACTTGACCGGACGCTGGCGAGAGCAAACTGTCAGGGGCTTTTTTCATCGTTGGCCTGGATCCTCGAAAGTAACCGATGAAGTGTGGAGGTGTAGGGTCTGGGTGCCGGTGAAATCGAGCATCTCTTCGTCGATGTAGCGCCCAGCCCAACGTGGTGAACAATCACACCAACCCACGTGACCACGCGGGCGGCATACGCGACGGTGCATCCATGAGTCACCCATGAGTCTCCGGTCTTAAGGCAATCCTCACAGCCATTTGCAAAAGGCAAAAGGTGTGACCTTGCGAATGCTATGGAGATGCGTACAAACCATACAACTCCCAGACTCAATATATTTCAATCCATCAGACCGTGCATTTCGTCGGGACGATGGCGAAATTCGCTTGACCATGATTTTGCACCTTCTCAAAAACCATGAACCGCTAATTTTGCTGTGTCATAAGGGAATTATAGACTTATCTTCAACTTCCCTATATTTGAATGGTTGTAGTCACAAGATTGTAGTCACAACGCTTTACAGCCTCACGTCCTCATTCATGCGTTTGGTGACCCATGCCTACGAGCCGTGGTTTCGTCCGCGCTGCCCGCGGTCCACAAGATGGCCACGCCGAGGATCGCCGATGCTATTGAGGCGGCAAACACCGCCATCTTGGCCGCAGCGAAATCGGTCTCTACGGGGAATGCCTGGCTGGCGATAAACAGCGACATGGTGAAGCCGATCCCGGCGAGCGCGCCGGCTCCGATTAATTGTCGCCACGAATATTCGTCAGGCTTGGTGGCGATTCCGAGCCACACTGCGATCGCCGATGCCGACACCAATCCAAGGGGCTTGCCGATCACCAATCCTGCGATAATCGCAAGCATAAGAGGTTCATGGCCGGTGAGTACATCCGGCGTAACCGCGACTCCCGCATTGGCCAAGGCGAACAGCGGCAGCACAACGTAGCTCGACCGGCCCCCGGCGTTTCGCAGCAGGCGATCGGCTGGCGATTCCAGGCGATCGTGGATAGCGTCGAGCGCTCGCATCGCCGGAAGGGAAGGGCCGTGCCGCAAGACCTCGCGGCTGCGTCGTGCCTCGGTAGTCAGGATCGCGTCCGCCTGGACCATCAACGCTGTCAGATTCGGAGGCTGTCTCGTCGGAATGAACAGCGCCAGGATCACGCCCGCCATAGTGGCATGAAGTCCGCTTGCGAGCACGCACGCCCAGAGCACAATGCCCAGAAGGATATAGGGCGTGACGCTATAGATGCGGCTGCGGTTGAGGAGAGCCAGCCCCGCAACAGTCGCCGCGGCGCCCGCGAGATAGCCGAAGTTTATCGTACCGGAGTAGAAGATCGCTACAACGATGATCGCACCGATGTCGTCTACGATAGACGCCGCCGTCAGGAAGACGCGCAACTCGGCTGGCACGCGGTTTCCCATCATCACGATCAGCGCCACGGCGAACGCCGTGTCGGTCGCCATCGGAACCCCCCATCCGCGCGACCAGGCTCCCGCAGGAATCAATAGCAGGTAAAGGATCGCTGGCGCCATCATGCCGCCGACGGCCGCAGCAACCGGCAGGGCTCCCGATCGGATGCTGGCGAGACGGCCGACTGTAAATTCGCGCTTGATTTCCAGCCCCACGACTAGAAAGAAGATCGTGAGCAAGCCATCATTGACCCAATGGAGCAAGGACATCCTGAACTCGGCGCTACCGATTGAAATGCCCAGATACTGCTCCCACAGCGTTACGAAGCTGGGGCCAAGGCTGGAATTTGTGAGAGCCACAGCAAGGATTGTCGCCAACAGGAGCAGGACGCCCGCCGAAGGCGCCCAGTCGGCAAAGTCGAGCGCTACGCCCCGCAACCTGTGACCTGGCGCACCGAGCATCGCATCAGCGAAAGAGCTTTCATCCCATGGGTCATCATAGCGGCGGCCATTGATAAAGAATGTCGGCGTGACCAAGGCGTGGCTGACTTGGGCGCTCTTTACGTCGGCCTGGACGCGCGCCTTGGCACGCTCATCGGCCTCCGTAGCTTTACCAGGATCTGGTAGGGGTATCCCCAGATCGCGGGCAACCGCAATCAAATCCTCCTCTGTCAACGTCTCCGAACGTGTCATCAACGCGACGTGGGCGTCCCAAAAGCTTTTGGTGTCTTTCGCATGCTCCACTAACTCGGCAGCCCTGAGAGCAATATCGCTTCCAGTTAGAGGGTAATGCCGGAATACATAACGAAGACGGTCGCCCAGCTGATCACGAACCTGCGCGATTCTCTCATTCGCAGCACGGCAGTACGGGCATGCGTAGCTTCCGTACTCTACCAGCGTTATCTCAGCGTTCGCTGGACCGAGGACGTGGTCGTAGTCGTTATTGACCGGACGATCAAGCTTGCTGCTTAGTTTCGCCTGCGACACTGAATGGCCTCATCGTATGAACAATATTCGCAATCACTTCGTCTTTGGCTGAGTAGCTGATGAAAATATTATAGATAACAGCTCCGAGAAACCTGAGGCCATGGTGTGCTCAATATCATTCAAGGCCAGGGAGAGCGGATAATCATGGGTCTCCGGTTTGCCGCAAAACTCGGTCCCTCTATCCGTCAGGATGCGGATCAGGGCCCATGCAGTGTTCTGCGAAGAAAGGTAGCACCTGATTATTTGGCATTGGCTGCAGTATAGTAGCCTGGTCGTATAGAGCTTGGCCGCAGCCCACTTGGAGTAGGTATCCACAAACGTCTGCTACCCGGCGCCGGCATCAGAAAACGCTGGGGTCATTACAGTCGAGCGAATAGCCGCCCGCTTTTGGGCGGACTGCACTCTCCGCGCCGCTGCGGGAATCTTGCGACGCAGGGAGTAAGGCCATGCTGAAAGTTTTAAAGGAGCGGGGGGCCCCGTCCGCCAGCGCAGATGGCGGCAGATAACGTGGATGGTTAGCGAACAAACATCCTTACCCATCGCTTTTACGACTCGGGAGGCCGCAGGTTCATCTGCGAGAAATAAACCGCTAACTATGTGTGCCCACAGTTACTGGAGCTGTGTTCCGCTATTTTTAGGGGAAAATCCCGCTTCGACGCTTTTTTATTGCCTACAATTAAAACTATTCAATCGTTCACTTTGTGCTTTCCATGGGACTGTTTTCCTCCACAGCATTTTCCAAGGACGCCTGTTTCGTCCTCGCTGAGACCGATCTTAAGCTGTCCTGGTGTTTTCCCGTTAGGGGAGTGCCTCGACTGGAGATCACGGTCGGCCCTGCAAAGGTAACGCCGGTCCTGCCGCTGGCTGAAAAGGCCTGGCGTCTTACCGGCGCCGTCGAATTCCATGGCGAACCGCCGAATCGGCTAGGTTTCACGCTGGCGGATCCCGCTGGTCAGCAGATGACTGTTACCTCCTCGCTGGTTGCCGAGGGATCGGCCGTGCGTATTAGTTTTCAGTTGCCGCAGCGGGCGGAGGGCGGGACTCCGGCTGTGTCATTGAAGGGGGAATCGTCCGAGTCCCTGGGGGCAACCAATAGCCTGCCGGGAACGGTGGTCACCGGCACGCATCTGTTCATCGCTGTCGAGCACCCGGCCTCGGCAGTGTCCCTATCGAAAAACAGCTTTGATTTCCTGGTGCCGTTGACCACTGACGCCCCCGAGGTCACCTTGGCGGTCGGGCCACTGATCGAGGGAGCTCGTTACCGGGCTTTTCGCCGGTACGTGGCGGCCAGCCGGGCGCGGCCGGGTCGCCCATTCTTCCATTACAATTCATGGTACGACATTGGCTATGCCGGCAAAAGCTACGATGAGATGGAGTGCCGGCAAGTAATTCGCAGCGTCAAAGAAAAACTGGTGACTGAACGGCATGCGCCGCTCGACGGTTTCGTATTCGATGACGGCTGGGACGACACGATGACGCTGTGGCATTTCCATACCGGTTTCCCCCAGGGATTCCAGCCGCTGATGGCAGAGCTGCGCCAGCTAGGCGAGGTGCTCGGGACTTGGCTGTCCCCCTGGGGTGGATACAACGAGGCAAAGATTACTCGACTAGCCGCAGCTCGAAAGCAGCATTTCAACGTTGGCGAGAACGGCCTGCAACTCTCTGATCCACGTTATTTCGCTTTTTTTAGCGAGGCCGCGCGCGAGATGGTCGTCCACCAGAACGTTAAATACCTGAAGCTGGATGGAATCGGCTCGCCGGCTGGGCTCCAGGGCAATAATCCCGGCATGCGCAAGGAATTCCTGGCTTTCCTTGAGTTGTTGCGTCAATTGCGGCGGGATTCGCCTGATCTCTTCATCAACGCCACTGTCGGCACCTTCCCCTCGCCCTTCTGGTTATGGTATGCCGATTCCATCTGGCGGGGCGGAAACGACTGCGATCAGTGCGGGGACGGTCCAACGCGAGAGCGCTGGATTACCTATCGCGACGAGCAGGCCTATAAAAACGTCGTCAAGCCGGCTCCCTATTTTCCCCTTTCAAGTCTGATGCTCCATGGGGTCGTATATGCCATTCGGGGCCAGGCAGCGAAGATCGACTATAGTCCTGAGTCCTTCCGCCATGAGGTGCGCAGCTATTTTGCCACCGGCGTCTACCTTCAGGAACTTCATGTGACTCCTGCGCTATTGAGTGAGGCAGACTGGGCGGTGGTGGCTGAAAGCGCCATCTGGGCGAGGCAGCGGGCGGCACTGTTCGCAGATTCCCATTGGTTCGGCGGCGATCCAGGTGAGGGGCAGGTTTACGGGCAAGCATCCTGGGACGACGGGCAGGGAGTGATCAGCATACGAAATCCCTCCGCGCGAAAGCAGACTTATTGTGCTGATATGGCCGATCTGCTGGAAATCCCTTTGGCGCAACGCGCCGGGATCAACCGGCTGCAATTGAAGGAACCATGGACGGAGCATACCGCAGGTGAGCCGTTGCTTGCCCGCCCCGGAGAGCCTCTCTGCCTGACTTTGGCCCCCTTCGAGCAATTTGTTTACGACGTTTCCGTTTCATGACGGCGGGTTTTAGGGAGAAAGCCCTTACCCCTCTTTTTCGCTTCGGTGTTATCTTTATCGTGGCGCACACTGCTGGGCCGCCGTCCATGCCATTCCCAAACTACCCCGACACGTGACTTCTGCCAACTGCCGGGGTGGGATGGGGTATCAATAATATGCGCTACAGTCTTCTCGTACGGCATTGAGCGCGGGACGCTTCTTGATCGCGCTGATGCGGCTCGCCTTTGCAGCTGGGCAGAACCTGCTTATTGTCCATTTGTATTCCGCCTCGAAGACTGGCTTGTTAAGCCTGAGGAAATCCGAGAAGAAGCCGCATTCGTTGTACTGGAAGCACTGCTCGCTCACCACAAAATCGAAGGTGTTGTAAATCCTCGCATCGTGCGCCTGGTTGATGTCATTCTTGAGTCCGACCAGCATGCCGCGAGAGTGAGCGCTATTTGCAACCCAAAGATTGAAGTAGATCTGGTCCTCGTAGGTGAGCGGAAAACCGCTCGACTCATGAGCAGTCTTATCATAACCGTCAATATTGTCCGGCTCGATCGCGTCGCAGCCCATGCGGTGCGCGCGATCAAAGCGCTTCCCGAGAATGTCTGCAAGCTTCATACCGGTTTTCGATTTTTGCGGATTTACATCGCGGATATCCAGCCACTTTTCATCCGGAAATCCCGAGTACGAGGTTCCGAGTATGCTCTTTGGGAAGTCGGCGGCGTCATCGCGCCAGTTTTCCCATGAGCCAACGTCGAGGTAGCAGATAACCTTGTATCCCTTGGCGTGCAGCATCTGAATTGCACCACTGCTCTCATTCTCGAACATATCAATGTCATAAATCTTGACCGTGGGGTCAGGATTTTCCTTGACCGGGACGGCAAGCTGCCAGTCCCATTTCGGAGGCTGAACTGCGGGATTCGGGTCGAGCAGGGGCGGCCAGTCAGTCGCCATTGCCGGGTAGGACGACAATGCCAGGGACGCAAATAATGTCGCTCCGATAATCTTGAAGCCTTTCGCAATCGACGAATATTTATTCATAGCTGTTTTCCCTCTTTGCAGGATAGCGGATGGATAGAAGAGACCTGTATGATGAAATATAGGACAGAACTCATTGGTATACAAAAACTCATCCTGATCCTGTAGCGTAAAATCACTGATTCCCCACTCACCCAGTTATCGCTTGTTCCGTTTCAAAGTTCTTTTTGTAAAGAAATTGGGGGGGAAAGCAGTTCCATGTCATAAGTATTGCCATTGAGATCTTTTAGCCCCATATAAAAAATGCCCTGCCAGCTAGCCGACAGGGCATTTTTCTTACTGCTGCGGAAGCGTTACAATGCGCCCAAAAAAGCGACCAGATCAGCTTTCTCGGTGTCTGTAAGTCCCATGCCAAAGCGAATGTTGTAGAAGTCAACGACGGCATGCAGGTCTGGGGCAGAGCCGTCATGAAAATACGGCGGCCGTGATGCGACGCTGCGCAGGACCGGTCCTTTAAAGCGCCCGATATCCTGCCACTTTCCGGTAATCAGCGCGCGACCCGGATCGGTTGTTTTAATGACTTCACCCGTCAGGTTGTTTTGAAGCGTATACAACGGCATCTCCGGCGTCCGCCGTGATTCATCGGAAACTCCAATATCCAGCGCCATTGGAACCGAGTGGTTGCCGGAATTGGGCGTGTTATGGCAAGTCGTGCATGTACCCGAAATGACACTCGCGTTCAGATCGTCATTCAAGCCCTTGACATTCCTGAGCTGTATATTTTTGGTATTGAACAGAGCTTGGCCACGAGCGATTGCAGCGCGGGGATTTTCACCATCGGACGAATGCTCTGACTCATCGTGCTGATGTGATCCACCGGAATGCGAACCATTCCAGGCGTCATAGAGCTTCATCACGTTTGGATTGAATGGCGCGTGCGTGACATAGTCTCCGGCGACGGTATCGTTGATGCCGAAGTAATAGTCTTGTTTGCTCAGCTTCTCCGGACCGCCGAGTGCGCCTTGAGCCGTCAGGTTGCCGGCATCCTTGCTATGTACCTGGGCGGTGAACAACCCTGACTCAAATGCCACGATTTGATTGCGCTGCTCAGGAGTAAGGTCCTGTAGCGCTTCAGCATGACCTTTCGTCGCGTGATTAGCCTGGGTGGACAGATCAAAGGGGACAGGAGCAAAGCAGGTTGAAGTACCAAAAATACAATTACCGGAACCTGGCATCAGCGTTGTCTCGCGTGTGTCCCACATTACACTGCTCAAGAATTTCAGGTTGGTTGAGGGCATCGGGCGACGGAATAATGACAATTCCGCTGAGCTCGCGTGGCCGTAAGGATCATCCACTTCAACCAATGTAAATTCCGCATTGGCAGGAATACCCATACCAACACGTAGGGTCGCTTTGCTCAGCAGCATACTGTACGCCTTGCGGCGCTCTTCAACCGTTGACGCGCTTGCAGCAGGAGAATTCGCGCCATCATTCAAGCGGAAGAGCGGATCCATGCCCTGAGTTTTTTCAAAGCGTGCCTGGACTCCTTTTGGTGTAATTACCCAGCCCTCGGAAGGGACATGGCACGTACTACAGCTACGGCCATTCGTCCCCAGGCTTTTGAAAAATGGATTATTAAGATCAATATAACCGGCTGTGCTGTAGGTTGCGTCTATGCCATGACTGTTCACTGAGCGGAACATGTTGCGCAATTTATCTACGCTGCTTTCTGCCAACGCGGGCATTGTCACTGCGCCAAGCAGAACTGCCACCAGGCTTGATTTGACAAAGCCTGGCCGGCTCTCCCCTTTACTACGCATATTACCTCCACGGTTGTGTTAAAAAATAATCCCCTCCCCCGAGCAGATAATTGTCAACAATGATTTAAAACCGGTAGTTTTTTGGCAAGCGGCGCTGAGAAATGACGCTTTTTTGCGCCGGGCCCGCGCCGACTCATCAGACAGGAATTACGAATTCGCCATGGCTAAAACTGATACTCAAGCTATTTCTTGCTCGGCAAGTAGCAAGATCTCATGCACCAGGCAATCCCGCAGAACCGCCGTGTCACGTCCCCACAAAGTTCATCTGCTGCCACTATCGTCAAATATCGGTCGCAATGAGCAAAAAAATAGCAGAGCTTGAGCAAGTGATTGATAATGCTCAGCATTATACCCCATTTCTTTCGCAGGGATATAGCCCAGTTTGGGGCAGCGTCATTTCAGAGCCGGACCGTGGGAAATGGAAGGCCTTAAAAAAGCTGATTCAGCCGGTGACAGCGCAGCACGAAAAAATATCGAGAGGTTCAGACAGAAACGGTTCTGCTGGTACGACCTGAAGATATGGAAACGAATACGTGCTGAGCCTATGGTGCCGGAAGCAGATGAGGTGGCGGTAATGCCTTCAAGATTAGAAGAGCGTTGTCACGAGGAGATCGTTGCGCTGAGGCGAATCGGCTAAGCTGCGGAGAAATGGAATTTTTCGAGTGGAGCAGCAGAATTCCTGGCAAAAGTGTGGAATGACGCTATGCAACTGTGCTGGTACGATTATTTATAGGTATCGCAATAGAGTTTCAGTAGGCTCTATCTAGGCGAGTTCGTGTAGAAGGGGGGCAGAAGGCGGCCCCCGAGTTTTTATCCATCACGGTGACCTTGAAAATAAAAAGGGAACACCTGTTCCCTTTTTAAACTTTTTGTCGAGCGCAATTACTTCCTATAGTGCCGGATCCAAAATTCCGCTCCGGGCTGTAGAGTCTGGCGGCCTCCCTTGCCCTGATTCCCGCGCTGTTTGGTTGGACGGTATACTCCCGTTCCACCAATTGAGCCGCCATTTTGTGGTGAAAAGCAGCCTGCTGCATGGTTTCCTCGACATCATGCTGATACTTGTTCAGCAGGGCCTCGGTATGCGATTTGTTGTCTTGCGCCTGCCTGCCATAAAGGTAGCTCTTCTCTTCATAATGCTGAAGCAGTTTCTGTTGTTCCTCTACCTTGGTCCGCAATTGCTTCGCTGTATTCTCGTATTGCCTTGCCAAACGATCATGGTCAGCTGGGTCTCTTGGCATTCTCTGAAGCGACATGATTATTTGCGTTCTTCCTTTCGAGAGCGCTCGTCTCGGCGCAGGAAGCCAACAGGCTGACAGCTGATAAAACCGCTACGAGTCTTTCTGTTTTCGATTTCATGGCAGTAATGAACCCAAATAGAATTTAGTAGAACGAATCCTACCCGAGTCAATACTGAACGTATATTGGGGAAACCCTTGTTTTATTCTAAGGGAAACCCTTAGGAAACATTTTTATGGAAGAAGTGGCGTTCGTGTATCGCCAGTCTTCGCAGCTGTGAGCAGCCACCATTATTTTCCGCATCGTCCATAGAATTGCGCCAGATTCCCATTGGTCAACGTTCTTCCGAAATCCATTGGGTGGCATAACGTATCAGGTCGGCGCCGTCCTTTAAATTCAGTTTTGAGCGGATGTTGAATCGATGGGTTTCGATCGTTTTGATACTTCGATGCAGCAACCTGGCGATCTCCTGGCTGCTGTGGCCGGAACCAATCAAATGAAGCACCTCAAACTCACTGGGGGTCAAGCTGTTTATTAACGGCTCAGGCTCTGTACCCCCGGTCGCTACGCGGTTCAGCAATCGCGCGTGCATCTGTTTGCTCAGGTAAACATTCCCTTTGAGCACTTCCCGTATAGCCGTCACCAAAACCTCTCCGGGTTCGTGCTTCATGACATAGCCACGCGCACCAGCCCGCAGGGCACGTTGGGCGTAAACCGTTTCATCATGCATTGAGACGACGAGTACGGGCAAACCGGATATCAGGTTATGAACGGTTTTTATCACCTCAAAACCCGAAAGAGTTTTGAGGGACACATCCATCAAAACAATGTCTGGACGAGGTTTACTCTTGAGTATGGCCAGCGCTTCATCACCATCGCCTGCCTCGGCCACCACCTCCATGTCAGGCTCGAGGTTAATAAGCATCGCCATGCCATGCCGGAGCATGGCATGGTCATCCACAAGCATCACGTGCGCTCTGCTGGGTGATGTTGCTGACATGATTAAAACATGCGCATTTTCAGGCGCACTTCCGTGCCTCCCTCTTCGCGTCCCATGAATTCAAGAGTTGCTCCGAGTTGCCTGGCGCGATGCTGCATGATTTTGATCCCCATCCCAGGGGTAGGCCCTGTTTTTTGTCGACACCGGCGAAGCCTCGGCCATTATCACATATCGATAGGCGGAGCATATCGTCGTGTGCGGGTCAGGGAGATTATTACATGCTGGGCGCTACCGTGGCGTATTGCGTTGTTCACAGCCTCCTGGGCAATTCGATAAAGGTTAAGTGCAACATTATTGTCCTTAACGCTCACTTCCTTATCGCAGATGAAATCACACGTGATCTTGTAGCTGGTCGCAATTCTCGATGCAAAAGCCCGGAGCGCGGCGACGAGGCCGTTGGTCTCCAATTCAAACGGAAGTAATCCCTGTGCCAATTGCTTGCACTGCATCACTGCTGTCTGGGCTTGAGCCGCGATGGAAGCCGCAATCAATGCTGCGTCGGCGCTTCCGGAAACCGACATTTTTTTTTCCAGCGCCTTGGCTTGATAGCTGATCGCCGCTATTTGCTGCCCCAGATTGTCGTGGAGTTCCTGTCCGAGTACACGCTGATGTTCTTCCGCTATGGAAACCAGCGTTTCCTCCAGAAGTTTACGCTCTAGCCATCTCTCCAGGTCGCTCGCCACAGCATCGATGAGCCTCTGCTCTTCAGGTATCAGGAAGGGCTTGTCTTCGGGATAGAATACGCGTAGTCGGCCATGGAGGTTGTTGCTGGCGCTGATTTTCGCTTGCAACTCATGCGCCGGGCCCTGTTTGTGACGGCCGAAGGCGAAACGATTGCCGTTGAGTTCAATCACGGCAGTTGCTATCTCGGGAAACTGCATGGCGGGTATCAGATGCTTAAAAATCTGCTGACAGGCATCGTCCATCGATAATTCCAGCCCCATGCCCCGGCGAATCTCGTACAAACAGGTGATTTCCTTCAGGCGCTCCCGCAGAGCCTCGTCGATCTGCTTGCGCTCCAGCCACATCTGCATGTCACTCGCGATCGCGTCGATAAGTTTTTGTTCATCCGGCACCAGGAAGGGTTTGTCTGCCGGATAGAACACGCGCAGCCGGCCGCGAGGAACACTGTTGACACTGATCTGCGACTGGAGTTCGTGTGTATGGCCCTGGCTGTGATGATCAGAAGTGTAGTACTTGCCATCCAGTTCGATCGCCGCCACCGCCAGTTCGGGAAATTGCATGGCGGGTATCAGATTCCTGAAAATCTGCTGGCATACTTGATCGGCCGGTAACTCAGGTCCCATCCCGCGGCGAATCTCATAGAGACAGGTGATTTCCTTCAGGCGCTCGCGCAGGGCCTGCCCTGTGCTTGCATGAGCTTCTGCCTCGGGAGAAGGCTCGTTTGCACCATTTCTGTCCATGTAGTGATTGAGTATTTTCATGATCAACCGAATGCCTCTTCGGCGAGGATAGTTAAGCGTTTGCTGGTTTAACTGTAACTGTTTCGTCGGATAGTGGCCGAGACCCCAAGCGTCAGTTTGGTCGGTTTTGTTGTTTTCTGATCGGGCCTCTGGTCGCGAGTTGATTTAAGGTTGCAGGTCTCGCGCCCTCCTTTGGCAGGCGATATTTTAGCGTTTTATCAGCCGTAATCGGTTGAGCTTGTTTTAGCGCCAGTTAACATTTATTTCGTCGCGGGTGCGAAATAAATGTTAACAGCCCCTAGTAATTTAAGGATCACTTGAAGCCGGCGCAGGGATATTGCGGTATGTCGGACCAAATATTTCGTGCGGGCTCTCTTCGACGAAGTTGGGGGTTTCCGGACGCGATTTCCATTTTAAAATTCCCCTGCATTTCCTTTCGCTCAATTAAGCGCCACTTGATTAGTTACCCGTTTCCCTCCGGTCATGGCCTCCTCATATTCTTGCATCCTATCTGAACAAAGACGGCTCGTGAGATAAAAAGGCCTGTTGAGATAAAATATTGTATTGATGAGCCGGCTATCATCGGGAGGGCTGATTTGTGATTGGACTCCGAATTATCGCGAGGGTCTCCGTTAACTTCCAAAGCTACGCGTATGAACCAGCGTGACCTGCCTCGAATTGGGTTTTTTTTCTTGCCTGATTGGGTTCGTCGGGATTTCGCTATTAATATCGCCCGCCCGTTTGCAAGCAGAAGAGTCACTCAACGCAGAAGAGCCATTCAACGCAGAAGAGGCATTCAACGCAGAGGCATTCGACAGGGAGAAAACGTCCTCAATTGGAATTGCCGTGTTTAACATGGCTTGGGCGGGGACAATCAGCGATTTTAAACGTCACGTGGAAGTGTGCGGCGCACCGGAGGTGAACTGGTGCGAGTCGCGTGCGAAGATCCCGCGCGGTGCAGATCGTCCGAGTGCCGAGGAGGAAGCCCGGGCAAAACAATGCCAAAAAGACTTCATCTCAGCGGCGGGTGGGCCTGGCGCGGCAGGGATGATAGCGCCGTGCAGCGCTTACGGGAGAAGGAAGCACCCGGCGGCGGCAGAAACAGTCGAAAACTACAATTTGAAGCTGGATGGCTTGAGGGCAACGATCGAGAACCTGATTCGATCCCATGGAGTTCAGGTAATTGCCTTTCAGGAAGTGAGGTCACAGGAAGTTATCCAACACGTGCTCGGCAAATTCTCCGGGCAATTCGATGTTTGCGTAGCTCCGCATACCGCCTTCCAGACGGTCGCCTTCGCCTGGGATAAATCCATACTCTCTGGCCAGCACAAGTGTGCGCCCAACCAGGATCTGGCGATCGCGGAGCACGAGGGTGAGTCAGCGCATCGAGTAAGGCCGGGCTTAGCCCTCGAGTTGACCATTAATGATTCGCCCGTAACATTCTTGAATATTCATCTCAAGTCAGGCTGTGCCAATTTGAATAACTGGGGTCATTGGC
Organism: uncultured beta proteobacterium; assembly: GCA_963786735.1. Classification (GTDB taxonomy): domain Bacteria; phylum Pseudomonadota; class Gammaproteobacteria; order Burkholderiales; family Nitrosomonadaceae; genus Nitrosospira. Next base: position 27,953 of record CAWBAF010000007.1, read on the forward strand.
CAGGGCACCGCCTCACCGATCCTGAGCCGGCCTGCGCGGTGTTGAATCGCCAGATTCCTATCCTGGAGGATTGGATCGAGCAGATTGCCAGCCATAGTCCCCGTTTCGTCCTGCTTGGAGACTTTAATCGACGGATAGACGAAGAGGCGAGGGCGCGTATCGCGCGAACCCGAGTACGTACGGATGGCTCAGACCCTGCGACGGCCAATATAAAGGATGCGTCAGGGGCTGTGAAAAGCAGTTACCTGTGGCAGGAGATCGCCGATGGATCCCCGCAGATATACCAGGTGCGCCTGAAATCAGCGAAGCCGGGTTGCAAGGGCCTTCCAGGCTTGGATCACATAGTGGTAAGTGGACCGATCAAGTGGGCGCAAGGGGGCCCGCTGAGCTCCAGCAAGATAGCGCTCACCAGGAAAAGCCGCCAGCCCATCGCAACAAGCGATCACTGCCCAACAATCGTTAACGTCGAGTTATAGCTGTACCAGCCGGGGGAAATTCACTGGAGAACTTTGCGTTATGCGGGCTTTCGTACAGAACGCGCAAGTCGGAGTTGTAATATGGGAGACGTATCAACTGAACGCAAGGAGGTGCGCCATGAACAGTGTGTTAATGTTTTGGGGTACATACATTCTTGTACTCCTGGCGGGTTTGGGGCTCCTGGGCGCAAGCTGGAGCTGATCAATCAGTATACCTGATGAATGGCCCAGCAGCGGAATCCCGTTGCCGGGCCATTTTCATTGTGAGACATTCTTTAACGACGCCCGACGGAGCACGATTTTCGCAATTCTATGAAGTCGCCGGCAATCCGCCGGGGCCGCGAATATTGCCAGCGGTCAGACGGCCCTCAGTGTTTTGGCCATTTCTTCCCTGCCTGAATATACGAAAGCCTATACTCTAAAAAATCAACGCTCGCAGGGGTCTGATTTGACCCGATACTTATTACTGGGGGACAGCTCCCCTCCACGCTCCGGTTTCTTTCCCGTGCTCTTCCAGAAATTCCTTGAAACACCTGAGATTGTTGCGCATCTCCAGCTTTACTATCCCCAGAATATCTCCGATTCCTTCTACAAGATCCTGCGGGGCATAGTCCATTTGCAGCATAATTCTCGAGGTCGAATCGGATATTTTATGAAAGGTCACCACTCCCGCATTTTTGGGGCCACTGGTGCTGCACCATGCGATACGGTTGTCAGGGATCTGTTCAGTGATCCTGGAGTCCCATTCCTCTTCCTTACCCGCTACCACAGCACGCCAATGCAAGTGGGTTGGATCAACCTGCTGTACTTCCTTGACTCCTTTCATGAATTTTGGGAATTCCGTAAATTGTGTCCATTGATTGTAAGCGGTACTGACCGGCACATTCACTTCAACTGACTCTTCAATCGTGGACATCTTTTCCGGCCCATGATTTTTACGGAAATGCTTGCTCAACATCATTCCACCCGCTGCAAGCGCGGCAAGGGTTACAATTTTTTTGAACATCGAGATTCCTCCCATTATTCATCAGTAATTTAAATTCCCCTTGATGGATTCGTCGGTTCTTGGTGCGGTGGGCCCGGCCCGAAAATAAGCTTCGCATAACTGGGAGCCTAATTCCGAGAGCCTAATTCAAGGATTACCCAAGGCAATTATTTGTACATATGATGCGTCCATAATAACAAGCGTTCTGTTCGGTGATAAACATTGCGAAGGGAGAGACGAGCTGCGGTGGGTCCGGGATGCGGGTAAAGTCTCGAATACGCGCTTTATCGGGGAAGAGCCGCGGCCCTATCGCCGAAGAATTCACGTATCATAAAATCCTCCAGGCCTCTGCTGTCTTCCATGCGGGCTGACAGGACGACAACGCGGTCGAGGCGGAAAGATTCCCAGTTAAAGTCTTCCTTATGGTACTCCCGGATCAGTTCGATCATCCTCTTGACGACCGCGCGCTGTATGTCGCCATCAGGTCCGGCAGTAACCTCTATAACCTCACGCCTGGGATTGCTGCTATCAATTCTCCATGCGCGAAATAGAAACTGAGCCGTCCGAGCTCCCATTCGCGTAATCTGAAATACCCCACTTGCGCCCGGCTCCCTGAGGTTACGTTTGACATTGGCCATTCTCAAATCTTCTTCGGAAGGCTCGGGCTCGGCATTTTTCGGCTCGGCGGGCTCGTCTTCAAAAATTCCTCCGGCGCGGCGGCGCTCGCGCGCTTCATTCATGTAGGCCATCAGGTCTTTAGCAGGCATTGGGGGAGTGCGCGCGACCGTTGCCGGCGCCTCATTCTTTTGGGCGCCCTTTTGGGGAGCAGGCTTTGCCAGTTTCGGTTCGTTAACGCCAAGGCGGGGCTGGGATCGGGGCTGCGGGGGCGCCTTCGCACTTTTCTGGGGAGTCTCAGGTTGTTTTTTTTGTACCGGCTTATCTTCGGGCAGTTCGACGAAGCTTGCTTCAATTGGGGGTGGAACCTTGGTTTCTATTTTTGGGGCGGAAAGAATGAATCCGAACGCCCAAATGATGAGCACCCAGAGAGCGACTGCAAGCGGCAAAGACCACCAGACTTGAACATCCCTCGACCTCGACTTGAGCATGCGCAGCCGGGACAACCTATTCGCGTTTAACCGCAATCAGGAAATGCTGAGCACCGGCTGAGCGGGCACGCAACATGGCCTGCACCACCATTCCCTGTGGCGCGTCGTTATCGGCGGATACGACGAGTTTTTGATCTGAATTCTGGAGTAAGGGTCTGAGCGTCTCCGCAAGTGTTTCCAGCGTAACAGGAGTGTGGTTGATAAAAATTTTGGAGTCGTTGGTCAATGTCAGTGTTACGGGCGCCTTGGTGTTGAGTTTTTCAGCCTGGCCCTGTGGCAGATTAACCTGCAGAGAGTCCAGATTCTGCATCGATAGTGAAGCCAGCATGAATGTCGCAAGCAGGAAAAACATCACATCGATCATCGGAATGATCTCGATTCGTCCCTTGCGGGAATCCCGGGTTTTACGGCGCTTCATGGTCGGCACGCTCCTGATCGAGGCGGATGTGGTCGATCAGGCGTGTGCCGAGACGCTCCATCTCATCCATTGTTTGCGATTGAAGGCGGGAAAAATAATTGAATCCGAACAGGGCGAGCAGGGCAATTATCAGGCCGACGACGGTCGCGATGAGAGCTTCCGCCACACCTCCTGTAACGGCTGTTGGGTTAACCACACCTTCGCTACCTATAACCTGGAATGCCCGCATCATTCCCACGACCGTTCCCACAAGTCCGAGCAATGGTGCCGCGGTGACAATTGTTTCCAGAACCCAGAGCCTGCGGGCAAGCGAGGTTTCGATCAGCTGGGCTTCATCCGCCGCGCGCGATTCGGTCCACCACGACGGCCGGTGCCGGTTGCTGATAACCACCTCGAAGAACCGCTTGTAATAATGGCGTTCGTCCAGCCCCGAAAGTATTTTTTCCAGATCTGCCCATGCAAATCCATACGTCTCCACGAGGTTAAGGAGATCGTGTGACAGGCGCCCGAAGCGCCAGTAGACGAATGCCTTTTCGAGCAGGATCGCCAGCGCGACTATTGCGAGCAAAGACAGTGGCAAAATGATGAGTCCGCCCAGTTTTAGCGCGGTCCAGGTGGCGTTGAGTTCTTGCATGTTTTTCTCCGAACGGGGCGGGATTCGCCCTTATCTGGTTTTAAATTGTTTAAGACCTTGTGTGATATGCGGGGTCGCGGGCGGGTGCGCGTAGCGGCCGTAATGCCTGGCAAAATCCACTAACCTCCCCTGTGCTGCAAGGAAGATCGTAGCTTCTCGCCACGAATAAGTTTTCAGCAAGGTGATGGGCAAGCGGGCGCAACCGAACCAGCCAAGACTCCTCATAAAAAGCTTGGGCATTACCATCCTGTAAAATCTTACAGCTATTCGCTACCTCCATTTTACGGTTTCATAGCGCCGTTGGGGGCCGAGCAAAAGCTCGGGGCCGCCGCTCGTCACCTTTCGCGCCCCGACCTTTTTCTTTTCCTAATTTTGCCAACCATTCATTCAGGAGATTATGGCTATTTCAACCCATGTATACGGATCAGAAATGATCGGAGAAAACATGGAACCGAAGCAGGATGACATGTTGCACTCACGGCTTTACGCCATTCTTGAGCAGAGTTTGAATGAAATTTACGTGTTTGATACCCAGACCTTGCGTTTCAGCTATGTCAACCGTTTCGCTCAGCGCAATCTGGGCTACAGTGCGGATGAGTTGGCAGAAATGACGCCATTGCAAATCACCCCGGAATTTGATGAGGTGTTTTTTCGGGGTATGGCCGATTCCCTCCTGAAAGGCCAAAACGAAAATCTGGTTTTCGAAACCCAGCATTTGCGTGCTAATGGAACGCTATATCCGGTAGAAGTTCATTTGCAACGATTCGCACAGCCGGGTCGAGAAGAATTTCTCGCAATAGTCCTGGATATTACTACTCGGCGGCTTGCCGAGGCAGCGCTACGGGACAGCGAGATGCGGTTCCGAACCATGGCAAATACCATCCCGCAGCTTGCCTGGATAGCAAAAACCGATGGGTCTAGATCCTGGTATAACCAGCGTTGGTACGACTACACGGGTACCAATCGGGGAGAAGCACTCGGCTGGGGATGGCAGAAATTTCATGACCCCGAGGTCCTGCCTCAGGTCATCCGGCGCTGGACCGAGGCGGTTTCCGCTGGACAGGCATTCGACATGGAATTTCCATTGAGAGGGTCGGATGGAAACTTTCGTATATTCCTGACGCGGGCCGAACCTCTGAGAGATGCAGAGGGCAGGATAGTGCAGTGGTTCGGCACGAACACTGACGTGCACGAGCAGCGGCTGGAAGAAAGGGCACGGCGCGAAACTGAACAGCAATTGCAGGCGGTGATGGAAAACATCAGTGAAGGGCTGGTCATGTGTGATGCTTCAGGCCAGTTGCTGTACTGGAACCCGGCAGCGCGACGAATGCATGAAATCGGTGACGACGAGATGCAGCTCGATCTTCATACGCTTTCACGAACCTTCGAAATGGCGAGCCTTGACGATGGCCCTCTTCCTGCCGAGAGATGGCCGCTGAGCCGGGTCCTTCAAGGCGAGCGCCTGCAGGACGTAGAAGTACGGGTCAGACGGCTCGATCGGGAATGGGAGCGGATCTTCAATTACTCCGGGGTACTGTCACGATACGAGAGCGGGAAGGAAGTGGCCTTCCTGACCATCGGGGATATAACGGAACGCAAGCGCGCCGAGGAAGAACTGCGTGATGCAAAGATGAATCTTGAATCCAAAGTCGAGGCACGCACCGCCCAGCTTGTTGCAAAGAGCAAGGAACTTGAAAGCTTTTGCTATTCGGTTTCGCATGACCTCCGGGCCCCGCTTCGTGGCATAGATGGGTACAGTCGCTTGCTGCTGGAAAGCTATCACGACAGCCTTGACGAGGAGGGCCGAAGCTTCCTGAAAAATGTTCGGGCGGCCACTACCCATATGTCTCGGCTGATCGAAGATCTGCTCGCATACTCGAGGCTTGAACGGCGAAAGCTCTCCGCTGTACCTGTCGAGCTTTCGACCTTTATTGCCACTCTGCTATCCCAAATCCCGGACCGGACGAAAAAAATTCATCTTATCGTCCAGGTAGGTTCGCATCAGGTCATGGGGGACCCGGAGGGGTTGGCAATAGTGCTGCGTAACCTCATCGATAATGCGATCAAATTTTCTCAACATACCCCTGCGCAGACGATAGAGATTGTGGCGGAAGCGGAAGAAGGCCATTGTCTGATTTCCGTGCGGGACAATGGGATCGGCTTCGATATGCGCTTTTCCGACAAGATCTTCGAAATATTCCAGCGACTGAACCGTGTGGAAGATTATCCGGGAACGGGTATTGGACTCGCGATGGCTCACAAAGCAACAGAGCGAATGGGTGGCCGTATTTGGGCGAAAAGCGCCCCGGGGGAGGGTGCGATCTTTTATTTGCGTCTGCCGCTGGCAGATAAGGATCGAAGAAAGGACGCAGGCGATCTTGCAGTTCAAAGGCTGGACTTCAACCTATGAACATTGTTGCCCCGATCCTGCTTGTGGAAGACAACCCGATGGATGTGGATCTCACCCGCCGCGCCTTCACCCGGCATAACCTCGTTAATCGGCTGGAGGTCGCCCGCGATGGCCAGGAGGCGCTTGAGCTTATTGAAAAGTGGAGTAGTTGGAAGTCGATGCCTTCAATGGTATTGCTCGACCTTAAACTCCCGAAAATTAATGGGCTTGACGTTTTGCGGGCCATCCGGGCGCGCCCGGACTACGTCACTGTACCGGTTGTTGTTCTCACATCTTCGTCTGAGGACCGCGACATTCACGAAGCTTATTCGCTTGGGGCAAACTCTTACATCGTAAAACCTGTCGAGTTTGAGAAATTTATTGAAGTTGCTCGGCAAATCAAGCTTTATTGGACAGTTTTGAATACCCCATGCATGCCAGGTTGCCGGGTCTCGGAATGACCCGCTTATGGATGTGCATGGGAAACAAGATTCTTCCTGTGTTCCCGCAATGAAAGTTCTCTATCTGGAGGATAACGCGCAAGATGCGGATCTCGTTCAGATCGAGCTGCGAACGCGCGCCCCTGATATTGAGCTGGATATTGTCTGCACACTTGGCGAGGCGCTCGCGCGCCTTGAAGATTTCAAGCGAAGCCATCTCTCGGATGCACACCTGCCTGACGCCGAGGAATCCGCCTGCCCGGCGTCTGGGGCCGTCGGCGTGCCTCACTATGATCTCGTCCTGACCGATCTCAATCTGCCAGATGGGAGCGGGACATCGCTGTTAGCCCAGGTTCGCAGTCAGCGGCTGCCCCTTCCGGTTGTCGTGGTCACGGGTTTTGCAGACGAAGAGATGCTGTTGGCGTTGCTCCGCTCGGGTGCAGACGACTACGTTATCAAGCGCGACAATTTCGTTCAGACACTGGCTGTGGTGTTACGTGCCGCTTTGGATAAGTTTAAAAACGAAACCTGCCGGCGAGCCGCTCCGCTGAGAATTTTGTATGTGGAACCGAATGCAGACAATGTCGCTTTTACAATAACGGAATTGGCCTTAATCGCCCCTCATCTTCACATTGAGGCAATCCAGACAGCCGAGCAGGTTTTTCAGCGTTTTGAGGGGGCTGGTCCCAAGGTGGGCATTGATGTCCTGTTACTGGGTCATCGTTTGCCTGGAGTTTTTGTTACAGATATCTTGAAGGAGCTGTGCCAGGTACGCGGGCTTGACCTGCCCATCATTCTCATCACCGGGCACGGCGACGAAGAGATCGCCCGCCAATCGCTCAAGCTCGGCGCCGCGGATTATGTGATAAAAAATGACGGCTACCTCCAGCAATTACCCACTGTCATCGAAAATGCCTGGCTCCGGGCTGAAACTTCTCGAAGAGAGAGAGCTTTGCTCGATGAGCGGACACGCCTGTTCCTGGCTACCGAGGCGGCCGCAATCGGTATCTGGGAATGGAATATTGGGACTGGGGAAATTATATGGGACGACCGTATGTACGAAATATTCGGCGTTCCCCACGGCGCCCCGGTTTCCTACGAGGTCTGGAAGTCATATATTCATCCGGATGACCTGCTCGAGCAGGAAGCGCAGTTGGAAAAAATAGGAATGGCGAACGGGCGCGGCCAACTCGATTTCCGGATTCTTCATGCCCACGAGACCCTGAGATATTTGCACGTTGCCAAGGCAGTGAGAGAAGGGGCCGGCAGCGGTGAAGTGCGGGTCGTTGGTACGGCGATGGATATTACCGAACGCAAGCAGACTGAACTTGCTATCCAGCAGCACGCCAAGCAGCAAGGGCTAATTGCCGAATTCGGGCAGCAAGCGCTGGCAAGCAGCGATCTCGACGCTTTGTGGAAACAGGCAGCTGTGTTCGTTTCCCAAGGTCTTGATGTGGATTTCTGCAAGGCGCTTCAGCTTTCGCCAGACAACCGGTCCCTTGTTTTCAAGGCGGGAGTGGGTTGGGAAGGCGAATGGAGTGGCTGTCAGATATGCGCGACCTATGAGAATACGCAGAACCGTTTTGTACTTGCTAGCGCCCGACCGGTGATTGTCAATGATTTTCGCTCCGACATACGCTTCAAATCCTCGCAGATTCTCAAGAGTCATGGCATACGAAGCGCGGTATGCGTACCTATCTCGGGAACCGGAGGATCCTACGGCGTGCTTGGAGCCTACTCGCGTGATGTAAAGCGTTTCACATTGAGCTGCTTCAATTTTTTACAGAGCCTCGCAAACATCCTCGCAAGCGCAATCGATCGAAAAGCCACCGAGGAGCGTCTTACTTATCTGGCCCAGTTCGATCCTCTCACTGAACTGCCGAACCGAAGCCTCTTTCTCGACCGGCTGGAACAGGCGATGGAACATGCCCAGCGTAATCAAGGGCGGATCGGTGTGATATTTGCAGATCTCGATCGCTTTAAGATTGTTAACGATACGATGGGTCACAGTACTGGTGACAAGCTGCTCGTCAAGGTGGCGCAACGGCTGAAGCAGTGTCTGCGTTCGTGTGATACCGTGGCCCGGCTTGGTGGAGATGAGTTTGCGATCATACTTTCCGACCTGGCCCAGGCCGAAGACGCCACAATCGTGGCAGAAAAGGTAATCAAGGCCCTGTCTCTGCTTTTTGAGCTGGAAGGCCAAGAGGTCTATATTTCAGCTAGCCTGGGAATCAGCATGTATCCTGGAGACGGTATAGACGCCGATAGCCTGTTAAGAAATGCGGACACGGCGATGTTTCAGGCCAAGGAGATCGGCCCGTCGATTTACCAGTTCTATCTTCCGCAGATGAACGAGCGCGCTGTAACGAGATTGAGGATGGAAACTGCGCTTCGCGGTGCGCTTGCGCGGCGGGAATTTGTGCTCCACTATCAACCGAAGGTTAGCCTGGTTACCGGTAAAATAACGGGCTTTGAAGCGCTGCTGCGCTGGCAGCACCCGACACACGGGCTCGTGCCGCCCCTCGAATTTATCAGCGTTCTTGAAGATACCGGTTTGATCGTATCGGTTGGGGAATGGGTAGTGCGGACAGTCTGCGAGCAGATTCGGGAATGGCAGAATCAGGGCCTTGTTCCGCAGCCGGTGTCGGTGAATCTGTCGGCACGTCAATTCCAGCAGCAAGACCTTGAGGCTATTATCGACACGACACTGAGAGCGACTGAAATCGATCCTCAGTTGCTCGAGTTTGAGCTGACCGAATCTGTCTTGATGAAAGAAGCGGAAACAGCTACCAATGCGCTTCAGAACCTTAAATCCTTCGGTGTCCAGATCTCAATGGATGATTTCGGCACCGGTTATTCGAGTCTCGCCTATCTCAAGCGTTTTCCATTGGACGTGTTAAAGATAGACCGCGCATTTGTCCGTGATGTAACGACTGATTCGGACGACGCAACCATTATCGTGGCAATGATAAATCTTGCTCATAGCCTGGGCTTAAAGGTCGTGGCTGAAGGAGTAGAAACGAAGGCTCAGTTGCTATTCTTGATAGAACACGGGTGCGACGAAATGCAGGGGTACTATTTTTCGCGCCCGTTGCCGCTCGAGATTGTCTCAAAGGCCCTGATGGAAGGGCATAGCCTTGCTATATTGTAGAATACGAGGCGGATTGTCCTTTTTCTTACTTTTCTTCCTTTTCCTTTAATGCGCCAGAATTCCGTTAGGCTGCTGGGCGCCACGCCGCAAAAGCGATATCGCTAAGCCGGCTGAAAAAGTCGGATGAAGTGGCTTGGATACGCATTGCCAGCTCAAACTTGGAACAAAAGTTCTTTCCGTTTCGGCCGTTATTTGTTAACGTAATAACGCTGAGCGACGCCTCGAGGTTGAGGGAACTTACTACCGAAAAATATTAAGGCGCTTGCTTGGTTTGCGCAAATCCCGATCCGCGGGGGGCGGATGAATTTTACGATAAGACAATGAAAAAAATTATCGGTGCGGCGTGCCTGATGTTTGTGTTTATCGGCAGCGTTTTTGCGCAGCCAGGCGGCCTGAATCTTCGATCTCAGGCAGCTCTGATTCTGGATGCCGAGGGTGGCCAGATACTCTTTCACAAGAACGCGGATTCCGTGATGCCGATTGCTTCGATTACAAAGCTTATGACGGCGATTGTTGTGCTGGACGCCAGCCTTCCTTTGCATGAGGAAATTATCATCGAAGAAGCCGATGTTGATGTTCTCAAGAATACACGGTCGCGTCTGCGGGTGGGCTCCAGCCTCACCCGGATCGATATGCTGCGACTGGCGCTCATGTCATCGGAAAACCGGGCCGCGGCAGCACTCGGGCGTGCTTATCCAGGCGGGATCAGTACTTTTGTCGAAGCGATGAATCGAAAAGCATTCGAGCTTGGAATGGGCAGCAGTTACTTTGTCGACTCCACCGGTTTGAACAGCGCAAATGTTTCCACCGCGCGGGATCTCGCGAAGCTTGTTGATGCCGCGGATGACTACGATCTGATTCGGGAATTCTCGACAACAGCGAAGCATGCGGTAGTGTTTGGGGACGAAGATCGGCGCCTGCAATTTATCAATTCAAACAATCTGGTGCGAAGCGGAAGCTGGGATATTGGCGTATCGAAAACAGGTTTTCTCAATGAGGCGGGACGTTGCCTCGTGATGCAGGCAAAAATAACAGGAAAGCCCGTCATAATAGTATTGCTTGATTCCTGGGGGAAGAACACTCGTATCGGCGATGCCAACCGTATAAAAAAATGGATGGAGACGGGTTTCGCACGGAAGGTGCGTGGGTGATTCAAGCTTCTGGAAATGTTCGCTCCGCAAGGGCCGTGGCGCGCTCGCGGATCCCGGATGCGCACATAACTGTTCCCACATGTTACATGAGCGGCTTTTGATCAATTGATTGCGTAAGCGATTGAAACATTAATACTGGGAACAATAACTCGGGATCTCGGTCACCCCGTCCCGTACAGTTTCAATATTTCAAAAACATCTGTCAGGTCGGGCTTAAGGCCGAGAAACCGATCGGTTTTCCTTGAAGCCTTCTAAAGCAACTGAAACGCAAGAATTGCGACGGCGGTCGGCGGCAGCGCGGCCGTAAACAAGCCCAGGGGATGAATCGCTTCGTCCTTGAATGAGCCTTTTAATATGGCAAAGCCTGCCGGGTTCGGTGCATTGGCAATTACTGTTAAGCCTCCGCCCGCGACCGCGCCCGCAACGAGCGAGTAGCGGAATTCGGCACTGGTGCCTTCCATAAGAGATCCCAGATAAGTAAGGGCGGCATTGTCCGTCACAGCTGTAAGCAGCGTTGCGCCAAAAAAGAGCGTAGTACTGTCCAAGCCCGCCAACATCGGTTGCAGCCACCACTTCTGCTGTCCTCCCAGAACGATCAATCCTGCTAGAAAGAATGCGACCATCAATCCTTCTTGTAGCAGAAGTCGGTCCTGATAGCGCTCATATGCCCGGGCAAAGCCAAGAAAGAAGAGAAGTAACCCAATAAATAGCACCGGATGATGGGCAAATACCACTACCCCTGCCAGAAAAAGAAGGTTCACAAGCACCACCGGAAGGGGCGCTATCGCATTTGCTTCGCTTCCTTCCCTCTTGATTTTTGATAGCTCGCTCTGGAACAGAAGCGTCACAGCCAAAGCGTTTAATATTACTGCTATGGCGGCTTTCCAGCCGAAGGTGACGAACATGAAGGTTGTATCCCATCCCCATTTTCCTGCCACCATGAGGACCGGGGGCGCCGCAAAGGAGGTCATTGTTCCTCCTATGGAAATGTTTACGAACAGCACGCCGAGAGTGGCATACTTCAGGCGGACCGAAATGTTGGAGGAATAATAGCGCTCCAGCAGGATTAGGCAGGCGAGAGTCATGGCAGCCGGTTCGGTGATAATTGAACCGAGCAGAGGAACGGCCGATAACGTAACGAAATAAAATGCTTTTCCGGAAGGCCAGGGGATGAGCCGGGCGAGAAATTTGACGCAGAGCATGGCGAATTGCAGGATAGGGCGGCTACCCGAAATAACCATTATTGCAAACACGAACATGGGTTCCGTAAAACTTTGCTGGTCGAGATAAGCAATGGCCGTTTGCTTTCCGTCAATCACCAGCATTGCCGCGATCAGCACCATTGCCCAGAAGCCAAAAACGACCTCGACCTCTCCAAGAAGATGCCAAATGCCGGCATGCGCCGGTTGGGCGTGAGCAAGACGCTCGAAGAACTTGGTAGAAAAGGTATGGATCAGTGCGATGCCGAGCAGCACTGCACCAATGATCTCTGTAGGGGTAGGGCTCATGCTTTTTGCGCTGGTGGTCTATCCAGAGTGGGAGCTGCTGGAAGCGTCGATTCTTCAGCGTACGAAGAATCGAGTTGATATCCTGCTTGAAGCCTCTACCTAGGGCCTGTTAACATTTATTTCGCACCCGCGACGGCGACGGATTTCGTCCAGCACGAGGCACGAGCCGCGCGGCAGAGTGAGTCTCTGTAAGTGGTGAGTAACGAAGGGCTGGACGAAATCCGTCCCGTCCCTTCGGGTTGCGCACGAAAAATACGGGTGCCGCGTTGCAAAGCTTGGCCATAGGCCCACTATGTCCTGCGCTTCGCGCCTTGCCCCCGCCTTTTTCGTGCAGCAACGCGGGCGCGAAATAAATGTTAACAGGCCCTAGATTACCGGTAGAACGTGAAGGGCTGTTGATTGGAGAGCGCTATTTCATCGCATCGAGGTTAGCCTGGGCATCCGCATTGCCCTGTGCGGCCGCTTTTTTGAACCACTCGGTCGCCTTCGCTGCGTCTTGGGGCACGCCTTCACCGGTGTAATACATTACGCCGAGATTATTTTGAGCATCGGTATTTCCCTGGTCGGCTGCTTTCTTGAACAACTCGACGGCCTTGGCAGGATCCTTGGGAACGCCCTCTCCATTCGCATACAATAAGCCAAGATTGAATTGCGCGTCAGCATATCCCTGAGCCGCCGATCGGTGAAACCAGGCCGCGGCCTTCTCGGGGTCGGTGCTCAGGGTTTTGCCCGATGCGTCCTTGGAAATAGCTTCTCCCGTGTAATACATCACGCCGAGGCCATTTTGGGCCTTCGCGTCTCCCCCTTCTGCATCCTTCTTAAGCTTGAGAAACTTCTCCTCAGGGGTCGGCTCGTTTGGCGAAGTCGAAGGCATGATCTGGTTCAGTACCGCGGCTTTTTCTTCCGGCGTTAGCTCATTCTCCAATACCGACGGTATCTGCTTCTCGGACGTAAATTCATCTGGAATCTTGGTTTGGGCTGCTGTTTCCGCCTTATTTTCCGGGGCTTTCGCCCCACAAGCGGTAAGTACGATGATGTGCGCTGCAAGCAGTACAGTAAGACGAATATTCATCAGATGTGGTGTCCGGTATTCGGCAACGCGACCTCAGCACCGACGCTGTCAAAGAACAATCTCACAAGCTGTAATACATATCAAACTCGATTGGGTGCGTAGTCATACGAAAACGCGTAACTTCTTCCATCTTGAGTTCTATATAGGCGTCAATCATGTCATTCGAAAACACACCCCCCCTGGTGAGGAAATCGCGATCCCGGTCGAGGCTGTCCAGCGCCTCATCAAGCGAAGCACAAGGGTTTGGAATCCGGGCGGCTTCTTCGGGTGGAAGGTCGTAAAGGTTCTTATCCATGGGATCACCTGGATGGATCTTGTTTTGGATGCCATCGAGCCCCGCCATCATCAGAGCGGTAAATGCCAGATAGGGATTGGCCATGGGATCGGGAAATCTTACCTCGATACGCCGTCCTTTAGGGCTGTTTGCAAACGGGATGCGTACTGCCGCCGAGCGGTTGCTGACAGAGTAGGCGAGATTGATGGGCGCTTCAAACCCCGGGATCAGTCGCTTGTAAGAGTTTGTACCGGGATTGGTAATCGCGTTGAGCGCCTTGGCGTGTTTGATAATACCGCCAATGTAGTAGAGTGCAATCTCCGAAAGTCCTCCATAATCGTTTCCTGAAAACAGATTGCGGCCACCTTTCCATATCGACTGGTGCACGTGCATACCAGAGCCATTATCCCCGACGATGGGCTTGGGCATGAAAGTAGCGGTTTTGCCATAAGACAACGCCACATTGTGCACCACGTATTTGAACACCTGGGTCCAATCGGACCGTTTCACAAGACTGTTGTACCTGGTGCCGATTTCACACTGCCCAGCGGTTGCGACCTCATGATGGTGCACTTCCACCTCGATACCCAGTTCTTCCAGGGCGAGGCACATCGCGGACCGGATATCATGCAAGGAATCAATCGGCGGAACTGGAAAATAACCCCCCTTTATCCCTGGCCGATGACCAGTATTGCGCCCCTCGTATTTTTTCCCGGAACTCCACGCGGCTTCCTCGGACTCAATCTCTACCGAGCAGCCGGACATATCCGCATGCCATGTCACCGAATCAAAAATGAAGAACTCGGGTTCGGGCCAAAGTATGCAGTATCGCCAATACCCGTTGACTTCAGGTAGGCCTCGCCACGCTTTGCCAATGATCGTGGATCGCGATCGTACCCCTTGCCGTCGGTAGGCTCCACGACATCACAGGTGATAAAAAGGGTAGCCTCGTCCATGAACGGATCCATTTTTGCGGTCTCTGGATCCGGTATCAGCAACATATCGGATGCCTGGACTCCCTTCCAGCCCGCAATTGAAGAACCATCGAACGCATGACCATCCTCGAGCTTATCCGCGTCCAAGGCATGAGCGGGAAGGGTGACGTGTTGTTCTTTGCCACGGGTGTCGGTAAAACGCAGATCAACGAATTTGACTTCATTGTCCTGGATCATTTTTAGAACATCAGCTGCCGCCATTTTTTTCTCCAGACTAAAGCTGTGGTTGTACGTAAGGCACAGCAAGAAGCAGCATTATACCAGCAGGATTTACCGCTCAGCGGCTGCGGCGTTACGCTCATGCGTCAATTTTTTACACTTCTCTGGATTGATTGGCAAGCGTTACCCGATGCTTGCAGTTCTTCCGAGCCATTTGAGCTTTTAATTGGCAAACGCCGGCTCAAAAATCGAATACTATTGCATTTTCAGGTACTGCATTTTTAGATAACTTCTACCGGAACTCATATGGAAACGTTTACCGAAATACTCGACGAGGCGCAAGAGCGCGCCGAAGAAATGGATTTACCTTATCAGGGAGCGCTGCTGCCTGCCGAAGCACTTACTTTGCTCCAGGACGCGCCGGGCGCAAAGCTGGTGGATGTGCGTTCAAGAGCCGAATTGGATTGGGTTGGACGGATTCCAGGTGCCGTTGAAATCGAATGGCAATCATATCCCGGCATGCGGCATAATCCGGATTTCCTGAATTATCTTTCCAGCCAGGTAGACAAGGAATCGTTGGTGATGTTTATATGCCGTAGCGGAACGCGATCGCATCAGGCCGCCGCGACCGCTACTGAAGCGGGGTACATAAATTGCTACAACGTCCTCGAGGGATTCGAAGGTGACAAAGATGCCACGGGTCACCGGGGTACAAAAGGGGGCTGGAAAGTTGCGGGATTGCCGTGGGTTCAAGGTTGAATGGACAATCCCGGCCGAAGGCCGCGCAGAAATCGTTTTCGTCAAGCTGCCGACCATTCCACAAGGCCGGAGTATGCCGTAATCAGTACAATGATACCAAACGCGATCCGGTACCATGCAAATACGGTGAAATCATGATGACTGATAAAACGCAGTAAAGCCCTCACTGCCACTAACGCGCTGACGAACGAGGCTATAAAGCCCACGGCAAACACGCTCCCGTCATCGAAGTTCAGGATTTCACGATTCTTGTAAAGATCGTAAAACGTGGCGGCGAACATGATCGGAATTGCAAGAAAAAAGGAGAATTCGGTAGCTGCCTTGCGGGATAATCCAAAAAACAGGCCGCCGATAATGGTCGCGCCCGAACGGGAAGTGCCAGGTATCAGCGCCAGGCACTGCGCCAGCCCAACCTTGAGGGCGTGCTTCCAGTCCATATCCTCTACCCGCTCCACATCCACTACGTGATTCCTCCGCTCGGCCCAAAGAATCAGGATTCCTCCAATGACAAATGCAGCAGCGACGGGTACCGGATGAAATAAATACTGTTTGATCGTCTTGATGAATAACAGTCCGAGAATCGCGGCGGGCAGAAATGCGATGAGCAGGTTTAAAACAAACCGATTCGCGTGCTGACGTGAGCCAACATCCGAAACCACATTCTTGATCTTTTCGCGATATTCCCAGCAGACGGCGAGAATTGCCCCGAGCTGGATAACGATTGCAAACACCTTACCCTTCTCATCATTGAAGTCGAGAAGGTCGCTCGCCAGAATGAGGTGACCAGTGGAAGAGATCGGCAGAAATTCAGTCAGACCCTCGATAATGCCGAGAATCAGCGCCTTGAGAAACAGAAAGGAATCCATTTGCACCTATCCGGGAAGAGATCGATGCCGGACAAGCACGAGTGCGCGGGATGTGGGGGTCGGCACACCTGGTTCACCAGACAACAACCTATCCAGCCGTTCCTTACATTTCTTACCCGGCTGATTACTCTGCATTATCGCATCTAATTGCCGCTACCGGCTTGAGAAGGGCAAGTTTTTCAATCCAGCGGGATTTTTGCAGTGCGACCGTTGGGGCAGCCTGCCTCGCTGCCCCGGCCGTTGGCAGGCAGTGCACCGTTACAGTTTGTTATAAATCTCTGCTCCTTTCGCCCTGAATTCAGTCGATTTTTCCTCCATTCCTTTTTTCAGGGCGTCATCATGGCTCACGCCCTTGCTTGCTGCAAAATCACGCACGTCCTGGGTTATTTTCATTGAGCAGAAATGAGGTCCGCACATGGAACAGAAATGTGCAAGCTTAGCTCCTTCCTGGGGTAGGGTTTCGTCGTGAAATTGCTTGGCCTTATCCGGGTCCAGGCCGAGATTGAATTGGTCCTCCCACCGAAACTCGAACCGCGCCTTTGAAAGCGCGTTATCGCGAAGTTGCGCGCCCGGGTGGCCTTTGGCCAGGTCTGCCGCGTGAGCCGCAATCTTGTATGTAATGATGCCGTCTTTTACGTCATCCTTATCGGGAAGACCAAGGTGTTCCTTTGGCGTGACATAGCACAACATGGCTGTGCCGTACCAGCCAATCATCGCAGCGCCGATAGCCGAGGTAATGTGATCGTAACCTGGGGCGATATCGGTAGTGAGTGGGCCTAACGTATAAAATGGCGCCTCATCACAATATTTCAGTTGCAGGTCCATATTTTCCTTGATGAGATGCATCGGCACGTGGCCGGGTCCCTCGATCATTACCTGTACATCATGCTTCCACGCAATATGCGTCAATTCCCCGAGGGTTTCAAGTTCAGCAAACTGGGCCTCGTCATTGGCGTCGTAAATGGAACCGGGGCGCAAGCCGTCGCCGAGAGAAAAGCTGACGTCATAAGTTTTCATGATGTCGCAGATTTCCTCAAAGCGGGTATAGAGAAAGCTCTCCTTGTGATGGGCCAGACACCACTTGGCCATAATCGAGCCACCGCGTGAAACAATGCCTGTCATGCGCTTTGCCGTCATTGGAACAAAGGCGAGGCGAACACCGGCGTGTATGGTGAAGTAATCAACCCCCTGCTCCGCCTGTTCGATCAGCGTGTCGCGGAAAACTTCCCAGGTGAGGTCCTCCGCCTTGCCGTTGACTTTCTCCAGCGCTTGATAAATCGGAACCGTGCCAATGGGAACGGGACTATTGCGGATGATCCACTCCCGGGTTTCGTGGATGTTCTTGCCTGTGGACAGATCCATTACCGTGTCGCCACCCCAGCGGATAGCCCAGGTCATCTTTTCAACTTCTTCCTGGATGCTTGAACCCAGCGCGGAATTGCCGATATTCGCATTGATCTTGACGAGAAAATTGCGGCCGATGATCATCGGTTCGGATTCGGGATGGTTTATGTTCGCGGGGATTATGGCGCGACCCCGGGCCACCTCGTCCCGCACGAATTCGGGAGTAATATGTTGCGGCAGAATTGCTCCGAAATCCTGACCTGGATGGTGGCGGGTGAGCAATTCACGCTGTTGTTGACTCAGGTGCTCACAGCGCTGGTTTTCGCGGAGAGCGATATATTCCATTTCCGGAGTGATGATTCCACTGCGGGCGTAGTGCATTTGAGTTACGTTCGCCCCAGCTCTTGCACGGCGAGGCTGACGTTTCAAGCTGAAGCGCATTTCCGCAAGGTTGGGATCGGCCAGACGCTGCTTGCCGTAAGCCGAAGCGGGGCCGGTGAGAACCTCCGTGTCATTGCGCGCTTCGATCCATTTTTCACGCAGGGGGGCCAAACCGCAGCGAATGTCTATGGCAACGGTGGGATCGGTATATGGCCCGGATGTGTCATATACGAAAACGGAAGGATTTGACTCCGCACCCATGCCCGCGGGGGTATCAGATTGGCTGATTTCCCTCATTGGGACGCGAATGTCGGGTCGTGACCCCTGCACGTAGATCTTGCGCGATCTAGGCAGAGGCTTTATTGCCGCCTTATCCACCTGGGCCGTCTTGCTCGTGAACGAAGAGGAAAATTGCGCTTCGTTCGGGACTGTTGCATTCATAATACGCTCCTGCGGAAGACTTATTCAGGGTTCCTTTAGGGATTTCTCACCAGTTCTCCGAACATTTCCTGGCTTGGACCCTAGCTGCTGCTGTGAAGCTAAAGGAAATATGAAATAATTGCAAGCCTGTCGAAGGCATCTATCTGGAAGGTGGACATGGATTTCGAACAAAGCCGATTTAACATGGTGGAGCAGCAAATTCGCACTTGGGATGTACTGGACCAGGAAGTCCTCAACCTGTTGTTCGAGCTGCATCGTGAGGAGTTTGTCCCCGCCGCCTATCGCTCTCTCGCGTTTGTGGACATGGAAATTCCGCTTGGGTACGGCGAGGTTATGCTTGCGCCCAAGCTCGAGGCGCGCATGTTGCAGGAATTACAGATAACGAACACCGACAAGATCCTCGAGATCGGCAGCGGTAGCGGGTATTTTACTGCGTTGCTGGCCAGCAAGGGCGGCTACGTCCACAGCGTGGAAATTGTGCCGGACCTGAAAGCAATGGCAGAGAAAAACCTCAAGAGGCATGGCATCGGCAACGTCATGCTTGAGATTGGCAACGCCGCAACTGGATGGCCTGAGCATGGCCCTTATGATGCAATTGTTTTAACGGGCTCAACTCCAGTTTTACCTGAAGCATTTCAAAAAAGTCTCCGGCCGGGCGGACGTTTGATCGCCGTGGTCGGTGATGCGCCGGTTATGGAAGCCGTACTTGTCACTTGCGTTGCGCGGGAAGAAGAAGAGGGCATGTACAACAGAGTCAGCCTGTTCGAGACCTCCATCTTCCCACTCAAAAACGCGAAGCAGCCGGAGAGATTCGTCTTTTGACGTTCTGGACCGGTTTTTGCCCTCCCAATCGCACTGGCTCAACTATTTCTTTGCCTGGGTGCAAACGGGGTGGGTGAGGCTGGCTTGCCGCGGTCGAACACGCGTTTTTCAGCAGACAAGCCCGAAAAGTGAAGATTACGCCATTTATTTGTCCACTGTTTATCGCCTGTGTCTTGCTGCATACTCCTTTGCACGCCGCCGACCTGATGGCGGTATACCGCGAAGCATTGGAGCAGGATGCGCAGTACAGTTCCGCACGCGCCGCGTACCAGGCAGCCCAGGAGAAACTGCCGCAGGGGCGAGCCGGATTGCTTCCCACACTCACATTCACTGGCGTGAGGCGAAGGCAGCTGATTGACAGATCCGGAGCGCCGGAGCGCACAATCGACAACCAAAGCCTCACCATTACCGCTACCCAGCCGATTTACCGAAAGGAAAATTTCGTTGTTTACGAGCAGGCCAAAATCCAGGTCGCCCAGGCGGATTCACAATTTATTCTGGCTTCGCAGAATCTGATCCTGCGTGTGGGGCAGGCTTATTTCGACATACTCCTCGCTCAGGTGAACGTGGAGGTAGCGGAGGCCCAAAAAAAGGCCATTGGAGAGCAGCTTGAACAGGCGAAGCGCAACTTTCAGGTGGGCACAGCTACGATTATCGATACCTACGAGGCACAGGCTCGCTATGATCTGACCCTCTCGTTAGAGATAGCCACACGAAACGATCTGGAAATTCGAAGGCGGGCGCTGCAGCAGATTATAGGCCGGATGCCTGATGAACTGGTGCGGCCGACAGAAGCCCCTGCCCATTTTCTCGATTTTCTTACTCCGAGATATTCACGAATGGAGGATTGGATTACCCTCGCCGAGCAGAACAATCTCACTCTGAAAATTCAAGAGGCCGTATTCAGCATCGCAAAGCAGGATGTGGAGCGGGCCAAGGCTGGACATTACCCCACCCTCGATCTGGTTGCGGTATACAGTGACCAGAAAGGCGTGGGCGGTACAACTACCGGCCAGGGGATCAATCTCACCTCGCAAGAAATCGGTGTCCAGCTTAACGTTCCCATATTCCAGGGGTTCGCCGTACAGTCGCGGGTACGAGAAGCGCTGGCCAACCAGGAACGGGCACGCGAGGATCTGATCAATACGCGTCGCAACAGCGTGCTGCTGGTGAGTCAGCAGTATCTCAATGTCACGAATGGCATGGCTCAGGTTAAGGCATTGGAGCAGGCATTGACATCCAGCCGAAGCCAGGTAGAGTCAACAAAACTCGGACGGGACGTTGGCGTAAGAACGGAGGTGGACGTATTGAATGCGCAACAGCTGTTTTATTCCGCCCGCCGGGACCTTGCGCAGGCACGCTACAACCTGCTTATGTCCAAGTTGAGACTGGAGGCTGAGGCCGGCGAACTGGACGAAGACGATTTGAGCCAGATAAACGAGGTATTGCTGCAATAGTTCTCATAACTTGATCCTCCGATAACCCTTTTCGTTCCAGAACACCCGGAAGACTCTGAATCAGGTTTATCGAACACCTTTTTCGCCCTGGTTCAGTAAAGGATTTCCGAAGCTGGATTTTACCTGCAGGTTTCAGCCCGCTTTTCAACCTGTTTTTGGACGACCATGAACCAGCCAGCTGTATCGGATACATACGGGGCTCAGCGACCGATTCTCTCCACGGGGGATCGTGTGGCGGAAATCCGTGAAACCCGGCCCACCGAACTGGATAAAGGCGTACTGGACGCAAAAACGTTCGAGGCGATTGAAGCGGATGAGATGTTTGAATCGCTTAATCACACGGGTACTCACGTGGGCAAGTGCATACTCTACCGGTCGCTGGCGCGCCCACCGGTCGATGCCATAAGCGTACGGGAAAAACAGGAGGCAGCACGGGAACTGGCAGCCAACCGGAACCTGCGCGATTCACTGCAGCGTTTTATCGATGAGATGGGACGTGGCGAGCAGGGACTTTATGACTTGCTCTATGGCACATTCACCGGCGGTCTCGCCATCGATAATTCAAGGACTGGAAAAGATGGGATGGAATTCAGCGGGTACGGATACCATCAATTCATCGATGGTACTGGCTTCGTGGTTGATGTCGTTGAAGCAGTAAGGACCTTGCCGCAGCCGCAAAGCAAATATCTGCAGAACCTGTTTGATGCAGTTCGCGCCTTTGAAAGCTCGCGCATATACTCGCTCATGAGCGGCCCGGTTTACTTATCTGCAGGCAAGTTCAAGACACGGGAAGAGAAACCGGCTTATCTGCCTCTTCCGCGATTCAGGCCATCCATTATCAAGCCTGTTCCCATGCTTTTTGCGCTTGGAGCGATTGGTGCAGCCTTGTATATATTCCAGAGTCTGCTGGCCGGCTTTGGAATCGCTTATCTAGGGTATGGGATACTTGTTCTGGCGGTTCCGCTCCTGCCTGTTCTGCTGATTGCCATAGGCGCTTCGGATCGCGATTCGGTTATCTATCCGCTGCGCAAGCTATTCAAGCACAGTCCGGAACTGGCGCGGCTGCTTGATGTCATTGGCATGATCGATGAGATCGTGTGTTTTCATCGCTACTCGGCGGCTTTCGAAGGAAATATGACACTGCCGGAAATACTGGAGAGCGAACGGCATTTCCTCAGCGCATCGGACGCTCGCAATCCCATACTGGGCCGTTCAAATCCAGACTACGTACCGAATGATATCTTGCTTGATGATGCCGGACGGTTGCTGGTGATTACAGGCCCGAACAGCGGCGGTAAAACAGCTTATTGCAAAACAGTGGTTCAAATCCAGTTACTGGGGCAGATTGGTTGCTATGTCCCCGCTGCGGCAGCCCGTCTGGTTTTGGCAGAAAATATTTTCTATCAGGTGCCTGATCCGGGGCACCTCGACGAGGGGATGGGGAGGTTCGGGCACGAGCTGAAACGAACGCGCGAGATTTTCTTCAATTCCACTGGCCGCAGTCTTGTCGTGCTGGACGAACTCTCGGAAGGAACGACATTCGAAGAGAAGATGGAGCTTTCCGAATATGTCCTCACGGGGTTCTACAAGCTCGGAGCCAGTACCTTGCTTGTGACACATAACCACGAACTATGCGAGCGCTTGCAGGAAAAAGGCATAGGGCGCTACTTCCAGGGCGAGTTTTCGGCTCAAGGTCCCACTTATCGCCTGATTCCAGGTGTTTCGAAGGTGAGCCACGCGGACAGAGTGGCCGCAGCGCTTGGTTTCAGCAAGGAAGACGTGGAAAAACACCTTGCGGAGCGGGGCTCTTAATATTGCAGAAACAATTTTCGCCGATCCTTGCATTCTTCCCGCGAACTCGAGCCTATTTACACTGCACATTTGTACATATATCTCCAAGCTGCCGGGGCCCAAACCTCCGAAACAAAAGCTATTATTGGTATGATTGGTTACTGACTCTTCCATAGTAACCTGGAGAGGGGGTACAACTCGAACGATGAAATCATTGGTGACCGGCGCGAACGGCTTTGTGGGATCCGCGGTTGCGCGCTGCTTGTTGAATGCCGGGTATGAGGTGCGCTGTCTTGTCAGGCCCGCAAGTGATCGGAGAAATCTTCAAAGCCTGCCGGTGGAAATTGTGGAGGGCGATCTCCGTTCTGCTCCATCGCTAAAGCGAGCGGTGACCGGCTGCGATAACCTGTTTCACGTTGCCGCGGACTACAGGTTGTGGGTGCCCAATCCTGAAACAATGTATGAGATCAATGTAAAGGGGACCGAAGCCCTTATACTGGCCGCCGCCGAGGCCGGAATGAAACGCATGATCTACACCAGCAGCGTCGCTACGCTGGGTACAAGCCACAATGGTGTTCCCGCCAATGAAAATACGCATTCCAATCTGGCATCCATGACGGGACACTACAAACGCTCAAAGTTCATGGCCGAGCAAGTGGTTAAGCATATGACGTTAAAACACAAGTTGCCCATGGTAATCGTTAATCCCTCTACGCCGATTGGCCCCCGCGACGTCAAGCCGACCCCCACGGGACGCATCGTGGTGGACACACTGCTTGGCCGAATGCCTGCCTATGTGAATACCGGGTTAAACGTTGCACATACTGACGACATCGCTCATGGTCACCTGTTGGCGTACAAGCATGGAAAATCGGGTGAGCGATATATCCTGGGCGGCGAAAACATGAGCCTGCTCCAAATACTGCAGTCGATCGATGACATTCAGGGAAGGCGTAGAAAGCGGTTCAATATTCCCGCCGAGCTGGTCTTGCCGGCGGCCTGGCTGATGGAAAAAGTATCAATGGTCACGAATGCAGAGCCCCGGATAACCGTGGATGGCGTACGCATGGCGAGAAAAAAGATGTTTTATTCCAGCGAGAAGGCCGTACGGGAGCTGGGATATCAGTACCGCCCTGCGGTAGAAGCGCTTGAGGATGCGATGAACTGGTTTCGCGCGAACGGATATTGCGGCTAAGACCTTTCGGCGAGACTTTACCGGGTACGCTCATTATTCTATTGCGCTCTATTGGGCGCCTTTGCGGCTTTTGTCTACCTGAACGGTCGTAACGAGGCTGCCGCGGTTACCCCATGCGTTTCGAATGTAAGACAAAACCAGGGCGACCTCCTTGTCGTGCAGGATTTGAGAAAACGGCGGCATGCCATAAGGTCGTGGCTGAGTTTTAGTGACCGGAGCATAACCCCCGTAAAGAATGCTGCGGATCGGGTTTACCGCGTTTGCCAGGATAATGCTGCGATTTTCCGCAAGTGGCGGATAGGTCCCGGGGGAGCCTTGTCCGAAACTGCCGTGGCAGTCCTGGCAATATGTTTCGTAGATTTTCCCGCCTTGCCGCAACTGTTCGTCTACCTCTTCCGTAAGTTCAGGCGCGACCCCTCTTGAGTGGGGAGCGGTCCTGGGAAGGGATTGCAGGTAAACAGCCATGCCGAGGGCGTCGTCATCGGTCAGATACTGAAGGCTTTGGCTGACGACATCCGTCATCGGACCTGTTGTGGCCGCTCGGCTTGACATCCCTGTCGTGAGCAGTTGGGCGATTTCCTGAATCGACCAGTCGGAAGTACTGGCTTCTTGGAGCGAAGTCAACGATGGCGCATACCAGTTAGAGCCCATGATCTGTCCTCCGCCCAGGGACTCGCTCCGGCTTGCGCCTATGGGGTTTCGCGCAGTGTGGCAGGCATTGCAGTGTCCGAGTCCCTGCACGAGATAAGCACCCCGGTTCCATTCCTCACTCTTTGCCGTTTGGGGCCGGTAAACACCCTCTTCGAAGTACAAGGCACGCCAGACGTAAATGAGGGGACGAAGATTGAAAGGAAAGCGAATCCGGCTTGGCGGATTACGCTGTTGCACAGGTGGCAGAGATCGAAGATAGGCAAAAATCGCGTTTGAATCCTCTCGCGTAATTTTTGTATATTCCGTATAGGGAAACGCGGGATATAAAGCAGTGCCATTACGCCCCTTGCCCTCATGCAACGCACGCCAGAAGTCATCTTCGTTCCAAAGCCCAATACCGGTATCCTGATCAGGCGTGATGTTGGGGGTAATGAATGTACCGATGGGAGTATCCAGGCTATGACCTCCTGCGTAGGGCTTGCCGCCCTGCGCCGTGTGGCATCCCATGCAATTACCTATTCGTACGAGGTAAGCTCCGCGTTGTTCCGGGGGCTGCTGTTTCACCGTGTTGGTTGACTCCATCGGAGGCAATTTTTCGTCCAGAGAGGGAGAGCCAAGCGATGCCAGGGATATTCCGAGAAAAATAAATCCGGCAGATGCAGCTGGAATAGCGATACGTTTCATTGCGGTTTGTCGGGCGGAGGGATGATGCTGCTGCAACGCCGAGCCAGATTTTTGGACAGAACGGTTGGGGAACGCCGGTCCATTAATAAAGATTCTGAAACTGGTTGAGCGGCCAGCCATGTTGCTACGGCAGTGGCCTCGTCGGAAGTGAGCTGTTTTGCAATTTCTGACATGCAGTCAGGATAATGTCCTCTTATCAATCCGCCATTCCGCCAATTGCCGAACTGAGCGATAAGGTATATGCGTGGCAGTCCCAGCAAGCCAGGAATATAGGGCGCTGTTCCCATCAGATCCTTGTCGTGACATTCCGCGCAGGCAGGAATTTTCCGCTCAGCATCGCCCTGGAAAATTAGACGGCGGGCGAGCGCGATATCGGTTGGAGACAACGTGAGAGGCTCGGGCGGAGGAAAAGCCTGTTTGAGTAAAGCGAAATGCGCCGCCATGTCCCGCAGATATTGATCGGGTAGATCCTTCAGCAACCAGGCCATGGGCGCGTAAAGCCGCCGACCATCCCTGAAGTTGCGTAGTTGATTGAAAAGATAGCCTTCCGGTTTTCCGGCGATGCGCGGGTAATAGGCGTCTCTTCCTTTCTTATCCTCCGGGCCATGGCAAGTGGTACATGCTTTTACCCGCTCCGACATCGTATCGGGAACGTCGACCGGAGGAACCCTTGCTGCGATTGCGGATTGGGTGGCGAGCAAAAAAACCAATAACGTAAGCCATTTCATCAGGTCACCACTTGCCCCCCTGCCGCGGGAATGGCAGAACTTCGTCCGAAAAAAACTGCCAGCGAATGTTCTAGCGCCCAAACTTGCGGACCACCCGCATCAACTCATCAATTGCTTCATCTCCGTTGCCCGATTTGATGGCGCCCTGCATGCAGCCATGGGTATGATTTTCAAATAGCCCCATCGCGACCGCATCGAGGGCGGATTGCAGCGCAGCAACCTGATTCAGGATATCCACACAATATCGATCTTCAGAAATCATTTTGGCCACCCCCCGCACTTGCCCTTCGATGCGGTTGAGCCGTTTAATGAGGGCTTCCTTGTCGGGTTGCACCACTGCCTCAGGGTGATGGCGAGAATTGCTGTTAACCGGTGATTTCGAATCCGGCATTCTTGATTGCCTCCCTGAACTGACTACTATCCGTTTTGGGTGCATCGTACTTCACCCTGGCGATCCCCCGGTCCAGCGAAACGTCCACACTCGTCACTCCGGGAATCTTCTGAAGAACATTTTTCACGCTATTCACACAGCCTCCGCAAGTCATCCCTCCAATTCCTATTTCGGTTTCCATAAGTCGTGCTCCTCACTGATTGATTTCCAACATTAAACTACACTTGCCATGCCCGCGTTGCGGGGTTTCCACCGTTTCAGCAGCAGCGAGTTCGTAACTACCGATACCGAGCTCATCGCCATTGCCGCCCCGGCAATGACAGGATTGCAGCAATCCCATCGCCGCAAGCGGTATGCCCAATACGTTGTAGATGAATGCGAAGAAAAGATTCTGCCGGATTTTCCTCAGTGTTGCGCGCGAGAGAGAAATGGCAGCACCGACACTCATCAAATCGTTTCGCATGAGCGCAATATCCGCTGCTTCGATCGCGACATCCGAGCCTGCTCCAATTGCAAAGCTGACATCTGCCATGGCAAGCGCCGGGGCATCATTGATCCCGTCACCCACCATGCCAACGATCTTTCCAGCAGCTTTTGCTGCCTTTACTTGCGCAGCCTTGTCTTGTGGCAGCACTTCCGCGTAATACACGGGAATGCCCGCTTGCCTGGCAACGGCTGCGGCGGTAGCGGGGTGATCTCCCGTCAACATTACTACCTCAATACCCATTTCCTGAATCTGCCTGACGGCCTGCCGGGACGTGGGGCGTAACCGGTCAGCAATAGCCAGATAACCGATCGTTTGAGGCGAATTGCCCATCAGAGCGGAAATACCCACAACGGTTTTTCCTTCCTCTTGAAGACCCCCTATAAGTGCCTCATCGACCACGGCTCCTCGCTCGACAAGGAACCTGGGGGAACCGAGCGTATGTTCCACGCGGTCGATGCAGGCGATAATCCCGCTGCCCGCAACAGCCGTAAAGCCACTCACCGCGTGTGGCCGAACACCCGTATTGGCGGCGTATTCCATGACCGCTTTCGCCAAGGGATGCTCGGACCCCTGCTCCAGGGTTGCAGCCACCTGGATCAGATCGCATTGCGAAACGCCGGCAACCGCGATCACATCCGTCAGCACGGGTTTTCCCTCGGTCAGCGTCCCCGTTTTATCCACGATAAGGATCTCGATTTTTCCGGCGTGCTCCAGCGCCGCGGCATTCTTTACCAGTACACCGATTTGTGCGCCCCGCCCGACACCTACAATGATTGCAGTGGGTGTTGCCAATCCAAGTGCGCAGGGGCAGGCAATGACGAGCACAGCCACGGCGTCGACCAGCGCGGGTACAAAACCCCCGGTCAGCCACCATGTCCCTGCAAGGGTGACTACACTGATGGTCATGACAACAGGTACAAATATGCCGGAAATTGTATCAGCCATCCTCTGGATGGGCGCTTTAGAGCCCTGTGCTTCCTCAACCAGCCGTATGATGGCGGCAAGCTGGGTATGAGCTCCCACGCTTGTGGCCCGGCATTTAAGCATGCCCTGTTGATTTGTGGTGGCCGCGTAAACGTTTTCCCCCGGTTGCTTGCCGACCGGCAGGCTTTCGCCTGTCAGCATGGCCTCGTTCACGCTGGAAGCGCCTTCCACGACAATGCCATCCACGGGAAGATTTTCTCCGGGCCGTACGATAAAAATATCGCCAACCCTGACGTCGCTCGCATTGATTTCAACAATTGCGCCATCACGCTCGACCCGGGCGGTTTTTGGCTGTAATTTCATAAGTTCTTCAATGGCTGCTGACGTTTTGGCTTTAGCGCGAGCTTCCATCAGTTTGCCCAGCAGTACGAGGGTGATGATGGCCGCGCTTGCCTCGAAATACACATGCTGATCCAGTCCCAACAGCGTCACCACCGCGCTGAACAAATACGCCATGCTGGTACCGAGCGCGACCAGGACATCCATGTTTGCCCCGCCGCCGCGCAAGGAATGCCAGGCGCCGACATAAAAGCGCTTGCCAATCCAGAACTGCACGGGCGTTGCCAGCAGCAATTGCAGCCAGCGGGGCAGGATCTCTCCATATCCTCCCGCAAACATAATCACCATCTGAAGCAGTAGTGGAAGGGTCAAAATGGCTGAGACCAGGAACAGCCGCATCTCAGCCTGGTAAGCTGCAAGCCTTCGCCTTTTTTCCTCCGTTCGGCTTGCTTCGCTGATCTCGGTTGCGCCATAGCCCGCCTTAACCACCGCGTCAACCAGATCATCCACGGTTTCCAAGCCGGGATTGAAGCTGACGTTGGCGATCTCAGTGGCCAGGTTGACGGAGGCAGTGACGCCCGGAAGCTTATTGAGGGCTTTTTCGATCCGGCCGCTGCATGCGGCGCAGGTCATGCCGCTGATTTGAAGTTGCGCAGATTTGGGGGCTACATGGAACCCGGCATTTTCGACCGAGCGAATAAGGTCTTCAGGCTTCGCTTGCGCCGTGTCGAATTCCACGCGCGCCTTTTCGTTGGCGAAATTGACCGCCGCATGGACCCCGGGGAGTTTATTAAGGTTCTTCTCGATACGTGCCGCGCAAGCGGCGCATGTCATGCCCTCGATGGGCAGCTCGATTTGCTTGAGGGTGAGGGGATGCATGGCGACTCCTCTTTGAACCTGCAGGAGTCAACATATACCCCTTGGGGGTATATGTCAATACTTGAACCGACGTGCATTGGGCCGATGGGACGGTGGGTCGCGGAGCCGACAAGTGCTTCCGACAAGTGTTTCCCTTACCAAGCGCATTCCTGAGCCAGGATTCGAGCGCGCAGTTACCTGCCAAGAATAATCACCCTGACTGAAGCCCTGCCAGAGGGAGGTGCTATAAAGAAGTTATATGTTTTTCAATGGCACACGGGTTACCTGCGCTTGGTTGGCTCCATAGGACGTAAAGGACGTAAGCAGCCAGCAATAGGTGAGTGGGGCTTGAGTTAGCGGTATTTTTTCCCAAGCCTCTTGGCTTTCAAGCGGAGCAAAACAACCCTGGCAGGGCCAACACAAGTGCCAATCGATAAAATAAAACGATTGCCCGATAACAGCTTTGTTCGAATTATCTTACATATTCAGCGCTTTTCCTGGTAGGCCGGAACGATGAGCGTACATAAGACATTTTGCGCTTTACCTTACATTTTTTTTCTTTGTCTGAGTGTGGGCCTGAGCGGATGCAGCACTTTGCCCTCCCAGGAAAACCGCAGGGCTTCAGTGGCTTTTGCCGATACTGGCAATACCCGGCTGGGGAAGGCGGTCGAGCCAAGGGTTACCGCCAATCCAGGTTACTCGGGCATACATCCGCTCGCCGCGCACGATGCGTTCGCCGCTCGCCTGCTATTGATGAGCCTGTCGGAGCGTTCTCTTGACGTTCAGTATTTCATCTGGCACAAAGACACGACTGGGACCCTGCTGTTCAACGGGCTCTACAAGGCGGCAGAGCGCGGGGTCCGGGTGCGGCTGTTGCTGGATGATAGCAATACTTCGGGACTCGACCCCATCCTTGCCGCACTCGACGCTCATCCCAATATCGAGGTTCGGCTGTTCAACCCTTTTGTCGTCCGGAGCGTGCGCCTGCTCAATATTTTCGACTTCTCGCGCTTAAACAGGCGCATGCACAATAAGTCGTTCACCGCCGACAATCAGGTGACTATCGTAGGCGGACGCAATGTGGGGGATCAGTATTTCGGCGCCCCCGGCGGGATTATGTTTGTCGACGTTGATGTACTGGCAGTGGGCCCGGTAGTCAGTGCGGTATCCAATATTTTTGACAGTTACTGGGCCAGCGAATCGTCTTATCCCATTGATCGGCTCTTGCCCCCCGCTGATTCCAATGCGTTCGCCGAACTCGCCTCTGCCGTCTCTCACGTCCAGAATGCTCCGGCGACCGAGGAATATACGAGCGCGGTAAGCGATTCGTCGCTTGTCCGAGAATTGGTCGCGGGTCAGCTTTCCCTTGAGTGGGCCGTCACGCGCGTGATCAGCGACGACCCCACGAAAGGGCTTGGACTCGCTGCGCCCGAGGCCTTGATGTTACACAAGCTGAAACAGGTCATTGGTACACCGTCAAGCGAAGTCGATATTGTGTCCCCCTATTTCGTGCCCGGCGCTGCGGCTGTGGCTACCTTCACCGCGCTGGCTAAACAGGGCGTTCAAATCCGGGTACTCACCAACTCGCTGGAAGCAACAGACGTAGCGTCCGTCTACGCAGGGTACGCAAAGTCGCGCAAGCCGCTGCTCCAGGCCGGTGTCCAGCTCTATGAAATTCCGCGTTTGTTGCCGCGCGCTGTAAGACACTTCAAATCCGGCGGGCACAAACCATCGGGCCGCAGCAAGTCGGGCCTGCATGCGAAGACATTCTCCGTGGACCAATCGAGGGTTTTCGTCGGCTCGTTCAACTTCGATCCGCGTTCGGAGAAGCTTAACACCGAGATGGGATTTATAATCGAGAGTCCGTTGCTGGCGCAGCGAGTCTCGAATGCATTTCTTCACACCGTTCCAGAAAACGCTTACCAGTTGGGCTTGTCCGATAGCGGCCACCTCTACTGGATCGAGCGGAAAGAAGGGGAAGAGCGTCGATACGACGTCGCGCCAGGTACCAGTTTCTGGAAGCGCGCACGTGTCTGGATTATTTCGTTGCTGCCGATAGACTGGCTGTTATGAGAGGTGGCGCTACATGAGGACTGCACGTGGTGAGAGGCCCCCCGCGGGATCCCGTTGGGATGCGGCAGATAAAAGATCAGGACAATCAGGATATTATGGAAGCCCCTGCTGCTCCAATTGCGCAGGCCAGTCAGCTCCGCGTCCTCCGCCCGCTCATGCAAGTCAACCGGGAGCGCTAACCTTCCCGCCGCAACTGGGGAAACAGGATAACGTCGCGAATGCTGGGGCTATCCGTAAAAAGCATGACCAGACGATCTATCCCGATCCCTTCCCCAGCCGTGGGAGGCAGGCCATATTCGAGCGCGCGGATGTAGTCCTCGTCATAGTACATGGCCTCGACGTCACCCGCTTCCTTCGCACGAGCCTGTTCCTGGAAGCGTGCCTTCTGATCCTCGGGATCGTTCAGTTCGGAAAAGCCATTGGCGATTTCGCGGCCCGCAATATAAAGCTCGAACCGGTCCGTTACAGCAGGGTTCGAGTCGTTGCGCCGGGCAAGGGGAGAGACTTCAGCGGGGTAATCAATAATGAAAGTCGGCTCAAACAGCAGATGCTCGGTGGTTTCGTCAAACAATGTGAGCTGTAGTCCTCCGACACCATCTTCCGGTTTATACGGTACGCCAAGCAATTTCAGCCGCGAGATAAGAAAAGCACGGTCGCCCAATTGCGCCTCCGAATATTCCGGATGGAATTTCTGGATAGCCTGGGTGATGGTAAGCCGTTCGAACGGCTGTGCCAGATCGATTTCCCTTCCCTGGTAGCTTATCCTTGCTGTACCCGAGACCTTTTCTGCGATCTCGCGCAGCATGATCTCGGTGAGGTCCATCAGGTAAGCGTAATCCTGATAGGCCTCGTAGAATTCCAGCATCGTGAATTCCGGGTTGTGCCGGGTTGAAATACCCTCGTTCCGGAAGCTTCGGTTGATTTCAAAAACTTTTTCCATGCCACCGATCACCAGTCGCTTCAAGTAAAGCTCCGGCGCGATGCGTAGATACAATTCCATGTCCAGCGCATTGTGATGGGTTACGAAAGGCCGCGCTGCCGCTCCTCCCGGGATGGGATGCATCATCGGCGTTTCGACTTCAAGGTAGCCGCGCGCGCTCAAACTTTCGCGGATGGCCTGAATGATCCGCGACCGTGTGATGAACACGAGCCGGCTGTCTTCGCTGGTAATGAGGTCGAGGTAGCGCTGGCGGTATTTCTGCTCCTGGTCTGCCAGACCATGGAATTTTTCGGGAAGAGGCCGCAGGGCTTTGGTGAGCAGGCGCAATTGGGTCACGCGCACCGACAGTTCGTCAGTTCTGGTCCTGAAAAGCGTACCCTCAGCCCCGAGGACGTCCCCCAGGTCGTAATGCTTGAATGCTGAATACGCATCCTCGCCCACAACGTCGCGGGCAATGTATAGCTGGATGCGTCCGCTCATATCCTGGATCGAGGCGAAGCTCGCCTTGCCCATGACCCGCTTGAGCATCATGCGGCCCGCCACGCTCACCATCCTGGGCTCCGCTTCCAGCTTTTCGCCGGAATAATCAGCATGATCGCGATGCAGATCCGCTGCCAAGTCGCTACGGCGGAAATCGTTGGGAAAGGGATTACCCGTTTCGCGCAGCGCAGCCAGCTTGGCGCGTCGTTCTTCGACGAGTTTCAAGTCTGACACTGGGCGGCCAGGCGTTTCCTGCGAACTGGTCTCCTGCGAATTTCTTTCCGAATTATTATTGACCACGTGGCTTCCTATATGGCTTGTTTCAGACTGGCTTCGATGAACTCATCCAGATCGCCGTCCAGGACAGCCTGGGTATTACCGGTTTCGACGCCCGTTCGCAAGTCCTTGATGCGAGACTGATCCAGCACGTACGAGCGAATCTGGTGGCCCCAGCCAATGTCCGTCTTGCTGTCTTCTATCGCTTGTTTCTCTTCATTACGTTTGCGCAACTCAGCCTCGTAAAGTCGTGATTTCAGCATGGCCATCGCGTCCGCACGATTGCGGTGCTGGGAACGGCCGCTCTGGCATTGCACGACAATGCCAGTGGGATTGTGGGTAATGCGAATGGCTGAATCCGTTTTATTGATGTGCTGGCCACCCGCGCCGGATGCGCGGAATGTGTCCACCCGTAAATCCGCGGGGTTGATGTCGATCTCGATGGTTTCATCTGCTTCGGGATAGACAAATACACTGGCAAACGAGGTGTGCCGCCGGTTGCCGGAGTCAAATGGAGACTTGCGCACCAGTCGGTGCACGCCGACTTCAGTGCGAAGGTAGCCATAAGCATACTCGCCCGATACTTTCAGGCTTGCGCTCTTGATACCCGCCACCTCGCCGGGAGACTCTTCCATAACTTCCACGGCGTAACCCCGGCGCTCGCAATAGCGCAGATACATGCGCTCCAGCATGGCAGCCCAATCCTGTGCTTCAGTTCCGCCCGAGCCGGACTGTATATCTATGAAACAATTGTTGGGGTCCATCGGGTTGGAAAACATGCGGCGGAACTCCATTTCCGCCACGGTTTTTTCCACATTCCCGAGATCGCGCTGAATGCTGAGGAGGGCTGCGTCGTCATCCTCTTCTTTTGCCATCTGAAATAAATCGCGGGCATCGTCCAACTGACGCGCGACTGTTCGCAGACCTATGACGACGTCCTCCAGTGACTTTTTTTCCCGACCCAGCTCCTGGGCGCGCTTATTGTCGTCCCAAATGGCGGGGTCTTCTGTCAGGCGGGTGAGTTCGCTGAGTCGTGTCTGTCTCGCATCGTAGTCAAAGATACCTCCGTAATTCCGCCGCACGGGTATCCAGGTCCGTAACCTGATATTCGATAGCGTTAAGCTGTTCCGCTTCCATGGTCCTATTCCAAAAAGAGATCAATTATACAGAAAGCGAAGTGTTTCTCCGGCGCGCCGAGCATGGCGGCCGGTACTCAAGCGGTATTCAAGTGAAACGTATCACCGTTCGAATCGACTTGCCTTCATGCATCAGGTCGAATGCCTTATTGATATCCTCCAGCCTCATCGTATGAGTGATGAAGGTATCGAGCTCGAATTCCCCGTCCAGGTAACGTTGCACGTAGCCCGGCAGTTCGGTGCGGCCTTTCACCCCGCCAAACGCCGAGCCGCGCCATACCCGGCCGGTTACCAGTTGGAAAGGGCGGGTACAGATTTCCTCGCCTGCGCCGGCAACGCCGATGATGACCGATTCTCCCCATCCTTTGTGACAGCATTCCAGGGCCGAGCGCATGACTTTGACGTTACCGATGCACTCGAAGGAAAAATCCACGCCTCCGCCTGTCATTTCGACAATGACATCCTGAATGGGTTTGTCGTAGTTCCTGGGATCGACGACATCCGTGGCGCCCAGTTGGCGCGCAATCTCGAATTTTCCGGGATTGATATCGATTGCAATAATTCGTCCCGCTTTTGCCAGCGCAGCGCCGATAATTACAGCAAGGCCGATGCCGCCCAGGCCAAAAACCGCGACGGTATCGCCAGCCTTTACTTTTGCGGTGTTGGCGACGGCCCCAAGCCCAGTCGTAACGCCGCACCCGAGCAGACATACTTTTTCCAGGGGTGCCTCCCTGCTGATTTTCGCGAGCGCGATTTCAGGGATCACCGTATATTCGGAGAAGGTCGAAGTGCCCATGTAATGGTAAACAGGCTTCCCATCCTTGGAAAAGCGTGTCGTGCCATCGGGCATCAGCCCCTGTCCCTGGGTGGCCCTGATGGCCTGGCAGAGATTCGTTTTTCCAGATTTGCAGAATTTGCACTCGCCGCATTCGGGGGTATACAGCGGAATAACATGGTCGCCTGCTTCCACGCTTGTCACACCTTCACCTACGGCCTCAACGATGCCGCCACCCTCATGCCCCAGGATGGCAGGAAACTTGCCTTCAGGATCCTTACCCGAAAGGGTAAACGCATCCGTATGGCAGACTCCTGTTGCAACAATACGCACCAGCACTTCACCTTTTCTCGGGAGTTGCAGATCAACCTCTTCGACCGTTAAAGGCTGGGCGGGACCCCATGCAACGGCTGCCCGGGTCTTCATTGTTTCCATATCAAACGCTCCAACTGGTGTTGTTCCGTTGTCGTTAGCAGATGAGTGTGCGAGGCGCTACATGAGCGGTGGGTTCACTGGGGGAAAAGGGCGAAAAGGAAAGTCTACAGTGACTTCATATTATATGGTCGCTTTGGAGAGTCGATCGGGTATTTGACATCACGCGAAAGTCTTCGCGGCATGGGTCTCGATCCAGCATTGTGGGTATCGGTTTCGATATTTTTATATAGCCACTTTCGTGGTAGTAATGCGGCACTTTTCGTATGTGCTTCGCTCTGAGCTATCTTGGCATTCGCGTACTATCCCATTTGCATATGGATTGCATTCCATGTGTTGTTAAAAAGTGATCCAGAGAACACGTATGTTGCTCGGGAAATATGGGAAGGCCAGGAAATGAATTGATCAGGCGCGACGCTGTAGTACCCATACTCAGTGACAGGTGTACCTAAGTCCAATTACTGGCTCAGCTATAAAGCCTTAAGATATAGGCTGCAACAATTAAATTTTCATGGGCGTAGTAATGAAGAATGTCATGACGACATGTGCGTGCGTCAGGCCCATGCCCATTTACCGCTGATTTTACGCCGCAGAAGCTGATCTGTACTCAATCGGTCATTCATCAGTAGTAATGAGGCTAAACATAGGATGATATGAGGGAGATAGGGCGATGCATATCGCATTCATAGAAATTGCGAACTTTCGTAAGCTGCTTTCCGTGCGTGTGGATTTGGCGAAGGCAACCACACTTTTCGTCGGAGCTAACAACAGCGGCAAGACGTCTGCAATGCTGGCTCTGAGGCGATTTTTGTCGCCGCAGACGAAAGGCTTTGAAACGCACGACATAACACTGTGCCACTGGCCTGTGATCAATGCAATTGGCGAGGAGTGGTTTGAAGCACGTGCGAAGGGGACAATTATTAAGCTGAACGCTGACCCCTGGAGTTCATACCTGCCGTGCCTGGATCTATGGCTGCAGGTGGAGCCGGACGAACTGCATTATGTGAGCAGCTTGATCCCAACCCTCGATTGGGAAGGTGGTCTATTAGGTGTGCGGATGCGTCTGAAGCCGAAGGACCCAAAGACCCTGTATAAAGATTTTCTAGAAGCGATGGATGACGCCGCAGCGATCAGGACGGTAGCGGAAGCAGCCACCCAGAAGGCGAAAGAAGAGGGCGGCTCGTCAGAGCTTACGGAACTCATTGTCTGGCCGACGAATCTCGTAGATTTCCTCGAACGCAGAATCAACCAGCAACTTGTCGTACGCGCATACGTACTCGATCCAAACAAGGCCACCCCTCCTGTCGATGCACAGGCGCGGATGCAAGTTTTGCCACCGGGGTCCTTGCCAATCGAGGGCGACCCTCTTGAAGGCTTGATCCGCGTCGATGAGATCGGCGCTCAACGCGGGTTTGGGGGCTCTCAAAACGGTGCCAATGGAGAGAGCGCGTCGACAAAGTCGGGTGCTACTCGTCTTTCGGAGCAGCTTCGAGACTACTGGAAAAAGCATCTTGATCCCAGTGAGCAACCAGATCCGAGCGATCTCGGCGCGTTGCAAGCGATTCAAGCTGCACAAGACGCGTTCGACGAACGACTAACAGAGAGTTTCGCTGCAGCATTCATAGAGGTTGAAGGACTTGGTTACCCGGGTGTAACCGACCCCCGACCGAGAGTATCAACCAAACTCAAAGCGATCGACGGCCTAAACCACACGGCTGCGGTTTCGTTCGAAGTGGACGTTATCGCGGAGAATGACACCATCACCCCACTTCTGCGGCTCCCCGAAGATAACAATGGTCTCGGTTACCAGAACCTGATCTCGATGATCTTCCGGCTCATGAGCTACCGTGATGCGTGGATGAGAGTGGGAAAGGCTGCGAAGGATTCAAGTATGGTGCGAACCGAGCCACTACATCTAGTTTTAGTCGAAGAACCAGAAGCACATCTCCATGCGCAAGTGCAGCAGGTTTTCATTAAGAAGGCGTACAGTGTCCTACGCACACATCCCAATCTCGGAACAAGTGCGAAGCTGAAGTCACAGCTTGTCGTCAGCACACACTCCAGCCACGTCGCACATGAGACGTCATTTGCTTGCCTTCGTTACTTTCGGCGGCTACCGGCGGGAATGCGTGCCACGGTTCCCATATCAACGGTGATCAACCTGTCGGAGGTGTTCGGCAGCAAGTCAGAAACCGAACGTTTTGTGACCCGCTACCTTCGTTCTCAGCATGCAGAGCTGTTTTTTGCCGATGCCGTTATCATGGTCGAAGGCCCGGCGGAGCGGATGTTTCTACCGAACTTCATCCGCGCTCACTATAAGTGGCTCGACCAATGTTATGTTTCTCTTCTCGAAATCGGCGGCAGCCACGCGCATAGGCTGCACGATTTGATTGAGCACCTCGGTGTACTGACGTTGATCATCACTGACTTGGATGCCTTGGGCGGCACCCCTAAATCTTCGGTCCGACCCGAGCATGGAGCAAGCCAGGTCACAAACAATGCTACTTTGAAGAGCTGGCTCCCAAAGCTAACTGATATTGATGATTTGTTCGACGCGGACGAAAGCGCCAAAATCCATGTCCGCGACCCGTTATTCGCCGTGCGCGCGGCGTATCAGGTTCCCATCAAGGTTCACCGTCCGGGGAGCGATAAGGCCGAGACAGCCTGCCCCTATACGTTTGAAGATGCTCTTGCCTTCGAGAACCTCGACTTTTTCTGCGGGATAGTTGGGAACGGTCTAGTGAAGAAATTTCGAGACGCTATCAAAGATGAGGCGGATATCCCTACAATCGGCGAGAAGCTTTTCGAAGCATTGAAGCAAGGGAAGAAGGCTGAGTTTGCCTTGGACGTAATCAGCGCGGAGGATTTCGAGACTCTTAAGGTTCCGACCTACATCGCTGAGGGACTCGCTTGGTTAGAGCAAAAGCTCAGGAAGAAGCAGGTCGAGATACTACCTGCAGAGACAGCCTAAGTCATGACCAATCACCACCCGGACGATCACGCCGACGACGGCGCTGACGCCGCGATCCAGGAATGTCTCGATCTGGAATCGCCGAAAAGCTTTTTTTTATACGCAGGAGCCGGCTCCGGCAAGACGCGGTCACTCGTTGACGCGATAAGGTTCGTATGCCGCACACAGGGACAAAAGCTTTCACTTTTCGGTCAAAAAATAGCTGTCATCACTTTCACAAACGCTGCATGCGACGAGATCAAACAACGCCTCGAATTTGATCTCCGTGTGGAAGTTTGCACGATTCACTCTTTTGCCTGGTCCTTGATTGATGGCCACGATCGCGACATTCGAATATGGTTGGATGCCAATCTCGCCATCGAGATAGCGCAGCTAGTGGATGAGCAGGCGCGTGGGCGTGCTGGCACGAAGGCTACGTTTGACCGTGCTCGTTCGATTGAAGGCAAGATAAAGCGCAGAACGTCTCTCGGCCAGATACCTCGCTTTATATACAGCCCGACGAGCGCCAACCAGACTTGGAATGCGTTGACTCATAGTGAAGTAATTGCGATGACTGCAAATTTCCTGACCTCGAAACCCGGACTTCAGCGCCTACTCGTAACACGATTCCCCATTCTCCTTATCGATGAGAGCCAGATACGAACCGGCACCTGATGGACGCGCTAATGACCGTGCAGGCGAAATTCAAGCAAACCTTCTGCCTTGGACTTTTCGGCGACACGATGCAGCGCATATATGCTGACGGCAAGGCAGGCCTAGCAGAGGCCATCCCGGAAACTTGGGCACAGCCTGCCAAGAAGATGAACCATCGTTGCCCTGACAGGGTGATTCGCCTCATCAATAAAATACGCGCTGCGGAGGATGGTCAGGAGCAGCGCGGGCGGGAGGATAAGGACGAAGGTCACGTCCGAATGTTCGTGCTGCCGGAAAGCCACCCAGACAAGTTCGCCGCGGAAGCGGATATTGCAGCTCGCATGGCTGCTGTGAGCGGTGATGAGCAATGGCGTGCAGGTGCGGCAATGGTCAAGACGTTAACTCTTGAACACCACATGGCGGCACGGCGCTTTGGATTTGAAGAAATGTTCAGTCCCCTCTACCGCGTGGATCGCTTCAAAACTGGATTACTGGACGGGACGCTGCCTGGTTTGGTATTTTTCGCCAAGGTAGTGCTGCCTACGGTGCTAGCTCTGAGAGCAGGTGACCGGTTTCGCGTGGGAGCCATTGTCCGCTCTACATCACCTATGCTAGATGCCGCTCGCCTAGCTGCGGCCGGCGAACATCAGATCGAAGTCCTTCGTCGAGCCAAAATAGCTTGCGACGAATTACACCAGCTCTGTAGTGGTGGTAATAATCCATCGTTCCTGGACGTTCTCCGGCACGTTGCCACAACGGGACTTTTTCCTGTTCCAGAGTCGCTTGATCCCTTTGTGGAAGAGATCAAAGTTACTGACGAGGCCGACGATGACAATGATGAAGATGCTACAACCGGCGTAGTCGCGTGGAGGGCCGCACTCAACACGTCGTTTTTCCAAATCCAGAAATATGACGAGTATATCCGTGGTGTATCCTCGTTTGACACCCATCAGGGCGTGAAGGGTCGGGAGTTCCCACGCGTAATGGTCATCATCAGTGATGAGGAGGCTCGTGGCTTCCTGTTCAGTTACGACAAGCTTTTCGGTGTAAAGGAGAAGACCAAGAAAGATCAAGCGAATGAGCAGCAAGGCCGTGAAACCTCCATCCAACGTACTCAACGCCTGCTTTACGTGACATGTAGCCGCGCCGAGAAGAGCTTGGCCGTCGTCTATTACACCGACAAACCCGATCTTGTACGGCAACGTGTGATCGATGAGAAATGGTTTGATGAGTCGGAGGTAGAATTAATCACGGCATGAAGGCTTTTTTTAAAGGCTTTCTTTTTTGATACGCGTTATGACTACATGGTGTATCGCGGAGAGTAGACGGTAGCGCTGATGCTCATGATAAGACTTACAGCGATGCGATTAACTCATCGAGCTTTGCGCGGTGTTCTTTTTCGGCCTCTTGTCCGGGAATGCGCCAATCAGGCATATAGCAATTCAGGCCAAGAAGAGTCTTGTCGCCGTCGCGCACCTTCTGTTCAAAGACAATCGTATAGAGGCTGTCTACAGGCATGACTTCACCTCGGGCATCACGCTTGACCCAAATTCTCTTGCCGGTTGTGGGCTCGATGTAGTCCTCCAGCCCTTCATCGTCGGCCATACATATTCAGTCCGCTACGGATCGCCCAAAATGGATCGATTGTGGGCTCCAGCGGATAAAAACTGTTTTGGAAAAATGGACCATCATTCTTGTTCTCATTCCAGACTCCAGTGCGCCATTCATCGTCAATGGCTCCAAAGAACAGCGTATCTATGGTTCCCGGAGAGGCTGCCAATAGCAGGAAGAGACGGTTGAAAAAAGCATCACGCACGATGCGTTTCCTACTACAGATCTCATTGAGGCGCGCTGTCAGCGCGGGTGAAAGCGCCAAGCTCACAAGCTTGCGGTCAAGCTGATCGAGCTGACCCAAGACATAGTCGTAGCTCGCCTGCGAGTTCGGAATAGCAACCTCTTCATCCAGCCAATCCAGCTCAACTTCGAGGACCTTGTTCAGGTACGCATCGCGCCGGAGGCATGCCGCCTCGATCTTTTTGTCGAACGCCTCGATGATGGGCCGCCATATCCTGACAGAGATTTTGGGGACTGTTTTTAGAGACTTCGCTTCCATGTTGCTCGTTTGTATATCGCGATACGGAGCACTATAGATAAGCTTTAGTAAGATGTCAAAATGGTTTGTATAAAGAGTTATCTTTATATTCATAAAGAATACACTTTATACATGAGGAGGGGCTTTATTACATTCGTTAAATCGAACAGGGCCGCCGTATTGTCGAGCAAATGCAGCGTCCAAACAAACGCTTGAGCTTGTTATTCTCTTCTTCCTGTGCCTTGAGCCGCTTTCATCAGACACGTTCATGCCACCAAACCGCCTTCCATTTTAGAGGGCGAGGCACACAATCCGTATGCTGTTCGATTGGCTTATGGTGGGCTAGAGCATCGCCATGAATCCCTGAGTTCGGTACGCGAACCAAGGCATTTGCTCAAGAAAGGAAAGACCCGGTTCCGCAGACGAAGCGCATGCCTTGCTGGACTCCAACTGGGACGTGGATGAGCTCGCCCAGTCGATGCAATAGTTGGGGAGCCGATCAAGCTCAATACGCGGGATCTGTTTTCTGCGTGCAGAAGGCGAGGATTAACGGCAACGCGGAAACACGGACGACGGATAAAAGCCGTGTCTGTTTCCGGTATGTAATCTCGCTTACAGTGGCAGAGTGTGCGAGATTACGGAGGCTGATGGACTGCACGCTGGTACGGTTTGCCGCCCAGCATGCATTCTTACCCAGCTTGAATGTTTGACGCCTGCTTGCCCTTTGGGCCCTGCGTAACCTCAAATGTTACTTTTTGTCCTTCTTTGAGGGTTTTGAATCCGGACATATTGATCGCGGAGAAGTGCGCGAATAAATCCTCAGTACCGTCAACAGGGGTAATAAAACCAAAACCTTTTGAGTCATTGAACCATTTTACTGTACCAGTTGCCATTTCCATTTCCTATAAAAAGCCGGGTCGGAACCCGGGAAACATATCAGTTAAAAAAAAGAGACCTCGTTTTCAGGTCCGAATGCATTTTTTCAATCTTTAGATGAGGAATCTGTTCGCTACCGCACTTAAGAAATCTGAAATCCATGCCTTCATCAGGCAGCGCATTTCAAGCTCTTCCGACATTTCGCCCATGGCCATGGAGCAGGCAGGCTATTTCTTCTCTGCCAAGGAGAAAAAAGCGAGATTCGCGAAAAAGGAATTGTGGATCAGATACTGATCAACAACCACGACATCGGGGCGGCTTTGCTCGGGGAACTCCCTGAGCTGAGACAAATTCACGTCGGAGGGCTGACAGAAAGCCGTTGCAGCCTCCGCGTCCTGCGTGACGGTTTGATTTTTCAGTTGAGCGGGCCTATGATGAATTCAGGCTGGCTGAATCTCAGCCCTGAATCTCTGTCTCGATTGATTACGCGTTAATACCTTTCAGGAGACCATCATGCGAAGAATCTATTTCCTTGTTCCCGACATCGCCACAACCAAACGCATTGTCGATGACCTGCTGCTTGCAAGAATCGAGGAACGGCACATTCATGTCATCGCAAAGCGCGGCACAGAGCTGGAAGACTTGCCCGAGGCCAATATGCTCCAAAAAAGCGATTTCGTGCCAGCGGTGGAGCGTGGCCTGGCGCTGGGCGGATCGGCTGGCGTGCTTGCCGGCCTGGTGGCCGTTGTGCTGCCTCCTGCCTCAACGGTAATAGCGGGGGGCATCCTGCTGGGGAGCGCGCTGGTGGGAGCAGGAGTAGGGGCGTGGGCTGGCGGCATGATCGGCGTAAGTACCAGCAACTCAAGGATACAGGAGTTTGAAAAGCAGATTGAAGCGGGCCGGTTACTGGTAATGGTCGATGTTCCGAAAGACCGGGTTGAAGAAATCGAGGAGCTTATAAAGTCGCATCTGCCTCAGGTTGAGGTAGAGGGGACAGAACCAAGAATACCGGCGTTTCCCTGATCGTCTTTGGTCAATGTGCACGAAAATCAGGTCCTGCTGCTCGGGATCAGCTCAGCTATTACTGTACCCTAGTCATGCTGAGTGATATGTGGGCAATCGGAGCGTCTCGACTATTCACGATAACCAGAGCGGGGGCTAAACAGCTGGAGGTGGCAGCCTCCCGCCTGGTTGCCAACTGATAATCCACACCCCGCTTAATATTGCCGCGCCGGATTACTGCCACCTGGCTCGTCAATCCGGTTCCCAATATCACGACCTAATATTGCTTTGGGCGCCATATCCTTCGGGCCTCGTATTGCCTGAAATCTCCGGGGTATCGGTTTTGCGTGTGCTGGTTTATCATTCGCGCTTTTCCAATTGCGAGAACGGTACCGATGGCAGGTTTGAG
This sequence comes from uncultured beta proteobacterium, assembly GCA_963786735.1. Taxonomy (GTDB): domain Bacteria; phylum Pseudomonadota; class Gammaproteobacteria; order Burkholderiales; family Nitrosomonadaceae; genus Nitrosospira. The sequence continues at coordinate 70,924 of CAWBAF010000007.1, forward strand.
CAAAGATACTCCGCGCCCCACCGAAATAAAACTGCATCGAAAATCCCGCATACTGGAAATTTCTTTCAGCGACGGCAAGACCTTTCAATTTCCATGCGAGTTTTTGCGCGTCTACTCGCCCTCCGCAGAGGTGCGCGGCCATGGTCCGGGGCAGGAAGTGCTGCAAACTGGAAAGAAAGAGGTCAGTATCAGCCACATCGAGCCGGTGGGAAACTATGCAATCCAGTTGAATTTTTCTGATGGTCATAACACAGGCCTCTATTCCTGGGATCTGCTCTACGATTATGGCGTGCATCAGGAAGAAATGTGGCAGTGGTATTTGCGCCGCATGGGAGAGGCCGGAGCGAGCCGGGAGCCGGCAATGGGCTCATGAAGCCTCTCCCAACAGTTGGGAAAGAAGCAGATACCTTCTCCCGTCAAACAACCTAAACTACCATTCCTTATACTGAGCACTTATGTCGAAAACCACTCATTTCGGCTTCAATAGGGTTGCTGAAGCAGAGAAAGCCCGTAAAGTAGCGGGCGTATTCGATTCGGTCGCTGAACGCTACAATCTCATGAACGACCTGATGTCTGCGGGCATGCACCGGTTGTGGAAGCGTTTTGCCGTACAAGCGAGCGGGGCCAGGGAGGGAGGTCGCGTACTCGATATTGCCGGCGGCACCGCCGACCTGAGCGCGCTTTTCGTGGAGCAGGTAGGGGAGAAAGGCGAGGTGTGGCTTACCGATATCAACAATTCCATGCTCACGATAGGCCGGGACCGATTACTGGATTGCGGCGCGGCCGTGCCGATCGCGCAGTGTGATGCCGAGAAATTGCCATTTCCGGGCAATTATTTTGATTGCGTGAACGTCGCGTTTGGTCTCAGAAACATGACCCATAAGGACTTGGCGTTAAAAGAAATGCTGCGCGTCCTACGCCCGGGCGGATGCGTCACTGTGCTGGAATTTTCCAAGGTATGGAAACCGTTGCAACGCTTGTATGATGCCTATTCCTTCAATGTGATCCCGGCAATAGGTGGCCTTATCGCCAAGGATCGGGACAGCTATCGGTATCTTGTCGAATCCATTCGCGTGCATCCTTCCCAGGAAGAACTGAAGCAATTAATGCAACAGGTAGGGTTTGAGCGGGTGGAATATTTCAACCTGGCCGGCGGTGTAGTTGCCCTGCATCGCGGGTATAAGTTTTAGTCAGCTTCTGAATAAATCCTCGCGGACGCGGCGACTTTGCGGGGTTGGCACGCACGTAAGCCGACGAATCAATTGGCGACCGCGAAGCGAAATGCACTTGCCCCCAGTAATCCAATAAGCCGGTCCTCACCCCGCCATCCTCTCAGCCACGTCGTTCCCGTGAGCGCACTGGTTTCTTTGCTTATTTCGCCGAGCTTGTAACTCGTTCACTTCCGGTACCGCCGCTACCGCGCTCCCGACGCGGCCGTGTCTTTATAGTTCCACTGCTGAGATTGCTCAAGCGGTTTCATCCAGCTGTTTGAATGTAACGCAAAACGGGAACGTAATGCATACAGGAATGTAATGCTCTACAGGACGGCCAGCAGTCTTTCCCGCACCCCCTATAATGAACTATGCCTTAAATCCGCTCCGCAATCCCCTTTGAGCGCAGGGATGCAGAGTTACCTGCCGACGATACGGCAGCTCGAGGAGCTTTACACTGGAAACCCAATCTCAATCCTATTTCGAACACGATGCCGATATCGGCGTGATCGGGCGGGGGACCACAGTTGAGCAGGCATTTGAGTCGGCTGCTCGGGCGGTATTCGCCGTTGTCACTCCTCTCAACGGGGTGCACCCAAGGACGACGGTGGCAATTGAGTTTGAAGAAAGCGATCGCGAGCTTGCGCTGGTCACCTGGCTGAATCTCTTGCTGGGGAAAGCGCGCGAGCTGGGCATGATATTCAGCCGTTTCCAATTGCAGTGCAAAGGGAATCGGTGGACCGGAGAGGCGTCGGGCGAAGAGTGGAATCAAAGCCTAGAGCATGGTGTCGAGGTAAAAGGCGCAACCCTGACCATGCTTTCCGTGAAGCAAACAGGGACAGTCTGGGAAGCGCGCTGTGTTGTCGATGTGTGAGAATGCATGGGCCGTTGGAGAATCGGGTGGTTTCAATAAATGAACCTGAGCCAATTACAGCAACTGCAACCTTACCTCTGGACTCTTCCGCGACGGCCCGAAGAGAAACGCGGGGAGGTGCTCCTTTACGGCAGTGCGCCCCTGCTCGGCAGCATGGATGATAAGGTTCTGGAGCAAATTTCGAATGTAGCCGTACTTCCGGGCCTGGTAGGTGCCGCAATGACCATGCCGGACGCGCATTGGGGTTATGGATTTCCAATCGGCGGAGTCGCAGCGTTCGACGCTCAAAAGGGCGGTATTATTTCTGCGGGAGGAGTCGGTTTTGATATTTCCTGCGGTATCCGTTGCCTGCGCAGCAACCTCGCTGTAGCCGAAGCGCTGCCGAAATTCGCCCGGCTTGCAGAAATACTGTTTCAGGATATTCCGGCAGGAGTGGGTGAAGAAGGCCATCTAAAACTGACGCCAGCGCAGATTGATCAGGTGCTGCAGGAAGGGGCGCACTGGGCGGTAAAACAGGGTTATGGCGATGCCGCCGACCTCGATTATATTGAAGAGCGCGGGCGGGTAAATGGCGCCGTCCCCGGTAATGTGTCCGACCTGGCGAAAAAGCGGCAGCGGGGTGAGATGGGCACTCTTGGTTCTGGCAACCATTACCTGGAAATTCAAGCCGTCGAACGAATTCATGACGCTGAGGCCGCGTCGGCATTCGGCTTGAGGGAAGGGCAAATTCTCATTTCCATACACTGCGGTTCGAGAGGATTAGGGCACCAGATTGGCACGGACTATCTTGTCATGCTCGCGAAGACTGCTGCGCGGCTGGGCATCCCCTTACCGAATCGTGAACTGGCCTGCGCACCTATCCAGTCTGCGGAAGGTCAGCAATATATCGGTGCCATGAATGCCGGTATCAACTGTGCGCTGGCGAATCGGCAGATTCTGACTCATTTGACGCGTACCGCCTTCGCAAAGGTGTATCCGAACGCCGAACCTTGAAACCCTTTTTGACGTTTCACACAATACATGCAAGGTGGAAACGCACGAAATCGACGGCAAACCCCGTCTATTGCATGTACATAGAAAAGGTGCGACACGCGCGTTTGGACCGCGACATCCAACGCTGCCCGAACGTTATCGGGCAGTCGGCCAGCCGGTGGTGATAGGAGGAAGCATGGGCACCGGCTCTTATATTCTTGCCGGGAACAGCGGAAACCCGGCGTTCTCCTCGTCAAGTCATGGCGCAGGTCGGGCAATGAGCCGCCATCAATCGCTGGCCCGGTGGAATGGGCGGCAACTCGTTGACGAGTTGGCGAGGCAGGGAATATTGATACGTACGCGTTCGATGCGTGGAGTGGCGGAAGAGGCGCCGGGCGCATACAAAGATGTGGATATGGTGGCGGAGGCAACGGAACAGGCCGGGCTTGCCAGGCGGGTGGCCTTCCTGCGTCCCAAAGTGTGTGTCAAGGGTTAGCCTGAATATTGAGCTGGAGAGCGACGATGTATCGACACATCCTGGTTCCCTTGGACGGGAGCTCGACCTCTGAACGGGCGCTACAGGAAGCGCTCAGGCTTGCCCGCGAGCAGGAGGCGGAGCTGGAATTGGTGCATGTGATGGAAGATGTTCTGTTTCTGGAAAATGAAGCCTATATCAACTATGCGGAAGTGAGGGACAAGTATCAGAACGGGAGGCGAAAAAATACTTTCCCAAGCTCAATCAGTGGCTGAGCGTTTCGGGGTCAAAGCCGAGAAAATATTGCTTGATTCGGGTGGCGCGCGCATTGCCAGTATGATCGTCGACGAAGCGCGGCGCTGGCCGGCTGATCTCATCGTCATCGGCACGCATGGCCGTTCCGGCTTCAGCCGCGTCCTGTTCGGTAGCGTCGCCGAGGGCGTAGTACGCACCGCGCACATACCGGTGCTACTGATTCGCGCCACCTAGGCACTTTTTTTGTGCCTTCCCATGGGGGGAGGCAGCGCGAGAATTCATGGAGAGTCGCATGAAGGTTACACCCGCTGCCGGCGATGCCCTGTTGGTTACAGATGTACAGAATGATTTTCTTCCCGGGGGAAGCCTTGCAGTTCCGGGCGGAGACGAGATCATTCCTGTACTCAATCGTTATATCGGATATTTTCATACTCGCGGTTTACCCATCTACGCCACTCGCGATTGGCATCCCGCGGACCACTGCTCCTTTCTGCAGCGCGGAGGGCAGTGGCCGCCGCATTGTATTGCAGGAACATCGGGTGCAGCGTTCTCGTCCAGCCTCGACCTTCCTTCTGATGCGTATATCATTTCCAAGGCAACCGACCCGGAAAAGGAAGCTTACTCGGGCTTCGAGGGTACCGTGCTCAACACTTTGCTGAGCTCCTCGGGCATCCGCCGTTTATTTGTAGGGGGCCTTACCGCAGAGTATTGTGTGCGCCTTACCGTAGAGGATGCTCTGCGGCATCACTATACGACGTTTGTGCTCAAGGATGCGATAAAGGCTATTCACGCGAACTCCAACCTGAGTCAAGCGCTTGAGGAAATGAAACAGCTTGGCGCAATCGCTGTCGACTTCGAATCGCTGGCCACATGAACCCGCTTTCCAGCCCTTTGTTGACTGATTACTATCAGCTCACCATGCTGCAAAGCTACCTTGAGCAGAACATGAATGAAACTGCGGTGTTCGAGCTCTTCGTCCGCAAGCTTCCCAAGGTGCGTAACTTCATGGTCGCGGCCGGGCTGGAAGAGGCTCTGGTTTTTCTTGAGAACCTGCGGTTTTCCCCCGAGGAGCTGGCTTGGATCGCCTCTTGTTTCAGGCCTTCGCTAGTCGAATACCTTGAGCAATTCCGTTTCAACGGTGACGTTGATGCAATGCCGGAAGGTACGATTTTCTTTCCGGACGAGCCTGTCCTGCGCGTAATTGCGCCGTTGCCGCAAGCACAACTGATCGAGTCGCGGATCATTAATCTGATTCATCTCGAAACGTTGATCGCGACAAAAGCGGCACGCTCGGTATTGGTCGCCCCGGGCAAATTGCTGGTGGATTTTGGCATGAGGAGAGCACACGGAGCCGAAGCAGCGCTGCTTGCAGCGCGGGCAAGCTACCTTGCAGGATTCTCCGGCACGGCCACAGTGATGGCGGGAGCACTGTACGGCATCCCACTTTTCGGAACCATGGCCCATTCTTACATCCAGGCACATGGAGATGAAGCGATCGCGTTCGAGCATTTTGCACGCGCCCATCCTGACAACGTCGTCTTGCTCATCGATACCTACGATACCGAGGCGGGTGCGGTCAAGGTAGCCTCCCTGGCGCCCGTGTTGCATGCGCTGGGAATCTCGATCAAAGGGGTGCGACTGGATAGCGGTGACCTGGCTGAGCATGCCCGCAAAGTACGCGGCATACTTAACAAGGCCGGGCTGGAAAGCACGACCATTTTCGCGAGTGGGAACTTGGATGAATACCGGTTGAATGAGCTGGTATCGGCTGGCGCACCGATAGATGGCTTCGGCGTCGGAACAGCCCTCGACATTTCCGCTGATGCTCCATCGCTGGACTTTGTGTACAAGCTGCAAGAATATGCCGGAAAAGCGCGGCGCAAACGTTCCGAAGGGAAGGCCACCTGGCCGGGAAGAAAGCAGGTGTATCGCTCATATAATGGCTCGGATGGCACCATGGCGCGCGATGTTGTCGCACTGGGGAAAAACGACTCCCAAGAAGGAGAGCCGCTTATCATGCCCGTGATGCGGGAAGGGAAGCGAATTGATGCGCCTGCACCCCTGGATGAAATGCGTACTCGAGCATTGTACGGTTATCGTCGCTTGCCAAAGAGCATGGCGAACCTGGAACAGGCGGCCGTATATCCGGTCGAGATTTCAGCTCCGCTGCGAGGGCTGGCGAACCTGTTGGACGCAGATCCGGCCCAAGTTGAGCCAGCGTAAGCTCTTCGGATGAGACTGTCATGATTCATTTAAATCTTTAGCTCCTTGCTCCTACAAGCCCCTATAGAGTAAGAAATGACCGACGTTCGCCCTCGTGTACTCCTGTTTGGCGAACTCCTGATCGATCGGTTTCCGGATGGAGACGTGTTCGGCGGCGCACCATTTAACGTTGCCAGACACCTGTGTGCTTTCGGCTGTGCGCCTACGCTGGTTACTCGTATCGGCCTGGATAAAACGGGCGCACGTGCTTTGCAGATCCTGGAAAGCTCGGGCTTGGCGACGCATGGGGTACAGCTCGACTCCGTTTACCCGACAGGAACGGTTGCGGTGAGGTTTTCTTCCAGCGGCGTTCATCGTTTTGATATTCTTCCCAATCAAGCCTATGACCATATTCATCCGCGCCTGGCGCGCATAGCCGCCATTGCAGCCCAGCCCGCATTGGTGTACTTCGGAACATTGGCTCAGCGCGCGGATTCACATCGCGCATTGAGGCATATGCTGCGCGCAGCCAGCGGCCAGCGATTTTTCGACGTTAATTTGCGGCCTCCCTGGTTGCACGTGCCGCGGATGCATTGGTCACTCAAACAGGCAGACATCCTCAAAGCAAACGAAGAGGAGCTTGAGCTGATGGGGGAATTGCTGGATCTCCGCGAAAGCTCCACCGAAGCCCAGGCCCAGCTGCTCATGCGCACTTATTTGCTGAAAGGGGTCCTTATTACACGCGGGGCCGAGGGTGCGTGGTGGCTGGACCATACCGGATGGACAAAAATACCGTGCGCACCCTTAAACGAAATCTGCGACACTGTTGGCGCAGGCGATGCATTCTCCGCCGTCTTCATGCTCGGGCTTCTGCACGGGTGGTCAATTCCACTTACCATGCAACGGGCGCACCGTTTGGCCGGAGCTGTTTGCGGGATACACGGCGCTGTTCCGGAGCACAACCATTTCTACAGCCCTTTCATCAGGGAGTGGTTTCCGGTTAGCTGAAAAAGGCCGATTTGTTCGAGCGCATGGTCTATAAGATGCGCCTTGTTCTGCGCCTTGCTCCCCACTTTTTAGCTAGGGCCTGTTAACTGCTAACAGGCCCTAGTTCCGGCCCGGTTCATAAAGTTTCCTGAAGATATTTCGCAGTGGGTTCCTGAGTGCAACTGGGCTGATCCCCAGTATGATCGCAATTTCCGTATTGGTCTTGCCGGCCCTGATCAAATCCAGTATTTCGCCTTCGAAGGAGGTTAGGTCGGCGCCGTTCAAGTCAGGGAATGCTGGAGCAGGGCGCGAATTCCGCGCTAGAGACTCAATCTGGCCCATCGCGGTATCAAGATAGGGGAGCAGAACCGTCATTGCGTTTGTGGAACAGGTACAGGGCTTTTTTGTGGAACTGAAGGCGACATACAAGCTATCGTGTTGTCCGCGTTTATCGCTGACGCCATGTATCAGAGCGGAACGCATCCCGCGCAGTGCCACTCCCAAAGTGCATTGCAGACCATGTTCCTCGAGCAGAAACACCGAATCGCCGTATTCCAGGGTGTAAGGAGATTTGCCCAGACTGATCCAGCGATTGAACAGACCCTGGAGCAGGGGCGCAAGCGCTTTCATGCTTGAGTCGTCCGTCCTGACCCCAAGCAAGGCGGAGACAATATCATAGCGAATTAAACCTGAGGTGAAATCCCCCCACGCCCCGACCATGATCTCATGAGGCAGGTAGCATTGAATCTCACCTTGAAGCCATATGAGCAAATCATAATGCCGCCGCACGGCTGTGCCTTCCTGAATGATACGAGCGCATCGTTCCGCATGTTCAGCAGTAAGTGGAAAGTCAAAATTCATATCTGATATTTCTTCGTCGAAGAAGCAAAAGTCGTGTTCATAAGCGCAGGACCCAATATCGTTGGGCCATTCCAGGATTTGTCGTCAGCCACTGCTTCGGAAGCAAAATCCATGCCTTTATGTTAGTCCATGATTTATTGAGCTAAGTTAAGCCGTCACGGAAATGTCATGTAAGCATTTCCGACGTTAATCTACCGCATGCACTCCGTTAGGATTCGTTGCCCATTGGGCAGGTCGTGAGGCGCCAGGGGCCGATCCGGTCTCTTTCCTAACCCATCCCTGCGCCGTTCCAACTTGCCTTTTCCAGCATGGCGCCCGAAGAGTTCTTCCTGTATTTTTGAGAGCCGAATTAAAGTCGCAGGCTTGGCGGTGATCGATTGTCTTGTTGAAAACAATCGTTGTTTGATAAAATCAGTTGATAGGCAGGGATGTGCTGAATGCATGAAAATTAAATTTTCTGTTTTTTTTGCCGTCCTGACATATGAATTCTGCAGTTAAGTTGTATATCCGTGAGCGATCCGTCTTTGATCCGGCCCGGTTGGCCTGATGCACCAGGTGGTGCTCATATTAGCCAGGTGGGATGCTTATTTTTTTTAACGTAACGCTTGAGTCAGTTTATGATTGGAGATCAGCAAAGGATGTCTATGAACAAAAGAGCGATCAGTCTCGCACTCGCTGCCTTTCTCTCCATCCCGATGGCAGCCTCCGCAGTCCAGCAGCCTGAGCCAGAACAGCAATCACAGGTGCCAACCACTCTTCACGGGGATGGCTGGCGCCTTGTCCGTTCAATTCAGCTTGGCAGTTCAAAACACTACATTCATATGGTCTTGATTGATAGCAAGCGGGACATGGACAAGGCGGTCTATGGGGCGGCGCTCAGCAAGATCTGTCGATCTGAGCCGGACTTTTGCAGGGTCCGGTTCTGGAATGAGGAGCGCCTTGTCCCCAATGCGGTTGCATTTACCGATGCGCAATTCAAGGGAATGAGAGCCGAATACATTTTCAACCGCGCAGGAAATGTGCAGGAAATGCGGTACGCCTGCACGGTTGTGTCTGACAAGAACCAGTGTTTCTCCCATTGATTCTTGCCACGTTATCCGTTGTGGAAGAGCTGTCCTCGTAAGGGCGGTCAAGCCGGGTGAAGGGATATAAGAGGGCCTAAATGCCGCGCCAGCTGATCAGTTCAGGTTCTACATTCGAGCAGGAGATCGGTTATTCACGAGCCGTCGTCGAAGGTGACTGGATTTTTGTTTCCGGCACGACGGGTTTCGACTACAGCAAGATGACCATATCGGGCGATCTGCTGGAGCAAGCCGAGCAGTGCTTCAGGAATATTAACGCCGCTCTGAGCCAGGCCGGAGCCTCGCTGCAAGATGTTGTCAGGGTGACTTACGTATTCCCGGATGCCGCCGATTTTCCCAAATGCTGGCCAGTTTTTCGTAAATATCTGGGGGAAGTCAGGCCAGCGGCCATGATGATCTCTGCGGGACTATCTGATCCTCGTATGCGTATCGAGGTCCAGGTAACGGCCCACCGCATCTCCAGAAGCTGAGTCCACCAATTCCTGATCAACAAGCACTGTTTTGAGTTTGTGTTCGGCCTACAATAATTGATTTGAGGGAGGTTTTGAATGTCTGCAAAAACGAACAAGGTCTTCATCAGCTTTGCGCTCAGAGATATAAAGCTGCGCGATCAGCTTCTTGAGCAATTGAACAAGGAGCAAACGACTTATTCGTTTGTAGATATGCCGGTCAAGCAATCGTGGGAGCCTGCCTGGAAAGAAGAGTGCCGCGAGAAGGTTACCGGTTGTGACGGTGTAATCGCCATCATTACAAAAAATGTTGTACGGGCGGACGGCCAGTTGTGGGAAATACGCTGCGCCTATGAAGGAAAAATGCCTGTGCTGTTGATCCATGGCGACGCTGAACGCTTGCCCTCTAAACTACCCGATCCAGTAGGAAACCGGGAGATCGATTCCTGGACCTGGCCTGCCATTTCCACCTTCCTGAACAGGCTATAAAAATTTCAGCCAAGCATGCTTGGCTGAAATCGTAACCCTTTCTCCCCCCCCTTTCTCCGTCAGGCACCGAAACTCCGGAACCAAAGGTCAGTTTAGTACATCCAGCGCTGCGACCCGCTGCTCGATCTTCACCATCACCGCCTGATAGGCGGGCTTGCCAACTCCACCGAAGCGACGCTTGAATTCCTCCTCGGGCATGAATTCAGGCAGATCCGACCATGGCGGCATCAGGTCACCGTCCTCAAGTCCTGATGCGACCCGATGTTGCAGCTCATGCGCGGAGCTTCGGTCAGCAACGGCCTTTTCTCCGAATTTCGTACCCGCCCGGTCGGCGGCGATGTCATTGAACGAAAAACCGCTGCCCCCCCGTGAATCCTCGATCTCTTTGTAGAGTCCGACTACGTCCGACAGGACCGTGTCGGCATAGGCGGCAATCAGGGCAGAGACGATGAAATGCTTTGCAAAGTCGTCGCGGCCGTCAATGGTAACGGTTTGGGCTGCAGAACGCGGCCAGGATGCGGCTTCAGGGAAGATTCGTTCCAAAGGCATGCCCAGCACATGGAACGCGACAATCAATATGACTGCGCGATTTTCAGCCATCGGGTCTTCATGGTCAGAGCGTTCGGTTGCCGCCTGCATGAGTAAAGGGAGAATTTTAGCAAGGGATATTGTCGCGCCGTTCTTCTGGCTATAGTCCGCTAGCACAGATTGGTAGTGAAGAAATCGCTCCCGCTCCAGCTCGCCAACCACCGATGACCTTACCTCCTTTGAAAGGCGCGGTAGATCGGCCGTCCAGCGGTAAACGACCGCCAGCTCATTTTGAGCCATCCGGATTTGACGCAGCGCGTCGAGGCCCTCCCGGTATTCAGGGCTGCGCCGCAGCCATTGCTCAAGCTGTGCCCCCATCATTTTACTAATCCCTTCTGGAACCAGGATCTTCCCGATCTGCAACGACTGAAGCTCCGGAAGACGGCCTGTTTGAACCAGCATCGCCTTAATATTCAGATAGCCGTTCAGGCCGTGAAGCGGTGCGGCTGTCATAGGGACGCTCAAACCGACGGTCACGCTGCCATTTTGCACAGTAAGATGCGCGCTGCCCCTACCCAGGCGGTGCGCCAGATAATTAGCGGCCAGGTCAGCGTCTGCGGGTGTTATCCGCATTGTGGCAAGCATACCGGGGCGAACCCAGTAACGATGAGCATCGATAATCTGTTTCGCGCGCCCTATATGCTCAGGTGTCAGGATCACTACCCGGTCGATGCGTGGGCTGCTTTCGATTGCCAGGGAAAATGCAACCGCCAAGGCGAGCAGGATGGAGAACAAACATCCGCTGAAGATTAAGGAAAGTCTAGACATGACTAGGACCGGGTCGGGCCAATACGTTACTTTGCCCTGTAGACAATCAGGCCGATCGAAGTGTGCATCAAAGATTGTGGTGTAGAAAGATAAGGGCGACGGCGAGATTACTTAATAGATCGTCGCCAAGGCTTCATAAAGCCCTAAGTCTACAGCCAGCTATGTTACGCCATGTTACAAGCCAGGAATTTTATTTGGGAGTCTCTGAGCAGGTCCTTGAGAGCGTAGCTGTTCAGAGGCTTTCCCCCGATAGCGAAAAGGGTGAAATAAATGTTAACAGGCCCTAGTACCCATATGGCCAGTAGGATCCACCCCAATAATAGGGCGCCGGGCCATAGTACCCGTAGGGACCGGCGTAGGGACCGCCGTAGCCCCCGTAATACCCGTAGCCAGACTGATACTGGTAGACGGGCCATAAATAATGCGCCTTGGTTGATAACAGTGGCACCTGAATGGTTTTATGGCCCACCGATCGCACAATATCTCCATCAAGCACACCTACAACCGTAACTTCCCTATCCTTCTCATAGATTGCCGGATCGAGGAACTCAGAAGTTTTCACAACGAAGCGTCCGTCGCTGGGCTTGGTGAGTTCCGGACGACCGTAATAATTGATTGGATAGGACAATACCTGCACGAGAGTGTAGTTTTCCTGAGTATCGACTTCGATAATCAATCCGCCCCAACGGACTGAGGTGCCTTTGTAACGGTCAGGGTTCTGGCTTGCCTCCGTGATTGAGACTTTTTCTACGGGGATCTCCCTGACGTTAGAGGGTAGTCCGGAGCAAGCGCTCAAGAATAAGCAGGCCAAAGCAAATAGATAGGATCGCATGGTTTTTCCTTCTTCTTGATTAAAAGGGGCGGGCCTTGTATTACCGGTCAGCTGACCGAGCTTTTAAAAATCTCACTTTAAGCATAGATTGTTTTGGAACGAAAACGTAATGAAATTGGAGGGGCGTCAGTCGAGAGCGACTGCTTTGGACCGGTATGGCCCTCAGTTGGCTTGCTCATCTTTTCAGGAAACCCAAGAGTACCTGGTTAACTTCCTCAGGCGCCTCATTTTGAACCCAATGGCTCGAACGGGGTATTCGATGAATGTGAACGTGCGGCACCATCTTTTGAAGTCCATTGAGTAATTCCACGCTCAACGCAGGGTCGAGTTCACCCCAGATCACGAGAGCCTCGGCATTTATCGGTCTCCAATTGGCAAACCTGCGTGCATTGCTAACGGTAATGTTTGCCCGATAATAGTCGAGCGCGGCGGTAAGCGCGCCGGGGGCTGAAAGTGCTGCAATGTATTCTTCAATATCCTCGCCCGAAAATGCCTCCCTGTTTGCGGGACCTGAACGAAACATTCTACGGATCACTCGGAAGTTTCCCGCCGATAGCGCAAACTCGGGGAAATATGGGAGTTGAAAGAAGAGCATGTACCAGCTCTTCAGTATCTGGCGCGACCGCCTGATTTTTTCCAGGTAGATTTTCATGTGCGGCGCATTCATTATGACGAGCTTGTCCGTTAAGCCGGGATATCGTTCCGCAAACGCCCAGGCAACGACTCCTCCCCAGTCGTGTCCGACTATATGTGCGCGGCTGTACCCCGTCGCATTTACCAGGGCCACGATGTCTGCCAATAAATGATTCAGCTCATAGGAATCTTTTTTCGCGGGCTTGCTGGAGAGATTGTATCCTCGCATATCGGGTACGAATACAGAAAAGCCGGCAGCCGTCAGTGTGGGTATTTGGTGCCGCCACGAGCGCCAGTTTTCCGGAAAGCCATGTAGCAAAATAACCGGTGGCCCTCTTCCGGCCGTAACCACGTGCAAATCAACGCCATCCCCTGCGATGTAGTCATCGTGAAGCTCTACATCTTTCATACCCTTCCATCCGCGGGCTTGAATTTCATTATTTTTTACCCTCCGGCAGTTACCAGGCAATCCGGGTCACATGCAGGCCAGCGCCCTTTCCCGTCTCGGCCACATACATCAGGTCCAGACATTAGGCGATCAACCTCACCGAGTTCATCGCAGGACGGCAGGGATTGAATGAATTGGATCAGACTCGTTTAATGCTATTCTCCGCGCTATTATCGCCAGACAATAGCAACAGCCTAGACGTCCCGCCGCTTCGCCCCGCCGCTTTTTGCCGACGCCCATGTCTCCAACTTATGATCGGTGGTGCGTCTTGAGCAGAAAAACGCTCTCCTGCAGCCGGCTTAAGCCGCGCTGTTGAAATCTCGGGTTTTGCTCCAGTACGTCCAGGCGCGCGAGCAGGCGTATTTCTGCATAATCACTGTAGAGCCTCCACACTTCGCTCTCCGTAACCGCAAACGGCGGGCCTTGCATTTCAGACTGGGGATAATCAAGGGCGATCAGCAGAATGCGGGTTCCGTGCGGCAGGACGCTCAGCAGGCGATAAGCATAGTCTTGGCGTATTGCCGGTGGCAATGCGACGAGCGATGCACGGTCGTATACTCCACTTATTTTTTGCAGGTCATCTTTTGTTATGTCAAAAAAGTCGCCGCATAATATAGCCAGGCTATTTCCTTCCCAGCGATCAAACTTTTCGCTACGGATACGGTGCGCGGCTAGGCCGGCTTCCCCGAAGAATGCGTGCACGCCGATAGGGCTTAAATCCACTCCAAGGACGGAATGCCCCTGCTCACGAAGCCACAGCATGTCCTTGCTTTTGCCGCATAGCGGCACAAACACTTCGGCAGACTGGGGAAGACGCAGCTCTTGCCAGTATTGGCGTAAATAGGCGTTAGTCTCGCTCTGATGAAACCCGATGTCCGCTCGCTCCCAGCGCTCCAGCCAATACTCTTTTTTCATGTATGCAATGCCAAGTTATGAAGAGCGCCGTAGTAAAAAAGACGAAGTAAAGCAGACGAAGTAAGGGATGAGAAAGTCCATGGTATTGCATCAATCGCTTCCAGGCATTGCCTCAATGTTTGCAGGTTCACCGGCGAGGATGCCGGATAACACCAATAGCCGGAACATGAGTCGCGTATTGCAAGCGGCTTTACTTTAAATTATGACTTGCCTTGACGGCAGCACCAAATTAACGCTTTTTGCACTGGCGAGCGGCCGGTCCGGCACGAGCTTTCTTGCTGACTTTTTTGCCAAAAACGTGCAGCAGTGCTATAGCACGCACGAACCGTATTTTATCCCCGGCAATCCTGTTTTGTTCGGCCACCCCATAGACTGGAATACCGGGCATAACGATAGCGCCTTGCTGCCCGTCCTGGAGCGGAAATGCAAATTCATCGCCAACCGTAAAGAGCCGGTGTATTTTGAGTCCAATCACGCGTTCCTGAAAGCTTTCAACCGCCATGCAGGGGCACTGCTTCATAACGCGGGTTTTGTTCACCTTGTGCGTCATCCGGCTAAAGTCGCCAAGAGTGAAATGCTGCGTGAGCGGTTAATCCGAAAAATGCATCTCCCTTTTGTCGATTACAGCAGCGATAACGGTACGCGTTATTTCCGCTGGGCATTAACCGGAAAGGAAGCCATCTTTCAGTATTACGCTGGTTACAACTTAAGCCGGTTCCAATTCTACCTTTTGCAATGGATCGAGATCGAATATCGGGCAATGCAACTGCTTAAACAGAATCGATGGGAGGATCGCGTTTATTTCATAGATGTGGATGCACAATTAAAAGATGAAGCAGTTTTGAGACGAATGCTTGAGTTTTTCGGCTTGTGCCATAAGCCTGCTTTCAATATGAATTTACGCAGGAACAAAACACCATTTGTCGGGCCGACGGTGATTACCGCTCAGGATGAGCTGGAAATACAAGAGATAATGCAAAACCTGCCCAGTGCATATAAGGCCATGTTAGAGGACGAACCCTATTCGAAGTGTTCGGGTTGGGAAACCTTCCGTCAGCATTGCGGTGTGACCGCGTAGTTCTTTCGCCTGAGCGCTGAGTCGCTGGTTGGCTGAAGAGGGTTTATTGGACTAGGGCCTATTAACATTTATTTCGCGCCCGCGTTTTTCAGTGCGGCAAGCGCAACCAAAAGGGACGGGACGGATTTCTCCAGCCCTTCGTTACTCGCCGCTTACAAAGGCTCACTCTGCCGCGCGGCTCGTGCCTCGTGCTGGACGAAATCCGTCGCCGTCGCGGGTGAGAAATAAATGTTAACAGGCCCTAAAGCTCGAAAGGCCGCCGCTATTCTGCCACGGTGACACCCGAGCCACCCATTTCGTTCGGGAGGTCCTTCATTTTCGGCAGGCCGTCCTTGACTTGCAATACCGCTTCCTGATAGTTCACATGAAGAGCGGCATGATACGGAAAGTCGGGGATGACCGCCGCGTACACATCCGTAAGGCCCATCTCCGGGTGCTCAGTGAAGATATGTCCGCCGCAATTTTTGCACCATTTACGATAACTTTTGGGCGTCTTGTTATAAGTGCCGATATTTTCCGCGCCCTGAGTGATTTGCACTGCTTCCGGTTTCCACAAAGTGAAAGCGTTGACCGGGCCTGCCGACCAGCGTCTACAGGAGTCACAATGGCAATAGCCCATTCCGACTGGCTCACCGCTGACCGTAAACCGAACCGTCCCGCAAAAACAACTGCCTTCATAACCTTTCTCGTTGTTCATCATAAGTGATCTCCGGTGACACCCCCGACATAGAGGCAAAGGGCAAACTATTCTGTTAGATTTACCCCAGCCCGAAACTTCTGGATTGCTGGTTGTGCAATTTTATTATGAGGGTACCAAGCCTGGGTCTTGGAGGATTAAACCAGCCCGTGGAGCCACCCCATCCAGAGCACGGCTAGTGGCTGAAACGCGACAGCTATATAGATTTATAGACCACATTATGTGGTATTAAGTAATCGTAAAGCGGTGGATGAACAAAAGTGATCTACGATGAGCGCGCTTTGACACCTTCTCATGCCGTCACCGCGTTGATCCGCCAGCGCCGCGGAGACACGATCCGACACAATCATCCAGTTCCGACAATTTGCTGGTGCTTGCTATCGGGCCGGTGTCCAGGCTCAGGCAGCAAGGCGCGCGTTAACCAGCATTTTTAAATGTTAAATGCATAATAATTACAACTTGGCCTGCGCCATCCATCGCCACTATCAGACGACCCCTGAAGCCCCAGCGGTGGTCTGCCAAGGGCAGTCCCTGACCTACCGCCAGCTGGCCGAGCGTTCGGCGCGCCTGGCCGCCTGCCTGGTTCGCAGCCCTGACTGCGAGCGAAGGCCGGGCGTGCGCCGCGGGTTGGGATCCTCGCCTCCCGGGGAATTGATGCTTGCGTTGCCTTGCTCGGCGCGTGTTGGGCAGGAGCGACGTATGTTCCGATCGGCTTGAAACAGCCGGAAGAGCGAGTCCTTGCCCTCCTCGCACAATGCGAACTGTCGGCCCTTATCACAGATGGCGAGGGGATGAAATTGCTCACTGGACGCCTGCTCGCCGCCTGCCCGCAAACGATTATCAGCGCCACGCAGATGCGGATTGCGCCTCAGGATAGCCTGCCTGGACTCGCCCAGATAGCGACCCTTCCACCGGCGATTCCCGAGGAACCTGTACTCATGACGCCGTCAGATATGGCGTACATCATGTTCACCTCTGGAACCACAGGCGTTCCGAAGGGTGTCATGATCTCTGCCGGGGCTGTTCGCCATTACGTGACGATGATCGTGGAGCAGCTTGAACTGCGGGCCGGCGATCGGGCCCTGGAAACCTGCGAGCTCAGCTTTGATTTCTCGGTCCACAACATGTTTTCAGCTTGGGAAGCCGGAGCGGCCCTGCATATTCTGCCGGCTGCCACGGTGATGAACGCCGTCAAATTTGCCCGGAACTCCCGCTTGACCGTATGGAATTCGGTTCCCTCGCTCGCCGGGATGCTGCGCCAGATAAAAGCACTGGCTCCAAACAGCTTGGCCGATCTTCGAGTTACTGTCTTTGGCGGCGAACAGTTGCCCGCGAGCACCCTCACTGCATGGCAAAGCGCAGCGCCTAACAGCGTCATCTTCAACCTCTATGGCCCAACCGAAGCAACGGTTTTCTGCCTTGGCCAGAAAATGTCAGGGCCTTTGCCGCTCACGCCCGGACGCGATGTCGTGGCAATCGGCATCCCGTTGCCCGGCAGCGAGGCTAGCATTATCGGCGAAAATGATCAGCCTCTACCTGACAATACCCCGGGCGAACTGGTGATTGCGGGCGAGCAGCTTGCGGAGGGTTATTTTGAAGCCTCCGAGCTGACGGCGGCACGTTTTCCGCGGCTAAATGGCAAACGCTGGTACAAGACGGGCGATCTGGCCCTGCGCGACCCAACCGGTCGTTTTCATTGCCTGGGCCGGATCGACAACCAGATCAAGGTCTTCGGCTATCGGGTCGAGCTGGAAGAAATCGATGCTCATCTGCGCATAGTCTCTGGGGCTGATGTTGTCGGCTCCGTCGCCTGGCCGCTTATTGACGGCATGGCAAGCGGTATCGTCAGCTTTGTCGGCGAATCGACCATCGGGGCCGATCGGATTATCGACTTACTAAAAACCCGGGTTCCCTCGTACATGCTCCCCAGCCGGATTGTTTTTTTGAAAAAAATTCCGCTCAGTCCGAATGGCAAGGTTGACCGGAGAGCGCTACGGCAATTGCTCGAAGAGGCTGCCGCATGACGTCGGTCGGTCTCGCCATCTGCAGAAGGCGGCGGCGCCGCCAACTGGCGGCAAAGCGTCCGGCGGCCATCTACGGCGCTTTCTTGCTATCGACACGCGGGAGTCATTCATTACGCGGGCCCAGACGACCAACCGGCGAGTCGCTTATAACCCTCACGGGGATGCTGGCGGTGGCGCCATACTTCGGCACCTGGGCGGCGCTCTTGGCCGTGGGGGGGGCGATGGCGGCGGCTGCCCGGCCGAATTTGCGTGGTCCCATTCTGTTTGCCGCCACCTGGATTACGGCATTCATCGCTACCGCGGTTAGTGAAAACGATACCTTGGCCAACATCGTGGCCGTCATGCAGCAGGAACAAGTCTCCGATCTTTCTCCAGTCGCACTGGCGACAGGATTTCTATTGCTGCTCATCATCGCTGCCACGGGCGCCTTGACATTGGGTTCGCCGCAGTCCCGCAATCCGTGCTCGCGCGGCGGCCGTTTCTACGCTCTAACGCTGGAAGCGCTCTTGTGCGGTCTTGCAACTCTCGACCTCATGCAGGCCTGCCAAGAGTGGTCCTGTGGGCCGCAATCTTCACCCTGACCCCATATCTCTGGTTTCTGCCCTATGCGTGGTCGATGTGCGTTCGCGTGGCGCCAGTTCGACGTTGCTGCAATTGGCTGTGCTGCGCCCGTTCTGGAATTTCACCTATTACCGTTTGGCAAGGGCGTTGCCTTCCTGCGCAAACATCTCGCCCAAACACCGCGGAACTGGCCATAACGCAGCTCAAGGCAGTCAAGCTGCTGCTCTGGGCGAATGTGCTCTTTGCGATGAGAAAGGGACTGAGCTGGGTATTCGAAGCCCAGATGCAAATTCCGACGGTCGCGCAGGCACTGGACGCCTTTCTCCGCGGGCAACCCTATCCGTTGGCTGTCGGCTGGGCTGCCATGATTGTCTCAACAGCAAAATTTTGTTTGAAGGTCGCAAGCTGGGCGCATCTTTTCATCGGGGTTGCTCGGCTGGCCGGCTACCGGTTACCTCGCGGCTGCTGGCGTCCTCTGGAGTCAAGAACGTTGATGGATTATTTCAATCGCTTCCACTACTACTTCAAAGAATTGCTGGTCGACTTCTTCTTCGTACCAACCTTCTTCAAGATGTTTCGCAACTATCCACGCCTAAGGATGTTTTTTGCTACCTTCATGGCTGCGGGTGTTGGCAATGCGATCTGGCATTTCACTCGGGACATCAATCTGGTTTCCACTCTGGGTCCGGTCGCCGCAGTGGAAACTTACACCAGTTACGCCTTTTACTGCATCGTGCTGGCGACCGGCGTCGGCCTGTCGCAAGTTCGCGCCAGCCTTGGCATACGGCCCGCGTCGACGCTATTCGGGCGGCTTTATTCCTTTTTCTTCATTTGGTCCTTCGTTGTTTGCATGCATGTTTTCAGCGATGAATCGCGTAACCATACGCTGGGTGAACGGCTTTCGTTCCTGGCGAGCCTTTTTGGAGTATCTTGATGAATATAATTGAAAAACAGAAACTGCGTGAATTTCTCAAGGAAGCTTTGGAAACCCACGGCGATCGCAAGGAATTTGTCGATAGTGAATCCCTGTTCGTCAGTGGCCGCCTGGACTCTTTTTCGATGATGAATCTTGTCATGTATCTCGAACAAGCCTTCGGCCTGGATTTTTCTGATTTCGAGTTTGACGTGGATCTGGTCGATTCGGTGAAGGAAATTGAGGCGTTGGTTAATACAAAACTCGGTGCGTAAAGCTAAAGGGCTTTGCCTGGCGGCCAGACTGACTCCACGTTGATTCCCCCTTGATCCGGGGCACCCGAAGCTTTCCTTCCCAAGCTTTCTCGGCTTCCTTCTTCCGTCGCTGCCATCGACGGTAAAGTGGCTGGGCGTCCCGGCAACAACGCGCCGGGCGGGCGGCAGGGCTTGGCGCCACGCCATACATGGGATTGCGTCCCGACCCCCGCATGTATTCATATCGCTCCGGATATCGCTGCGGATTGCCGGTGTGGCCACATCAATATCGCTTTGAGGCGGTCAGCCGTCTTAACGGGCGGGAGCGCGACGAAGACAGTGCGCAAAGAGGCCAAGCATGGGAACTCAAGGCCCCCATCGGAATCGAACGCGAAATTGCCGCATATTGCTCTGATTCGTCAGTGAAAATCATGGAGCAAGGCACCGCCTGCTGATCCCGCATGGCTGTAGAGTTATCCTCGAGCTATAATCTCGGTTTTTTTGTGACCAGACTTGATTACCAGCGTGAGTAAGCTCCGGCTTAGTCAATTCATTCTTTATTTCAACGATTTCTTTAAGGCCAATCCTACTTGAGGTTGAATATGAATTTGAATGATGCCCGAAAAGTCATAATGCCCGTGGAACCGATTTCCGAAGATTCGAAGTTGATAAATTTGCCTAGTCCTCTGTTTTCAAGAACTCCGGTTCTTATCGGAGACAACGTCGAGGCAAAACGCGAGGAAATACGGCGCTATTTCCATTCCACTCTTGATCGCTACGAGCAGCTTTTTGAGATCTTGAAGGACGACGAGGCCTATTTCAAGAAACCGATATCTTTAAGACATCCCCTCATTTTTTACCTTGGCCATACCGCTACTTTTTTTACCAATAAACTGCTTCTCGCCGGGCTGATGGAGGAGCGGATCAATCCAAAAATGGAGTCCATGTTTGCGGTAGGCGTGGACGAAATGAGCTGGGACGACCTGGATACCACGCATTATGATTGGCCCTCTGTAGATGAGGTTTACGCATATCGCAAAACGATACGCGGCGTTGTTGACCGACTCATCACCGAAACTCCGCTGATATTGCCAGTTGGCTGGGATAGCCCTTGGTGGACCATCATGATGGGCATCGAACATGAGCGAATCCATCTTGAAACATCGTCAGTTCTGATCCGGCAGCATGAACTCCGCCACGTAAGCTCTCACTCAGCCTGGGAGCCTTGCCGCAAGACGGGGCCAGCGCCCCGCAACAAACTGATTGATGTGCCTGAAGGCACCGTAGATCTCGGTAAAAAGAAGACCGATCCGACTTATGGGTGGGATAACGAATACGGTACGCATGTCGCGCACGTAGCCCCTTTTCAGGCTGGCAAATATCTGGTGAGCAACCAGGAATTTCTCGGCTTTGTCGAGGCACACGGTTATGCGACCGAAAGATTTTGGGAGGCCGAGGGCTTGGCCTGGCGCGGCCACGGGCGCGCAGAATATCCGACCTTCTGGATAAAGGACGGCGCAGCATGGCGCCTTCGTTTGATGACGGAGGAGATCCCGATGCCATGGGATTGGCCGGTGGAAGTGAATTATCATGAGGCAAAGGCCTTTTGCAACTGGAAGGCGGAGACAACGGGCCAACCGTTCAGATTGCCGACGGAGGATGAGTGGTATCGGCTCTACGACGCTGCCGGGTTGGCGGAAATCGCTAACACGGAGCAGGCACCTGGAAACATTCATCTCGATTACTACGCTTCCAGCTGTCCCGTGAATGAATTTGCTCAGGGTGAGTTTTTCGACGTGGCAGGTAATGTATGGCAATGGACCGAAACGCCGATCTATCCTTTCGGAGGTTTTGATATTCACCCTCATTATGATGACTTTACTACCCCCACCTACGACGGCAGACATAATGTTATCAAGGGTGGGTCCTGGATTTCGTCCGGCAATGAATCATTGAAGAGCGCTCGCTATGCTTTCCGCCGCCATTTTTTCCAGCATGCCGGGTTTCGTTATGTAGTGAGCGAGGCGCCCGCCCTGGAGCACGACTCCCATTACGAGACTGACAAGCTCCTGTCGGAATATGCCGAATTTCATTACGGTGAAACTTATTTTGGCGTTCCAAATTTTCCCAAAGCACTGGCTGAGCTGGCGATTGCGGCAACTGAATTGCAAGCCGCGCCGCAAAGCGCTCGACCTGGGCTGCGCTTCCGGACGCGCGACCTTTGAACTGGCAAGGGAGTTTGACGAAGTCACGGGAATTGATTTCTCCGCTCGTTTCATCGGGCAGGGCGTGCAACTCGCAACGAAAGGTATGTTGCGCTATACGCTGGCTGATGAGGGAGAACTCGTCTTCTACAGGGAGCGGACGCTTTCGGGCCTTGGCCTCGATGCGGTCAAGCATAGGGTGATGTTTTATCAGGGGGATGCCTGTAACCTTAAGCCGCTCTTTAGCGGCTATGATCTCATCCTTGCCGCCAATCTGATCGACCGGCTTTATGATCCGGCGAAATTGCTGAAAACCATTCATGAACGGCTCAACATCGGCGGGGTTTTGCTGATTGCTTCCCCTTATACGTGGCTGGAGGAGCATACCAAGCGAGAAGCATGGATCGGAGGCTTCAAGCGCGATGGGGAAAGCTTTGGAACACTTGATGGCCTCAAGGAGATGCTAGGCACTCATTTCAAACTTATCGACGGCCCTCGGGAAGTACCTTTTGTCATCCGCGAGACCCGGCGGAAGTTCCAGCATACGCTCTCGGAAGTGACGATCTGGGAGAGGACTGCTTGAGCGGCAGGCCCGGGCTGCCATGATTTCGACAGGATAATCGACCGCTCCGGCACTGCCAGCCTTAAATACGATGGGCGTCAAGGCATGTTCGGTGCCGCCGATGTTATTCCGCTTTGGGTGGCGGACATGGATTTCGCTGCTCCGCGCGGCCATAACCCGGGCGCTTGGGCAGCGGGCCTCCACCCCATATACGGATATACCCTCTACCCTGAAAGTCTGTACGAGTCCCTGATCGCATGGCTGAAGCGGCGCCACGGCTGGGAGGTGGATCGGGACTGGATAATGATGTGTCCAGGTGTGGTTCCCTCGCTTCATGCCGCAGTGATGGCATTCGCCGCGCCGGGCGCACCGGTCATTGTGCAGCCGCCTGTATACTTTCCTTTTTTTTCCTCTGTCACGACGACCGGCAGGAAGCTGATACTCAATCCCCTACGTCTGCAAAACGCCGCGTATACCATCGATTTTGATCACCTCGAGCATTGTGCGAACGCAGGAGCCCGGCTATTGCTGCTATGTTCTCCGCATAACCCGGTTGGCAGGGTATGGAGCTCCCGAACTGGAGTCGCTCGTTCGGATCGCCAAGAAATACGGACTGGTGATTTTTTCCGACGAAATTCATGCGGATCTGGTCTACTCCGGCAATAGACATCAGATGGTTTCAGTGCTTGCTCAGCGCGGAGGCGATGACGTTTCCATAATTACGGCTGTAGCGCCCAGCAAGACATTCAATATCCCCGGCCTCAATCTTTCCGCCATGATCGTGCCTGATCCCGAGTCCCGGAAAAAACTCTTCCCAGACATTTGAGGCCATGCATGTCGAGCGCACCCAATCCTTTCAGCATTGCCGCATTTGAAGCAGCCTATCGGGAAGGGCGAGACATGGCTGGAAGACTTGCTGGTTTATCTTAAGAGACGCGGAATTCGTTCGTGATTACCTGGCGGCCCATCTTCCGCAAATCGGGCTTATCGAACCGGAAGGAACTTATCTGCTCTGGCTCGACTGCCGCATGTTAAAGAGTGAACTGGGCATGATGATGCGCAGCTCGGCATTTTTTCGTTCATGAGGCTGGCGTAGGCATGAGCCCTGGCGCGTTATTCGGCGAGGCGGGGAGCGGTTTCATGCGCATGAATATCGGTGCGCCGCGCCGAAGACCATTGAAGCGGCGCTGAAAAGTATAGAGAAGGCAATTCAAGGAATGGCTCCCCATAGGCACGAAGGCACTCCGGCCTGATTCATGAAGGCACGCCGTGCACGTAGTGGCTGGGCTGCGGTTTTCGGCATTATAGGCATCTGGAGCGGTTTATTCTGCTTACCCGCCATAGCGGCACAGGCACACTCACCAGTTGGGATATTGGCATGCTGCGTTTCGGTGTTGGGCGCGCTGATTGCGTTTTTTCCTGCCCTACATTGCATTGCCCACGCTCAAGGTGATTGCGCTATTTTCGTTTTTTGGCGGCGTCGGCTATGCATTACGGTATATGCTGCGTTTCGCATGTCGCCAGCAGTGCATGCTTCAGTTCTTTTGCCGGGCACGTTGCCTTTCGCTACTGCGATGATCGCATGGCTGTGGCTCGGCCAGAAGCCGTTGCCTCGTCATCGGATTGCCCTCGCAAGTGTCTTCGCGGGCATTATGATGACTGCTGCCGATACCCTGTTGCAGGGGCCGGGCTGACCCTCACGCAAATAACCGGGGATGTTCTTTTTTTCTGCGGCTCGTCGTTCATGGGCGGTGTTCACGCTTCTGCTCGGCCGTTATTCCATACAGCCGCTCGCTGCCGCGGTTACCACTACTTTAGGAAGCGCCGTGCTTTATCTGCCGATCTGGTGGCTATTCCTGCCGAGCAGGTTCATGCGGGCGTCTACCGCGGAAATTGTCACTCAAGCCCTATACCAGGGCGTGCTGGTGGTGTTTATCTCAATGTTACTCTATGGTTTGCTATCAACCGTCTTGGCACGAACACCGTGGCGCTCCAGATGGCCTTTGTTCCAGTCATTTCAGCGCTCGCGGCAGTGCCCCTTCTCGGTGAAACAATATCCGCGTTGACTTGGGGAGGCCTGCTAGCCGTGACCGTTGGCGCGTTAGTTGGTGCTCGAGCCTCGGGCCACGTGGTCCGCCAACGCGGGTGACATATGTTCCCCGATGAGCGCATAATGTGGTGGCGCGGCGGACGCGACCGGTTTCAGAGCGCCGCGTCGCCGGGATAGACGTCTGGTCGGCGCCAGCGAGCAACATTTTTGTATCTTTACGTTGGAAAGATGCAAGACTCTAAGCTTTTTCTGGTGCCTCCAACGATTGCTTTGCCCGGTTCTCCATCCGCAATGCCTCCTGCCTGGCCTGAGAGCGTTGAATCACAGCTTCTTGAGGAAGAACAGGTATTAGCCTGTCTGCAGACCGATCTCGATTCCCAACTTTATTATTCCACCGGCTTCGTCGTGGTTACAAGCAAACGGCTATTGGCTACCACGGAAAGGGAAGGGGTCTGGCAGGAATGGCTTTACCGTCCGGGACTGAGCCTGGTACGTTCGGATCACTCAGGCGTAGGAAGTCTCGAACTTTTCGATGAGTCATCGCTGCTTGCCCGCTGGCGCTACACGCTTGGAAATGACGCGGCGGCCGGGCGCCTGATCGAAAATTTCACTCAGCAACTCGGCTATCAGCTCACGGGCGAGCAGCCACCTGGGCTAGAGCAGTATGTATGCCCCACATGTCTACGGGTCCTCGATGCTCCGTTGCCTCCAGGCCAGGACGAGTGTGCTGTATGCAGTCAGGGAAGCCTCTACTCCACCTTCCACCTGGACATTACTTCGCCTGTGGCGTTTTGCCAAGCCTTACAAAATGCGGCTGCTTGCCGGTTTCCTGCTGACGGTCGGCAGCACAGCTGCTGCGTTGGTTCCGCCGTATTTGACCATGCCGCTGATGGACAATGTGCTTATTCCCTATCAGAACGGCAAGCCAATAGATTGGAATCTCGTGGCGTTCTATCTTACCGGCCTGCTTGGAGCGGCGCTTCTCGCGTGGATCCTGGGTTGGGCACGAACCTATATGCTGGCCCTGGTTT
The DNA here is from genome assembly GCA_963786735.1 of uncultured beta proteobacterium. Lineage (GTDB taxonomy): Bacteria > Pseudomonadota > Gammaproteobacteria > Burkholderiales > Nitrosomonadaceae > Nitrosospira. The sequence continues at coordinate 96,339 of CAWBAF010000007.1, forward strand.
CGGAGCGCATCGGCGCCGACCTGAGAACTGCTACTTATGAGCATCTTCTCAAGCTTTCCCATGCCTATTTTGCCCGCAAGCGCACCGGAGATCTGATGGCGCGCATAGGCGCTGAAACGGATCGAATCAACGTTTTTCTCTCTCTTCATTTGCTCGACTTCGCGACTGACGTGTTAATGATCGGCATGACCGTCGTTATCCTGGTCTCGATCCATCCCTGGCTTGCGCTCGTGACCCTGTTACCGCTGCCAATCATCGCGTGGCTGATCCATCTGGTCAGGGACCGGCTGCGTACGGGGTTTGAAAAAGTAGATCGCGCTTGGGCGGAGGTTACCAGTGTTCTTGCCGACACCATCCCGGGTATGCGTGTGGTCAAGGCATTCGCACAGGAAAAGCGCGAGGCGGCACGCTTTCGCGCAGCGAATGATCGTAATCTGGAGGTGAACGACCGGGTGAACAAGGTATGGTCATTGTTCACGCCGACAGTCACCCTTCTTACAGAAATCGGATTGCTCATGGTCTGGATTTTCGGTATCTGGGAGCTATCCAGGAACGAAATCACTGTCGGCGTACTTACGGCCTTCCTCGCATACATCAGCCGGTTTTATCTGCGGCTTGACTCCATGAGCCGCATCGTTTCATTTACTCAGAAGACTGCGGCAGGCACAAAACGAATTTTTGATATTCTCGATCATGTGTCGAGCGTTCCAGAGCCCGCACGTCCGGTGCATTTGCCGGGCGTCGAGGGGAGCATCGAATTGCGGGATGTCGGGTTCAAGTATGGTACCCGAACCGTGCTTCGGAACTTGAGCATCGACATAAAGCCCGGCGAAATGGTAGGCCTTGTGGGGCATAGCGGTTCGGGCAAGAGTACGCTGGTTAACCTGATCTGCCGTTTCTATGACGTCACCGAGGGCGCGATCATGCTCGACGGTACGGATATCCGCTCGCTGCCCGTATCGCAATACAGAAAGCACATTGGTCTAGTGCTCCAGGAGCCCTTCCTGTTTTTTGGAACAATTGCCGAAAACATAGCCTATGGAAGGCCCGATGCGATGCGGGGGGAAATCGTTGCTGCTGCTCGCGCGGCACACGCCCATGAGTTCATCCTGCGCCTTCCGCACGGCTACGACTCCCTGGTTGGAGAGCGCGGGCAGGCTCTCTCCGGGGGTGAGCGTCAGCGGATTTCCATCGCACGTGCGCTGCTCATTGATCCCCGCATTCTGATTCTCGATGAAGCCACCTCCTCAGTGGACACGAACACTGAAAAAGAAATTCAGAAAGCGCTTGAAAACCTGGTTCGCGGCCGTACCACGATTGCTATCGCTCATCGTTTGTCCACCCTGCGGGACGCAAACCGGCTGATCGTACTGGACCGTGGGAACATCGTTGAAACCGGCAACCACGACGAACTGATGGCGCGTGAGGGTCACTATTATCAGTTGTACCTGGCTCAAGCGCGCAACGTTGATGTAGAAGATAACGGCGGCCGCACGCTGCTCCCCGATCATAAAATGGGAGGGGGACGCGAAGAATGAGTTCCCTGGGGTTCGTTGTCCGGCGTGACAAATTTGGAAAGCTCGCGTTCATCGGGGCGGATGGGCGGACGCACGAAGGCGTCGTGCCCGTGCGCGCCTTTCCAATTACTTCACCGGGGGAGGGCTTCGCATTGATTGATCCACACGGGCACGAGCTGGCTTGGATAGAACGGCTCACCGACTTACCGGATGAATCACGCAAGCTTGTCGAGCTGGATCTCGAGAGCCGGGAGTTCGTGCCGGAAATCAGGCGTATAGTCAGTGTCAGCAGCTTTGCTACACCGAGCACCTGGCGAGTCGAAACCGACCGGGGCGACACGACCCTGGTGCTGAAGGGCGAAGAGGATATCCGCCGCCTGTCGTCCCCGGCACTTTTGATCGCTGACAATCACGGCGTGAATTTCCTGGTTCGCGATCGTTTTGCCCTCGATTCTCACAGCCGTAAGATTCTGGACCGCTTCCTCTGAAGCGGTCCAGAAGCCACTCCACCGCCACCGGAAACCGGCATTAACGCGTTTTTCCCGTATCCTTCCTGCCGAGTTTTGTCGCTGCCATGAGACACGTAAAAATTGTTTTATTTCAGTGACTTATGAGGAACACAAGGCGTTGCTGTCGAATAACGGCGACGTTCCTATCCCGGTCCGTCCTGTCTATCGGAGGCAAGCTATTGAATTTACAAGATATTCAACATGGCACGAGAACTGCTTGCGTGTTTTCGATGGATGTCTGCACAGATCGGCTCGGCGTTGATTTACGGCCTATCTCATACCTGGCAAAAAATGCAAAGTTTGCCTAAGTTCGCGGGCGGTTATTTATCCAAAAAATAAGGGGATGAGGCTGGCAGCGAAGCTGCCCTAAGGCGATTCTTACATCTGTTCACCTACATTCCTGAAATTTATCCACGAGGTTGTAAACCGATTCACACGTATTCGCGTTAGTTCAACTTCAATCAAACCCTTGCGAACCCTCATGCTGCCTTGCACGAAAACTGATGCTGACTTTGTAAATAATAATATAGTCAATAAAAGGGACATCGTATTTCTGGAAATACGACATTTGAACGGTCCCAACATCTGGACGTTGAGGCCGGTGCTCGAGGCCATCTTGGACATCGGGGATCTTGAGGATTGTCCTTCGGATACCATTCCAGGTTTTTATGAACGCCTGTCTTCCTGGCTTCCCTCCCTGATAGAACATCGTTGCAGTTACGGGGAGCGAGGCGGTTTTCTCCGACGCCTCAAGGAAGGAACGTGGCCAGGCCATATTCTCGAACACGTCACGCTTGAACTGCAGAGCCTGGCCGGAATGCCGGGCGGGTTTGGCAGGGCCCGTGAAACGTCTCGGCGCGGTATCTACAAGGTCGTTATAACCGCCTGGCACGAGAATATTGCCCACAGCGCCTTGCTGGCGGCCCGGGAGCTGGTGTTAGCCGCAATGGAACAACCCAAGCCCGGCGGCGGGTCGTTTGACGTCGCGGGTACGATCGAGCGCCTGCGTGACATGGTTGACTCGCTCTGGTTAGGCCCTTCAACGGCATGTATCGTCGAGGCTGCGGCAAGTCGCAACATCCCTGCTATCCGCCTCATGGCCAGGGGCAACCTCGTTCAGCTTGGTTATGGGGCGCAAAGTCAGCGCATCTGGACGGCGGAAACTGACCGGACTCCGGCGATTGCCGAAAGTATCTCCCGTGATAAGGATCTGACGAAGGAATTGCTTCGATCCTGCGGCGTGCCTGTTCCTGAGGGGCGGCTCGTAACGAGTCCGGAGGACGCCTGGCAGGCAGCCGGGGAGATCGGAATGCCCGTGGTCGTCAAGCCCAGCGATGGTAACCATGGGCGTGGGGTGTTCATAGAATTGACTTCGCTGGAAGAGGTTGAGTCCGCGTACGGGGTGGCATTGGCAGAGGGAAGCGGCGTGCTGGTCGAGCGCTACATACCTGGCACGGAACACCGCTTGCTGATAGTAGGAAATCGGCTTGTTGCCGCCAGTCGGGGCGACTCCGTATCGGTAACCGGGAACGGAAATTCGACCATACGAGAGCTTATCCGCGACCAGATCAATTCAGATCCACGCCGCGGCCCTACGGAAGACCATCCGCTCAACCTGGTCGGCATGGACGGGGCAACAATCATGGAAATTGGTCGCCAGGGCTTCGCCGTGGATTCAATACCTCCAGCAGGGCTGGAAGTTCTCATTCAGCGCAATGGTAATCATGCATTTGATGTTACCGACGAAGTACATCCGAGTACTGCGGCGGCGGCGACACTTGCGGCGCGCATCGTGGGGCTCGATATTGCCGGGATTGATCTCGTGGTTCGGAACATTTCGCGGCCGCTTGCCGAGCAGGAAGGGGCCATTGTTGAAGTAAACGCGGGTCCCAGCTTGCTGATGCATATCAAACCCGCCGTCGGCGCCCCACGCCCGGTGGGCGAGGCAATTATCGAGCATCTTTTTCCTGACCCTCACCAGGGTCGTATCCCTGTCGTTGGTATTTCGGGGAGCCGTGGCAAAACTGCAGTGGCACAGATTGTTGCCCGGCTTCTCACGGCTTCTGGCAAACATACGGGACTTGCCTGCAGTGATGGTGTTTATCTCGATGGCAGGCAGGTTAGCAAAGGTGACCAGGCCGGATGGCAGGCGGTCAGGAACATCCTTATGAATCGCTCAATTGATGCCGCCGTTTTCGAAAATGGCGGTGACAGCATCCTTTGCGAAGGACTGGCCTATGATGGATGCGACGTCGGGGTTGTTACCAATGTCGAGTTGGAGCGACATGTGGGACGTTTGGAAATTGAAACTGCAGAGCAAGTTTTCGATGTGTTGCGCACCCAGGTCGATGTCGTGCTGCCTTCCGGGGCGGCGGTCCTCAATGCGCGAGAAACCATGCTCGTCAACATGGCTGAATTATGCAATGGTGAAGTCATCTATTTTAGCCTTGATCCGGATTTGCCCGTCATCAGGGAGCATTGTCTGAATGGTACCCAGGGCGCGGGCTCTATTCGGGGAAAGCGGGCGGTCATCCTCCGCGATGGCGAAATACTCCTTGTTACAGGGCACCATGAATTGCGATTGGTTAAGCTGAGCGAGATTTCACTGGACCATGGCGGGGGTGACTCCAAACAGGTCGAACATATACTCGCGGCTGTGGCCGCCGCGTGGGCGCTTGATATGAAGCCAGCGTTCATACGCGCGGGAATTGAAAATCTTCGGACCCCCTTGCAGGTGCCGACTGATGACGCGGGCCGGCATGATCGTGCAAGAAGGAATCAAGCGGCAACGCTTTCGTATTGAAGAATTACACCCAGGAGAATTATTAATGAAAGTATCACGTATCCGTGCCTTGCGCGGCCCTAATCTGTGGAGCCGTCAGACGGCGATAGAAGCGGTCGTTTCGTGCAGCACCGGATATCCTGCCGGAGTTCTTTCAGATATCCTGGATCGGCTGCGGGGATGGTTTCCGCAAATCAATCTCCATAAGCCCGACCGCTTTGGAACCATAACCATGGCGCATGTTCTTGAGCGAGCAACTCTTGCCCTGCAAGTAGACGCTGGTTGCCCGGTCACTTTTAGTAAAACAGATCCGGCGTTGGAAGACGGAATTTACAGGGTTATCGTGGAGTACAGCGAAGAAGCGGTCGGCCGCCTCGCCATTGAACTTGGGGAAGCGCTATGCCAAGCGGCTACGGCCGACATTCCTTTCGACCTCGACGATGCGATGCGCCGCTTGCGGGAGCTGAATGAAGAGATACGTCTCGGTCCAAGCACCGGCGCAATTGTCCATGCTGCTGTGGAGCGCGGCATCCCTTTTCGGCGGCTCACGGAGGGCAGTCTTGTTCAGTTTGGGTGGGGAAGCAGACAGCGCCGGATCCAGGCAGCCGAAACCGACTTTACAGGCGCCGTTTCCGAGTCGATAGCGCAGGATAAGGAATTGACAAGGTTCCTGCTGAGTGCAGCGGGCATTCCAATTGCGCCAGGGAGGCCGGTAGCCGACGCCAGCGATGCGTGGGCAGCAGCGTGCGAGATCGGCGGTCCAGTCGTCGTCAAGCCTCAGGACGGCAATCAGGGAAAGGGGGTCCGCGTAAACCTCGCAACACGCGAGCAGGTCGAAACGGCTTACGCAGTGGCGGCAGGCATTAGTAGAAACGTTCTTGTCGAGCGTTACATCAGGGGTCAAGACTATCGCATGCTGGTCGTAGGCGACAAGCTCGTAGCTGCGGCACGGCGTGAGCCGCCTCAGGTTTTCGGGGATGGTGTTCACAGCATTTCGCAACTTGTGGAGCAGGTCAACGCCGATCCCCGACGAGGCGACGGGCACTCGAACGCGCTTACAAAGATCGAGCTTGATGAAACGGCGCTCGCCTATCTGGCGACGGACGGGCTGACGATAGAATCGGTCCCCACCTCGGGGAAACGGATCTTCTTGCGCAACAATGCAAATCTTTCCACCGGTGGTATAGCCACCGACGTTACCGATGAGGTTCATCCCGAGCTGGCTGCGCGCGTGGTCGCTGCGGCAAAAATGATCGGCCTCGATATCTGCGGGGTGGATGTCGTGTGCGAAAGCATCTCGAAACCGCTGGAGGGGCAGGGTGCGATAATCGAAATTAACGCCGCGCCAGGTCTGCGCATGCATCTACAACCGTCGTTCGGCAAAGGACGCAACGTCGGCGAGGCGATCATCGACAGCATGTTTTCCGACGGCGATGATGCGCGAATCCCGGTTGTTGCGGTTAGCGGGACGAATGGAAAAACCACCACGGTGCGGCTGATTGCCAACATTCTGAATTCTCGGGGTTATCGCGTCGGCATGACAAGCACTGATGGGGTTTATGTGCAAGGTCAGCGCGTAGATACGGGCGATTGCAGCGGCCCCAAGAGCGCAAGGAAAGTTCTGCTTCATCCCGATGTCGATGCTGCAGTCTTTGAAACGGCGCGCGGCGGAGTTCTTCGGGAGGGCTTGGGGTTTGATCGCTGCGATGTCGCAGTAGTCACCAATATCGGCAGAGGAGACCACCTCGGCCTTTCTTACATCAACACAGTGGAAGATCTGACAGCGGTCAAACGCATCATCGTCCAAAATGTTACGCCGAGGACGGGCGTGGCAGTACTCAATGCTGCGGATCCCCTGGTGGCGGGAATGGCCTGGCATTGTCCTGGCAAGGTGACCTTTTTTTCCCGCGATCCGGATAACCCTGTAATAGTTAGGCATCGTGCGCAGCTCAAGCGGGTTGTTTATGTCGAGGGCGAGTCGATCGTTGCTTCAGAGGCCGGCGTTGAACATCGCATTCCAATTGCGGCGATTCCCGTCACGCAGAATGGTGCCATCGCGTTCCAGATCGAAAACGCAATGGCGGCCGTTGGTGCGGGGTGGGCATTAGGCCTCGATTGGGAAATCATCCGTGCCGGTTTGGCGAACTTTGTCAGTGATACACAAACGGTGCCGGGCCGTTTCAATCTCTTCAGCCATCGCGGAGCGACGCTTATTGCGGACTATGGCCACAACACTGATGCAATCCAGGCTCTCGTCCGGGCGATCGACAGCATGCCAGCCAAGCGGCGTTCAGTTGTGATCAGCGGTGCTGGTGATCGACGCGACGAAGATATTCGGCAACAGACACAAATACTTGGTGACGCATTTGACGAGGTAGTGTTATTTCAGGACAAATGCCAGCGTGGTCGGGCCGACGGCGAGGTACTGAAACTGTTGAGACAGGGCCTGGAAAAAGCAAAGAGAGCGCGAGATGTCAAGGAAATCCGCGGAGAGTTCCTTGCTATTGACGCAGCTGTCAATAACTTGAAAGCCGGCGAACTGTGCTTGATCCTTATCGACCAGGTGGAGGAGGCGATCGGACACATCACCCGCCGAGTAATGACTGGCTGATCAGCATTTATGGGTTTGTTCAGGAAAGCTTAAGCTAGGGCCTGTTAACATTTATTTCGCGCCCCGTCCCTTCGGGTTGCGCGCGAAAAACGCGGGTGCGCGTTGCAAAGCTTGGCCATAGGTTCACTATGTCCTGCGCTTCGCGCCTTGCCCCCGCCTTTTTCGGTGCAGCAACGCGGACGCGAAATAAGTGTTAACAGGCCCTAGTAATTTTTACTCAGAGCGGGCCCATCGCGAGCTGAGTTTTAGGGGCACTACCGGTTTTCGCACTAGCCGTTTTGTTGCAGAGCAATTGCTCTGGGCTGGGCTGGTTTGGCGTCGGCCCGCCTCTTGATCTCCCCCACCGGCTACGTCAAAAACCCTGACCCAGCCTCCCCGATTTGGTCGCCGAGTGATCGTCTCGCACCGCTATTGTGCTATTATCAATCTCATCCTGAGTCAACAGCATGCCAGTGCCTCAACTACATACTCGGGTTGAGGTGGTACTGGTCATCGGACGTAGGGCACTCGTTTAACTCAATAGATTGCAAATGCGATGGGGTTGTCTGTGCGTTGCGGAAAACGTTATCGCTGGGCCGAACTTGCATGGATGATCTTGATCCTTTGCCCATGGTTCCCCTCGAGTTTGTCCGCAGCCCCGCTCCTCTTCGATGCGAAATCCGTGAAGGCAGTCAAACATTTACCGCCGATTTCGTGCCTGGGTCGGATCCTTACGCGACTGAACCGAAAGAATTCAATCGGAGATTCTTGTTTAAAGCGGTCTTGATTGGGAATGAACAAAGTATCGACTCCATCAAGATCTACACCTATTACAAAGAAGAGCATCAAGTCGTCTTGCTCCACGAGGTTGAGTATTTGCCGCCATTTCGTCAAAGCGAACCGTCTTTCGCTGCCCTGACGGGGGTAAATTATCTCTATGCTCCCGCTCTGGAGCGGGAGCTGCAATACGGATGCAAGCTTCTTGATGGCCCCTCATAAGTTATCCTAAGCCCTGACGTTGCGCTTCGTCCGGCCACCGGAATTATTGTTGTCCTGTGCCGCGACGCAGCTGCCATTCAAGTTGAAACTCGGCAAATCCGATCTAAACTGGAACTGGGAATTGCAAATCCAGTGCTCGGCCCGCCAGGCGCGTTCCGAGCATGGTCTTATGTATGTTTAATCAGAAGGAGACGCAGGCTCATGTCAGGAGATAGTGTTTATCGAATTACCGAGATAATCGGGACCAGCAAGACTTCCTGGGAAGAGGCGGCCAAGAATGCTGTCGAGACCGCATCAAGGACTCTAAGAGATCTCAGGGTTGCGGAAATAGTAAAACTTGATATGGTGATTGAGGACGGAACAGTGGCTGCTTATCGCGCACGTGTGAATCTGTCTTTCAAGTACGACCCCACGGAAAAATAGGCTATAAAGTTAGCCTATATAAATGACGCCCGGATAAGCGCCGATCCAAAAAAGAAAAGGCGCATATCGCGCCTTTTCTTTTTTCGTTCCTTATCTTGTTACGCGGTTGTAGCCGCTTCCTCCGCAAACTGAAGCATGACCTTGTTATCCGCGCCGATGTCCACCGTTACCCTGCCACCATTGGCCAGTCGGCCGAATAGCAACTCATCCGCAAGGGCACTACGAATCGTATCCTGAATGAGCCGAGCCATCGGACGTGCACCCATCAGCGGATCAACGCCGTTCACCGCAAGGTATTCCCTCAGCTTATCGGTAAATACCGCCTCCACCTTCTTTTCGTGCAACTGAGTTTCAAGCTGCATCAGGAATTTATCCACTACACGCAAAATGATGGCCTTGTCCAGCGGCGCAAATGAAATAATTGCGTCGAGGCGGTTGCGGAACTCAGGAGTAAACGTACGTTTGATCTCCGACATCTCATCGCCTGTCGAGGCGGATTTCGTGAAACCCATGGAGGCTTTGCTAAGTGCTTCCGCTCCAGCATTGGTAGTCATGATAATGACGACATTGCGAAAATCCGCCTTGCGGCCATTGTTGTCGGTTAAGGTCCCGTGGTCCATCACCTGCAGAAGAATATTGAAAATGTCGGGGTGCGCCTTTTCAATCTCATCCAATAACAGTACCGAGTATGGCTGCTTGATGATGGCCTCGGTCAGTAAGCCGCCTTGATCGAAACCAACGTAACCCGGAGGGGCGCCAATCAGACGGGACACGGCATGCCGCTCCATATACTCCGACATGTCGAAGCGGTGCAGTTGAATACCCAAGGCGTATGCCAGTTGCCTCGCCACTTCGGTTTTTCCGACGCCTGTCGGTCCGGAGAACAGGAATGACCCAACTGGCTTTTGGGGGTTGCCCAAGCCGCTCCTCGCCATTTTGATCGCTGCGGTGAGCGCACTGATCGCCCTGTCCTGTCCGAACACTACTGCTTTCAGATCACGGTCCAGCGTCTTTAAGGTATTTCGATCATCGCTGGAAACATTTTGCGGGGGAATACGCGCGATCTTGGCGATAATCCCCTCGATATCCTGCTTGTTGATAACCTTGCGCTGCCGTGACTTGGGCAGAATACGCTGCGCGGCACCTGCCTCGTCTATCACGTCGATGGCCTTGTCTGGAAGGTGGCGGTCATTGATGAAGCGAGCCGATAATTCAGCCGCCGTGCTGAGCGCAATCGCCGTGTATTTGACGCCGTGATGAGCTTCATAGCGGGCTTTCAGGCCCCGCAGAATCGCAACGGTTTCATCCACGCTCGGCTCAGGCACATCAATTTTTTGAAAGCGGCGTGACAACGCATGATCCTTTTCGAAGATACCGCGATACTCGCTGTATGTCGTAGCTCCAATGCATTTCAACTGGCCGGTATTAAGTATCGGCTTCAGGAGATTGGAGGCATCGAGGGTGCCCCCGGAAGCCGCGCCTGCGCCAATCAGCGTGTGTATCTCATCGATAAACAAAATGGCATTGGAGTTATCCAGCAGTTGTTTCAGCACGGCCTTCAGACGCTGCTCGAAGTCACCCCGGTATTTTGTTCCTGCCAGTAGCGCACCCATATCCAGGGCATAAACCTGATGATTCGCAAGAACCTCGGGCACTTCATGTTCGATGATACGCCGTGCGAGTCCTTCCGCAATTGCGGTTTTACCAACACCCGCTTCACCTACCAGCAAGGGATTGTTCTTCCGCCGGCGGCATAGCGTTTGTATCAACCGCTCCAATTCCTGCTCCCGGCCGATCAAGGGATCGATCTTCCCCGCAAGCGCCAGCGAATTCAGGTTCATCGCATAGCTTTCCAATGCTCCACCAGAGCCCAGTTCCTGCTCGGAATCTCCTTCGCTCTCCGTTTTGGCGCTGCTCCCCTGAGGTACCTTGCTGATTCCGTGAGAAATATAGTTTACGACGTCGAGGCGGGTTACACCTTTCTGATGGAGGAAGTACACCGCGTGCGAATCCTTTTCTCCGAATATGGCCACGAGCACATTGGCGCCAGTAACCTCCTTCTTTCCCGACGATTGAACATGCAGGATGGCACGCTGAATCACCCGCTGGAAACCAAGCGTGGGCTGGGTATCTACTTCTCCCGTACCTCCAACGGTTGGTGTATTTTCCGTAACGTGCTCTGTCAGCAGTCTCCTCAGATCCTCTATATCAACCGAACAAGCGCGCAGCACCTCTGCAGCGGTCGGATTGTCGAGCATAGCCAATAGCAAATGCTCCACGGTGATGAACTCATGGCGCTTTTGTCGAGATTCGACAAAAGCCATGTGCAAACTTACTTCCAATTCTTGCGCAATCATCTCAGGTTTCCTCCATCACGCACTTTAGCGGATGTTCATGCTTCCTCGCAAACGTAACGACTTGCTCAACCTTGGCCGCAGCTACATCATTAGTATAGACTCCGCAAACGCCAGCCCCATCCATATGAACTTTGAGCATGATTTTCGTCGCCTGTTCGCGGTTCATGGAAAAAAAGGTCTCTAATACGGTAATCACAAAATCCATCGGCGTAAAATCATCGTTGAGCAAAACCACCTTGAACATTGGAGGGGGTTTAGCCTTGCTCCTCTGCGGTTCTAATACTATATCTCTCTGATTATCAGTCGGCATTTCATGACTCGGCTTTCAACTTCTGTAGCGCAAATACAACCGGAACAATTTCTGTCTCTTACTGATATATTTGATGATTGGGCGCAAATATTCAAGTAGTTTGGGAAAATTATTCTTTCCCAACTTGCCAAAATAAGCACATTTACCACTTGACTTGAAAACCGGATTTAAGTAAAACAGTTCCCGGCGTTTGGCTTCAAGTTCTCTGCAGTACCGGTTACAGCCGTTTTGCGGTCTTGAAACTCAAACAGTGTTCGGGTTTCCGGCCCGGTTTTTTTATTAGGAAACAAAAATGGCGACAGGTACAGTGAAGTGGTTCAATGATTCGAAGGGTTTTGGGTTTATTACGCCTGATGATGGCAGCGAAGACTTATTTGCACACTTCTCGGCAATCAACATGTCGGGATTTAAAACTCTCAAAGAAGGTCAGAAAGTTAGCTTTGAAGTGACGCAGGGTCCGAAAGGCAAGCAGGCATCAAACATTCAGTCGGCTTAATTATTCCTGGCTGACGGAGATACCCGCGTCAGCTTGTAATCACAGAATTATCGACGCCCCTTGCCAGTGATTCTGGCAAGGGGTTTTTTCCATTGCGGGTATCAAGCAACCATACGCTCAATCAGCGCCTGCCCGAATCCTGAGCACGATACCTCACGTGCGCCAGTCATCTGCCTTGCAAAGTCGTAGGTTACAATTTTATCCTGGATGGTTTTCTCCATCCCGGTAATAATCAGGTTCGCAGCTTCTGCCCATCCCAGGTGCCGCAGCATCATTTCCGCAGATAAAATAATCGAGCCCGGGTTAACCTGATCCTTACCGGCATACTTCGGTGCCGTGCCATGAGTTGCCTCAAAAACTGCAATGGAATCACTTAGGTTTGCTCCCGGGGCAATTCCGATCCCCCCAACTTGGGCCGCCAGGGCGTCGGAAATATAATCGCCGTTCAAATTCAGCGTTGCAATCACATCATACTCTTGCGGCCGCAATAAGATCTGTTGCAGAAACGCGTCAGCGATTACATCCTTGATGATGATCCCTTCCTGTTCGGAGGGAAGTTTCATCCACGGCCCCCCGTCCAGCGGACTGGCGTCGAATTCTCGTTTTGCCAACGCATATCCCCAGTTTTTGAATGCGCCCTCGGTAAATTTCATGATATTCCCCTTATGCACCAGCGTGACCGAGCGTCGCTTATTATCAATAGCGTATTGTATTGCCCTCCGGACCAGTCTTTCGGTGCCCTCCTTGGAAACCGGCTTGATGCCGATACCCGATGTCTGCGGGAAGCGGATCTTTGCGACCTTCATCTCGGTCGTCAAAAAATTGATGATTTTTTTCGCATCCTGTGACTCTGCCTCCCACTCAATCCCAGCATAAATATCCTCCGAGTTTTCCCGAAAAATTACCATATCCGTATTTTCCGGATGTTTTAGCGGGCTCGGCACGCCCTGAAAATAGCGCACAGGGCGCAAGCAGACATACAGGTCAAGTTCCTGGCGCAAGGCGACATTAATCGATCGTATTCCGCCTCCCACCGGCGTGGTGAGTGGGCCCTTGATCGAAACTGCATATTCTCTCGCAGCCTCTAACGTTTCCTCAGGCAGCCAGACATCGCGTCCGTAAATGCGGTTCGCCTTTTCCCCGGCGTAAATTTCCATCCAGCAAACCTCCCGGCGGCCCTTATAAGCACGGTCGACCGCCGCATCCACGACTTTTTTCATCACAGGCGTGATATCAACTCCGATACCGTCGCCTTCAATGAAAGGGATAATTGGATCGTCGGGGACATCCATGGACAGATCTGGATTTATTCTAATTTTGGTGCCTTTCGCTGGCAGCCGGATGTGCTGATACATCATAACTCCATGATTCAAATCTGATGAGCCGGTCGAACCGCCGATGAATCAGTGCGATTACGTTGGCCAGGACGTGTATTTTAAATCTTTGAAAGAAGTACTAGTATATTTTTTGCCGAAGGACCCCATGGGCAGGCAGCCAGAATTTCAAGTAGTTCCTCCTTGCCCTCGTATCGTATTGCTTCCTTTTATACTCCTTTTTATTAAAAACCCCCATTAAAACCGTTGATTTCGGAGGAAGCTTGGCTAACCCTGCAAGTGACAGGTTCGCTATGACGGTAGTGCGGCAAGCGGAAACCCTTATACGCCGTCCTAGGGCCTGTTTATTATGCGCGCCCGCCTCGTGCCGCAATCCAACGGGACGAATAAGTTGTGTAAACTTGGGAGAGGCAGACGGGGCGGAACTATTTGGGGTGTCTCGACAACCAAGTCAACCAACACGAGGAGACATTATCATCTCATCAATGGTGCCCTGTTAATGACAGCAACACGCTTAATGGCATTCTTCATATTTTGGCTACCTCATTTTGCCTTGATGGTACTGCGAATCCCCGTGTGAGCATGAGTGCGCACGTTGTCCTTCGAAGTTTGCTCTCCATGGCGGGGTAGTCCGATTCCAGCCGATAGCAGCTGGAGTTTTGTTTGGCCCATTAGCAGGTAAGCTGCGATCCTGCTGTAGCGATCAAACACTTGCCTTTTTGTCAGATCTGGGGAAACATTGAGGGCTTTTCATCGGGGGCTTTTTTTCGCCCGGCGCGACTGGACATAGTCGAGGTTATTCCGCTCCGTACTAGGCGAGAGATTTTCCCGATGTTACCGTGCTGACGTTCCGGCACGGGTTTGAACGATATGAGCAGTCTGAGCCATTATGATCTGGAAGCCCAATGTTACCGTTGCCGCCGTCATCGAAAAAGATGGGAAATATTTATTGGTTGAGGAGCAAACCAGTAACGGGATTCTGTTCAATCAACCGGCGGGGCATCTTGAGCCGGAAGAATCAATCATTCAGGGTTCGATTCGCGAGACTCTTGAAGAGACGGGGTATGTGTTTGTTCCAGAAGCGGTACTGGGCGTTTACCGCTGGCATTCTCCGTCCGACAACATTACTTTTCTCCGCTTTGCTTTCACCGGTGCTGTAATCGATTACGATCCCGATCGGGCCCTTGATGCAGGGATATTGCGCGTCGGTTGGTTCAGCCTGGACGAAATTCGTGCAATGTCTTATGCGCACCGCAGTCCGCTTGTGATGGAGTGCATCGAACATCATCTGGCAGGCAGGCGCTACCCTCTGGAAATATTGTCTGATCTCAATTAATTGATGAAGAAGCCGCGTGTGGTGGTTGGCCTGTCGGGTGGAGTTGATTCGTCGGTTGCCGCCCTGTTTTTAAAACAGCAGGGTTACGACGTCCTCGGCCTTTTCATGAAGAACTGGGAAGATGATGACACGGATGAATATTGCTCATCCCGCCAGGACCTGATTGACGCTGCTTCGGTCGCCGATATCATCGGAATTCCGCTGGAGGCGGTCAATTTCTCGACGGAATACAAGGAGCGGGTATTCAGCCATTTCCTGGGCGAATATCAAGCCGGGCGCACGCCAAACCCTGATGTGCTATGCAATGCCGAGATCAAGTTCAAGGCCTTTCTCGAGCATGCGGTCGCGCTAGGTGCGGACCACATCGCAACTGGACATTATGCTCAGGTACGAAACATCGATGGAACTTTCCAATTGATAAAAGCTGAGGACGGCACCAAGGATCAAAGCTATTTTCTCTATCGGTTGAACCAGCATCAATTATCCAGGACCTTGTTTCCAATCGGCCACCTTTACAAGCGCGAGGTGCGCAAGATCGCCAAGGAATACCATTTGCCGAATTTCTCGAAAAAGGACAGCACGGGTATCTGCTTCATTGGCGAGCGTCCCTTCAGGGAGTTCCTCAGCCGATATTTGACTCCCAAGCCGGGAGAAATAAGAACCCCTCTGGGTGCTGTCGTGGGCAAACATGAAGGATTGATGTATTACACCATCGGGCAGCGGCAGGGACTAGGTATTGGTGGTATCCGGGAAGGGGATGGAGAGCCGTGGTTTGTTGCAGGCAAGGATCAGGAGAGGAATGTACTGACAGTCGTGCAAGGCCATCGTCATTCTGATTTGTTCAGGTCCTCCCTCGTGGCGACTGATCTAAGTTGGATAAGCGGCCAGCCGCCTCACTGCAACTGGGTTTACGCGGGAAAAATACGATATCGCCAACCGGATGCTCCTTGTGCCATTGTGCGGATCGATTCGCATGAATGTGAGATCGAATTTGCCGAGCCGCAGTGGGCGGTAGCGCCAGGACAATCAGTCGTGGTTTACGAGAGCAAGGTATGCCTTGGAGGAGGCATTATTACGTGATAAGCTGAAGTCGTTCGCCACCCGCGGTGAAGGTGAATGGGATGAACGGTTGACGCTGCATGGCAGCTCGACTATGACAGCCAAGCGCAGGGACGTTTAATCCTGAGGCGTCGTATCCGTGAACGAGGTGCGTTTTTCCAGTCTTTCGAGGAGTTCGGCCAGGTTAGGAAAATTCATTCGCCATTCGATTTCAGGAAAGCGAAAAGCAAGGTACCCCAGTGCGCACCCTAGCGCAATATCAGCCAGAGTGTAAACGTTACCGTCACACCATTTTTTGTCGCCCAATTCGCGCGAAGCGCTTTCCAGCCCAAGAGTAACTTTCTGACGCTGGCGTGAGATCCATTCCTGACTTTGCTGTGCCTCGGAGCGCTTGCGTTCCAGGAATATCGCCGCGGCGGCGTCACAGATTCCGTCTGCCAACGCCTCCCAGCGCTTCACCATGATACGGCGGCGGTTCGATTCCGGAATCAGGCGCGACACCGGGCTGACCGTGTCGAGATATTCGACAATAACACGGGAATCGAACAGGCTGGTCCCATCGTCCATGATAAGTACAGGTACCTTGCCAAGCGGATTGAAGTCCGGAACGTGGCTGTCCGGATTCCATGGTCCCTCAAGTTCGAAGTTGTAACCGATGTGCTTTTCCGCTAAAACAACACGCGTCTTGCGCACGTACGGACTGGTAAGTGATCCGATAAGCTTCATGACAACCTCTGCAGGAACAATTATCGGCAAAGGGACTTCTGAATAAGTCTTCCTCAGCAGTGGAGGACTTATTCAGAAGTCCCGCGTCCATTGTCGTATGTTCCAATCATTATATCGGCTTTCCCGCCGAGGTGGCAGCCATTGGTCGACTCGTCTCGCCGCCAGTTCGACGTATGTTAAAATGATTTTTCCGGTAAACCCGGGTTGAAAACATGAATTCTGCTCCCCTTACGGCGCTGTCCCCTCTGGATGGGCGTTACCACAGCAAAGTCTCGGCTCTCAGGCCTTATTTCAGCGAATTTGGACTGATTCGATACCGCGTACAAATCGAAATCGAATGGCTCGCGGCGTTGGCCCGCGCACCCGGAATACCGGACATGCCGCGATTATCCGATTCCGCAATCGATCAGCTCTTTAGTCTCTCGTCAAATTTCTCCGAGGCGGATGCTGAGGCAATCAAGCTCATAGAATCCCGCACGAACCACGACGTCAAGGCTGTCGAATATTGGCTCAGGGAAAGCCTGAAAGATAATGTCGAGATCGTATCTGCCAGCCAATTCATTCATTTCGCCTGCACGTCAGAAGACATCAACAACCTTTCACATGGTTTAATGCTCCTGCATAGCCGGAAACACATCATGTTACCTGCGCTTGGCAAAATCATCGGGACGCTCGTGGAAATGGCGCACAGCTTGGCCGCTATACCGATGCTTGCCCGCACACATGGTCAGCCTGCCACACCTACCACGGTAGGCAAAGAACTGGCCAACTTCGTGTACCGCCTTCAAAGAGCGTATGACCGGTTGGCGGAGGTCGTTATTCTCGGCAAGATTAATGGCGCGGTTGGTAATTACAATGCTCATCTGGCCGCTTATCCCACGTTTGACTGGGAAAAATTTGGCCGAGACTTTGTTGAAAACCTGGGCCTGCAATTTAATCCCTACACAACACAAATAGAGCCTCACGATGGGATGGCCGAGTTGTTCGACGCTTACGCTCGCGTTAACACCATCATGCTGGATCTCAATCGCGATATCTGGGGTTATATCGCCTTGGGCTACTTCAAGCAAAAACTCCGGGAAGGTGAAGTGGGTTCGTCGACCATGCCGCACAAAGTCAATCCAATAGATTTTGAAAACTCAGAAGGCAATCTGGGGATTGCAAACACGCTTTTGCGTCATTTGAGCGAAAAACTACCGGTGTCCCGCTGGCAGCGTGATCTTACCGATTCAACCGTACTACGAAACATGGGGGTAGCGCTGGGATACACATTGCTGGCGTACGATTCGTGCAGCAGGGGTCTGGGTAAACTGGAAATCAATATTCCTCGCCTGATTGAAGACCTTGAGAGCGCATGGGAAATTCTGGCTGAACCTATACAGACCGTTATGCGTCGTCACGGAATAATAGATTCCTATGAGCAGTTGAAAGATCTGACGCGTGGAAAAGGCGGAATCACCAGGGAAACGCTGCATGAATTCATCGGCCGGCTGCCTCTTCCCGAAGCCGAAAAGCAACGGCTGTACGAAATGACACCGCAGAGCTATATCGGCAACGCCGCTGCGCTGGCTCGAAGAATTGGTTCCTCGAGGCAGCAAACGTCTAAACTTTAAACTTCCTTGCAGTATTTTCCCTTTCCCACCAGCTGCTTCAGTTGGCGGGCAGGCGGAGTCCACCAATCTGAACTATTTACAACTGGTGAGCTTGAAATTCAGGCAAGGGTCCCCAAATGTCGTTGGATAAAATAGGAGGATGACTCATGGCAGAGAAAAATTCGGGTCAAGCAGGTCAGACTGAAACATCGGCAGCTAATGAAGCCGCTTCAAGCACGGCGAATGCTAGCGAAATCAAAGTGACCGGGCCGACACTCGAAACTATGCCCAGCCTCGAGCAGCTGCTGAAGAAAGCTGAGCTTGATGCGGAAGAGCACAAGGACGCCTGGTTGCGGGCAAAGGCAGACGCGGAGAACATACGAAAGCGCGCGCAGATGGACATCGCCAATGCGCATAAATACGCAATTGAGAATTTTTCCAATGAACTGCTTGCGGTAATGGATAGCCTGGAAGCAGCGCTGGGGGTGGAAAATGCGACTGTCGAGAATTTTAAAAGTGGTATGGATTTGACCCTCAAACAACTTCTGAGTGCTTTTGAAAAGTTCAATATCAAGCAGATCGATCCAAAAGGGGAAAAATTTGATCCGCATCTGCATCAGGCGATAGCGCCGGTGGATTCCAATCTCCCGCCTAATACCGTAGTGCACGTGATGCAGAAAGGCTACGCCTTGAATGACAGGGTACTCCGGCCTGCGCTGGTGACCGTTTCAAAGGCTAAAGAAACCTGAAATATAGAATATGGAATGGAGCTTGAAATCCAAGGTATAACCCCCATTTTTTTGCAGAGACGGCATTTTTTACGCAGGCAAAAATTCGATATCAACCATCAACAGGGATTAAATCATGGCAAAAATTATCGGCATTGACCTTGGCACCACCAACTCATGTGTGGCTGTCATGGAGAACGGCAAGCCCAAGGTGATCGAGAACGCCGAAGGTACGCGTACCACTCCTTCCATTGTCGCCTATACGGAGGACGGAGAGATTCTGGTTGGGGCTTCCGCCAAACGACAGGCGGTTACCAATCCGAAAAATACGTTGTTTGCGGTAAAGCGCCTGATTGGCCGTCGATTTGACGAGGAGATGGTGCAGCGGGATATCAAGATGGTGCCCTACAAGATTATCAGGGCCGACAACAGTGATGCCTGGATCGAGGTCCGTGGCAAGAAGCTGGCTCCTCCCGAGATTTCCGCCCAGGTTTTGAAGAAGATGAAAACAACTGCCGAGGATTATCTCGGCGAGCCCGTGACAGAAGCCGTCATCACTGTTCCGGCGTATTTTAATGACTCGCAGCGGCAGGCAACAAAGGATGCGGGCCGAATCGCCGGCCTGGAAGTCAAGCGGATCATCAACGAACCCACCGCAGCGGCGTTGGCCTTTGGGATGGATAAAAAAGAAGGGGATCGCAAGATCGCGGTATATGATCTTGGCGGCGGCACCTTCGATATTTCCATTATCGAAATCGCAGAGGTGGAGGGTGAGCACCAGTTTGAAGTGCTGGCCACCAACGGTGATACGTTCCTGGGCGGGGAAGACTTTGACGCACGCGTCATTGAGTACCTCGTGGACGAATTCAAAAAAGAGAATGGCATCGACCTCAAGAAGGACATGCTTGCTTTGCAGCGGTTAAAGGATGCTGCCGAGAAAGCAAAAATTGAGCTTTCTTCCAGCCAGCAGACCGAGGTCAATCTGCCATACATTACCGCGGACGCCTCCGGACCCAAGCACCTGGCTGTCAGAATCACACGAGCCAAGCTGGAAAGCCTCGTGGAAGAGCTGATTGACCGAACGGTCGAGCCTTGCCGTACCGCGATCAAGGATGCAGGCATAAAAGTTTCCGATATTGATGACGTTATACTGGTGGGCGGACAAACCCGCATGCCGAAGGTACAGGACAAGGTCAGGGAAATTTTCGGCAAAGAGCCCCGGAAGGATGTCAACCCGGATGAGGCTGTCGCAGTGGGTGCTGCAATTCAAGGTGGTGTGCTGCAGGGTGCTGTCAAGGACGTGCTGCTGCTGGACGTTACTCCTTTGTCACTGGGTATCGAGACCCTGGGCGGCGTAATGACCAAGCTGATCCAGAAAAATACCACTATACCGACGAAGGCACAGCAAGTGTTTTCAACGGCCGACGACAATCAGACGGCCGTAACGATCCATGTGTTGCAAGGTGAGCGGGAGATGGCATCCGGGAATAAGAGTCTGGGGCAGTTTAACCTGACGGACATCCCTCCCGCGCCGAGGGGTTTGCCTCAAATCGAGGTCGCGTTCGATATCGATTCCAACGGCATATTACACGTTTCCGCGAAGGACAAGGCCACAGGTAAGGAAAACAAAATAAAGATTCAGGCAAGTTCGGGCCTGTCGGATGACGAAGTGCAGCGCATGGTCAAGGACGCCGAGGCCCATGCCGAGGAAGACCAAAAGGCAATGGAGCTCGTTACCGCCCGCAACCAATGCGATGCGATGATCCATTCCGTGAGAAAGAGCTTGAAGGAGTACGGTGACAAACTGAGCGACGATGAGAAATCAAAAATAGAAGCGGCACTCAAGGATGCCGAGGAGGCGCTCAAATCCGATAGCAAGGAGGTTATCGAGTCAAAAACTCAGGTTCTGGCAGAAGCTTCGCATAAGCTTGCGGAAAAGATGTATTCGCAGGAGCAACCCCAGCAGGGGCAACCAGGTACACAAGGTGGTCCTCAGGGTGGTCCTCAAGGCGGAGGCGAAAAACCGGTGGAGGGTGAAGTTGTCGATGCCGAGTTTGAGGAAGTAAAGAACAAGAAAGAATAGGATAAATGAATATTGACCAGGCACAGGATTAGTGGAAAGACGTGTCGCCTGTCCTGGGTTTTTTTGGCTCGGAGGAAACGGCAGCGTTACGCGTTGAGATAACTTGCCACCCTTCGAGCTTTTAACAAAACAAATATGAGTAAACGCGACTATTACGAAATACTGGGTGTCAACCGCGACTGCGACGAGGACGATATCAAGAAGGCCTATCGCAAGCTGGCAATGAAACATCATCCGGATCGCAATCCGGACAATCCAAAAGCGGAGGAGCACTTCAAAGAAGCCAAGGAAGCGTACGAGATACTTTCAGTCACGCAGACACGGGCTGCATATGATCAGTACGGCCATGCCGGTGTCGATTCGGCTGGGGGGGGCGCCCATGGCTTCGGTGATGCGTTCAGCGATATATTCAGCGACCTCTTTAACTCACGCGGTCATGCCAATGTTCACCGGGGCGCTGATCTGCGTTATAACCTTGAGATCACACTTGAACAGGCGGCTCGAGGAACCGAAACCAAGATTCGCATCCCCAGGATGGAGGTTTGCGATACTTGCCATGGCAGTGGCGCAAGGCCGGGAACGTCGCCCGTCACTTGCCCCACCTGCAATGGACACGGGCAAGTTCGCATGCAGCAGGGATTTTTCTCGATCCAGCAGACTTGTCCCAAGTGTCACGGCAGTGGTAAGTTTGTTTCTAGCCCTTGCGCTACCTGTTCCGGTTCGGGACGAGTCAGGCAACATAAGACACTCGCTGTAAAAATTCCAGCGGGAGTAGATGAAGGCGATCGTATTCGTCTGTCTGGAGAAGGCGAGGCCGGGGTCAATAACGGGCCATCCGGAGATTTATATGTGGTAATTCACCTCACGGCGCACAGCGTTTTCCAGCGGGACCACAACGATTTGCATTGTGAAATGCCTGTAAGTTTTACGACTGCAGCTCTAGGGGGCGAGATTGAAATTCCCACACTTGACGGGCACGCAAAAATCAGGATACCCGCCGAAACCCAGAGCGGAAAAGTTTTTCGGCTGCGGGGCAAAGGCATCAAAGGGGTGCGCAGCAACACGCCCGGCGACCTGTTGTGTCATGTAGTGGTGGAAACACCGGTCAAGCTGACCGCGCGCCAGAGAGAACTATTGCAGGAGCTCGAAGAGTCGATGAATCAGGAAGACTCCCGGCACAGCCCGCGGGCGAAATCCTGGATGGACAAAGTCCGGCAGTTTTTTGCGGAGTAGGGTTTCTTGGTGGATATATCCGTGAAGTTCAGGACTTGTACCGGTTGTGCTCGCCCGCACATTCAAAGCGCTATTCCAGTTCGTATCAGGGCGATAACTGCGTTAGCCTCGTCTTCGGCTCCTTGCCGTACTGTATGTACTGTCTCCGTCGCCTCATCCTTGCTGCCTTATTCTCATCCCTGACACGAACGGGAATTACCATTCGCCGCGTAACAGCTTTTCCGCCCAGAACAGGCCAAAAACGGTTTTATTATCGGTGATCTTTCCGTTTTTAATCCAGTCAAGAGCGTTTTCGAGGGATAAAGTGAAGACCTCCAGGTGTTCGCCATCGTCCAGGTTTGCGGTTGTGAAGGTAAGTTTTTCGGCCAGGTAGTAGATGAGTTTCTCATCCGAGTAACCAATGCACGGATGTGATGTAGCGATATAACGCCAACTCTCAGCCGTATAACCTGTCTCTTCCAGTAACTCCCGCTGCGCACACAGCAGAGGGTCTTCCCCTCCATCAATTTTCCCGGCCGGCAGCTCAAAAAAATCGCGATGAAGCGGATAGCGGTGCTGACGCTCCATCACCAGCTCGCCATTGTCGAGCAGCGGTATGATAACGACTGCGCCGGGGTGAGTGATGTATTCCCGGACGGCTATTTTGCCGTCGGGCAGCCGTGCCCGGTCTCGCCGGACATGCAGCAGATCCCCATCATACACGCTGACACTGTTGACCGGAGTTTCGGTAAGGTCGAGGGGCGGCTTGGACATTAAATATTGAGTTTGAAATATTGAATTTAGCCATGCGAGCGGGCGGCCGCCGGCGAGCGCTGTCACGGCATTACACAGTGCATGGGCTACTCATCGTGCAGTGAGGGTACTTTCGAATTTCCGTCTACTCCACTATTATCCTCTTGCATTATCAGGCGCTCTGCGGGGAACCACGCGCTGAAATAGCTGCCTTTGCCTAGTTCGCTTTCAATTTCCAATTTGGCCTGATGGCAAGTGAGCACATGCTTGACAATCGCGAGCCCCAGGCCGGTGCCACCGGTTTCGCGCGAGCGGCCACGGTCTACCCTATAAAAACGCTCCGTTAAACGGGAAATATGCTGAGATTCAATCCCGATGCCACTGTCCTTTACAGCAAATATACCCTGTCCGTTACGGATGGACCAGCTCAGGGTTATCATGCCACCTTCAGGCGTGTAGCGGATTGCATTGCTGATCAAGTTGCCGAAAGCGCTGCGCAGCTCGTCGGTGCTTCCCAAAAGTCTGGCGTTGCTATCCAGGTCAAGGATGATGCGATGGCGCCCCGCGCTCAATGAGCGCGCTTCATCATACAGTTTACGCAACATATCCGGGACGTCGGCCTTGTCCTCACGGGCAAGATTTTCCGTATCTTCAAGCCTCGATAAAGTCAACAGATCTTGCACTAGCCGCTGCATGCGGGTGGTTTGGTCGGTCATTAAAGCGAGCGCCCACTTGCGCGTTTCAGGGTCCGAACCTGGTTCATCCGCCAGTGTTTCCAGAAATCCGCCGATTACCGTCAGGGGCGTGCGCAACTCGTGAGAAACGTTCGCTACAAAATCCCTGCGCATGGTCTGAATTTCCTCGAGGCGCGTCACATCCCGGCTGATGAGCAGCTTCTGCTTGTCTCCGTAAGGGACTAACTGAAGCGAAAGCGTCAGTTCTCTTTGGCGAGACTGCCGGATCACCAAGGGCTCATTATAATTGTGGGCCGACAGATATTGAGCAAACTGCGTCTGACGCAACAGGTGGGTGATATGCTGACCGGTATCAAGGGTAGAGTTGATGCCCAGGTGTTTTTCTGCGACTGGATTGCACCACTCGATGCGATCCACCTCATCCAGGATCACTACGCCTTCGGGCATTGCCGAGGTAGCGCGCCGCAAACGTTCCAAGGCGGAGCTGATCTGCTGATGGCTCTGTTTTTGTTCACGCATGACGCGCGCCAGGCGCGCAAACGCATCTCCCCATCTTCCGGAGCTGTCCGGTAAAGACGTCGTTTGTCCGGCTAGCCACTTATCCAGTATGGTGAGGTTGCGCTGGTAATGGATAACAATCAGCAGCAGCGCGCCGCTGAGCACGGTTAAGGTTACCACCGGACCGAACCACGCCAGCAGTATGCCACCCCCAACAAGGAACGGAACAATGACGGTGAAGCGATCCCAGAAGCCGGACACGTAATATCTGATTCCGCTCAAAGAGGCTGGATCATGCCTGTTGCTCCAGGTTTGCCATTTGTCCCGCCGACAGACGGTAGCCTGATCCTCGCACCGTTTGCACGAGGCTATCCTTACTGACGGGTTCCAGTGCCTTGCGCAACCTTCGTATGTGGACGTCCACCGTACGATCCTCCACAAATACGTGGTCGCCCCAGACCTGGTCAAGCAACTGTGAACGTGTGTGTACCCGTTCAGAATGAGTCATTAGAAAATGCAGGAGGCGGAACTCGGTCGGTCCCAGTGCTACTTCACTGTCTCGTGCCGTCACCCGGTGGGTCGCCGAGTCCAGGCGCAATCCACCGATCTCGATAACATCGTCCGCAGCTTCCGGTGAGCGTCGGCGTAGGACTGCTTTTATTCGAGCAAGGAGTTCTCGTGGAGAAAAAGGCTTGGTGATGTAGTCATCAGCACCAATTTCCAATCCGGCCACCTTGTCACCTTCTTCGGCGCGTGCAGTAAGCATGATGATGGGAATTGTTTTTGTACGGGTGCTTCGCCGCAGCACTCGCGCAAACTCCACACCGCTCATTCCCGGCAGCATCCAGTCGAGCAGCACCAGGTTCGGCAGCGCCTCATTGATGATTTCCATGGCCTCTTCGGCATTCCGGGCGGACAAAACGCTGTGCCTTGCCTGTCGTAGGCTGAATCCAATCAATTCCTGAATCGCTGGTTCATCTTCTATCACAAGTATAGTCGCTGCCATTTAGTATCCTTCCCTTAATCGCCGAGTCCTCCCGCCACCCTTGTCCCCAGCTGAGTTTTCAATAGTATTTTTATCATATGTATAAAATGTTGCCATTTCGTGACACGCTCTGTTACGTGCTGTTGCCCGGCAATCCGGAACCGCTATGCCTACCGGATAAATATTGCCCTGTAGTCGTTTACATTTGTACGCGTCGGGCCGGTGACAATCAAATCGTCAAGCGTTTCAAAAAAAGTATAAGAATCATTATCCCCTAGCAGAGCCATGGCATCGACTCCCAGTTGCTTCGCGCGACTCAAGGCGCCGGGGGTGATAAAGGCTCCGGCGTTGCCTTCAGTTCCATCAATGCCGTCGGTGTCGCACGCAAGTGCATAAATTCCCGCCACATCATGCAATTCGATTGCGAGCGACAAAAGAAATTCCCCATTGCGCCCCCCGCGACCATTCTTATGCATGGTGACGGTCGTCTCACCACCCGAGAGGAGTACGACCGGCGGTTTCCATGGCTGCGCGTGGCGGCGCACCTCCGTCGCAATGGCCGCCATGACCTTGGCGACCTGGCGTGCTTCACCCCTAATGGAATCGCTCATTATCACTGCAGATAAGCCCTGGTTTTGGATAAATTCCTTTGCGGCCAACAGTGCGCCGCGGGCGCTTGCAATAACGCGGTTTTTCACGTGGCGGAACCTCGCATCGCCCGGTTTGGGAGTTTCAGGGAGTGTGCCGTGGATGCCAGCGAGAAGAGTCTGCATTACCGCATGAGGCGGCTTTATCTGATATTGATTGAGAATTCCCAGTGCATCGGAGAAAGTGGTCGGATCAGGGGCACACGGTCCGGACGCGATATCGGTCGGGTCGTCGCCAATGACGTCGGAAATGATCAGGGCCAGCACCGGTGCTTTGCAAGACGCCGCGAGCCTGCCGCCCAGAATAGCGGAAAGATGCTTTCTCACCGTGTTGATCTCCTGAATCGGAGCGCCGCATCGAAGCAATTCTGCGGTGAGACTTCTGAGATCAGCAATGGGAACGTCATCGACCGGCATTGACATCAAGCTGGAGCCGCCGCCGCTCAGAAGGCACAGCAGAAAATCGTCCGGGCCAAGTTTTTGTACTTCCGCCAGAATGGTTCGTGCTGCCTGTTCGCCATGCTCATCGGGCAGTGGATGCCCAGCTTCGACCACCTGTATTCTTTTTAACGGCAGTCCATGCCCGTAACGGGTAAGGACAATTCCTTCCAGCATTCCATCTTTTTGCGTGCCTCGAAGCAGATGCGTTTCGACCGCCCGCGCCATTGATGCGGCAGCCTTCCCTGCGCCAACCACGAGGGTGCGCCCTGAAACTTCAGGCAGGCCATGCAATAGATGCTCAGGCATAACATGCATGGGATCGGCTGCGGCAAGCGCGGCGCGAAAACTCTCGAGCAAAAGACCGCGGGCGCTGTTCTGCGCCTCCATTTCACGCGGATTCCACGTCACTGAGACCATGATGAGCCTGAGAGCGCAGCATCGCGTTAAGATATTGGCCGGTAAAGCTTTTTTCATTCTCCGAAATTTGCTCAGGTGTTCCTTCGGCAATGATTTCGCCTCCTCCATCGCCGCCCTCCGGCCCGAGGTCAATGATCCAGTCGGCTGTTTTGATCACATCCAGGTTGTGCTCGATCACCACCACGGTATTGCCGTGGTCGCGCAGCCGATGCAGGACTTTCAGCAGCAGGTCGATATCCTGGAAATGGAGGCCAGTGGTGGGTTCATCCAGAATATAGAGGGTGCGGCCGGTATCGCGTTTTGAAAGTTCCAGCGATAGCTTTACCCGCTGGGCTTCACCGCCGGATAGCGTGGTTGCAGATTGGCCAAGCTTGATATAGCCGAGCCCGACATCCAGCAGGGTTTGCAGCTTGCGCGCGACAACCGGCACGGGACTGAAGAATTCGCGCGCGTGCTCCACCGTCATTTGAAGAATTTCATTGATGTTTTTTCCCTTATACAAAATCTCCAGGGTTTCACGGTTATAGCGCTTGCCATGGCAGACGTCACAGGTCACATATATATCAGGAAGAAAATGCATCTCAACCTTAATCATGCCATCGCCCTGGCAAGCTTCGCAGCGGCCGCCCCTGACGTTGAACGAGAATCTGCCCGGGCCATAGCCGCGCTCACGTGCCTGGGGTACGCCCGAGAACAGCTCGCGGATAGGGGTGAACAGTCCGGTATAGGTGGCTGGATTGGAGCGCGGTGTACGCCCGATGGGACTCTGGTCCATATTGATGACCTTGTCGAAAAAGGCCAGCCCTTCGATGTTCTGATATGACGCGGGCTCCGCGGTGCTGCCGTAAAGATACTGGGCCATCGCCTTGGAGAGCGTTTCATTGATCAGCGTGGATTTGCCGGAGCCGGATACGCCGGTGACGCAAACGAATAATCCCACCGGCAAGTTAAGGCTGATGGTTTTCAGGTTGTTTCCCGATGCGCCGGTTATTTTCAGCCACCGGTCAATTTTTGGTTCGGTACGTTTTTCCGGCATTGCAATGGCCAGCTTTCCCGAAAGATATTTTCCGGTGAGCGAATCCGGATTTTGCTGAATATCTGCGGGCGTGCCCTGTGCAATGACAGCGCCGCCATGTTCGCCCGCGCCCGGCCCCATATCCACTACATTGTCGGCTGCAAGTATCGCTTCCTGGTCATGTTCCACCACGATGACACTGTTGCTCAAATCGCGCAGGCTTTTCAGGGTTTTAAGCAGACGCTCATTATCCCGCTGATGCAAGCCGATGGAAGGTTCATCCAGGACGTACATGACGCCCGTCAATCCAGAACCGATCTGGCTCGCGAGGCGGATGCGCTGAGACTCTCCGCCGGATAAGGTGTCGGCCGAACGCTCCAACGAGAGATAGTCGAGTCCGACGTTATTGAGGAAGGAGATGCGGCTGGAAATTTCCTTAACGATCTTTTCCGCAATCGCAAGTTTATGCCCGGTCAGTTCCATTTTCTCGAAAAAAGCCTTTGCTTCCTTGAGCGGTAGAGCGTTTATCTCATAAATGGCCAGGCCGGCGACCCGAACGTTGCGTGCCTCCCGGCGCAGGCGTGTCCCCGAGCATTCCGGACACACTTGAGAGTTGAGGTATTTTCCCAACTCTTCCCGCACCGCAACTGATTCAGTCTCTTTGTAGCGCCGTTCCATATTGGGGATGATTCCCTCAAATGAGTGCTTCCGATAGCTTCGTGTTCCATTCTCGTTCAAATACGCAAACGTGATTTTTTCCTTTCCTGACCCATTGAGAATAACGCCCTGGATCGGGGCGGACAGCTGCTCGAAGGGAGCTTCAAGATCGAACTCATAGTGATTGGCGAGGCTCGCCAGCATCTGATAGTAGAATTGATTGCGCTTGTCCCATCCCTTGATTGCCCCTGACGCTAGCGATAAGTGCGGGAACGCCACAATCCGCCTGGGATCGAAAAAGGTAATTTTTCCCAACCCATCGCACTTGGGGCAGGCTCCCATGGGGTTATTGAAGGAAAATAACCGGGGCTCGAGCTCCGGTAATGAATAGCTGCAAACCGGGCAGCTGAACTTGGCGGAAAACGGGTGCTCGATGCCGGAATCCATCTCCACGGCCACCGCGCGTCCTTCAGCATGACGCAAGGCAGTTTCGAAGGACTCGGCCAAGCGCTGCTTGGAATCCGGCGAAACCTTCAGCCTGTCAACCACCACTTCAATCGTATGCTTTTTGTTTTTATGCAGTTTCGGCAGATCTTCTATCTCATGCACCTTCCCATCAATTCGCAACCGTATAAATCCCTGCGCCCGAAACTCATCGATTAGCTCCATCTGCTCGCCCTTGCGCCCCACCACCATCGGCGCAAGGATCATTAGCCGGGTTTCCGTCGGCAACTGCAGCACATAATCCACCATTTGCGACACGCTCTGGGCGGCAAGCGTAATGCCGTGCTCCGGGCATTGGGGATCGCCCACGCGCGCGAACAGCAGGCGCATGTAATCGTGTATTTCCGTGACGGTCCCTACTGTTGAGCGGGGGTTATGTGAAGTCGCCTTCTGCTCAATCGCTATGGCGGGCGACAGGCCTTCGATGAGATCGACGTCCGGTTTTTCCATCAACTGGAGGAACTGCCGCGCATAGGCTGACAGCGACTCCACATATCTTCTCTGACCTTCTGCGTAAAGCGTATCGAAGGCAAGCGACGACTTGCCGGACCCGGATAGGCCGGTGATGACAATGAGTTTGTTTCGCGGCAGATCAAGATTGATATTCTTGAGATTGTGCGTGCGCGCGCCACGAATTCTTATGAGTTCCATTGATTCGTATAATAGCCGTGGCCTGAAGGCCGAGTTGGACACGTGGGAGGCCGGGCAGATCTGCCTGCGGCTATCTGAGCATTGATCAAACCTGCTAATATACGCAACTTTCTTCCTTTTTCCCAATCGATTCATGTCCCCTTCAGCCTTGCCCGAGAAAATGTCCGCGGCTGAGAAGCGCGCTACTGCGGGTCTTGCCGGCATTTACGGGCTGCGCATGCTGGGGATGTTCATCATCCTTCCGGTATTTGCGTTTTACGCCGAGCATCTGCCCGGAGGAAGTGACTACACGCTCATCGGTATTGCACTCGGGGCGTACGGACTCACCCAGGCATTTCTCCAAATTCCCTTTGGCTGGCTGTCCGATCGCTATGGACGAAAGCCCGTTATTTACGTCGGGCTGATTCTTTTTGCAATCGGCAGCTTTGTCGCCGGCTCCGCCGACGATATATATTGGGTCATTTTTGGCAGGGTCATCCAGGGGGCCGGTGCGATTTCGGCCGCGGTGATGGCGCTTGCCGCTGACTTGACGCGTGAGGAACATCGCACCAAGGCGATGGCGGCGATCGGGATGACCATAGGCGCGACGTTTGCGCTCTCGCTGGTCATCGCGCCACTGTTGAACCGACTGATCGGTGTCCCGGGAATTTTCATAATGACCGGAGTGCTGGCGTTGCTGGCGATGGGGGTCGTTTCCAAAGTCGTTCCCGATCCAGTTGTCAGTCGCTTTCACTCCGATACAGAAGCCTCGGCCGGGAGGTTCCATAACGTGCTGCGCAACGGCGAACTGCTACGTCTTGACTTTGGCGTTTTCGCCCTTCACGCTGTACTGATGGCGCTCTGGCTGGTTGTGCCGTTGTCGCTGCGCACGGCCGGGTTAGCGGCAGACCAACACTGGGAGGTTTATTTTCCGGTATTGCTTATCTCGATGGTGTTGGTTGTTCCTGCGATCATATATGGGGAGAAAAAGGCAAAACTCAAGCAGGTGTTTGTCGTTTCGATTGGCGTACTTCTGCTGAGCCAGGCGATGATGGCGTACGCATTTGATTCATTGTGGGGCATGGCAATGGCGCTGCTGGTGTTTTTCGCCGCATTCAATCTGTTGGAAGCAACTTTGCCTTCGCTTATTTCCAAAATTGCCCCGGTTGGAGCCAAAGGCACGGCCATCGGTGTCTATAGCAGTGTTCAGTTCCTTGGCACATTTGTGGGCGCAAGCGTGGGGGGCTACCTTTTTCAGCATTATGGCAGTACAGCGCTGTTCGCATTTTGCGGGGCACTTCTCACGTCCTGGTTGATATTTGCCATTACCATGAAGCCGCCGGCTGCCGTGCGGACACGGATGTATCATGTGGAGAAAATGGACACCGGAAAAGCGAGCGGATTGTCGCGGGAACTGGCATCGCTCCCGGGCGTCCATGAGGCACTCGTGCTGGCGAGCGAGGGTGTGGCTTACCTGAAAGTCGATATGCGCGGATTTGACGAGCAAAGCGTTGTTCAATTACTGGGGGGAAAGGCATAAATGGCATCCATCAACAAAGTCATACTTATCGGCAATCTGGGCAAGGACCCCGAAACGCGTTATATGCCGAATGGCGAGGCCGTGACCAACATCACAGTGGCAACGACCGAAACCTGGAAGGATAAAAACGGCGAAAAGCAGGAAAAAACTGAATGGCATCGCGTGACGTTCTACCGCAAGCTAGCAGAAATAGCGGGCGAATATCTGAAGAAGGGTCGTTCGGTATATGTCGAAGGACGCCTGGAGACCCGGAAATGGACCGACAAGTCCGGGGTTGAGCGCTACACCACCGACATCATCGCAACCGATATGAAAATGCTTGGCAGCAAGTCCGGCAGTGC
This sequence comes from uncultured beta proteobacterium, assembly GCA_963786735.1. Classification (GTDB taxonomy): domain Bacteria; phylum Pseudomonadota; class Gammaproteobacteria; order Burkholderiales; family Nitrosomonadaceae; genus Nitrosospira. Next base: position 127,515 of record CAWBAF010000007.1, read on the forward strand.
CGACTTTGAAGCGCCGAGTCGGGAAGAAGGTAGTTTTGCATCAAGCCCATCCAGCAGCAAAGCTCCCGCCAAGAGCAGCAGCGGATTTGATGACATGGATGATGATATCCCGTTCTGATCAACGCCTCCGAAACTGGAATTACCTTGGCAATATTTGCTTGACTCACAAGCGAACTGCGCGGATGAAGTGCCGTAGAGAAACAGAGCTATGAAAGCGCTGGTTTTTATTATCCTTTTGGCATTTTTCGGCTCAGCTCTTGCCGCAGTAAACATTAATACGGCAACACAGGCCGAACTCGAAACACTGCAGGGAATTGGTCCGGTCAAGGCAAAAGCGATTGTGGAGCACCGCCAGAAGAACGGCTCGTTTAAGTCGGCGGACGATCTGGAAAAAGTCGGCGGTATTGGCCCGGCTATAATGAAGCGGGTGCGAAAGGATATTACGGTTGGGCCTGCTGCTACTGCCAGGAAGGACAGTAAATCCGCAATCAAATAGAATAGCTACAAATTTCATAGCGTTGCTGGACACCCGAAGGATGTCGCCCACGATTGTATTGATGGGTCAGGCTTTACTCTACTCATCCCACCGAAGCTGCAAAATCTATAACCCGGATAATCGCTCGTTATGTTCAAAACAATAGAAGATTTTGTCGGTAACACCCCCCTCGTAAAACTCAAGCATCTGCCGGGAGTTACCAGCAATACCGTTCTCGTCAAGCTGGAAGGGAACAATCCCGCGGGTTCGGTGAAGGATCGTCCGGCGTTGTCGATGATCACGCACGCGCAGGAGCGAGGTGACATCAGGCCGGGCGATACGCTGATTGAGGCGACCAGCGGGAATACTGGCATCGCCCTGGCAATGGCTGCGGCAATCATGGGGTATCCGCTCATACTGGTGATGCCGCAGCATCTGAGTATAGAACGGCGGCAATCCATGAAGGCTTACGGAGCGGAAATCGTGCTGACTTCAGAAGAGGGCGGCATGGAAGAGGCGCGCGACGTGGCTGAGCGCATCCGTGATGAAGGACGCGGAATCATTCTCGACCAGTTCGCCAATCCGGACAATCCCAGGGCTCACTATGAAGGCACGGGCCCCGAGATCTGGCGGGATACCGGAGGTACGATTACGCACTTCGTTAGCAGCATGGGCACTACCGGTACCATTATGGGTTGCTCCAGATACTTCAAGGACAAAAACCCGGAAATTCAAATTATCGGGGTACAGCCTGAGGAAGGAGCGCAAATTCCGGGAATCCGCAAGTGGCCTGACGCTTATCTCCCCAAAATTTACGATGCCAGCCGTGTCGACTGCCTGATGCGTGTTTCTCAGCTTGAAGCGGAGGATATGACCCGCAGGCTGGCTCGAGAGGAGGGGGTTTTTGGCGGTATTTCATCGGGAGGTGCTCTGGCGGCGGCACTCAAGATTTCCGCCGAGGTCCATAATGCCGTGATCGTATCAATTGTATGCGACCGTGGCGATCGTTATCTGTCCACGGGAGTTTTCCCCGCCTGATTTTCTCCTGCCCTGCGTCGAGTGGCGAGCAGAACTGGGGCCAGAAAATAACACTTCTGATATAAGCCCCGTAATTTTTTGAGACTCATTTAGCGTGACACCTGTACTGGTCTTCGATATCGAGACCGTTCCCGATACGGAGGGTTTGCGCCGGATCCATGGCCTGGGTCCGCAGCTCAGCGCCAGCGGCATTTCCGATATGGCATTTCAATTGCGGCGCCAGGCGGTCGGCCATGATTTTCTACCGCTGCACATGCAGAAAGTGGTGGCGATTTCCTGCGTTTTGCGCGATAAAAATGATTTTTGCGTTTGGTCGCTGGGAAGCCCAGCAGATTCAGAAGCAGACCTCATTCGCCGTTTCTTCGATGGCATCGATAAATACACACCCCAGCTGGTTTCGTGGAACGGCGGAGGTTTCGACCTGCCGGTGCTCCACTATCGAGGGCTGATTCACGGCCTTCAGGCATGCCGCTACTGGGAAATGGGCGATGACGACCGTGAGTTCAAATGGAACAACTACCTGAGCCGCTATCATATGCGCCATCTCGACTTGATGGATGTGTTGGCGTTGTACCAGCCGCGTGCGAACGTTCCGCTGGACGAGCTGGCCAAGCTCATGGGTTTTCCGGGGAAATTGGGGATGGACGGCTCCCAGGTCTGGGGCGCTTTTCAAAGGGGCGATATCGCCGCAATCCGCAACTACTGCGAGACCGACGTCGTGAACACTTACCTGGTATTTTTACGCTTTCAGCTCATGCGTGGTGTTTTGAGCTCGGAACAATATGAGAGCGAATGCGGACTGGTGCGCTCGACCTTAAGCAAAGCCAGTGAACCCCATTGGCAGGAATTTCTCGGTCAGTGGATGTAGTTCCCCTGGGTATGGCCGCACCCGTCATTGTCGAATCGCTCGATCAGGAAGGTCGCGGGGTTGCCCATGCGAAAGGCAAGGTAATCTTCATAGAAGGCGCCCTGCCGAGCGAAATCGTTACTTTCAACACTTATCGCAAGAAGCCCAGCTTCGAGCTGGCGCAAGCTGAGCAGATCATTCAGCCCGGGTTTGCACGGGTGACGCCGCAATGCCCGCACTTCGGGCTGTGCGGCGGTTGCAGCCTCCAGCACATGGATGACCGAGCCCAGGTGGCGGCCAAACAACGGATCCTGGAAGATAACCTCAAGCATATTGGCAAGGTCGAGCCTGAGCTCATATTGCCTGCCATATATGGAGCAGCCTGGGGCTACCGGCATCGTGCCCGGTTATCTGTGCGCTACGTGGTCAAGAAAAACGCCGTACTGGTAGGCTTTCGCGAAAAGCGCAGCAGCTTCGTCGCCGATATGCAATCGTGCGAAATAATGCCGGCTCAAATATCCGGGCTCATCATGCCGTTGCGGAAGTTGGTCAGCAGCTTGTCCATCCGTGAGCGTCTGCCCCAGATCGAGGTATCACTGGGCGAAGATGTGGATGTGCTCGTACTACGTATTTTGGAGCCGCTTAATATCCGGGATGAGGCACTGCTAAAGGAGTTTGCCGACGAGCATCATGTCCAGTTTTTCCTGCAGCCCGGCGGCCCGGTGACAGCTTACCCATTTTACCCCCAAGATGCGCCTGAGCTGGCTTACACGTTACCGGAATTCGATATAGTTGTTCCGTTCCACCCTACGGAATTTACTCAGGTCAACCCTTCCATGAACCGTGTCCTGGTGAGGCGCGCGCTGAATCTGCTCAACCCACAACCGGGAGAACGAATCGCCGATTTGTTTTGTGGTCTTGGAAACTTCTCGCTGCCGATTGCACGGCTTGGGGGGCATGTGGTGGGGTTCGAGGGGAGTTCAGCTCTGGTTGCCCGCGCCGAGGCGAATGCAGAACGCAATGGCCTGGCGGATTCCGTGCGATTTACTCAAGCGGATCTGTTTGAGATAAACGATGCCTGGATGTTGAAGCAGGGGTATTTCGACAAGATGCTGATCGATCCGCCGCGGGAAGGTGCAATCGCCGCAGTGACGGCACTGCAAAAAGAACAGGCCATGCCGTGGAGGATCGTTTATGTATCTTGCAACCCTGCCACCCTGGCACGAGATGCGGGCGTACTGGTGAATCGGAACGGCTACTCGCTGAAGGCGGCAGGCGTCGTGAACATGTTCCCGCATACTGCGCATGTGGAATCAATTGCGCTATTTGAGAAAGCAGCATAAGGAAAGTAAGATACTGGGCAAAAATAGGCCAAAATAGCAAATAAAAAGGGCGGCCTGATGGCCGCCCTTTTGTGTTTGAAGAACCTCTTCTATTGTTTAATCCTTCTCGCCGGAGAAAGCTAACAGGAGATGCAGCAGGCTGGTGAAAAGGTTATAGAGGCTGAGATAAATGCCCATCGTTGCCATTACGTAGTTTGTTTCACCGCCATTAACGATCCGGCTGACGTCAAACAGAATAAAGCCGGAAAAGAGCAGCACGGCGATCGCCGATATGGCGAGTGAGGCTGCCGGAGCGGCGAAGAACAGGTTGGCGATTGACGCAATAATCAGCAGAATCAATCCCACGAACAGGAAATTTCCCATGAAACCAAAGTCTTTCTTGGTTACTGTGGCGATTCCTGCCAACGTGAAAAAGATCACGCCTGTACCAGCCGCGGCAGTTCCGATAATTTGTGCGCCATTCTTGAAGTGAAGGGCATATTGAAGCATCGGGCCTAACCACCAGCCAGCAACGAAAGTGAATGCAAACAGCAGTGCGATTCCCATTGGGCTGTTGCGTGTGGCGCTCACCCCGAACAATAATCCCATCATGACGGCGAGCATGACCAACGGCCCCATGATAGGTGATTGCGCGAGGAACGCGAAATTGGTGCTAACCCCGATCATGGCTCCGATTACCGTCGGAATCATGGTCAAGCCAAGCATCCAGTAGGTATTGCGCAGGACCTTGTTGCGAACAACTGCAAGTCCAGTTTGCGCAGTCGGGCTAGAGTATCGAAGTTCAGATTGCATGAAGTCTCCTTGGTTGACGAACTATACAATCATAAGACTACTCATGTTTATGTAAAGTTGCAACCAATTCAACGTTACAGAAAGGGTCTTTGTGGAAAAAATGGGACGAAAACGTTATCATTCACGCCCGGTTATCCCGGAGGCGTGGCCGAGCGGTTTAAGGCAGCAGTCTTGAAAACTGCCGTAGGGGCAACTCTACCGTGAGTTCGAATCTCACCGCCTCCGCCATTAGTATTCAACAACTAATTGAAAATATTTATATATTGCTATTTGTTTCATTATCGTTCTTACCTAAGTTCTTACAGCGGGACTTTGCTTAGATAGGAGCAGAATGATTGTCGTATGCCTTGGGTGGCAACGTTGCCGCCGTACTAGCCATAAATCCTCCCTGCCTTTTAGAACATTTGCTTAGGCGGCTACCAATACATTGAATAAATGAGCTGCCCCAATTAAGCCTTCTTACCTGGAGTGAGTTCAAGCGTAAAGGTGGCATCATCTTCGCTTGGATGAAACTGCATACCGAACCGAATGTTGGATGTCGTCGCCTCCTTGAACTCAAACTCAGCGCGAACTTGAGTTTTCATTTGGTCTACCGGATCCGCAGGTAGATAGGCAACAACGTTTGCAGCCCCCAACGGAATACGCTCGTGTTTCCATCTGAGCGACACAGTCATGTAAATGCTGTGGACTCGGCGTAGGCCCATTTCAGTATGAATTTTCACGGTGTCACTTGGCTCGAGCCTTAGACGACGTAGGTGACACTTGTCATCGACGGGCACGCCCTCGAATATCTTTAGCTGATCGTCCGCTCTGAGCCACAGATCAGCTAGGCTTGCGGGGCCACCATCGGCGCCAATGAAGATAAGCGACTCTGCGGTAGGTGAGCCTACAATTTTGGGGGCGCTGGCAAGCACATCATCCCCTTCCTCTGGCATAAAGATGATATGTGGAGATTCTGGGAGGTCCCACTGCTTAAAGACGTGCACAACGAAGCGTGGGAGCAGAACCCAGTTCCGCATGTCAGCTTCGCTGATCTCGGACAAAACCCGAAGATCGATCCCGTAATGCCTCGCAACTCGAACAGCATCGTCTGAAAAAGCAGAGGACGCAACAGCAATGGTACGCGCGGCCCCAAGCGCCTGTTTTTTAGAGCCAAGCTGCTCGATCCAGGTCACATCTTGCCTCGCATGACGCTTCCTGCATTCGATTGTAACCAGCACCTCAGCACTTCCGATCTTGGTTCTTAATGATGCATCGACTTCTCGGCGTCTCCCTGTTAGGAGAGACGGTATACGGTCGGGCGAAATGACTTTAATGCCGCTCCCTGCGAGAACCTGCTCAATGCGCGCTACAAGCTTCTCAAAATCGCGCCACAGGGGAGTACTATTTGTTTTCGAAAAGGTCAAAATGAGTATCCTTTATCTTGCGATCTATAGGTAAGAGATTGTTCAAAGCGACCACAAATTACCCATCCTTCCAGACTCATCATTAAGAGAAGTGCTCTGCGTCTCAGTAATCCACGCTGGTCTGTTTGCTGTCAGCTGTTCGCCAATTTTGCCGAGACAAGTCAAGGTTTCGAGCCATTCTCTCCTGAATTCGCCCTTGCGGGCATCGGCTGCTTTTTTCGTTTCATGCCAAGTAGGGCCTTCCCCTATCGGTATTGAACGCAGTTCTTTTCCTTTATCGCCAATACCTTGCCTAGCGGCCTCCATTTTTTCTAATTCTCAAATAATTTCTTGATCCAGCTTGAACGACTGTTTAAGGCTTCGTAAACTTTCAAAAAATCTTTCTAATTCGAGGTGCAGGCAGTCGTTTTGCAAATCAGTATCAATTAAATATCGGACGGGTTGGACCCAGCCTGCTTTTCGATGTACAAGCCTATTGCCTCCCGGATGGCCTTGGCTTGGGCTTCTCTCGTGTCGCCGCACATCGCTATCAGTTCGGCAAATTGCTCATCAGGAATCTCGACACACACCAGCCGTGGCCCGCGTTCTGCCTGCCGTGCCGCCCGTTTTTCTGCTTTTATGGTTTTACCTCTCAGTTCTAGAAACTTGTCATACGCCTCGTCCGGTAAATCGCTGCCAATTAGTCTTTTTCGCCATCCTTCCAATGGAGGCCACTCGACCCCCAGCGTCTCAAGTTGCTTCCTGTTCCACCCGCCAGCATCGGACCTGCCCGCTTCCAGAAATTCCCTGGTTACTTTCTTCATCACCTACTGATACCCCTATTGGCTAAAAAAACGGGCATCATAACGCAGAGCTTGCGGGCAGGTAAGGTGCTTTTGCCCGATGCACCAACGTCACTACACTTGGGCGAGATTACACTGACGCCCCGCTCCACTCGGGCTTTATCTGGCTGCTCTTCATCTAGCTGTTTCCAGGCGCAAATCACGACTTATAAACCATTTTTTTTGGTTAATACCCAGTTCTGGTGTTTTCGCCTATGCCGAAGACGGAATCACCCTGTCTCTGGCTCAGATAGCCTATCGACGTGTAGCCGACCGATATAAACAACATAAACCGTCATGCGTGTATTTGGTAAACGCAGTTTATATAAAAAATGGTCTTATACCGTCTCAAGCCGTCGGGTTGTCGTTAGCTTAAATACCATTTTTTAAGACGAGTAAGGTAACGAGCATAAGTAAGATGATTGTGGGAACCATTGGTGCCATATTCCAGAGGTTGCGCTTTCGAGAAATATATGGAACATCTGGAACCTTATCTTCATATAGACACTATGCTTCTAAATACGTCGATAGGTGAGAGGTGTTCCAAGCTTCCAATTTCCAATCAAGCAGTCTTCGGAGGGGCGATCAATAACTCGTAGGGACCGAGCTTAAAGTTATTTCCGAGATCCCGACACAATAATAAGGTGGCAACGTTGCCACTATAGCCACCGTATGTTTCCCTATCTTTCACTGAACATCAGCTGATTTGGTTTAGCGCCGGTGTAATGACCCGCTGAGCGGAGTAAAACTGACCCACCTGGGCGAATATGGTGGCTTTTTGGCTGCCGATTGTGCTGACTCAGAAGGAAGCAGCGGAAATTAAGGTGCCCGCGGGTGCTGTCCAGATGCGGGTTATGCGGGACCTGCATTGCTTCTCCGTGCGCCTGCCACCCATCGGTAGAAGCGGTGCTTGACCATTTCGACAATAGCGAGATAAACAGCCACCATGGCCCCAAGGATGAGATAGAACTCGACGGGAGGCGGCACGAAGCCGAAATATGCTCCTATCGGCGTAAACGGCAACAGCACCGCAATGCTGACTATCGTGAGCGACGTAATGACCAGGGCAGGGTGGGCACGGCTGCGAAGCGGACTTCCGCGTGTGCGAATAATGAAGATTACCAGCACCTGTGTACAAAGGGACTCGACAAACCAGCCTGTCTGAAAGAGTTTTTCCCCAGCCTCCAACACCATCAGCATGACGTAGAAGGTCAGGAAATCGAACAGTGAGCTGATCGGTCCGATGATCAGCATGAAATTGCGAATGAAGTTCAGATCAAGGATATGAGGGCGGCGCGTTTCCTCGTCATCCACTGTATCCAGCGGTATAGAAACCTGCGATATATCGTAGAGAATATTATTGAGCAGAATCTGGGTCGGCAGCATCGGCAGAAAGGGTAGAAAAAGTGCAGCGCCCGCCATGCTGAACATGTTGCCGAAATTGGAACTGGTGCCCATCATGATGTACTTCATTATATTGCCCAGAGTTCTCCGTCCTTCCATCACAGCCGAATACAACACATGTAAATCGTGCCTTAGGAGGATCATGTCGGCTGCTTCTTTCGCGACATCCACGGCGGAATCCACGGAGAGGCCGACGTCCGCCGCATGCAGGGAAGGAGCATCATTGATTCCGTCGCCAAGGTAGCCCACGACATGATGGCGTGCCTTGAGCGCCCTAATCACGCGCTCCTTCTGCGCAGGATTCACTCGGCAGAACACGTTGACTGACTCGACACGTGCCTGCAACGCGTGGTCGTCCATCTGCGCGATATCCTTCCCTGTCAGGAGTTCATCGACTGGAATTTTCAGTTCCTGGCATACGTGCCGGGTAACCAGATCGCTATCGCCGGTTACGACCTTAACAACGACCCCCGCCTGCGCGAGAGCCGCAAGCGCAGGGGCGGCGCTTGCCTTGGGTGGATCGAGAAACCCAGCAAAGCCGGCCAGGATCAAATCCGCCTCATCGCTTATCAGTGCGTGTGGGTGGTCGGGCGGCACTTCGCGCCACGCGATACCAAGCACCCGAAAGCCTTCCTTCTCCAGTTCCTGGTACTGGTCTCGTGCCGCAGCTACTGCCGCCTCATCCATGGAACGCCGCACAGTAGCTTCCTCTGCTTCGTAGTGGGTGCACAACTCCAGGATTTCATCCGCCGCGCCTTTCACCACCAACCAGCGCGTCACTCCGTTGTCGATCAGGACAGAGATGCGGCGCCGCTCAAAGTCAAAGGGCATTTCATCGATTTTCCTCCACGCCCCGATCTCGATATGCTCATGATCAAGAATGGCTTGATCCAGCGGGCTTCTTAGGCCTGTCTCGAAAAAACTGTTGAGATAGGCCAGCTCAAGAACTCGCTCGCTCAACCGTCCACTCGCGTCAATATGTCTTTCGAGGCGGATTTTTGCCTCGGTCAACGTGCCTGTCTTGTCGGTGCAAAGAACATCCACCGAGCCGAGGTCCTGGACGGCGGAAAGCCGTTTGACGATCATTTGCATCCGGGCCATGCGCAGTGCACCACGCGACAGGGTGACCGACACGACCATCGGCAACAGTTCCGGCGTCAACCCGACGGCAAGGGCTACGGCGAAAAGAAACGACTCCAGCCATGGTTTGTGGAAAAACATATTCGTGAGCAGCACGAACATCACCATAAGAACAGTGAGCCGCATGATCAGCGCACCAAAGCGATGAATTCCCAGTTCAAACGATGTTGGCGTGGCCGGACGGGAAAGACTGTAGGAGATTTCACCAATAGCCGTGTGTGCCCCTGTCTTCACTACACTAATCCGGGCGTTACCGCTGATGACGGACGTTCCCATGAAGACCGCGTTGGTTGCCTCGTCGAGTTCGGTAGCGGAGTCGGGGAGAAAACCCGCCCGCTTTTCGACGGGATAGGGCTCGCCGGTCAGCAGCGCCTGGTTAACAAACAAATCGCGTGCTTCGAGTACACGTCCATCTCCCGGGACCAGATCACCTGCTGAGAGCAGCACAACATCGCCTGGCACAATCTCGGTAGCCGCAAGCTCGAGCGGCTTGCCATCACGAACCACTGTCGCCCGCAGGGAGACAGACTGGCGCAGCTTTTTTGCCGATTCGTGAGCGCGATACTCCTGGATAAAATCAAGAGTGACGCTGAGCAGAACCATTGAGTTGATAATGAAGAAGCTGGTAATGTCCCCGCTTAGAGCCGACATCGTGCTTGCGATGAGCAGAATAATGACGAGGGGATTCTTGAAGCGGGCAATAAACTGTAGCGGAAGCGGTGTTTCTTGAGTCTCGCGAAACAGGTTGGGACCGAAACTGGCGAGGCGGGCTTTGGCCTCAGCAGTGGACAAGCCTTGTATTTCTGCGCCAGTTTCCTTTTCTGGACTTGGCTCCAGCCACCATGGTGGAAGCTTTGCAGGAATGGGCATTATTGTGGGTCCTGGCCTCCTTGGAGCGGAGCGTCAAACAATAGTAGTCAATTTACTGTTCGGGCGCCAAAACTTCAGCAGGTGTACAGTTATTATCTGGTGGCTCAGGGCGTGCCAGAGTCGGCGTGCCAGAGCCGTATGTATAAGCTATGCTTGTTGCAGGGCTGTGAATCGCGGATGTGTGGGATGAGCGACAAGTCGCCGGAGGACTGCCTGCAGGGACGTTAGTGTGCTAGCGGGCCTATCCATTCATCAGTGCGACTATTGCCGTTATTCCCGAGCCCGGGAATGGGCTCTCTAATGCTCGGTGGTTTTTTCCTTGTCAGTTTGCAATTTGTCGAAAAGGCCATTGAGTGGTTCCTGGCCGATACTCATGGTTCTGCCGACGGTTCATCCTCGGGACGCAGTTCAAAAGTTGAAAACTCCGCTGCTTATCTTCGGATATGGCAACCCCAGCCGGGGAGATGACGCGCTCGGGCCGTTGCTGCTGGAGCAGCTTGAAGCGCTTGGGTTACCGAACGTTGAGCTGCTCACAGATTTTCAGCTCCAGGTGGAACACGCGCTCGATCTGCAATACCGTGAAAGGGTACTATTTGTGGACGCCAGTATTTCCTGCATGCCACCTTACGCTTTTTCACGTCTCCATGCGTGCCCGGATATAAGTTATACGAGCCACGCCATGAGCCCAATGGCGCTCTTGCACACTTACCAGAACCTATACGGAGTCTCGTCCCCTGCTTATCTGCTCGAGATCCGCGGACAGCGATTCGAATTGGGAGAACCACTCAGTGCGGAAGCTGCCGCCAACCTGACCGCGTCCCTCGATCTGGTAAAAAAACTATGTATGAAAGCCGATGCGGAAGCATGGGCGCGCCTTGTGAATCATGAGTCAGCACTACCTTAGCGCGCTATTTACACCGAAATCCGTTGCCGTATTTGGAGCGAGCAATAGCCCCGGTTCGGTCGGCCAAATTGTGTTTGAAAACATGCTGGAAAGCGGTTTTCAGGGACCACTTTACCCTATCAATCCAAAATATTCCGAGGTACAGGGAAAACAAGCCTATTGTTCAATCAATGATATTCACGAACCTGTCGAACTGGTGGTGATTGCAACGCCGGCCCAGACAGTGCCGGGCATTATCGAGACTTGCGGTGCGGCGGGCGTGAAGGCGGCGGTCATTATCACGGCCGGCTTCCGGGAGGCCGGGGTCGGGTTGGAGGAGCAGTTGCTTGCCAACGCGCGCGCATACGGGATCCGCCTCCTTGGTCCCAACTGCCTGGGCATCATGCGTCCATCCATTGGACTCAATGCCACATTTTACAAGGGTGCCGCAAGCAGTGGGAACATCGCGTTTGTCTCTCAATCCGGCGCACTCTGTACGGCTATTCTGGATTGGGCACAAAACAATGACGTCGGCTTTTCGAGCATCGTTTCGATGGGTTCTTCGATAGATGTGGACTTTGGTGAGATTCTTGATTATCTGGTTGCCGACCCAGGCACGCAAAGTATCCTCATGTATATCGAAGGGATTCGCGATGCACGTCGGTTTATGAGCGCCCTGCGCGCCGCCACCCGCCTTAAGCCGGTGATTCTTGTCAAGGTGGGCCGTCACCCGGTGGGGGCGAAGGCGTCTCTCTCGCACACTGCTGCGCTGGTGGGTGCGGATAACGTATTCAACGCGGCGGTTAATCGAGTGGGCGCTGTTCGCGTGCAGACCATAACCCAGCTTTTTACCGCCGCCAAGGCGCTTTCGCTCAATTTCTGCCGGTTTGGTGACCGGCTTGCCATCGTTACCAATGGGGGAGGGCCGGGCGTAATGGCGGCGGACCGCGCTGCCGATCTGGGCCTTGCCGTGGTCCCTCTCGCGGATACCACGCTTCAATATCTGGATAAGCACTTGCCGCTGCAGTGGTCGCACGGTAACCCGGTAGACATCATTGGCGATGCAGGAGCGGATCGTTACTATCATGCAGTGAAAGCCTGTCTCGAAGATGAGAAGGTGGACGGAGTATTGACTATCCTTACGCCCCAGGCCATGACTGCACCGCTCGAATCAGCCCAAGCGCTGATAGAGCTTGCCGGGAAGCACTGCAAGCCGCTGCTGGCCTGCTGGATGGGGGAAGCACAGGTGGCTGCCGCGCGCGAAGCACTTGCCAAAGCACGCATACCGCAGTTTCGGACTCCCGAACCAGCAGTTGAAGTTTTTTCCCATCTCTCGGCCTATTATCGGAACCAGCAATTGCTACGGCAAATGCCAGGGCGGCTGTCACATCATCTCGAACCCGACCTGGAAGGCGCCCGGTTGATTATCGAAGGGGCAATGCAGGAGCATCGCAAGGTACTGACCGCAATGGAATCCAAAGCAGTTCTGGCGGCTTTCCACATCCCTGTTGCCGAGACGATGGTTGCCCGCTCGCCCGGCGAGGCGCTTCTTATCGCACAGCAGTTGAAATTCCCCGTGGCACTGAAAGTGAATTCGCACGACATCACGCACAAGACAGATGTGGGCGGGGTGCTCCTCAACGTGAAGAACGCGCATGAAGTACGCGCGGCTTATCAGCACATTCTCGACACGGTACGGGAAAAGCTGCCCGCGGCGCACGTGGATGGCGTTTCCATCGAACCAATGATTCTCAAGCCCAACGGGCGCGAATTAATGATTGGCGTAACCAGCGATGCCGTATTCGGGCCGGTGATCACGTGTGGATCTGGTGGCACGGAGGTCGAGATCAAGAGCACGCCGGCTATTGCCTTGCCGCCGCTGAACAAGGTTCTCTCAAGAGAGTTGATACGAGAGGCAAACATTGAAAGGTTGCTGGGCCCGTTTCGCCAGATGCCCCCGGCTAATGTGGAAGCGCTGGAAGACGTTTTTCTGCGCGTGTCAGAAATGGTTTGCGAACTCCCCTCGCTTAAAGAGATGGACATCAACCCCCTCATTCTCGATGAGGTGGGCGCATTAGCGGTCGATGCCCGGATAATAGTCGAATTCCGGCAGCCCAGTCCGGATCGCTACGCGCACCTGGCAATCTCTCCGTATCCCACTCACCTGGTCAGCCATTGGCAGTTCGCGGATGGGATGGACATCACCATCCGCCCTGTGCGACCGGAAGACGCGGAACTGGACCAGCGATTCATCCGCGGTTTGTCCGATGAGTCACGGTACTTCCGTTTCATGGACACCATGCATGAACTTCCTGAAACGCTACTGGCCTCGCTCACGCAGATCGACTATGGACGCGAAATGGCCCTCATCGCGCTGACCGGGGACAAAGATCACGACACTGCGTTGGGCGTCGCTCGTTATGCCATCAATCCCGATGGCAACTCCTGCAATTTTGCGCTGGCGGTTGCGGACAACATTGCTGGAAAAGGATTAGGAGGGAAACTGATGATTTCCCTGATGGGGGCCGCGCGTGAGCAGGGACTGAAGGAGATTGAAGGCAGCGTACTAAACAACAACCACCGCATGCTTAATCTCATGCGTGATCTCGGCTTCGCCCTCAAAACCGATGAGGATGATCACAGACTCATGAGAGTAAGCAAATCGTTATAACAAAGAACATCTAAATCCCTTGGTTATATAAGTAGACCGGGAGACGGGAGTCCGTCGCCATGAGGAATAGCCGTCACGGCATCATTCCAGTCCGGTTGGACCCCCAACTGGTAAGACAAAACGATGTAAGCCATTGCGTGGTCAACTGATCCTGAATTGGCAGACAGGTCAGCAATGTCAATCCATTAACTCAATATTTCCTATCAAAATGATCTATTTGAGCCATGCGATAGCTCAACGTTCGTGAATACACCGCTTGAAATCCATCCTGTGATCGGGTTGACTGATCATGAAGCATCGCGGCGTCTTGCCGAAGAAGGGCCCAATGAATTGCCTTCGGCAAAGCCGCGTAATGTATTTGCGATTGCGGTTTCCGTCGTGCGGGAACCAATGTTCATGCTCCTGGTCGCTTGCGGATCGATTTATCTGTTGCTGGGAAGCAGGCAGGACGCGTTGATGCTGCTCGGCTTCGTCTTTGTAATCATGGGAATCACATTTGTTCAGGAGCGCAAGACCGAGCGTGCGCTCACTGCCTTACGTGACCTGTCAAGTCCGAGAGCTCTGGTCATTAGAGAGGGGCAGCAGAAACGAATACCAGGGCGTGACGTTGTGCGGGGCGACATTGTTGTCCTAGTTGAGGGTGATCGTGTCCCAGCGGATGCGATTCTTTTTAAATGTGTCACCATGACCGTGGACGAGGCAGTGCTGACTGGCGAGTCTGTTCCCGTGCGCAAACTTGCCAGCGCGGATACACGACTGAGCATGGGTGCACCGGGTGGCGACGATTTGCCATTCGTCTTTTCCGGCACCTTGGTGGTACAAGGCATGGGAATGGCGGCAGTCGTCCGGACGGCCTCCGACACAGCAATCGGTCGCATCGGCAAAGACCTGTCGGGAATAAAACAGGAAACCACCCGCTTACAAAATGAAGTAGCACAGGTTGTAAAACGCGTTTCCTGGATAGGCTTCGCGCTTGCGGGCATTGTTGCGCTTTGGTATGGCGCGGCTCGGGGCGATTGGCTAAATGGTTTTCTTGCTGGCATCACGCTCGCGATGGCGTTGTTGCCCGAAGAATTATCAGTCGTACTGACAGTTTTTCTGGGGATGGGTGCATGGCGCATTTCCAGAGGAAAAGTGCTGACACGGAATGTTCCTGCCATCGAAATGCTGGGGGCGGCAACTGTACTTTGCGTGGATAAAACCGGTACGCTTACTCAAAATAAAATGGCGCTGGCGCAAATCCGCACGACAGATAATATCTTCCATGCCATCGAAACAGATTCGATCGATCTACCGGAAGCATTTCATGAAACCCTTGAATTTGCGGTTCTGGCAAGTCGGCGAGATCCTTTCGATCCCATGGAGATGGCGATTCGGGAATCTGGCCTGAAGCTGCTGGCAAATACCGAACACCTGCACAGCAATTGGCAATTAATGAATGAATATCCCCTCTCCAGGGAGTTACTTGCGATGTCCAGGGTGTGGCAATCCCCTGACCAGGGGCAATATATTATCGCAGCCAAGGGAGCACCTGAAGCTATAATCGATCTATGCCATTTGAATGTGAATACGACGCAGCACATCGTTAATCAAGTCAATGCACTGGCCGAGCAAGGCTTGCGGGTATTGGGGGTGGCAAAGGCAACGTTTAAACAACACTCCTTGCCTGGTATCCAGCACGACTTCTTGTTTCAGTTTCTTGGTCTCGTTGCCCTGGCCGATCCGATAAGGCCTACGGTCCCAGCGGCGATTGAAGAGAGTCGCGCCGCAGGGCTGCGGGTTGTGATGATTACCGGTGATTATCCAGCAACGGCCAAGAACATCGCACGCCAGATTGGCCTAGAAACGCCGAACGAGATAATTACCGGTCCGGAGCTTAATACTTTAAGCGACTTTGAGCTTCAGAGTCGTATCAGGACCGTCAATATCTTCTGTCGGGTTCTGCCGGAACAGAAGCTTCGTCTCGTCAATGCATTCAAATCGAATGGCGACATCGTGGCCATGACAGGTGATGGCGTCAATGACGCGCCAGCATTGAGGTCCGCACATATCGGCATTGCAATGGGCGCGCGCGGTACCGACGTCGCACGCGAGTCCGCCGCGCTGGTTTTGCTGGATGATGATTTCTCTTCGATCGTATCGGCGATAAAGCTGGGGCGTCGCATCTTCGACAACTTGCAAAAGGCCATTGCGTTTATCATCGCGGTGCACATCCCGATCGTCGGTTTATCGTTAATTCCGGTCATGATGGGTTGGCCTATCATGCTCATGCCGGTGCACATACTTTTCCTGCAACTGATTATCGACCCGGTGTGTTCAATCGTTTTTGAAGCAGAGCCTGAGGAGGTGGACATCATGCGACGTCCCCCGAGATCGCCCGATGCACGGCTATTCGATCGTAAGGTACTGAAACTTGGATTCATGCAAGGTTCGCTCTTGCTGGTGATCCTCCTGGCAATATTTGGCCTCGCGTTTTACCGGGGACTTGGCGCCGATGAGGCTCGGTCGCTCACCTTCGCAACTTTGATATTCGCCAGCATCGGCCTCATTTTCACAAATCGCTCCCGCTCACGGTCGGCACTTGCCACTCTACAGTCGCCTAATGTAGCGTTGTGGTGGATTATTACTGGCACTATAGCAGGCCTTTTCATGATTCTTTTTCTTCCGATGCTGAGCGACCTATTTTCCTTCGGCAAGCTGGACCCTGCTGAAGTTATGCTTTGTCTTCTTGTGGGCTTTACGACATTTGGGTTATTTGAGGCATTCAAGTTAATCCGGACGCTCCGCCTGTGATGGTTACACAACCATAGAATAGCTAAAAAATATTATGTGCGCTGCTCGTTATCGCACTGCTGGTCGATATTATTTTTCACCGTTGTGCTGCTCCGGCTTTGTTTTTGTAATCATGGGCATCACATTTCTTATTTTTCCTTTCACGACCATTACGGTTGGCCAATTCAAGTGTCCAGGTCGTTTGTCCTTCTGGACATTATTTCCTGCACAGTTCCGGCTACGATGTGCTGAACCAGGTTGTAGAAAATAATCGGCACCATTATGTTTGGGTAAGAAGATAGAGCTAAAGATGCCAATATCAAGCCAGTTCCGTTATTGTTCATGCCCAGCCCAAACATGAGTGAGACGCGCTCAGCCTGGTTCAACTTAAACAAACGACTCAGGCCATACCCCGCAGCAAACAGGGTTAAGCACAGCCCTGCAGTAATGGCCAACGTAATAGCCAGGAAGTCATAGTCACGATCAGCCATGACTTGTGGCAGAGATACTGAAGCATTGGAGTAATTCAGCAATAATAAAACAATGCTATTGATGAACTTCAGATAAGGCATTACCCCGGTTTGCAACGTCTCCCTCGCTATCAGGCGCACGGCAATGCCCAGCAATGAGGGCAGTACTACCCAAAGACCCAGAAAGGCGCCTGACCCGTACGCTGCCAGACCATGCAAGACTTTCTCATACTCCTCTGATGCCATTTCCCCAAAAACTTGAAATGCCACCGGCGTGACGACAGGGCTCAGGATCGTGGAAAAAAAGACCAATCCCAAGCTCAGGGCCAAATTACCATTGGCGTTTTGCGCCCACGCGGTTGACGACCCCGCAATGGGCATGGCGGCGACCAACGCCAGACCCACGAGAATGTGCTGGACTTCAAACGGCTCATACCAGAGCCTCATCGCTATCGTTATACC
Organism: uncultured beta proteobacterium; assembly: GCA_963786735.1. Classification (GTDB taxonomy): domain Bacteria; phylum Pseudomonadota; class Gammaproteobacteria; order Burkholderiales; family Nitrosomonadaceae; genus Nitrosospira. The sequence goes on from CAWBAF010000007.1 coordinate 144,909, forward strand.
AAAGACATAGACAACGGGAATGGCCACGTTCGCCGCCAGTGCGGCAAGCAATACATGTTTTATCCGCAGGATGGTTTTCAAGTGGGAAATTTTTAATCCCAGTCCTGCGTTGAACATGAGCATGGCGAGCATAATCATCAGCAAAGATATGCTGGTTTTCTGCTGAAGAATAATGATCTCGCCGAAAGAAACATTCCTGATCCATAGGCCGGGACCTGGCAAAATCACGGCAATAACATATGCCGAGATCAGGAACCAGAGCAGATGTCGGTGGAGAAAATGGGATATTGAGAGTACAAGCAAAAGCAATCTATGTTATCCACGATCATTATTTAACAATATATTGCTGGCTTTGTGCCTGCTGAATCAAATAGCCAGAATTCGCGTAGCTATGCGTGCGGCATCAACGACGGAGGGGAGGTGATGGGTCGGTCTTTCACGGCTGAACGCGATCGCCATGCTTTCATAACCGGCCTAATAGGATGGGTATGAGGATCTCAATTCGTTGGTTGATATGTCCGGTGGGATGATTCCAAGGGAAGCCAACGTCATCAAAATGCAGGGGAGGTCGTCGGGGTCATCCCGGAGTCATGTTCATGGCTGGCCTTGGCCTGATGGCCTTCATGCGCACCATGGCAAGCCTGCTTAGCCAGAGCTTGATCCCAGGTCGTAAAGCGGTGTTCCGTGGCGGCTTTTTCGTTTTTTTATACAGGTCTATTCCTGGCCACAATCGGTTGCGGAAGATTTTGATCTGAATAACTCCCCTCTAAATTTATTGTCAAATCTCATTCAGGAGGAAGGGGCGTCCTGGAAGCGGTCTTTGATCTCTTCCAGCTGTGCCCGGTTCTTGATAAGTGCCTCGACGCAATCGGGGTCAAGCTTGCTCCCCGCAAGCTTGCGCAATTGCAGAAAAGCGTCGTCTGTGCTCCAGGCTCCCTTATAAGGACGCTTGCTGGTAAGCGCATCAAATATATCCGCGACAGCAACGATGCGGGATTCGATTGCAATATCATCACCTCGCAGCCCATGCGGATAACCTGCGCCATCCATGGTTTCATGGTGGTGTTCCGCGATGTTGCGAAGGATGTTGAGATATCCGAAGGATTCCAATCCAAAATCGCGCAGCATGCTATCGATCAGTTGCCGACCCTTTGGGGCGTGCGTTTTCATGACTTCCCGCTCGCCTGTGTCGAGCAAGCCGGCTTTAAGCAGGATGCTATCGGGAATGCCGATTTTTCCGATATCATGCAATGGGGAGAACAAAAATACCTGCTCAATATATTCGTCATCGAAGCCGTATTTTGGGGCCAGTTCTTTTGCAACAATCCTGGAATAGCGCGCCATACGTTCCAGGTGGGCCCCAGTCTCCGTATCGCGCATGTGGACGAAGTTGCGTGCAGCACGGACGGCGGAAATCAGGGTACGCAACGACGCTAGCTCTCCCATCACGAGCAGCGAAATCAGATGCGCAAACATATCCAGAAGGTGCAAGACCTCTTCGTCAAAAACGTTCTTGCGATAAGAGTTGAAAAAAACGAATCCGAAGAAATCGCCGTTGTAGTACATCGGCATGGTATAGCTTGCCCCGTAACCCTGCGCTGCAATGCGATGGGTATGCTCGTGGGTGCCTTTGGCAAATATCGTCAAGTCATTCACGACGCGAGGCTTGCCACTTTCCCGGATTTCCTGAAGAGACCGCGCCTGGCTCAGCTTAGCCTGATAGTGAGCCAGCGGATCCGCTTCGCCACTGCTATGGATAAAGGTCTTGAGCTCATCCGTCTTGGGATCGTAGATTGCCACCGCTACACGGTCTATAAACGCGAAGCGCTTGGCAAGTGCGGCGTGCAGGAGTTTCAGCTTTTCAGAGAGCGGAGCGTGATGATTAAGAGCTTCAAAGGCGTTTTGATGATCAGACATATGAAACATGACCCAACGTGAGCTTCATCTCGCTACTATCTGCACAGCACGGATTTTTTGGTTTGTTCGGATTCGCTTTGTCCCATCCATCTCCCACTTCATTTATAGGTGAGTCCATAAGGAAAACAAGGGGAAACTCAAGCTCCCGTTTGATTGAGAGCAGATTATATGGTTAACACGATGGAACAATTGAGCGAGAAAAAATTATCGTCTGTTACCAGCGATGAAGGGACCTATTTTTCCCAGCTGAACTTTCGCAATAGAGTGTGGGACAGCCGGAAGACAGTTACGATAATGCTTTGGCTGAAACCATCAATGGCCTGTACAAAGCCGAATTGATACACTGAGGCGCGCCCTGGAAGACAAAGGTGGCGGTGGAACCAGTCACCCTCGAATGGATATGGTGGTTCCGCATCAGCGCCTACTCGAACCCATCGGTCATATTCCACCAGCTGAGGCCGAGGAACATTATTGTCGACAGCAGGCAGAAAAAGGCCACGGTAGAGGTCCAACTTAAACCAACCAGCCTCCATGAACTCGGGGGCGGTTCATCGGTCCTTAAAAAGGCAAATTTTCCACTATCAGCTAAACTATAAAGACCGTCGACTGGATGACGACAACCCCCTGGAGGGAAAATGAAAATAATAGCCTTTCCGCTCGTTACGTGTGTCTTGATTTCTGGCTGTGCAAATTTAGCCACCCCTAATTCTTCTGACCGTACCCCTCCGTCCCTTAGTCTGGTGATTTATCATTCAAGCCCGGTCATTGATTCGCCCAACACAGGTCGATATACCGCTAGCGGCGTGAATCGGGCGGACCGATGTGTTTATGTGAAAAGCCCGTTCCGGGTGACTGCAAGTGCCGCTGATGACGGTGGAATTCGTGAGATTAGCATCGGCACGAGTCGCGGACCTAAAGCCAGAGAATCCGAAGGGGATATTTTTGCAACCACTACCCCTGACCAACCCATCCAGTTTGCACGGGAAGATCACAAAATTTTCACTTTCAGCAACCCCGGTAAAAGCCCAGTCTCAGGCAACGTGATCGTGCATTACGAGAATTCGCGGGCGTATAAGAATGCATCGTTAAGTGCCGTTTATGAATTCCCCGCCGGGGTTACCGAGGGCATATTCAGGGCAGATGCGTACAATTTCAGGGTTGACCCGGGAAATGACAGAAGCGCTTCCCTGACTCAACTTTATAACTATCAGGTCAGGCTCGCGGGGCCAAACGATACCCCAGGTTCCTCATGCGCGCCCGGGCGCCAGGAATGATCACTCGCCCCTGTTGAATATCTGTCAGAAGCAACAGGTCAGCAAGGCTTCCTCCACGCGCATTAATCAAGGGGACTTTTTTTTCTCGTCCGGGGACCGCGGTAAAGGGCACTAGCGACAACAAAAAACCCGACCGTAGGAGAGAGCTGCCGGGCCACGATATCCAATGGTTGGATACCCATTACGCTTAAAGGGAGGCGTCAGAATACTATTGCACAAGAATGTGTCTAGTACGTGACAGACAGAAGCGAAGAAACGTAACATCTCTCAACTATGATGGGATTTCATTCATTTATCCGGAAGGATCTATCATGGACGACATTGTTACTTGGGGAACTTTTGTTCTTATCCTTATTGCTGGGCTAGGTTTTGTTGCGTCGTAGGAGCAACAAAAAACCCGCCGTCACATCGTCTCGTCTTGTCCAGGCTCAGTTCGGCCACGATCTTTTTCAGCCGTTTGTTCTCTTCTGAAGTTGCTGGAGGCCGCCTTGGCTGGGCACTGTCACGCGACACGTCGCTTTTTCCAGCATGCGGAAAGAATAGAGGGACGGCCTCTATTCCCATGTTGCGTTCCAGTACGCTCCAGCAGGAAGTAAGTGAACGTCCCAGACGTTTTACCTGTTCCCCCTGGCTGAGGCTGGGCCAGGGCCGCGCCTCAGCCAGGGGTTGGTATCTTTTTGTTTATTTTGTTTACTTGACGGTGTAACCCCGCCCTTCAAAGCATGCTGCGTAGGCTCGCTGATATTGCTGTTGCTGTTGTTTTGCAGCCTGCTGCTGTTGTGCGGTTGCTTTGTCGTACTCCTCCTGTTTACGCCGTTGCCTTGCGCCACCTGCCATGGTTCCCGCAACGGCGCCAATGGCAGCGCCCGTTCCGGGACTGCCGGCGATCGCACCAATCACCGCGCCACCCGCTGCGCCGCGAGCAGCGCCTTGCACCCGCTCACCTTCAGGTTGCGGGGGCGGCGCGACCGCATACTGCGTGGCTTGCTCCGGATCATAACCTGTCTGCTTTTTGGCCCATGCGTGACATTCGGTTTCATCCTTCTTCTGCTGCGCTGCCGACTGGCCCTTTGCAGGATAAATAACCTGCTGCGCAACTGCCGGGACACTGGCGAGCGCGGTCAGCAGCGCAACAGATATTATTGATTTTGAAATCAACTTGTTTCCTCGTGTCTCGTACATTCCGAAAAAATCCGACGGATGCCGGATATTTTCTTTACGAGGACCATTCGAAGCTCAATACGCTAGCGGAATTGCTTGTGCAAGCTCGTAGCGTACGATGGCGCGAATCTTGTTCTCGATCTGAACGTAACGCGCCGCCTTTACCCACGACATAGCGTCGCTGAGCTTGGTCATATAACGCTGCTTCAACTTGGCCTCGGACATTTCGATATCTATAGCTTCGTCAGTAAGCTTCTTTGCCGTTTTGTCCGTTAGCGCGCCCTTGTTGTAGGCATCGGCATATTCATTGATTAACTTGGCCATGCGATCATTGATCTTACCCAGATCCTTCTGGTAGTCCTCGTAGATCGGCCAGAAGACCTTTGACTCTTCCTCGCTCAGATCCATGTTTTTCTGAACAATATACTTCTTATCCGCGCGAACCTTCTCGCGTAATATGTCCATATCGCTTGTCGAGCCCCCAGCAGCGAATGTGGGCACTGCAAATGTTGCCGCAAGGATCAAAAGAGCGGCGCGGAGCATGTCCCAAGAATATTTATTTTTCATTTATACCTCCTTCAAAGTGTTGTGATCAGATAGGTAGAGCTTTACGCAAACGTCTTTTCCCAAGGAAGACCGGAAGAGCAACTACCTCGTCAATCAGTCATCCTCTATTTAGTATAGAAGCTGATTCAAAATTTTTTGTGACTGATCGGTATTTTTTTTTGTCCGCCCTATTGCGGATAGCTTATAACCGGCTATGTCCCGAGCGTGGCCAAGTTTCGAAGTTCCTTGGCCATTGTCTCCCGCAGGTCGATCAACGGCTCCTGGGAAATGCCGATAATGTCGCTCTGTGGGCGATCAAGCACAGCTATCAGTGTGATCGCCAGAGAGAAAGAGACCGCCAGAAGCGATACCGAGCGGGATCCCGCGGTCGAGCCCGCGATAGCGGCCAGATATCCGATGGACATCATGCCAAGAATGACCAGGGCATAGAGAACCGCCCAGATGACCCCGGGAATCTGTGCATGCAATGCTATAGCTACACGCAACACCTGAATATTGATGAGCTCGTTGAGCGATTCGATATAAAGGGCGGCAACGTCCGAGTTCATATCCTTGCGCGCATTCTTGACCGCCGTGTCCCATATCTGACGATGGATTCGGTTAGACTCGCGAAGGGCTTTTTGCTCCTGATCGAGGTCATCCGCCTCATCCGCCTTAACTACGTCCAGGCGGATGTCGACATATTTCCGTAACAGCCCCTTCGCCTCCGCGCGATCCGGTTCTGGCAGAAAATCTGACCGCAGCCAGGCGGTTCTAATGGCGTTGGCCTCATCACGCACCAGCGTTTTACGATCATTCAGGCGGTCAAAGGAAATCCCAAAGGTGAATGTCAGCATGAAGCCGGCCAAGGTGAGGATTGCAGCCGCCATAGCGGCTGCCGGGGATTCTTTTTCGTCCTCCGCTGACTTCTGTCGAACTCGATGCCCGAGCGTGAATCCGGCCCGGACGGCAAGTACCACACTGATAACCGTAACAACGAAAGTGATCCAGATGGGTATTGTGTCAATATTCATTCATCCTCCCTTCATCTGCCAAAAGTACGTCTGCCAAAAGTGCGTCTTCCAAAAATACACCGCCGTCGCGCTATTGATCGGCAGCAATAAAATCGTCTCCCTGCGCACTCAAAATTGCCCAGGAGTTTTATGACAACTATGATTGTTGCCCCGGCTTGCCTCCTGCAATGTCCTCAGTGCCTCGTTAACATTGAACGCGGCCGTTGCGACAGTGGGTACTTGACGAAGTCCTCGATCTGCTTGCTCCATCAGCACAACTTTGAAGTCGCCCATGCTCATAAGTAATATAAACCCGGCCCGACAGGCGTGCTATAAATAAATCGGCGGGAATCCCTGCCCAAGGGCCAGCCGGTTCGTTCAGGTTCAATAGCGAAAAGTCGCTTCACGATTGGAGGAGTGCCAGATGAGCATTTTAAAAAGCCATTCCATCCGAATGGCGAGCGGCATTGCAGCCGCGATATTTGCTGGTTCCCTTGCAGCTCAGGGTCTGGATCAGCTGAAAGACATTACCGGTGGTGCCGCCGTCGGCGGTGCAGCCTCGTCATTGGGTTCATTGTCATCTATAGCGTCTACAAGCATGGGAAATGCCGCGGGAATTATCGATTTTTGCACGAAGAACAATTTCCTGAGCGGGGAGGGAGCTTCCTCGGTCAAGAATCAATTGCTGGGCAAGCTCGGCGGAAGCGAGAGTAAACCGGCCGAAAGCAATGCCGATTATATTAAGGGGACGAAGGGTATTGTTATAAGCTCCGGCGGGCAGACGGTGGATCTGAGCATGGCGGGTCTGAAGGCTTCAGCCGTTAAGACGGCATGCGAAAAAATACTTGAACAAGGCAAGTCAATGCTGGCCGCAGGAATTTCCCCTTAATACCGGAGAGTTCGGTCAGCGTTTTCTGGGGTTGACACGCTTGTCAACTGGTATAAGCAGCGCAGGTGAGTTGCGCAGAATTGCCTCGGCCAACGACTTGATGAGATCTTCGTCTGCCGGTGTCCAGTTTCTCATGGCGTGAGCGCCAGCTTGCTCAACTCCCGCAGCCACAGCACTGTGCTTGCAACCAGAGTGCAGAACAGCCAATCCTCCAGGGAGAGGCTGACGGTTGAGAATGCCTGTTGCAGGAAGGGCGTGTAAACCACGGCCACCTGCAGCAGGATTGCGAGGAGGAGAGAGCCCCAGAGCCATTTATTGGAGAACATGCCGACAAATGCGCTTTGCTCGTCGGAACGCGCATTGAAAACGGTGAACACCGAGAAAAGCACCAGCGTTGTGAATGCCATGGTTTGGGCGTATCGCACGCTGCCTGTCCCTTCTATGAAGCCACCGGGCAGGCTGGCGTCCAGTACCAGCAATGTCCCCGCAGCCATGATAGTCCCGACCAGGAGAATGCCGAACCACATCTGTGGGGTAATTACCGGTTCGCCATGCGGTCGTGGGGGCCTGCGCATCGCGTGGACTCCCGGGGGATCAACACCCAGGGCGAGGGCCGGCGCGCCGTCAGTCACGAGGTTGATCCAAAGCAGCTGGGTCGCCAGCACAGGCAATACGATAGCTTCTCCTTCGGCTTTCAATCCAATAACATCTGCCAGTACTACGCCCAAGAACATGGTAAGCACTTCCCCCATGTTCGACGAGAGCAGGTAACGCAGGAATTTTCGAATATTTGAGAAGATTGCGCGACCTTCCTCGACGGCGGCGACTATGGTCGCGAAATTATCATCGGCGAGCACCATATCGGCGGCCTGCTTCGAGACATCTGTTCCTGTCACGCCCATGGCAACCCCGATATCTGCGGTCTTCAGGGCAGGGGCGTCATTTACGCCGTCGCCCGTCATTGCGACGACGGAACCGCCGCGCTGCAGAGCCTTTACGATGCGCAGCTTGTGTTCCGGGCTAACGCGAGCATAAACCGAAACCTCCTTCACCATTTGATCCAGCTCCGCGTCGGCCATTTTCTCCAGTTCGCCGCCGCTGACTGCACGCGCTTCCCTGGTAATTCCTAGCTGGAGGGCAATGGCGGTGGCAGTGATGGGATGATCGCCCGTTATCATGATTGGCCGTATTCCCGCTGTTTTGGCATGCGCCACGGCGTCCCCGGCTTCTGCGCGTGGGGGATCGATCATGCCGATCAACCCCGCGAACACGAGGTCCTTCTCGATACGTTCGTCCACTTCGCCAGCAGAAAATGTAGCCGCAGGTATCGAACGGAAGGCCACACCCAGACAACGCAGGGCTTTCCCCGCCAGCTCTTCGTTTACTGTCAATATTTCCGAGTGGCGATCCCGACTCAGGGGCCGGGCTTCCTCGCCCACGAGTTCATGCGTGCAGCGGGCAAGCAAGAGGTCGGGCGCCCCCTTGGTAAAGATGAGCACGTGCTCCTGCTTTTCGGCATCCGTTTGAACCGTCGTCATGAGCTTGCGCTCGGACGAAAAGGGGACTTCGCCGATGCGCGCGAAGCGCCCATCGAGCGCCTCATGCGTCAGGCCAGCCTTGCGGGCTGCGACGATAAGCGCTCCTTCGGTGGGGTCGCCGTGCACCATCCAGCGCCCGTCGCGCTCATACAGCACGGCATTGCTTGCCCGGTCGGCGATCGCCAGTGCGCGTTCCACTTCGACCCGCAGCCGATTTGAAATTGCTTCTCCCTCTCCGTCAGCTTCGTTCTTTTTTTTTCCGCCGTCATCCCGAATTTTGCCTTCAGGCGAATAACCACTGCCCTCCAGCGCGACCCGGCCGCTTGCCGTAACAACGGTTCGCACCGTCATTTCATTGCGGGTCAGCGTCCCGGTCTTGTCGGACGCGATAACGGTCGCCGAACCCAGCGTTTCGATCGCGGGGAGGCGTCGCACGATGGCGTTTCGCAGGGCCATGCGCTGAACGCCGATGGAGAGGACCGCTGTCACCACGGCAGGCAAGCCTTCGGGTATGGCCGCGACAGCCAGTGCTACTCCAAGAATGAGGGCATCGACAATAACCGTGAAACTGCTCACGTCCGCGACCATAATGATTATTGCGATCATGGCCACCGCGATATTGACAACGATGATCCCGAGCAATTTTCCGACGCGGTTGAGCTCCTTTTGCAGCGGCGTCATTTCCGCTGGCGCTTCCTCCAGCAGGCCCGCAATGCGTCCCATCTGCGACTGCATGCCGGTATTCACGACTACCGCGTGTCCTCGACCGGACGTTGCCGAGGTTCCGCTGAAGATCATGTTGTGGCGCTCGGCCAGCTCTGTTTCTTCGGTAATCACAACCGTGTCTTTGAGCACCGGCAGGCTTTCCCCGGTGAGTGCCGCCTCTGCCGTTTGCAGGGCTGCCGAATGGATCAGACGCGCATCGGCGGGGATGATGTCGCCCTCCTTGACGAGGATGATGTCGCCGGGTACCAATTCTGCCGCCGGGATGGTCTGTCGGTTTCCATCACGGACGACGCTGGCTTGTGCCGCGGACATCTCGCGCAATGCCGCGACCGCTTCTTCCGCACGTGACTCCTGTATGTAGCCCATGATGGCGTTGAGCAGCACAACCGCGAAAATGGCAGTTGCCTCGTAGGGCCAGGCCGTGTCCCGTTCAAACAGCCATAGTCCAGCAGAGATCGCTGTTGCGATCAGTAGCAGGATAACCAGCACGTTCTGAAATTGAGCGAGGAATTTTTTCCATCTCGGGGTGGGAGTTTCCGCCGCCAACTCGTTCCTGCCGTATTTCGACAGCCGTGCACGCGCCTCTGCTTCGCTCAAGCCGTGGTGAGGGTCGGTGCCGAGGCCGGCCAGTAGCTTTTCAACGGTTTGCTGATAAGGATTCGGGTTATCCTGTTTTTCCCGTGGACTCGGAACAGTCATCTGCTTGTTCCTTTCATTGCAACAGCCAACCATGGAGGTAAATTTTCACTCCAATTTACTGGAGTTCGGAGATGGCTCTGCGCAACTTGACGCGAATCGCAGCCTGTTTTTGCGGCCGCTGCTAAAAACTGCTATTGGACTGGACTCTTGAAGAGTCTATTCTGGGCGATTGGTTTCAGCGGGAAGTGACGTTGCGTCGCCCCAAACACTCCTTCCATAGAGGACATGGAGGAGCCCGGGTTACATAAGGCACCGTCGCAGGCTCAGCATGGCTTCCAGCTACGTACCTCTGGATAAAATACCTCTGGATAAATACCTGTCGGCAGGCTGGCTGCGGCTGCTACTATAAGCCCGTCAAATTGTGGGCGACTTGTTTGGTCTTTGTTATCGCAGAGTTTACGCCTGGGCGCGTGATGAGAACCTTCGGCGGGCTCAATACCTGAACGGTTGCTCCTGACGCATGGAGCGGTTCGATCAGCGTCCTGAATTCCTCCAACCCTTTAATGCTTGCGACTCGTTCGAGAAGCTGTGGACCGCCCGAAATGTCTGTATTCTCCAGCTGAGAGGGGGGCGCGTGCGGGATGAAACAGGCAAAACAGGGAATGATTGTATCCGGGAGGCAGGTCGATTTCGATGTGTTCCGCCCGCTGGAGCAGCGATGGCACGGATTCGACCGTTTCGCGTCCACGCCAGGTTAACTTGATCAATGGTTCCTTGTCCATGATCGGCTCGTAATCGATTAAGGCTACATCTTTCCTGAAAAGCACGCTTGCCTTCCGTTCGCTGCCGTACAAACGGGCCTGTGGAAATCGGGCCAAGGTCTCACAGGAGAAATCAGGCTCATTGAGAGGCAATTCGGTATCTACCGGGCATAATCAATCGGGCATGATCAATCAGATCAAGGGCAGGGTTCCGGTTTGTCTTTTTTGCAATAGAGCCCCCAGTTCAGGTTTTGAGATGCGGGTTCGATTCCTTATTCGTCACTATTTACCGCTTACTTTACCGCTTACGCAACTTAAGCAACTTAAGGTTTTTAGGGAAGTGCAACAACAAAAAGGTAATCCAGCCAACGATGCCTACCCCGATAATAAAGCTCCCATAAGAAATGGGCCATGGAACTCCCTCAGTCATCATGGAGAATTCCGACATGCCGCCAATCCCGGCGATTAGGTTAAGCGGCATAAAGACCACACTGATCACCGTCAGTTGCTTGATCACCTTATTCTGGTTGATGTTGATGAAACCAACCGTGGCATCCATCAAAAAGTTGATCTTGCCGAACAGGAAGGTGGTGTGACCATCGAGAGAGTCGATATCGCGCAGTATTTGTTGTGCATCGTCAAGTTGCTCTTTGGCGAGAAAGCGGCTATGCAGCATAAAGGAAACTGCGCGGCGGGTATCTTGTACATTCCGGCGAATCAAGCCATTCAAATCCTCTTCATGGGCAATTGCTGTCAACATCGTGGCGGCGTCATCATCGCTCGTTTGCTTGCTGAGTACCTGCTTGCCTACGATTTCAAGGCCGTGATAGACATCTTCCAACGCCGCGGCTGAGTATTCGACATCTGCAGCATATAAATCCAGAAGCATATCCCACGCATCCAGGACGTAATTGGATTGCGATCGAGCACGCAAGCGCTGCATCCGGAATACTGGAAGCTCTTCCATGCGAACTGAGAACAGGATGTCCTTGTGCAGGATAAATGCCACCTCGACGTTGCGGGAGACGTCTTGGCGGTTAAGCAGGAAAACCGAATGCAGGTGAATTTCACCGTTTTCTTCTACATAAAAACGAGCGCTTGATTCCAGGTCACCCAAGCGATTTGGATCTGGCAGATCAATACCGAAAAAATCGGCTACCCAAACTCGTTCTTTAAACGAGGGATCAACCAAGTCAACCCAGATGGGTTTGGCCTCGACCAGGCCCTCTCGAATGTTGATGGGAATTTCACGCAAACGGCCTTCGTCCAGTTGAAATGCTTTAATGCCCGGATGCTCATTCTCGAATTCACCGTGTCCTAATACCTGCAGAACGGAGAGAGGCAATTCACGAAGCACAGATCTTTTTCGTTCTTTACTGACCTGATCCCAGACAATCAACTGGTCCTCGGGTGGCAAGCCTTCCAGAGTTTGCGCAATCTCGACGGGATCTGTTTTCTCCAACGCTTGGCTCAGCTGCACCAGGTTCTGTTTGTGGACAAGCGACTCGACCAGATCATGGCGTGGCATGTCCTCCTGCTTGTGCAGTATTTCAGATACGAGCTTGTGCTTCTGCAGTAACTGAAGCAGGGTTGTTTTGCTAGTCGGCTGGTGGCTTGGGGTTTCGGCTGGCATGTCAGTATTCTTCGCTTACCGTTATTTGGACCCTTTTCGGCGATCCTGCGTTCTCCGATCGTGCGTTCTTCGATCGCCCTTTCTCCGATCATGCGTTCTCCGATCCAACTGTTTGAGAAGGAACTCCGACGATGATTGTTCTTCCAGGAAAGCAGCATATTTTTTCTTGATTTTCGGCAGTTTGAATAGCGCCACTAATCCGTGTTTTGGCATGCGTCGAATTACTGACGCCGGGTTAAAGAAAGCCACCGCATTGTCGATCGACAGCACGAATGGCGGTAGACCTTCCCGCGCCAACAGAAAACTGACGATGAGCGAAGCGCTGCGGTGATTTCCCTCAATAAACAGCTGAGGCTTGCTGAGAATGTGCACAAAAACACCCGCAGCCCCCTTCCATGCTGATTTGTGGCGGTGCAGGTCGTACCACTCCAGCAGGTCGCGCACGCCACCCTCATGGCTGTCAAAGAACCGTGAACGAGTCATGGCTATGTGCCGGGAAAATTCCTTGCGCTTCTCAGGATCGACACCACACAATACCGTTGTATTGATCTCGATCATCCAGTCGATCTGCTGTAGATCGAACAAATCGACACCATCAACGATAAGTCGGTCAATTAGCGCATAGCCCTGCAGCATATTATTGCAAACGACATCGTCGAAAGGATCACGCGGTTCATCAAATCGGGTGTTTAGCACCTCGAATTGTGCCTGGACTTCCTGCAGGGAATTTCTGATGGCGTCCAGGTTGAGGATAGGACAGGAATTCACCGGATCGGGCCAAGAAAAGAGTGCTATTGGAAAACTTCAACTGGAACACCGATCACGGTCGCGGGTTCCACGACTCGCTTTGTTGAAGATGCGACTAGGGCCCAGTATGTACTCTGGCCAACGCCTCATTACTGCGCTTCGCGACTTCAGCTGGCAAGCGGATGTAACCCAACTCGCCGCCAAGGTTCTGGCCTTCCTGCAGACTCCATGTGATGAAGCGCTTCAGCGCCTCGCCCTTGAATTTGTCGGTGTAATGCTCTTTAACCAGCAACCACGTAAATGATATCAAAGGGTATGAATCGGTTCCGACGGGATCCGGTATATAAGCGCGCAGGTCAGCAGGAATGCGTCCGGTATTTGCTGCCAGCGTTGCAACGCCAACACTGTCGCTCGGCGCAACGAAACGACCTTCCTTATTTTCCAGGTGCGCTACCTTCAGGTCAAGGCGCTTGGCAAAGTTATATCCGACATAACCAATCGATCCCACGCTGCGTTGCACCCGCGACGCGACACCCTCATTGCCGCGGGCAAACATCGCATTGCGGGGCCATCTGACACGATAGCCGGTACCGGGACCGTCGCGCCATTCCGGACTGGCGGCGCTCAGATGATTGGACAGTACAAATGTCGTGCCGCCGCTGTCCTGACGCACGGCCAGCACGATGTCGCGATCAGGCAAATTGAGTCCGGGATTAGTCGCCTGGATGCGGGCATCGTTCCAACGCGTGATCTTGCCCATCAACAATGCGGCATAGGTACTTCGATTCAACTTCAGCGGACCATTCAATCCCGGCAGGTTGTAAGCCAACACCACCATGCCTGCGGTAACTGGCACCATCACCGCCCCATGCTGGGCAGAAGCAATCTCGGCATCAGTCATGGCGGCATCGCTGGCGCCGAAGTCCACAGTATCGTCAAGAAAACGCCTTACCCCATCGCCACTGCCGACTACGTCGTACGTGATCAAAGTCCCTGGCTCAACCTTGCGGTAAGCGGCAATCCATTTTTTATACAGGGGTGCCGGAAAAGTCGCCCCCGCGCCGCTGAGGACCAGGGAATCCATGTTGCCTTGCGCTTGCACTGCCGATGCTGCCAACAAGGCGATTGTCAGGAGAGCGTTAACAACGCCGACTGGAAGCTTCATACCTTTTCTCCTCGGCGAGGGTCAGCTGAACTGGCCGCTAATGTAGTCTCTGGTCAGCTTCTCGCGTGGATGCCCGAAGATCTGAGGGGTCTCTCCAATTTCCACCAGGTAGCCAGTCCGGGATCCTTCCGAGATGTCAACGGAGAAGAACGCGGTGGTATCCGCAACGCGAATCGCCTGCTGCATGTTATGGGTCACCAGCGCGATGGTGTAATGCTCCTTCAATTCGACCATCAACTCCTCGATGCGGCGAGTGGCGATTGGGTCTAGCGCAGAGCACGGCTCATCCATCAACAGCACTTGGGGTTGAGTGGCAATGGCGCGAGCGATGCACAAGCGCTGCTGCTGGCCGCCGGACAGCGCCAAGCCGCTGAACTTGAGTTTATCCTTGACCTCGTCCCATAACGCTGCCCTCTCCAGTGCCTGCTTGACTCGGTCACTGATATCGCCTTTATAGCGATTGAGACGCAAACCGAATGCGACATTGTCATAAATGCTCATTGAAAAAGGATTGGGCTGCTGGAACACCATGCCGATGTAACGTCGCACGACCACAGGATCTACGCCTTTGCCATAGATATCCTGCCCGAGAAACTGCACATATCCTTCAAAGCGAAAGCCATCGACCAGGTCGTTCATTCGGTTAAGGCTGCGCAGTACGGTGCTCTTGCCACAGCCGGACGGTCCAATGAAACCGGTGATTTTGTTCTTTTCAATTGGCACATGGCTGTCGCGAACGGCCAAAAAGTTGTCATAGAAAACCTTGTCCAATTTGCAGTCCATTACCAGTGTAGCTGGCTGGGTATCGGGAGTTGCCTGCTGCATGGTTGAACTCATGATTCCATTATTCCCGTACTCAAAACTTGGGTTTGCCAAAAATTCGGCTGACGACATTGATGATCAGCACGATCATCACTAATACCAGCGAGGCTGCCCAAGCGAGTTCAAGCTGGTTGTCGAATGGCATGCCAGAGAAATTGTAAATCAGTACGGACATCGAGGCGGTAGGGCTCATGACGTTCAGATGGCCTTCCTGGAGCAACCAGTAGTTGCTGAATAGCGCTGTAAAAAGCAGGGGCGCCGTTTCTCCAGCTGCTCGTGCAATCGCCAGCATCACGCCGGTGAGAATCGCGGGCATCCCAGTCGGCAGTACGATCTGCCAGATCACCTGTGTATGGGTGCAGCCCATGCCATAGGCGGCGTCCTTCATGATTTTTGGAACCATTTTCATGGATTCTTCGGCCGTCAAGACGACAATGGGCAACATCAATACCGCCAGCGCTACACCGCCAGCGGGCGCCGAGTAGGTGCCGGTGGTAATCACCACCATCGCATAGGCGAAAACGCCGGCCAGGATCGACGGCACGCCGGTCAGCGTCTTTGCCGAAAAGCGGGCAACAGTAGCAAGTTTGCTGTCGGGCCCCAGTTCGGCCAGAAAAATGGCTGCCAGAATGCCTACCGGGATCGCGATCAGTGCGGCGATACCCACCATGAAGAAAGTACCGACGAGCGCGTTACCGAAGCCCCCGTCCATCTCGAAACCGGCCGGCGGAAGCTCGGTAAAAACTTCCATGTTAAGACGCGCGCCGCCACGGGTAATCAACATATACAATACGGAAAACAAGGGCACACTCGTCAGTACCGCACTGAACCATACCAAGACGCTCAGCGCTATGCTGCGCAATGCCCGGCCTTCAAACTTACGCTGCAGACTCGGAGTCGGCTCAGAGCGGGGAGGCAACGTCTCACTCATGATTTTGTTCCAGTTCCACCCTGGGCGTACATTATCAGCATCGAGCCAAGGATATTGACCACCAAGGTAATCAGCATTAGAACCAGGGCGGCATACATCAGCACTGCAATTTCGTTCGGTCCCGCTTCGGGGAAATTCAATGCCAGCAGGGCGGCCAGCGTATTCGCGGGCGCGAACAGAGAAAGCGAAATCTGGTTCGAATTACCTACCAGCATGGCGAGTGCCATCGTTTCACCCAGCGCCCGGCCCAGACCCAGTACCAGGGAGCCGAAAATACCGGTAGCCGCCGTCGGCACCATGACCTTGAGAATGGCTTCCCAGTGGGTAGCCCCCATGCCATAGGCGGCCTGCTTGGTCTTTAGGGGAACTCCACGCAAAGCGTCCTGAGACACGGCAGCAACGGTCGGTAGAATCATGATGGCAAGCACCAAAGCGGCGGGAAGTAAACCAGGGCCACTCAGCGTAGAGCTGAAAAATGGAATCCAACCAAAAGACTGGTTCAGTACATCAGTTAGCGGGCGGATGGACGGAATCACGACGAAAATCCCCCATAGCCCGTATACCACGCTGGGTATCGCTGCAAGCAACTCGACGATGGTGCGAAAAAACGGCGGCCAAGCGTGCAGGCAGAAAATTCTGTGTCAAGAAAATCGCCACGCTGATTCCGAAAAAGCCGCCGATCAGCAGGGCAATCAAGGAACTATAGAGCGTCCCCCAGATAGCCGGGAGAATGCCGAACTTTTGTTGACCTACATCCCAGACCGTACCGGTAAGCATGTCCAGTCCGTATTTCTGGATGCCTGGAACCGCCTTGACACCGATTTCCAGAACAAGAGCCACCAACAAGGAAAGAATGACGATAACGCCCAGGCCCGCCAACTTTCGGAATATCCGATCAAGCAGAAGAACCGACGCCGATGGCGGTTGGCAGATGGAATCCGTATCAGCATCAAGGGCAAAGGGCTTTTGCATAAAGCGACCCAATTTATTTATTGAAGGGCAACAGGTAAGAGCAAAAGGCTTTTGCACCCATTTAATTTATAAGTAGGGTTGTTCGTGGATCCGAGGTTGTGACACGACCCCGGATCCGCGTAGAACTTTTGTTTACTTGATGTTGGCAGCAGCCTTGCGAACTTGTTCAACAACCGCCTGCGGCAACGGGATGTAGCCTAACGCATCCGCCATCTTCTGTCCTTCGGTGAGGCCAAATTCGACCATGTCGCGCATGGCTTTGGCCTTACTCACATCGTTATTGTTCTTGCGGAAGATCATCCATGTATATGTAACGATAGGGTACGATTTCGCGCCCTCTGGATCTGGTGCCCAAGCAATCATGTCTTCAGGGAGCTTGATGGCGGCCAAGGTTTCGGCACTATTACCGGGAGCCAAAAATTTGCCTTCTTTGTTTTGCAATAGCGCGGACTGGACCTTGGCTAGTTTGGCGTAGCTGTATTCAATATAGCCGATGGCACCCGGTGTCTGGCGTACGGTAGCGGTTACTCCATCATTCTTCGGTGATTTTATGAATTTGTTGGTTGCGGGCCAATTCACAGTATTGCCTTCGCCCAGCGTGCTCTTGAATTCGGCATTGATGGCCGACAGATGTTTAGTGAAAACTGCAGTCGTGCCACTGGAATCGGCGCGTACTACTACGGTAATCGGCATGTCGGGAAGCTTTACATCCGGGTTGGCCGCAACAATCTTAGGGTCATTCCATTTAGTGATCTTGCCAAGAAAGATGTTGGGATAAACATCACGCGGCAACTTTAGTCCCACGGGGTTACCCGGAAGATTGTAGGTGACGATGATTTCTCCGGCGGTCATTGGCAGAAGTTGCACACCTTCGGACACCTTGGCCATGTCTTCCATTTTCATCGCCGAATCGCTTGCAGCAAAATCGACCGTCTTATTCAAGAAGTCCTGTACGCCGGCTCCGCTACCCTTGGACTGATAATCCACGACGAGATCGGGATTTACTTTGTGAAGGTTCTTAAACCAGCTAAGGTAGAGCGGCGCAGGGAAACTCGCGCCGGAACCGGTCAGCCGAACCTTGTCTGCGAAAGAGGCGGAAGATATGGTTAACGTGACAACGGCAACAAGGGCAGCGGACAGAAATGGTTTTTTCATGAATTTTCACCTGTATATGATAGTGACGTTTCCGCGAAAACCGGACAGTTTGAAACTGTAGGCGGGCGCTGCGTTGGTGTGCACAGACCTCTTTTTGACCAACCCGCTCGGGATAAGGTAGCCGAGTGAGCCATGGGGACGGTGGCGATTGTAGTGGTCCTGCGAAGCTCTCAGTTTCTCACGGGCATCATGAGCGTGACGAATTCGTGTGACGTAAGGAATTCATCGCGCAGCCATTCGTTGAACGATTCGATCAGCCCATTATCCGTGGGCTTGCCAGGTCGTATGTAATTGAGCTTGACGCCCCACCGACATACCCACTCGTCCATGAACCTCATGCCATTGTGTACGGTAACTGCCTTCGGCCTGCAATGCTGTGGATGGGAAATGGCCTTCCGGGGAGCATCTGGCCGTGGACAAAAACCATACTAACGTACTGGTTTTTTAATTGTATGTGATATTTGTTACGGAAATATTACAGTTTCCATCCGCATCAATTTGACGCTTCGCAAGCACGGACGTAATATTTTCTTAATTCGATGGCCGTAAAAATGCTGCACGGTGGCAATTATTTTTTGCGAGATTAGGAACAAAAAAATGGATAACGAGAGAACCTTCGATCTGCACCGCCGATTAGAGCAGGAAATACTTGACAGCTACGACGAGGAGCTGGAGCTCGAACTCGATGACAGTCGTTTTGATGAAATCACCACGGGCCATCGTGTGCCAGGTGACATAGAATTCAGGATGACGCGTCAGCGTTATTTTAGAGAATTGCTTCGCCTTCAGGGTGAACTGGTAAAACTGCAGGATTGGGTGGTAGCCAAGCAGCATCGCATGGTGATCTTGTTCGAGGGCCGCGATGCTGCCGGCAAGGGTGGTGTCATCAAGCGTATCACTCAGCGGTTAAATCCGCGCGTTGTGCGAACCGTCGCCTTGCCGGCACCCAGTGACCGCGAAAAAACGCAGTGGTATTTCCAGCGTTACGTCACTCACTTGCCAGCGGCCGGCGAGATTGTTTTATTCGATCGCAGTTGGTATAACCGGGCCGGTGTCGAAAGGGTTATGGGCTTTTGTTCCGATGATGAGTACGAGGAATTCTTTCGTTCCGCTCCTGAATTTGAGCGAATGTTGGTTCGTTCGGGCATCCAGCTTGTCAAATACTGGTTCTCGATCACTGACGACGAGCAGTACCTACGTTTCCTGGGTCGTATCCACGATCCGTTGAAACAGTGGAAACTGAGCCCTATGGATCTGGAATCCCGTGTGCGCTGGGAAAAGTATACCGAAGCGAAGGAGGTCATGCTTGAACGCACTCACATCTCCGAGGCGCCTTGGTGGATAGTTCATGCCACTGACAAGAAGGCGGCGCGAATCAATTGCATCAATCATTTACTCAGTCTGGCACCTTATGATGAAATCGTACGGCCCAAGATTGAGCTACCCGCGAGGGAACGCCACCCGGAGTACACCCGCCATCCGGTTCCGGTGGAAATGATTGTTCCGGAAATTTTTCCCTGACCACCTTTTCGGCGCCCCCCCGATAAATCCTCCGAAATCAGGCAGGCCTAAGCGTGGCAACAGCATCCAGCACTTTCTCCATCCAGCGCTCGTCGTGAGGATGGATAACCAGAACCCGGAAGCCGAGTTCGTCTCCTTCCATCTTCACGCCCTCCGAGTCATCGACATGAAGGTCGATACCGAAGGCCGGCGGAAACTTCGAAGGTAAACGCTGCAGGTAGCGCCGGTTTGACGCGCGACGGTGGCGGTATCCGTTGACGACGCCGTCGATGCGAATACCGTGAAGCAGGAACCAGCGTTGGATGTAAGCGGACGATCGTCCAGAACTCGTATATATCCAGATGCTGCAATCACGATGACGCAACTCGCGAAATAACCGTTTGGTCCCACGGCGTAGCGGTTCACCCAGCCAGTGATGAATGAAGGTAGGGAACAGGCTTCTTTCAGTCGGTACTTTGCAGCAATGGCTGGTCAGTGTGTCGTCGAGATCGAACGACACACGAATGCCGCAGCGCCATCGAAAGGCATTCGCAATCGAGGTGGATGACCTCATAGTCTCCTACAATGCGGTATATAGCGAAATGATGATGGTGGAATAAACGTCCACTCCCTTAGATGGCATCGAATTGCCCCAGTAGCGGGATGCAGTAAAGGTCATTAAGTAGCGAGGAGCGGCCAATATGAAGATTTACAACATACGCATGCTCTTTGCAAAAAAAGGACAAACCGGAACGCTGCCCTTGATTTGACTGGTTATGCGCGGTAGATGCCGAATTCGCTTTCGATGAGCCGGATTTCTCCTGTGAGACCCCGGCCCGATTTCCACATGTCCAGTTGTCCTTTTTTAACCGTGCGCATGAGCTCGAAGCCCTTGATGGTGACGTAAGCTGTCTTCATCGATCTAAACCCGCAGGGGTTTACCAAGCGTTTGAGCTTGCCACGGTCGACCTCGATAATCGATTAAGGCTACATCTTTCACGAAAAGCAGACTTGCCTTCCGTACGCTTTCGTACAAACGTACCGAACGTGCCCGAGTTATCGTAGCGAACCGATGAATCCTGTTTGGTTTATTGAAAAAACCTCAAGCCCGTTCTTTGGAACGAGCAAACTGGAAAAAAGGCACACTGGAAAAATGGGAACATTACAATGTACTCGCCTGTTATTGCTGATTTCAATGTTAATTTCACTTTCGTATAGTAAATTCGCGTTTTCTGCAACGATAGTGACGAAATGGAACGAAGCTGCGTTACAGGCGGTTCGTTTGACTCATCCAGGGCCGCCGGTTGTAGCCAGGGCACTTGCTGTAACACATACGTGTATGTTTGATGCCTGGACGGCTTATGATAAAAAAGCTCAAGGGACACGATTTGATGACCGGCTTCGCCGCCCCGCCAGCGAGCATACTGCCGCGAACAAAGAAAAAGCGATAAGTCATGCTGCTCATAAATGCTTGTCTGATCTTTTTCCTTCTCAGGTCTCGGGCTTCAATAGCTTGATGAGGACATTAGGCTATGATCCCTCCGATAATACAACGGATACTTCTACCCCTGCGGGTATAGCAAATGTGGCGGCGGAAGCTGTAATGGAATTTCGGCATCGAGATGGCTCCAATCAACTAGGCGATCTAAATGGGGGCGCTCCTTATAGTGATTATTCTGGATATGCTCCGGTCAATACCAGTTCTCAAATAAATGATCCCAATCGTTGGCAGCCACTTTTGGTGGGATCCAATGAACAGTCTTTTATAACCCCGCATTGGGGACAGGTAAAACCGTACGCTCTCGTATCTGGTTCGCACTACCGCAAGAAAATTCCCTTACCAGCCAATTTTAACGTGGAGCCTGATCGCTATCGCAAACAGGCCCAGCAAATTGTTCAACACGCAATGTATTTAACAGATGAGAAAAAAGCGATCGCCGAATATTGGGCAGACGGGCCCTTTACGGAATCACCACCAGGTCACTGGACGTTGTTTGCGACATTTGTTTCGGAGCGCGATCGACATGATGTAGATCAAGATATAAAAATGTTTTTTGCACTAACCAATGCAATTTTTGATGCGAGCATTGTATGTTGGGATGCCAAACGTCACTTTGACTACGTAAGACCGATTACAGCAATTCACTTTCTTTTTGCCGGCCAAACGATTCAATCCTGGCAGGGTCCCGTTGATGGTGCCCACTGGCGGCCATACCAGCCGGCGAGCGTTGTTACACCTCCGTTCCCAGAATACTTCTCGGGCCACAGTACTTTCAGCGCAGCTGGCGCCGAGACGCTTAGGCTATTTACTGGCAGTGATAATTTTGGGCACAGTGCGCTTATAGCTTCCGGCTCATCAAAAGTTGAGCCAGGCGTGGTACCTGTTACTGATATAACCTTATATTGGGCAACTTTCACCGATGCGGCAGACGAAGCGGGTATATCCAGGCGTTATGGAGGCATACACTTTGGTGATGGTGATCTGAACGGACGAAAGATCGGACGCGCCGTCGCTCGGAATGCATGGCAAAAAACACTGCATTATTTTCGAGAGCATCATTTTCGAGAGCGAGAAGGAATGCATGAACTTGACGAGGTGGATAGCGGTGGCGCCGAAGACCATCACTGAATTCTGATTCGACGCCTGGGCTCACCCATTTTCGGCTTTAGCCGTTATTTTTCCCCGGTTATCTTATGGAATCATCTCGGATCACCTACGGATTGCGCTATGGCATCCACGCCCACCGACCAATTGCCGCGTTAGGCTCCTGAAGCAATGTCAATCGTTGTGAGCTATTGTGCTTATGGCCTCAAGCCGTTCCCGAAGCTCTTCAATTTCGTCGAGCAATTGAAGCGCCACCGCGACGCCGGCAAGGTTGATGCCCAAATCGCCTTGCAGCCGCGCAGCCATCCTGGCGCGGCGCATCTGTTCGCCGGTGAATCTCCAGAAGTTGTGTTCAGGCGCGCCGGTTCCTGTTGGCGCATCGGTTGTTCGCACGCCGGTTTCGGGGATGAGCAGGCCTTCATCGACGAGCTCGATAATGTAGCTCGCCTGGACGGCGCAAGCCTGGCTTATTTCCGTCAAGGTCAGAAAATGCTCTTCATCAAGAACTACCCCACTCAGCTTGGGCATACCCTGCTGCGCCTCGCCGCCAGCCAACCGGTTTGTGCGCTCGCTTTTCCCCTTGCCTGGCTGCCCATTCTCGTTTGTCATGCTTTGACTCCAAGTCTGGCGCGCGGGTTATAGGATTTGAATTGCTCAGCCATTTGGCGGTAAAACGCTTTATCCTCTTCACTCGCAGCGGGCGGGGGCTCGCTTCGCAGCACAACGAAGAAGTCGCCCGGCGTTTTTGACGGGATACCGCGGTGTTTCAAGCGCAGCTTACGTCCCGTAGTCGATCCCGCTGGCACCTTGAGCTCGACGGTACCGCCCGGGATCGGCACTTTTACCGTAGCTCCAAGGGCGGCTTCCCAAGGAGCAACCGGCAAGTCCAGGTAAATGTCGGAACCCTCTACACGATAGAAGGGGTGCGGGCGGAATTCAATCTCAAGGTAAAGATCACCGCGTTTCCCCCCTCCTGCTCCTGATGCGCCCTGGCCAGCCAGCCGGATCTGCTGTTTCGGACGGATGCCACGGGGTATCACGACGTTGAGCGTGTGTTCGCGCGTCGATACGTAACCCTGCGGATCAACCTCGGGCGCCTGTAATGTAATGGCGCGGGTAGCGCCATTATACGAATCTTCCAGGTCAATCATGACTTTGGCGTAGTGATCTTCACCGGGCGCATGAAACGCGGGGCCGCCTGTGCGGCCGGTCGGGCCTGCACCTCGCGTTCCCTGGGCGGAACGGAAAGCCTGCCCAAAAAGCGATTCAAAGAAATCACTATACTGCGATGAGCCGCCGCTGGTAAACCCCCGCTCGGAAAATTCAAAACCCGCATTCCAGTCCGGGGGTGGACGAAATTCCTGATTTGCTTTCCAGTTTGCTCCCAGGCGGTCATAAGCGACACGTTTTTCGGGATCCTTCAGCACTTCGTATGCTTCGCCAACTTCCTTGAAGCGTGCTTCGGCCTGGGGTTCCTTGCTGACATCGGGATGATACTTCCGCGCGAGGGTCCTGTAGGCGCGCTTGATTTCGTCCTGTGAGGCGTCTCGCGCAACGCCCATGATTTTATAATAATCTTTAAATTCCATTTAATCCAAGGCAAGGGAAAAAGGGGAAAAACAAAGGCTGTCGGATTTCATTCGAGGATACTCGGCAACTCTCTTCTGTTGCAAGTGAAATTCAGTTTATGTCGACACCGGGGGTGGAAGGCGCGCCTGTCCGAGGTTGTCATGACACGTTGCTGGAACAGCTTCTTGCGCGAGCGAAGTATTCTGGCGGGTACACCCATCTTAGTAGTCGAACAGCCGGGTTGGAGTCCACACGGCCGCTCTCTACTCTGTTACTCGCTACTGCGCGTAAACGAGCTGCGGCAATTTTTTTCTTCCCTGTTGGCATCGCTGCGTCGCCTATTCGTCGCGCCCGGCTAACAGAGCGTCATCCTGCTGTCGGCTCCGACTTCATGTCGCCTGAATTGCTGCCTGGAGCGGCCCGTAACGCATTCAAAAGAGAGATTTCGTCCCAACTGCCATCGTAACGCTCTTCATTGATGAAAAACGTTGGAGTCCCTGCCACGCCACTGCGCACGCCGCCCATGAAATCGCTTTTAACGCGATGGCGGAATCGCCCCGTGGCCAAGTCATCCTCGAAGCATTCCATGTCAAGCCCCAGCTCTTGTGCAAAAGCTCTTATCTTCTCTGCGCTCAGCACCGGCTGATTTTCGTAAAGAGTGTCATGCATCTCCCAGAATTTACCCTGCACTCCGGCGGCTTCGGCCGATTCGGCGGCAAGTTCTGCCAAGGGGTGAGTCTGGGTGAGTGGAAAATTTCGGAAGACGAAGCGCAGTTGGGAGTCGAGCCGGGGCTGGATCTGCTTGACGATCACATACGCTTTCGCGCAGTACGGGCACTGGTAATCCCCATACTCGACGAGGGTGACTGGCGCGTTTTCGGAGCCCTGTATGTGATCATCCGGACCGACGGGGATAGTCAGGCGGCTCATGATTTGCCTCCCGAAAGTGACTCAAGGGCGCGTAAAACGCCATCAGCCCCCGGATTGACACCGATCGGCGAAACATGACTCCAATGGATGACGCCATCGGAATTGACAACAAATAACGCTCGTTCGCAAACGCCTTCTCTGGTTCTGTAGACTCCGTACTGGCGCGAGACTTCGCCCTTGGGCTCGAAATCGGACAGGAGTGTCATGCGATAGCCCCGGTCTTTGGCGAACGCGATATGGCACCAGGGGCCGTCCACGGAAATTCCTATCACGGAGGCGTCGAATTTGGCGAACTCATCCCGAAGCTCGTTGAACAGCGCGAGTTCGTCCCCGCACACGGGACTCCAATCGGCGGGGTAGTAGATCAGTACAACGGGGCGTCCACGAAATTCGGAAAGCGCGACGCGCTGGTCAGGGGTGCTTGGCAATGAGAATTCGGGCGCGGGTATTCCGGCCTTTAATGCTTCCATAAAATTGTCTCCTCCAATGATATTCAGATCGAACGAGAAACAAACGGGGAACAAGGGTCCGCTCACATTCCGGCGGGCGCATGTGATTCCCGTAGGCGCACGTGCATGCGTGTTTTAGCGACGGCTTGTTGCTGAGCTACAAGCTGACCGCGAGTTCATTTATCACCCTTGTTACGCCGGGAGCGAGCCATGCAACTCGCTCAGCTTCCCGGCATTCCGCCCAGGAACCAACGGTGCCGCGCAGTATCACCTCGTCGCTCCCGTTTGTAATTACAGTGATATTGTGCGCTTCAACTTCCGCATTCCGCTTGAACGCTTCTTCGATCTTGCGCTGGATCTTAGTGGGCTCGGCCTTCGGCTTCAGATTGATCAGGTTAGTGACACCTGTAACGCCCCTCAGCCGCCAGACCGCGTTTTCAGCCCGCCTTTTCTCGGAGTCCCACTCCACATCGCCTTCGAGAGTGATCCACGCGTCTCTGACAATCGCCTTGATGCGGTCGGCAGAATTCGGCACCTCTAACTGCATCGCCGCAATAGTGTCGCGCGCGATTTCGGGGTCTGGTCTCTTGCTATCGGTAGGCAAGCGCACCTCGATATCGTTCGCCACGGCGCGGACGCCGAGAACGCGTTTGGCGTCAATTTCGGCCAGCGGTTTGTCGGCGTAGCTTTTTACAAAGCCGGTGAGGGCGACTACGCCATCCTTTACGACCACGGCGATATTGGTGGCATCGACGGCGTGATGCAACTTGAGTTCCAACTCGACGGCATGCTTGATTTCACTATCTGATCTCATGTCGACCCTTGGGCGTTTTATGCAAGTAGGGAATATGGGATGCGGCCAGGAATTTTACGGAAGACATCACGAAAAACATACGGAAAAAAGGGACCGGTCAGTACGGAGCGAACTGACATGCATCTGCATGATTGACGACACTTTTAACCGGTGCCTATCGGGATATGACGTTTATGACGTCATATCCCGATAGGATAAGATAGGGCGCCTCCCAAGCCCTTCGTTTCAGTCGAAGCTTTTCCCCAGCATTCCTGTATCTTTCCTGTATCTTGATCACGTAGCTATCCAGATGATCACCCGTGAGCAGGGAGATGGCCGTGAGGCGTCTCGTGTTCACTGGCCCAGCTATGTGCACGCCAAGCCAGGGCAAGTAGCAAAATGCCAGAGACTGTGGCATAGATGCTTATCAGCCATACCAGGGCCAGGGCTCCCGCACCGGGGAAAAAGAAAACGAATACCCCGAACAGGACAGACACAATACCGTTCAAGATCAGAAACCCCTCACCTTCGATGATCTTGCGCAAGCGGATCGCCATGACAATGTCGATGATGCCGCTTACCAGTGCGTTCGCGCCCATCAGAAGCACGAGCACCAGAGCTGTGATGCTCGGCGTCAGGATCGCGGCTACTCCGGCTATGACGCTAATTAGCCCCAGCAGGAGAGGCAACCACCATTCGCTATTGCTCGTTCGGTTTTGGACGCCTGCGGCCATGGACGCGAAGCCGCTGATCAGTGCAAAGGCAGCGAACAGGCCGATCAGCCACATGAGCGTCAGACCCGGCCACATTGCGGCCAAAATGCCGAACACCAGCGAGACCGCTCCACGCAAGGCCAATACCTTCCAGGATTTTAAGAGTAGTTCATTCATGATGTCACCTCTCTCAGATTATGAGTAATACAAGGAGACACCATAGAGATCGGCCAAGCTGATTTCTGTACGCAAACGAACCTACGGGATATTTCCCCTACTCGGATTAAGGGTACTCATCCGCGGGGATGAAATTTTTGCACCCTTGTTGCCGCTTATGTGGGGTACTGCACAGCGATTGCCGATGCCGTTTCGCAATATATAAACATCAAACGCGGTCCGATTTAAATGAACGGGCCTGGAATTAAAGGATGAGGAACAGGGATGGGAAGCAGATATGAGGACTAGAGATAGCGAGAATGGCAGCAAGAGGAAAAGCAGGCAGGAGGAAAGCAAGCGAAGCGGTAAACCCATTCCTCCCGAAAAAGAAACGGGCGTAGAGCAGCAGCGGGTTGATTTGCGTAATCCTGAACCTGAAGCGCAGAACCAGACTGAGGAGCAACCTTTGTTGCCTCACGAACGTGACCAGACGACGCGGCCTACCGGTACCGCCGCGCCCAATTCGATCGAACAAGCACGGGACGTTATCGAGCAAGCCCGCGAGGATACTGAGCATGGGTTGAAGGACACGGACCGACGCGGGATTCCTTCGGATATCGCAGCGTCCGACGTGGCGCCGGGAGATCAGAACAAAAAGCAGCAGCCCTGAGTGCTGAAAGTCTGCCAGTTTATTCCTGTGAGAGGGGCAAAACGTCCCAATACCACTCATGTGGAGACCACCAAATTGAAGCGGAAAGGTCGGTACTCCTCCCATTTTTAGCCGCATACAGAAGTAGTGTTCAGGCGACCACCGCCGGCTTCTGACAGGGTGCGTTTACTTATAATGCCCAAAGTATCTAAATGTCGTTCACGACATGCGCGATGTGGCCCTCGATCTTCTGTCCGCCCTCGCCGTCGGGCGCCAGATCGCAAGTTTGCTTCCTGATCCGTGCGCTTCAAGCCGATTTTAATGAGCCTGGGCCTATTTCGGTGCCCAGTTCATAGCACCCTGACTACAATACCCACGAATAAAAACAAACCGAAGCCGGACATAATCAGGGCGATGACAAATGAAGGACGCCACACCGGGAAATACTTGACCACACGCAATTCCTTGAACGTCTGCCAATACGCGATCGTGCCTATTACCGTTGAAACGGTGCCGAGCCCGATCAGAAACAAACCGATATTCCGCGGAGTGTAGTCCGAAGGCAACCTCGCCCCACTTTCCTGGAAACCTTGAAGAATTTTGTAGATCGTGAAACCAAAACTGATCATGGAAAGCGCTGTCCGGATCCACGCCATAAGCGAGCGGTCGGCCGCCATCATGGTACGGTGTACCGCAAGATCAGTCCGTTGCTGCGCGAGTGAGTCGGCCGATTTCGTATCCTGAGTCGTCACGTTGACCTCTTGTTCAATTTCGCTGATAAACAGTCGGAAACAGTTTGCATAAGGACTCTTGCAGCCGGGACTCTTGCAGCCGGCGAAGGGGGAGAGCGTCCGGGATGGCGCGATATCGCGGCAGACTGAGACAGAATGCGGCAGACGTGTGCATCCAGATACCCGGTGCCATCCGAGCTTTGGGTATTGTGGGCGAATATACCGTAGGGCACGCGAGACCAGCGACGATTCTCCACAGGCTCTCGTCGTGACTATATCCGCGCCAACCGCAGGCCCGCTCCCGCGCAACGGAGCTGCAAACCAGGCGGCCCTGCCAATACGCGTCTTTATGCCCCGGTTCTTTTCCCTCTGTTCTTTCCCCAAAAGCCTGTTTCACTCGATCGGGCGTATGAATTCACATCTTTTTATAACGAACTCACTGAGCACGAGCTTCAATTATTCGCACCCATACTCAGGGGCACTGATAGCGATAGCCAAAGGTTCCAGCCTTCCGCGCGATTTTTCGCGCCGAACTCCCAGAAGCCTTTGAGATTCACATAGCCCTTCACGCGGGCAACAGGAAAGAAATAGCCGATCTGGGGTCCGATGCTTGCGACACGCGAAATGGAATCGCCCAGCTTCGCGCCCGCGCCGCTGTCGCCAGTCAACTGATAGAAAAGATAGCCGACGAACCCTACATGGATTTGCTCGTTCAGAAACTGGGAAGCGGTCCAATCGAGGTGGCCGTCGATGCCGTTCGTGTAATTCGTGGCGGGGTTTTCGAAGTTGTAGGTGAGGCCACCCAGCACCGAGAATTCGCGCCGGCTGTTCGCGTTGAGATACGTATACCCTCCGCCGGCATCAGCGGACCAATGGTTGATGCCTATATTGGCGAGACGCCCGAGTTGATATGCCCCGACTGGCGCACCGAACATGGTATAGGTGAGATAGTTGTTGTTCCCGTTGTTCCACTTGAGTGTGCCGAGTCCGTAAAGGTCTGAGCCGCCAGCCACCGTGTCGGTGCGCCTCGCAGTCCCGGTATTTCCCAGCGGCCCTGTAAGCGTGACAGTACCGGTGGTTCGATGTGGCCGGCCGCCCAACCTAAACCGAACGCCGCGCGGCCGCCGAGCAGCGGCTCTTTGAAGGTATAAGTCGGAAACAAGAATAGAAGATTCCCGGTTGTCTCGAGCCCGGCGGTGAGGAGCCCGCCGCGGATGAAACTCTTCGACGCGCTCGCGTCTGCCGACGTGTGGATATAGACGAGCGGCATCGACAATCCGGGCGCTTCGGGCACCGCGACGAAGCTGCCGAATTGCCCGGGCGCCCAGAAGCTGACGCCGCCTTCGTCGGCATGCACTGGATTCCCGACGAGCATCAGCGTAAGACTCATGCTCAGCGTGACATAGCGACGCGTTGCATTGCTATCCTTACACTTTGACTTCGGTGAGTTATGAACACTTAATTCACACCCATCGATTTGTCGTATCTGAAAATCGCCGGACCTGCCCATAAAAACCAGTCCACGCCTTTTATATAGATCATGAAACTTATATTGTCCATGTTGACCGATCGAGTGAATTGTTTAAAAAAATAGCCCAAGGGGAGCAATAAAAAGAACACGTTGCGTGGACTTTCTGAAGGGGAGGGCAAGAGAGGTTACGAAACGTCAGGCTAGCCTTCGGCAGTGGCTTGCGACAGCCAGTACCCCAGAGAATGAGTGCCTCGAAAATAGCCGTGAAACTGATTACATGCGCGACCAAAACGATTATTGCGATCATGACCGCGGCAATGGCTTTAGATATCGCCCCCGTTTGAGGACCGTGCCGCCGCATTCTCCCTCAACAGCCCGAGCCGAGCTAAAAGCCTGACGTACGTTAATGCCCGTCGCGTTCCATCATCCAGAATATTCAAAGTACGAAGGGCTGCTTGTATGGGTCCTTTATTTTATAGAACTTCGACCTATACTGAACCTAGCAAGTTGCCAAGTCGGAACCATTGCACGAAGTAAGAGCAGAGTCCCCCTAGGCCCCGTACGTACAGCAGTTCCATTCAAGCTTGTGACGACATAATGGTCAACCATCTGATCTTCTCGCTTATTACAGGAACGGCAACGGAAGATACTGACGATAGGTATGCCTGTGTATGCCTGTGCCGTCGCGCCTGACCACGCAAGTCGAGGACCGAATGGTGCCGCCGCAGGCTATCTGCGTGTACGTTCAGATGGCTGTCCCTATCCGGATAGACAGTGTGGCGGCTCTTGAAGTGTAATAAGGCAAGCAAGAATCGAAAAGAGCCTTCACCACCCCGATCTATAATCCGTCACCAACAGGGAGGCATCATGGCACAGCAAGAAAATGCCCCGAAAATGAAACCCAACATCCTCGTCATCTGGGGCGACGACATCGGCATCAGCAACCTCAGTTGCTACAGCGATGGACTGATGGGCTATCGCACGCCCAACATCGATCGCATCGCCGCCGAAGGGATGCGCTTCACCGATTCCTACGGCGAGCAGTCCTGCACCGCCGGCCGCGCTTCGTTCATCACGGGGCAGAGCAGTTTTCGCACCGGATTGACCAAGGTCGGCTTTCCCGGGTCGCCGGTGGGCCTGCGCGCGGAAGACCCGACCATCGCCGAACTCTTGAAGCCTCTTGGCTACGCAACCGGCCAGTTCGGCAAGAACCATCTCGGCGATCGCAATGACTTCCTGCCGACCGTGCATGGCTTCGATGAGTTCTTCGGCAACCTCTACCACCTCAATGCCGAAGAGGAACCTGAGCTGCACGACTGGCCGCAGGAGAAGGACTTCCCCGAATTCAACAAGAGATTCAGGCCGCGCGGCGTCCTGCGCTGCCGGGCGACGGACAAGGACGATCCGACCGAGCAGCCGCGCTGGGGAAGAGTGGGCAAACAGGAAATCGAGGACACCGGGCCGCTCACCAAGAAACGCATGGAGACCTGCGACGACGACTTCGTCGCTGCCGCCAGCGATTTCATCAAGCGCCAGAACGAAGCCGGCAAACCGTTCTTCTGCTGGGTCAACACCACCCACATGCACTTGCGGACCCATACCAAGCCAGAAAGCCTTGGCCAGGCCGGCCGATGGCAGTCGCCCTATCATGACTCGATGATCGACCATGACAGGAACGTGGGCCAACTGCTGGACCTGATCGACCAGCTGGGTATCAGCGATAACACCTTCGTGATGTACAGCACGGACAACGGCCCGCACATGAATACTTGGCCGGATGGCGCGATGACGCCCTTCCGCAGTGAGAAGAACACCAATTGGGAAGGCGCTTTCCGCGTGCCGATGGCGGTGCGCTGGCCTGGCAGGATCGCAGCCGGCAAAGTGTCCAACGACATCGTTCAGCATCACGACTGGCTGCCGACGTTCCTGGCGATGGCGGGCGAACCGGACATCATGGAGAAGCTGAAAAAAGGGCACAAGGCAGGCGACAAGACCTTTAAGGTGCACATCGACGGCTACAATCTGCTGC
Source organism: uncultured beta proteobacterium (assembly GCA_963786735.1). GTDB lineage: Bacteria > Pseudomonadota > Gammaproteobacteria > Burkholderiales > Nitrosomonadaceae > Nitrosospira. The sequence continues at coordinate 176,393 of CAWBAF010000007.1, forward strand.
CTTTCCTGACCGGGGGGCAGGAACAAAGTCCCCGGAAGGGCTTTATCTACTTCAGCGACGACGGCGACCTCGTCGCGTTACGCTTCGATAATTGGAAGGTCGTGTTCATGGAACAGCGTACCCAAGGGACGCTGCGCGTCTGGGCCGACCCATTCGTGCCGCTGCGGGTACCCAAGCTTTTCAACCTGCGCACCGACCCCTACGAGCGCGCCGACGTCACGTCGAATACCTATTACGACTGGTTTATTGATCACGACTTCATCGCGCTGGCAGCGACCGCAATCGTCACGCCGTTCCTGGAAACCTTCAAGGATTTCCCGCCGCGACAGAAGGCAGCCACTTTTACGATTGATCAGGCAATGCAGAAGATGAATGATGCTATCAGTGGTGCCGGACGCTGACCAGAATCTTCGGGAATGCATCGCTAATGATGGGTGCTGTTTCAACGGTTCAACATCTATTGCGCTGTTAGTGCAGGCCGATGACGTCAAGATCAGTCTGCACTGGTAAATTCATTGAGTGGAGGGTTGAAATGAAAGCTTCCTTTAAAGTAGTGATCGCCGGGCTGGCGGTCGTTCTGGCCAGTTCCTTTTCCACTTTAAGTTTCGCGCAGGATTCGGGCCAGGAAGGGGATGTCACTCTTCCACCCGTGCAATCGCAGGGTCAGATCGAATTTATTGCGGGTGGGGTAGGGAAAGAAGAAGGAGATGCAATTCTGCGGGCGGCGAAATCATGGCCACTATTGCTTGAACTGACGCAGATATCGGGTCCGCGGGCGGAATATATCAGTGATGTTCAGATCAAGATCAAGGATAAGTCCGATAAGTCAGGCAATCCCATTCTGGATACCACCGTCGAAGGGCCTCACGTTCTGGTCAAGCTTCCCCCCGGAAAATACGGTATCGATGCCACATACGAGTCCCGGACGATTCGTCGGGACGTAACCATTCAGCGCGGACAAAACAAAAAAGTTTCGTTAACGTGGCCTGCTTCCCAGTAACACGCTTGGCTGGCATGTCCAGGGTTGATCTTGCGTTCCTCAGGCCCGACACTGGGTATTGGCACCGCATATTCATTCCCGAGATGGTGTAATTATGACGATCGCTTGAAACATTTGGCGAGAGGCATTTTCGCTTCTCGCCGCGCTTGAAATAAACCAGTCGAGAAATCATGGGTGTGGCGGCCTTTTCGATTCCGTACGGAAAACCACATTCCTCGGCGCCTGAGACATGTTCAAGCTACCACGGCAAGCTCTTGCGCATCCCCTTTTCCATGTGTTCGGGAGGTTTTCGAATCAACTCAAGCTCGGGCGGGGCCGGGAGATCGGTCGAGCTGAAAGTGAAAAACATAAGGAAAGTGTAGTCGTTGTAGTATGTTTCGGCGATATGGAAGGGGGACGAATGGACCAGCGTGCCTGCCTGCACGTCGAAAATATCCATATAAAACTTTACGTAATCCTGTCTGGTACTGGTTCTTGTAAATCGCCAGTTCGGGCAAGGAAAAGGGTATCAGCTGGCTGGTTACGGGAGGCATGCCGAAGAAGCTGTCACCCAATTCGGTTCCCAGCGCGGCCGCAATGATATTGATGCGATAAGAGGCCAGCTCCTCTTTTTTTTGAATGGCGTAGCCCTGCTTCCCCAGCCAGCTGGCCATGATTTTTTCCAGCAGGAACTGGTCCGAGCTGAACCCTGTCGGCACGCTTATTGCCGTGACGTCAAGCATCACCTTTGCGCCTTTCGGAATCGGAAGACTGCCATTCGCGTTGTCCGACAGGCTTCGCATCATGGCTTCACTGATCAGGAGCTGTTCGATGGCGGATCGTTGAGATTGGGTCGGTTTATGCGCGGTTGTGCAGCCCGCTATCAGGCCGATGAATGCGACGATCAATGCCAGGTTTTTCACAACCGCGCTTGATCGAATGGCCAGTGCTATCATCGAATCTTTCCTCCTGCCAGTCTGACTCATGGATTATCGATGCGTTGCAACAAAACTGCTTCATTCGTTGTCCATCAGCCTGATTGACGCCCCTCTGGCCCCCTGGTTTGCCGTGTGGTTTTCGTCACCAGGCGAGCCGGAAAATTCCACATGACTGTGCTGGGTACCTTTGGTATCTTTCGTACCTTTCGTTAATTATTTAAACATAATGAATTTGAAGCCGAGCAATCTCAAGTATAACTTTCCACTTCCTAAGCTCATCGATTTGGCTGACGTGCAATTCGAAAGCCGGTTCGTGCGCCATTTACCCGGCGACCCGGTCCTGCACAACGTGCCGCGTGCAGTACGCAATGCCTGTTATACGCCTGTCCATCCTACACCAGTGATCGCACCCCGGCTTTTGGCATGGTCCGACGGGGTGGGCGAAATGCTTGGGATTGCCCGTCCCGATTCGTCCTCCAACGTGGCGGCCGAAGTTCTGGCGGGCAACCGGATTCTCCCTGGCATGGAACCCTATGCAGCGCGCTACGGCGGGCACCAGTTCGGCCATTGGGCCGGGCAACTGGGCGATGGCCGAGCCATTATACTGGGCGAGGTGGTCGGCCCGGATGGCAGCCGCCATGAATTGCAGCTCAAGGGTGCAGGCAAAACGCCTTATTCGCGCACTGCGGACGGCCGCGCCGTGCTTCGCTCGTCCGTGCGTGAATTCCTTTGCAGCGAGGCCATGCACTATCTCGGCATCCCGACAACCCGTGCGTTGAGCCTGGTGGCGACTGGCGAGCATGTGGTGCGGGATATGTTCTACGACGGTAACCCCGGCCCGAAACCGGCGCGATTGTCTGCCGTGTTTCGCCGTCGTTCGTCCGCTTCGGCAACTTTGAAATCCTCGCGGCGCAGAATGAACTTGATGTGCTCAAACGGCTTGCCGATTATGTGATACGTGAACATTTTCCCGAATTGCGGACACCGTGCCCGCCGCGTTGCCCGTCCGGCGTCTATGCAAGCTGGTTCGAAGAAATCTGCCGGCGAACCGCAACGCTTGTCGCGCATTGGATGCGGGTCGGTTTCGTCCATGGCGTGATGAATACCGACAACATGTCGATATTGGGATTGACCATTGACTATGGTCCCTATGGCTGGCTGGAAGGCTTCGATTTCAACTGGACGCCCAATACGACCGATGCCCAGGGCAGGCGCTACTGTTTCGGCAATCAGCCAGACATAGCTTATTGGAACTTGGCGCGGCTTGGGGCGGCGCTGGCTCCCCTGATCGAGGACAACGACGCGCTGGAGCGAGGGTTGAAGATCTTTGGCGAAACCTTCAACCATTCATGGCTGGGCATGCTGGCGAGCAAACTGGGGCTTTCCTCACTTGATCACCCGGAGGATGACGCGCTGGTGAGCGACCTGTTCGATCTTTTGCAAAAGGTTGAAACGGATATGACGTTGTTCTTCCGTGGCCTGATGGAGCTTCCCGTGAATGTTGCTGAAGGTGGTATCGATAACTCGGGACGTATTGAAGGCGGCGCTCTGCCCGAGCCGCTGCGGCCGGCGTTTTATGACGAGGATCAGGCATCCGCGCCCGAAGCCGCTCAGCCGCCTGGCAGGCTGGCTGCGTCGTTATGCGATCGTGTGCGTCTGGAAAAAGAACCCACGGTATTGCGATACCAGCGGATGAGCCAAGCAAATCCCAAGTATGTGCTTCGCAATTACCTCGCGCAGCAGGCCATCGAGGGATTGGAACGGGGAGATGGGTCGGTTATGGCACGGCTTATGGACGTGCTGCGGCGGCCGTATGATGAGCAGCCCGAACACGAGGAACTGGCTGGCAGACGTCCGGAATGGGCACGCAACAAGGCAGGATGCTCTGCACTCTCGTGCAGTTCATAAGGGTACAGGAGTCACGCCCTACACGAATTACGCTGTTATGGCAGGCTGTCCCCCACTGTCGCCGACTGGACCGGAGCGGGTGACGAAGTATCGTCCTTCAACATTGAAGCTGATCGGCCCTTCGTTCCTGAACATCTCGGACAAGCCGAGAAATTCCTCTGGACTCGCAGAAATCTGGTGGGCGGTACCGTCCCCCTCCAGCTCATAGTAAACATAAAATTGCTTGAGTTGGATATCGTACCCAAGGCTGTAGTGTTCCACGGTTTTCCAGGTCATTCTTAAGCTCCTCCAGCTTCGTTCCAATCTTCGACTCCCGCCCGGTGGCCCGGCTGGCAAAGAGGCATTCGATCGGCAATTCATCAGTAAATGACGTTCGCTTTTTCCATGAAAGCATCCTGCTCTATTTACATAGAGCATGTGGCGCCCTTAATCAAGGCGAGTCGGCTTAATCTGAAACTATTCAGGGGGGAAGAAGCTTGATTGCTCTTCCATAGTAATGAAACGAAGCAGATTCATAACCTATACTGAAATATGAAGGCAAGGAATCACATTGTTTTGCTTGTGCAGCTTGCATAGATTCATTCCCCAGCGAGGGAGAAATCACGGTGCAGACAAATTACTGGAGGCTACTCTCATGAATATGCAGAGATTGATGTTGGGCGGATTATGCGCGGTGATGCTCACCGCATGTGCCACTTCCCAACCGGTTGGAGAGTCTGGAAATCCGGAGCCATCGGGGTTTTTGAAAGATTATTCGAAGCTCCGTCCAGCGGCGGACGAAACCGAGCCAGCGATGGTGTATTTTACGCCGGACAAAGCCAAATTCAAATCCTACACGAAAATCTTGCTGGAGCCGGTGCAGATTCTGGCGCTCAGAAAAACCGGGGATCAAGCATCTTAATAAGGAAGACGCGACGTATTTGTCCGAATACCTCTGGGCACGTGCCAACGAAGAATTGAGCAAGGATTACACCATGGTCGAGCAACCAGGCCCCGGGGTGGCGAGGGTACGTGTCGCGATCACGGAAGCCGGAAAGGGAGTTCCGATGCTCGACAACCTCACCGCTGCGCATCCAGGTTCAATGCTGGTATCGAAAGGCAAGAAGAAGTTCACGGGAACGGAGGCAATGGTTGGTAGCGCATCCGTTGAAGCCGAAGTGACAGATAGTCAAACGGGCGAATTACTGGTTGCTGGGGTCGATCGTCGCGGTGGCGGAAAATACGCCTGGAAACCATTGAACACATGGGAGGACGTTGAGCAGGCTTGTGCTTATTGGGCCAAGAAGGCGCGGTGGCGTGCGTGCGTTCTGCGGGGCGACTCCACGTGCGAGCTACCCAAGGAATAGCTGTTTGTTGTCGTAGTTCGGGCGGTTTAACCCCCCGGCTTTGCCGGTGGTAATTTTTTTGGAAGCCCCTCCACGGCGGCAGTGTTCTTAAATTCCCAGAAGAAAGGGTTTTGTCGCGTGAGGTTGCGCCACTCGAAATGGTTCTGTTACTTGGCTGGCATGATGATGTGTGTGAATCGCACAGATGATGCTATGCTGGGCTGTGCCTGCCGCATCCGCCGAGTGGTCCGTCAAACCCCGCAGGCAACCTGCACTATACCGACGCGTCCCGCACGTTCTCCTGGATCAGATCGGTGGCCGAGTTGCAGGAGTGGGAGAAGGCCCGGCGTACTTGGCGCGGCCGCCTGAAAGGCGGTCACGATCAGCGTGAAATCGCCGGTCACGAGCCCGTGAAATGATCGCTCACGATCCAGTGAACAAAGGCAACGCTGTGCCGACTCGCCTGGCAGTTACGCTCTGCACGGAACGCAGTCTCTCCCAGGTCTTTAACAACAAGACGAGACAAGGCTTGATGTAGCATTCGCGCCGGAATGTGCTACTCATCCGCCAGTTGCCAGGGCCGATTTAGCCTGCTTGTAGCCGTCGGAGTGAGCTATCTATCTTCAGTTGCCCTCGGCCAGTCTCGTTGCTGTTCAGCGCACTGACTTGGACTCCAGTTGCCAGTCAGCGCGTCTGACCCGCCTCGGAGCGCGCTGGATTGATGTACTCCACGTACGCATGCTCAATCTTGCCGTTGAACTTGAACGGTGCCTGCTCATAGTACTCGAGCCCAACCGGCGAGCCGAGGTCGATGCCGAAGTCGAGGGCGTCGTTGGCGGTGAACAGCAGTGGTGCGCTGACCGGCACCACGCCTGACGCAACTTCCTTGCTGTCGACTTTCAGCACCACCTTTAGTGGACCGGCCGGCCTGCGTTCGACATAGGAGGTCCCCACCTCGATTCTTACCTTGCCGGCAGGCAGTTTACCCTTGCCTTTGATCTCAGTGCGCTGGATCCCGAACAGGTTGTACTCGTACGACAACGTGCCGTCTTTCACGTAACAAGTGAGACCCCCCGAAAAGCCGCCGAGCGCGTAAATCACGCCATTAGCATCGGCCGGCATGTCCACGTCGACCCGTACGACGTTGTCCCGATTCCCCAAGGCCGGCGCGGCGAGTTCTGGCATCCTCGTGACACCACCCGGGAAGGTCCATGACGTGTTGGCCGGCATCACGCGCAGTTCAGGGTGTAATACCGGAACCCACAGCGCGCCGCCGATGGGCATGCCGCTGCTCCTGGTGAACTCGATCAGAAACAGGTCCTTCATCTCGGCAAGCTTCGCTGGCATTTTGGCGGCCAGATCGTTGGCCTGCGACCAGTCATCGTTGAGGTTATAAAGTTCCCACTTGTCCTTGTCCGGTGTCCATTCCCGAATGCCTTTCGGCAAACCGGGCAGCCACGGAGTGCGCGGACCAAACGCGGAAGCGATCCAGCCATCATGATAGATGCTGCGACTACCCATGACCTCGAAATACTGGGTATGTTTCACTTCCTTGGCTTTCGCGTCATTGAAGGTCTTGGTGAAACTAACTCCGTCGAACGGGTCTTGCGCGATGCCGTTCACTACACGCGGCGGAGTGATCCCCAACGCCTCGTAGATCGTCGGCACCACATCGTTGACGTGAAGGAAGTGAGCTCGCGCCGCAGCGTCGGGCCTAATCTTAGCGGGCCAGCGCACCGCCATCGGGTTACGCGTTCCGCCAAAGTGCGAGGCGATGAGCTTCGTGTGCTGGTAAGGGGTTCCGCCGGCCCATGCCCAACCGGCGTGGTACATGTTGTCGGTCTTGGGCGACCCGAGTACCTCGAGCCCGCCGATTGCATCGAGCGCCTTTAGTTGCTGCTTTATGGTGGTGGGAATCCCGTTCTGCGCCAGCAACTCGCTGATCGTGCCGTCCTGGCCTTCGGCTGAGGCGCCATTGTCGCCCCAGATGTAGAAGATCAGCGTGTTCTCGCCATAGCCAAGCTTGTCGATTTCATCCACCACTCGCCCGACCTGGACGTCCACGTGCTCGGTAAATCCGGCATACAGTTCCATCAGGCGGCGTTGAAAGGGCTTTTCGTCCTCGGGGATCGAGTCCCAGGAGGCCAGGGTGGCGGGCCGCGGCGTGAGCTGTGCGTTCCGCGGAATCCACCCAAGTTGCTTCGCGCGCAAGAAGACGCGCTCACGATACTTATCCCAGCCGTCGTCGAACTTGGCTTTGTACTTGTCGGCCCATTCCTTAGTGACATGGTGCGGCCCATGGGATGCACCGCTCGCCCAGTACATCAAGAATGGCCTATCGGGAGCGAAAGCCTTGTGCTGACGCAGCCAAGTGATCGCGTCGTCAGCGATGTCCTCGCTAAGATGATAGTAACTGTGGCCGTCCGAAGTAGGCGGGTGTTCGACGTAGGTCGTGTTGCGAACGAGTAGCGGTTCGTACTGCGATGCCTCTCCCGTGAGAAAGCCGTAGAAATATTGAAAACCGTAGCCCGTGGGCCAATACTCGAAGGGACCGGCGGCGCTGGTTTGATCAGCCGGCGTGTTGTGCCACTTCCCCACGCTGCCGTGCTGTAGCCGTAGTCCTTGAGCACCTCGGCGATCGTGGCGCTGCTCTTCGGGATGGTCCCCATGTATCCATGCCAGTCGTTCGCCAACTCGGCGATCTGGCCGCTCGAGACTCGATGATGGTTGCGCCCAGTCAGCAGTGCGGCGCGCGTGGGCGAACACATCGCGGTGGTGTGAAACCGGTTGTATGAGATCCCCGCTTTTGCGATCTTGCTCAGCGTTGGGGTGTGGATCTCGCCGCCGTATGTGTCGGTCTGTGCGGGCCCGACATCGTCAATCAGAACGATGAGGATGTTGGGTGCGTCTTTCGGGAGATGGTTCACGGCCGAAAGCGGCGTGTAAGTCGACTCCTGCATGGTCTTTCCGGCGACGCTGCCGGACGGTTTGAGGGGAAATGGCAAAACCTCTTGCGCGCCGGCCGGCATCGCAATGCTCGCCCCCAGCGCGAGGGTGAATAACCCGCTGAACAGTGTCGTGTGCATAGGACCCTCCTAGCTTCGGGTGTCAGTGAATCGCAGTCGTCATACTATCTGAAGCGAGTGCTGAGCGATGATGGCAATGCCGTCTCTTTGGGCAAGGCATTTTCCCAAGCCGGAAGTATCAAATAATAAGCCGAATTTCCCGCAGGGCGTCCACCTCGTCAAGCATCGGGACCCATGCATTTGCTGTGGTTGCGAATAAAGCTAAGAGCAAAAGGATTAAATATCTTATAGAGCGAGTCATTACAGCCTCCGATACTTAATCTACTTCTAAAAGATCCAAAATTGGAACATGCCCTTAGTGGAAAAATCCGCTACGTTTGATAGCGCCTATGACGCTCGATACAAGGCCCATGTTTTAAGGTTAGTTGAAAGACAAGAAAAAACTAAGAAAATGACCTGTTCCCCAAAGAATTAGTCAACCTCCGCCTCATCCTTCGCGCAAGTGCCGGAAACCCGATTTAATTGAAGCTCTGCGCGGGAGGCGCTTAGCAATGACTGTCCCTAGCATCTCGGGCGTGTTAACACTACGAAACGCTTCGACGATCAAAGCGAAATGAATAAACGCGATAAACATCACGTCGAGTTTCTCAAAACGAGAAAAAATGCGTCGAAGGCCCTTGAGCCTGCGAAACAAGTGCTCAATTTCGTTACGACGTCTGTACATCGCACAATCATTTTCCCAAGCGTTAATTCGATTACTCTTGGCCGGAACTACAGGCACAAGCCAAGCTCCAGCGCCCGTTGACGCGTCTCCCCCCTCGCGGGCGCGATCCATCAAAAGATAGCGGGGACGGTCGGGCGGACGAAGCAGAGATATGAAAACCTGCTAATCCGGAAATGGAGATTGGACGTACGCTGGTCCATGCGGCAACTGTCCACCTCGCCGGAGGGGGCATGGGCGCTCCGGGAAAAACGTGTGGGCTTGGCAGGAGGCGTATATGAGCTGGGGACAGGGCGAGTTCGCTTCCTTGGTTAGGTTAGCTGACGTGATGCTGCGGGCGACCCCCTGATATGTTCCATGACTTTTTTCTGCAACTGGTCGAAATATTCCGCAGTCGAGAGATCAAGCGTCCACCGATAAGAGCGCGCTGCGATTGTGATCTCGGTGAGCAAATCCAGGAGTACTCACGCGTCTCTAGTTGCGGCGACTTCGAGGGGCAAGGGGCTGGACTGACGGCCGGTTCAAAATTTAAACGCCCCACCTAAAACGGGCCCTTGGTACTCCATATTCCATACAAAGTCGGATCTTGAGAAGTCCACTTTTACATATCGATACCCGGCGGCGGCTGAGATATTATCGGTAAATGCATAACCAATAGTTCCGATGAGATCCACAACACTATTCGACGATCCGCCGCCACCCAAAGTCGCGGCAGTAGCATAGAAACGATGCCCAAGATTAATCCGGGCTCTCACGCCACCCATAACATCCACCCATCCTTCCGAGTGGGAAATTGTTCTTCCTGGAAGAACGATTCCCGGACCCACATCCAGACTGGTATTGATATACCAGCCCCGTACGCCAAGTACCAAGTCGAGCCATCCACGCTCTTTTTGAATCGCTCTATATGCGCCTAAAGTGGTCCCCATGAACGTCTCAGACCCCAGATTCAACGTGCGGGTAAACGGAGGGGGAAACGCGGATGTGTCGCCGGAGAGTTTGAGCCAGACGATATCGTTAATAAGTCCGAACCTTCCTTTTCGCAACTCAAAAATGCCGACAAAACCGAGGTCTGCGTGGTCGATAATGTCGCCGAAAGAGGCACCGACTTTTGCAGGAGGTAATGGTGGTAACGATGCCGCGGTCCCCTGCACTCTGGTACCCCAAATGTATGGAGCTACTGTAAAAGACCATTTCTCGTCGGACGCCACGCTTGTTTCGCTTGCGTGCGCAACTCCCGCAGTGAGTACTACAGCCCATAGCATTCCCCCGACGAGATATCTCATGATTATTTCTCCCAAGATAAAAAATGACATTGAACGGGCAGGGCATTGTGACCTTTTCCATTCAAACTGCAGGGGACGCTCCGGGTAAATTATTGGTAGACATAAGTATAGACTACGTCGAGTAAATCTCTGTCCCGCTGTGCGCGATACGAATTGCCTCAATAAAAAAATAACCGAAGGGGAAATATTCCCGCTTTGCATCAGCGCCTCTTAAAGCTCTTTAAATCATAAAATGGCATGAGCTGCCATTTTATGCCACGCATACTCCCCTTGAAATTGATGGCTTGACGAGCATTCGGCCGAAGCACAAATGCAACAATTCTGATCGATACGAAAATACCAATGATAGCGGCAGCTTAGGGGAATTATCCACAGTCTTGTCCAGCCATAATGTGGATACCACTTGAGCAGGATCGGAATGTGGTGATTGGCTGGATCACGTCCCCCGGTCCATCATATCGCCCACCATATCGCGCGTGGTAGCGGCAACGATGCGCTGGTTCGCCCTGCCTCTTACCGCGATAAGGAGGATAAAGCAATAATGCTCAACAATTGCTATCCTTAAAGGAATATCTTCGCCAACTTCAGGGAGCCGAGCGTTCCCTGCACTGGAGCGTCCTCTATGAATCTCAGCTGCAGCACAGTGGCCACAATGGTTATGATCTCGCTCGTGTTAGCGGGATGTGCGACGCCCGCGGTATCTTTCCTGGGGGCGTCGTCTCCGAAGGTGTCACGTAGCCAGCTGATAAAGCGCGATGCGCCGCTGCCCCTCAAGCTGGCCGTCGAGTTCCAGCGTAATGGGGAACACTTTCCAAGAGGCGATGTTCCTCTCAGAGACTATGCTGCCCGGATCCTTAAGGAGTCCGGCGTGATAAGGCCAGTTGAGGATAGGGAAGAGGGCGAGATCAGGGTGGTGCTCAATAACGTTGCGGATCAGGAGACCGTCGCGGCGGAACGATCAGGCACCAGGCATCCGCTATGGATGGCCGGGGCTACGATTACGGACGCCTACGAGCTTTCGATGTTCATTACTGTGAAGGGAAAGACGATTGGCCGAACCGGTATCAAGCACGCAGTTCACACCGCGCTCGGCAATATACGCATACCCGACGAAATTCAGACTTTTCCTCACAACCAGGCTTTCGGCAAGGTGCTGGAACAGATGATGCTGAACGTTTTACTGGATATGCAAAGGACCGGCGAGCTGCCCGGCACCACCTTCGCCCGAGGATTGATGGAAATCGAAGAGCGGGCAGAACGGATGAGTTAAGAATAATCTTTTATCCTGCACACCCAGGCTCTGCCGGGCGGTAAAGCGCCGTCCAACCGCAGGATGGAAAAGCTTGGGCGAGCAGGCGGAGGAGTAGCTTGCCGTTACTGCTCCACGATTTGCCTGCGCTCCAATGGCTTGGTCGCCGGCCCTTCGATAACCGTCCCGTCCGGGGCAAAGCGGCTTCCATGGCAGGGGCAATCCCAGCTTTTTTCGAGGCTGTTCCAATGGACCTTGCATTTCATATGAGTGCAAACCGGGGAAACGGCGAACAGTGCGCCGCTCGGGTCCTTGTACGCGGCCAGTGACTCGTTCCGGAATTCGACGATTGCACCTTCACCGCGCATCAGCTGCGAAAGTGGAGTGGCCTTGCGGTCAGTCACGTAATCCTTGATAAGTGACTTCATCACCGTTACATTTTCTTCGATTATCCCGCTCGCGCCCTTCAGCGGCTGGAACCGGTTCGCCTTGAAAATCGGGGCAAACACGTTGTCCCGACCCGCGATCTGGTCTGCGATAAGCGAAGCGGCAAGCGTTCCGTAGGTAAGGCCGTCGGTCTCGAATCCCGTGGCGATAAAGCAATCTGACTGATCACGTCCTATGTAGGGCAGACCATCGGCGGAAGTATAATTCTGCGCGGACCACTGGAGTTCAATATCGCCAATGTTCAGGTATGCGAGAGCTGACGTTTCCAGCCTGTCGAGACTGATCTGCGCATCCTGCTGCCCGGTCTTGTGCTCTTCTCCAACGCAAACCAGGAACGTAGCATTCACCGCGTCTACGGTTCGCACCGAAAGCCGTTCGACTCCTCGGCTCCAGAAAATTCCGGAGGGAAACGTATCCCTGGCAATCCGGGTGGCGATGCCATACTCGCGATTAACGCTCATTTCCGCCTGGACGAGGTGCAGGCCTTTCGGGGTATGGGTGGCGAATACGATTTCCTGGGCTTTCACCTTGCCGCGGTCGGTGTGCACGGTACGCTGCTCGGTATCGATGTCAAGAACGATCGAGTTTTCGAATATCCGGCAACCAAGGCTTGCAGCCTGGCGCCCCAGCGCACGAATATAAGCCTGGGGATGAAACTGCGCCTGGTTGTCCAGCACCAGGACGGGTCCGACCGGTGGGGGAAAGGGAGGCGGCAAGACATCTTCCAACCGCACCGCCAGCCCGGCTCTCATGCTGGCCTGATATTCCTTTTCCACATGCTCTTGTGCGTCGTCGGAGGTCGCGTAGCGGCGCAATGGACACCGGCGAAAGCCGCATTGAATGTCATATTGCTGAACCCGGCGCTCGATCTGCTCGACTGCGGAGCGCCGTGCTGTGGTCACTGTATGGGCGACGTCCTCACCCCACTGGTTCACGATGCGGCTGATGCCCCGACTGATGGTTTCGTAAAGATTTCCTGTTGAGTTGCCCGTGCTTCCGCAGCCCAGATCCTGGGCCTCGAGCAGCACCGCGGAGGTGCCTTGCTCGGCAAGGTTCAGGGCGAGCGTAACGCCGGTGATGCCGCCACCTATAATCACCACGTCGGTACTTATTTCTTCCTCGAGCGCAGGGTATTCTGAAGCAGCAGGCGGCGTGGTGCGCCAAACGGAAATCGAGCTCATTATTTATCCTTTTTGGAGTATCGTGGTTTCACGATGGTTGTTCCCGGGGCATGCAGCCCTGTTTGCCGGTCCATTTTTCCTGCAACGGCAAAGAAAGTCTAAAGCGGGACAGCCAAAGGAGGCAGCAGCAATGGTCTCCATATCGTCGAGCATCTGCTCGAACGATTCTGTGCGCTACGGCACACAGCTTTGCTTATTCGCGGGACGGGTAGTGGGAGGAAAGGGATGGAAGGTATGCCAGCACCACATAATTTCATTACGGAGAGGCTCAAGCGGCTGATGGCTAGCGGAGAGGGGGCTAAGCAGACGACCGCGCAATTCGGGGGCCGTGTTACTGGGGGGATACTTTTGATGCGCTGGGCTGCGCTTCACCTATCGTTGTATGTTTCGTGATCCCATACCATATGGCGAGCAAACAAAAAACCCCGCCAACAGGCGGGGCATTTCCGCTACTTGTCCAGGTTAAATGAGTTCAACCCTGGATCTTTTTGCTCCTCCGCTTTGCGATACCGCCCATCAGCAATAACCCTGCCAGCATCATTGCGTAAGTTTCCGGTTCAGGGATCGGAGAAGGGATTTGGGTTAGTGTGAAAGTCGTTTGACCAACAGTACTGCCTGGATCGAACGGGCTGATACTGAATGCTGCGTTGGCCGTCTGGCCATTGGCGAGGCTGCCCGTAAAATCGAGATTACGTGGACCACTCGAGGCGTCCAGGGTGAAGCCACTCAGCGTGGAGCTGGTGTGGTTGGTAAATACAACGCCACTAGCCTGGTTGGGCTCTGTAATACTGTAATGAAAGTCTGCCCAAGTCTGCCCAGTATTGTTAACAACGTTCTCCAGTATGGAGTATGGGGTACCTGGCCCCTCTTGATGATCCACCGTAAATGTCAGCGTGATTGGGTTAAAGCTCGTGAAAGTCTTTGTCAGGTCTATGTTGTGATTGGTGCCGATAGTGCTTAGGTCAAGCGTTCCCCCGGCTGTGTCGGTCGCCTCGATTTTGGTGATCACGCCGGCAGCGGTTGCGGTAGAGATGGAACCCCCAAAAACGAGGGCGGCTATGAGAGCTTTTGAGATCTTGTTCATTTTTTAACTCCTTGGATGAGTTTCAGCCGTAAATGATGAGTGTTTAGGAGCAAAACTGCTAGCCCCGGTGGGCCGCTTTTGATCAGGCCAATATAACTCTTAGCATTTTTCATACCAATTTATAAAGCTATTAAAAACAAAGTAGTGGAATGGATGTATCAGAGTCAGCCGGGCGAAATTGTCGTTATCCGGCAACAACAGGATCTTTCCAATACTCATACTCATGAGAATCAGCCACTCTATCCGTGTCGTCAGTTGAGACAGGTTTTAATTGATAGATGCTAAGTACTTGAATAAAAAGATAACAAGTCGTCTCAAACTGGAGACATAGTCCGTTATTACTACCCGATCAATCTCCACGTGGGCGCGTCAAGCGCTCGGGTGGCAGGGATAGATCTTGCAGGGTTGCTTCACTGGGATAGATCTTGCAGGATTGCTTCACTGAATCGTCCTTATGGTGTTGTCGAACCGGGCTGGTCAGTTAAAGCAAGGTAGTTAGTCGACCCTGAGCAATCCATAACCTTCTGATTTTGCTATATGAGTTAGGAAATTTGAGTAGTTAAATCTGCTTGTTTTTGGTAACATTATTGCAATTTCCTTGCGAATTTAGGGGGTTGCCGTGGGGCCAAAGCCGAGTACGCCAAAGAACAATGACTTGTTTCGCCAGCGACTGGATGAACTGGTCAACCCGAGACACCCCTTGGCACAACTTGCGCAGCATATCGACTGGTCAGTGTTCGAGCAGCAGTGGACCGGCTTGTTCCCTTCCAGCCGTGGGCGTCCTGCAACTGCCCCCCGCCTGGTGGCCGGACTCTTGTACCTGCAACATACCTTTGCCCTATCGGATGAAGATGTCGTATGGGGCTGGGTTGAGAATCCCTACTGGCAGTTGTTCTGTGGCGAAATCTGGTTCCAGCACAACCCACCCATTGACCCGAGCTCACTGACCCGCTGGCGACAGAGAATCGGTAAAGAAGGTATCGAGTGGTTACTGGCCCAGACCATCCGTGCGGCCGCATCGGCCAAGGTGATCAAGCGGCAGAGCCTGAACAAGGTCATCGTGGACAGCACCGTACAAGAGAAAGCCATTGCCTATCCGACCGACAGCAAGTTATTGAACCGCGGGCGGGAACAACTGGTAAAGCTGGTGGCGGAAGCCGGCATGACGCTGCGCCAGAATTACAACCGCGTAGCTCCAAAGCTGGCAGGCAAGATTGCGCGCTATGCCCACGCCAGGCAATACCAGCGCATGCGCAGTCACTTGAAGAAGCTCAAGACACTCGTGGGCCGAGTCTGGCGCGACGCATCGCGCCAATTATCCCAGGCACCCGAGCACCTCAAGCCCAGGATTGCCGACTTGCTGCACAAGGTGGAGCGCCTGCTCAAGCAGCAGCCCAAGGACAGCCACAAGCTCTACAGCCTGCATGCACCGGAAGCGGAGTGCATCGCCAAAGGCAAAGTGCGCCAGCCTTATGAGTTTGGGGTGAAGGTGTCCGTGGCAACCACACACAGGGAAGGGCTGGTGGTTGGCATGTGCAGCCTGCCGGGCAATCCCTACGATGGGCATACCTTGCACGCTGCGCTACAGCAGGTGGAAATCCTGACACAGCGCCAGCCGAAGGAAGTGTTCGTGGACCTGGGCTACCGAGGAGCCACCCTCCCGGCTGGAGTCAAGCTCTACCACCGCAAACTCAAACGCGGCATCAGTGCGCGGCTTAAGCGGGACATTCGGCGACGCAGCGCTATTGAACCAGCAATCGGGCACATGAAAAACGATGGCCGGCTGCGCAGGAACTGGTTGAAAGGCACAGAAGGCGACGCCTTCCATGCCTTGCTCTGTGGCTGCGGACACAACCTGCGCATGATTCTGAGGAAGCTGCGGCTTCTTCTCGCCCTGATTCTCGTTCGACTGCAGTGGCAAGCAGCGAATAATAACGCAGCCACCCACCGTCTTACAGTCGTCTACTCCTGAAAATCGAATTGTTCAGAGCCGACTAGGTGTTTAGTCCCGACTGTATGCTGGTGTAGAATATTGCCAGCTACGGAGGGAGGAACTATGGGACAAATATTACACGGATGCGCCACCACGACAGAGACGGTGCGTCGAGCGATACAACGTAGTCAAGAGAGCCTGATTGGTGTTGGCTGGCCGATATGGAATCAATCCAAAGACGGTCGCGAAGTGGCGCAAACGCACGCATGTGACGGATGCCCGCATGGGACCGAAGGAGATTCATTCGACGGTTCTGACGCCGGAAGAGGAAGCGGCTGTTGTGGCGTTTCGGCGGCTTACGCTGTTGCCGCTTGATGATTGCCTCTACGCCCTGCAAGCCAGCATTCCGAATCTGACACGCTCAAGCCTGCATCGCTGCCTGCAACGGCACGGCATATCAAAGCTGCCGGATGTTGAAGGTGACAAGGCGCGTAAGAAGTTCAAGCAATACCCTATCGGCTACTTCCATATCGACATTGCAGAGGTGCAGACCGCACAAGGTAAACTTTATCTATTTGTCGCCATTGATCGCACCAGCAAGTTCGCCTATGCCGAACTGCATGCACAATCGGACCGGACAGTGGCAACAGCATTCTTGCGCAGCCTCGTTGAAACAGTTCCTTATAAAATACACACGATCCTGACTGATAACGGCGCCCAATTCTGTTATCCGCCACGTTACCGCAACGGCCCAACGGCCAGATACATCACTCACATGTTCGACTTATGTTGCCGCGAGCATGATATCGAACACCGCACGACCCAGGTCAATCATCCATGGACCAACGGCCAAGTCGAACGCATGAACCGCACGATCAAGGAAGCCACGGTCAAGAGATACCATTACGGCTCGCATGACGAACTGAAGGCTCACATGCAAACTTTCCTGATGGCCTACAACTTTGCCAAGCGGCTCAAGACTCTCAAGGGCCTGACACCCTATGAATACATCTGCAAAATATGGTCGGAAGACCCAGATAAGTTTGTGACAACCATCTTTGGAGGTACCCGTAGAAAAAACCGGATATGCGGTTTTCATATTCCTTTCCCGCATAGCTGTGCATGTTGAAATGACCGCCGCCCGGAACGATCCATAGTTCCTTGGGCTGCCGGGCGGCATCGAAAAGACGTTCGGTTTCCGGTACTGTCGTGTGATGGTCATCAGTTCCGGAAACCAGCAACACCGGGGCATTGAGATCGCCAATGCGGCTGATGGGATCGAGGTCTTCCGGGGACATGCCCAGGCGAGGCGATATTTGCCATAGAAGCAGTGGCGCGAGCATTGGCCCGAACTGCCCAAGGTGAAGTCTCAGGCGGTTTTCGACGGCTTCCCTCATGGTGGGATGAAGTGATTCGAGGACCACGGCATCGAGTCTCAAGGGATGTTTGGCGAGCACGATCGCGGCCGCTCCCAGCGAGACACCGATCGCACCCAGCCGTTCTCCGGGAAAGGCGTTACGAAGGTAGGCTATGGCCGCTTCGACATCTTCAGATTCGCGCGCGCCAAAGGTAATGCGGTCTCCCGGCGTTTCCCCGTGCGCCTGAAGGTCGATGAGAAGTGCGCCATAGCCTTGCTCATTCAGGAACCGGGCGCGGCTTAGCATCTCCACCCGATTGCTGCGAAGCGAATGGACCAGCAGTATCATGCCGTGCCCGCGCACACCTCGCACCAGCCACCCGCTTATGAGGTTGTTTCCATTTTCCGCGGGTTGGAAGCGTGAAATCTGCACGGGCTCGACCGCAACGTCCGTCAATAGTGTATTGACAGCCGTTGGAACAGGCCCTGACAGAAGCTCTCCGACGCCAAAAGCCGCAAGACCAATGCTTGCCATGACGGCAGATATACCGATCAAAATTCGGCGCTGCATTTTTGATGTGGGCTGGGAGGCGGGGAGAGATTGAGTCGAAAACGCAGCGGTTTTACCGGATGGAACAGGATCAGCTTACCCCGGCGTCAAACTGCAGATCAACTCATCCATGGGGAAACATGGGGAAAAAAGGGTACTCCACACTGACCATGATCCGGGCGCCCGAGCTGAGACAGTCCTCCGACGGGGGAATCCGGCCTGGCTCCGCCGCACTAAAGTCCAGTTTTCTTGGATCAAAACTCAGGCCTGGCGCTATCCATTTTCTCAAACACAGTCTTCCACGCTGCCTGAGAGTACCTGGGATGCAAGTTGAGTTCCTCGTACTCGGGCTCGTATCTTTGCGAATGCCGTGTCGCGGCTCGTGGATGTGTCGTCCGAGAAAGGTGAGAAACCGCAGTCATCAGTAGTGCCGAGTTGATCGACGGGTATGTATTTTGCAGCTTCGAGTACACGATCCCGAACTTCTTCCGGAGTTTCTATTCGGGGATTGATAGGAGAAGTCACCCCGATAAAGATCCGATGATCGGACTTCATGTGTGCGCGAATGATTTTCAGCACCCGTACCCTGTCGGGCTCTCCCGTCAGGGCAATGTAAAAATTGCGAGCCTTCAATTGAAAAAGGCTCGGCAAAAGTTCGGCGTAGTCGACATCGGCGCTATGGGTCGAGTCACAGTCGGCACCTGGGCAGGTATGCACACCGACGCGTGAAAGCTCTCCAGGGGTGAAACGGGAGAGGGCGAGATTGTTAAGGTCAATAAAGCTATTGAGAAGCCCTCCCGTCGGATCGATCTTTATCGCCAGCCTTCCCTCCGTAAAGTCGATCTGTACGTTGTGCGCCCCGTTGGCAAGACACCTGCGAACCTCGGTTTCATGCTCGCGAAGCAGGTCGTCGATGAATTCGGCGCGGGAGTAACCGGGTATCTCCTCCGCAGGATACATAAGACTTAAGGCGGAGGGGGAGACAACCGCCTGCTTGATCGGCAGGTGGGTGTAACGCATCGCCATCTTGAGATAGGAATCCGCATAGACCCTGTAGCGGAACGGCCCGGATGCCAGCTTTGGCATTTTACGATCATGGCCGGCAAAAAAGGGAATCGTAAAGCCGTCGGGCGTCGTGTTGGAGAGCCCGTCCACGGGATAAGTCCAGAAATTATGATACTTGCGCTGTTCTCCATCAGTGATTACCGGCGAGCCGGTAGCCTCAAGGCACTTGATCGTATCTTTTATCGCTTCGTCGTACAAATGGTCGAGCTGCGGATTCATATGACCCATTTCCGCAATCGCCTTTAACAGTGCGGTTGGCCTCGGAATACTTCCAATGGGTTCGGTTGGTATCGTACTCATGATTTATGCCCTGTTTTAGGGTTATTCAATGTCGGTTGTTCGTGACTCCTCGTATGTGACTGATGCCGATTCCTGTTAAACGGGCGGGCGAGCAGCCGTGGCGTGCCAAATCTAACCGAACCAGCCGAAGCGGATGAAATCAGGCGGCACATGGGCGGCTGTCGGCCGAGCCCGATGGCTCACACGTACGGGAGATTGCTCTGGCAAACAAGAACAGAAGCCCACAGAAATTTGTCGGCGAATTTTTCGAGTGGAATGTTATTCCACGGCAAGGGGTCAGGAAACGACCACTCCGGGCTATTATTTTTGCTTTATCAGACGTTTTCGTGGTTCCGGATCAATTTGCTAACAGCCGAGATAAGCTGGTGAGCATCTATGGGTTTGCAAAAATGCATCTGATAACCGGCAGCCATCGCACAAATTCGATCTTCCGGGCGGGCGAATCCGGTGACCGCAATGGCCGGCGTTTTTCCTCCCTCGGCTTCAGGCAGATTTCTCACTTCCTCCATGAAAGCATATCCATCCGCGTCAGGCATGCCGATGTCGCTTATTATAATTTCCGGTTTCTCGCCCTTCAAGATCTCCAGTCCTTCGGCCGCGCTGGTAGCAGCTCTAACAATCGCCCCGTGTTTTGCAAGTACTTCTCCGATGAGTTCAAGTGAGTCCTGTTCATCATCGATCACCAGGATTCGGGTACCCGGAAATTCGAAATTCGCATGAGCCGCAGGCTTGAAGGAATTGCGTACCTCATCCGCCTCCGCGCCCACCGGGCTAAGAGGCAGGCTTACCGTAAACGAGGCGCCTTGCCCCTCGCCATCACTCGTCGCCCGAACTGTGCCCCCGTGGAGCGCCACAAGCTGCTTGACTATTGCAAGGCCCAGGCCAAGCCCGCCGTGATGCCGCGTGGACGAGGAGTCTGCCTGGCGGAAACGGTCGAAAACATACTTGAGGAACTCAGCGTCGATACCGATCCCCGAATCTCTCACGGTGATTTCAGCGTTTGACTCACTCCGCCGCACGATGATGTCCACGTGGCCGTCTTTGGGCGTGAACTTGATGGCGTTCGAAAGCAGGTTGGAAATAATTTGGTGCATCCGGTTGTGGTCGGCCGCGACTTTCCCGGTTTCCGGATCGATAAAATTCCTGAGCCGGATACCCTTGGCTTCAGCCAAGGGCGACATCGACTCAACGGCCCCCGCCGCGAAGCTCGCCAGATCAAACAGATGCATGTCGAGGCTGACTTTCCCGGAGACGATCCTGCTCATTTCGAGCAGGTCCTCGATAAGTTTGTTTTGTGCGCGCGCGTTCCTTTCGATGATTTCCATACCTCGCTGAACAGTCTGCGCAGCCATCGAACCCTGGAGAATGAGCTGCGACCATCCCAGGATCGCGTTAAGCGGTGTCCTCAATTCGTGAGAAAGCGTCGCCAGAAATTCATCCTTGATACGGTTGACTTGTTCTGCCTCGTTGCGCGCAATCCGCTCATTCGCAAGGAGCCGTTTTCTTTCTTCATCCGCCCGCTTCATGGCGTCGATGTCAATGCTGGAGCCCACCCACATCGAAATATAACCGTTGGCATCGCGCTTGGCCTGGGCCCGGGTCAAATGCCAGCAGTAATCCCCATTTGCATCCCGAAGACGATGGTCCATCTGGAATGTCTCTCCGGTTTCCAAACTGTAGCGCCAGCGCTCCAGGCTCTTGTCCGCATCCTCAGGGCTGATCAGCTTTGTCCATCCCCAGCCCAACAGGCGTTCGAACGTCACGCCCGCGTATTCCGCCCACTGCTGATTGAAGTAGTCGGCGTTGCCATCGGCCTGAGCCGTAAAAATCTTGAGAGGGAGCACTTCCGCCATGAAACGGAGGCGGTCCCGGGTTTCTCGCACGGCGTCTTCGGCCTGCCTGCGCGCCGTGACATCACGGAAGCTCCACACCCGACCAACGTACCGCTCTTCGACATAATGTATCTTCGAGAACCGCTCGAATATCCTGCCATCGTTAAGTTCCAGGAGGTCATAACTGTCGGGCGGCCAGACCGAATAGATTTCGGCGGTTTTTCTGAGAAACTGCTGTGGTTCCTTCAGAAACGGGGCACAAAACTTAAGCAACTGCGAATGATGGCCCGACGTGACAAGCTTGCGGTCAACCGGCCACAGCTTCAGATAGGGCTCGTTGAAGCGCAGTACATTGCCATGCTCGTCCGTAACCAGGATTCCTTCCGCGGTTGCTTCCATGGTGGCGCGCAGAACGGAGAGAGAGTGATCGAGGCGCCCCGCCTTGTCTTCGAGTTCTTTTTTCGCCTGCTGCAGTTCGTGCTCGGCGCGCAGGCGCGCATGAAGGATGGCACGGGAGGTTTGCAGTGCAACAGAGCGAAGCAGCGTTTCCTCATCATTTTTGATCATTACCGCACCTTACATTTATCCCACGATATCGTTAGGTCGCTCTAATCCTCTAATCCCATGAAAAGTTCCCGGCGACCGTGCGGGCAGGCTAATGTTCGAAGAGAAATGAAGACCGGAAGGTAATCGTTCCGGCTGAATCTGTGAGCTTCCTAGGTTGACAGCGTTGATGCTGATACTGGACCGGGAGACGTCCGGCTGGAGCGTGCAGGGCAGGGCGTCCGGGTAAGGCTAATACGAGAATGTTGTCTGTCGAAGGGCGCATTTCTCGCATGACAATTATATTAAAGTTACATTGAATGCGCAACGCATAAAAAGAGCGGAGCCTGGCCTGAAGCAACACGCTGTTTCCGGCGTGGCCTTTCCGTTTTTTTGGTTGCGCCCGCGAGGCAGTCTTGAAAGAAATCCAGATAAAGGCTCACGCGCCCGAGGAACGGGCGTGTCGACCAAGGTTCGGGGATGATGAGAACACGCCGAGCAGCGATCCAGCCAAAGTCAGCAGCACTCCCGCCAGGCTGGCGTACTCCAGTTCGAGGCTGATACCGGGACCGACTATTGTGAATGTTCCCGCCGCCGCGAGGTAAAAGCCGGCCATGCGCTTCTGCGCGCGACGCTGAAGCCAGAGGCTGGCAAGGTTGACGACCATCAGGCCGGCAAGGAGCGGCAAGAGCCACGGGGAGTAGGGCAGGCGTTCCAGGCTGGCAATGCCGAACACGCTGAGATATGCCGCCCAACAGACTGGACACTTCGGGAAGAGCGCTGCAGCAAGCGCTAAAATGGGCAGGGTCGAGGACAATGCGGAGTCGCCTGCCGGATGTTTGACGGAGCTTCGGCGACGGCTCGCCATGAACGGGAGGCGTACGGCCGGTTCGTTATCAACCGGGCCAGGGTAAACGCCCTCATTGCCCTTGGCGCCAGCCAGTGCCCTATTGCCGTGCCCTGAAGCGAGCAGCGTGGCTGCGCTGTCGAGAACCTCGTTTTCGTCCCACTGGATGCGCTCGAAGGAAGCGGCGATATTGCCATGGGCGTCGAGAACGTAGACTTCCACTCGATGCCGATTGATCAGTGACCCGATAAAGTTCACGCCCAAGCCGAAGTATTTCCTAAGCGGCTCGATACCCTCGACCGGGCGAAGCAGCCGGTTGCCGGTATCCATGCGCACGCCACGGCTGGTCCCGTAACCGTGGAGGCGTTCGGCAAGGTCGAAAGCGGGATCGTAGGTTATCGCGGCAGTACGGATTTGTCCGCTCATCTGCCGGTCAACCAAAAGTTTCTGCAAACGCGCGAGCTTTGCCACGGTCAGCGAGCACTTGAACGGGTTTGTGCATCGGCTGTAGAAAAAAGCTACCACCGAGGGGTGGCCGTGAAAGAATTCGTGGAAAGTGATTCGCTTGCCATCCTGATCTTCGAAGACGACCGACCCGATCTCTTTTTCATCAGTTCCCACCACGGGGAGCCATTCGCGAAACCCGCCGATTACAAAAGGGAGAGTGCAGCAGTCACGGTCGGGTTCAGCCACAGTTGCGGATCCGCCCGCCGACGCGAGAATAATTCGCAGTTCTTCCAATTGAGTTCGGGAGAGCGCACCTCCTCCTTTGGCATTGTCCGCAAGCAGGGCTTCTATTGCGGGAAGGACCTGTATTACACCGGAACCCAGCCAGCGCAGTGCAGCAAGCAACTCATCCACGGCCGTCGTGAGCGCAGCTGAATTCTCTGCTGTGTCCTCTTGGGATGCTGCATACCCTCCATAGCGGTCCAGGCGGACAAAATCATCATGGAACTGGATATTGGCAAGTGCGCGTATGAGGAATGGAGCGATGAAAGGCGCGGGAGACGCACCGTTTCGCAAGGACCGGGCGGCAGCGGCTACGAGATACGCATCGCGGCCATTGTCAAGTTCTTCGAAAACAAACAATAGCGCTCTTTCCGATAGCGGCTGCTGCCCCAGTGCCAGAAGTACCCACCCGCGCATACGGGTGGTTGCCGCCGTGCCTCGCTGGTCATAGATAGGATTGTCCTCATGCAGGAGCTCTGTCAAACGCTCGCATGTCGCAGGGCTGTTTTTCAGCTCATCGACCATTTTCGAGAACTGAAGCTCCGACATATCGGCCGACGCCGTAAGCCGGGATGGAAAATCGTCCGGCATCGCGGTCGTCCTTACTTGCGATATTTCTTGAGAAAGTTTTGCGCGGAATCCTTCAATTCTGATGTGGCAGTTCTTTCTTTCAGGGTATCGACAGTTTTTTGCAAGGCATCATCCCCCGCAACCGCCTCTTCGTTGCCAAAATTTGTCAGAGCGGTGAGACTCGTCGTCTTGAGCTCATCGCTTTCACTGTCATCGAGCACGATGTCGCGCGCATATTCCTGCATTTTTTGCGGCGCCAGCGTGTGAAGTGCCGATGCGGAGAGCTGGCGCATTTCCAGGGGCTCGTCCTTATTTCGGAGAATATTCTCGAATGTGGGAACTGACGCCGCATCAGCAGCCAGCAGGCGCAAGGCCTCTCGCCTGGCGTCGGGGTTGGGTGGTTTGCTCGCGATCTCCCGGGCAACCGTATAGGCATCGGCGTGAATATCGTAACTCAGCAATTGCAGCGCCTTCTCGGGGGGCACCAACGCCTTCCCCGGGTGTTGCAGCCCTTCGATCAGCCGCTGCTGGGCATAGCCATCCTGGTCCCGCGCGAGTATCCCCAGCACACGCTGACGGATCTCAGTATCCGGGTCTTCCACGAGCGACCTGAGCGCAGTCCGATAAGCGGGCCGGCAGGGTGTGAATTTGACGACGCTGAAGCTCGCCGCCTGCAACGCTCTTAACGCGGCCAAGCGAACGGCCTGCGGTGATTGGGCATCCTGGAGCACCTTGATGACATCATCCAGTTTTTCCTTATCGTCGCAGATGGCGCGCGCCACGCCCGCGAAGGCCTTCACGCGTTCGCCGGGATCCTGCTCGCGGTTCGTCGCCGTTTTCAAGGCCGTGGTATAGGCTTCGGCGGATTTTTTTGTTGGTCCGTTCCTTGGTTCTGCCATGAAATATTCCTCCTCCTGGGTGAGACCAGGTAGCGAATGTTAGCTTATGAGTAAGGCACATCGTCGTAGTCAAACCCGAGCCTCGAAGCGGCCGTCACCTTCCCTTGGAAGTCGAAAGAGTCGCGCACCCGGGGGGAAGACCCTGGCGCCCGTACGCAGAAAGAGGTGGAAAGGGCCCCGCCGGGAGCGGTGGGCGGGCGCGGCGGAGCTGTTTCACCGTTCCAGGGCCACATGGTATCGGGCAGATTATGGCCGATGCGATTTCCGCCATTCGCCGCGTTGGTATCGAAAGATTTCTCCTCGGTCGGGTTGAAGCGGTTGAAGCGCGATTGCCATTTGGCCCACAAACGATCGACGTTGGCATGAAGCATAAAAAAGAGCGGGTCTTTTGCGGCAGTCGGAATGCTCGAGATCGAGCCTCCGAATGACACGTGAGCCAATCCGTGCGGGTTTCCTTCCATTTCCTCAAAATCGACAAACGCATCACCCAGACCCAGCGTCTCATCCTCCGAGAGAACATCGATCGCGCTTTCAGTGGCGGTGTCGAAAAGAGGCCGTCGCACGATTCCTTGTACGCCATCCGTGACCCAGAACTGAAGCGGGTTTGCCGATGAGAATAAAACGGTGCCCAGCCTATTGGATTCTCCCATGAAATCCCGGGTAAACAGCTCCGGCGCAGGCCGGTCGAAACGCCAGTAAGGCAATGCGACGCTGGGTTCAATGTTCTGCAGCTCGCGCTCGAGATCCAGCAGATAAACGCGATGCCATGGCAGAAAGCCTGGCTGGCCGTGCGCTTCAGGAGAACCGGCCGCTGTGTGCATATTGCGGAAATCGGCGAATCGGCCCGTACCCCGATTGTTGAATCGTGCGAAGCAGCAATAAAGCGGTCGCGCTCGTCAGCTGACAAGGTGGTGGCATCCTTGCGTATTCTCACCATGAGCGGGATTTCCGCCACCTGTTGATTTCCGGTTTTTACATCGATGGCGACGTCACCATCGGCACGGCTGGGTCGTCCGAACTGTCCCCCAACATAAAACCCTACCGAACTGCCATTCAGAGGTAACTGAAGCGCCAGCTCTGGCATGGGTGCTCCGGTAAGGCTCGAATAAAACACAACATTGCCGCCGGAGTCCGAGGATTTGCTGCTGAGCGTCACACCGGCGGGCTGGGTCAGACCTGTGGTGTCCGTCAGACGAATTCCGCAGGGGGAAGGCGTCCAGGAGACGTATCTGGCTCGCCGGTCCGCGCTGTTGTTGATCAGCAGCTCGATATCCATTGATCACTCCTGTTGGGGGATGAGGAATAACTTCACCGTAGCAAAGGAATACACGAAAGCAAGGGCACCCAATCGGGCCGCTTTAAAGACATTTGTTTTTCGCGCCTCTTCCTTGCACACTTCCTGGCTCTCCCCGCAAGGGGGAGGGGAAATCGGGTGAGCACCTGTTGATACTCCTACGAGATCAAGGAAGGGAATTCCTGGCCTGTCCGGCTTAAGGGATCACGCAACCCGATGGAATTTTGTCGAGGCTGGCCTTAATGTTTCCACTGCGTGAGGTTGGCGATGGCCGCTATCAGCTCCCGAGCTTCGACGGGTTTGGAAAGATGCATTTGATAACCCGCAAGCATGGCTTTTGTCCTGTCTTGTGAGTGCACTAATGCCGTCAATGCGATGGCGGGCGTTTTTCCGCCTTGGGTCGCGGGCAAGCTTCGCACTTCGCGAATGAGCTGGTACCCATCTTTTTCCGGCATGCCAATATCACTGATTATTACGTCGGGTTTTTGTTTCCTCAAAAGCTCCAGTGCTTCCCCTGCACTGGTAGCGGTAAAGACCAACGCCTCACATTGCGTAAGCGCCTCATCGATGAGTCCGCGCGCATACTGTTCATCATCGACTACGAGCACTTTGATACCCGACAGCAGGACGCGCATTTCGCGATGCTCCACCTGAGCAGCACTGAAGGTCTGATCCTCGCTGGCCGGACCGCGAATTGACGCGAGCGGAAGCGTTATGATGAACGATGCGCCCTTGCCTTCGCCCTCGCTTTCAGCACGGACGGTGCCTCCGTGCAGTCCGACAAGCTGATTGACAATGGCCAGCCCGAGACCCAGGCCGCCGTGATAGCGGGTAAGGGAAGAATCCTCCTGGCGGAACCGGTCGAAGACGTGCGGCAGAAATTCGGGGTGGATTCCCAATCCGGTGTCTCTCACCATGATCTGGAGATGAGATTCCACACGGCCGACGGTCAAGTCGACACGACCGTGTTTCGGAGTGAATTTAACCGCATTCGAAAGCAGGTTCCAGATAACCTGCTGAAGCCGGTTGCTGTCGCCATAAACCACGCCCGCCTCCGGATCGATCATTTTTCGAAGCTGGATCTCCTTGGCCTCCGCCGCGGGTGCGATTGACTCCACTGCCGCTTCGGCGATGCCTCCGGAATCCAGCAATTGCATGTCGAGCCCGACTTTTCCGGACACAATGCTGCTCATGTCCAGAAGATCGGCGATCAGCCTGTTTTGCGCGTGTGCATTCCGCTCGATGATCTCGAGCCCCCGCCGGACGTGTTCGGCGCTCATGGTTCC
The DNA here is from genome assembly GCA_963786735.1 of uncultured beta proteobacterium. Classification (GTDB taxonomy): domain Bacteria; phylum Pseudomonadota; class Gammaproteobacteria; order Burkholderiales; family Nitrosomonadaceae; genus Nitrosospira. The sequence continues at coordinate 203,742 of CAWBAF010000007.1, forward strand.
CTGCAGGATGAGCTGGGACCAGCCAAGGATTGCGTTGAGCGGTGTCCTGAGCTCATGCGAGAGTGTAGCGAGGAACTCATCCTTCAACTGATTGGCGCGCTCGGCCTCGGCCCGGGCATTGCGCTCACTCTCCAGAAGCTGTCTCCGTTCCTCGTCGGCCCGCTTCAGGGTATCAATATCGGTATTCGAACCAACCCACATCGATATGTTTCCACTGGCATCGCGCTTCGCCCGTGCGCGGGTCAAGTGCCATCGATAGTTTCCGTTGGCCTGCCGGAAGCGGCATTCAACCTTGAAAGGCTCTCCGGTGCCTATCGAGTGCCGCCACTGTCTAATGGCTTCTTGCACATCGTCGGGATGAATGAGTTTTGTCCATCCCCAGTCTTCCATCTGCTCGGGAGGGAGTGCTGTGTAGTCCTTCCACTGGTGGTTGAAATAATCAAGAGTCCCATCCGGGCGCGCGGTGAATATTTTTTGGGGCATTACCTCCGCCATGAAGCCAAGGCGCTCATCGCTTTCCCTCGCTGCATTTTCGGCATGCCGGCGCGCCGTAATATCCCGAAAGTTCCAGATACGCCCGGCGCGATGGCCTTCGCTGTAGTGAATCTGGGAAAATCGCTCGAACACTCTTCCGTCGACAAGCTCCAGCACATCATAGCTTTGCGGCGGCTGGGTCGCATAAATTTCAGCTGTACGCTCCAGAAGCTGTCGGGGATCTGCCAGATACCTGCAACACAAATTCAGCAGTTGCCGATGTTCTCCGGCTTCGGAGGCCTCGTCCTCCATGCTCCACATGCGCATGTAGCGCGCGTTGACATACAGTACGCGCCCTTCCTGGTCTGTAACGAGAATTCCATCGGCTGTGACTTCGAGTGCCGCCCGCAGAATCGACTGCGACTGACGGAGCTCCATAGCGTTTTCTTCCCCAGACTCGATCATCGGCGCACCGTCTGTTTTACCGGATTCGTTCCGGCCATGGCGGAGTATCGGACACATGGAACGATATCGCCACCGGGAACGACATCGAAAATCACATTGCAATGATCTTTTCTTATTTTCTTCATCACCATCCAAATTTATCAGGAGAATCCCGGAGTTTTCAGCGCAGATCCTGGCAGGTAACCCTGCTGACTTTTCGACCTCGTTAGCGTCACAATAATTCCTGTCACGGACGTTCTTCTATTCGGTATCGCACACAGAATGTCTCGGATCGGCCACCGCGACGTTTGGCTACACGAGCGCACTTTACCTGTGATAAAGTGCGGAAAGCCCTTGCTGCTATACGAAAAAAATGAGCTGCACAAATCGCACCCAAGCGTAATGTTAACGCATTGATATTTGCAAGACGAAGCGTTCCGACTTCGAGATGACGACATTTCCGCACTGATCGCAGTGCATTAATGGGGAATTAATTAGAGGCATGGATCCAGTGGCAGCAGATCAGTCCGAAGTGCCCGGCTGGTTGGGCGGGAGTGAAATGGGCGAACTGATTTTTACTCACGACTGGACGGGCTCGGGGCTGGGGCCTGTTCATGACTGGCCGCCGCCCCTTCAGCTTGCTCTCAGTATCATGCTGCGGTTGCCTTCCGCGGCGCTATTGTTCTGGGGACCAAACCTTATACAGATATATAACGATAGCTTTCGCAACCTGATGGACGGCAAACACCCAAAGGGCCTCGGCCAGAGGGCAAGCGAATGCTGGCCGGAGGTTTGGGGTTTCCTGGAGCCGGTCTGCGAAGCCGTCATGCAGCGAGGTGAATCGCTGACCTTTGACGAACAAAGGTTCCTCCTGAGCTGCGATGGTGCTTCAGAAGAGTTATTCTTCAAGCTCACTTGCAGCCCGCTTCCCGGGGCAATGCCCATTGACGCTAAAGGAAGCCTGCCCGGGGGCGTGTTCGTGACGGTAGCCGAGAGGGCGGAACCGGTTCTTGCCCGAGCCCACCACGCGGAGGGCGCCCGGCTCATGGATGCGGTGCAAGCAAGCAGAATACAGCTCCTGGAAAACGCATTTTCCAAGGCGCCGTCATTCATGTGTTTGCTGCGTGGGACCGATTTTGTCTTTGAATTTGCCAATGATGCCTACTGTCGGCTTGTCGGCGAGCGCGACCTCGTCGGTCGTCCATGCTTCGAGGTAATTCCCGAAACCTCTCAAACCGCCTGGCAGGAAAGTCTCGCGCAAGTAGCGGCGACTGGAAAGCCGTTCATGGGCTTCGAGCTGCCTCTGTCTTTCGCCCGGCTTCAGGGCGAGGACCCGAGGAACATTTTATTGATCTGGTTTTTCTGCCTGTGCTCGAAGAGGATGGAATTTGTCGGCGTGTGCTGGCGCTTGGCATGGATGTGACCCTGCATGTTCGAAAGCGCAGGGAAACCGAGGAGGCGTTGCGTAAAAGCGAAGAGCGCTTCCGCCGCGCGCTTGAGGTTGAAACGATGGGTGTCATTTTCTTCAACGGGAAAGGCGAGATTACCCAGGCCAACGACGCCTTCCTGACGATAACGGGCCTCAGCGGGGAGGACGGAAGAGAGGGTCTGTTGCCCCGCGATGTCGATACGCCCCCGGAATGGGTGCAACTGCTTTTGCAGGCCGCCAGGGAATGCGAGACCGATGGGCGCCCCGGCTCTTGTGAACGGGAATTTGTTCGAAAGGACGGCTCGACCTGGTGGGTGTCATTTAACGCCAAACAGCTCGATGCCACTGAGAGTGTGGGATATGTCACGGATATTACGCGGCGCAAGCGCGCTGAGCAGCGGCTGCGCGAAAGCGAGTCCAGGTTCCGCACAATGGCGGAGGCATCGCCCGCACTGACATGGCAGGTCGATGGGCACGGTAATTTCGCTTATCTTAACCAACGCTGTACCGAATTGATGGGGCAGACTGCCGAGGAGTTAATGCATGCCGGGTGGCGTTCCACCCTTCATCCGGACGATGCTCCAGGTTACCTGGCGGCGCTTGAGGGCGCATTGCGCAATCATTCGCCCTTCCAAGGGAGGGTTCGGGTCAGGAAAAGGGACGGAGAGGTGCGCTGGCTCAATTCGTACGCTCTGCCATTCTTTACGGCCGAGGGAGATTATACAGGCCACGTCGGGGTATCCATCGATATTACGGATACCGTCAATGCAGAGAATGCCCTGCGGGAAGCTGGCCGTCGCAAGGATGAGTTTCTGGCGACACTTGCGCATGAGTTGCGCAATCCCCTTGCTCCTGTTGCAAGCGCCCTCGCCTTGCTAGCGCATCCCGAGAGCGCAGCATCGGTGCCCCGTTTACTCTCGATTATTAACCGCCAGGTTAATTATATGGTAAGGCTGGTCGATGACTTGCTGGAAGTATCGCGCATCGCCAGTGGAAAAGTGGAACTCCGGCGGGCGCCCACGGAACTGGCTGGCGTGCTTCGTAATGTAATTGAAGCAAGCCAGCCGTTCATCAGCGAAAAGAAGCACGAATTGAGCGTTTCCATACCTGAAGCGCCTCTGGTGGTTTATGCCGACAGTGTGCGCCTTGAGCAGATATTCACCAATCTGCTCAATAATGCGGCGAGGTATACACCGGACGGCGGCCAGATCTGGCTGTCTGCCTGGCAAGCTGATAATTCCGCTGTTGTGTCCGTTCGTGACAACGGGATTGGAATCCTGCCGGGCATGCTGCCCCGCTTGTTCGACATGTTCGCCCAGGAGCGGCGTAAAGGGGTGGGAACAGAGGAAGGATTGGGGATCGGGCTCAATCTGGTCCATCGCCTCGTTTCAATGCATGGAGGCACTGTAGAAGCGATGAGTAATGGGAAAGATCAAGGCAGCGAGTTCGTTGTCCGCTTGCCATTGACGCCAACACCAGGTCCCGAAACGGGTGCCGAGCCCGAGGCTCCGCCGGTAGAGCCGGGCAGCCTGCGCGTGCTGGTGGTTGACGATAATCACGATGCGGCCGAGGTCCTGCAAATGCTGCTCGCATCCGTCGGCATGAATGCCAAGGCGGTGAATAGCGGTCCAGCAGCGCTTTCGGTAATCGGCGAGTTCAAACCGGATGTGATCCTGATGGATATCGGCATGCCGGGGATGAGTGGCCATGAAGTGGCGCGCCACATCCGTGCGCAGCGCGAGTTCAAAAATATCAAGCTGGTGGCCCTTACCGGCTGGGGCCAGGAGGAAGACCGGCGGCAGTCAAAAGCCAGCGGATTCGACCATCATCTTACTAAGCCAGTGAATCTCAAGACTCTCAAGGAGTTGCTTGGCAGCCTCTAGTGCCGGCTACTTTCTACCCGAATGCCTGCGGACCGTCCGGTGAGTTCGCCTGCCTGGTCTCTATTCGGGGTTTTCCACGTACTCCCTCATCAATTCCGTACACAAGCGTACTGAGTAATTGCGCGCCGAGGGTAAAATGGATCTGCGAATCGGCAATATGGCCGAATAAAGGCGGATCGAATTTCGGCCGGTAAAAGGCTTAAGGGGTTTAAGGGGATACCGGGGGCGGGCAGGGATTTGCCCGCCCCTTTAGGGATTTCGATTAACAACAAAAAGCCGGATACTATTGATTACTGATACTACTTTTTCTCCGTATACGGTTTCTTGTTCATTACTTCCTGATCTTTGTATTCCCCTGTTCTCTCCGTATTTGGCATTTTTTCGTGACCGGTGACGTCACGTGTTGACTTCATCTCCTCCGCAGACTTGCCTGTTCCTGTCTTGCTGTCCTTTTTTTCGGCAGAGCCGGAGCTAGTCGTAGTTCCTTTGTCTGAGTAATCTGCAGCGATGGCACCGAAGCTACAAACAGCCGTAAAGGCCGCAAGAATAATAGTCGATATGAGTTTGTTCATTTCAAGCTCCTGTGGGTGAGTTGCGGTGGTCGATAAAAATATGGGTTTCGCTGGATTTACGTGAGTCTATGAGTGAGCGTTTTCCCATCAAGCTGTTTGTAGAATACGCCTGCCCATCCATATCATCAGTGCGCTAACACACGATAGGATTCGTAAGCTCCCCCGTAAATAGACAGCTCAGAAGTAGAGTTCTTCCCTGTAAGCAAGCTCATGAAACATAGCCGGGGCCAAGCTTCCCGGCACGTCATGGGGCCGTTCTTCGTATGATCGGTTGAAGCGCTCAATGAAAATATTTTGATTCGGTTTGCCCGGGGTGTATGAAACGTAGTTCGATATCCTTGTCGTTGCACCGGTCGGTCCCACCCTTGCGCCAGATTCTCGTTGACCGTAACTCTGCTATCGGCTTCCTTCAATATCCCAACAATCTGGCTTTCCATAAATCACGATTTCTTCATTTGAACCTCCAGGCAAAATCCTGCCAGAAAGTTCTGCTTTTTGCTTGTCTACCAAAAGGAGGAAGCTTACGCCTTCGATTCACCTAGAAAATACTACAATTAATTATTCGTTGCAGCTCGTGATGCCGTGGCGGGCGTTGACGAAGTCCGTGGTAGACCTCTCACTTAAGGAGAAAGCTATGAATCTATCCTCATTTACCATCGTTGCAACCTTCGTGGCAGCAACGCTCATCCCGGTCCAGACAGCCATAGCCGAAACGGCGGAAGAGTTGCACCGGGATGCACATGCCGCGCTCAACAGTCTCTATGCGAAAAACCCGGGCGCCAAGGCAATCGGGAAGGATGCGGTCGCAGTGCTCGTTTTCCCTGAGATTGTGAGAGCGGGCGTGGGAGTCGGCGGCCAGCACGGCGAGGGTGTGCTTTTCAAAGGCAACAAGGTAGCCGGCTACTACAGTACGGGTGGCGGGTCGATTGGTCTACAGTTAGGCGCGCAGAAGTACGGCTACGCGCTGTTCTTTCTGAGCGAGGGGACGCTGAAGGTCCTTGATGAGGCCAAGGGTTTCGAGATCGGCGTCGGACCCTCCGTCGTGTTTGCAGACGAAGGTACGGGGAAATCATCGACCTCGAAGACCGCCGAGGACAAAATCTACGCGTACGTTTTTGACCAGAAGGGCTTGATGTTCGCGCTTGACATCCAGGGTAACAAGATCAGCAAGATCAACAAAAAGTAACCGCTATAGCTCGATTTCTGCCAGGTAGATTCAAAGTTGGCTTGGCCCTTGTCGTGCGCGGATCCTGTTCCCCTAAGAGGTGTTTTGGCAGAACCCCGTACTCTACTGGAATTGAACATAAAACAGCCCAGCTTTTCTTTTCCCCCAACAAAACCCGGAAACGCTCAACTTCATCCTCGTTCAGAACAAATTGCACTTCCACCGGCAAATTTACCGGCAGCTCAATAAAAGTTCCTTCATGTGTTAGCGATGGCATACAGGTCTTCAACGAAAGAAATGCACCTTAGCTGTTCGAAGAAGAGTTATGCGGGTGGCCCGAACCCAAGGTTTATTGGGTAAGGAATCAGGCCGTCTTGGGACGGCACCCTACACAGGTGACCTGAAATCCATCAGCGCCGATACCGCCCGCCCGATCTAGAATAAAAAATCCAATGGGTGGGTTAGAAATGACCCGACTTTCAGCGGGTTTAGAGTGAGCCTTTTCAATTTATAGAATACTACGCTGCCCCTCCATCAGTTTCATGCGACGAGCCGTGTTGGTTTAACGAAGACATTAAGAGGCTGGTGCCGAAGACGAGTTCGTCCGCCTGTCAGATATAGTTCAAAAAGAGCCTTTGGAAATCCCGAAAAAAAGAGCCGCCGGGTTGCGGCCCAGGGTGCACGGCGACTCGCCTCCTTCCCGGAAGTTTCGTCGCTGCCCGAATAAAGCTTTGTACGTTTCTGCACAGTCATGCATTAAAAAAACTCATAGGGTGAGGAGAGCGAATGCATCTGAGGTACCCAAGAAGATCCGGCAGGGACGTGGTAACGACTTGAGGATCCCCGTTTTTCGCTATAGGAACTGGATTGTAAGAAAATATAATTTGAGGAGTAAATTCATGCACGCTTCTCTTAAGCCATTGAATCAACAAGTAATAGTCATTACGGGGGCATCCAGCGGCATCGGGCTGTGTACGGCAAAGCTTGCCGCTGAGCGTGGTGCCAAAGTTGTTCTTATTGCCCGCAGCGAGGAAACGCTAAAGAAACTGGTGTCGGGGATCCTTGAGACTGGTGGCGATGCCATTTGCTATGCCGTGGACGTCGCCGATCGAGAAAAAATGCTGACGGCAGCCCGGGAGGCGGTAGAACATTTTGGCCGAATCGACACGTGGGTCAATAATGCCGGCGTCTCGATATACGGTCGACTGGACGAAGTAAGCGATGCGGATAGTCGGCGACTGTTTGATACGAATTTCTGGGGGGTTGTGAACGGGTCGCTTGCGGCATTGCCACGCTTAAAAGCGCGTGGCGGATCGCTCATCAATGTTGGCAGCGAGGTATCGGAAGCCGTCGTGCCTTTGCAAGGTATATATACGGCATCCAAACATGCGGTGAAAGGCTTCACCGATGCGCTCCGCGTCGAAATCGAAGAACTCGACAAGGCGCTGGTATCGATAACGCTCATCCAGCCGACGGCCGTGGATACTCCCTTTCCTCATCATGCGAGAAACTATATGGAACGGGAGCCCAAACTGCCGACTCCGATGATCAATCCAGAGCAGGTTGCCGAAGCAATTCTGAAAGCCGCGACTGAAGGAGGGCGTGACGTTAAGGTGGGCGCGATGGCGGTGGTCAACACTGCGATATCCAAACTGATGCCAAGCCTCGGCGACAAGATGTCTGCCAGGCGAGGAAGTGAGCAGCAGGAAGAAATTCCTCCACTTCACCCGGAGGGCACCCTGTACCGCCCCGGAGAGTCTGGGCGCGAGCATGGCCATGCTCGGCTATGATGTTTGGACTGGTGGGTATGTGTATTGGGATTGCGTCGTCGTTTCTTTATGCATATATTTCGCGAACGGCTTGATTTTTTTGATTATGTGCGTCTCCGAACATAAAAAAGCCCGCCTGTTCATTAAGCTGAAACTTCATCTCGGCTGATGTCAGAGATAATCCTTCGGGAAGCATCGTTTGCTTGACAGTAAGCACAATGTCAACCCGAATTTTTTAAAAATCTTGCATACCAGGAGACTCACATGGCCTCAGGAAAGAGTGGCGACACTAGCAAGCGTGGATTTGCGTCCATGGACGAGCAGAAACAGCGGGAGATTGCAAGCAAAGGCGGGAAAGCCGCCCATGCAAAGGGGACGGCGCATGAGTTCGATTCGGAAGAGGCTCGGGAAGCCGGGCGAAAAGGCGGGGAAGCATCTCATGGCGGAAGGGGTTCGAGCAGCCATTCTTCATCTTCATCCCGTGGAGGCTCATCCAGCCAGCATGCGAAGTCAGGCAGCCACAAGAATGCCTAGATTGACATGACTAGCCTGACTACAGGCTGAGCCATAAAAAAGGTGAGTTTATCTGTGTGATTCATAGACATCATTTCAATTAAAATGAGGCGATGGACAATGAGATTCGGAAACGTCTTCGTTGGGTTCAACTGTACGAGGAGGTCGGCAACGCGGGGGTGGTATGCCTGAAATGCGGCATTTCCCGACCTACACTTCGCAAGTGGTGGAAGCGGTATCAAGAGCGCAGATTGATTGGTCTGCAAGAGAAAAGCCGGCGACCAAAAACCTCACCCAATCAAAAGATCTTTCCAGAACACGTACAGCTCATTGCTGAGCTCAGAAAGCGCAAATTGGGTCATAGAAGGATTCAGGATGAACTGGCGCGCTTGCATAATCTTTCGTTCTCTACAGCGACGATCCATAAGACGCTGGAACGGCTCAATAAACCTCTTCTGAGTTACAAACGTGCGTTCAGAAAAATTGTAACTCGATACAGCCGGCCGATCCCTGGTGACCGCGTGCAGATGAATGTCTGCAAGATCGCGCCACGCTTATATCAGTACACCGCAATCGATGACTGTACACGCTACAAGGTTTTGCGGCTATATTCCCGCAGGACAGCGAGCAATACATTAGACTTTCTGGATGCAGTGATCGAGGAAATGCCGTTCGCGTTTCAACGCATTCAAACCGACCGTGGGCGAGAATTTTTCGCCATCAAATTTCAGGAAAGGCTTCTGGAATGGCGCATAAAATTCCGGCCCATCAAGCTACGATCACTCCATTTGAATGGCAAGGTTGAACGCTCGCAGCGTACAGACCTCGATGAGTTTTATGCCACGGTCGATCTCAAAGATCCGATGCTCGTAGACCAGTTGTCTGAATGGCAGCACTACTACAACTGGGATCGCCCCCATAGCTCCCTGAAAGGAAAAACACCTATTGAGCGCCTGACCGAACTCGGCGATAAAATCCTGCTGTGGGAGCAGGTCAGTGCGAAGTTCGACCCCTCAAAAGAGCGTCTACAGGAACAAAACTATCGCGCCGAACTAATCCTTAGAAAATTGAAATGATGTTTGTGAATCGCACAGTTTATCTCGCCTTTTTTATGAAAATCACCCTTAACGTGCTTGTCGGCAGCAGTTCCGCCCATTCCGCCACTTCTTACGGCACCTCTCGCGGCTACCACGCATTAAATAAATGCCGTAAACGAACTGATCAACGCAGCATTCGCCTGCATTGATGCATTTTCGTTAAAACCTAACGGGCGTCACTCATTCTAAGGTTTTCCGCTTTTATAGCTGCGGCCTGATGCGCGCGAGCGCTCCTCGGATGTGCCGCCGTGGCTGTGTTCGCCACCTTTGCGACCAATCTCGGACATATGCTCTGTGTCATGGTTGGCGGACTCCCCGCCTTTACGGCCAATCTCGGCCATATGCTCTCTGTCCTGACTGACCACTTCGCCACCCTTGCGACCAATCTCAGCCATGTGTTCCCTGTCCTGGCTGACCACTTCGCCACCCTTGCGGCCGATTTCGGCCATGTGCTCCCGATTCCGGCTGACTGTTTCGCCGCCCTTGCGGCCGGCCTCGCGAGCTTCTTCTGAATCAAACTCGTGCGCTCTGCCTTTTTCATGCGCAGCATGGCCACCTTTACTGGCAATTTCGCGCTGTTTGCCCTCATCCATGGAGGCAAAACCGCGGCTGCTGGTTCCGCGACCTTGGCTACCATGACGCCCGCTTTCACCTCCGACGCCTTTTTCATCACGGCCCTGGCCACGGGACTCCGGGGCGCCCCGGGAACCTCCACCCCCAAGCGAGCCTTGTCCACCATGAGATCCGCGGCCAGTCCGGTCATCGTCTTTCTGTCATAGTAACCTCCCAGTATAGCGTTATTCAGTTTGAGTACCGGCATTCAAGGGTGAAGCGGAGCATCAGGCCAAAAAATCCTCTTCATGAAAAGGCTCCAACATAATGTGTCATCTCGCCTGTCACCATTCGCCCAGTACCGTTCGCTTTTCAGAGCATAATGGTTGACGGAGGCTGTCCGATCGCACGTTTTTTTTCTGTTTAACATCAACCCCTCTTCATATCCTCTTTACGTTCCGCTATTTCAGAACCAATTTCTTCAAGGTCCATTTTTGATTTCTGCACCTTGGGGAATATTTCCTCTTCCTCTTCCTTTATGTGGTGGTTCACATATTCGCCCAGCACGATTACCACAGCGTCATACATCGGATCGGATGTCTTCATGGATTCCAATTCAGAGATCAGTTCTTTTGCGGAACCATGCTCGACAGTGGCTTCGTTCATCAAGAGGTTATTTTTTATTGCCTCGCGGGCAGCGGGATAAAATATTTCTTCCTCCAACTGCGTATGAATTGTCAGTTCTTCGCAGATTTGCTGCGCCATCTCCTCCTTGGCCTCAGCGTCATTCTTTTTGATTAATTTTTCATATTCCTTGAATAATTTTTTAACCTTTTTGTGATCGTCGCTCAGCAGTTTTATCGCGTCCTTTGCCTTGCCCGTTGCCCTGCCTGTTGATTTGTTTGTCGTGCTACGTCGCGTCGTAGTTTTGTTCATTTTATCCGTGGTGGTCCTCTGAATTGTCGGCATACGGCCTCCGATGGAATGATGGGTTGAACCACCTATTGTGTATGAGCGACATTGGCCCGCTCCTGGCTGCCATTCGAACAGACGAAAAACTAGTCCTTGTAGAACCGGAGTTCTGTTCGGTAAACCACATTTTATTGCGCAAAGCGAGAAGCCCACGGGCTATCTCAATCCAGCCCAGAATTTATTGAACCTGCATACGTCAGGCAGCAGGGTTATCCTTTTATATCAATTTCTAAATAGACAGAGCAAACTTAATTTCCGGGCTTTAGCTGGCTAATTGCATTCGCTTACTGAGACCCTGGTTGAGACCTGGTGCAAAATGTCATAAGCATATCACTTCAAAATTGAGAATTCCATGTCATATGCTGTATGTATAAGCTGAGAATCATATAATGCATTGATAATCCAACGTCATATATCGCATTTAGAGTTCGCGCTATCTCGATTTTAACTCGAGCAAAGCGAGATTCTATTGCCTGTGTCCTATACTTACTTCGGAAGAGATTGAATCTGGGACAAGGGGATCACGTGTTTCAAGCAAACCATTGATTAGTTAACATTTTGCAATTTTCACAAATTAATCACATTTACAAGATATTTTTTTCACATATCGTATGGTAATTTCAGACTCAACCGTAGTTTATATCCCTTAAAGCAGGTAAGGTCTTTATACAAAAGTATTAATAAGCAATAAAAATAGCAAGTTACGGTAAATATTTTATGTTGACACGGTAGGATGGGCGTTAATTTCAACCCAATCTCGATAAATGTGGAGGAAATATATGACGTGTGTATCTTTAAGAGGTTAAAACTTGCAGAAGTTACAAAACAGAGGGGCGGATGATTTTCGAGGAGGGTTGTTGCTGCTTAAGCGCCACAATAAAAGACATGTTGCGGCAAGCTTTGGGGAACCAATTCAAATTTAATCCAAGGGTATGGCAGCTGTGAAGAAGAGTCTTTTAAACAAAAAATGGATGCTCCATTTCCAGGTGTGACTCAATTCCATGTCGTTTTTCGACAAAGGGTCGCGCTCCGGGGAGAGGTTCAGGAAGGTTAAACGCATACACTGATTTATTCGGTCACTGATGGGTTCAGTACATTTAAATAGAGTCTCACGCCGAGGGTAACGTAACAAAACGACCAATTCTCAACTAAGGGAGGGAAAGTGATTAAACACCGCGAGCAGTACAAAAAAAGATGTTGGGGATTTAGCGCTGGGAAAATCGCGCAGATCTTTGCTACACGAACAAAAATAGGAGGATAAGCGATGCCAACCATACAACCTGTAGTGGGATTCTTTATATTGGGCGTCTTGGCTGGCGTACTGAAATCCGACCTCAAGATCCCCGAGGCATTATACAAAAGCCTGAGCATCTTCCTGTTGATAGCCATCGGTTTCAAGGGTGGGGTGTCGATGGCCAAGTACGAGATCATGGACGTGCTGCCCATCGCCCTGTCGATGGTTGTGCTCGCGGCGCTGGTGCCGCTGACGGCCTATCCCATATTGAAGAAGCTGGGGAAATTTAATCAGGCTGATTCCGGTGCTATCGCCGCCCATTACGGTTCGGTGAGCGCGGTGACCTTTGCCGTTGGCCTTGCCTTCCTGGAAGGTATCAAGGAGACGTCCGAAGGCTACATGGTCCTGATCATGGCGCTGATGGAGATACCGGCGCTGGTTACGGGGACGGTGCTGGCTCGCATGGGTGCCAAGGGCACTACCCAGTGGGGCAAATTGTTACATGAAATATTGACCGGCACGAGTATTTTTCTGATGGTTGGCGGTGTTCTCATCGGTTACTACGCCGGGATGGTAAAACTTGTCGCGCCGCTGGATAAGATGTACATGGATCTGTTCATGGGCGTGTTGTCCCTCTTCCTGCTGGAAATGGGCTTGCTGGCATCAGCGCGGTTATCGGCAATCAAGGCCAAAGGCCCGTTCCTGCTGGTGTTCGGCATACTGTTTCCGTTAACAGCGGGGCTGTTTGGCGCATTCCTGGGTGCTGCATTCGGTTTATCCACGGGCGGCACCATGATGCTGGCTGTGCTGTATGCAAGTTGTTCCTACATCGCAGCTCCCGCAGCCATGCGCATCGCGGTGCCGGAAGCAGATCCGGCGATATCGATCGGCGCTTCTCTGGGCGTGACCTTCCCTTTTAACATCTTCATCGGAGTGCCGATCTATTGGGAAATGGCAAAATATATGAAAGGAGCAACGGGATAGTCAGCGCAACAAGCGATACGTACTATCAATTTCGGAGGTGGGATGCGCAAAAGCACCTTGGTGGCGGGATGGTAGTACGTTTCGGCAGCCTCTCTTTAATTATTCTCGGGGGAACCATGGATTCGACGATAGCAATGAAAGAAATAAAGATCGTAATTGATGAGGAAAAGCTCGAAGAACTGATAGCTCTGCTGGATGAAGTGGGCGTGCGCGGCTACACGTTCGTCAAGTCAGCGGGTGGTCTCGGTTCGCGCGGGACACGGCGGCCCGACGGCATTTTTTTTGAGGAAAACAATGCCATGTTGATTCTCGCATGCCTCGAACCCCAGGCACAGAAGGTACTTGACGCACTTCGCCCAAGGTTAAAAGAGTTTGGCGGCATGTGCCTGATCTCCGACTGCTCCTGGGTCGAAGGGCCAGCGGTTTCGTATTAGACACAGGAGCTCATTATGTTACGCCGCCGAGTGTTTCAGGTTTATATGTTGTATCGCGCTGATACCCCCTGGTGTCCGTCACTCTGGGAATCCAGGCCTCATGCTTTGTTTTTGAGATAATGTGAGAGCGCCATGGCAAGACCTGCGACGGGACGGGAATTTGTGGAGGCCGCGAAGGAGAAGATTGCTTCAGCCAAAACGGTTGATGCGTTACGTTCTGCCCAAGCATTACTCCTTCCGCTGGAGTTTGGATTGTCACTGGAACAGACGGCTATTGTCATCGGGTTGTCCAAAAGTCGCACCGGAAAACTTCGGTCGCGGTTCCAGCGTATCGAAACTGGTGCTGAGCCGGTAAAGACAAAAAAAGGTCTTCGGAACCATGCCCGAATGACCCTTAACGAAGAAGCAATGTTTCTCGCACCCTTCGTCAATGAAGCAAAAGATACGGGGGTTCTTAATATACCCGGGTTAAAAGCTGAGTTTGAACGGCGGATAGGGAAGCAAGTTTCCTCTTCAATGGTCTATCAATTGCTTCGACGGCATGGGCAGGGTCTCTTCAAGCTTGAAAAATCCAAAAAACGGACAGATGGTGACTCAGCATGGAAAAAAATGAATCATAAGAATTAAAACGGGTCCGGCGTCGCATTTGAATGTTGGCGAAAAAACCTGATCCAACAATTCTCTGCCGAATCCTGTTTTTTACAAGGAGGAATATTACCCGTCTAAATAACCGTTGTTGCCGAAGTAACCGTTGCATCCGTTCAATCGGGGAGCGCTCAACATTTGTTGGCCTCCCCTCTCTTTTTTCTCCACCTTTCCTTTCTTACCTTTTCATTCCTTTCATTCCGGAACAGCACCAATACACCTTTAGTCCGGGCAGCTTCAAACACCCAAGCGGACACAAGATGCGTCAGGCCTGCTTGAAGGGCTGGCCGTCTGATCGAAACGCGAAGCAGAATCCGCATAAGGCTTCAGTCAACGAAGATGCGGAAGCCCATCTCCTGTCGCTGAGGGAGAATATCCCTGGACAGCGCCGCGGCGAGCGAGAAGTAGATTTTCTCTCATGAACAAAGGCTGCGGGACTGTGAATGTCTGTATCAATTCGATGGCGGAGAATCCGGGAACGCGACGGAAATCTCCGTGTTGCCGCTTCGTCGCCAGACCAACCCCGGGCTCAAAAAACTTATTCGAAATGTGAAGAATATGTTTATTAAATGTAAAGAACTTGTGAAAATTGTGAAGATCGTGTATGATGTTTGTGAAATATTTGTGAACTATAAATCTTTACGCTCTGACCGTTCCAAGTTATATGGGTCATTTTTATAGTGAAGATGGAATTTTTCGATAACATTCTTTTTAGGAGTCTCGCATGGAAACCACCAATCGTGTCTTCTGGGCTGTAATATCGGCTTTGGGTCTTGCCGTTCTGTGGGCTATTCCCGTTATGGGGGCGGAGAAAGTCGATGCGGGTTGGATTGCTATAGAGTTCTCCCTCCTGGCCGTGACTTATCTCTTACTTGTTTACCCCGGTCTTTTCAACTTCATGCGCCGCGGTAAAAAGCAGGTGACAACTCGCGCCATGGCGTAAGAAGAGTCCTTTTTGGGCGGAAGGGCAAAACGGCCCTGCCGCCCGGCCTTCCTTCTCTCCGCACTGTCTACCCGATGTGTCTTGAAGAACGCTTTCGGGTTCCATTCCTTTGGATCCCACTCTCATTTCCAAAGCAAATCTTGATAGCCGCAAATGTGGCATTGTGACGGAGTGCCCGACGCGCGCGCCGGCTTTATAGGGTGAAGTCTTAGCCGCAGCTGGGAGTGTCACGTCGGCGAACCGATCAATAGAATATACCTTCAACTCAGTTCGCACGTGGAGCACGGTCTTTTCCCCTAACACGTCCAGCAGTTGCTCCACCTGTGCGGGAGAGTTTCTCCCTCTATTCCTATTCCCCCAATTATTGACCGGGCTACGGCTTCCCGTGCCCAACAACGCAGGTAATACCGGAGCCGGTAAGCGTGCCAGTACCTAAATGTGTCTCTATGAAAAATTCATAATTTCCCTGCTGTGGCACGGCTTTAACAGTGTCAAGTTTTATGGCCAAATGCTTGAATATATGTGTATTTGAGCCGTCAAATTATTTAATACAAACCCATATTTCACTCGTAAAACGAAGGCCGTTTTTTGGAACGGCTCGAGCCCTTTGTCAGGCAGGTGATCGAATGGGAGTGGTGGGATGTCCGCCTGATTTTCCCGAATTGACATACAGCCACCCTGAAGGTGGCCACCATCGTATTCCTCACCTATTTCAAGAAGAAAATCAAAAAAATCTCTGAAGACGGCAACGCGGGCCGATGACAGTGCTCGGGCTTGTGTCGGGGGAGCAATAGCTTCTCCAGAACCACATATTCTACAATTACTACTAATTACTACTATTAAGGTCCTTTCAATGAACGGGAAACAGAACGGGGAAACCGGAGGATCGGGCAGGGACCTGATGCTCTGGGGTGGGTTGGAATGCACGATCAATCGCGTACAGGATGAATATTTCAGCCAGCTGGAGCGTAACGGACATGGCTCGCGGTTGGGCGATGTCGAGAGTTTTGCCTCTCTGGGAATCAGTGCCATCCGTTATCCGGTGTTATGGGAGCAGATCGCTCCGAAGGGCCTCGACGAGGCGGATTGGACGTTTCCGGATGCGCGCTTGCCCGTGCTGCAGGAACATGGCGTTACGCCGATCGTGGGACTGGTGCATCACGGCAGCGGACCAGCAGACACGAGCCTGGTTGACGAGCATTTCGCCGGGCGTCTTGCCGAGTATGCGGGTGCGGTGGCGCGCCGCTACCCCTGGGTGGAGTATTACACCCCGGTCAACGAGCCGCTGACCACGGCAAGATTCAGCGGATTGTATGGTTTCTGGTATCCGCATGGGAAGGATGACCGGCTTTTCGTCCAAGCTATACTGAACCAGTGCCGTGCGGTGGTTCTTTCGATGCGCGCTATTCGCGAGGTCAACCCCCATGCCAAGCTGGTCCAGACCGACGATCTGGGAAAGATTTACGGAACACAGGAGTTGTCCGAACTGGTCGGCTTCTACAACCTGAGGCGCTGGCTGGGCTGGGATTTACTGTGCGGCAAGGTCGATCAGGAACATCCTCTTTGGGACTACCTGACGGGCACGGGAGTCGATCCGGGTGAAATTCTTTGGTTCAAGGAGAATACCTCCCCACCCGACATCATCGGCATCAATTACTACATCACGAGCGAGCGCTGGCTGGATCACCGCACCGAGCGTTATAGCGGCTGGCCCGTATCGAAGTACCGCGGCTATAACTATATCGACACCGAGCCGGTGCACGTGCTTGCCACGCCCACGCCGGGGATCGGGCCCCTGCTTGAGGAAGCGTGGGAGAGATACAATCTGCCCCTGGCCATCACGGAGGTACACATCAACGCCAGCCGCGAGGATCAGATGCGCTGGCTTGTCGAAATCTGGCAAGCGGCCAGGAATGCGAAACAGAAGGGCATCGACATGCGCGCCGTGACCGTGTGGGCGCTTTTGGGTTCATATGACTGGAACTGCCTGGTTACCGCCTGCAACGGGTATTACGAGCCCGGTCCGTTCGATGTCCGCTCGGGCAAATTGCGAGCCACGGCTGTTGCCAGCCTCATGCGTGACCTGGCCGCTGGGCGGCCATTGTCTCATCCGACTCTGAAAGGACGGGGATGGTGGCGCCGTACGGACCGCACGAGCGTGCAACCGGTTGCCACGCGCAGCGTTATCACTTCGCTTCAGCCGGAGCATCACTTCCTGGGGGGTGAAAAGATGCAGCCTATTCTCATTACCGGAGCAACCGGCACGCTTGGCAGCGCTTTTGCAAGAACCTGCAAGCAGCGTGACCTGGAATATGTCGTACTGAACCGCCAGGAAATGGATATCGCCATTCCTGAATCGTTGGAGGCGGCTGTTTCCCGTTACCGACCCTGGGCAATCATCAATGCAAGTGGTTATGTCAATGTTGACAGGGCTGAGCATGAAGTGGAGCGCTGCTTTCGGGAAAATGTAACCGGACCTGCATGTCTGGCGCAAATCTGCGCGAGGTACGCGATCCAGCTGCTGACGTTTTCCAGTGATCTCGTATTCGACGGCAAGCAGCTGTCACCCTATCTCGAAAGCGATCCGGTCGGGCCTTTGAACAGCTATGGCAGAAGCAAGGCCGAGGCGGAGCGCAGGGTGCTCGATCTATTCCCCGAGGCGCTGGTGGTGCGCACAAGCGCCTTCTTTGGCCCCTGGGACATGCATAATTTCGTAACGCTGGTCCTGAAAGCATTGCTGGAAAAACGGATGTTCATTGTCTCGCGGGACATTACGGTTACACCCACCTACGTTCCTGACCTGGTGAACGCGAGCCTCGACCTCTTGATCGACCGGGAAGCAGGGATCTGGCATCTCACCAACGCAGAACCGATCACCTGGGCGGGCCTGGCTTTGAGGGCAGCCGAAAAGGCGGGTATTGATGCAGACATGCTCGATCTCCGCACAGGCGAGGAGCTTGGCTACATAGCCCGTCGCCCTGTCTACAGTGCAATGTCCAGCGAAAGGGGAATTCTCCTTCCCGCACTCGATAATGCGCTCGATCGCTATGTTCATTCAAAACCCAATGAAATGGGGCTTAAGTATGCGAAGCGGAAGGTCGAGGCCGGCTGAGAGATAAGCACGGCTGTTTTACGGCTGTCGTTTCAATATTTTCTTTGCCGGGCACCTGAATGAAGCAGCTGCCCGGTTTTTTGTATGTCCCTCTCTTTTTCCATCCGTTTCCCCCTTAATTCCTTTTTCCGTCCCTTCGTTTCACCTGTTCCTCCTTCCCAGCGACCTCCCTCGTATTTTGCTGGATCACGTATTCCTGTAATTGCGTAACTTAAGCAATCAAGGAAGGCTGGCGCGAGAGCTGCGTTCATTCGTTTGCCCATCTTGCCTGCCACCCTTTGCGAAACCGGTTCGCATACTCATCTGTACTTTCCAAATTAACACGCCAGCATATTATGCAGAGGTTTTCCGCATCCTGTGTGTGTTCCCGAGCAGAGGCGCCAAGCTCTCGACGAGGACGCTTTCACCCGCGTTCGCCGAACCCGATAACAGAGACAGAGCGTCGAAGCTTAGGGAAATTCGGTTCTGATCCAAAAAAAACGGGCGAGACTGGAAAATAAAGCAAAGTAAAACAGACAATTCGCTCCAAATGTTAAAAACCGTACGGAGCTAAAACGCAAGCAGGAGTATTTTTACGCGGTAATTTTTTTGTCAGCGTTTTTTGTCATCGGGTCCTCCCAGGAAGGATCACTCGCATGAATGCGGAGACTATGGCCGATTGGCTGTGCTCTTAACCCAACAATCCCGGACTCTCCCAAATATATGTTCGCATTCTTTGAGCAGCTTGTTCGTCCCACTGGTGTTCCCGCCAAGTCGCCGCCCTCAGGCCTCCTCGCGTTTTACTGGCATTTTGTCAGCCAGACCAAGAGCCTTTACGCCGCCCTGTTTGCGACCGGCGCGACGGTTGCGCTGATTGATACCTTGATTCCCGTTTTCATTGGGCAACTCGTTCAACTGATGGAGGCGACCGACCGTCTCGCAGCGTTGAAGGCGGCCGCACCCATGCTTACGGGAATGCTGGGGCTGGTGCTGATCGGAAGACCGCTGGCCATACTGATCGATAGCTTCATTCGCCACAATGCGGTCGTACCGGGCGTGACGAGCCTGATCCGCTGGCAGAGCCATTGGCATGTCATAAGGCAGAGCTGGTCGCTCTTCCAGAACGACTTTGCCGGACGTATCGCAAGCCGGGTGATGCAAACCAGCGAAGCGGTGCGAGAGTGCGTCGTGTCGAGCATCCACGCCGTCTGGTATATAGGCGTGTATGGCGCTTCGTCGCTATGGCTGATGGCCAGCGCCGATTGGCGGCTGGCCGTGCCGACCGCTGTATGGTTTGCTGCCTACATCCTTTTTTTATGCTACTTCGTTCCCCGGATGCGCGATCTAGCCAAGAAAAGCAGCGAGCGTCAGTCCATATTGATGGGCCGCGTGGTGGACAGCTACACGAATATCCTGACGGTCAAGCTCTTTTCGCGCGCGAGCGAAGAAGATTCGTACGTGCGCGATGCCATCAATGACCATACGGGCGCCAGTGCCACGCATATGCGGATGATCACCAAATTCACGACCACACTGGCGGTACTGAACGCGCTGCTGCTGGTCGGGACAACAGCCATCGGGATCACGCTGTGGGTTCAGGGCACACTTGAGGCCGGGGCCGTAGCGATGGCCGTTCCCCTTGCGTGGACGATTGCCAATGCGGCGGGGTGGGTGAGCTGGGAAATGAACGGCGCATTTCAGAATATGGGTGTGGTGCAGGACGGCATGGAGACAATTGCTGTGCAAAACTCCCTGCCGGATATGCCCGCGGCGAAAAATCTTGACGCCAGTAGAGTGCACGGGGAAATTCGCTTCGAACGCCTTGACTTCACATATGGACGCAGCGACGGCCGAAAAGTGGTTGACAGCCTGAACTGTATCATTCGGCCGGGCGAACGCGTGGGCCTCGTTGGAAGTTCGGGCGCGGGAAAGTCGACCCTGATCAATCTATTGCTACGCTTCTACGAGATTGAATCGGGCAGCATCCGCATTGACGGCCACGACATCCGGAAGCTGACCCAGGAGAGCCTGCGTCGTTCAATCGGCGTAGTCGCGCAGGATACGTCCCTGCTGCATCGTTCCATAGCTGAAAACATCGCGTATGGAAGTCCGGGAGCAACACAGGCCGAGATTGAGGCGGCGGCCCGGCGGGCGCATGCGCACGAATTCATAATGGGCCAGAGAGACGATAAAGGCCGCACGGGCTATGACGCTCATGTGGGCGAACGGGGAGTGAAGCTCAGCGCCGGACAGAGGCAACGAATCGCGATTGCCCGCGTCGTGCTGAAAAATGCCCCCATACTGATCCTCGACGAAGCAACCTCGGCCTTGGATAGCGAGGTGGAGGCTGCAATTCAGGATCAGTTGCTGGGCTTGATGGAAGGCAAGACCGTGATTGCCATCGCGCACCGATTATCCACGATCGCCTGCCTCGACCGGTTGCTCGTCCTGAACGAAGGCCGTATTGTCGAGGAAGGAACGCATGAAGAGCTGTTAAGGATCGACGGACAGTACGCCATGCTCTGGCGCCACCAGTCGGGCGGCTTTCTTTAAGCCACAGGCGCCGCGCCGGATGTCTGCGCGTGCCTCCATTCATTTGCCAACGGAGAGCCAGGATTATTGCCATGTGTAATGTCTTACCCGTTGTGCGCTATCGAACGGAAGTGCCCCGGACGCGGCCGCATGATTCAATCTGGCGCTTTTGCCTGACTTCATAAGAGAGGATTATTGATGGATAATTCACCGGAAGACCAATTCAAAAAATCGAAAGAGGATGAACAGTCGAAGGCTAGCACCACCGAACCGGACACCTTGCCGTCTGAGTTGGATGAAGGCATTGCCGTCAGTGAAGAAACACATGGGAACAGGGTGGAGGAGAAGGTGGAAAAACGTTCCCGGAAAAAACAGGAGACACGTGAGGAAGCCAAGTCTATCACCGGCTCTCAAGCGCATCACGATCCGCGGAACGAACATCCGGATTCGGGGCCTGCTCCGCTCGATCGCTACTAGCGCTCAGATTCTCAAGCCGAACCAATTGCCCCTTATTGAGCAAACTTATTTGAGTTTGAAGCTGTAAGAAAAGTACTGCGCTCCCGAACTCCAATGAAAAGCAAAAAATCAAAATTTCCCTCCTCAAGCGATAGGGAGGACGCCCTCAATGCGCTCCGCAACCACAAAATGGCACGCTCGGTGCACACGTTTGTTCGAGGCAGCACCGATAAGTTTTACGCCTGGCTCGAGGACATGGAGAAGGACGCGATACCGATAGGCCCAGCAATCTGGATAGGCGGGGATTGCCACATTGGCAATCTTGGCCCTGTGGGCACTGTACTGGGGAAAATCGATGTGGAGATCAGGGACCTGGACCAAACAGTGATAGGTAATCCTGCGCATGATCTGATAAGGCTCGGTTTATCACTCGCGACGGCCGCGCGTGACTCTGTGCTCTCAGGCGTGATTACCGCTCAGATGATTGAGCAGTTGATGGAAGGTTACCAGAGCTGTTTCGGCGAAAAAAAGGAAGATGCGGACGAATTTCCGAGTCCGAAGACAGTGAGAGTTACGATCAAGGAGGCAGCGAAGCGCTCCTGGAAAGATCTGGCCAAGGAGCGGATTGAAGACACCGCGCCTCGCATTCCACTCGGAAAGACGTTCTGGCCGATTTCAAGGGAAGAAAGAAAAGCTATCGAGCAGGTTTTCGAGATCAAGAACCTATTTTGCCATATCACTTCCGGAGATGTCGGAAATGAAAACTTGACTGTCAGGATTCTCGACGCCGCACACTGGATAAAAGGCTGCAGTTCGCTCGGAAAAGCGCGTTATGCCGTCCTGCTTGAGGTTGAGGCCTCCAAAAAATGCCGCTGCCTGATTGATATCAAAGAGGCGGTGGATCCTGTCGCGCCCACGCAGTCGGGCATAAGCATGCCCCCGGTGAATGGCGAACGAGTTGTCGAAGGCGCCCGCCATTTGTCGCCTTATCTTGGTGATCGAATGGTAGCGGCGCATATCCTGGGCCGCTCGGTCTTTTTACGAGAGCTCCTGCCTCAGGATATGAAAGTCGAGGTGAACAAATTGACTCAGGCTGAAGCAAGAAAGGTGGCGCGATACGTGGGCATGGTAGTGGGCAACGCGCATGCGCGCCAAATGGATCTTGCGGTGCAAAGGCAGTGGATTAGAGACCTTCATCGCAGCCGATCCAAAAGTCTGGCGCCCCCGGGGTGGCTTTGGTCAACCGTCGTGAAGCTTCTTGCCCACCACGAGGGCAGCTACCTGGAGCACTGCCGCAAATACGCCCTGAATTCTGCCTGAGCCAAGGTCAGGGCTTTTTACTGAGGTTCTGCCGCTGTGGGGTTCCATCCAACTCGCACCCAATGGCCTAGCGCATCTGGTCGACGTAGAAGAGTGTCTGCTCGGCGAACTCGAGATGCGAGACAAGGCCCGGGCGAAGCTGGATCAGCAATTTCTTTAATTCCTCGCTGCTGGCGCTGGGTATGAGCTGATTGTCGAGGATGTCAATGACCTGTCTATGAAACACGAGTTCGTCATTAAGATAGGCTGTGTCGAGTTTCCCGCCGTTCAGCTTCTTGAGACGGTCAACCGTTCGCTTCCGGTCCGACCGGATGCTCTTGCTGAGCTTTGTTTCTTCGGGCGTTATACCGAGTTGCTTGTCCAATTCATTTATTTGGTGATTCGCCTCGGTATGCTCGCCGGTAATTCGCTGCGTGTATTTTTTAACCAGGTCACTCGACGTTTTTGACTCCACAAACTTGGCTGTATCGATATCGACCTCGTTGGCAGCAATCAGGATTGCGGCAATCTGCGGATCCGTTAATGCTTTGTTCTTGGGGGTGGCGGCCAGCGCATTGGTGACAAGCGCGGGAGCTAACAGGGCGAACATCAAAGTGAGCAGCGTTTTCATTTTACCTCCTATAGTGACGAGATGAGGACGCGGGCGATGAGATGGCGAACAGATAACAATAAGTGTATAGCATAAGCACGATTATTCTGCTGAACTGTATGCAGCCGAAGGCGATCGGCAATTAAAAATACCGCTCGCTGAAAGTCGGGCTGGACGTTTTTCGGATCCGACCTGTAACACAGCAGTTAACATTCAATATTGAGGAGGTCGGCGAGACGTGGCTACTTTTACGTCCATCGAAAGGAGTTGTCGAATTTGCCAGGGAGGATTTTTTTGTAAAAATGGTGTTGAGTTGGGTTATCAAGAGAACTGAGCGGACTATCGCCCAGCGCCAGCGAAGGAATGAAAGAGGTCGCATGCGTCGGATGCGTGCTTTACCGCACAGATTAAGCTAGGCGTCGGGTTATCCTTCTCAACAGGTTATAGGCCTTTCAATCATGGCAAACAGGAGACCATCATGAGGACAAGAATAATTGCGTGGGCGGTCTTGCCGCTCGCCATCGGGTATGCGGCGGCGGGTTTTGCAGGGAAATCGGAAGAGCTGAAATGGGCGGAGGTTCCCGCTCACGTTCAAAAAACGATTTCAAAGCATATGGCCGGGGGGGAAATTGAGGAAATCAAAAAGGAAACAAGGATGACGGGGGGCAAGTCACGCACCATTTATGAGGCCATCGTGAGAACGCCGGGTCCTGGCGGTAAGAAGATCGAAATCGAGGTGGACGAGGATGGAAACCTCATCGAACTGGAAGATCAGTGAAAGACTTCGTAGACATTCTTTCACAGCATGAAAACTGGACAGCGGGAATCGTCTTGCTCGGAAAGCCACCCGGCGGTTCACGGCGACTTATGGCGGTTCGAAGTTCATAAATCTGCCGAGTGTGGCCACTATCAAATCCCGGCGGTGTTTTGCCTGGCTCACGGCGCTCACGGCATCTTCCCGAAGTTGAAGTAAAGTAACTCGGCGCGCCCACCCATATTCGACCATTAGGCGTTCACGCCGCTTGATTTGCCCAAGCGCACGGCGTTCAGCTATCAATGAGATAAATTTAACGCCGACATTGCACGGAGGAAATGCTCGAACTATTGTTCCTACAAATAATCGAGATTCCGGGAATCCTCCCGGGCCGGACGCAAGACAGAAACGTATTGATCAGATATCAATGGGGAAATGGGTCACACAGGAACGTTTTTTTTCTTCCTGATCTCTGTGGGGGGAAAAGTGGAATTCCATGCTGAGGCGAGATGAACTCGTACCATTCCAAAAGGTTCCGTGACGCAGATTGATCCCATCAAAAATCAGTGCCTGACCATATTCAAGTTCAGCAGGGGCAAAATCGCCCTTTCCCTTTTCGCTTTCGATCCAGATACTGTTGCTACCCCAAACGCGGGTGAACGGTATCCATACATTGAGATGGTTCGGGTTGCTGCCGTCATAGCTCTTGTCGCGATAAAACGCTCTGCTGCCTTTCTTGCTTAAATGAAAGCGAAAGGACGGTGGAACCTGGTATGAATTGATGCCATTGTAGATCGGTGCAATGACGGATCGGATAAAATGGACATAAACGGGCTTGAAACTGTCAAACGCCTGAACCAGCCGGGTATGACAAGCATTGATCGGCTCCGCCACACCGGGATAGATCTTCCCATTCACCCGTTCGTGAATCTTCTCAAGGTACTTAAGATCCAGCGCGAGTGAAGCCCATGCCCGGAAATCGTACTTGCTCGTGTCGTAACTAACGGTAATTGCGCTCGCGAGGGTCATTCTTCAGATTGTAGTAGCAAGGCAAACACGGCTATTGCATAGCAAAACGGGTTTCCTGAATAGCTGTAAGAATTTACAGGGGGGCCCGCACGAGAGGCCCCCGGAAAGGATCGGAGGGCGTCCGGGGGTGCCTCTACCCGTCATATACCGCAGGCGCCGCATCCCGCTGCGGGGCGCGCCGCGAAGCGTCACCCGAGGGACCCGCGAAGCGGGATAGGTCAGTATAGGGGGAGGCCTCGACCGCGTCCGCTGAGCTTCGTGGACTCCAAAAACCGCTGACTCACAGGTCGCATCTTCCTGCGGAAGACACTGCTCCGCCTTCTCTCTCCTCTAGTGGAGACATTCACTTCTGACCCTCTCTCCTGCGAGGAGGAGGGAGGCGAAGCGGCTGGCCCCTCCTTAGGAGCTGAGCCTTCGTCGGTTCGCAACGGCGCCAAGAAACGCGAGCCCCGCAGCAAACATGACCCATGTCTGAGGTTCGGGAATGGGTCCGGCTTGCAGCCGGCCAAAAAGACCCTCTGTTTCATCATGTGGCCCCGCGGCAAAGTAGAGCGCATCTGCCTTGCCGAGACTCGCGCCATTGCCGAACTGAAGTCCCCATAACCCATCGATGGAAATGATATGCCCATGCTCATCCCGCAAGTAGTCGATTGCGCGATGGGTGGCAGGGTCGAATGCGACGATGGTGCCATCGCCGAAATTCCCTACAAGCAGCTTACCGCTATAAATGCCGAAGCCTTCCGGGGCGAACGCCACACCCCAGGGGGCGTTCAACAGTCCACGATCATCCCAGGTATGCAGCAACGCGCCGGAAGCATTGAACTCCGCAAGTCTTCCGAGGCCCGAACCACCGACTTCCTCGCCCCCCAGTATTTGCCCCGGCTTGGTGGGGTCTTCCTGAGTCTTGGCATAGGGCACGAAGAGACTGGTACCCCCGGGGCCAGTCAATGCCTGGATGTTGAACGGCTCATAATCGCCCGGACGAGGGGTTGTGGAAGTCGAGAAAGGATTCGCAAATGCGCCTGAACGGGTTACCTCCGTGAATGTTCCGTCAAAACTCTGAATGCCCGCGCGGGGACCAAAGTTTGCGACGTGGATACGGTCATTGCCTGGGCCCAAGGCGACGCCAAAATAATGCGCGTCCGACTTCGAACGGTCGACGACAAGCTTTGCAAATGCCGGCCGGTCAAAGCTCCCGTCCGGGTTCTTGCGTTCAGTCCATGCTGAAATCGTGCCAGTATCAGTGGCAAAGATGAATTTTGCAGGTTCGGTAATGGACCCCTGCGTTATTTTGAACTGGCTGCCGGGATTGAACAGCACGCCGGTGGGCGTGCCAAACGGAACCGCATTTCCCACTGTCGGGCCGGGAATGCTGACAACGTGGAGATCGTCGGCGTAAAGGGGGGTTCCGCCAACATCTCCAATGTACTGGTTTGTCGTGCCGCCGCCGTTGCTTTCCACCCAGAAATGCCCGCCGAGCCCGGCAGGCCGGATCGCAATGCCCCATGCGTTGATAAGGGTCGGGTCGACAATGCCTGCGCCGTAGGAGTCGTTACTGGCTACCAGGTTCGTCTGTTTATATCCGACAGCATGCGCCGGAACCGCAGCGGCGAAAAATGCGAGCAAAACACCGGCGGCTGCCGATGATTGGCCTCTGTGGGAATTTTTACTTTTGCGCCAGTCGGTTACATTCATTTTTCCTCCGATTAACGTTTTACAAAGCATCTCAAAAATCCAGTACCATCGTTCCGCGAACGGCGACCGGCGTGCCCGGGCTAATATTTTGGTCATTGCTGGCGGTGAGGAAGTAGTGTGTGTTAACCATATTCTCGACATTTACCTGGAAGCGCAAGCGCCGATCGATCCTCGCATACAACGCCGCATCCAGCCGCGTGTAGCCTGGCAAAACAACCTGGTTACTGACGGAGGTAAACATGTCGCTCCGGGTAATGACGCCGAGCCCAAAGCCCAGCCAGGGCGTGAAGTCATAGCGATTCCACAGGGAAAATGTGTGATGGGGAACGAGCGGCAGGATGGCCCCGGGCGCAGCACCTTCCACCGCCTCCGTACCCGCCTGGGTGACACGGGCGTTCTGATAGGCATACCCTCCCATGACACTCCACGCCGAGGTGAAGCGGCCGCCTATCCCCGCTTCAAAGCCCTCACTCCGCGTGCCTTTGACCAGCGTGGCAACGGGGTTGGCAGTTGTCGCGGGAATAGCCACGTTGTTACGGTCGAGGCGGTACCCCGCGACAGTCAGGGACAGATTGGGACGAATATCCCATTTTGCTCCCACTTCAAGATTGATGAACCGTTCGGGGGCAAGCGACGCGTTGGTGAATTCGAGCGCGTTTAGCTGATCGCCGGCGCGCGGCACGTATGCCAGGCTATAGCTCCAGTAGATGGACGCTCGCTCGATCGGTTTAAAGATCAGGCCAGCGCGCGGCGCAAGCAATCCATCGGTTCGCCGAAGGTCCTGTCCGGTACGGTTGTTATGCGCGTCCGTTTGGAAATTATCGTAGCGCAAACCAAGTATGGCCTCAAGCTTCGACCATTTGAGCTGATCCTGAATGTAGAGCCCCGTTATATTTGCAACCACGCGGTTGGTTAAACCGCACTCATCAAGCCTGAAATCAACCGGGGCTGTTGTTATTGGGTTGCTGATCGGGACATTAATGCTACTTGGCAGCGCATCGTCCTCCGGGTCATCCAGGTGATCCGTCTGACACGTGTCAGTTCCGAAATAGCCCGCCTTCCGCAAATTGTTCGTAATCTGCTTGCCTACCTCGATGCCAGCCAAAAGCCGGTGTTCCAGCGGTCCGGTGTTCAAGGCGTACATCAGCTCGCTCCGGTTGAAGATATTCTCGCGCTTGGTCGAGTTGTTGTAAGCGCTTATGATCGCCTCGCTTCCGTCCTCGCTAACGCCAGTCGGAAAAATGTTCTGATAAAACTTGTCGTAAACGGCATAGCGCGTGACGTTGCGAAACTTGATGCCGTTCTCGAACCCATGCTCGATCAATGCGTACAGGCTTTGAACGGTAATTTTCGACGAACTATCGAAGGGATTGCCAAAGAAGGTGGACCGGGCAGTATCGACCGGCCGCGCCGCAAAAGACGGAATGCCGCGATCGGCGGTACGGTCGTCGCGAAAGTACTCGCCGCTCAAAATAATGTTGGTACGGTCGGTCGGCCGGAGTGTTACAGTGGGGCTGATACCATGCCGTTTAATATGGACATCGTCCCGAAAGCTGCCGGAACTCTCAAACATGCCGTTGAGGCGAACCGCCGCCTTTTCGTGAATCCCCTGGCCGACATCGAGGAGCAGTCTCTTGGTGTCGAAAGATCCACCCTGGAACGAGAACGAGCGGATTTGATCCCAACCGGCCTGCTTTGTGACCCGGTTGACGACGCCGCCAGAGCCGCCGCGGCCGAAGATCATCCCATTTGGACCTTTCAGTACCTCGACGCGCTCGAGGTTGTATAGATCGCGAAGATATTCGACGTCATCGCGCATGCCATCCATAAAAAAATCCCCAGTTGACTGGCTGCCCCTGATGACCACCGAGTCGGCGTTGCCTTCGCCTTGTGCCATGGTGACACCGGGAACATAGCGAACGGCGTCAGTCATGCTCAGCATGTTCTGATCCTTGATCTGATCCTGCGTCACGACAGTGATGGATTGCGGTATATCGCGCAAAAGCGTATTGGTCCTGGTTGCCGTGACGGTTTCCGCAACGGTGTAGTCGCGCCCCTTGCTTGCGGATACCACAACTGAAGGAAGTACCGCCACCCCTTCAGACGGGGCAGTGGCGGCCGGGGGAGGCGTAGGCGCCTTTTTCACCGCATAACCGTTCGCCTCGGGTGTTGCTTCAAGGCCGGTTCCGGCCAGAAGCTGGTCCAGTCCGGCCTGAATGGTAAAATTCCCTTGTAGTCCTTGAGTCATTATTCCTTTTGTCTCGGCGGCATCGAACGAAAGCTTGATACCCGCTTGCTGGGCAAATTGATTCAGCGCTTCATCCAGCGTATTGGGAAGAATATCGAAAGTCTGCACAGCTACGGCTGCAGAAAGGGTGGTGTCAGCCAGAACATTGACTGGCAGCGCCAGGGAGAGGGGTCCCAGGCAGAGCAGACTGCCATGGAAAACGGCGACAGCCTGGATAGGGCAGCCAAGGCGTCGCCGGCAAGGCCTCCGGACCAGGCGTAAGGAACGAAAAAGCGTTTCGGGGACAACGTTCGCCAAGAGGCGAAAACAATTATGAAGAGTTATTTCCCCGCGCAACCGCATAGCCCATGCCTGACAAGTGAATAAAAAAATGGCTGGCTTGCCCAAAAAAGAGGGTGGGCTGGCTGGCTGAAAGCCGCCGAGAAGGAGAAAACTCAGCGGCAACGGATAACTCTATATAAACATCGTCTGCTTATGTGGAAAAACCCTGCATTCACTCCATTCGTAATATTTGTACAGAATGTGTGAAGCATTTGTGAAATTAATGTGAGTAAGAATGAGAATGATTCGCATTATACATGGTTTCTTAAGTCAGTAAAGCAAGTTCCTTATATTTTTTACCCATTTCTGCAATCCTGCGACGAACGGTGGAGCCAGCGTGGAAGGCTCGGTACCGGCGCGCTCGGGGGCCTGCCATAAAGGCCGTACGAATGGAATCAGATGTGTATGAAACCGAACAGACCGAGCGACCGTCGCGCTACATTATTTGTACTCCCCTCAATTTCCAAGGAAAAATCATGAAAATAAACAAACTTGTGACAAGCTTTTTTGTGGTGTGCGCGTTGTTGACTGGTGTCGCGGGCTGCAGCTCCACCGAGAAAAGCAAAGAGAGTTCAAGTAGTGGGGCATACGTCGACGAGTCGACAATAACGGCCAAAATAAAATCCAAATTTGCTGCCGATCCGGATCTCAGTGCACTGGACATCAAGGTCGACACAGACAAGAATGGCGTGGTTGTGTTGACCGGAACAGCTAATACTCAGGCTGAAGCAGACAAGGCTCATGCCGTCGCCCACTCGGTGGAAGGCGTCAAGAAAGTCATCAACCATATCAAGGTCAAGAAAAATTACTAGAGGGACCTCAGGCAAATCTTCCTGTAGGCTTGCTACGGAGGCAAAGGCCGGGCTAACGCCCGGCCTTTGTTTTCGTCATGCCTGTTTGTGGGTGTGAGAATAAATGGCGAGAAAGTAAGAGGTACGCATTTAAAGAGTACGCATTTATAATGCGAAACTGTGGAAAATAGCGGCACGAGACTTAAGCTTTAGAGACTTAAACTATATCTTGTGCGGAATTCTTCTCCAGCCGTTCGTCCGGTGGAAAATACCTGGAACATGCATCCGTCTGATGGAACCGAAGGCACTTAAGCTCCACACAGTGATTTGCAGTACCCGGCCCAGCCGGATCGGGCCCAGGATTGCCTCATGGTTTCATGAGCTTGCCGTGCAGCACGGGCAGTTTGAAGCATTACTGATCGACATCGCGGACTTCCATCTTCCGGTTTATGATGAGCCGGAACATCCTATCCACCAGAATTATCGGCACGAACACACAAGAAGATGGGCTGCCAGTGTCAGTTCTGCGGATGCCTACGTATTCGTGACGCCCGAATACAACCATGGTCCGCCGCCGCCTCTCCTGAACGCGCTGGATTACGTGTATAAGGAATGGAATTATAAACCCGCTGGAATTGTGAGCTATGGCGGGATCTCGGGTGGCGTGCGCGCGGCCCAGATGGAAAAACTCACCCTCACAACGCTGAAAATGATGCCCATGTTTGAGGCGGTCGCTATTCAAAACGTGTCGGGTTATTTTGACGACCAGGAAAATTTTCTGCCGGACGGTCATCACAGGAACTCGGGTATTGCATTGCTGAACGAACTTCAAAAATGGGCTCAGGCCCTGCAAACAATGAGGCCCTCATAAAGGCACGGCTCGCCCCGCATATTTTGCAGACCAAGCCTCTGCACCCGCTGATTACAACTTGCTACCTCGATCTGCTGTCCTATTCATATGCCCCGAATTGGCGCTTTGCTCGCGCTCTCGCACGAGCATCATCAGACATTGGTAATAGCGCGCGACGCGGGGCGTGCAGCGGCGAGCAACGATGAAGCGGTCTTGTCCACCGCGATTGCCCGGGTGGAAAATCATTGGA
The DNA here is from genome assembly GCA_963786735.1 of uncultured beta proteobacterium. Taxonomy (GTDB): domain Bacteria; phylum Pseudomonadota; class Gammaproteobacteria; order Burkholderiales; family Nitrosomonadaceae; genus Nitrosospira. Next base: position 234,778 of record CAWBAF010000007.1, read on the forward strand.
ACGATGTAATGGCTCGCCATTTCAAGCGTGAAGAGGCATTGGTAAAGACAGCGGAAGAGTCGCTAAATCCGGACGCAGTGGCCCGGTTTCTATCAGAACACGAGGAACTGCGGAGGCTTTGCGACGGCTCCTGCGGACTCTCCCCGGCAGCACGCTTGCGAAGGTTTGCGGACCTTGCCAGCGCTCACGTGCGGTATGAGGAACGCGTTCTTTTTCCAGAGTTGCAGTCGCATCCTTCCGTTGCGTTTGCCCATGAGCAGGACCATCCTTAGGGCGACCGTCAGAACTGTTCAATAGTAATTTCTCAAGGAGATATGCATGAGTTTTCCTGATTTTTATGAAAAAGCCCCAGTGGTTCGAACCCGAGATCCGTTCGCGGAGATGCTTGGCGCTGCGGCTGGTGGCATGCTCGAGTATCGCTACCTGGACGCGGTGCGCCTCGCCGGGCACTCATGCCCTACTGTGGCGGGAGCATTTCTGATGGGACGTGCTGCCCTCGCGGCACTATATCCGGGCGAGCCAGCTGAGCGCGGTGGCATCACTGTCCGGATGCCTGCCCCGGAACATGAGGGAACCACTGGAGTTATGGCCCAAGTGCTGACTTTACTTACCGGCGCGGCCGCCGATAATGGTTTTCATGGCATTCAGGGACGTTACCGACGAAAAGGATTGCTCAGCTTTGCAGAGCAGCGAGAAGGCGAGGCGATCATATTTACCCGACTCGACAATGGCAAGAGTGTGGCCGTTTCCCTCAACGTTTCGCTCGTACCGGGCGATCCGGCGCAAGGTCCGCGCCTGGCAGCCATTCTCCAGGATCGTGCCGATGATGCCCAGCGCCTCGCTTTCGCCGCCGCCTGGCAAGACCGTGTGCGGCGATTGCTATTGGACTTCGCCGACGATCCCAGGGTGATCCACGTCAGTACCGTTCAATAATCCAGTCAGGAGAGGTTGAACGCGGTCCGTCTTCTGGATGAGCACGCGTTTAAGGGCGGTCAGGCCCGGGACGCCGCGGCTGCGTTCCGTTTGCCAACCCTAATGCGGCAGTAAAAGCATTGTTAAAGACCTGCCGCACTGCGACATTTTCCCTCACGTCATTCATCGCCTGAGTCCGGCACTGTGACCTGAAAGTTGGCGCAGCCTGACAGAGCAAAAACCGCGGCCGTGCAGGCAGCGGCATATCTGGAGTATGGCCTCGTCTTTATTTTGACGGGATCCATACCTGGATTGGCTTAAGGCCGTTCGCCAGATTAGCGAGAAAGTGTTGTGGAGTAACCGCTGTTTTTTTGAACACGCCCGTCGATTGTGTATATCGGGCATGGCTGCAGGTGGCCAGGCAAGGCGAGGGGCCTTGTTGTGGTGATCTTCACCAAGCGGGGCGTAGTCGGCTTTCCTGTTGGCTTTTCTGTCGACTTGGCGCTTGATCCCAATTTTGACTCCGAGTTCGTTCCTGTGGTTGCGCTATCGGGCGGGTTCGGGGGATCGCATACGACATAGCCGTTAAACCGGTGAAGCGGGGTGTCGCGAGGAGTATAACTACCGGGGTATTGAAAGCCATAACCATCAGCCGTTGAGGCCGTGCCAGCTGGGAGCGGTACAGGCAACACGACGATTGGAACGGCAGAGGACGGGCTGACCGACACACCCGTTGATGGACCAGCGGCGTTATGGATCTGGCGGGCAGGAACAAATAGACTCTGATTCATTTCCCCCAATGTTTGTGCAGTATGCACACCTGGAAAATGCGGTTCTTGCGCGGCTAGAGGAACCGAACAAGCAAGATATGCAGAGCCAAGTGCGGTAGCGATTAATTGCTTGATCACAATTCGTCTGTTTTTATGTACTACCGTAAAATGAACACGGTTAATCAATAGCGTTACCATTCTTCTTTATAGCGGCTCTATGGGTTCAGTGCGATATTGTTAAGCTCATCAGGTACTCTATCAGTTGCACACCTCCTAACCCACCGAAGGGCAAGAGCAGTGCCTGAAGAGCAGGCTGCTGAGACAACGGTGCAAAGGCGCCTTCTTGTGTATTACGGATACGTTCCATCAAAACCTGAATTTGCTCGACAGTTATTGCTGGTCGTCCAAGTTCGGTTTTCGAACCGTTCGCGGGATTTATCATCCCCGTTGTCAGCGCAGCATCACGAACGCCATCTGAACCCCGGGTATTCGTATTTCTTTCCAGTATAAAAAGCTTCTCTTCATATTCCCAAAGTATCCGGACATACGCCACGCGCAATACTGTTTCCGTATCTATTGCATAGCCTAGTTCGGACGGCTTTTACAAAATTTCTCCTATTGCCAATATACCTGAGCAGGAAATTGCTGGGCCATTCACAACGGAATAAGGCGGAAACTATCGGAATAGATCTTTCCGAAAACTTCTTAATCCTTTTGCATAGCGATGGTAACGCATCGCCATAAGCTCATGTACAGCCGTTGGTAATCGCCGCCAGCGACTCGGCGGTAGCCCGAAGCAGGCCTGCCAAAAAAGTAGAGCGTCATTAAAGCTAAGTATTTTTCGCTGGTCCAGGGGAAAAAATTCGGAACGTTCGAGCAAACGTGCACGAGCGGCTTCAAAACGGATCACACGGGGGCCATAGATCTCTGCGTGAGTCTTGCGGAGATTCTTGCCACGGTTTCTGCCTCGGGAGGGGGAGGGTATGCCGACCTGGTTGGAGCCGTGCTGACGGTAAGCGATCAGTGGCGTAGGAAGGGAGCCCAGGCTAGCGGCCGAGCTGATCAGTAGGGCAATCCACTCATCGTGCCAGGTATTTGGCAAGTTTGGCAGGGGTAGCACCAGTTGCCGATAACCGGATCGGAAAGCCATGGTTGCGCCAGTTACAACCGGATGCCTGAACAGCACTGCGAGCGGATCGCCTGCTTCAACCATCCTCTGTTCATATGGATTGAATCCGAAGACGTCCCACATCCGGCAGATCGGGCGCAAATTCTCGTCTACCACATCGCCGTCCGTGAATAGAGCACCCATCCCGGGATTATTAATGAAACGTTCTTCCACTAACGCAATTTTTGCGGGATACCAGACGTCATCCTGGTCGCATAAAAAGATGATGTCGCCACTACAGGCCTTGATGGCAGTTTCAAAGTTGCGGGTCGAGCCCAGCCGCTCGCTGTTTCTCAGAAGTCGGACCGGAAAAGGGGCCTGGCGCGCAAAATCTTCAATAATTGCTGGCGTTGCGTCAATCGACGCGTCGTCCGATATCACCAGCTCATCGGGGAGTCGGATTTGTTTCGCAATGCTATCGAGCTGCTCGCTAATATAGCGCTCACCGTTGTAACTCGCCAAAGCAATAGACAATGAGGGTCGGGCAACCGTATTGGGACGAGGAATCACCGTTTTATCGTGATGGGATGGCTGACGATGCATATTTTACCAAGACCTCGCACCATATACGAACTGCAAATCGATCATCTCGCCGGGGCTGACGAGTAGCGGAGGCATTTTAATCCTGACTGGCAATCGTTGTGCATGGCGGATTGTTTCTCTCTTTCACAGCGTGCCATGAAAACGATCAGTGCAAGGCTTGCCATGAGCAAAGCGCTTGTTAAACATTCCAGGAATTGCTTCCAGTCCTGTTATCCTGATACGAGTTACTGGGCCAGGGGCTTACGAAGCTCGTATACCCTAGGCTAGAATCATATTTTTTAATTGATAAGGTACTCCAAAATGAAATGTACGGGCTTCTCCACCATCGCGATGTTGTGCGCCGCTTTCGCCGCAAATGCCGGGGGTTTGAGCAATGGCACCTGGTCACCCAGCGGATGTGGAGCAAGGCCCGAACCGCCAGTAATTGATTCAACCAGCGTCAGCGCTTATAACCAAAGTGTCGCACAGATTAATGATTGGCAGAAGCACATCCAGATTTACCATGAGTGTGTAATAAAAGAAGCGAATTCAGATATTGCTGCGATCAACCAGGTAGCAACGGCAGAGCAGACGAAGATAAACCAGGCATCAGGCAGCCTCAATCAAGACTTGAACCGCGGACGGGAGAAACTCGATTCTTCTTCCGCACCGGTTCCCGGCGTGCCTACTGGGGGATCGGGAATGCAGGGTTACCAGTAATACCGAGGTTCATTTTTGCCTCGCCGTCCGTTCGGCAGGTTAGTCCCATTTACGGGATGGTATTCCCGCCTGCCCGATGCTTTTGCCCATCTACACTGAGTAGGTAATCGCCTGCGAGGGGTTTGATTTTCGACCTACCTGGAGTTCCGGATCCAGATCAAGCTGGGTGGCACACTGGGCGGCTCAGGCGTCTCCAGCGGCGAAAAAGGCGCAAACGGAATCGAGGGAGTGGCCTGGAATGTTCAACTATCTCGTGGATCGCTCGCGCTTCCAGACGGAAGGCTACCGAGATCACACCGGCTACGCGGAACTCACGTGGCGGCGCGACCTGCCGGGCTTTTCTGCCGCCATTGAGGGAATCTATCGTGACCGGATTTTCGCAAACGCCACCAACACGCAGGCTGCAGCGCAATATGCTCTCGCAAACATGCGGTTAGCCTATTCGCACCGGATCGCAGGCTGGAAGCTCGGCGGAGTCGTGGGGGTGGACAATGTCACTAACACGAGGTACGAAGGCTCGGTAATTGTCAACGAAAGCAATGGCCTGTTTTACGAGCCTGCGCCAAGGCAAAACTACATGGTAAGGGTGAACGCGAGCTACGCTTTTTAGGCGCAGGTAATAAGCAAGACCAATAGACTTGCCCAGGTGTCGTTGGGGATTTCAATTTGAGCAAGTCCCGGTCGGGTGTTTGTTAAATCAGCTGGATCTCTGAACTACCACAAGTTACCTCAAGCAGGCGTCGTTGGATTTTGATTCTGCATTCCGATATCAAGGCACAAGCGACTCGCTGCAACAAGCCACGGAGGTAAATCAGGAATCTTCTCTTCCATTTTTAAAAATGGACCACTTGGGCTGTTCCTTGCATATTGACGACCGAGTAGAATTTTTGTGGTCCCGGCGGCGGCCCGTCAATTGTCGAGGGATTGGTAACGATGATTCCGGGAACCTTGATAAAGATTCCAGGGCCACTACGTACGGTGATGGCTGGCAAGGCCAGCGAAAACGTGACTGTGTCGCCATCTCCAATTACTTCCAATGTTACGGTAATCAACTGACCGGTTTCCGTGTCCTGAAAACGAATTTCATGTCCACTGAAGGATCGTCTTATCCGGTTATCTCGATAACTTAAGGTCGGAATGCCGACAAAACCGTTGCTTGAGAAATTTACATAAATAGCTTTAATAGATTTTGCAGTGAGTTTGAAATGATTGGCCGGGCTTAAACCGGTCTGATTCGAGCTGACTTCGTCGAGACTTTCCATAGATCCTCCGTGCAATCAAGTTTCTGCGGAAGAGCTGATGCTGGAGCGACTCCATTATCCAGACGAAAAGACCCGCTATTATTTAGATTAGATTCGTGGGTGCCCCTTAACCGGCCCTTTTTTGATAAACCTGTTCCAGCTTTATCGTAGATTATCAATATGACAATATGACTATAGGTAAACATCTTTTGAAAGCAAATCTGGATAGTTCCCTCTCAACAGGCGATTCGACTATAAAGAACACTAACTCTTCAGGAATAGCGAGGAGGGACGGGTCCGCCGCCGTCGGGCAGCGAACGGCTCCAGGAACAGAGGAGGGCACAGGCACCACTTGAGCTCGAACAGCGCAGGAAAAGTCTTCTTTCTTCTCCGATTGCCCCAAACCAGGGAAACATACACTGGCCTCGCGAAGCGACCATTCAGCATTGAACAAATCCTACTGCGTTCTACGTTCCTATTTTTTGAAAACAGGAAGCTGATAACCGAGAGCAGGGAAGTAGGTAACCCTATAGCGAGATCGAAAAATTCCATGAGTTTGAACGCCCGGCAAATCAATCAACAACTTGGCTCAAGCGCCAGCGCCACATCAAATCTCTCAGCCTCGTGCCAGGCAATACTCAATAGCTATCTCAAACCCGTGGCATCGCCCTGGTACAAGAGCCTGAACGGTGAACTCCAGCAAGCGCAGTCGCTCGCGAGCGAGTGGCGTGATCGGTTTGCCGGTGAATTGCGAACCGACGTACTCATGTGTGTCATGCACTGTGGCCACGCATTCGCTGCCCAGCGTGAAGCCATTAACAATCTTTTTAACTCCGATGTTGATTTCCCTGGTGCCAACGCCCCGCTTATAAAGGCTTTAACGAGTTTGCGCAACAGCACACGCATGATTATCAGCGCAATCAGTTATTATGAGGCGCGGCTGCGCGATTGGGGGCAGCGGCTGCAGCAGGCACATGCGGGCATGAATCAGATGGTAGGTCAGATTCAGGCGGAGGCTGGCGACCTGCAGGCACGGATTATCGTCGCAAATGACGCGATCGCAGAGATGACAGCAGAAGTCATACGCGACCGCCGAGCAATTGCCGAGGCTCAATCAAAGAGTAACAGCGGTATAGTCGAAACGGTGTTTGGTGTTTTGCTTGCGCCATTTACGGGCGGTTTGTCGCTGATACTGGCGGGGATCGGCGTGACTTCGACCGTGGAAGCGCAAAGCAAAGTCAGTGCGCTGGAAAACACCATAAAAAGCTACCAGGAACGGATTGTTGCTTCACAGCAAACGCTGAAGCGGGATCAGGCTCAACTGGTGACACTGAACGGTTTACTGGTATCCGGCAACCTCGCTTTGAGTGACGTGCAATTTGCAGGCCAGATGCTGGATCAGGTGCGTACGAGTTGGGAAGGATTCTTTCAGGAAATGGGTGGGGTAATCGGAAAGATCTCGAATGCCCGAAGTGCCAGCGCCCTGATGATGGAGAAAGCCTGGTTCGCGGCAGCGTGCGGCGAATGGGACGCTATCGTGACGGGCACAGAGAATATTATTGGCACCACAACTCCAAAAAAAACAATGGCTTGTGTGTACTGCGACGTTCCGGTAGTGCTCTCAGTGCCAGTTGCGAGCCAGCCATCGGTGCCGGACGACGTGAAGCTCGCGGGCTCTTTCTCCGGCTCAAACCTGCAGCCCTCACCCAACACCTCGGTATTGATTTGGGGAACCCATACATACTGGATCGCGGACTATGTTGATAACCGGATGGCCATGTGTGTGCTGGGTTATGATGTAAACAATCGCCTGGTGAAGCAGGTATCCAGGAATGGTGCCCGGCACATGTGGCAGATGGTCTACGATGTAGTCAACCAGCAGATAGTGTGTACCGGCCAGTCGGACCTGGCAGTGAATTTCGGGCTATCGGAGCTTCGAGCCGAAGAAAGCCAGTGCCTCGCATTGCTTCAATGATGCACTTGAAATTACAGATCGTTCCGCGAATAATGCCTTCCGGTTTTCATACGTGTTCGATTCTTCCCCACAGCGCGTTAGCCCCTTTCACCTCTAAATCCAAATGGCGGGGCAAGGATTCTTGCCTTCGCCTCATCCATAGTGGATTTCGAGCGTTAACGATCATATCTGTTAACGCTGCTTGGTCGCGCGGCAGGTTTCGAAAGGCAGCAGATTTTCGAAGGCTTGCTGATCGCCATGGCAGTGCATGGGTCAATTAATTTCGTGTTCAAACAAGCGGGCAAAATACCAGGCAAGGTCATCATAAAAAAATACCTTGAGAAATTCTTTGCCCCTTCGACGCTTCGTGGCTAGTCGGCGCGATTGGCAGAATGTGCCCGAGCTGATACGGGTGCGGAAAGGAGGGATTCTATAGCAGCAGGATCGGGCCTTATGACGCTCACCTGATATTGTTGCGTGCGCTGCCACACCGACGGGAACAAGGGTTCGCGCGATGATTTTATGATGGGAAGGAGAAACGGAAACCTCATCATTTTGTGCCTCGCGGCATCAGCCGGGGGATTGGTGTCTCCAGCCGGTGCCCAGGAGTCGGAACTCCATACGGGAACAGTAACAATCCCAGCCGGCGAACCAAAAACACCGCAAACACGAGTGTTGGAAGCGGGCGCAAAGCTTCTGCAGAGCAAAGCTCCCTTAAAGCCGTTTGATATCTATCTGGTAGGCTTTCACCCGATGAAAAATTCCCCGAATGACCAGATGGAGGCTCATCATTATTGCCATCAGATCAACGAGGATTTTGCACAATGCGCGCTATTTGATAGTAATACGAAGGATGCCAAGCTGAACGGAATCGAATATATCATCTCGGAAAAGCTTTTTAATGAACTGCCTGAACAAGAGAAGAAGTATTGGCATCCCCATAACGGCGAAATCCTCTCTGGCCAGCTCGTCGCACCGGATATCCCTCATGCAGCCGAAAAAGCATTGATGAAAGAAAAAATGAACAGCTACGGCAAGACATGGCATGTGTGGAACACGGGCTATGAAGGGAAGCCCGGCGACGATGTTCCCCTTGGCGACCCGATGCTGGGCTGGTCGTTCAACCGAGACGGAGAAGCTATACCGGGATTGGTGGAAAAGCAGGCCAAAAAAATGAAAATCAATAGCGCGGAGAAGCGCAAGCAACGCGCGGATCTCCAGCAATTAGCCAAACCCCAGTCAGGCGTGGACGATTTGAAAGACAAGTTTGGCCGGCCAACCCAGGAAATTCCGGGAGTGACGGACCAAAAACACAAAACACAGGACTGATAAAGGACAGGGCAAAATGCCGGAATAGAGGTAGTAGAGACGTCGATCAAGGGCCCTATTCCCTTGAATATAAGTATCCGCTCGTTCGCTTAATAAGCCCGGTTGATTGTCGGCATAAGGCTTGGGCCCGTGTTCAGCTCCAGCGCGATGAATTGCATGAGCTGATGGCTGGAAAAATTGTTATCGGCTACCAGAATCAGGGTGCGTTTTCCATGAAAATCCGGGCCGAAGGTAATGCCTTCAATGTTTCCCACTTTCAACGCCGACCCATCCATGTTTTTCAGATCCGACAAATCCAGGAGCAAGATTTTTCGAACGGGCACAATGTCTCTGTTGGCGATGGACTCCGTGCCCGCAACGTTCGTGGCGCCGCGTGCGTCCGCGTAATATAGACGCACTGTACAGCCGGTTGCCTTACCGGGGATAACCGCATCGGGTGTAAAAGAGCGCTCGATCGTGATGAATTGCCTGTCTCCAACGGTGATAAAATCTGTCAGACCATTGGTTGCAAACGGTACAAGCAAGGCTGGGGCTTCGGCAACGGGCTCGACCTCGTAAATATATTCTTCTTCTGATCTTCCGCTGGCAATATCGAAAGCGAGAATACGCGCGCGCGAACCTGTAAAAGCATTGGCGGGCGGCGAATCCTGGATCAGCCCGTTTTCCGTTGCGGCATATAAGGTCGCGCCATCGGTCGAGATTGCCAGGCTTTCGAATGCCAGATTGTTATGAATGCCCGTGTTTCCGGGAAAGATTCCCAATTCCGAGCCGCGTGGAAAATAATAGGACGGGACGGCGAAACTGCGGCTATGACTGCCATCCGGATTCATTTCGGAAACTGCAGGGTTATCAGAGCTGAAAAGGCCGCGCCGTCCCTCGCTGGTCCAGTAGATCTTGTCGCGGGCTGCATCGAAGCGCAGCCCTTCGGGATCCACCGATTTCTTCTTGAAGATACCGCCGTCGGGGCGCTGGATGATCGTGACGGAGTGGAACGTTACCCGGAATTCCCCGGAGCGTCGGAGCGCCGGAATTTCGCGAGATCCAGGGATAATTCGTAAAAACGGGCCGGATTCTTTTCGCTTCTGTCGTCGCTTACGGCCAGGTAGCGTCCGGTATGATGATTGTAATCAAGTGAAGATAAGCCGCCCACGACAGTACCTTTGAAGCGTATATTGCCGGGTACGATTTGCTGGCCGATGTAGCCGATGGAGAAACCGTTGGCATCGGCCGGAGACACAGGTCCCCCATAAGTCTGATGCATCCCGTCAACAGCAAAGGCAATAGCGATAAGAAGCGCTATTCTCATGCGGTTATACTCATCGAAAGTGCAGAGCCCGTTTCCCCGGCTCTAGTTTATAACTCCAAAATTCCGGCAGAGCTACTGTTTCCCGAATAAAATGAATTCATTGCTCACCTTGTGCCGGAGATGACCATCGCTCTTGCAACGCCGCCAGCAAGCAGATATCAGCGACAGGCTTAACAAAGCATCACTGCCGAGTGATGCCGAAATAGATGCAGTATACGCCCTGTCTACGCTGCTTTCTCGTACGGTCACTGCGTTTCGTCAGGCGTGAAATCAACAAGCGATCGGCGATGGAAATAAGTCGCTTCAGGATGTGATCGTGGCCACGCGCAAGATCATAGGCACCAGTATCATCGCTCATCTGCATGCAGAATTCGCTCTGGCTGAACGATATTATGATACCGGCTGCAAAAAGCTTGAAAGATGGGGGTTTCAAAAAGGTTGACGAGGCCGGCTCGGCGCGGCGCGTTGAAGCCAGCCGTTTCGACTCATGACAAAAAAATATGTGTTCCTTGTTGCTGGCGCTGTCATTACCGCTGTGGTAGCGGCCGCATGGTATTTCAGCAAACAGCAGGGCGCAGCCGAAGAACTGGTGCTGTACGGTAATGTGGACATCCGTCAGGTATCGCTGGCCTTCGATGGCAGCGAGCGCGTGGTTGAAATGCGGGTACAGGAAGGCGACCGGGTCCACGGCGGACAGGTATTGGCGAAGCTGGATACCCGAATCCTGCTCTTGCAGATCGCGCAGGCTGAGGCCCGGGTTTCCGTCCAGCAACAGGTGTTATTAAGGCTCAAGAACGGTACGCGTCCGGAAGAGGTGGCGCAAGCAAGAGCAGAAGTCGTTGCCGCTCAGGCCGACGCAGACCTTGCGACGCAGCAGCTGAAGCGGCTCCTGGATATCAATCAGGCTGAGGCGGAGGCAGTGAGCCAGCAGGATCTCGACACGGCCCGCTCGCGCTACCAGGCCGCCCTGGCACAATTGGAGAACCGAAAAAAAGCCTTGCAGCTTGCCCTGATCGGGCCGCGGCAGGAAGATATTTCGGAGGCCCAGGCACAGCTGGAGGTTTATCAGGCTGAGCAGGCCTTGCTGAAGCACCAGCTCAGCCTGGCTGAGTTGAAGGCGCCTCTCGATGCTGTTATTCGCTCGCGCCTTCTTGAACCGGGCGACATGGCTTCTCCGGAACGCCCTGCTTACGCATTGGCGATCACCAACCCGAAATGGGTGCGCGCGTATATAAAGGAAACCGATCTCGGGTTGATCAAGCCGGGAATGAGCGCGAGCGTGAGGACGGACAGTTATCCTGAGCAGCCCATCGAGGGGCACATCGGCTATATCTCCTCTGTGGCCGAATTCACTCCTAAGACCGTACAAACTGAAGATCTGCGTACCAGCCTTGTCTATGAGGTACGCATCTACGTCGATGACCCGGATGATCGGCTTCGCCTGGGTATGCCCGCGACGGTGCACATCGCTTTGGCGGTGGGCTCCTCCGGCAAAAAGCGTTCAGCCTACCCATGAATCATGGTCTGGCAGTGGTTGCGCGCGGGCTGTGCAAGCGGTTCTTCAGAAAAGAGACGAGGCAGACTGTCAATGCCGTGACAGACGTCTCTCTTGAAGCAGCGATGGGCACGATCACCGCTTTAGTGGGTCCTGACGGGGCGGGCAAGACAACATTGCTCAGGATGATAACGGGGCTCCTAACGCCCGATGAGGGGGAGCTCAAGGTACTGGGAATTGACGTTGCAGCGCATCCCCAGGAAGTTCAAAATCACATTAGCTATATGCCGCAACGATTTGGTTTATATGATGATTTAAGTGTAGAGGAAAATCTGGATCTATATGCCGACCTCCATGGAGTGGCTCGGGAAATACGGAAGGAGCGCTTCACAAAGCTTTTACATATGACGAATCTTGCCCCTTTCACATCGCGTCCGGCCGGCAAACTCTCGGGTGGGATGAAGCAGAAACTGGGCTTGGCCTGCACATTGATTCATCCGCCAGATCTGCTCCTGCTTGACGAGCCCACGGCGGGCGTTGATCCGCTGTCCCGCCGTGAACTGTGGGAAATCGTTGCACAAATGGTTCAAGATGAGCAACTGACCGTGCTCATCAGTACTGCGTACCTGGACGAAGCCGAGCGCTGTGCGAAGGTTTTCGTTCTGCACGAGGGAAAGCTGCTCGGCGCGGATGTACCGGAGCAGATACGGCGCCGTGCCCTCAACCTCTGCTTTATTGCAATCCCTCCGCAAGGCCAGCCGCCACGGGTTCTTCAGGCCCGTCTCCTCGACGATGCGGAGCATGTTATCGATGCTGTTCCCCAAGGCGGGGCCGTGCGGTACATACTTCGTCGCGAAGCGGACAAGAGGAATCTGGATGCTGTTCTGAACGGTATTCCCACCAAACCGGTCGAGCCGCGGCTGGAAGACGGCTTCATGGTACTGCTTCGCAACCTCCCCAATCTGCACCCGCCGGAGAAGAGCGATGTACCGGATATGGCCGGGCTGGACGAGGGCAACCAAGCGGTAAACGCGGCAGCGAAATCAAATCCTTCCACCGAGGTCGTCATCGAAGTGTCGGACCTGGTACGGAAGTTCGGCGATTTTACAGCCGTTGACCATGTCAACTTTTCCGTCAGACGCGGCGAAATTTTTGGACTGCTAGGGCCTAATGGCGCGGGCAAGACGACGACCTTCCGCATGCTGTGCGGGCTTCTACCCCCCACGGGCGGTTTTCTGCGAGTGGCTGGGGTCGACCTTCGCCATGCGCCAGCGGCAGCACGGCGCAAAATTGGGTACATGGCTCAAAAATTCGCGCTGTACGGCGACCTTACCGTAAAGGAGAATCTTGAGTTTTTTGGCAGCGCCTACGGCCTGCATGACAAGCACCTGCGGGAACGCATCAAAACGGTCGTCCGGCAATTCGACCTCGAGGGTCGTGAAAATTCGCCGAGCGGGCAGCTGCCCGGGGGATTCAAGCAGCGGCTGGCAATGGCCGTAGCGCTTCTGCACGAGCCAGAGATCCTGTTTCTCGACGAACCCACCAGCGGCACGGATCCATTAAAGCGCCGCCAGTTCTGGCGTCGCATCACTTCACTGTCGGAAATGGGGACGACGATCGTCATCACCACGCACTTCATGGAAGAGGCCGAGTACTGCGATCGCATTATTATTCAGGACGCAGGGAGGCTGCTGGCCTTGGGAACGCCGAAGGAAGTACGCAAACAGGCCCGAGGAAAAGAAAGGTCTCTGACGATGGAAGAGGTGTTTATCGGTATTGTCGAACATAGCAGGCAGCAGAACGACGCAGCTGCCGACTGCTGAAGCCAGCCCATGACTTCACCATTCCCACCATAACCGCGCCATGACCAATAGAAGAGAGGGCTCGGATCGCGGTCTCGAAGCAGACAGGAAAAATTCTCGGTCCGACGCATTCGGGCAGTGGACTGGATTCTGGTCGCGGGTAGCTTCATTGACCCGCAAGGAAATGCGCCAATTGATCCGCGATCCCGGCAGCCTCGCTATTGGCATTGGCCTTCCTATCGTCCTGATCCTCATATTCGGGTATGGCTTGACCCTTGATGTCCGAAACGCGCCGGTGGCGGTTGTGCTGGAAGATCCTTCGCCAATGGCTGCCGATGTGATTGCAGGGTTGCAGTTATCCCCCTATATCGCTCCATCGATCGTCAGTTCAATGCATGACGCCGAGCACTTGATGCTGGCGCGCAAAGTGGACGCGATCGTACGAATTCCCAATGATTTTTCCCGCCGCCTTTCCGCCGGCCAGGCAAAAGTGCAATTGCTGGTGCACGGCACAGAGGCCAGCCGGGCGTGATCATCCGCAATTATGTCATCGCCGCCCTGGCGCAATGGACACAGCCACCAGGGCGACCGTGCGGCCCGCTCCCAGGCACAGGGCATGGTTACGATCGAAGAGCGAATGTGGTTCAACTCCGCCAATAACAGTACGTGGTACCTGGTGCCGGGGCTGATCGTTCTGATCATGACACTGGTGGGCGCTTTCCTCACGGCAATGGTCATGGCGCGAGAGTGGGAACGAGGCACTCTCGAGGCGTTATTCGTCACACCCGTGCGCCCCGGGGAGATCCTGCTGGCTAAAATCATCCCGTATTTCGTGGTGGGCATGCTTGGGCTTGGCATGTGCCTGGTTGCCGCACGGTTTCAGCTCGGGGTGCCTATATACGGGTCCTTCCCCGTAATACTCATAAGCTCGATGCTTTATATGCTGGTCGCGCTGGGACTCGGGCTCGTCATTTCCTCTATTACGAAGAACCAGTTCCTGGCCAGCCAAATCGCGATTATCAGCAGTTTCATGCCCTCTTTGATGCTCTCGGGCTTCCTGTTCGACTTGCGAGACGTTCCGATGGTCATTCGACTGGTCGGCCAGGCTCTGCCTGCGACGTACTTCATCGAGTTAATCAGGACGTTATTTCTCGCCGGGAATGTGTGGCCACTGATTTTCAAGGATTGCGCGATCCTTGCTGCGTATGCGGTGCTGCTACTGGGCCTCGCGCGCTTTGTCACGCGCAAAAAACTGGATTAGGAAGCCGTAAGCTCATGCTCGACTTTTTTCGCCGCATCGTCAGCCTCTGCCGTAAGGAGCTGCTGGCCATCCTGAAGGATCCGGCTAATCGCGTCATCCTCGTCTTTCCCTCGCTGGTGGAAAGTTTCCTGTTCGGCTACGCCGCTACCTATGATCTCGCAAACGTCCCATACGCGGTGCTTGACCAGAGCCAGGGGAACTTCCTCAATCGAGCTGCTCGCCCATCTGGATGGCACAGGCGTGTTTCATCGTGTGGCGACATTGCAGACGCCGGCCGACATTGCCCGGGTTATCGACCCCCGCGAAGCCCTGATGGTGATTCACTTCGGGCCACGGTTTGAGGACCAACTGAACGCGGGCGAATCCGCGCCCGGTGCAATTGATCCTCGATGGCCGTAATTCCAATACCGCGGGCTCGGCGATAAGTTATATGGGCGCTATCATTGATTCGTATAACGCCACTCAGCACGATCCAGCACTCTCGGTCGAATGGCGGGCATGGTACAACCCGAACCTGGAGACCCGCTGGAATCTTTTGCCCAGCCTGATCGCCTCGCTGAGCATGATACAAACGTTGATGCTCGCCGCACTTTCGGTCGCTCGCGAGCGTGAAAATGGCACTTTCGACCAACTGCTGGTGACGCCATTTACGCCGACGGAAATCATGATCGGAAAAGCCATACCCACCATTCTGGTTGGGCTGGTTCAGTCCACTATCGTGCTGCTGGTTGCCCTGTTATGGTTCAAGATTCCGTTAGCCGGATCGCTGGCTGCGCTGTATACCGGACTCATCTTTTTTACCGTCGCCAGCGTAGGGATCGGGCTGTCCATCTCGGCGGTCTCGGCAAACATGCAGCAGGCCATGCTCTACGGGTTTATGCTGATCATGCCGCTGATTCTGCTTTCCGGGTTGGCCACCCCGGTGCGCAACATGCCCGAGTTTCTTCAGATCGCCACGCTGGTCAACCCGCTACGCTTTGCCATTGACCTCGTGCAGCGCGTTTATCTGGAGGGTGTAGGCTTGCTGGCGGTCATCCATGACCTTATCCCGCTCGTCATCATCGCCGGCATCACATTACCGCTCGCCGCCTGGTTGTTCCGGAACCGGCTTTTATAACCGGCAAGGAAACAGGATGGGTACCAATAGGGGGAGTCGGTGGGCGTCAACGGCTAGGGCATGTTCCAGTAGCTTGAGCGCTCATAAACGCAGCGCATCAACCGGCATTCCGGGCAGGTAAATAAGCTGGCTTTCCGTACACCTCCTTCGCCTCCAATCGTCGATTGAACAGACTGATCGCTGCCGTAGCCGGGATGCGGTTTGCATTTTCCTTTTGCTGATCTATAACGAAAATAGTCGCTCGCATGGAGGGTCGTCGAGCCAACGGTTTTGATCTGGAGCAGTTATGGCGAAAGTTTTAGAGGTGACCGAGGTGCGACTTTCTACCCTCGAGAGTTTCCCGCCGCAATTACAGATCCGCGCATCGGGGATCGTACCGACCAGTGGCTGGTCCCAGCCCCAGCTGATGCCCCATGTTCATATTCAGCCACCGCCGGACGGCATATACGATTTCGATTTCGTCGCAGAGCCCCCAGAAGGGATTGTGCCGCAGGTGATTTCTGTCATCCATGCGAGCTATGTGATGACAAATTTTGCTGATACCCTCAAGGGGGTGCGCGTCCACGCCTCTCTAAACTCAAAAACGACCCTGCTCGATACCGGCAAGCCTGATCGTCACCCGAACCGCTACACATTTAGCGGTGGAGAGGCCGTGAAGCGCGTTGTCTTTTTTCCGGAAACGCCTGGCCCCCTGGGGGAAAGTAAATCTCCAGCAGGTGCTCAGCTTGAATACAACGGTACCGAGGGCCAACTGACATTTCACGGAAACGAAATCAGCCAGGAGGAAACCGTTCTTGGAATAGTCATCTCCGTGGTGCTGCGGCCAATTGCGGACGCGGGCGGACTGGATTTCGCCCTGGCTTTGCCGCCCGTCAATCTGGGGGGAAGGGGACACCAGGAGTTTGAAACCGTGGGCTTCAAGATACATAGGAGCGGTCGAATGGTAAAACCCGCTGGGCCCGAATTGACGTACGAGGTACTGAACCTCAAGGGAATTGCCGAGGATATTCCCGTGCTCTAGAAGGTGAAGCGCAACCAGCGGTTTGACGTCCAAATTGAGATTCAATGTAGAAGGAGGGCACAGCGTAGCCAGCTGGCCGGAGAATTTGGAATAAGTCGCGAAACCCTTTATCAATACATTCGCTAGAAGGGCATCACTGAAAATTCGGTCCCATAAGTCGGCTAGGTTTGAAAATGACAAGCGCCGGACCAGCTCCACCGAC
>CAWBAF010000008.1:0-126697 GCA_963786735.1 uncultured beta proteobacterium
CCCCGGGTTTTGAGGAGGCTCCAACATCTGAGAGAATGGAGCCATGAAAAGATCAAACAAGTTTTCCCCCGAGGTACGTGAGCGTGCGGTACACCTGGTGCTCGAACACCGCGGCGAGTACTCCTCCCTGTGGGCAGCCATCGAGTCCATTGCGCCCAAGATAGGGTGTGTGCCACAGACATTGAACGAATGGGTGCGCAAGCACGAGGTCGAGACCGGCATGCGCGATGGGGTGACGAGCGCTGAACGGGAGCGGGTAAAAGCGCTGGAGCGCGAAGTGAAAGAATTGCGCAAAGCCAACGAGATATTGAAACTGGCCAGTGCGTTTTTCGCCCAGGCGGAGCTCGACCGCCGATTCAAGTCTTGAGAGCGTTCATTGATGCGCATCGGGATGTCTGCGGGATCGAGCCGATTTGCAAGGTGTTGCAGATTGCCCCGTCAGGCTACTGGCGTTACGCTGCGCAGCAAAGGAATCCAGAACTGCGTTGCGCACGTGCCAGGCGTGATGACATCCTGATGCCGGAAATTCAACGTGTTTGGCGGGCCAATATGCAGGTCTATGGCGCTGATAAAGTCTGGCGTCAGCTCAATCGCGAGCATGGCCACGTGGCACGTTGTACGGTTGAACGCTTGATGCGCCGCATGAGGCTGCAAGGCGTACAACGGGGTAAAACCGTACGCACCACGATTCCTGACACATCGGTCCCATGCCCGCTGGACAAGGTCAATCGGCAATTCAAAGCGGAACACCCAAATCAGCTATGGGTTTCGGACTTTACCCATGTTTCGACTTGGCAAGGCTGGTTGTACGTGGCCTTCGTCACTGACGTATTTGCCCGGCGTATTGTAGGTTGGCGCGTGAGCAGTTCCATGCAGACGGGCTTCGTACTCGATGCGCTGGAGCAGGCGCTCTATGCTCGCCAGCCAAAGTTCTCCGATGGCTTGATCCACCACAGCGATCGAGGCTCCCAGTATGTCTCTATCCGCTATACCGAGCATCTAGCCGAAGCAGGCATTGAACCCTCGGTGGGCAGCCGGGGAGACAGTTACGACAATGCCTTAGCTGAAACCATCAACGGCCTGTACAAAGCCGAATTGATACACCGACGTGCGCCCTGGAAGACAAAGGCGGCGGTGGAACTGGCCACCCTGGAATGGGTAGCGTGGTTCAACCATCAACGTCTTCTCGAACCCATCGGTTATATTCCACCGGCTGAGGCCGAGGGAAATTATTATCGACAGCAGGCAGAAAAGACCGTGGTAGAGGTCTAACTTAAACCAACCAGCCTCCATGAAATCCGGGGCGGTTCACATTGGCGAACTGCCGAAGTTCACTCAGCCAGGTCCAAGGGTGGGGGCCAACAATAAAATAGCGGAAAAAAACAGGACCTAATGAATCTCTCGCCTTATAATCTAACGCTTGCCGGACGCACCTAATTATAATCTTACGAGAATTGCCATGAACGTCTTCGTTGCAGGGTGGAATCTCACCGCCGACATGCAGGAGGCGGCTTTGGCGGCATTGCGGCGCATGATTTCCACCTATCCGGTTCTCGACATCCAATCGCTGTGTTGGGCGAGAGGGCCGCGGGTCATTGCCGCGATCATGCATGAGAAGCCGGACGGCAGGGTGTCATCGCCGCTACCGTGCGTATTCAAGACGGCAGCGGGAATCTGCTTCTATGACGGCTGCTTTGTCGATCCGTCTGGACGATTCAACCCTATGAATGCGCAAGAGTTGTCTGCCCACTGGAATGATGTCGGGACCACTGCCGAGGGGCAGTTTTCAGCAGTGCGGGTGGGTCTTAAGACCCCTCGCCTTGAGGTGTTTACCGATTTCCTCGGCATGGGCCAGGTTTACTACTGGAACACCGGTCATAGTTGGATGCTTAGCAACAGCGTCGAACTCATCGCGCGAACCATTCAGTCTGCTGATCTCGACCCTTTAGGAGTTGGCTTGGCGCTTTCTCTCGGCTGGGTACCGGGAGACAGGACTCTCCATCAGTCGATCAGAGTGTTGCCTGCTGCGGCGCACTGGAGTTGGGAAGGAGCTAGCAACGACCCCGTGAAGATTTGCAACTATCCGAAGAGCCGATTCTGGGAGCTTCCCCGGACCTTCCGATTCGAACGGGACGAGGCGAGTCAGCTCGAGAAAAAGCTCAGCGGCATCTGCGCGGAGCTGGGAAAGCAGCAGGGAGTCCTGGAATGTCCAATTACGGGTGGGCGGGACAGCCGTGTCCTAGTCGGGCTGCTGATGCAGGGAAGGGTTTCAACTCAATACTACACTGACGCGTTCCCTGGAAGTGAAGAAGACGTTGGCATCGGGCAGAGTGTGGCACAAACGCTCGATCTCCCGTATAAAGTCGTCAGCAAAGATATCGAGGGTTTGTCGCGTGAATGGTCCAGTGCGGTCGAACGGCTTGTGCGCCAGAATGACGGGATGGTCAGTCTTTGGCAAATAGGTGACATTCTCTGGGAGCCAAGACCAGTGGGCTCGTCCAGCATTCGATTGTGGGGGATCGGCGGAGAAATCGCGCGGGGGATCTATGACAATCCGATATGGCATTACGGCTTGAAGAGCGCAAGTTTTACGAAGCGATTTCTCGCCCGAAAGCTGCTGGAACGGTCTGAGCTGATCACCATCGAATCCGCGACTACAGCTACCGATTTTATCGGTCAGTGGGTGGACCAGAAGCTGGATGAGGGCTGCCCCATTGCAGATATACCTGATTTGTTCTACACGTCCGAACGGGTACGCCGCTGGGCCGCGTCTAATGCCCGAAAGGTACGTCCTTGGGTAGATCTCTTTGCACCGCTCTGCACGCGCCCGTTTGTGGAAGCCGCCTTTAGGCTGGTCCCCTCGCTTCGTTTCTGCGAGCCGATTCATTATCATCTTCTGCGGCTAAACCCGGAGCTCCACCGGATACCTTTTTCCGGGGCGGCTTGGAGAAATCAGAATCCCAACCTCAGCATGTTAAAGATGGTATGGGAGAAGAAAATCCGACCCGGAAATCGTCAATTGCGCAGCCTGCGTACTCCTTATCAAGCGATACTTCTTGAACAGAAGCTTAAGGAGGTGCGCGATTTCTGCCTTACGCAACGTGACTCATGTATTTGGAATTACATTCATCAGCCCCAGGTTGAGTCACTTCTCCATCTAACTACCTCACCGGAAACTCGGCAAAGGCACCTTCCCCTTCTGCTGCAAGTTTTAACACTACTTCACTATGAGCAGTTTTTGCGGGAGACCATATTGAGTGATTCGCCAGTCCCCGTGGGGACATAGTAATCCCCGTCGCAGGAGGCTTTGCGATATTTCTAGCAATCCCACTCATGGGATTTCCTTGTCTCCAAAATTGCCAGATACGCGCTGTTGCGCCGACCGGTTGAATCCGTACCGCTTATTTCCCGGGGGATTACCCGCATGGATATTAATTCGATCACGTTCGATTTCGCACTTAAAGGCTGTGGTGCAGACAGTGTAGCTAGTCGGCTCTGAACAATTCGATTTTCAGGAGTAGACGACTGTAAGACGGTGGGTGGCTGCGTTATTATTCGCTGCTTGCCACTGCAGTCGAACGAGAATCAGGGCGAGAAGAAGCCGCAGCTTCCTCAGAATCATGCGCAGGTTGTGTCCGCAGCCACAGAGCAAAGCATGGAAGGCGTCGCCTTGTGTGCCTTTCAACCAGTTCCTGCGCAGCCGGCCATCGTTTTTCATGTGCCCGATTGCTGGTTCAATAGCGCTGCGTCGCCGAATGTCCCGCTTAAGCCGCGCACTGATGCCGCGTTTGAGTTTGCGGTGGTAGAGCTTGACTCCAGCCGGGAGGGTGGCTCCTCGGTAGCCCAGGTCCACGAACACTTCCTTCGGCTGGCGCTGTGTCAGGATTTCCACCTGCTGTAGCGCAGCGTGCAAGGTATGCCCATCGTAGGGATTGCCCGGCAGGCTGCACATGCCAACCACCAGCCCTTCCCTGTGTGTGGTTGCCACGGACACCTTCACCCCAAACTCATAAGGCTGGCGCACTTTGCCTTTGGCGATGCACTCCGCTTCCGGTGCATGCAGGCTGTAGAGCTTGTGGCTGTCCTTGGGCTGCTGCTTGAGCAGGCGCTCCACCTTGTGCAGCAAGTCGGCAATCCTGGGCTTGAGGTGCTCTGGCGCCTGGGATAATTGGCGCGATGCGTCGCGCCAGACTCGGCCCACGAGTGTCTTGAGCTTCTTCAAGTGACTGCGCATGCGCTGGTATTGCCTGGGGTGGGCATAGCGCGCAATCTTGCCTGCCAGCTTTGGAGCTACGCGGTTGTAATTCTGGCGCA
The DNA here is from genome assembly GCA_963786735.1 of uncultured beta proteobacterium. Lineage (GTDB taxonomy): Bacteria > Pseudomonadota > Gammaproteobacteria > Burkholderiales > Nitrosomonadaceae > Nitrosospira. The sequence goes on from CAWBAF010000008.1 coordinate 4,315, forward strand.
ACGACATGCCGGCTTCCGCCACCAGCTTTACCAGTTGTTCCCGCCCGCGGTTCAATAACTTGCTGTCGGTCGGATAGGCAATGGCTTTCTCTTGTACGGTGCTGTCCACGATGACCTTGTTCAGGCTCTGCCGCTTGATCACCTGGGCCGAGGCGGCCGCACGGATGGTCTGGGCCAGTAACCACTCGATACCTTCTTTACCGATTCTCTGTCGCCAGCGGGTCAGTGAGCTCGGGTCAATGGGTGGATTGTGCTGGAACCAGATTTCGCCACAGAACAACTGCCAGTAGGGATTCTCAACCCAGCCCCATACGACATCTTCATCCGATAGGGCAAAGGTATGTTGCAGGTACAAGAGTCCGGCCACCAGGCGGGGGGCAGTTGCAGGACGCCCACGGCTGGAAGGGAACAAGCCGGTCCACTGCTGCTCGAACACTGACCAGTCGATATGCTGCGCAAGTTGTGCCAAGGGGTGTCTCGGGTTGACCAGTTCATCCAGTCGCTGGCGAAACAAGTCATTGTTCTTTGGCGTACTCGGCTTTGGCCCCACGGCAACCCCCTAAATTCGCAAGGAAATTGCAATAATGTTACCAAAAACAAGCAGATTTAACTACTCAAATTGCCTAACTCATCTAGCAAAATCAGAAGGTTATGGATTGCTCAGGGTCGACTAAGTAAGGTACTCCTCCCCTTTTTAGCTGCATGCAGAAGTAGTGTTCAGGCGACCATCGCCAGCTTCTGATAGGGTGTTATTCCTCCGATAGCGGTGTTGGGTCTTTGCGCATTGTAGTGCCATAGCCATCGCGTGGCAGTTTCCTGTGCATGCGCTATGGATTCGAAGATCGTGAGATTGAGCCATTCATGCCGCACGGTGCGATTGAATCGTTCAACGTAGGCGTTTTGCGCAGGCTTGCCGGGCTGTATAAACCGCAACTGGATTCCTCGGTCTTCCGCCCACTGCCGGAATATCTGGCTCAGATGCTCAGGGCCATTATCCAGGCGTAGTGCTTGAGGTAGCCCGCGCCATTCGATGATGCGCTCCAGCACGCGGATAATGCGCGCGGCTGGCAGCGACAGGTCCACTTCGATACCCAGACCCTCACGGTTGAAGTCATCGATTACGTTGAAGGTACGAAAGCTGCGCCCGTCGGATAGCGCATCATGCATGAAATCCATCGACCAGACCTCGTTGATCCGTTGCGGCACCGCCAAGGCCTGCGGCTTGTCCCGCTTCAGTCGTCGCTTCGGCTTGATCCGTAAATTCAGCTCCAGTTCCCGATAGATGCGATACACACGTTTGTGGTTGTAAGGCATGCCCTTGACGTTGCGCAGCCAGAGAAAACACAGCCCAAATCCCCAGGTGCGGTTTGCATAAGCCAGCCGTAATAACCAATCGGCAATCCGCGCATTGTCATCCGAGAGCATTGCCCGGTACCGGTAACAGGTCTGCGAGACCGAAAATAGCCAGCACGCACGCCTGATCGCAATCCCACGATCCTTCACAACCGCACTGGCCATCTCTTTCCTCAGAGATGGCCTCATCACTTTTTTGCCATCGCCTCGCGCAGGATCTCGCAATCCATCCTGGATTCAGCGTACATCGTTTTAAGTCGCTTGTTTTCCTCTTCCAGTTCCCGCAAGCGCGTCATGTTCGATACATCCATCCCACCGTACTTGGCTCGCCATTTATAAAAACTGGCATCGCTCATCCCGTGCTTGCGGCACAGCTCGGGTACCGCAATACCGCTTTCGGCCTCTTTAAGAATCTTGAATATCTGACTTTCCGTATAACGTGCCTTCTTCATAGCTGCTCTCCTTAAGTAGAAAATTCTACTTCCGAATGCAGCTATTTTCCGGGGGGATTACCACAGTTATCGCGCTCCGGGAGGCATTGCACGAAATCAGGTACTTCGATGCTTTCCTGGAACACCCGCTGCGGCGTCACAACATATCGCCGATATCCGAAGCGCCCGTGGGGTAAGCGAATATCGTGTTCTTAAGATCGGTGACAGTCAACCCATGGCGAATGGCGAAGGCAAAGACATTGATGACTTCTTCAACGTGGGGCCCAACCAGATGGGCGCCGAGTATAAGATCCGATTCCTCGTCGATCAATACCTTGAACCCGTAGACGGGCTCCGCTGATTGGCGTGCTGTAAACCAACCTGATACGTTTTCGCTTTTGAGTTTGAATTTGATTCCTTTCTTGCGCGCTTCGGCCTCACTTATCCCTACGGCCACAACCGGTGGGATGGTAAAGACCACGCTTGGGACACCCACGTAATTGGGTTTTTGGTGATTACCGTTGAGAAGGTTGGCCGCGACAACTTTCGCATCATGGCTTGCAACAGGGGTTAAAGGAGGCCCCATCTGTGCCGCATCTCCTGCGGCATAAACAGCCGGATTGGAGACACTTTGCAGATAGTCGTTGAGTTTTAGCCCATTATTTTCCGTTGAAACGGCCCCTGTCTCCAGATCGAGGGTTTCAAATGCAGGCGCACGTCCGGCAGCATGTACCACCAAGTCCGCCTCGACGCTGATGCTCTTGCCGTCTGTCGATGCTCGCACCACGTACCCGCTCTTGATCTTATCAATTGCTTGAACCGGCGTTCGAGTGCGCACATCTATGCCGAGTGTGTGGAAGGATTCCATCAACCAGCCAACCAGGTCTGGGTCGAATTTATTCAGCATGCGCTCGCCACGATGAAGAATGGTGGCCGTTGCTCCCGCCCGAGCTGCAATATGAGAGAACTCGGCAGCGATATAGCCGCCCCCTACGAATACGATCCGCCGCGGTAACGCCTCGAGAGCAAGGAACTCCTCATTCGTAATGAGGTGTTCTTCGCCCGGAATATCAAGTTTGATCGGCTCTGCTCCCGATGCAAGCAAGATGTGCTTTGCTTCAAGTGAGTGCCCCTCGACCTGTAACGAATTTTTCCCGGTAAACCTTGCTCTACCGTGATAGGTGTCGATACCTTGCTCGATATACCTCTGCTCCACCTTTTCGGGGACTGGATCGGTAAAGCTACGTTTAAAGGCCATGAGTTTGGGCCAGTCGATACGGACATCTCCAACGACGCCGTTGTCGCGCATACGATGTGCATAATCAAGCGCAGCGGTGCCGCTGACCAGCATTTTTTTGGGATCACAGCCGCGCAACGCGCAGGTACCTCCAAAGGCGCGAAAATCAGCGACTGCAACCCTCCACCCGGACGCGCGCACGCGCAAGGCCACAGTTGTTGCCGCTGTACCCGTACCGATGATTACCAAGTCGTATTGTTTAGTCATTTTTTCTCCGGATTCTTTCTTGCCGGGCTCTTTCCGGCTATCAGGATTGAGTCCCTTAATGTTTTGCCCGGTTGTTTTGCCCGGCCGCTACATGCTTTGCTTCGCTAACGCCTCGGAACTTATCTGCCAGCCCGGCTGGCTGAGCAGAGAGCCGCGTCACAGCCTTGAATACTCCTACTTTTTTCGGGCTTTTATTTGCTCCAACACAATTTGCTCCAATGCGCTGGAAGTCTTCAGCGCCAGGCAACTTGCAGCTCCGCTGGCAGCATCGGCCTTTAAACGATCTAGCGATATCTTGCACACGGACTCAGCGACGACGAGAGGTGCCTCCACCTCCCTGGGGATTTCGCTGACGTTGACCTTAATATTTTTAGCAATAGTCTTCGCTATGCTACGAGTATCTACCACAACCAATCCAGCCTGCTGAGCATAGACGCCAGTCGCAATATGAAGTATCACCCCCGAGCTGATCATTGCCGCCATAGTCCTTATGCTTTTCATTTCCATGCTCCTTTATTAGCAACGAAGGGTCGAGTTACATTTAAGCAGGTTTTGCTGCTCTTGCTGCCCAAGAAAATAGACACGCTATTTCAAGTTTCCCCAGTTATTTGTACATCGCTTTTTTGCACGGTATACGAGAATCCGCTTTCGTCACCGAACCGGCAGCTTTCAGTTCGCTCCATTCGAATTTCAACTTTTAAACGGTTCGATTTATTTAGATAGGTAAGCGGGTTCGCCCGTTAAACTCACCGGTTGTTTGTGCGTCACCACACGGAAACGCCCGTCCGTTCACGGTATAAAAAACGTCAAGGTCAACCTGAAGCATCAGCGTCAGGGGGTGGCTGGCCCTCCCATTAATTCACGGAGCAGGAAAATGAAAAATACGAAAACCATATTGGCAGTAATCAGTATAGTTGCACCGCTTAGTATGGCACCTGCCGTTTTTGCTCAGCCCCCGGGATTGGTTCGCGTAGATATTAGAAACGTAGCGGAGGATATTGCCAGGAATATTTACGTCAGCGTACGCGACATTCCCAAGACGGTTGACGTGCGCCCGCATATAGCTGCCCAAGTATGCAAGGTGCCGGAAGAAGTCTTCACGGTCGAAAAAAGCGCAAAGGCGGGTTGCCTGGCTGAAATGACCGTCCCTGCGCTCGACCGCATTGTGGAGGGGCAAATTAAGTATCTTACACGCCCTTAAGCTACTTCAGCCGCGGGCACGCCTCTCCTCGCACCATGCAAGCGCGGAATTGTAAATAATCGGTGCCGGTGATTAAACCAAGGTTATCCAGCTTCACTGGAACTAACTCTACGGAGACTTTTCCTTTGTTGCTCAATCTGGAAAAAGAGAAGATTACGCTCAGATGTTCTCATTGCTCGAATGCATTTGAGGAGACTGTCTCGCGGGTTATATATGAACCGAAGGTTTGCTGCCCAAGCTGCAGGCATGCCGTAAAGATAGATCTTCTTGAACTGCAAACCATGTTTGAGGCGGTGAGAAAACACGCCCGCCGCCTTCTCATCAGGCTGGTCGGCCGGCGGCGCGGCAGCCGCTTGACGTGACCCCGCTTGAACGCCATCTCTATTGCAGTGGAGCAGTTCCATTGTGTTTCGTGTGCTTCAATACCCAATAATGAAAGTCGTCTCTTGTACGATGTTCCCCGCTATGGATGAAGCCGACTGCCAGTCCCATCGGCTGGATATCTGGCAGATCGTTTAGTAGGCTCAATTCATCGACAATCTTTCATCCGCCCTCTTTTTCGCCAACTCTACCAAGAGCAAGTCGGCTTCATCGCCAAACAAGACTTGACTATGAAACAAGCGGTGCTATGAATACTCTAGAGGTCTGGAGATGTTTCTCATGTTTCAGTAAGTGATTGCGTTTCGATCACATCTATTCGCGAACAGTTTTCGATGTGGATAAATTCTCGGCATGGCTTCACAAACACGAAAAGGAGGAAGATCGCGAAAAAGCTGAACGCGGCAGGAGTCTTTTCTTTGATGGGTTTGTTCGGAATGCTGAGCGTTGCGGGCGTTTCCGTATCTCGCGCAGAGGCAGTAAAGCCTGCAAAGACAATCAAAACGGAATATCAGTATGCGGCAAAGGTTGTATGCTCTTTGCTGACGCCACATCAGGACGGAACGCTTGCACGCGGAACGTACCGAACCAAGGTAAACATACACAACCCGACAGATAAAACGGTCACCATTGCGGCAAAGGTGGCGCTTGCAACCCAATTCGGCTCGGAGCCAGGCCCGTTTGACGTGACGCCCTTCAAGGAAGCTGTTCTTCAGCCTGATGGCGCGGTCGGTATGAGCTGCTTCGAGATTGCGGGCTACTTTTGTCCGATTGATGGCGTCTGCGTGGATTTTGCCTTCCTGGAAGGCTTCCTGGTGGTTAAGAGCCCGGTCCCGCTAGACGTGGTTGGCGTTTACACAGCCCGCCACACGGACGGAGAGGTCGAGTCGATAGACGTCGAAACGATTCATCCACGCGAACTTCGGGAAACGATTAAAATCGGTGGCGAACCGACCAAGCCGGGCAGCGGAAAACGTGTCGAGTATCCGCCCAAGGGGAGTTCCGCATATGGTGAAAAAGAACCGAAACAAATGTGCGGTGGGATTGCCGGTTTTCCGTGTCCGCAAGGCAAGAAGTGCGTCGATGACCCATCAGATAATTGCGACCCTGCCAGAGGCGGCGCAGACTGCGCCGGCATTTGCGTAAAATAAGTTCAGCCGAACTTCGAAAAGGCTGCTTTTGCAAGGCTTACGAAGAGGTCATTAAAAGACGTTGTTAAAAGACGATGACTTCTTCCGAACCTTTACCAATCCTCATCAAGTATCGGCTGGGTTCAAATACGACAGGTACCAAGCGCTCGGGGCGTTGAATATCCGATTCAAGACGGCATAGCAAATCATCCAACTGATTGTCGCTCGCACCATCCCCGGTCAAGCCAAACATATCTATTAAATTCGATTTTTCCATTTAGCGGCTCTCTCTCGTCACCCGTTGTTAAGACAAGCAAACCAGCGGACAGTTTTATTATTCCGAGCGCGCCGAAGGACACTTGCACAAAAATCAATTATTACATTCATATTACATCGGGTTTATCTTCTCACCCGGTGACAACGCGATCTGTACGATAGCGAACAAAACCTGTCGTGCCCGGAAAGGGGTTGGCGGAAGACTTTTTGGGGGCGCGAAATCATGCAGGCCGAGGAGCCTGGCGGCTGTACACAGCGGAATGACGCCGACCGCCTTCTACAGGCATGTAAGTTATTGAAAAAGCCGAAGGAACAGGAATGCTCAGTTACTCTGACTCTTCTAAGAGATCAAAACAAAAAGGATTAGCGTTAGCTAATCCTTAACTGGTAGCGAATCCCAGATTCGAACTGGGGACCAACGGATTATGATTCCGCTGCTCTAACCACTGAGCTAATTCGCCACATATATAAAACATTTGCCTATCAATACCTTAATAATCATTACGGATGTGATGACAATGCTAATTATACCTTAAGTTACTGCAAATTCCATATAGCGGTGTGAACAGATGTGCATAGCACAGTAAAGCTATTGTAAACCGATTTGTCATATTCCTTTGAGGTGGTATAAGGGGGTTGGGGTCTATGCTAGGAGTGCATCACAGTAAAATAAAATCTAGCAGAAATGCACAACATTGCTTCGCTCCTATTGGTAATGTTCTCAATATCGAAGGTACGCTGCTTATCGCTTCGCTTCTATCGCGCCGGCATTCTCAATATCAGGGCTGACCTAACCGTCACTTGCTTGCTTCCATTCGCCATAAACGATTATTCCCTGAAGAAACGCATGTCATTTATTAGCGTTCCCGATCCTTTTTCTGGAACAGGGGACTTAAGCTATTGCGTGTAATCAAAAAAACCCTTATAAAACCCCTAAAAAATCTTTTGACACCTGTAAAAAATATTGCACAGGTTAAGCCAAAACTATCATGCTTCAGTTAGCAAATCGGAACGAAATCTAGCCATCTACAAATCTTTTCAATAACTGATCTGCTGTCAGAAAGTTCAATAGCTCGAATAGGATCTCGCGCCTCAACCATGTTTGCCTTGGTAGCGTCGTCAGACATGTAATATCGCAACAACCACTTGAGAGGGTGATTTTCGATCACCTTCTCCCCCGGCATTAGCCAGTTTGTTGGTAAACCGGTCAAATTTGTCTTGTTAACCAAGTCTGCGTGTCCGATCTTTCCGGCCGACAGCTGGTCATACACGTCCGAATATATTGCCTTGATTATGGAAATGTAGGCTGTTACCCAACGATAAGGATAATTAAGACTGTGGCTTAAGCCCATGCGAATAAACGCAAAGTTCGTTAAGGATCGTTCTATTTCGCGGGGCGACAGGTTAATAGCTGAAATGACCAACTGTTCGAACATCTTGTTCCATTCGACCTCATTTGGGGACGTCGCTTCCAGATGCATTCGTTTTAAGCAATGAGAAAGGTAGGTCTTTGCATCGGGATCGATCAGCTTCGTCACTTTTTGGAAGCGAAACCCAAAGGTTAATAAATTTCTGCAAATACTTTGATGGGTCGCCTGTACCGTATTCGTGTTCAACAGACGCTTCTAGTTGAGCCCTATTCATAACCAAAATAAATGTCATATTGGGAACGGCAAACAGATGTTTAACGACTTCTACTATTTCTAGGGCAAACGGCGGCTTGCACCTGTCCAACTCATCAATGATAAACACAATGGACTTGCCACCCAGCTTAGTAGGTAACTTTTCTAGATATTTCTTAAATTCGTTAACAACTGCTTTATCTTTTGACGCTGACTTCAGCATGCTCCCACATAATTGTCTATAGCTTATCTACTGCTATTTGAGGTTCCCTCGGTTTTTCGTCTTCCAGCAGGTGTGATTCATGCTACCCGTTGTTCCTTTTGCTGAGCGACGAGCCAGTTATCAAGGAACTGCATGGGTGACTTGTAGCCCAAAGTCGAATGTCGCCGCCTCCGATTGTAGAATACCTCGATGTACTCGAAGCTTGCCGCTGTCATCTGCGCTCGTGTTTGATAGCGTAGTCCATGGACACGCTCGTTCTTGAGACTATTGAACCAGCTTTCAGTCGGGGCATTATCCCAACAATTCCCCTTGCGGCTCATCGAGCAGACCATGCCGTACTTTTTCAGCCTGTCCTGGAAGTCAAGACTGGCATACTGACTGCCCCGATCCGAGTGGTGGATCAGCCCCGCCGCCGGTTTCCTGCGGAACCACGCCATGGTCAGCGCATCGGTTACGATGTCTGTTGTCATGCGTGGTTTCAGTGACCAGCCGACCACTTCACGGTTGAACAGGTCGAGCACGATGGCCAGATACAACCAGCCTTCGTCTGTCCATAAATAGGTGATGTCGGATGTCCAGACCCGATTCGGGGCTTTTGGTGTGAAGTTGCGATCCAGCAGGTTAGGCGCCACCGGCAGAGTGTGGCGGGAATCCGTTGTAACCTTGAAACGCCGTTTGTGGCGTGCCCGGATACCATTCTCCCGCATCAACCGCTCAACCCGTTCCTTACTGGCCGGGAAGCTCCGTTCCCGCAATTCCTTGACCATCCTCGGGCTACCATAGGCACCCTTGAGTTCGATATGGATGGACTGGATGAGCGTCAGCATCTGGCTATCCGTCAACCGTTTGCGCCCCAGCTTGCCACCACGCTTCCATGCCCGGTAACCACTTTCGCTGACATCCAAGACCCGGCACATCTCGTCCAGTCCATATTCCGTCCGCTGCGTATCAATCCAGGCGTACTTCACGCTACATCCCTCGCGAAGTACGCTGTCGCTTTTTTTAGGATTTCATTCTCCCGCTTGAGCCGGCCGTTCTCGGTGCGTAACCGGGATAGCTCCATCTGCTCCGGTGTGACTACCTTGACTCCAGTACCGTTGAGCTTACCCGCCGCTGCAGCCTTAACCCAGTTCCGCAGGGTCTGGTCGCTGACCCCCAGCTCCTTGCTTACCGCGCCCGCGGTCAGCCCTTCCTTGATGCGCTTGACTGCCAATTCCTTAAACTCGGTTGTATATTCCCGCATCGGTATCTTCATCATCTTCCTCTCCAATGTGACTTCGATTTTACATTACCCTTGGAAGACGATTTTTCGGGGAAAGCTCACATTATCGGAAATATCCTTTTTTGTTGTGTCTTCAAATTCGGTGCCATCAAGGACGCCAAGGGTGAGGAGCTTGGCCCCAATTCGAAGCCCTATTCTTCCGGTTGTCTTTAATGCTGCTACCGTCTTCTCTTTAAATATTTCTGCTTCACTACTTTCGCCAATCAGTTTATATATTTCACCGCCAAGGCCAGAAACGGGGCACTTTGATGATCGTTCTCAAAAGGCATCAAAATAGATAGTTTTGATATCGCTATGGTTATTCTTAAGGTGACCACGCCACATCTTCACGAAGGTACTTTTACCTTCACCCCAGGGCGAATCCAGCGCAATTACCAGTTCACCATCATTGTTTTCTATAAGATTTACCAATCGTTCACCAAACTCTTTACGAAAAAAAAATATCCTTTTCTGAAAATCCTTCGTTTTCGCCTATTTCTAATGGCGGAACTGTTGATTTCACGTCGTTTCCTTCCCACTTAATAAAATAAAAAAGCTATCGCCGGAGGGGACAGCCTATAGCAATAATATATTAACGGCGTGGACGCACAATGTTGAAGGGAAATGCGCTGCGAGCATATCTAAAGGCTACAATCAATTATCTTGCCTTTCTGATATTTCATAATCATGAGCCATGCGGATAAGTCACTGATCCGACCACTTAAAGTGTCATACAAGGCTTCCCACCACGAATTAATACGCCCTGTATAATCGCCCTTATGAAATTCGATGTCATCATTGTTGGCGGAGGATTGGTAGGGGCCAGCTTGGCGCTCGCCCTTGCTCAGGGGAATATCAAGGTAGCGTTGATCGAAACGCGCGACCCGCCCCCTCTTCCAGAGGATGATAGCTGGGACAGCAGGGTTTATGCGATTAGCCCGGGTAGTGCCGTATTCCTGCAAAAGCTCGGCGTATGGCAGGCGCTCGACCAGGCGCGGCTCACCCCGGTTTACGACATGGCCGTGTTTGGCGACGATAACGCTGCGCGTATAGATTTTAGCGCTTATGATGTTGGATGTTCGGAGCTTGCATTCATTGTCGAGAATCGCCAGCTCCAAACCGCAGTGTGGAACGAGCTCAAGCGCAAAAAAAAGCATATCCGGCTACTCTGCCCTGCGCAATGCGTGTCCATGACGCGGACCGCATCTCAAGTCCATTTATATCTGGATGATGGGACCGAGCTTCACACGGCGCTGATCGTCGGGGCGGATGGCCTTAATTCCTGGGTACGCGCGCAGTCGGGCATCGAGGTCGTGCGCCATTCCTATGAACAAACGGGGGTGGTCGCCAATTTCAAGGGCGAGCGGGATCACCGCAATGTCGCTCATCAGTGGTTCCGCCGGGATGGCGTGCTGGCGCTGTTGCCACTGCCGGATACAATGGTATCGATGGTATGGTCTGCAAACGAAGAGCAGGCACGCAGGCTCCTTGCATCATCCGATGCCGACTTCTGCCGCGAGGTCATGGAAGCTTCCTGCCGCATTTTAGGTGAAATGCGGCTTATCACGCGCCCCGTCGCTTTTCCGCTGAATTTCTTACACGCGGCGAAACTTGTGCAACCGCGCCTGGCGCTGATCGGCGATGCGGCCCACGGCATTCATCCTCTTGCGGGGCAAGGGGTGAATCTGGGGTTGCGCGATGCCCGGGAGCTGGCCGCGACCATTCTGTCCCGTGGATTACAGCCGGATTGTGGGGACTACCTGTTGCTGCGGCGTTATGAACGGGCACGCAAGGAGGACATCCTGGCCCTGGAACTTGCGACCGATGGATTGCAGAAGTTATTCAACACCACCAACCCCACACTTATTCGCCTGCGCAACCTGGGCCTGGAAATGACCAACCGGCTGCCCCTTTTGAAAGACCGGCTGATGCGGCAGGCGTTGGGCTAGAATCATCAATTTGCGAACGGCCATGCCGTGCGTTGGAGATTATTTCACCCGGAAACACTTCAATCGGAGCCACCACGATCATGCGTTCAAAACTCGTCTTTCCATTCCTGTTAGGATGCCTCGCCTTCACCGAGGCCTTCGCCGATGAAGCTTCCCTGAGGAAAGCATTGCAGACGACATTTCCCGACGAAAAAATCGAAAGTCTAAAAAAAACGCCTTACCTGGGATTGTATGAGGTGGTCGTCGGGGGTGACCTGTTTTATACGGATGACAAGGCCAGCTACCTTTTTTTTGGCCACGTGGTCGATCCGAAAACCCGGCAGAGCCTGACCAGTGAACGCCTGCAGCAGATCAAGGAAGCACGACGGATCAGCCAGGATTCTCTACCCCTTGATTTGGCGATCAAGATGGTTAAAGGAGACGGCAGGCGCAAACTGGTGGTTTTTTCGGATCCGAACTGCCCTTACTGCAAGCGCCTGGAAAAGGAACTTGTCAACATCAACGACGTAACCATCTATACGCTGCTCTACCCGGTTTTGAATGGGTCGATTCCGACCGCAACGGCGATATGGTGCTCCTCGGACCGCCTGAAGGCCTGGGACGACTTCATGCTGAGAGGGATTGCTCCACCCGGCAAAAATTGCGAGGCGCCGATAGAGACGCTCCTTCAGGCGGGCCAAAAGAATGGCATCAGCGGCACTCCCACACTGGTTTTTGCTGACGGCTCGGTCGTGCCTGGAATGATCCCGACAGACAACATTGAAAAGAAGCTCAATAGCGCGATGACGAAATAACGAGTCATCCGGCTTCGCTGACACGAGCAGTACGGAGCTCGTCGAACGCACACCCAGCGGTATTTTGGTCCCAGCTGCCCAGCTTTCAGCGCGCCTGGATATTCGCCACGTAACCCGTTGGCAAAAGGACCCACATCTTGCCTGTCTGCCTCATTTTACCGGCCTGATTCGCCGCCTCGGCGCCGAAACCCCAGAAAAAATCCGCGCGTACGTTACCCTTGATGGCGCCGCCCGTATCCTGGGCTACCATCAGCCGGGAAAGCTGCCTTCCAGTATTTGGCCAGGTAGTAGCCAGAAAAACCGGAGCGCCCTGGGGGACGGCGCGAGGATCGACCGCGAGGCTTCTGCCTGCCGTCAGGGGGACCCCCAACGAACCGAGCGGGCCCGGAACATCCGCCGGAAGTTCACGAAAAAACACGAAGCTCGAATTTTGCTGTAACAGTTCAGACAGTTTACGCGGATTTTTTTGCCCCCAGTCCCGGATGCCCTGCATCGACGCTTTTTCCAGTGCAAGCTCGCCTCGCTCTACAAGAACCTTTCCCACTGATTTGTAGGGATGGCCGTTTTGGTCGGAATAGCCCACTCTCACGATTTCCCCGTTCTCGAGTTGCACCCGGCCTGAACCCTGTATTTGCAGAAAAAACAGATCAATCTCGTCATCGACCCACAACAGCTCTTTGCCCTGCAGGGGCACGGAATCGTTTACTATTTCGGCACGCGTGTAATAAGGTACCACCTTGCGCCCTTGCAGGCGCCCACGCAACCGCATGTTCTTGAGCTCCGGATAGACCGCGCCGAGGTCAATAACGAGAAGCTCATCAGGCGTAGTATAGATTGGGTAGCGGTAACGCTTGGACTGCTTGCGGCTTCCCTTCAGCAGGGGCTCGTAATAACCCGTTATCAGTCCCTCGCCACTGCCATCCGGGTTCAACACTTGGTGAGGAACAAAACGGCTCTCGAAAAATTGCCGTAGTACATTGCCATTTCGCCCTTGAAGATAGTAGGCCTGCGTGCAGGTCTCCTGCCATAAGGGCTGATTTTTCAGCACGGTGCAACTACGCAGGAAGGCATCCCATGCAGGCTGAATATCATCGTCTGCCCAGCCAGTCACAGCATTCCAATGATCCGGCTTTAGCACGACAGATGGCGAAGCCCCTTCCGAAGGCACGGACGCTGCCGGCTTTTCAGGCAAAACACGGCCCGGGGGAGGAGTGATAGCACAGGCGCTGAGCAAAAGTAACGCGGCAGCAGCCGCAAAACTTAATTGGTTTTTCATGGTAATTTCGTTAAAGTTGCATTTGGCAAATATACAGCAAGATCAATAGCGAAAATATGTGGGTATTAGCACTGGAAGCGGCAGTCGCTCTGACATTACTAGTTCTCATCATCTGGTGGACAAAACCGCCCAAAAAAAAAGACGAAGAGGAAAAAGATGATGAAAAGAAAGAATAAGGTCGTCGGCCAGGCCGTCGGCCGAATGGCTTCGGCGCATGCACAGATTCATTGACGAACAAATTTTGCAACAGCGGATAGCGGGCAATATCAATCCGCACTACGTAAACCCGCGCCTTCGCGCCATCTATACCACAAGTTTCCATTGTGCCGTATGCCTTATAAATCCAGTGCGATCCTGAAACGAATTTGGCAGAATACACGCCCTAACAGCGTGGTTTTTACAAGAGGACAATGATGAAGTACAAAAGTTTTCACGAATTCTGCCAATCCATAGCAGAGCGTAATCCCGGCCAACCCGAATATATGCAGGCTGTCGCGGAAGTGATGGAGAGCCTGTGGCCGTTTATCACCGAGCACCCGCGCTACGCGGAGCACGGTCTCCTGGATCGTCTGATCGAGCCTGAAAGAATAATCATTTTCCGGGTGGCGTGGGTGGACGATCACGGAGAGGTGAACGTTAACAGGGGCTACCGGATTCAGCACAGCTCATCCATTGGTCCTTACAAGGGGGGAACGCGTTTTCATCCCTCGGTGAATCTTTCCATCCTCAAATTTCTGGCGTTCGAGCAGACTTTCAAAAACGCGCTTACCACGCTGCCCATGGGGGGCGGCAAGGGAGGTTCCGATTTTGATCCGAAGGGACGCTCCCAAGGGGAGGTCATGCGCTTCTGCCAGGCTTTCATGACCGAGCTTTTTCGCCATATCGGTGCGGATACCGACGTTCCGGCCGGCGATATCGGTGTCGGCGGGCGGGAAGTTGGCTTCATGGCGGGAATGATGAAAAAACTCTCCAACCGTGCAGACTGCGTCTTTACCGGTAAGGGTCTGAGTTTCGGCGGCTCTCTCGTCCGCCCTGAAGCAACAGGGTATGGCACGGTGTACTTTGCGGAAGAAATGCTTAAGCAAGCGGGCCGTTCGCTGGCAGGCTTGCGAGTTTCCGTTTCGGGCTCAGGAAACGTGGCGCAATATGCGGTAGAGAAAGCGATGGTGCTGGGCGCCAAAGTGGTGACGATCTCGGACTCCAGCGGCACAGTTGTTGATGAGGAGGGGTTCACCATGCGAGAAACTGGCCGAGCTGATGGATGTCAAGAATCGCCTGCGCGGCCGTATCAGTGAATATGCTAAACGCGTAAATGCTGCTTTCCTTGCCGGCTCGCGCCCTTGGCATGTACCTGTGGACGTCGCGTTACCCTGCGCGACTCAAAATGAACTCGATGAAGCGGATGCGGCCGTGTTGATCAAAAACGGTGCGATCTGTGTCGCGGAGGGTGCCAACATGCCTTGTACAGCGGAGGCGGTAAAACGATTTGAACATCACGGCGTCCTGTTTGCTCCCGGCAAGGCCAGCAACGCCGGGGGAGTGGCGACCTCCGGGCTCGAAATGAGCCAAAATGCGATGCGACTCTCATGGCCGCGGGAAGAAGTGGATGCCCGATTGCTCGAGATCATGCGTGCCATCCATGAATCCTGCCTTACCTATGGGAAACGCAAGGATGGGTCGATCAGCTACGTTGATGGGGCCAACGTGGCGGGGTTTGTAAAAGTTGCAGACGCAATGACGGGCCAGGGAGTAATCTGATCTTAAATTCAATCAGCGTTCTTGCGAACGCAGACTGAGCGGTACCCGCACTTACTGAATCCTGGCTCGGAGTTAGCGGACCCATACGGTCTTGATATTCACGAACTCGCGTATACCGTGGTAGGAAAGCTCTCTGCCGAAACCGGATGCCTTGACGCCGCCAAATGGCAGGCGTGGGTCGGACCTCACCATGCCGTTAATAAAGCAGCAACCCGCCTGGATTTCCTTTGAAAGATCTTCCGCGTGCGCGATATCACGGCTCCAGATGCTTGAGCCAAGACCATAACGGCTGTCGTTGGCGATACGGATTGCGTCTTCCTCATCGGCAGCGCGGATTATGGCAGCAACGGGCCCGAATAATTCTTCATGATACGCCCGATTTCTCGCGGTGACGTGATCAAGCACAGAAGCGGGATAGAATGCGCCTTCACCCCTCACCGGCTGGCACCCGAGGAGCGCTTGCGCGCCTTGCGCAATCGAATCCGTTACCTGTTGGTGCAAAGCTTCACGCAGGTTCAGCCGCGCCATCGGCCCAAGCTGGGTCGCTTCATTGAATGGATCACCCATTTTCAGATCTGATGCTTTCCTGGTAAAAAGGGAAACAAAGGCATCGGCAATCTCCGCCACCACAATGAAACGCTTTGCGGCGATGCACGACTGCCCACAGTTCTGGAACCGCGACTTAACGGCAAAGGTGGCGGCAAGTTCCAGGTCAGCATCCTTCAGGACAACGAAAGCGTCCGATCCGCCCAGTTCCAGCACGCACTTTTTCAAGTGCTGCCCGGCATGAGCAGCGACCTCGCGCCCGGCCGCTTCCGAACCGGTGAGGGTGACGGCATGGATGTGGCGGCTTGCAATCGCATCGGCGACGTCGGCCGCTTCAATCATGAGCGCGGTGAACAAATGGGCGGGAAATCCCGCGTCCTGGAACAGTCTCTCCAGTGCAAGGGCGCACTGCGGTACGTTTGAGGCATGCTTCAGCACGCACCCGTTCCCTGCCATCAGCGCAGGCGCGGTAAAGCGAATCACTTGAAAAAACGGAAAATTCCAGGGCATCACACCCAGCAATACCCCCAGCGGATCGTAGCGGACGAAGCTCCTGCTGGCGTCCGTCTGCACCAACTCAGGTTGCATGAAATGCTCGGCATGGACAGCGTAGAAGTCACACGCGAGCGCGCATTTCTCCACCTCGGCTCGACCTTCCCGCAGCGGCTTGCCCATCTCCGCGGCAATTGTCCGGGCGTATTCCTCCACTCGCTCGTGCAACAGCGTTGCCGCGCGATGCATGCGCTCGGCCCGCTCGCCAAACGTTTTCGACGCCCACTGGTGCTGAGCATTATCGGCCTGTTCCAACGCAACGGCCAGACGTCCACTATCCCAACTCGTATAGGTTTTGAGGGTTTTATTGGTGGCTGGGTTTAAACTGATATAGGGCATGTGTGCTATTCTTCATTTAAAAGGACGCTCGTCTAGAATATGCTTGAGGGAGCGTAAAAGCGCTGGAGGTCGATTTCACCATACACGTTCTGTAGGTATAGCAGGTTATGAAAAAGTTTGTCGCGGGGTTGTGCCTGGTGCTGTATGCCGGAGCTTTGCATGCCGGCCGGGATGATGATTTCATGTCCATGAGACAGGCTTTTCAGAAGGGAGACGCTGCTCGCGTTTCGTTATATGCGCAGCGTCTGCAAGGCCACGTGCTGGAGCCATACGCCGCTTATTATCAGCTCCGCCCCCAGCTCGAAGAGAGTCCCGCTGCCAATGCTGATTCCGTCAAAAACTTTCTTTTTCGCTATCAGGACACCCCGCTTGCCGAGCGGCTGCTGGTCGAATGGTTGAAAATCCTGGGGAGGGATGAACAATGGGATCTGTTTGGCGAAGCATATGCCGGGCTGACGAGTCCGGATACGGAGCTCACGTGCTATTCCCTGCGGCATCGCTTGGCCATGGGCGATACCAGCGCGTTTACCGAGGCCCGCCCGCTTTGGTTTAGCCCGCGAGACCTCCCTGAAAGCTGCACTACGCTTTTCGATACGCTCGTGACCGCTGGTGTGCTGGAAGAGGAAGATATCTGGACTCGGGTGCGGCTCGCACTGGAAGCAGGAAACGTCGGAGTCGTCAAACACATCAACCAGTACTTGCCTGATAATCAGGCGCTTGACGAACGCAGACTGTCAGAGGCGCACAAGGCCCCCCTGCGCTACCTGGAAAACCGTCGTAATGAGATAACGACGCGTGCCGAGCGCGAAATCGCCCTGTTTGCAATGCTGCGAATGGCCCGGAGCAGCCCGGATCAGGCTTTTGCGTACTTGCCCAGAGTGCGCGATCAATTTAACGAGGCGGACCGCTCCTATTTCATGGCGCAACTAGCAGACCAGGCGGCACGCAGGTTGAATCCACGCGCATTGGAGTGGTTTGCCGAAGCAGCGGATAGCATTAGTCCGGCGCCACTATCCGATGCGCAGCTTGGCTGGAAAACACGCTTGGCACTTCGCGACGGTGACTGGGCACTGGTGCTGGATACGATTGAGTCCATGTCAGCTGAGGAGCAGAAGGCGTCGGTCTGGCGATACTGGAAAGCACGAGCGCTCAAAGTAGGCAATAGAACAACGGAAGCCAATGCCATCCTCGCGCCGCTAAGCGTGGAGCATCATTTTTATGGGCAATTGGCGGAAGAAGAACTGGGCGTAACACTGGGGGTAACGATTGGCGCTCCAACCGAGCCCTACAAGGCCAGCCGAGGGGAGCTTGCCAAGGTTGAGCGTTTGCCGGGCATCCGGCGCGCGCTTGCCCTGTATCAACTGAACCTGCGAACCGAAGCATCGCGTGAGTGGGCTTGGGCCATCCGCGGTTTCGAGGATCGGCAGCTGCTGGCAGCCGCCGAGGTCGCACGTCGTAATGAAATTTATGACCGCGCCATTTACACCGCGGATAAGACCGTACAGGATCATGACTTCAACTTGCGTTTCCTCGCTCCCCACCGGGACACCTTGGGTGCGATAGTGCGGCAACAGGAGCTGGATGAAGCCTGGGTCTACGGACTTATCCGCCAGGAAAGCCGCTTCGTAACGGATGCGCGCTCCAGCGCCGGAGCAATGGGCCTGATGCAATTGATGCCGGCAACAGCCAAATGGGCTGCCAAAAAAATGGGGATGAAAAAATATCCGAAGACGATTGCAGAGGTAAACACCAACCTGAAGTTGGGGACATATTACCTCAAGCACGTCCTGGAGCTATTCGACAACCATCCCCTGCTGGCTTCGGCTGCCTACAACGCTGGCCCCAGCCGGGCATGGCAATGGCGCGACGCGAAACCACTGGAAGGGGCAATCTATGCGGAAACCATCCCGTTTAACGAAACTCGTGATTACGTAAAAAAAGTTATGAGCAACTCGACCTATTACGCCCGCGCATTTGGCCAACAGTTGCCCCCGCTCAAGCAGCGGCTCGGAATCGTAGCCCCCAAAGTGAGCCGTGAGAATCTCCAATAGGCGGAGGGATGAGTCGTGGCAGTCAAGAGTGTCTGCATCTTTGGCGGAACCGGGTTTGTTGGCAGGCATCTCGCAAATTTATTGACGGCTCGGGAAATCGCGTTACGAATTCCCACACGGAGGAGTGAACCTTCTAAAGAACTTCTGATTCTGCCCACCGTGGAAGTCGTGCAGGCAGACGTATATGAAGACTCCGTGCTTGACGAGCTGCTGGCGGATATGGATGCGGTCATCAATCTCGTTGGTGTCCTGCATGGCGATTTCAAAGCGGCGCATGTCGAGCTGCCGCGAAAAATAACGGCGGCATGCAAAAGGAATGGCATTCGCCGGCTACTGCATATGAGCGCCTTGAATGCCGGCATCGACCAACGCAGCGGCTACCTTCAGTCGAAGGGCGAGGGCGAAAGTGTCGTGAAATCATCCGGGCTGGACACGACAGTTTTTCGGCCATCCGTTATATTTGGTCCAGGAGACTCGTCGTTAACGCTCTTTGCCCAACTCGGACGGCTGCCGGTATTAACCCTGGCTTCGCCCGAAGCAAAATTTCAGGCGGTATTTGTCGAAGATGTGGTGCTGGCCTTTGCGCGGAGCCTCGATGCCCCGCACACTATCGGTCAGAGCTATGACCTGTGCGGTCCAAAGTGCTACACCCTCCGCCAGATGGTCGGGTATGCCGCGCATGTTACCGGCAATAAGCCGGCAATTATCGGCCTCAATGACAGCTTTTCCTACCTGATGGCATGCGTGCTTGAATTCCTGCCGTATAAACTCATGACACGCGATAATTACTTTTCGATGAAAGTGGATAATATATGCGGGTGCGACGGCCATAGCACTTTAAAGGATGTCTGGGGCATTTATCCCACCGCAATGGAAGAAGTAGCGCCGCTCTATCTCGCACATCATTTACCGCGTAAACGTTACGATAATTTTCGCCGACGGGCCGGACGGTAATATAACTCGAATCCCGCAGCTCGCATTGGTTGGCTCTTGATGAAAACATATCTGGTGGGCGGCTCGGTGCGCGACGAGATTCTCGGGTTGCCCGTGAAGGATCATGATTACGTGGTGGTTGGTTCTACTCCGGATGAGATGGTTCGTCTGGGCTATCGTCCCGTAGGAAAAGACTTCCCCGTATTTCTTCATCCGGAAAGCCAGGAGCAATATGCCCTGGCCCGTACCGAGCGAAAGGTTTCACGCGGCTATAAGGGATTCGAAATTTACACCTCCCCTGACGTCACGCTGCAGGAAGATCTTGCCCGGCGGGACCTGACGATCAATTCGATCGCCAAGGATCAGAATGGCGTAATTATTGATCCGTTTGGGGGAATAGCCGACCTTGAAGCAGGCGTGCTGCGGCACATCAGTCCCGCATTCAACGAAGACCCGGTGCGCGTCCTTCGAACGGCTCGCTTCGCCGCGCGCTTCGGGTTTCGCATAGCGCCTGAAACTCTGGCATTGATGTATGAGATGGTCCATAGCGGGGAGATTGATTCGCTGGTGCCGGAAAGGGTCTGGCAGGAATTTGCTCGTGGGCTGATGGAAAAAAAACCCTCGCGCATGTTTTATACGCTTCGCGAATGCAGCGCCCTCGTCCGCATCATGCCCGAGGTGGATGCGCTTTTTGGAGTGCCCCAGCCTGTAAAGCATCATCCGGAAGTCGATACAGGTGTTCATGTGATGATGGTAATCGATCACGCCGCGTCGAAAAACTATTCACTTCCGGTACGATTTGCCGCGCTCACGCATGATCTCGGCAAAGGTACGACTCCCCCGGAAGAATGGCCCCATCACAAAGGTCACGAGATACGCAGTCTGAGGCTTACGCAGGATCTGTGCGAACGCATCAGGGCGCCTAATGACGTACGTGACCTTGGGCTGCTCGTTGCGCGCTATCATGGGGACGTTCACCGAGCACTCGAGCTGCGCCCATCCACCGTTGCGGCCATGCTTCAAGCCGTGGATGCTTACCGCAAGCCCGAGCGTTTCGAGGAGTTTTTGCAGGCCTGCTCATGCGATTTTCACGGGCGGCCCGGGTATGCCGAAAAATCCTATCCGCAAGCTGAACGGCTAGGCGAGGCGTTCGATGCCGCAAGAAAGGTGGAAGCGGGAGCAATTGCTGCTGAAGCAGCGAAAATGGTATTGGATCCCATCCGATTACCGGGTGTAATCAACGCCAGGGTGAACGAGGCGCGCATTGCTGCGATCGGAAATCGACTATCTGTGCAGCTTCAGTAGTGTTCTGGCCAGGATAATGCCGGGTTTTGTTTTGACTTGCGTAGCTGGTTTATCCCTCAGGTATGACAATGTCCGGAGATACCGCGCTTTTCAAAATAACGCTGGTGGTATTCCTCGGCGGGATAGAACTCCCCGGCAGGCAGGATTTCCGTGACGACTGGATCATGCCAGCGACCACTCTGCTGCAGTCTTTCCTTGGATGCTTTTGCCGCGGTCTCCTGCTCGGGCGTATAAAAGAAGATTGCCGAGCGGTACTGTGTGCCGATGTCGGGACCCTGGCGATTGCGCGTGGTTGGATTATGGCAATTCCAGAAGATGTCAAGCAGGCTTTCATAACTGATCTGCGACGGATCATACTCCACCTTCACCGCTTCCGCATGGCCTGTTTTTCCTGTGCAGACATCGGTATATCGAGGATTCGGCACGTGGCCGCCGGAATATCCTGATGTCACCTCCCGCACACCCTTGACAGCACGGAAGGTCGCCTCTACACCCCAGAAGCAGCCTGCCCCGAAAACTGCTTTTTCGGTCGCCATGTTTTACTCCTTCTGACGTATTAATTTATTGAGCAGCGATTGCGGGGCCCAAGTATGTTCAGTAGTAACAGGTATTTGCCTCACGGACAGGCTTTGCGTAGCCAAGTGATAAGAAAATCCGCTGTCCCTAGCTTCTCCATCTGGTACTCCTGCATTTGTACATGACCCTTCGGTTTTATTTCCTCGTCCGCTCAGCGCGTGCTTTTTCTATCAATTCGTCCATTATCCGTATTGTATCCTGAGGGGTACCGCCCATTCGCCCACTGGTTACGTATTTGCCGTCCACCGCTATAGCAGGTACGCCTGTCAACGCATAGCTTTTCGACATGTTCATCGAACGGGGGATATCCTGATTTTGAACGGAGAACGAGTTGTAAGCATCGATAAATTTCTGACGGTCTATCCCCTGCTTCGCCACCCAATCGAACAAAACGTCTTCCTTGTTCAGATCGATCTTGTCGACGTGAATAGCGTCGTAAACTTTGTCATGCAGTCTGTCTCTTGCTCCCAGCACCTCCGATGCATAGAAAATCTTCGCGGCGGGGACCCAGTTAGGACGGAAGATGGCTGGAACGTAGCGTGAAACTTACATCCTTCGGCATGCGCTTCAGCCAGGCCTTGATGTGTGGATGCAACTGGTAGCAATGTGGACAGCCGTACCAGAAAAACTCGATAACCTCTATATTATTATCGCTTTGCGTGGGCTGCGGGCGCTGAAGAACGGTGTAATCGCGCCCCTCAACGACTTCGGCGCGAACGCCAAAGGTCGTAAAACTTATACCGACGAATAAGAAAACCAACGCAAATGAATGCACAAGCTTCATTTTTTCTCCTTTTTTTGGGAACATGGACGTCTCTGCACTGCGAGGACGCGTTTCTTTACCGTGCTGGTTCGTGTACCTTTATGAGGGTACTTTGGACTCCATTTTGCTGCAACGAGGCACGCACTTGATCAAGGTCATCAACGCTGGAAAATGGCCCCACGCGCACCCTGTGCCAGACCCCCTTTTTTTCAGGAACATTCACCGCCTGAACGGTCGCTTCCACCCCAAGCATTGCAAGTTTGGCTTTTAAATTGTCTGCGTCACCCGCATTCTGGAAAGATCCCGCCTGAAGGAAATACTTGTCCTTCGACACGGGCTGCTGAGCCGCCTGCTTGAGCTGCTGCTCCGTGATCGTTTCCTCAGCATTCGGCAGCATATTGTAGAACTCAAAGCGAGGCTTCCCGTTCGCGCTCTTATCCGACGTGCCAGGGGCCTGGACAACCCCCTTTTGAGGGATACCTCCGCCATTTTTCGATATCGCGCCATCTGTGGGTTTGTCTGTCGAAATAAAAGGACTCGGGGCTTTGTTAATGTACATCCAGGTTCCAATGGCGGTAAGCAGACCCAGTGCGTAGCCGATAAATATGCCTACAACCAGGGAGTTTCTGCTTCCTGGGGGCGCTGAAGAATTAGGACGGGTTTTGTAATCGCGGCTCATGAAAACACAGACCAGGCGACCTACATTTTATCTGGAGCACTGACGCCAAGAAGTCTCAAGCCATTGCTCAACACTTGACGTACCGCCGCGACGAGCCCAAGCCGGGCAAGGCGAACTGGAACCTCCGGTACGAGGAATCGTATGGAATTATAGTAACTGTGAAATTCACCTGCCAACTCCCTGAGATAAAACGCGATGAGATGGGGGGATAATTCCCTGGCCGCCGATTCAATCAATTCTGGATAATCGATCAGCTTCTGCAAGAGGGACAGTTCCGCGGCACTCGCCAACGCCGACATATCCGCTGTGGCAAGCACGGAAGGGTCTTCGCCCCATTGCTCGAGTACGCTGCAAATTCTCGCATGAGCATACTGGACATAATAAACCGGGTTCTCGGTGCTCTGCGATTTGGCAAGATCCAGGTCAAAGTCCAGGTGCTGGTCGCTCTTACGCAGGACATAAAAAAATCTGGCCGCGTCGTTGCCCACTTCCTGCCGCAGCTCGCGCAGTGTGACAAATTCCCCGGAACGCGTGGACATCGAGGCTTTTTTACCGTTGCGGTAAAGCACCGCGAACTGCACCAGAGCAATTTCCAGTTTTTCCGGATCGAGCGATAACGCTCTCATCGCGCCTTTTACCCTTGGAATATACCCATGGTGGTCAGCCCCCCAAACATCGATCACCCGCTCGAAACCGCGCTCGAACTTGTTGAGATGATAGGCAACGTCGGATGCAAAATAGGTAAACTGACCGTTCTCCCGTTGTATGACCCGGTCTTTTTCATCGCCGAAATCAGACGATTTGAACCATTTCGCACCATCTTGCTTGTACACATAATCGCGTTGTTCGAGGAGATCAACCGCGCGGGCCACGCTTCCGCTATCGAACAGGGATTGCTCGGAAAACCAGACGTCGAAAACAGCCCCAAATTCCATCAGGTCATTGCGGCAATCTCCCAATTGCTCGCTCAGAACAAAATTATGAATGTACGCGTAGTCCTGACCCAGCAATTTTTTTGCGTTGGCGATAAGCGCGTCGAGCCGTGCCTCGCCGTCCGCTTCGGGCGCGAGCCCTTCAAAAAGCAATTCAGGCTGATGGACATACCGCTCGGCATGAGCCTGGTGTATGAGGCGCGCCATATCGCGCACATACTCTCCCTGGTAAGCATTGCCCGGGAAGGGGGTTGTGATTCCGTTCAGCTCAAGATAGCGCAACCAGGTCGAAAGCGCCAGGATATCCATCTGACGCCCCGCGTCGTTCACATAATACTCGCGGGTGACGTAATAACCCGCAGCCTCCAGCACGTTTGCAAGGCTGGCACCAAAGGCCGCGCCGCGCCCGTGACCAACATGCAGTGGGCCAGTAGGGTTGGCCGAGACAAACTCGACCTGAATCCGCCGGGAAGCGCCCATATTACTGCGTCCGTATCGTTCACCATCCGACAGTATCTGGTGGGGAATGTGCTGCTTCGCGGAAAGCCTGAGAAATAGATTGATGAAGCCCCCGCCGGCGATTTCCACCTTTTCGAGGTAAGGTGACACGGAAAGCCCTTCCGCAAGGCGATTTGCAATGTCACGCGGGCTTTGCCGTAATGGTTTGGCCAATCGCATCGCGATGTTGCAAGAATAATCGCCGTGACTTGCCTGCTTTGGTCGCGCAAACTCAATTTCCGGCTCCAATTCCGCCGGTAACATTTCACTCAGGGTTTGACGGAGAAGCTGGGTAAAATGTGATTTGAAGTCTGGTTGACCTGCCGGAATCATGGGCTGCAAGAAGAGTTGAGCAACCGCTATTATAGCGCTCGGATGAACTTTGCCCGGCAGTTTGATTGCTGTGGTGGCAGTAAGTGCCCGTATTGACGAAGCACGTCGCTCGACGGCTCAGTTGACTGGCGTCAGGTGTCGCAACGCCTGGCAAGCGAATTCAACATTCAAGAAAAATGGAGCTACCCAAAAGGCTAAGAGCGGCAGCCCCGGAGGCTCTTCCATCTTGCATGCTCACGTAACGATTTTCAGAGGCTTGCTTCGCGCTTGAGAACTTCCTCGATCTTGAGGCCGACTTCCGGCTTGCCGCCGAATACCGTGCCAATTTTCTTTTTACTGAGATGTTCCAGATTGGTCGCGTAAGCCTGGGACGGCAACGCAAAAAATTTGACTTCTTTCACCAGCTCGGGACCATTTTTCATGTAAAACTCGACAAACTCCCGCACTTCCGGTTTTTCAGCCGACTTGGCATTCACATAGATAAAGATCGGACGGGATAACGGCTGGTAGGTTGCGTCTTCAACCGTTTTGACTGACGGCAGCACGGGGCCCTTGCCCGCATCGATACCTACGACCTTGAGCTTCTTCTGGTTTTCGATGTAATAGGCAAAGCCAAAAAAACCAAGCCCATTCTTGTCGCTGGCGACCCCCTGCACCAATACGTTGTCGTCTTCCGACGCGGTAAAATCTCCACGGCTGGATTTGGCCTTGCCCACAATCGCTTCCGTGAAGTAGTCAAAGGTCCCGGAGTCCGCGCCTGCCCCGAAGAGCTTTATCGGTTCATCAGGCCACGCAGGGTTCACCTGATTCCAACGGGTGATTTTCCCCTGTGCGGCCGGCTCCCAAATTTTCTTCAGCTCCGCAATCGTAATTACGTTAATCCAGTTATTTTTTGGGTTGACTACGACGGTCAGCGCGTCAAATGCTACCGGCATTTCGATGTACTGCACCCCCGCGGCCTTGCAATCGGCCATTTCCTTTTCCAGAATGGGCCGTGAGGCATCCACAATATCAATTTCCCCCCGGCAAAACTTTTTGAACCCTCCACCCGTGCCCGAAATTCCGACCGTGACCCTGACCGCACCTCTCTGGGCTTTCTGAAAATCTTCCGCCACGGCTTCCGTGATGGGGAAAACCGTGCTGGACCCGTCAATTTTTACGATCTTGTCTGAAGCTGCAATACTGGCACCAGCGATCAAAGCGGCTACTATAGCTGATATTCCCAGCACTGAACGATTCGGCAATTTCAACATCTTTGTCCCTGGTTTTTATTGGTCGGATTACCACTCCCCATGATATTCCATTTGTATGACGGTTTGGTGACAGGCATTTTCAGATACGGTCAAGCCTGATTCAGAAAGCCTGGCCTAGTTTGATACGAAGAACCCGTAGTGCTTATGCTGCGGCCGCGGTGCGCACGGCATCTGCTATTTTTTCCGCCCAGTGGTTAACTTTCTGGGAGGATTGGCCCTCCACCATTACCCGTATCAGCGGTTCTGTACCTGACGCCCGCAGCAAAACGCGGCCGCTGCCGTTCAAGTCCAGCTCGGCTTCCGCCTGAACGTTTTTAATGGCAGCATTACCACGTGAGTCAAAGCCCTTGGGGACTTTGACATTTATGAGCTGCTGGGGGTAGAGCGTCACATCCCGCGCAAGCTCGGCCAAGGTACTGGAAGAGTCGCGCATCGCGTACAAAACCTGAAGCGCCGAAATAATGCCATCGCCAGTTGTATGCTTGTCCGTACAGATGATATGGCCCGATCCCTCGCCGCCCAGCTGCCAGCCGTTCTTCTGCAGCAACTCCAGCACATAGCGATCGCCAACATTCGCGCGCGCAAACGGGATGTGCAATTTCTTCAAGCCATTCTCAACCGCGAGATTGGTCATCAGCGTTCCCGCAACGCCCCCTTTCAGCACATCGTTTCGCTTGCGATGCATGGCAATGATATAGATCAGCTGGTCTCCATCATAGAGAACACCTTTATTGTCCGCCATGATGACCCGGTCGCCATCGCCGTCCAAAGCAATTCCAATGTCAGCATGGTATTGCCTGACGGCACTCTCGATCGTAGCGCTGTGCGTTGCTCCACATTCATGATTGATATTCAGGCCGTCGGGTTGCGCTCCGATGACGACAACATCTGCACCCAGTTCGTGAAGGACGTGCCCGGCAATTTGGTATGTCGCGCCATGCGCGCAATCGACCACGATTCTGAGGCCGCGCAAATCGAGATGATTGGGGAAAGTACTCTTGCAAAACTCAATGTAGCGGCCGCGTGCGTCGTTGACTCGGCGTGCCTTGCCGAGTTGCGCAGACGACATCGATTTGAGCGGTGCATTAAGCCCTGCCTCTATCTCCTGTTCAACGGAATCGGGCAGCTTGGTCCCTGCGGCGGAAAAAAATTTGATGCCGTTATCATCGAATGGATTGTGCGAAGCAGAGATGACGATCCCTGCCTGCAATCTTAAGGCGCGGGTGAGGTATGCGACCGCCGGGGTAGGGATCGGTCCCGACAGGAGCACATCGACCCCGGCAGCCGATAATCCCGCTTGCAGGGCCGATTCGAGCATATATCCCGAGATCCGCGTGTCTTTTCCGATCAAGACTGCCGGACGTTCTCCCCGAGGCAAATGCCAATCTGAAGAAGCCAGTACCTTGCCGGCCGAGTAACCGAGGTGCATCACAAACTCGGGCGTGATAGGCATTTCCCCGACGCGTCCGCGAATCCCGTCGGTGCCGAAAAATTTTCTAGTCAATCCCAATTACTCCCTGATTAAGTCCGAAAGATAAAAGTCCCGCCTGGCGGCAGCCACGCTTGAATGACTTCAGGTATTAAGAGGCTAAGCCTGAGAGTGGCTTTCGTCGCCCCAACTGGCTTTCTATGAGGTGTCTAGTTGCTAATCGCATTATAGACCGCTACCGCCTCCCGGGTCGCCTTTACATCATGCACACGAAGAATCCGGGCACCCTTTACTACCGCAAGCACCGCCGCGGCGAGGCTGGCGTTAACCCGATCGCTCACATCGTTTCCGGTTATTTTCCCCAGCATCGATTTTCGCGATAGCCCAGCCAGCAACGGCACCCCCAGATCCACAAATTGATCGAGATGCCGCAATAGCTCGATGTTATGCTCCAGAGTCTTGCCGAAACCAAAACCCGGGTCCACTACTAACCGTTCGTCCGGTATACCTTGCTCACGAGCGGCATTCAAGCGCTGCCGCAAGAAGTCCTTGACCTCCTTCACCACATCGTCGTAGTGCGGCTCACCTGCATGCTGCGAGGCTCGCCCTGCATGTGCATGAGACATGCCGCAACACCTCCCGATGCCACCGTTTCAAGCGCGCCCGCCGCTCTTAACGCATTGACGTCGTTGATCATCACCGCGCCCGCGCGTATCACCGCACGCATTACGTCCGGCTTGGAGGTATCGACCGATACCTTTACGTTCATGCGTACCAGGGCATCCACGACCGGCATGATGCGCCGCAGTTCCTCATCCACGCTGACCGACATACTGCCCGGGCGCGTCGATTCCCCGCCAACGTCCAGGAGATCGGCGCCCTCTTCGAGAAGCCGGGAGGCATGGCTCAGCGCTCTATCTTCTGAAACAAACAATCCGCCGTCAGAAAAGGAATCGGGCGTAACGTTGATAATCCCCATGATAAGGGGACGATCATAGGACCAGATATCAAATACAGACAAGGGAGAAAGGAAGGCGAGAATGTCGACGAAGCATAAAAAAAGGTGGGGCCACAGCCCCACCTCCTCATTTGTTACTTATTTTCGATGCCTCTTGCCCGTCCGTATTTAAATTTCCTGAGCTGGCGTCGCTGTTGCCGCAGGCGCTCCTGGAGGAGTGTTGTCCTTGGGCGGCGGCGGCGAGGTCACTTTCGTCGGCTTTGGGGGTCGGGGTGCCCGACCTGCCATGATATCGCCAATCTGATCGGAATCGATGGTTTCCCACTCGAGCAAAGCTTTGGCCATGACTTCGATTTTGTCCCGATTTTCTTCAATCAGTTTGCGCGCCAAGCCATACTGCGCATCTATGATGCGGCGAATTTCTACGTCGACCTTTTGCATGGTCGCTTCGCTAACATTCTTATGCGTCGTGACGGAACGTCCTAAAAACACCTCTCCTTCGTTCTCGCCATATACCATTGGCCCGAGGGTATCCGACATTCCCCATTGCGTTACCATCCGCCTGGCCATTTCGGTAGCACGTTCGAAGTCGTTTGATGCACCTGTGGTCATCTGGCCCATGAAGATTTCCTCCGCAATGCGCCCTCCGAACAGAACGGCAATACTCTGCAGGATTTCCTCGCGGTCCATGCTGAAACGGTCCTCCGTAGGCAACTGCATCGTTACGCCCAACGCGCGTCCCCGTGGAATGATCGATACTTTATGCACCGGGTCTGTTTTCGGCAAAAGCTGAGCCACCACCGCATGTCCGGATTCATGATAGGCGGTATTGCGCCGTTCACGCTCCGGCATTACAACTGAGCGGCGTTCCGCGCCCATGAATATCTTGTCCTTGGCACGCTCAAAGTCGTCCATATCCACAAGACGCTTGTTGCTGCGTGCAGCAAATAGTGCTGCCTCATTCACCAGATTGGCGAGGTCAGCGCCAGACATCCCCGGGGTTCCCCGCGCGATAATTTCTGCATGGACATCCGGTGCGATCGGCACTTTGCGCATATGGACATGGAGTATCTGCTCCCGCCCGCGGATATCCGGCAGCGGGACCGTTACCTGCCTGTCAAAGCGACCCGGTCTCAAGAGGGCGGGATCGAGCACATCAGGCCGGTTGGTAGCCGCGACCACAATCACCCCGGCAGTCCCTTCAAAACCGTCCATCTCCACAAGCAACTGGTTCAGTGTCTGCTCACGCTCATCGTTGCCGCCTCCAAGCCCTGCACCGCGCTGACGGCCGACCGCGTCGATTTCGTCAATGAATATAATGCATGGAGCATGTTTCTTGGCTTGCTCGAACATGTCACGCACACGCGCGGCACCCACGCCGACGAACATTTCGACGAAGTCGGAACCGGAAATACTGAAAAACGGGACCTTCGCTTCGCCTGCGATGGCTCGGGCCAAGAGCGTTTTACCCGTTCCCGGATTGCCCACCATCAAGACACCGCGCGGGATGCGCCCACCGAGCTTCTGGAATTTGCTCGGGTCACGCAGGAATTCAACCAGTTCGGAAACCTCTTCCTTGGCTTCCTCACAGCCCGCCACGTCGGCGAAAGTTACCTGATTGGTCGATTCGTCCAGCATCCGTGCTTTGCTTTTTCCGAACGAAAAGGCGCCGCCACCCCGGCCGCCGCCCTGCATTTGGCGCATGAAGAAAATCCAGACGCCGATCAACAGCAGCATGGGAAACCAGGAAACAAAAATATTCATCAGCAAGGAAGGTTCTTCCTCCGGTTTGGCATCAATGATGACCCCGGCCTTGAGCAAATCGCTCACCATCCACGGATCTGAAGGGGTGTAGGTCGTAAAACGCCGTCCATCGGATTTCGTGCCCTTTATGGTGCGTCCTTCGATGGTAACCTTGGCGATCCTGCCCTGCTTAACCTCTTCGATGAACTGGGAATATTCCATTGGAGCCTGAGCCGATTGCCGGGTGCTGAACTGGTTGAATACCGTCATGAGCACCAAAGCAATCACCAGCCAAATGGCCATGTTTTTGATGAGATTGTTCAAGATAGCTCCTTGGCTTACGCCGTCAAAATCCTTGAGTGTTTTATTCTAAACCCATTTCGGGATTTATAGTAGCTCGCCTGCCGACCGGCTCTCGTTTATTGAAATGGCTTATACGAAAAATCAGCTTCGCTTCCCCAGGCCCAGCAAATATATTTCACGGCTTCGATTGCGGGATGCTTCAGGCTTGCGTGTTACGACCCGACTGAATGTAGCGCGCATTGCATTTAAAAACGCGTCAAAATCGCGACCCTGAAAAACTTTGACGAGAAAATTCGCGCCGGAGTTCAATTGGTCAATGGAGAATTCGAGAGCCAGTTCAGCCAAGTGCATTCCTCTCGCCTGATCCATGACGCTTATGCCTGTTATATTAGGTGACATGTCGGAAATTACAAGGTCAAGGGAACGATCTTCAAGCTTTTTTTTCAATTCCGCCAGAACCTCCGGCTCCCTGAAATCTCCGTGCACGAACGTCACCCCCGGAATCGCCGGCATTTCGAGCAGATCCACCGCGATTATCCTGCCCTTCCCGCCAAGCTTTTCCGACGCTACCTGGGACCATCCACCGGGCGCCGCGCCAAGATCCACGATCGTCATGCCGGGGCCAAGGAGATGATCACGCTCGGTAATTTCAATGAGCTTATAAGCTGCACGTGAACGGTAGCCCTCCTTTCGCGCCTGCTTGACGAAAATGTCGTTCACGTGCTCTTTCATCCACGTCTTGCTGGTCTTGGTGCGTTTCATTGCGTAAAATGATTAGGGCCTGTTAACGTTTATTTCGCACCCGCGACGGGACGGATTTCGTCCAGCACGAGGCACGAACCGCGCGGCAGAGTGAGCCTCTGTAAGCGGCGAGTAACGAAGGGCTGGACGAAATCCATCCCGTCCCTTTGGGTTACGCACGAAAAACGCAGGGGCCGCGTTGCAAAGCTTGGCCATAGGCCCACTATGTCCTGCGCTTCGCGCCTTGCCCTCGCCTTTTTCGTGCAGCAACGCGGGCGCGAAATAAACGTTAACAGGCCCTAAAAGTAACGTCCCTCGGCTTAATCTGATCTCTCTCATGTTAGCACTCACACCTGGCCAGCGCGCCGCCCTCAAGGCCCTTTCGCACCCTATCAAACCCACTGTATGGATCGGTACGGCGGGCTTGTCGGAAGCCGTCATTCATGAACTGGACCAGGCCCTCAAAAGCCGTGAACTGATCAAAATCAAGGTTTCGAATGATGACAGGAAAACTAGGGAAGTGCTTCTGGAGCAAATTTGCAGACAGCTGGGAGCTGCTCCGGTTCAGCATATCGGCCGGACACTCGTAATCTACCGTCCAGTTCCTGATGAGATAAAGGGCGAAAATGTCCGGAAAGTAGCAACCGAAGCTAGTCCTAAGGGAAAGAAGCGCCGGCCCGGCGCATCATCCGAAAACAAGGATTCGTCGCGCCGGGGAAGGAGAAATACCCGAACCGCCGATCATGACCGGAAAAAACAGCATTAAGATTTTAGCGCGCCAGGAAAGCGTTAAGAAGTTTGCGTCGGTCAGACGTATTTGACGTCAAGAATTTCATACTCCCTGACGCCGCCCGGGGCTATGACCTCAGCCACATCTCCAGGGTATTTGCCTATGAGGGCCCGTGAAATGGGCGAGCTGATGGAAATCTTTCCCGCCTTTATGTCGGCCTCGTCGTCCCCGACGATCTGATAGGTTACGGTCATACTGTTGGTTATGTCTTCGAGATCGATCGTCGCCCCAAAGACGCAGGCGCCGTCCGCATCCAATAATGCTGGGTCAATGATCTGAGCATTGGAAAGCTTGCTCTCCAATTCTAAAATCCGTCCCTCGATAAAACCCTGCCGTTCTTTTGCCGCTTCGTATTCGGCATTTTCCGAAAGGTCGCCATGCGCACGTGCTTCGGCAATCGCCATGATAACGGCCGGCCGCTGCACCGTTTTCAGTTCATGCAATTCCGCGCGGAGTTTTTCTGCGCCAACCACTGTCAATGGAATTGTACCC
Source organism: uncultured beta proteobacterium (assembly GCA_963786735.1). Lineage (GTDB taxonomy): Bacteria > Pseudomonadota > Gammaproteobacteria > Burkholderiales > Nitrosomonadaceae > Nitrosospira. Next base: position 36,687 of record CAWBAF010000008.1, read on the forward strand.
ATAGTCCTATTGCTGCCATCTATCAAAATTGTTCTACCGCCAAACGCTTGCCGTCAAACGGCTTCGCACGGCGCCTTTGCCGACGATCCCTGCAGTTCCTGCAGGCTGTACGCACGTAACTCACCCATGCTTGCCATCCCTACACAAGCAGCCCGAGCACCCGCAAGCGTGGTGTAATACGTCACGCGAGCCTGCAGCACTGCGTGCCGTATTGAATATGAGTCATGAACCGCGCTCCGCTTGTCTTCCACCGTGTTGATGATCAAATCCATCTCGCCATTCTTGATCATATCCACGATATGCGGACGCCCTTCAGCTACCTTGTTCACGGGGGTGACCGCCAGACCTGCATTGCTCAGCGCCACGGCCGTTCCGCGTGTAGCATAAAGCGCGAATCCCAGCTGCGCAAGATTTCGCGCGATTTCCACCGCAGGCGGCTTATCCGCCTGCCGTACGCTTATGAACACGTTACCCGTCCGGGGTAATTTAACCCCGGCCGCCAACTGGGACTTGACGAACGCCTCGGCAAAGGTTTGACCAACTCCCATCACTTCGCCTGTAGATTTCATTTCAGGCCCTAGTATGGGGTCTACACCGGGAAACTTTATGAACGGGAAGACAGCCTCTTTAACGGAATAATAGGATGGAACCACCTCTCCCACTACGTTCTGACGCGCGAGCGAGACGCCTGCCATGCAACGTGCAGATATTTTTGCCAACGGTAATCCCGTGGCCTTGGATACAAAAGGTACGGTTCGCGAGGCCCTGGGATTAACTTCCAATACGAAGACGGCTTCACCCTGAATGGCAAATTGAACGTTCATCAAGCCTATTACTTTTAGTGCCCGCGCCATTGCTGCCGTTTGGCGGCGCAACTCGTCCTGCAGTGATTGGGACAGGCTGAAGGGTGGCAAGGAACAGGCTGAATCACCGGAGTGTACACCCGCCTGTTCGATGTGCTCCATGATGCCCCCAATCAGGACCGTCTCGCCGTCACACACCGCGTCCACATCCACTTCGACCGCATCGTTCACAAAGCGGTCCAGCAATACCGGAGAGTCATGCGAGACCTTTACCGCCTCGTGCATGTATCGTTCCAGCTGCGCTTGTTCATGAATAATTTCCATTGCCCGCCCACCTAGAACATAGCTGGGGCGCACCACCAGCGGGTAGCCAATCTCACGGGCCGCAGCGATTGACGCCTCGTGGTTCCGAGCAGTCCGATTCGGCGGTTGCTTCAATCCGAGCTGGGGCAGCAATTTCTGAAAGCGCTCCCGGTCTTCAGCACAGTCAATCATGTCTGGACTGGTGCCAATGATAGGGACTCCGTTGGCCTCGAGATCCCGCGCGAGCTTAAGAGGCGTCTGACCTCCGTATTGAACAATTACCCCAAACGGTTTTTCAATGAAGACAATTTCAAGTACATCCTCGAGTGTCAGCGGTTCGAAATAAAGCCGGTCGGAAGTATCGTAGTCGGTGGAGACTGTTTCGGGATTGCAATTCACCATGATGGTCTCGAAACCATCCTCCCGCAATGCCATGGCTGCATGGACGCAGCAGTAATCGAATTCTATGCCCTGGCCGATCCGGTTGGGACCGCCACCCAGCACGATAATCTTCTTCCTGTCGCTAGGTCTCGCCTCGCACTCTTGTTCGTAAGTCGAGTACATGTAGGCAGTCTGAGTGGCAAATTCCGCCGCACATGTATCAACCCGCTTGTACACGGGACGTAGCTCGAGGTGATGACGCCGCGACCGAACGGCCGACTGTGTGGTCCCCAGCAGCTTTGCCAACCGCTGATCGGAAAAGCCATTACGTTTCAACTGGAATAATTCGGCCCGGCCAAGCGTACCCAAATCCTTTCCCGAGAGGGCGCTTTCCTGTTTTACCAGATCTTCTATTTGGGCCAGGAACCAGGGATCGATATGAGTATGCTCGCTTATCTCATCGAACGGCATGCCGCACCTAAATGCGTCAGCAACGTACCAGATGCGCTCCGGACCGGGATCACCGAGCTCAGCGGCAATTGTCTCGATGTCCCCGGTCTTTTCATCAAGGCCGTCTGCTCCGATCTCCAGGCTCCGCAGGGCTTTTTGCAGCGACTCCTGAAACGTCCGCCCGATAGCCATCGCCTCCCCAACCGACTTCATCTGTGTCGTTAAGCGATCGTTCGCCTGAGAAAACTTCTCGAAGGCGAAACGTGGAATTTTCGTAACCACATAATCTATCGCCGGCTCGAAGGAAGCGGGCATCGCGCCGCCGGTGATGTCATTCCTGAGTTCGTCAAGGGTATAACCCACGGCCAGCTTGGCAGCTATCTTGGCGATCGGAAATCCGGTTGCTTTCGAAGCCAGAGCGGAGGAACGCGATACCCTGGGGTTCATTTCGATCACAAGCATGCGTCCGTCCGTGGGATTGATCGCAAACTGAACGTTTGAACCACCAGTCTCAACGCCTATTTCGCGTAATACCGCGATCGATGCATTCCGTAAAAGCTGGTATTCCTTGTCTGTCAGCGTCTGTGCTGGGGCAACTGTGATTGAGTCACCGGTATGAACACCCATTGGATCGAAGTTTTCAATCGCGCAGACGATAATGCAATTATCTTTTCTGTCACGAATCACCTCCATTTCGAATTCTTTCCATCCGATTACCGATTCTTCAATCAGTAGCTCCCTGGTTGGCGAAGCTTCCAACCCGCGCTCGCAAATATCCAGAAACTCTTGACGATTGTAAGCAATGCCGCCCCCGGTTCCGCCCAAGGTGAACGATGGCCGGATGATCGCGGGATAACCCACCATCGCCTGTACCTGGAGCGCTTCTTCCAGACTGTGCGCGATGGCGGAACGAGCCGAGCTGAGCCCGATGCGCGTCATAGCCTGCTTGAATTTTTCGCGGTCTTCAGCCTTGTCGATAGCCTCGCGTGAGGCACCGATCAATTCCACGCCGTATTTGTCCAAAACTCCGTTTTTGGCCAGATCGAGCGCACAGTTGAGCGCGGTTTGCCCGCCCATTGTCGGCAATAATGCATCAGGGCGCTCGGCAGCTATTATTTTTGCGACCATCGACCAGATAATCGGCTCGATATAGGTCGCGTCGGCCATTTCCGGATCCGTCATGATCGTCGCCGGATTGGAATTCACCAGGATGACACGGTAGCCTTCCTCCCGAAGCGCCTTGCATGCCTGCACTCCGGAATAATCGAACTCGCACGCCTGGCCAATGACGATAGGTCCCGCGCCGATTATGAGAATGCTCTTGATGTCGTTACGCCGAGGCATTTTTTAGTTTAGGCCTGATTTAGCGAATATCGCTCTGAACAATTATTGGCTGGACCTTGAGTATTAAGGATAGCCTGATGTCTGGAATGGTGAACCCGGTTGGACTTCGGGAACAAAGCTCATGTCGGCCGCCGGTAATACTACTTTGCTTGGGTTTGGAGTCCGTCTTTCTTTCGATTTTCCATGGAAGCAATAAATTTATCGAATAAATAATCCAGATCATGCGGGCCGGGGCTTGCCTCGGGATGCCCCTGAAAACAAAACACGTCTTTGCCGATCAGTTCGAACCCCTGCAAGGTCCCATCAAACAAAGACACATGCGTTATGCGCGCATACTCCGGCAGCGACTTGGCGTCTACCGCAAAGCCATGGTTCTGGCTGGTAATGAGGACCCTACCGGAGTCCAGATCCTGCACGGGATGATTTGCTCCATGGTGCCCGAATTTCATCTTGACCGTTTTTGCGCCGATTGCCAGCCCCAGCAATTGATGCCCCATGCACACTCCAAAGATAGGTACTTCGGCCTGCAGTACCTGGCGGGTAGTATCGATGGCGTAATCGCAAGGTTCGGGATCCCCCGGTCCGTTGGAAAGAAATACGCCATCCGGCTTCAATGCCAGAACTTCACGGGCGCTTGTCTGCGCGGGTAAAACCGTGACTCTGCACCGGCGTTGCGCCAACTTGCGCAGAATATTTCGCTTGATTCCAAAGTCCAGCGCCGCGACGTGCAGTAAAGCATCTTTCCCCGACTGATGCCCCCCTCGCAAACTCCATTCACCTTCCGTCCATTCATAAGGTTGCGTACAACTCACCACTTTGGCCAGATCCATTCCGGCCAATCCAGGGAATCCCCTGGCTAGCTGCACCGCGTCGGTGCCATGGAAGGCTTCGCCAGCCACAATACAGCCGGCCTGCGCCCCCTTTTCACGCAAAATGCGCGTAAGCTTGCGAGTATCAATATCAGCGATCGCTATCACACCTTGCCTCTTCAAATACCCGGGTAACTCCTCGGTCTTCCTCCAGTTGCTCGAGGCCAACGGCAGATCGCGGATGACGAGGCCGGCGGCGTAAACCTTGTCGATATTTCCGGATTCGATATCCTCATCGTTTATGCCGGTATTTCCGATGTGGGGATAGGTGAACGTGATGATCTGCCCGCAATAGGAAGGATCAGTCAGAATTTCCTGGTACCCGGTCATGGAGGTATTGAACACTACCTCGCCCGTAGTAACCCCTTCGGCGCCTACGGATGAGCCATGAAATACTGTGCCGTCAGCGAGCGCAAGGATGGCGTGCGGGCGTTGTGACACGGAGGACTCCTGATTTAGGGAAAAGATATGGAAAACGGGACAAGTTGCCTCGTCCCGTTTTTATTGAGATCTGATTATACGTCCAAACCGGGGTCGCTTCAATGACACCGCAGGGTGCGGGAACCGACAGCAGTACTGCGCAGTTGCTCCCCCGCCTAATTCCTCAGTCCCAGTACATCCTGCATGTCGAACATACCGCGCGGTTTGCCTGCCAGAAAACGGGCTGCGCGCAAAGCACCTTCCGCGAAGGTCGCGCGGCTAGCGGCCTTGTGGGAAATTTCGACGCGTTCGCCCGTCCCTGCAAATATCGCGGTGTGATCCCCCACGATATCGCCACCGCGTACCGTGGCAAAGCCAATGGTCGAAGCTGCCCTTTCACCCGTAATCCCCTCTCGGCAATAAACCGCGATATCCGGCAGGCGCCTGCCGCGAGCCGCGGCGATCACCTCGCCCATACGCAAAGCAGTGCCCGAAGGTGAATCAACCTTATGTCGATGATGCGCCTCGACGATTTCAGCATCGTATCCCTCATTCAGCACTGCCGCAGCCAATTCCAGCAGCTTGAACGTAACATTTACCCCCACGCTCATGTTTGGAGCAAATACCATTGATATGTCACGAGCAGCGGCTTCGAGCTCTCCTCTCTGTTCGGTTGAAAACCCTGTGGTCCCAATCACCATTTTTACGCCTGCTGCCCGACAAGCGGCAAGGTGCGCCAGGGTTCCTTCAGGACGGGTGAAGTCAATCAATACATCAGCGCCGGAAAGTGCGGAAGCCACGTCCTCCATAATCGGGTTTCCTGAGGGCGCACCAATCAACTCACCGGCATCCCTTCCCAAGTAAGGACTTCCCGGCCGCTCCAGCGCCGCCGCCAAGCGCACGTCGGGCGTCCGCACGACCGCTTCCAGCAAGGCTCTTCCCATCCTGCCCGAACTACCGGCAACCGCAATATTCAGCGCAACCATTCATTCGCCCCGCTCATATACGTATCTATTCTTTCGGTTGATCTGCCTCTTCGTCGCCCATATCGGTTGCCGGCGAAGGGACCTGCCTGGGAACGGGATTTCGCAGCGGAGCCGGAGCCGAAGCAACAGCCGCCTGACCGCCTGAGGCCCCACCATTTCCCTGGGGCGGTACGCTGCTGGTTACAGGAGCAGAACTGTCCGCCCTTGAAATCGAACCCGGCTCAGCCGCCGCACTTTCGGGGGCCCTTGAGAGCGGCGCGGCAGAAGGCGGGGGTTGAGTCCGGCCAAAAGCAACCTGAGAAAAAGTCCCACCAATACGCACCAGCTTGTCCTCTTCAAAAAAAACCACCAGCGTGCGCTGCTCAACCAGCTTGCCCTTCTGCTCAAGCCGGTAAATATAATCCCACCGGTTGTCGTGAAACGCGTCGCTGATCATGGGCGAACCCAACACGAACCGAACCTGGGAGCGGGTCATGCCCGGCTTCAGCTTATCCACCATTTCCTGGGTAATCACATTACCCTGCTGGACCTCGATTTTATATGGCAAAGATGGAATAGCAGAACATCCGGCGAGCAGCAGAGCAACCAGCGTAAGTATTCGCGCGCGCATCCCGGGCGGGTTTCCAAAGCAGACTTAACGTTATATGATACCGCAAATCGACCCGCCGAATGGATATCGCCATGAGCAAGCCAAACAACCTTAAAACCATGGGGCTGAAAGCGACGCTGCCCCGGCTACGAATACTGAGCCTGTTCGAAAGCAGTGCCGTAAGACACTTATCGGCGGAAGATGTCTACCGCACGCTGATCGGTGAAGGAGAGGATATTGGGCTGGCTACCGTATACCGCGTTTTGACCCAGTTCGAGCAGGCAGGTTTGCTCGAGCGACACCATTTCGAAGGCGGCAAGGCCGTGTTCGAATTGGCAAGCAGTACCCACCATGACCACCTGGTATGCCTGCAGTGCGGCCGGGTGGAAGAATTCTACGATGCGGAAATTGAAAAGCGCCAAAATAAAATCGCAAAGGACCGGGGCTTTGCGATACATGAGCATTCACTTTCATTATACGCAGATTGCATAAAAACGGCCTGCCCTTACCGTAAACAGGAAGATAAGGACGTGGGGGGAAAAAGCTGAAACTGCTTTTTTCAAGACGCTGGCTCTTCTTCCCGCAGGGCCTGAAATCTGATGCTGTCCGGGAAACCGGAAACGGCAAAACCGTCCTGACCAGATTCCGGCACAGCATACTTCTACTCTCCCTGCGACCGCATTGATCGGCGGCGCTTACCCTTACTGCGGATCGCGTGCACCCGATCATGTTGTTCGCGGTGGCACTGCACCCAATAGCATCCGCGCCGATCGGGGCGAGCCTGATGATCAGAGTGCTTGCGCCCGCAGCGCACCAAGCGGTCCCCTTCGCCTGCTCGGTATCTTGCTAGTACCCGTGGGCGCTCACTCCACTTTGCACAGATTGCTAAAAGTACGTAGCCAGCTTTCTGAAAAACTACGCCTCGAGAGATCGCTGCCGGAAGTGCCAGCACGCGCAGGAACAAAAAGAAATGAGAAGTGAGGATTATGGCTGGGTTTAGCCGGCAACTGCCAATCCATTCAGCAAAAAAAGAGATAAAAAGGGCAAGTACTTGGGACACGCTTTGGTAGCTGCCGTTCTATAATGGTGAATTACCCTGCCGGGCTGCAATTATGAAACTCCGGCTTGACCAAAAATTGTCCAGCCATTACTGTTCAGTGTTGCATTCGGCATTTTTGCCAGCGCTTAAAATATATCGCATTTCTACAAGGCATGACCATGGAGTTAACAGGAGCGGAAATAACGGTGCGTTGCCTGCAAAAGGAAGGGGTAGATCATATCTTTGGCTATCCAGGCGGCGCCGTACTGTTCATTTATGACGAGCTCTTCAAACAGGATAAGGTAAAACACGTCCTCGTGCGGCACGAGCAAGCAGCAGTGCACGCGGCGGACGGCTATGCTCGCTCGAGCAATAAGGTGGGCGTGGCCTTGGTGACGTCGGGGCCAGGTGTAACAAACGCGGTAACCGGAATTGCTACCGCCTACATGGACTCAATTCCGCTCGTGATCATCAGTGGGCAAGTTCCTACTTATGCCATAGGCCTTGATGCGTTTCAGGAAGTGGATACGGTGGGCATCACCCGCCCCTGCGTCAAGCATAACTTTCTTGTAAAGAATGTCGCCGAGCTGGCGACAACGATCAAGAAGGCATTTTTTATTGCGTCGACCGGCCGCCCGGGCCCCGTGCTGGTGGATATACCTAAGGATGTAAGCCAGCAGAAAACAGAATTTCTGTATCCGGAAAGAGTGACCATGCGCTCTTACAATCCCATCGTGAAGGGGCACGCAGGGCAAATAAAGAAAGCGGTACAACTGATACTCGAAGCCAAGCGCCCCATGATCTACACAGGGGGTGGCGTCATCTTGAGCGATGCGGCCACGCAGTTGACCGAACTTGTGCGCATGCTCGGTTTTCCCTGTACAAATACCCTGATGGGGCTGGGCGGATATCCCGCGACGGATCCAAAGTTTTTGGGAATGCTGGGAATGCATGGTACGTACGAGGCTAATATGGCCATGCAACATTGCGATGTGCTGGTGGCGGTAGGCGCCCGTTTTGATGACCGGGTCATCGGCAATCCCAAGCATTTCTTCAACGAAGAACGCAAGATTATCCACATCGATATTGATCCCTCGTCCATTTCAAAACGGGTCAAAGTAGATGTACCCATCGTTGGCAGCGTACCCGACGTATTGGGTGAGCTTATCAAGCAGCTCAAAACTCACAAGGAAAAGCCGGATCAGGCTGCGTTGCAAGCATGGTGGACGCAAATCGATTCATGGCGTTCCCGCGACTGCCTCAAATATGACCGTGCAAGCCCGATAATAAAGCCGCAATGGGTGATCGAGAAGCTCTACGAAGTTACCGGGGGAAATGCTTTCGTAACCTCGGACGTTGGCCAGCACCAGATGTGGGGTGCTCAATTCTATAAATTCGACCTACCCCGGCGATGGATCAATTCAGGGGGCTTGGGAACTATGGGCTTCGGACTTCCGGCGGCAATGGGGGTTCAGTTTGCGAATCTGGGAAAAGATGTGGCCTGCATTACGGGGGAAGCGAGCATCCAGATGTGCATTCAGGAGTTGTCGACCTGTCGGCAGTACAATCTCCCCATCAAAATCATCAACTTAAACAATCGCTATATGGGAATGGTCCGGCAATGGCAGGAGTTCTTCCACGGCAATCGCTATGCAGAATCCTACATGGATGCGCTTCCGGATTTTGTCAAACTGGCGGAGAGCTATGGGCACGTGGGAATGAAAATCGAGCAGCCCGGCGACGTCGAAGGTGCTTTGAGAGAGGCGTTCAAGCTTAGAGACCGCCTTGTATTCATGGATTTCATAACGGACCAGACCGAGAATGTTTTCCCAATGGTTCCTGGGGGAAAGGGCCTCTCGGAAATGATCCTGGTATAGAAAATGCGGCATATCATTTCTCTTCTGATGGAAAATGAGGCGGGTGCATTGTCGCGCGTGGCCGGCCTGTTTTCATCGCGCGGTTACAATATTGAATCGCTGACAGTAGCGGCTACCGAAGACGCGACGTTGTCCCGTATGACGCTGGTTACAGCGGGTTCCGACGACGTGATCGAGCAGATAACCAAACAACTGAACAAACTGATCGAGGTTGTTAAAGTTGTGGATCTGAGCGAAGGTGACCATATCGAACGCGAACTGATGCTGATCAAGATACGCGCTATAGGCAAAGATCGGGAAGAGATAAAACGACTTTCTGACATTTTCCGAGGGCGCGTTATCGATGTCACGGATAAGTCATATACCATCGAGCTTACTGGCACTGGTTCCAAGCTTGATGCATTCATTGGAGCAGTAGACCGTGGCTCGATTCTTGAGACCGTGCGGACCGGTGCCTCCGGCATTGGACGAGGCGAACGTATATTGAAGGTATAAGCGGTCTGCGAGCTGGTACGTACCAGGACCAGCCGGCTGGCCGTTTTCTATTTTAAGCAGAAAGGAAACCATGAACGTCTATTACGACAAGGATGCGGATTTATCACTCATCAAGGAAAAGAAGGTCACTATTGTTGGCTATGGGTCTCAGGGCCATGCTCACGCGAATAATCTCCGGGATTCAGGGGTTGCAGTTACGGTTGGCTTGCGTAAAGGAGGTGCTTCCTGGGACAAGGCGGAAAAAGCCGGTCTTACGGTCAAGGAAGTAGCCGAAGCTGTAAAAGGAGCAGATGTGGTGATGGTGCTCTTGCCAGATGAGCAGATCGCCGCAGTATATACGGCCGAAATCGAGCCCAACCTCAAGCAGGCAGCAACACTTGCGTTTGCCCACGGGTTCAATATCCATTATGGCCAAGTCTCGCCAAGAGCGGACCTGGACGTCATCATGATCGCGCCCAAAGGGCCCGGCCACCTGGTGCGATCCACTTATGTACAAGGCGGCGGCGTGCCGTCGCTGATTGCCGTGCATCAAAATGCGTCCGGCAGGGCACGCGAACTCGCGCTGTCCTACGCCGCAGCCAATGGTGGAACTCGCGGCGGAGTCATCGAAACCAATTTTCGCGAAGAAACCGAAACCGATCTTTTCGGTGAGCAGGTGGTCCTCTGCGGCGGTCTTACCGCCTTGATTCAAGCAGGCTTTGAAACCTTGGTAGAGGCTGGGTATGCACCGGAGATGGCTTATTTTGAATGCCTGCACGAAGTGAAATTGATCGTGGATCTTATCTATGAAGGCGGCATTGCAAACATGCGTTATTCCATTTCGAATAACGCCGAGTATGGAGACATCAGCCGGGGCCCCCGAATCATTACCGATGCCACGCGCGCTGAAATGCGCAAGATCCTGCACGAGATCCAGATCGGCAAATATGCCCGCGAGTTCATTCTTGAAAACCGTGCTGGCGCACCCATGCTTAACTCCAGTCGGCGCCTTGCAGCGGCTCATCAAATCGAGACAGTCGGTGCCAAACTCAGGGAAATGATGCCCTGGATCAGCAAAAATAAGTTGGTTGATCAAGCCAAGAATTAAAGCCCCCGGAGATGAAACGCATGCCGGGCCTGCGCTTTTAGCCTTGCAAATTCGAGGTGCCTCCTGCCGCTTGCCCTCCATAGGTGACGTTCAACATGCATCAGCCTCATTATGGAAGCTATGAATGATGCATGATCCCCACCCCCGCCTCGTACTTAAGTCCAAGCTACGCCGGCGGGGAATTTATCTACTTCCCAATCTGTTTACTACAGCCGCCCTGTTCGCCGGTTTTTACGCCATCGTACAGGCAATGAACGGACGTTTTGAACATTCCGCAGTTTCCATTTTTGTTGCAATGGTATTGGATGGGCTGGACGGCCGGGTAGCCAGGCTGACGCACACGCAGAGCGAGTTTGGCGCGGAATACGATAGCCTGTCGGACATGGTTTCCTTTGGCGCCGCCCCCGCGCTCGTAATATACGAGTGGGCGTTGAAAGGTATGGGCAAGCTCGGCTGGATTGCAGCCTTTATCTATTGCGTTTGCGCCGCGCTTCGCCTTGCACGGTTCAACACCAATATCGAAAAGGTGGACAAGCGTTTTTTCCAGGGACTGCCTAGTCCGGCGGCCGCCGCGCTGGTGGCAGGGCTCATCTGGATTATGCATGATTTCGAGATCATGGGGCAGGATGTCCGATGGCTCGCCTGGTCAGTCACGCTATTTGCCGGGCTGACAATGGTCAGCAACCTGCCTTACTACAGTGGAAAGGAGATCAATCTTCGCAAGAGCGTTCCTTTCATTACTGTCCTGCTTCTGGCGCTGTTTTTCTTCGTGCTGATCCCGAGCCATCCGCCTGTCGTGCTGTTCTGTCTCTTCTTTGTTTACGCATTTTCCGGCTATTTCATCTCGCTTTGGAGGTTAATCAAAAGAAAAAGAAAAAGTGATGCGCAGTCCTCGATTTAATTCTTGAACACGTGCACTCGCCGTCTGACGTGAACCGAGTTCTTAAAGTCAACCATCGCTCCTCTTGAACATCGAATTTGTACTGGCAAATTTTTACTGACGAGATTAACATTAAGATTCATCGTAACTCGTAATGGAGGTAGCAATGGCTCGTACAATTCCCCAAGCATCTCGTGATTACGAAAATACCAGCGTCATCGAGCGCCCAGATGGCTTTTACTGGAACGACAAGGAAAACGATAAGGTTTTCGGGCCGTTTCCCACATTGCTCGACGCAATCCAGGATATGGAATATAACGCCGAATCAGACTATGAACCTGGTGAAACTCTGGAAGAGGCTGAGGAAGAAATCGGCATTTCAGACTGGATCGATCAGGAAACTGGCCAGCCAGGCGAAGACTCGGTTCGCCTTGAAAACTGATAGGCGTGCTTTGATAATGCCACTCATTGTCTTCATTTAATGGCGTTTCTTTTCCCTTCTCGAATAAAAACAACGGCGGGTAAAAACCCAAACCCCTGAGAAGGGTAATGCAGTTGGATGAGGCCTTCATTAGGCTTTCGCAGCTAAAACCCAAGAAGAACCGGGGTTATTGATGATTTATAAGTGAAATACCGTAAGCCAGCGCCTTATATCTAAGACAGTGGTCCTGGTGTAATGGATCGGCCGCTTTCCTATGGAACCCTTTTCGGTCGAAAAGCTCTACTTGAGCACGCATTCCCTACCCGTTTCTATTTCTCCATGAGCTATCGCGAAGAACGCGACACTATGGGCATAATTCAAGTGCCCGCCGACGCATTGTGGGGTGCGCAGACCCAACGTTCCCTGGAAAATTTCAAAATTTCAGGCGAACGCATGCCTATAGAATTGATTCACGCACTCGCAACGGTGAAGCGCGCCGCAGCGAGTGTCAATCGCGACCTAGGCTTGCTCGACGGTAACATTGCCGCAGCTATCATTACTGCAGCTAATGAAGTGATTTCAGGAACCTATGACGCGGAGTTTCCGCTTGTCGTCTGGCAAACAGGCTCGGGAACTCAAACCAATATGAATATGAATGAGGTGCTCGCGAACCGTGCGTCGGAACTCCTCGGCGGCGAACGAGGCATTGCCTGCAAGGTTCACCCTAATGATCACGTGAACAAAGGCCAATCATCTAACGATGTATTTCCATCCGCAATGCACGTGGCTGCAGTTCAGGCAATCTGCCAGCGGTTGAAACCCGCGATTCTGACACTACGACGAACGCTTGCCGCCAAGGCTGAGGAATTTTCCAACATCGTCAAGATCGGCCGCACGCACTTGCAGGATGCGACACCCTTGACGTTGGGGCAGGAATTCTCAGGATACGTATCACAATTGGACCATGGGCTTGAGCACGTGGAAGCATCGCTCGCACATCTTCGTGAAATTCCCCTGGGGGGCACCGCGGTTGGCACGGGCATGAATGCTCACCCGGATTTCGCTGTACGGGTGGCGGCTGAGCTGTCGAGATTGACCGATTTGCCGTTCATCACTGCGCCCAACAAGTTTGAAGCGCTTGCCGCCAGCGATGCGCTGGTTCACGCCCACGGAGCCCTGAAAACCGTGGCTGCGTCCTTGATAAAAGTTGCCAACGATATTCGGTGGCTCGCATCAGGACCTCGCTCCGGAATCGGGGAACTGAAAATTCCCGAAAATGAACCAGGAAGCTCGATTATGCCGGGCAAGGTCAATCCCACTCAATCCGAAGCGCTTATCATGCTGTCTTGCCAGGTGATGGGTAACGACGTCGCAATCAACATGGGCGGTGCCATGGGGAATTTCGAGCTCAACGTCATGAGACCCCTTATTATTCACAATTTCCTGCAAAGTGTGCGGCTGCTTGCGGATGGCATTATCAGTTTTAATGACAGGTGCGCAGCAGGAATAACTGCAAACAGCGAACGCATCGATGAATTGATGAAGAATTCATTGATGCTTGTCACCGCGCTTACTCCCTACGTCGGTTACGACAAGGCAGCCGAAATAGCCAAGAATGCACATCATGAGGGAATTACGCTTAAAGAAGCCGCGATTAAATCAGGTTACGTTACAGCTGAACAATTTGAAGTCTGGGTCAAACCCGAGTATATGACGGGCAGCAAACAGAGCGGACTCTCGACTGCTGGTGGATGAGCCTGGCTGGCCCTCCGCCTTCCGCTAGGGTTGGCCTGGTGTTAACGGGCGGTGGTGCGCGCGCTGCCTATCAGGTGGGCGTGCTCCAGGCGATTGCAGCAATGCTGCCCAGAAGGACCCGCAATCCTTTTCCCGTGATTTGCGGAACCTCTGCTGGAGCCCTTAATGCCGCCGGTCTCGCCCTTTCGGCCAGAAATTTCCATAGGGGTGTACACCGGTTATCATCGGTTTGGGAAAACGCTCACGTCAACCAGGCGTACCGCTCTGATCCAATTGGGGTATACGGTAATGCGGCCCGCTGGGTGGCTTCATTATTGTTCGGCGGTTTCGGGAAGCGCGGCGTCGTTTCCCTGCTTGACAATTCGCCTCTTGCCCAAACATTGCGAGAAAATCTCCCGCTCCAGGGCATCCAGAGAAACATCAAGGTGGGCGCATTGCACGCGTTGGGCATTACCGCCTGGGGCTATACCTCCGGACAATCGGTTACCTTCTACCAAGGGGCGGAAAATATTGAACCGTGGAAAAGGGAGCGCCGAATCGGAATAAGGTCGCGTATCGGAACTGAGCACTTGCTGGCGTCTTCTGCGATCCCGCTACTTTTTCCCGCAGTCCGGCTCAATCGTGAATATTTTGGAGATGGTTCAATGCGTCAGCTCGCACCCATCAGCCCCGCGCTGCATTTGGGCGCGGAGCGCGTGCTGGTTATTGGTGTGCGCAAGACTGCAGATACCCAGCCTGAACGGGTAAAAGTGGATAGTTATCCAACGTTGGCACAGATAAGTGGCCACGTCATGGGAAGCATTTTTCTCGACAGTCTTTACGTCGATCTGGAACGTCTGCAGCGGATCAACCATACCCTTCGAATGATACCGGATGAGAGGCTGAAAAATAGCCCGATGCCTTTGCGCCCGGTGGAGTGCATGGTAATTTCCCCCAGCGTTGAAATCAGCAAGATCGCGGAAAGGCATGCGCATGCGCTGCCCCGCGCACTAAGCCTTTTTTATCGTGGCATTGGTGCGATGAAACGTGACGGCTCCGCGCTTTTGAGCTATGTCCTCTTTGAAGAGCCTTTTTGCCGCGCGCTCATTGAACTGGGCTATCAGGATACCCTTCCGCGAAAAGCCGAGATCCTCCGGTTTATCGGCGTTGAAGCAACTAGCGGACCTGAGGCGAAGAACAAGCCACCACTGGTATAATCACCGGTCGCTTCTTTTCCACCCGCTATTCCTACGAGATCGTGCCTTGCGAAGGGGTTTATTTTCGGAACTCGAGTTCACCCGACGCGTGGCATCCGCCTGATCGCCTCTCGCGTTCCATTTCGCAAAGCCACTACCGCAACGACTTATTCAGAGCTTCCCTAACATGGACATAGCCAGCCCGGAATTCTGGATTGCGGTGCTTCAAATCATAGCCATAGACATCGTGCTGGGCGGAGATAATGCCGTAGTCATCGCGCTTGCATGCCGGCGGTTGCCGGAAAGCCAGAGAAACCTGGGCATTTTCTGGGGTGTGGTCGGCGCGATCGGCCTGCGCGTCGTGCTGATCTTTTTTGCGCTGACGCTGCTGAACATTCCGTTCCTGAAAATTGTGGCCGGCCTTTTGCTATTGTGGATCGGTATCAAGTTACTTCAGCCCGAGCCTGAAAGCGACAAGGACCCTGTAGATGCGAGCACGACCCTCTTTGGTGCAATAAGGACCGTGATCATCGCAGATGCGATGATGAGCCTCGATAATGTGATTGCCATTGCCGGTGCAGCAAAGGACAACATAAATCTTGTGGTTTTCGGCTTGGTGGTGAGCGTGCCCATCATCGTCTGGGGAAGTAAACTTGTGATGAAGCTCATGGATCGTTTCCCTGTTACCATCATAATAGGTGCCGCTTTGCTCGGGTGGATAGCCGGCGACATGTTCCTGACAGACGCGGCGAGCAAAGATTGGGTGAACAGCCAAGCGGCTTTTTTGCATTGGCTCTCCCCAGTTGGTGGTGCTCTGACCGTAGTGCTCATCGGCAAATGGCAATCCATGCGGACGCCGGAAAAGAAGAGGCCGGTCGTCGATCTGGTGGACGACCCCAACAAGCCGCTCTAGTAACTGATCGCGCCCGATATAAATGATACAGATAACAAAAGAAAGGACATGATGCTGAAATTCCTCCTGGCTGTGGACGGCTCCCCTGCCTCGAATATGGCAATCAGCGGATTTGTCAGGATATTGGATTGGTACAAGGAGCGCCCGGAGATCCATTTGCTGAATGTCCAGCTTCCCGAACGCGGGAATGTACCGTTGTTCATCGATAAGGAAAGTATTGATCTTTATCACCGCGAGGAAGGCATGAAAGACTTGCAGGTTGCACGAGAATTATTATACAAGGCGGACATTCCATGCCATATACATATCACGGTAGGGGACCCCGCGGAAATGATCTTGCGTTACGCGGAGGAGTCCGGCTGCGATCAGATTGTTATTGGACCTCGTGGACTCGGTCCGGTTAAGGGCTTTTTTCTTGGATCTGTTGCCAGTAAGGTAATGAAGTTTTCCACATTGCCTGTTCTGCTCGTTAAGTAAAATAACGGTTTATATTGAGGTTCTGTTCGGATGAGACAAAAACAGAAAGGGCTGACTCTGATCGAAACGATGATGCTACTCGCGGCGATTGGAATCGTGGCGACGATCGCGATTCCGCCCGCTTATCAGGCTTATGAGAATTCCGTGGCCAGGGAACAGGTGACCGAAGCAATCGGGCTACTCGATAACGTGAAGGCACCCGCAGCCGCGTTTTACGCAGAACACAAGAGATGGCCGGAAAAGTCTGACTTTGATAATCTCGTTGCCGTAAGAACCGGTAAGTACATTGAAAGCCTGACTCCCCAAGTCCTGCCTGACGGATTCCAGGTGACGGCAACATTTAAAAACAGCGGGGTAAGCCCAGGGCTAGTGACAAACAATGTCGGCAGGACGCTCGTGCTTGCCACCCGGAATGGTTCGAAATGGATATGCAATGACAACACTGATCCCGCTA
Source organism: uncultured beta proteobacterium (assembly GCA_963786735.1). GTDB lineage: Bacteria > Pseudomonadota > Gammaproteobacteria > Burkholderiales > Nitrosomonadaceae > Nitrosospira. The sequence continues at coordinate 53,405 of CAWBAF010000008.1, forward strand.
CAGGTGTCTCGGGACTTGTCGCCGGTACTGTCTTGAAGGAACATCGGCCTCCCATATGCAAGTAGCTCCAGGCGGCAAATGTCGGTAGAAGTAGAACTGGAGACCACTATACCCTCATAATTACGCTGCAATTGACTCCATTGCCAGCGCTTATAATGCCGCGGAATCGCCTCGTCGGCGCGCTGGCCAGGCAAACAAAAGGACGGAAAGAAATATATATGAACGAGTATACCGATCAGATAGCGGGATATTTCAACAAAGTACCGATGTGGCCTCTGGTTTTGCTTGGAGCGGGCATCGTCCTAGCAGGAATTTATGAGTTGATACACCGCAAGCAACACGCCGCGGCTGTGGATGAATTTCGCGCCGCTATCCTTTCGACGCTTTCAGGCCTCTATCCCGAGCCCACCCATTGGCCGAAGAGCATAGACACATACCTTCGGGCAAGATTACCTGTAATGCAGGAGATTATTGAAAATTTCAGATCCGCCTTGCCCCAGGAACAAATCAAAGCGTATAACGAAGACTGGGATAATTATTACCAGTTCTGCCGATTTGAAGTAACAGATGAGAAATGCGAGTCGGCGGAGGCGAATCCCGCTGAACCAGACCCCAAAAAAAAATTCCACGCGCTTGTGTCCAACCTGTTGCGTTACGCAAAATAAGGCGAGGAGGTACTCACTGCGGAAGGTGTAATATTTGGAAAACCAAAACGAAAATCAATCTCTGCGAAAGCTTGAAAACCTCAACTTCTGGTGCCCGACAGTTTGCTATACGCGCCCGCCAGGCAAATTCCAAACACCGCGTGCGCAGCAACGGTAATCCAGTCTCTGACTTCGGAGAACCAGGGGTAGATGAAAGTCATACCGTACATATTTACTCCATATATTGCCAGCCCGTAAATCAAACCGGCGGCAAGCCAGAGCTTTTTGTTCAGGCGGGAAACCAGGAAAGCAAAAAAGAAGCTGTACGCGATAGACAGCACAAAGTGAATAAATGTTGCAACGGTTATCACCTGCCAGTCGACAGTAACAGGAGGTGGGAGGACTTCCCGCCCCATCAGTATCGCAGCGGTCAAACGGATATCCCGGTTTAACAGCGACAGCCAGGAACTCTCCATGCAGATCCCCCACAAGGCCACCTGTGCGATGGTAGAAACTACGCTGGAAATCACGCCAGCGCAAAACGCTGCACTCAGGTTCGGTGCCATATCGTGGAGAGATGCGCCCGGTGTTGATGTCCGCGTCTTGTTCATAGACGAAAACATAGTATGAGAAGCCGATTCGTTCTAAAATGCTAGCAAAAGAATCTGAAGCAATTTGATTTTCTGAAAAAACTCATCGAAGGTAGCCTTGCCAGCCTGACCGACCTCGCCTTCAGATTCATGCAAAGCATCGATCTCACCAATCACTTTCTGATCGCCATGCCAGCCATGGCAGATCCTTTTTTTTCCAAAACATTAACCTATATCTGCGAACATAGCGAACAAGGGGCGCTAGGACTGGTGGTCAATCGACCCATTGATCTTACCCTTCACGAATTGTTCGATCAGCTCGGTATTTCGGCTGATGACGCAAACTTATACCGATCTCCCGTCATGTTCGGAGGACCTATCCAACTGGACCGGGGCTTTGTACTACACCAACCCGTCGGGGAATGGCAATCCTCGATGGTAGTGGATTCCAGCCAGGGCTTGGCACTTACGACCTCGCTGGATATTTTGCAGGCGATCGGAACCGGGCAGAGCCCGAACCAATTGATGGTCGCATTGGGTTATTCGGGCTGGGCGCCTGGCCAGATAGAGCATGAGCTTGCCCAAAACGCCTGGCTCACAGTCCCCGCACTACCGAGCATCATCTTTGAGTTGCCTTCCGAGGAACGTCTCGTAGCGGCAATACATCTGTTAGGGATCGATTTCTCGCGCCTATCGGGTGAAGTGGGACACGCTTAGAAAACCGTCCGGTTCGGCGGTTGCGACGGATAAATCAGCATGACGCATTCAGGTTCGGCCATGTTCTGTGAAGGATCAGGCAATTATCCGGATGTCGCCTACTCCAAAAACAGCGGGGAAGGCTTCGACTCCGTAGTGCTGGGGTTCGATTTCGGTGAAAAGCGCATTGGGGTATCGGTAGGCAACTTGGGGCTGGGCTTGGCCCACCCTCTTGCAACGATAACCGGTTCAAATACCGAGCAGCGATTCGAAAGGATTTTTGAGCTGATCCAGGAGTGGCGGCCAATCCTGCTGGTCGTTGGTTTGCCGACCCACCCGGATGGCAAAGAACATGAGCTGACTCGACGAAGCCGGCGTTTCGCGAGGCGCCTGGAAGGCCGCTTTGGGCTCAGGACCGTTCTTGTGGATGAATGTTACACCTCCATCGACGCCAGTATAGCCTTGCGGGAGGCAGGTATAAAAGGAAAGAAGCAAAAACCCTTTCTCGATCAGGTGGCGGCGCAATTGATATTACAATCCTATTTTGACGGAAACGATGCAACTGCCTGACCCTGAACAAGTACTCGCAAAGTTGACCGATAAACTCCGCTCGGTTGTTGGGGAGAATACCGCGTTGGTGGGGATACATACGGGTGGAGCCTGGCTGGCCGAGCGTCTTCACCGCGAACTGGGACTCTCGCTTCCGCTGGGGACCCTTGACATCTCATTCTACCGGGACGATTTTGGCCGGATCGGGTTGCACGCGCAGGTCAAGCCTTCGGATATCCCTTTCGAAGTTGAGGGGGCGCATATCGTTCTGGTCGATGATGTGCTTTACACCGGACGTACGATTCGCGCAGCAATGAATGAATTGTTCGATTATGGACGACCGGCCACCATCCAGCTTGCCACCCTGATAGACCGTGGCGGGAGAGAGCTTCCAATCGCGCCCCAATATGTTGGGGCGGTGCTGGAGTTGCCGTCAGATCAAATGCTAGCCCTCCAAAGAAGTTTCTCTGGAGAGTTGAGCTTGCACCTCTACGGCAAGACTCCCAGGGGCAATGACTAACAACCCCCAGCTGAACAGAAATGGACAGCTTCAACACCTTCTTACCACCGAGGGACTTCCCGCGTCTGTCCTGCTGAAAATCCTTGATACCGCCGAGTCCTTCGTTGGCGTTCCTGAACGAGATGTAAAAAAAGTCCCTCTTTTAAGAGGCAAATCAGTATTCAATCTTTTCTTTGAGCCCAGTACCCGCACCCGGACGACCTTTGAAATCGCCGCAAAGCGTTTGTCGGCGGATGTGGTCAATCTTAACATTGCTGCTTCTTCGCAATCGAAAGGCGAGACACTGCTGGACACGGTCAACAATCTGTCTGCCATGCATGCCGATATGTTTGTCGTGCGGCACTCCCAGAGTGGTGCGGCCCACCTCATTGCCCGCCACGTACACTCGGATATTCATGTGATCAATGCCGGGGATGGCCGTCATGCCCATCCGACGCAGGGATTGCTCGATGCGTTCACCATACGCCGTTACAAGCGTGATTTTCACAACCTGCGGGTAGCCATTGTCGGCGACATTCTCCACTCCCGTGTGGCACGCTCGCAGATTCATGCGCTCACCACTTTGGGCGTGCCGGAAGTTCGTGTCATCGCACCCAAAACGTTGCTGCCGACAAAGGTTGAACGTCTCGGGGTGCACGTTTACCACGAAATGACGGACGGACTAAAGGACGTCGATGTGCTGCTTATGCTGCGTTTACAGAACGAGCGCATGTTGAGCGCTCGGCTCCCGAGCAAGGAAGAGTACTTCAAATATTATGGTCTGACACAGGAAAAGCTTGCGCTGGCGAAACCGGACGCCATCGTTTTGCATCCTGGCCCTATGAACCGTGGCGTCGAAATCGACTCGGCGGTAGCCGACGGAAAACAATCAGTCATTCTTCCTCAAGTAACATTCGGTATTGCGGTACGTATGGCAGTCATGTCCATTCTGGCGGGAAATTGAAGTGGAAATCCTGATCGAGAATGGCCGCGTTATCGATCCCAAAAACGGGATTGATGCGGTAACGGATTTATACATCGCCGGCGGCCGAATCGCCGCTTTGGGTGCCCTGCCCCCGGGGTTTCGCGCCGACCGCCGGATCGATGCCCGCGACACGGTCGTGTGCCCCGGCTTGATTGACTTGGCGGCGCGCTTGCGCGAACCCGGACTCGAATATAAGGCCACGCTCGAGTCTGAGATGGTAGCCGCCATATCGGGGGGCGTGACCAGTTTGGCCTGTTCTCCCGATACGGATCCGGTATTGGACGAGCCTGGCCTTGTTGAAATGCTGAAGCATCGCGCGAAAAGCCTGAACATGGCGAACGTCTACCCGGTTGGTGCTCTCACGCGAGGACTTAAAGGCGATTGGCTGACCGAGATGGCTGAGCTTCATGACGCCGGTTGCGTTGCATTTGGACAATCCGATATGCCGCTTCCAAATATACGAGTGCTCATGCACGCGATGCAATATGCGGCAACGTTTGGCTTTGTCCTGTGGCTGCGGCCCCAGGACACTCATATTGCGGCGGGAGGGGTGGCGCATGATGGAGAAGTGGCAACCCGCTTGGGTTTACCTGCAATTCCGGTCTGTGCAGAAACGCTTGCGTTATCGAATATCATTCTGATGGCGAGAGAAACTGGCGCCAGGGTGCACTTGTGCCACATCTCGAGCGCCGAGGCTGCTGAGATGGTCCGCGCAGCCAAGCGCCAGGGCCTGCCCATCACCGCGGATGTAACCATTAATCATGTACATCTGTCCGAAATGGACATCGGTTTTTTTGATTCCAATTGCCATCTTATCCCCCCACTGCGGGGCTTGGGCGATCGCGATGCGCTACGCCGCAGCCTAATGGATGGAACTATTGACGCGATATGTTCCGATCATGCTCCGGTGGACGAGGATTCCAAGCTCCTTCCTTTTGCCGAAGCTGAGGCGGGCGCAACGGGACTGGAACTGCTGCTGCCCCTCACCTTAAAATGGGCCAGCGAAGCTAAAGTCCCACTGGCTGCTGCGTTGTCTAGAATAACCGTGGAGCCTGCTCGCATACTCGGTTTGGATATTGGCCATCTTTCGCCGGGAGCCGTTGCTGACCTGTGCATATTTGATCCCTTGCAATACTGGAGGGTTGAGGCAGCAACGCTCAAAAGCCAAGGCAAGAATACGCCTTTTTTGGGCATGGAGCTTCAGGGAAGGGTAATATACACGCTGGTTAGCGGCGAGGTCGTATACGACGCCGACCCCTCCGCCGAGGCGGCTTAGCGCCGCTCGTTTGGAATGTAATAACCCTTTCGCTATTCAGGCAATCTCGAGAATAGATATGGGATACAGAATCGTCCAACAGTTAAATGTAACCTGAGGGTCCAGATAATAGAATGAATCCCTTGCTAGATTTTTCGGGTCTGCCGCGATTTACCGATATTCGACCTGAACACGTTACACCCGCCGTAAATCAGCTCCTGGCGGAGAATCGAGCTGTGCTTGAGAGAATACGAGGCGAACTTGCTGCGCCTACCTGGGAAAATTTTGTAGAGCCTCTCGAAGAGGCAAACGAGCGCCTCTCGCGGGCGTGGGGACAGGTATCTCACTTGAATGCTGTCGCGAACAGCCCTGAGTTGCGTAACGTCTATAACGCCAACCTGCCGCTGGTCACCCAATATTATGCTGAGTTAGGCCAGGACCAGATTCTGTTCGAGAAATTCACATCGCTCAAGCATAGTGATCAATACGAGAACCTGGGTCGTGCGCGAAAAAAAATAGTTGAGAACGCGTTGCGCGATTTTCGTCTGGGTGGAGCCCATCTCCCACCGGCTGAAAAGGAGCGTTTTCTTCAGATCCAGGAAGAATTATCAGCGCTTTCTTCCACTTTCAACGATAACCTCCTCGACGCCACGAATAATTTCGCGCTGCACGTGCGGAGCGCGGAAGAGTTGACCGGAATTCCTGAGGATGCGCTGCAGATGGCGCAGGCCGCCGCGGAGCAAGAGGGTGCCACCGGCTGGAAATTTTCGTTGCATGCGCCTTCCTATCTGCCTGTCATGCAGTACGCGGATAGTCGGGCGCTGCGGGAAAAACTGTATCGGGCGTATTCCACCCGGGCAAGCGAAACCGAAGCACCGGGCGTGCTGGCGGACACGGCAGGCAAATATGACAATACTCCTCTTATTCGACGCATACTTGAACTGCGCAAGGAAGAGGCCCGAATATTGGGTTTTGACTGTTATGCGGAGGTGTCGCTTGTTTCAAAAATGGCCTCTACGCCGCAGCAAGTCCTGGATTTTCTGAACGAGCTTGCAGCAAGAGCACGGCCTTACGCCGAACGGGACTTAGCCGAGTTGCGCGAATTTGCCGCAACCCGACTGGGACTGGAAGATATGGAAGCTTGGGACGTAGCTTATGTCAGCGAAAAACTACGCATTGATCGCTACGCGTTCTCTGACCAGGAGGTGAAGCAATATCTTCCGGAAAACAGCGTATTGCCGGGCATGTTCAAGCTAGTGCAGGATCTTTATGGCATTATCATTAATCCGATCAATGAGGGCATCCAGCTCTGGCATCCAGATGTCAAATTTTTCAGCATTAACGATAAGGAAGGAAAACTGATCGGCAACTTTTACCTCGATCTCTATGCACGCCCCGGTAAGCGGGGTGGCGGATGGATGGATGACGCAGTAAGCCGCCGCCGGGTGAGAGATCCACGATCTGCAGCGGCCGGTATCCAGGCGCCGCTAGCATACCTCAACTGTAATTTCTCTGCCCCCATTCGCGTGGATGGGGAGCGGCGTCCGGCGCTGTTCACCCATGACGAAGTGATAACGTTGTTCCATGAATTCGGCCATGGATTGCACCACTTGCTTACCCAGGTGGAAGACCTCGGGATATCCGGGATTCACGGGGTGGAATGGGATGCTGTGGAACTGCCCAGCCAATTCATGGAAAACTTCTGCTGGGAATGGGAAGTAATGAGAAATATGACGAAGCACGTGGATACGAGAGAGCCTGTTGCCCGCACACTTTTTGACAAGATGCTTGCTGCGAAGAACTTCCAGGCCGGCATGCAGACACTGCGCCAGATAGAATTTGCCCTGTTCGATATGCATTTGCATAGCGATTTCGACCCAAATGGTGAAAAAACGGTACAGCAGCTATTGGATGAGATCCGGCGTCAGGTAGCGGTCATCATCCCACCCGAATTCAATCGCTTTCCCAATAGCTTCTCTCATATCTTCGGAGGTGGTTACGCAGCCGGATACTACAGCTACAAGTGGGCCGAAGTACTGTCAGCGGATGCCTACAGCCTTTTCGAAGAAAGCTCTGCCGGGAATGTCGTCAATCCTGAAACGGGAGCGCTTTTCTGGAATGAAATCCTTGCGGTAGGAGGAAGTCGTCCGGCGCTCGAGTCGTTCATTGCCTTCCGGGGGCGCGAGCCGAAAATAGATGCCCTGCTGCGCCACAGTGGCATGACAGCCTGAAGAATTAGGAGAAAAGATGCTGGCCTGACAATCGGGCAGAACCATTTTCCGCCCCCGCTTGGCATCATGCTTGTGCCCTGTCACTGGTGATGTTGCCTATTTGTCATCTTGCCATTGCTGTGTTAGATTGCTCCGGCGGCAACATATACTAAAAGGCCAGCATACCGATCCGGGCAGGGATTCGCGGCATTTTGTCCAATGTATCTTGTCGAATACCTCGGAAATGCCACACCTTTTTTTGCTCTGAACCAGATCAAATAGATCAAATTGGGATCCGGTAATATCATGGATGATAAATGGACCCGGCGAATGGCTGAGGTCCGCATTTAGATCGCCCGACAAAAGGAGAAAAACTGGATGAGAACGATTGCAGGAGTTGTTACCGCAGTATTGGCTGTCTCACTGATCGGTTGCACCAATGTACCCAAGCCGGTCGTTAAAAAATTTGGTGATGGGGAACTGGCAGTACCTGAAGATTACAAGGGCTGGCCCAAATTTTTATCAGAGATACAGCGTGCAGACAACAAGCAGGTCCGTGAGATTTATATCAATCCTGTCGGCCACAGCACAAAAATGGGGGACGCCTTCCCCAACGGAACTGTTTCCGTGATGGAAATTTATAAGGCGCGCGAGGCCGCTGATGGGACTCCTTTGAAAGGGCCGGATGGTAAGTTCATCAAGGGTGATTTGTTAAAAATAGGCGTGATGGGAAAGGGACCGGGCTGGGGCGACACCGTTGCGCAACCTGAACTGCGAAATGGAGACTGGGTGTACTCAATGTATATGGCTGATGGAAAAACAAAAGCACCCGATGATACGGCAACCTGCCGTGCCTGCCATCTGCCGCTAAAAGACAAGGATTATATCTTCCGCTACGATGAGTATTTCCAGAAGCGTGCCGGCTGATACAAGAGGCCATGTTCGGCCTCCGTCAGCTTGATCTGGGGACTGGATTGATTCGCGTGCCTTGCGAAAGGCACCCTTTAGCTTAACCGCCCATGGCACTGTTTGTATTTCTTCCCTGATCCGCAGGGGCAAGGATCATTCCTGCCGATTTTCTGCCCCGGCCGGACAAACGGCTGCTGCTTTTCAAGCCGATCCTGAGCCTCAGCCCCTTCCTGAGGCTGCTCCTCGCCCAGCACCTCCTCGTATGCCGCGTGCCGATATTGTACGTTCTCGGGTTGTTGCTGTGTCTCAGCTATCGCTTCGACCTGTTGCTCGCTTTTTATCTGCACGGTCAGAAGTATTCTCGTCACCTCTGCCTTTATTTCTTCAAGCATCGATGTGAATAGTTCAAAAGCTTCACGCTTATATTCCTGCTTGGGGTTTTTCTGTGCATAGCCACGTAAGTGAATGCCTTGGCGCAGATGGTCCAGAGCTGCCAGGTGCTCTCGCCAGTGCGCATCCAGACTTTGCAACACTACCGCACGCTCATACTGATGCATGACGCTCGTACCGACCAGGTCAACTTTAGCCTGGTAATGAGCCTGAGCGACCTCCGAAATACGAAGGTGGAGAGTCTCTTCATGCAACTCGGGCTCTTTCTCAAGCCATTCTCTTAATGGGACAGAAACCTGGTATTCGGCGGCCAAGGCCTTCTCCAAGCCCGGTATATCCCACTCATCCTCCACACTGTTGGGGGGCACATGGGTAGCGATCATATTGCGGAGCATGTCCTCGCGCATAACGGTAACTGTTTCGGAAACGTCCTGGGATTCGAGAAGTTCGTTACGCTGCTGATAAATGACTCTCCTCTGATCGTTAGCGACATCATCGTATTCAAGCAACTGCTTGCGTATATCGAAATTGCGGGCTTCCACTTTCCTTTGCGCATTCTCGATGGCTCGAGTCACCCACGGATGCTCGATCGCTTCCCCTTCCGGCATCTTGAGACGCTGCATGATGTTCGCCACGCGATCTGATGCAAATATCCTCAGCAAGGGATCTTCTAGCGAAAGATAAAAGCGGCTGGAGCCAGGGTCACCCTGGCGGCCTGCCCGCCCACGCAGCTGATTATCCACCCGCCGCGATTCGTGGCGCTCCGTGCCAATAATGTGCAATCCCCCTTGCTGCAGTACTTCGTCATGAAGGATCTGCCATTGCTGCTCCACCTCAGTACTTTTCTTACTTTTTTCCGCTTCGCTCAGGCTCCCATCCGAGCGAATTCCCTCAAGCTCAGGCTCATGGTTACCACCCAGAACGATATCGGTCCCCCGTCCAGCCATATTGGTTGCAATAGTGACCATTTTGGGCCGGCCCGCCTGGGCGACAATCTCCGCTTCTCGAGCATGCTGTTTGGCGTTCAATACCTGATGCGGCAATTTCTCGCGCGTGAGCAAGCCAGATAGCAGCTCATTGTTTTCGATCGACGTTGTACCGACCAGAACGGGCTGCCCTCTCTGGTAGCAATCCTTTATGTCCTCGATGATTGCGACGTGTTTTTCGTTCATAGTACGAAAAACCTGATCCATCCTGTCTGCCCGGACCATGGGACGATGAGTCGGGATAATGACGGTTTCAAGCCCATAAATTTGCTGAAACTCGTAAGCCTCCGTATCCGCCGTACCCGTCATCCCTGCAAGCTTCTGGTACATGCGGAAATAGTTCTGAAAAGTGATCGAGGCGAGGGTCTGATTCTCCTTCTGTATGGGAACGCCTTCTTTTGCTTCAACTGCCTGATGCAGTCCTTCCGACCAACGTCGCCCTGCCATGAGCCGGCCGGTAAATTCATCGACGATAACGACCTCGCCGTTTTGTATCACGTAGTGTTGATCGCGATGGAACAATGCATGGGCTCGCAACCCCGCATAAAGATGATGAACGAGGCTTATATTTGCGGGATCGTAGAGACTGGTCCCCGAAGCCAGTAACCCGCTTTGGACCAGCAGTTTTTCCGCATGCTCGAATCCGGCTTCGCTCAGCAATACCTGCTGGGCTTTTTCATCAACGCTGAAATCCCCGGTCGCATTCTCCGTCTCCTGCCGAACGAGTTTGGGAATCAAGGCGTTGATGCGCACGTACACTTCGGTATTCCCTTCCGCCTGTCCTGAAATGATCAGAGGCGTACGTGCTTCGTCGATAAGTATGGAGTCCACCTCATCGACGATAGCAAAATGCATCGGCCGCTGTACGCGCTCGGCGGGATGGCCCACCATATTATCGCGCAGGTAATCGAAGCCAAATTCGTTGTTGGTTCCATAGGTTATATCAGCCGTGTATGCGCTCTGCTTGTCCCCATGTTCCATTTGGGAAAGGATGACGCCCACGCTGATGTCGAGAAACCGATAGATACGCCCCATCCATTCGGCATCGCGCTTCGCGAGGTAATCGTTCACGGTAACCAGATGAACTCCCTTGCCGGCCAACGCGTTGAGATAAGCAGGCAGGGTAGCCATCAAAGTCTTGCCTTCACCTGTACGCATCTCGGCAATCTTACCCTCATGCAGCGCCATGCCACCGATGAGCTGCACGTCGAAATGGCGCATTCCCAGAACACGCTTGCCTGCCTCCCGCACAACCGCGAACGCATCTGGCAAAAGAGAATCAATGGTTGCCCCTTCACTGAGGCGCTGCTTGAATTCGCCGGTCTTGGCGCGAAGTTCTTCGTCAGTCAGCGCCTCCATCGATCCCTCGAGGGCATTGATGCCTCTTACGTTCTGGGAATACTGCTTGATTAACCGATCATTTCGGCTCCCGAAGACCTTCTTGAGTAGATTGTTCAGCATGAAATCCTAACAAGTCCTCTAATTTGGAACGGTTGCCCAAAAAATAAGGGGGTGAGGTTTTTGGCCTCACCCCCGCCGCAGAGCGCTAATCCGACTCAACTGGGCATCTTCAAGAATCGTGACGGATTTTGTGGCAAGCCCCTGTGCCTGACTTCAAAATGCAGATGCGGGCCGGTTGAACGGCCGGTGCTGCCCACTTCCGCAATCTTTTGTCCCCGAACCACTACCTGCCCCACCTTGACCAATCGCTTGGAGGCATGGGCATAGCGGCTAACCAAATCGTTGCCGTGGTCAACATCGATCATATTACCATATTCGGCATGATAATCGGAATACACCACTACTCCACCCGCTGCCGCTACGATCGGCGTTCCCGTCACCACAGTGAAGTCGACCCCTTCATGAAAAGCACTTCTACCGGAAAACGGATCTATGCGCACTCCAAAACCGGAGGAATACCATTTTGCGTTTACTGGCATCACGGATGGAAGCATTTTTTTCTTGAGCCTGTCCTGCATCAGCAGGGAATCCAGCGCACCGAGCTTGTCGCTGCGATCTTCCAGAAGACGCGACAATTCTTCGATTTTATTATTAAACTCAATAAAGGATATTTCCTGAGACGGCAGGTTAGACATTACTCCGCCTTGCCCAGGTGACTGATTGAAAAGGAATTCCTGAGGTTTAATACCGGACAGCTCTACGAGCCGCGCCCCGACCGAGTCAAGGCGCAACAGTTGCGCCTGCATCTGGCCCATTCTTACGGCCATGGCATTGAGGCTATCGCGCAGATAGGACTGCGCTTTCTGATGCTCTTCCTGCTGTACGCTTAGAATGAGCGACCGGAGCGTGGGGCTATCAATCTTGTCTGCATACCGCAGGGACAGATAATTCAATCCCATTGCCAACAATACGGAAGCCAAAAGGAACGCCCCCGCCACAAGCACAAGGTGAGCGCTCGTCAACGTCAGGGTTTTTGTTTTTGCCAGATTGTTGGAAATTAGAATAACATTCATCTTATTCCCTGCTCATCCTTCCGCCTATGCCCGTCCACAAAATTAACTTTTTCCTCGATGTTCTGAGTCAGACGGCCGATCACCAGCGGTTGTTTGGCTATGTAAACACGTTAGCCGCGATGCAGCATGTATTCGGCAAGATTACCTCGCCCCGACTGGCTTCCCATTGTGCCTTGGGTGGGCTATCCAACGGCACGCTGACCATATTCGCCAAAAATGGCGCCATCGCGGCACGACTCAGGCAAACAGTGCCTTCTTTGTTATTAAAGTTTCAGGCGAACGGTTACGAGGTTACTGCAATTCGTATTGCCGTGCAAGCAAATTCACCGGGCGATGGAAGTAACGTGCCGACTGCCAAACGCAGCGTAAACCGGGCAGGCAGGGAAAGCCTCCGCCGCCTCGCCACGGAACTGCCTCACTCTCCTCTGAAAACCTCCGTCGAATCGCTCCTTCATAGGGTGAGCACAACTCGCCCGCCAACAGACGTTCGCCCGCCAACAGATGTCAAATTAAAGGAACCTTAAACAGTTCATTCAGAACGCTGAGCTAGGGCCTGTTAACGTTTATTTCACACCCGCGACGGCGACGGATTTCGTCCAGCACGAGGCTCGAGCCGCGCGGCAGAGTGAGCCTCTGTAAGCGGCGAGTAACGAAAGGCTGGATGAAATCCGTCCCGTCCCTTCGGGTTGCGCACGAAAAACGCCGGTGCCGCGTTGCAAAGCTTGGCCATAGGCCCACTATGTCCTGCGCTTCGCGCCTTGCCCCCGCCTTTTTCGTGCAGCAACGCGGGCGCGAAATAAATGTTAACAGGCCCTAGAATCATCCTAATCCGCTTGTTTCCTCAGAAACGCGGGAATGTCCAGCATATCCACGCCGGATTGTTTCATGGCTTCTACCGTGGCGTCGCGTCTCCTGTTCGTGCGGATCGCGGCAGGCGCGTCCATTTCTTTCCAGCTCGCTTGAGTGAACAAGGCATTATCGGTTCCTGTCCGCGCGTGAACGACGCTGAACTGTTTTGGTTGCATACGGTTAGCCACGCCTCCCAGCCCCGTCGCTACCATAGTGACCCTAAGATCGTCCTCCATGCCTTCATCGATAACTGTGCCAACAATAACCGTAGCGTCCTCGGCCGTGAAGTTCTTGATAACATTCATTACCTCATGAATTTCCCTCATTTTCATCCCTGAGCTGGCAGTGATGTTCACAAGCACGCCGCGTGCCCCGGAAAGGTTCACATCTTCGAGCAGTGGACTCGCGACAGCCTGCTCCGCCGCCGTCCGGGCGCGGTCCACGCCACAGGCGAGCGCGGAGCCCATCATTGCCATACCCATCTCGGACATCACGGTTTTTACGTCCGCAAAGTCGACGTTAACGAGGCCCGGGCAGTTGATAACCTCGGCAATTCCGGCGACAGCACCATATAGAACATTGTTGGCGGCCTTGAAGGCGTCCAGCATGCTGACATCATCGCCCAGCACGGCCATCAGTTTGTCATTCGGGATCACGATCAAGGAATCAACATACTGGGACAACGCATCCATTCCAGCCTGCGCCGCCTTGATGCGCCGCCCTTCGAAGGAAAAAGGCTTCGTGACTACTGCCACAGTCAGTATGCCCATCTCCCTGGCCACCTGTGCAATTATCGGGGCGGCCCCTGTTCCGGTTCCTCCTCCCATTCCAGCGGTTATGAACAGCATATCCGCTCCTTCGATCAATTCGGCTACCCGGTCACGATCCTCCAATGCGGCGTTACGCCCGATTTCTGGGTCGGCGCCCGCACCGAGCCCCTTGGTTATCGTTGATCCGAGCTGGAGAAGGGTACGCGCCTGGTTGCGCTTTAATGCCTGCGCATCCGTATTCGCACAGATGAATTCGACGCCCTGCACCCCGTTCTGGATCATGTGATCCACCGCGTTGCCGCCGCACCCACCGATACCTATGACCTTGATTACGGCTTCCTGTGTTTCTGTATCCATGATCTCGAACATGGCAGTCCTCCTTTTCAGAATTTTTGATAAAACCTTTTGCCGATTGATTCCGCATTCCCTTCAGAGCATGGTTCTTTCGCCGACATGCTAAAAATTGACCTGGAACCAGCTTCGCATCCTGCTCAGAACGCGCTTGAACGAATTACCCTCGAGCCGCGTATGCTGGTTCCGTCGAAGCTGCTCCATGCCGGCCTCGATCAGTCCAATGCCGGTGGAGCACCGCGGCGTGCGCACCACTTCTTCCAGGCTCCCGTGATAGCTGGGCAAACCCAGGCGCACAGGCATATGGAAGATCTCTTCCCCTAACTCAACCATTCCCTCCAGGGAGCTACTGCCGCCCGTCATTACGATTCCCGATGACAGCAGCTCTTCAAAACCGCTGCGCCGCAACTCAGCCTGTATCAGCGTATAGAGCTCCTCTACGCGTGGTTCGATAACTTCCGCCAGCGTCTGCCGGGAAAGCTGCCGTGTGCCCCGGTCGCCCACTCCCGGAACTTCCACCATGTGATGGGGATCCGCCAGCGAGCGAAGAGCGCAACCGTAGCGACATTTGATATCTTCAGCATCCCGGGTTGGCGTGCGAAGAGCCATAGCGATATCATTCGTGATCTGGTCCCCGGCAATTGGAATCACCGCGGTATGCCGGATGGCGCCATGAGTGAATACCGCAATGTCGGTCGTTCCTCCTCCAATATCTACAAGGCAGACCCCAAGGTCTTTTTCATCTTCCGACAGCACGGCCAGGGATGATGCAAGAGGCTGGAGGACGAGATCCCGTACTTCGATCCCGCAGCGGCGTACACATTTCATGATGTTCTGCGCGGCGGATACGGCACCGGTGACTATGTGCACTTTTACTTCCAGGCGTATCCCGCTCATCCCAATGGGTTCACGCACGTCCTCCTGTCCGTCAACGATGAATTCCTGGTTGAGCACGTGGAGAACCTGTTGATCATTAAGAATATTTACGGCCTTTGCAGTTTCCATGACGCGCTCCACATCCAGGCGCGACACTTCCTTGTCCTTGATCGCCACCATTCCGTGGGAATTGAAGCTCTTTATATGACTGCCCGCAATTCCGGTATAAACTTCCCTGATTTTGCAGTCGGCCATCAATTCCGCCTCTTCGAGCGCGCGCTGAATCGCGTTCACGGTAGTGTCAATGTTGACCACTACTCCTTTCTTCAAGCCACGTGACGGATGAGTGCCCATGCCGATCACTTCAAATCCACCTTCCGGCTTTACCTCTGCGACGATGGCTATAATTTTCGACGTCCCTATGTCCAGGCCAACGATCAGATTCTTCGCTTCATTGCTTCTGCTCATCTGCCCGCCAAATCCATAAATCTCATACTTTATCCAGCGCTCTTTATCGGGTGCTCAGCCATTCTTGAATCCATGTGCTCACCGCCCGGCGAATCCGTTCGGATACCGCAAATCCACATAACTGAGTTGCCTATCCGATTTCCCGATTGCCGGCGAATGGGCCGAATGGGCCAGTACGTAGCGCGTCAGCCTGGCCTCCAGTTGGGCGCGCCCCAGTTCAAGCGTTGTCCCGTTTCCAAGTCGAACGGTCCATGCACGACGCGGAGAAAGCCTTATGTATTGGATGTTCTGCCCCAATGGGCGCAGTAATTCTTTAAAGATCACGTATTGCCTTGCCATATCACTCGCACTTTCCTCCAGCCCTTCGAAAAGTGGCAATGCCTCATCGGCTGCCGCATCAAAAATTTCCCCGTGGGTGTTTACCAGCCCTGCGCTGCCCCAGCGGGCCAGCACGACATGTTCCTCGAGCTTCACTTCCAGCCCGTCGGGCCAAACGCGCCGCACGCTGGCAGCACGCACCCAAGGCAGTTTCCCGAATGCAACCCGCGCCGAGTCCAGATCCACCGTAAAAAAATTTCCAATAGCCTGGCTGCGAACCGAATCACTGATTTGTTCCCGCGTCACATGCTTGAGCGTCGAGCTCCCGGTCGCGCTAACCCGCACCTCTTTCAGGGGAAACACGGGCAAATTGATGGCCCAGTTACCGATGGAATAGCTCGCCACAAGCGCGGCCAGGACAAACAGGGAGTTCGCCAGCAAGCCCAGCATTTGGTGGTTATCCCACATGAGCCAGCTCCAGTATGCGCATTACCAGATCATCAAATGAAATACCGGCCGCACTTGCCGCCATCGGCACGAGACTGTGACTGGTCATGCCCGGTGAAGTATTGGCCTCAAGAAAGTAAGGCATGCGGGACTTGTCCAGCATCACATCAACTCTTCCCCACCCTTCACATCCCAGGATCCGATGCGCTTCCATTGCCTGCACCTTTATCAAATCTTCCTCGGCCGCCGTCAAACCGCTCGGGCAGAAGTATCGCGTGCTGTCGGAAACATACTTGGCTTCATAATCGTACAACCCATGCATGGGCTCAATTCTTACCAGCGGCAATGCCGTATCGCCTAAAATAGGTGCAGTGAGCTCGATTCCTTCGATAAACTGTTCGGCCAGGACCAGGGAATCGTGCCGTGCGGCCAGCCGCCATGCAGACGGCAAATCCTTCACGGCGTCAACCTTCGTCAAGCCGATGGTCGACCCTTCGCGCGACGGCTTCACAATCAGCGGCAGGCCGAGCTCTTCGGCAATCGCATCAAAGTCGCTTCGCTCGGTGAGCAACGCGTGGCGCGGGGTCCTTATTCCGGTCGCCTCCCAAACCAGCTTTGTCCGCCACTTATCCATCGCCAACGCGCTTGCCAGAACGCCGCTCCCTGTATAGGGCAATCCCATCAGTTCAAGCGCTCCCTGGACTGTTCCGTCTTCGCCAAAACGGCCATGAAGAGCGATATGCACCCGCTCAAACCCCTGTTGCACAAGCGCTTGCATCGGCTGCTCGGAAGGATCGAAAGGATGAGCATCCACGCCGCGCCGACGTAGCGCGGCAAGCACTGCATTACCGCTTTGAAGCGAAATATCACGCTCTGCCGACCGCCCGCCGAGCAACACCGCGACCTTTCCCAAATCGTCCCGACTCATGGCTGATTTTTTGCTGAAGAGCCCATTGGTTAAAGTCCCGACCCGATAATCCGCACTTCCGGCTCCAATTCAACCCCTGCCTTTTCTCTTACTTCTTTTTGTATCGTCATGATCACTGCCTCGATATCGGCCGCGGTCGCCGTCCCGGTATTTACGATAAAATTCGCATGCTTGGGCGAGACCATTGCGCCTCCTACCTGAAATTCCTTCAATCCACACGATTCAATCAGACGGGCCGCCCGATCACCCGCAGGATTTCGGAAAACCGAACCCGCATTGGGCAAATTCAAAGGCTGGCTCGCGATACGTTTTCCGAGGAATTCCTTGATACGCTGCCGCGATTCAGTCTGCACCCCGCCCGGCAATCTGAACCAGGCTCCTGCGAACCATTCCTCGTTTTGAAACCCTTCCCCTGCTTGCTTCCCGTCTCGCCCGTATCCCTTTAACGCAACGTGCCGGTAACTAACCGCATAATCCCCCGCCGGGCGCTCGCGCACTCGTCCTTTACGGCCGATTGTTTGCACTCGCTCAACAATTTTCCAGGTTTCTCCGCCATAGCATCCCGCGTTCATCGCCAGAGCCCCGCCGATTGTGCCGGGTATGCCTGCAAGAAATTCCGCACCCGCCAGACCATGGGATGACGCGAACCGCGCAGCTTTCGCGCATGCCACCCCGGCCTGCGCGTAAATCACGCCCCCGCTCTCAACCCTCTGCTCCAGGCGCAGCTCGTTCAACCGGGAATGAAGCACCACAATGGTGCCGTGTACACCCCCGTCGCGCACAAGCAGATTGCTGCCCAGACCCACTACATATACCGGCTCCTCCTCGGTCAAAGTCAGGAGGAACTGAGCAAAGTCAGCCAGATCGGCTGGAAAATAGATACGCTCAGCCACCCCGCCGACCCGCCATGAGGTATACCGTTTCATCGGCTCGTTCATGCGAATGTCGCCGCGTAAAGTTGATGGTGCACGCGCTGATTCAACTTCCGCCATATCCATTCAGTGACTCTGCTTTCTGCGTTGTTTGGGTTCGTGGAGGGAAATTTCCACTTCTTCCTCCGACTTCTGTGCCTTATTGCGCCCATGCTTCTCCCGGATCGTCTGGGTTCCGCTCCGCCCGGTTTCTGCTTGAAGAGCAGGAGCAACGGTGCCCACCGACCCTGCCCCCATTACCAGCACGACGTCCTTGTCACGCGCCACACCCATAATAGCTTCGGGCAGTTCGTCCACAGTCTCGACAAAGATGGGCTCTATCTTCCCTTGTACCCTTAAGGCACGCGCAAGCGACTTGCTGTCAGCCGCTACAAGAGACAGTTCCCCTGCGGGGTACACCTCGGTCAGCAATAACACGTCCGGGCTCGACAACACTTTCACGAAATCCTCGAACAAATCACGGGTACGAGTGTATCTGTGAGGCTGAAACACCAGCACGAGCCTGCGGCCGGGAAATGCGCCGCGAGCGGCCGCAATGGTAGCGGCCATCTCAGCGGGGTGATGACCGTAATCATCGATTAGCGTAAAGCTTCCCCCCGAGCCGTTGACATTGGAGGACAATGCAATTTCGCCACAACGCTGAAAACGTCGGTCTACACCTCTGAAACCCGCCAACGCCTTGATTATTGCAGCGTCCGGCAATCCGACCTCGTTGCATACCGCGATGGCCGCGAGCGCATTTTGCACGTTATGCAATCCGGGCAGATTAAGCGTTATATCCAGTTTGCGGCTGCTGCCGTTGACCCCCACAAGCGCACGAAAGCGCATTCGTCCCGCATCATGGAGGATGTCGGTGGCGCGGACTTGCGCAGTATCCGCCAATCCGTAGGTCGTGACAGGTTTGGTAATGACGGGCATGATCTCCCGCACCCTCACGTCATCCACACACAGTACCGCCATCCCGTAGAAGGGCAGGTGTTGTACAAAATCCACGAAAGATTGCTTTAGCTTGGCGAAATCATGACCATAGGTTTCCATATGGTCCGCGTCTATATTGGTCACAACCGCGAGCACAGGCTGCAAGTAGAGAAACGAGGCATCCGATTCGTCCGCTTCCACCACGATGAACTCGCCACGGCCGAGCTTCGCATGAGATCCTGCCGCTTCCAGCCTTCCCCCGATGACGAATGTCGGGTCCATTCCGGCTTCTGCGAGGATGCTGGCGATCAGGCTTGTAGTAGTGGTCTTGCCGTGAGTACCCGCAATAGCGATTCCCTGACGCAATCTCAACAGTTCCGCCAGCATGATAGCTCGCGGCACGACCGGAACATTTCGCTCACGCGCCGCGACAACTTCGGGATTGTCCGGCTTGACCGCAGTGGACGTCACCACCGCGTCGGCTGATGCCACATGGCCGCTCTCATGACCGATGTGTATCGTTGCGCCCAGCTTCTTCAAGCGCCGGGTAATCACGCTTTCAGCCAGATCCGACCCGCTCACCTTGTACCCCAGGTTCACCAGCACCTCGGCGATTCCGCTCATGCCCGAACCACCTATGCCAACGAAATGCACGTGTTTTACCTTATGTTTCATGCCCAACCACCACTGCAAGGCTTTAAGCGCCGCGGGAATTGTCTTGAAAACAACATTTGTCTTTTCATCCTTCTTGCAGGTAAATTTATGCTTTTATCATTCCGATGCACGCTTCCGCTACCACTTGGGTCGCTTCCGGCTTTGCCAGCTGCCGTGCCTTCCCTGCCATCTCCGAAAGTTTTTTGCGCGTGAATCCCATCAATAATTCCGCCAGCCTTTCCGACGTCAGTTCGCTTTGGGGGACCAGGATTGCGGCGCCGTTGTCACTTAGAAACCTTGCGTTGAATGTTTGATGGTCGTCCACCGCATAAGGAAATGGAACCAGGATACTCGCCAGGCCAACCGCAGCCAGCTCAGCCACAGTCAGCGCTCCCGCACGGCAGATCACCAGATCGCAGTCGGCATAATGCGCTCCCATATTCTCTATGAAAGTAACGAGTTCACCCTCGACCTGCGCCTCGGCATAATTTTTCCTGAGAGCCTCCAGGTGCCGGCTCCCTGCCTGATGCGTAACCAAAGGCCGCAGTGGCTCTGGAATCAGCTTCAGTGCAAGCGGGAACGACCGTATTCAATGCCTGTGCTCCAAGGCTTCCACCTATCACCAGGAGCCTCAGTTTCCCGCTGCGTGCACCATATCTCTTCTCAGGTGCTTCCACTTGCAGGATTTCCGCGCGTACCGGATTACCGGAAAACACCATGGGTATGTCTCTCATTTTCTCGACGGGAAAACCCAGCAACACCTTGTCGGCCAGCTTGGACAACACCCTGTTCACGAGACCCGGAATGGAATTCTGTTCATGTATCAGCAATGGCTTGTTCAACAGCGAGGCCATCAAGCCGCCCGGAAACGACGGATAGCCACCCATGCCCAGCACCACATCAGGACGTACCCTAAGCATGACCTTCGCGCTCTGCCACAAGGCCAGCGATAGCCGGATAGGCAGCATCAGCCATGTACCCGCGCCTTTCCGGCGAAACCCGGAAAAACGGATAGTCTCGATCTCGAATCCTTGCCGCGGGGCAAGCGATGTTTCCATGCCTCCTTCAGTCCCGAGCCAGACCACATGCCACCCCGCCTTCTTCATGTATTCCGCGACAGCCAGCCCTGGAAAGACGTGGCCGCCCGTTCCCCCCGCCATGATCAGAATTGTATGAATCAAGTTGCCTTCGCCTCCGAAGACCCGGACAGAATCTGTTTTCTTTTATACGGCATAACCTTTGAGCGCCTGCCGGTTTTCCCAATCGACGCGTAACAACAAGGCCAGCGAAAGACAGCTGGCGACAATACTGCTGCCACCAAAACTCATCAGTGGCAGCGTCAACCCTTTTGTGGGCAGAATGCCCATGTTTACACCCATGTTTATAAACGCTTGTACCCCCAGCCACACCCCGATTCCTTGGGCAAGTAACGCCGCAAAAACGCACTCACGCGTCGCAGCCTGGCGTCCTATCACGAAGGCCCGTGAGACCAGGCATGCAAACAGCGCAACGATCGTCGCGACTCCCGCGAAGCCGAGTTCCTCCGCAATGACCGCCAACAGGAAATCGGTATGCGCTTCGGGTAGATAAAAAAGCTTCTCTACGCTCCCGCCCAGTCCCACGCCGAACCATTCCCCGCGTCCGAACGCAATCAGTGCATGGCTCAGTTGATATCCCTTTCCGTAAGGATCATCCCAAGGATTCATGAACCCAAGAAAACGTTGCAGGCGGTAAGGCTCCGCCCAGATGAGCGCCAGGAAACCCATCACTACAAAGCCAATCAGCCCGGTGAACAGCTTGAGATCTATTCCGCCCAAAAACAGGATCGACATAACGATGGCTGTGATCACGACAAACGAGCCGAAATCGGGTTCGAGCAGGAGCAGGAATCCTACCGTCAGCATGACGATCAGCATGGGAAGAAAGCCTTTCCGAAAATCGTCCAGAAAAATCGCCTTACGGACGGTGTAGCTGGAAACATAAATCACCACAAACAATTTCATGAACTCGGATGGCTGGAAGTTGACGAGCAGGAGCGATATCCAGCGACGGCTACCATTAACTTCCCGACCAACGCCAGGGATCAACACCAGTATCAGTAACAGGAGACCCAGCAGGAAAAGGTGAAAAGAGTATCTCTGCCACAGCCGCAGCGGCACCTGGAATGCAACCAAACCCGCCACCACGCCAGCAGCCAGGTAGCCACCATGCCGGACGAGAAAATAAGCCGGGAAACCATTTGTGCCGCGCCCCGCCTCGGCAATGGAAATGGAAGCGGAATAAACCATTACCAGCCCCAGACTCAGCAAGAATATTGCGGACCAGATCAATGCTTGATCGAAATCCGGAAGATTTCGGGGTTTACTGATATCCTGCTGATAAATCATCGGCTCGATGTGCGGCAATAGTGGCACGGTTTTCTTTCTGGATCCGCTTGATCGCGGCGTTAAATGACTGGGCGCGATGAACGTAATTCTTGAACATATCAAAACTGGCACATGCCGGGGACAGCAATATTGCATCGCCCTCCCGGGCGAGTAAAAAACTGGTCCGCACTGCCTCTTCCATGGTTTCCGCGAAATGCAATGGAATTCCGGAATGGCGTAGTACATCCGAGATCCTGCCGGCGTCACGACCGATCAACACCACGGCACGGGCGTGGCCTGCGACCGGCGCGACAAGAGGGGTGAAATCCTGACCCTTTCCATCACCGCCTGCAATTAACACGACAGTTTCCGAAGCCCCATTCAATGCTGCGACGGTTGCCCCTACATTCGTGCCTTTTGAATCATCGTAAAAGTACACGCCCCCAAACGCGGCCACGCGCTCCATCCGGTGCGGCAGACCTTTGAACTGACGCAAAGCCTGCAGTAACGGCTCGAACGGCAAAGCCAAGGCGCGGCATAGCGCCAGGGCCGCCAGCGCGTTCGCGACGTTGTGCAAACCACTCACCCGAAGCTCGCTTGCTTTCATCAGCCGTATATTTCCCTGCATCAGCCAGGTGTGTTTGCCATCGCGAAACAGTCCGAAATCACTCTCACCCGGGGGTAGATCCAAACCGAAAGTTATATGTTTCCTGCCGGATAGCGCCATTTTGCGCACCAACGCGTCGTCGCGATTGATAACCTGCACTCCGCCATTGGGCTGCCCGTCGGGGCTCGCTTTGTCGCGAAATATTCGTGCCTTGGCCCTGGCATAGTCCTGCATCCCGACATAACGATCGAAATGATCCTCGCTCAGATTCAGTACCGCCGCAGCATCGGCGTAAAAATTATGCGTGGCTTCCAACTGGAAGCTCGAAAGCTCCAAAACCCAAGCCTGGGGCAGTTTCCCGGAATCCAGCCGTTCCATGAATACGTTCAGCACAGCTGGACTGATGTTTCCCGCTACTTCGGCATCCCATCCAGCGTTCTTTATCATCGCCCCCACCATCGCGGTGACAGTTGTTTTTCCGTTGGAACCGGTGATAGCTACTATTTTTGGCTTGGGATTCGGGAGTTCTTCGATGGCTAAGGCAAAAAGCTCCATATCCCCGAGCAACCGCACTCCACGGCGTGCCGCCTGCTGTACGGCAGTCTCCGTGAGGGCGACTCCCGGACTGATCGCGACAAGCTCAATGTTTGCAAATGCCTCAGGTGCAAATCCTCCGGTATAGATCGCGCTCCCCGGAAGAATTTCCCGTATTGACTCCAGACAGGGTGGAATTTCACGACTATCGGCCGCACGCACGTGCGCCCCGGCGCGCAAAAGCCATTTGACCATTGAAAATCCGGTCTCACCCATCCCAAGCACCAGTACGTTTGTCCCGCGCAAACTCATGACCTATCTCAACTTTAAAGAGGACAATCCGAACAGTACGAGCATCATGGTGATGATCCAGAACCGTACCACCACCTGATTTTCCTTCCAGCCCTTCAACTCGAAATGATGATGCAAGGGTGCCATGCGAAACACCCGTTTTCCGATCAGTTTGAAGGAAGCGACCTGCAACATTACGGATAAGGTTTCTACGACAAATACGCCTCCCATGATGAACAGCACGATTTCCTGGCGGACGATCACGGTAACCACACCAAGCGCGGCACCAAGCGCAAGGGCGCCAACGTCCCCCATGAAAACCTCCGCGGGATAGGCGTTAAACCAGAGAAAAGCAAGTCCAGCGCCGGCCAGGGCACCGCAAAAGACCGCGAGCTCCGCTGCCTGAGGAATATGAGGAATACCCAGATATTTCGCAAAGACAGCATGACCCGCCACATAGGCAAAAATCGCAAGGGCGCTGCTGATCATCACCGTCGGCATGATGGCTAGGCCATCGAGCCCATCGGTAAGGTTTACGGCATTGCTGGTACCGACTATGACGAAATAAGTCAGTGCCACAAAGCCTGCCAGACCCAAGGGGATGGCTACCTGCTTGAAGAATGGGACGATCATGGTCGTTTGAGCTGGCAGTTCAGCCGTCAAGCCGAGATATACCGCGACCGAGATCGCGATAAGGGATTGCGAGAACAGCTTGGCACGCGCAGATAGTCCTTTTGGATTGCGATACACAACCTTGCGGTAATCATCGACCCATCCGACAATGCCGAAACCCAGCGTCGTCGCGAGTACGACCCATATATAACGATTGCTCAAATCTGCCCACAACAGCGTGGTGACTGCGATGGATACCAGTATGAGCGCTCCGCCCATCGTAGGCGTTCCCGCTTTTGCCAGATGAGTTTGCGGGCCGTCGTCCCGTACAGATTGACCTATCTTGTATGCGGTCAGCTTGCGAATCATGGTCGGGCCGACGATAAAGGAAATCATAAGGGCGGTAAGTGCCGCCAGCACCGTGCGTAAAGTAATGTAATTGAATACGTTGAATCCACGTACGTCCTTTGCAAGCCATTGCGCGAGCTCTAACAGCATGGGAGTCCCAAAGATGAGACTGTGTTTTTCATAGGGTCACAATTCTATGCTCTTGACAAGCCGCTCCATCTTCATGAAACGCGATCCCTTTATCAGCAGTGTGACGTCAGGCGCCAGCACCTCCAATACCCCGGAAACCAGCTCTTCCATCGTTTTGTAGTGGCGCGCGCCTGGGCCGAAAGCAGCTACGCTATGGCTGCTTAATTCTCCAAGCGCAAACAGGTTATCGATACCGGCGCTCCGGCTCTCTGTCCCCATACGTTCGTGCAGGCTCGCCGCGCGATCGCCCAACTCTCCCATGTCGCCGAGCACAAAAATCTTCTTTCCGCCAGCGCTTGCCAACACATCAATCGCTGCCCTGACTGAGTCTGGATTAGCGTTGTACGTATCATCGATCAAGGTCGCGCCATGCACGGCGTATTTTTTTTGCATCCGGCCCTTCACCCCGCCGAACTGGCTCAAGCCGAACGCGATCTCCGCTTTGCCTATACCTAGGATCGATGCCACCGCAGCCGCGGCCAGGGCGTTTCGCACATTGTGAACACCCGGCACGCGCAGTTCGACTTCCTGACTTCCGTCAGGCAAGGCGAGCGCCACCCTGGCTCCAAAAGTCCCGAGCTCATAGCAGGCACTGGCCTTCTCAGCCCCTTCCAAGCCAAATTCCACGATACTTCTGCCATCCGCAAGTTCCCGCCACAGTGGAGCGTACCCATCATCAGCATTGATTACCGCAGTTCCCAACGGACCAAGGCCTTCAAAAATCTCGCCTTTCGCGCGAGCCACGGCTTCCACCGAGCCCAAGCCCTGGAGATGCGCCACGCCAGCGTTGGTGATCACTGCAACGCCAGGCTTTGCAAGCCTTGTCAGGTACGAGATCTCGCCCGTGTGGTTCATGCCCATTTCCATGACCGCGTAGCGATGCCAGTCGCGCAGTCGCAACAACATGAGAGGCATGCCAATATCGTTGTTGAGATTCCCTTCGGTAACGAGTACCGGGTCGTGTCCGTCCGCTTGCCGTGCTGCGCAGGCGGCATGCCGCAAAATGGAAGCGATCATTTCTTTGACGGTGGTCTTCCCGTTGCTTCCTGTAACCGCAACCACGGGAATATTGAACAGTCCGCGCCAATGCGCCGCCAGATCCCCCAACCCTAGCCGTGTATCCTTCACCCGTATCAGGGGAATTCCAGCATCACGCGGCCTTGCCGCAAATTCATGGCATACCATGGCGGCCACCGCACCTTTATTTTTCGCCTCGGCGATAAAATCATGTGCATCGAATCTTTCCCCTATGAGGGCAACGAACAAATCGCCCGGCCCGACAGTGCGGGTGTCGGTACTGACACCCGTAAAGTAAGCATCTTCGCCCAGCAAATCCCCCTGGACGGCTACCGCTGCCTTGCACGCGCTCATCATGAGTTGGCCTTCATGCGGAGGTTAGCCTTGCCGCGAGCGCCCGCCGGGCTTCATTGCTGTCACTGAATGGAAGTTTCCGCCCATCTATTTCCTGATACGCTTCATGCCCCTTTCCCGCGATCACCACGGCGTCGCCCTTCCGTGCGTTCCCGATAGCGGACCAGATGGCCAACCGCCGGTCTTCTTCGATGCGGTAATTATCACGCCGCGCGCCCCCCGCGATATCACGGATTATGGCGTTAGTATCTTCCTTTCTTGGGTTATCGCTGGTAATGATGACTTCGTCAGACAATCTTGTTGCCACTTCGCCCATGAGGGGACGCTTGCCACGGTCACGGTCGCCGCCACATCCAAATACGCAGGCAACTCGATGGCCACGTGTCTCATTGCCGTCCAATCCACCGGATTCAATAATTTTTCTCACCGCGGCGAGGACTTTTTCAAGGGCGTCGGGAGTATGCGCATAATCGATTACGATAAGAGGCAGCTCGCCGCCGCCCATTTGCTCCATTCTGCCCGTTACCGGCCGAACTTTTCCCAGTGCTTGTACGGCCTCGCGGAACTTGATACCACTGGCCACCAAAGCAGCGAGGACCCCCAGCAGGTTTGATGCGTTGAATGCACCTATCACTTCGGCTTCGAATTCGAGGTGCTCAGATTCAAATTCGACACTAAACGTCAGCCCCGTGGAACTCGACCTGAGGTTTCGCCCCCGCATTACCCTCATTTTTTTCGCATGCTTGGCGGATGTGATCTGAGTGGGAGATTCAGTAAACCCATAACCAATTACTTCCACATTTCGGCCTTCGAGCTCCCTCGACAATTGAATTCCAAATGGATCATCAAGGTTGAGAACGGCATGCTTGAGCTCCGGCCAGAGGAAGAGCCGTGCTTTGGTTGCGGCATAGACTTCCATGCTGCCATGATAATCGAGATGATCACGGGAAAGGTTCGTGAGCAGCGCGACCGCAAACGTGGTTCCGTTAATCCGATCTTGCGCGATACCATGGGAGGAGACTTCCATCGCAGCAGAGCGCGCACCCATGCTGAGAAGGCCTGCCATTTCCTTTTGGAGCAATACTCCGTCGGGCGTGGTGTTTGCGGTGGGCCCGAGTTCACCGGGAAAACCAATTCCCAAGGTACCAATAATCGCTGTTCTAATGCCCAGCGCAGTCATTGCCTCCGCGATCCAGTGACTGCAAGAAGTCTTGCCGTTCGTTCCCGTGATCCCGATAAGCCACAGCTTCCTGGATGGATGACCGTACACGTGATCGGCGATAATGCCCGCCTTGGCCCGCAGCCCGGTTATGGGCAAATTTGGCGTAAGCCAGGCGGGGTTCCATACGAACCCTCCCCGTTCCCACAGCACGCTCGATGCGCCGGCCGCGATGGCCTCGGATATGTACTTCCGGCCATCTGACTCTTCGCCCGGGTAGGCAATAAAAGTATCTCCGGGCGTAACCGTGCGGCTATCTGCGACAAGATTCCCCACCTCGACTCCGAGGCGCTCCAGCGAGGCAAAATCGAATTTCAGCGAACTTGGCGACTCCCGGTTTTCTTGATCCGACATGGGCTTCATACGTCGCCTTTCGCGGGGGGCGCTGTCGCAGGGGGTGCCGACGTAAACGACATCGTATTGCCGGGGGGGCCATCATGAGGAACGTTATTCATACGCAGTGCACCACCCATAACCCGGCTGAATACGGGTGCCGCCACTGCCCCTCCATAATATTTCCCCGCCGAGGGCTCATCCAGCATTACCGCGATCACAAACCGTGGATTGGATACCGGTGCATACCCGACGAACATGGAGAGGTATCGATTTTTTGCGTAACCATTCCCTTCCGGTTTATGCGCCGTGCCTGTCTTGCCGGCGACCCGATAACCATCTATCCGGGCTTGAAGTGCGGTACCTCCCGGTTGTGTAACCATCTCGAGCATTTCACTTACGGCCAGGGCCGTATCTTGAGAAATCACACGCTTGCCCTCGGGAGTCGCATCAAGTTTTAGCAACGATACAGGCTTCAGTTCCCCGCCCGAGGAGAATAGGGTATATGCCCGCGCGAGCTGCAACAGACTCACTGCGATACCATGGCCATATGACATGGTTGCTTGTTCGATAGGGCGCCAGCTCCGATAGGGGCGGAGTTTACCACTGACCTCTCCCGGAAAGCCGGAGCCTGTTGGCGCTCCAAACCCCGCATCGCTCAGCATCTCCCACAACGTTTGCGAAGGCAATGAAAGTGCGATCTTGGCCGAACCAATATTGCTCGATTTCTGGATGACCTGTGCCACTGTCAAGGCATTTTCCTTATGTGCGTCCCGTATTGTTGCCCTCCCTATGGAGAACGTTCCAGGTGCTGTCTGAAAAATGGTGTCAGGCCTTATCTCGCCCGCCTCAAGGGCTGCCGCTACCGTAAATGGCTTAAGTGTCGAACCCGGCTCGAACACATCTGTTAATGCCCTGTTGCGGAATTGCTTATCTCCCCTTCCCGCCCGATTGTTCGGGTTGTAAGCCGGAAAATTGACAAGCCCCAGGATCTCGCCTGTCTGTGCGTCAAGAACCACGATTCCGCCCGCCTTGGCCTTGTTGGCCTCCACGGCCTGTTTCAACTCCCGATACGCGAGATATTGGATCTTGCTGTCGATAGCCAAGGAAATATTCTGCCCAGGCCTTGGAGCTCTTATGTTTTCCACATCCTCGACGATATGTCCCTTGCGGTCCCTGATTACGCGGCGGCTTCCGGGCTTGCCCGCCAGTTCATCCTGCAGCGCCAGTTCGATTCCTTCCTGACCGTTGTCGTCGATATCGGTAAACCCGAGCATATGAGACACGATTTCTCCGCCAGGGTAGTATCGGCGGTATTCGCGTTTAAGAAACACGCCCTTTATGTTGAGTTCAACCACCCTGGCGGCCGCCTCCGGGGAGAGATGCCGCTTCAGATATACAAAATCGCGGTGGGTTCCGCTCTGTGATGCCTCGACACGCTTTCGCAACTCCTTCGCCTCAACACCTATCAGACCCGCAAGCTTCCTTAACTGCTCAGGCGAGGCATTCATGTCCTGTGGGCTTGACCAAACAGACTCGACGGGGGTACTGATAGCGAGCGGCTCGCCATGCCGATCCGTGATCATTCCCCGATGAGCGCTCATTTCCAGGATACGGCTGTGGCGCGACTCGCCCTTTTGTTGCAAAAACCCGTTGTGCATTCCCTGCAGGTAGGCCGCGCGCCCGATCAGGGAAATCAGCCCCAACAGCAATAAAATGATCAACAGCCGGGAACGTCCGGCGGGAAGGATGATACGAGGGGGCAAACGGCTGGTCATGGTTCGGCTGATGCCGGGGAAGGAGCAGGCAGGGCCGGCTCCGGCAATGCTACAGTCTGAATGCGGGAAGCATCGGGCATTCGCATGTTGAGCCGGTTTACGGCTATCTTTTCGACCCGTGGGTGCGTCGCCCAGGTAAGCTGCTCAAGCTGAAGCTGATCCCATTCCACCGCCAGCTGTCTCGCAAGCTCCTGTGCTTTCTCGAGATCCACAAAAAGTTTTCTGGCCTTGTGCTGCGAAGAGACAATGCTCGCCGCGCACGCGATAAAAACGAACGTCAACAGAATATTAATCCTGGTCACATCAGTCTCCGTCTCCCGGCTGCCACGAGAAATGAATATCGCATATCGCACAAGGCCCTCATTACCAAGCCGGGTCAACTCGTTCCGCTACCCTCATCACCGCGCTTCGAGCACGTGGGTTGATTGCGAGCTCATGCGCTCCCGGACGTATCGCCTTCCCGATCAGGCGCAGCTTCTGCCGGGTGTAACGCCGCACTTCCTGGGCCCGCAATGGTAATCTCCTGGGCATGACATCCGGGTTCGCCAATTGACGCATAAAACGTTTTACTATTCGGTCCTCGAGCGAATGAAAGCTTATAACGACGAGGCGCCCGCCCGGGTTCAGCGTTTCAACGCATTGCGGCAAGACCAGCGATAGATTTTCAAGCTCCTGATTGAGATAAATCCGTATGGCCTGAAAAGTTCTCGTCGCCGGATTCTGCCCGGCTTCCCGCCTGTGCATAGGCACAATCGCCGCCACGAGTGCTGCGAGCTGATCCGTCCCGACAATGGGCTTCGTCGCCCTAGCTGCAACAATCGCCCTTGCAATCTGTTTAGCAAACCGCTCTTCGCCATACGTCCTTAACACCTCTTCCAATTGCATTTCGGGGACGACGGCCAGCCAGTCCGCTGCCGTGGGCCCCTGGTTCATATCCATGCGCATATCGAGTGGACCTTCAAGACGAAAGCTGAAGCCGCGCGATGGTTCTTCAAGCTGAGGGGAAGAGACCCCCAAATCCAGCAATATCCCATCGACCCTGTTTATACTCAACGCCTGCAAGACTTCGCTCAGCTGCGAAAAGCTCTTGTGCAGGATACAAAAACGAGAATCCCGTATTGTTCGCGCCGCGTCCACCGCCGCAAGGTCCCTGTCCATTGCGATCAGCCTGCCCGTCTTCCCCAGACGCTCGAGTATCAGCCGGCTGTGACCACCGCGGCCAAACGTGCCATCGATATAAGTTCCGTCGGGCTTGACCTCCAGCGCGTCCACTGCTTCATCGAGTAAAACCGTCTTATGCGTGTAAGCAGCCACTTCATCATTAGAGTGTAAAACCATCGAGCTCGGGGGGAACTCCGTCCTTGAAAGCAAGCGCATTTTCAATTTGCAGGTTCCACTTTTCGTCATCCCACAGTTCGAATTTGGAACCCTGGCCCACCAAAACAACATCCTTGCTTAAGCTGGCAAATTGACGCAAAGGTGGCGGTACCAGAATGCGGCCGGCACCATCCATTTCCACATCAGAGGCATTGCCGATCAAAAGCCGCTGCAAACTCCGAGTCTGTGCATTGAAGCTGGAAAGACTGTTGAGCTTTTGCTCAATCGGCTCCCAAACCGGCTGTGGATAGACTAACAGGCACTTGGACGGATCAGCAGTGATAATCAAGCGACCCGCACACAGGGACATCAACTCATCCCGGTATCTTGCCGGCACCGTGAGCCTACCCTTATTGTCCAGGCTTACAGGCGTGCCGCCGCGAAACATCCCGGTCCTCTTTTTTCTTCTTGAGACAAGGGCATTTTTTCCTCCACTTTTACCCACCTTTTCCCACTTTAGTTAAAAAAAAAAGTAAAGTCAAGGAAACAAGAAGGGTTTTTACTTACAGGACAAGGACTTAAATAAAGCCTCCGGAAAAAATGCAACTCCTTAAATTAGAAGAAAAAACCAAGAAGAGCAGCGCAAAAAAGAATTTGGAAGAGACAGCGTATGTCTCTGATTTGATAAACGTCTAGGAATGGTGCGAGAGGCTTAAAAAAACAGGAATTCCCTGGTCTCTGGTTCCGTTTGAACCAAGAAAAACCTGTCAGCGGACACAGACATTGAATGCGCCGCCGGGTAGGTACGGCATATACATAAGCCTGACCTTATGCGTATATGCAATCAAAGGCCCTTCGCTGCCTTCAACTTCCTGGCCCTCGCTACCTTCTCGCTGCCGATTGGATCCCGGGAATATTCTGTATTAGGCCGAGAACCCGCTGGAGCTGCCCCAGGTCGGCAATTTTTAGGGTAAATTGCAGAGATGCAGTAACATCGTCACTGCGGGTCCGAGTCGCTGTCACATCGATTTTTTCGCGGGCTAACACATTGGATATATCGCGCAGCAATCCCTGCCTGTCCAATGCCTGGATCTCGATGTCAACCGAATAGCGTCCGTCTGCCGCCGTTCCCCAATCTGCCGCAACGACCCGCTGGGCGCTCTCTTCACTTAACCGGGACAAACTTGGGCACCCTTGGCGATGGATCGTGACACCGCGCCCCCGCGTCACAAAGCCGACGATCAAATCAGGAGGAGCCGGCTTGCAGCATTTAGCCAGCACGGAGAGCAGCTTGTCGACCCCAACGATCAGTACATTTTCTGCAGATGGGGAAGAAGGCTTTTTTTTCGGCGACGCCATTGAGCGTTGCAGGCCTTCCGGGCCTTGTTGCGGCTCGCCTTCCCCGCGCAAGACCGCCTCCAGCTGGCGGCTATTGATATCGCCCCGGCCAACAGCCAAAAGAAATTCGTCAAGCTTAGTGAAACTGAACCTGCCAGCCAGCTTCTCCAGCGCAAGCGATGGCATACCATGGCGCTGCAATTCTCTTGTCACCAGAGAACGGCCCTGGATCAGCAATTGCTCCCGCTCCTGGTGGGCAAACCACTGCCTGACCTTCGAGCGGGCATGCGAGCTTTTGAGATACCCTAAGGCCGGATTGAGCCAGTCTCGGCTCGGCCCTCCTTGCCTGGTCGAAATGATTTCAACCCGCTGTGCGTTACTCAGTCGGTAATCAAGCGGAACCATGGCATCATCGACTTTCGCGCCCCGGCAGTGATGGCCCAGGTCGGTGTGCACGTGATAGGCAAAATCGATCGGAGTAGAACCGCGGGGCAGGCCGATTACTTTCCCCTGAGGAGTCAACACATACACGGACTCTTCAAAGAGGGCGGTTTTAAATTGCTCGACCAATTCTCCCGCATCCTCTACATCGCTTTTCCACTCAAGGATTTGCCTTAGCCACGCGATCTTTTCGTCATACTTCGCATCCCGCTTCGCACCTTCCTTGTAGCGCCAATGCGCGGCAACCCCCATCTCCGAATGACGATGCATTTCGTAGGTGCGTATTTGCACTTCAACCATCTTGCCTTCGGGGCCCGTGACGGTCGTGTGCAAGGAGCGGTAGTCATTGCCTTTCGGCTTGGCGATATAGTCGTCAAATTCCTTCGGTATGGGGGCCCAAAGGTTATGCACCACGCCCAGCGCGGCATAACAATCCTTGACCTCGTCCACGAGAATGCGAACCGCTCGGGTGTCATTAATCCCGGTAAAATCGACATCCTTGCGCTTCATTTTCTTGTAAATGCTGTAAATGTGTTTTGGCCGCCCGGTAATGTCGGCTTTGATTCCGGCCTCCAGCAATTCGCGCTGCAATATCTGCACCAGAGAGGCCACGTAATGCTCGCGGCTGAGGCGTGTCTCCTCCAGAAGCCGGGCGATCTGTTTATATCGCTCTGGCTCGATGATTCGGAAAGACAGATCTTCGAGTTCCCACTTCAACTGCCACAATCCCAGGCGATTCGCCAGCGGCGAAAATATATCCAGCGTTTCTCGCGCAAATTGCTCTTTTCCATCAATTCGGTTCACTGCAACGTATCGCATGGTCTGAAGGCGCTCCGCCAGCGCTATAACGACAACCCGGATATCCTCAGCCATTGCCAACAGCATTTTTCGCAGTGCCTCGACCTGTGCGGTACGATCCGCGAACGTCGTGCGCCCCACCCCGAAAGTCCGGATGCGGCTCATGCGGGCCACCCCTTTGACCAAATGCGCGATGGTTGCGTTAAAGGTGGACTTTATATTTTCCTCGTAGTCCTCCATGTAATCCGGTGCCGCACAGAGAGCACCGCCGACCAGCGTATCAATGTCTACACCCAAGGCTCCAAGCAAGCGAGACACTTCCTCCGCGTGGTGAACGACGGACTCGCCAGTGGGCAAATGCCGGCCCAAATACAGGGAGCGGCAATACTCGAGCGCACGCATGAATACCTCAAATTCTGCGTTGGGATATGTCGCACCCAGTAGTTCGGACCAAGAGGGTACTGCCGCCTGGCCCGCATCGCCCGAGGGCGCAGTAACGGTGGCAGTATGGGCTGAAGTGGCTTCAGGTGCCGCTGAGTCGTTATTGGAAAGTGCTTCAGTCATTTTCGTTTTTGCAGTAGTTGGCGCGTCGGACATCCTTGGGCAGGACATCGAATCGAGGGAATCGTTCTGTCGTTTCTTCCCCGAGCATGTTGGCTGGAGAAGATTTTTCTTTAAGTCAACCTGCCGGCGCCAGTTTGGTATTCCAGCGGACATCGTGCCAGTAGCGGCGGCGCAGCGCGCGGCCCGTCTCGACCGCAATACCATTCTCCGCAAAGCGCAGCAATATGGCGCCGTCCGCATCACTGCGCAGCAATCTGCTACCAAGCGCTTGGTAGCGTTCGACTACCGCATCCGCAGGATGGCCGAAACGGTTGCGATAACCCACGGTGAATATCACCAGCCGGGGATCTACCCGACGTATGAACTCGGCGGTAGAGGAAGTCTTGCTACCATGATGGGGCGCCACCAGCACCGTCGAGGAAAGCACATCGCCGACCTGTGCGGCGAGCTGATACTCAGACTGTTTCTCAATATCGGACGGAAGCAGCACGCTGCCATGATCCGTACTGATTCTGAGCACGCAGCTAAGTTCATTGGTTCTCTGCTTGGGGTTCTTGTAGCTCTGCTCGAGCGGATGCAACACGTCAAACCGTACCCCATCCCAAAACCAGCTGACGCCTGCCCGGCATTGCTCCTTGTTGACTGCTGCAAGCTGGATGGGATGTTCCTCGTTCAAGGATGAGAATAGACGTCCCACCGGCAGCGCTTCCAAAACAGACAGTGCACCGCCGCTGTGGTCCGAGTCGGCATGAGTGACGATCATTGTG
This sequence comes from uncultured beta proteobacterium, assembly GCA_963786735.1. Taxonomy (GTDB): domain Bacteria; phylum Pseudomonadota; class Gammaproteobacteria; order Burkholderiales; family Nitrosomonadaceae; genus Nitrosospira. Next base: position 87,976 of record CAWBAF010000008.1, read on the forward strand.
TCAAGGCGCTTGATTCCTTCTCCTCGTAAAAAAGGAACAATCGTACGATCCCCGCTATCCGGTGCAGAACCCGCCCCTGGCCCGGTGTCGAACAACAGGACGTGATTTTCCGTACGCGCCACCACTGCCAGTCCTTGCCCGACATCAAGCACCGAGAGCCATAATTCCCCGGTTCCGGGCTTCGGAGGCAATAGCAGAAACAGGGGCAACAATGCCACGAATCCAAGCCAGCGAGCGGGAAATCCCTTCAAAAGTCCCAGCCTGCCCGGAAGCAGTATCCATACGACGCCCGCCATCCCTGCCCCGATTGTCCACGTGGGAGGGGCGTGCTGGACCCAGATCGCCTGGGGTAGATCGCTCATCCACCGCATCAGGTCCATGCAAACACTCAGCACGGCGTGAGCGGGCAACAGCATGAACTCGAGCAAGGGCAAAGTTGCAAGCAGCGTTAACGGAACGACCACAAGACTCACCAGGGGAATCGCTATCGCATTTGCAATGGGCGAAACCAGCGAAATCTGCTGAAACATTGCGAGAAGGGCAGGTATGAGTCCGAGCGTAACCGCCCACTGGGTTCGCGTCCAGTCTGAAAGCCAGTGCGTCCTTCCGATACGCCCGGCGGAGACCAGCATGATCACTGCTATAGCGCCGAATGACAGCCAGAAGCCGGGCGATAATATCGCCCAGGGGTCAACAACCGTTACCACAAGCAACGCCCAGGTTAAAATTACCGTACCGGAAGTAAAACGCCCAAACCACAGAGCCACCGCGACAACCGCAAGCATATACACCGTGCGTTGGCTCGGTACCGCGAAGCCTGCCAGCACGGCATATGTCAGCGCCATGCTCAGCCCCGCAAGGGCTCCGGCTTTCCGGGCCGGCAACCATAAGGTCAGATGCCTGTTTCTTCGCCATGCCGCATATACGAGTGCAAATACCAGGCCAGAAACCATGGTCACGTGCAAACCGGAAATGCTCATGAGATGGTTCGTGCCGGTGCGGGTAAATACTTGCCATTGCTCGCGAGGAATAGCGCGCTGATCGCCCACTGCGAGCGCCGCCAGAACACCTGCATAGGGATGGTCAGGAAGGATCCGCATGAAGCGTTCACGAACTTCCTGGCGCAAACGCTCGATTTGATAGGAAGGTTGGTTAACCTGGGCCGCCAGGCGCACATTCTCGTCGGATTCCCGCACGTAACCCGTGGCCCTTATGTTGTGCTCCAGGGCCCATTCCTCGAAATCGAAGCCGTGGGGATTGATGCTGCCATGCGGCCGCTTGAGCCGTACCTTGATTTGCCAGCGCTCACCCGCGCTGATCGCGGGAAGACCGCCGTCGGCGAGTTTATCCTTGTCCAGGTACCAAGCAAGGGAAATGCGCGCAGGTACTCGCGCATCGGTCGTGAGCACCTGCTCCACGTCGAACGAGAAGCGTACGCTGCGTTCGTTGATTTGAGGCAGTTCGGCTATAACGCCAATGACCTGTATATCCCGGCCTTCCCATTCCGTTGGGAGACTGTCAACCAGGCGGTAGTGAGCAAAAGCAGCCCCCCAGAAAAAACCTGCGCCAAGCAAAACCGCAGCTGACAGAAGCTTGCCGCCGGCGATAGACCTTCCTCGGGCGCGGCGCTTGAGAAGACATGCCAAGGCTGCGCCCGGCAACAGCCCCCATGCCCACATCAGGTCAGGCAACTCGGCCTGTTGTTGTAGCAGTACCACCCCGAGCACAAACGCAAGGATATGTGCACGCACGTTCACTCTCTGTGACCCGATCTCATGTATTTCTGATCACCTGCAAGCAGGATGTCCAGCGCATAGAATTATTTAGAGGGTTGATAAATGACGACAGCGGCACTGATGTGAGTGGCGCGTGGTATCTGGGCCGCTGGATCATTATGTTTGCACGCGCCAGCTGTGTTTCCGTACACTCATCCCATGGCTCGAAAATTCTTCAGAAAATACCTGCCCTCCCATGAAACCATCCGGCAAAACAGGTTCATCGCGCTGTTCGGGGATCAATTGCAACATCATAACCTGTGGCACCTGCACCGCCGGTCGGTAGCAGGCGGCGTGGCGGTCGGCCTGTTCGCCGGCCTGATTCCCGGAAGTAATCCCGTGCAGTTCTTTTTTGCGGCGTTGTTTGCCGTTATGTTCAAGGTCAATCTCCCCGTCGCGGTAGCAACAACCCTTTATTCCAATCCTTTCACTATTGTTCCCATTTATATAGCCGCGCACGCACTCGGCGAGCTCGTCATTGGCAACGGCGCGAAGGGGAATTTACCGCAAAATGAACTGCATCTGATGGATAAGAGTATCAGCGAGTGGGGACCGACTCTGATCGACTGGATGGTTTCGCAGGGAAAGCCTTTGCTTGTAGGCTTGCTCCTGCTGGCCCTGCTGCTTTCTTTCATCGGCTATTTCGTGGTACGCGGGGGGTGGCGCTTGTACACCCTTTATGCGTGGCGCAAGCGAGCCAAACGCCAGCGTTAAGTCGGCGCCGGGGAAAGCTAAGTACGAGCCGGCGTCCCCACCCCAAAACATGCTTCGCATTATCTCCATGACCCACTCGGTTATCTATTTGTTAATCTACCTGTAAAATCTTTCAGCTGGCGGGCGCCCTTTTTTCATTGTTTAATGATCTAACCCAGGATGAGCTGGTGGCCCCTTGTTACCTAACGCAGGAGCGAGCGCTTGCAGACAAAGAACTTGTTGAACGATCAGCACGATTACATGATCCCGGCATACTGGGAACAGGCTACCCGAGAACTGGCCGCATCGGATGAAGTTATGCGCCAGCTAACTCTTCGTTTTCACGGAACATTGTTGCGCTCGCGCGGTGATGCGTTTAGCACCCTGGCTCGCTCGATCCTGGGCCAGCAGATTTCGGTAAAGGCGGCCGATAGCATTTGGAAAAAACTGGTCCAGACGTGTGGAGCGGTAACGCCTGATGCCATGCTTGGGGCGGAACAAGACGTGTTGCGAGCCTGCGGTTTATCGCTCAGAAAGGTAGGCTATCTCCAGGAATTGTCGGCGCATTTCTCGGATGGAACCCTGGACGCTTCAGAATTCCACCAAATGGGTGATGAAGCACTCATTGACAAACTGATACGAATAAAAGGCGTGGGACGCTGGACGGCCGAGATGTTCCTGATCTTCCATATGTTGCGACCGGATGTGCTGCCGATGGATGACCTCGGCTTGCAGCGAGCCTTGAGCATGCACTACAACTCAAATGAGCCCGTGAGTCGTCTGAAGATGCGTTCGATTGCAAGGCCCTGGCAACCATGGCGTTCCGTGGCGACCTGGTACCTATGGCGCAGCCTTGAGCCCATCCCCGTCGAGTACTGAGCGGAAAGAAGCCTGTTCCTCAACAAGCCTGCCGTCTTCCAGACGAAGGATCCGGCCCGCCTTGCGGGCCAGTTCACTGATCATGCGTGACTATGATCAGGCTTGCCCCCGCGCTCCTGTTCAGATCGAGCATCAGCTGAAAAACTCCCTCCGCCGTATGCCGGTCCAGATTGCCTGTAGGCTCATCTGCAAGCACGCACGCAGGCTGGGTGACCAGAGCCCGCGCGACTGCCGCACGTTGGCGCTCGCCGCCCGAGAGCTCTCCGGGTGTGTGAGACAGGCGGTGGCCCAAGCCGACCTTTGTCAGAATTGATGCCGCATGTCCACAAGCTTCGCTGTTGCTCATGCGCCGGATAAGCAAAGGCATTGCAACATTTTCAACAGCGGTGAACTCGGGTAGCAGGTGATGAAATTGATAAATAAAACCAAGCGACCCGTTACGCAGCCTGCACCGTTCTTCTTCATCAATTGAAGTTATATCACGCCCCATCAGGCGAATTTCTCCGCCGCTAGGCGCATCCAGTCCGCCCAGAAGGTGCAGCAAGGTACTCTTGCCCGATCCCGATACTCCGACAATGGCAAGCGTTTCGCCTGCGACGACCGTCAAGTCGATTTCCATGAGTACCGGCACCTCGAGCTTGCCCTGATAATAGCTCTTTCTTAAGCCGCGACAGGAAATTACGGGGTCACTCATACCGGAGCGCCTCCGCGGGATTCACTTTGGATGCCCGATAGCTCGGGTAAAGTGTTGCAAGCAACGTTAGGACAAAAGATGCCACTGCCACCGTCACGATATCGGCAAGCTGCGGATCCGAGGGAATTTCACTGATGTAGTAAACCTCGCGCGACAGAAACTGCACGCTGAACAGTCTTTCGATCCCTGCTATTACCGCTCCTATGTTATAGGCGAGCAGCACGCCGCCAATCACGCCCAGCGCGGTCCCGACGATGCCGATCAGCGTCCCCTGAACTATGAACACTTTCATTATGCTGCGCGGACTCGCACCGAGCGTTCGCAGAATCGCAATATCGGACTGCTTGTCGGTTACCGCCATCACGAGCGTAGATACTATATTGAACGCTGCTACAGCGATGATAAGGGCGAGGATGAGCGACAGCATGCGCTTCTCGATCTGTATTGCGCGAAAATAATTGGCATGCTGTCGGGTCCAGTCGCTGACAAGCACTGGAGCTGAAATCATGGACGCCAGTTCATGCGCGACTTGGGGTGCCTGGAACATGTCATGCAACTTCAGGCGCACTCCCGATACGTCATCGTTCTCCATACGATAGAGCTTCCGCGCGTCTGCCAAATGGATGAGTACCAGACCGGAGTCGTACTCGAAATGGCCGGCTTCAAAAATACCGGTAACGGTGAATTGCTTCAGTCGCGGCAGCATGCCTGCCGGCGTCACCTGCCCTTGAGGCGAAATCAGCACCAGCTTGTCCCCGGTAAATACGCCAAGAGAGCGCGCGAGTTCCCGGCCTATGACAATACCAAATCCACCCGGCGCAAGGTCTTCAAGTTTACCGTCGATCATCATGCGCCCCAGGTCGGCAACCCGGTCTTCCATATCAGGCACAATACCTCTTACCACGACTCCGCTAACCACGTTATTGAATGAGATCATGCCTTGTGAACCAACGTAAGGCGCGGCGGCTTCCACCTGAGGATGCTTGAGCGCCTCGTTTGCAACCTGGCGCCAATCAGTCAGCCTTCCGTCAAACCCGCTGATCTGGATGTGTGATGCCACCCCCAGGATACGAGCGCGGACTTCTTTCTGAAAGCCGTTCATAACCGACATGACCGTGATGAGGGCGGTCATCCCGAGCGTAATCCCCAGCAGGGAAATCAGCGAGATGAATGAAATAAAATGATTTCGGCGCTTCGCGCGGGTATAGCGAAGACCTATGAAGAGTTCGTAAGGAGACACGTGAACATACGGCTATGTAGGAGGTAACCTTTAAGTTTGCCACATTCCGCCAAGTCGTAGTAAATAACTGTGCGTAGAAATAAGTGCGGCCGGGAGCATACCGAAGGCTCCACTGTTTATGGCGTACAGACCAGCAGCTCTGACCGTGATACGTCCTACAGCCCAAACAGATCAGATTGGCTTAAACAACGACCCGAGCCTGATATCCTGGCCAGCTGCCCTTCCGTCAGAAATCCCCCCTCAACCCTGCTACAAGCGCTCTTCCCGGCAATGGCGCGAAGTCCTTTAGAAAAGAGGTATGCACGCGCATTTCTTCGTTCAGGAGATTCTTGCCCTGCAAAAATATTCTGAGCCCGCTCGACTTGGTCTTTTTGATGAGGTAGGTTGCCTCCACATTCACCAAGGTGTAGCCGGGTGTGCTTGTTTCAAGTTCCGCCACATGATCTTGGCGCATAACGTGATAGGCGGTCACGTTGGTTGTCCATGGACCCATCCTGTGATTCACTTCCCCGCCAAACCGGGGGGCGTGATGCGGGGGACATTGCCCCCGCTTTCCAGTTTTCCGCGAACATAGTCGGCAAACAGCCTGAGCTCGGCGCCGTCCGGCTGCAGGGTGAAGATCGCTTCCGCCTCGGCGCCATAGTATCTTGCCCCGGTTTGCGCAAAATTCTGCACCAGGAAATCCCCGTTTGGATCCAGCACTCCGGTGTCATCCGAGCGATCGGCCACGCCGTCACCATTTGTATCCGCGTAACGTGGGAAAATATAATTGTTGATCCAGCTATGGAAGAAATTGACCTTCCACTGTAATTTACCGGCAGTCTTGCGCAGTGCCAGGTCGATGTTATTGGTTGTCTCGCTGATCAGTGCAGCATCGCCCGTCTGGAAAGTGGCGGTGCCGCGGTGTGCACCGTGTGTATATAGTTCTTCCGTTGATGGCGCACGCTGTCCCCGCGTACCGGACAGGGCCAGCCCGTAGCCATCCATGAATTTCCATAAAATACCGGCGGATACGTTGTAAAGATTGAATGCCCGCGACGGGTTGACATTATTCTGCGGGTCTTGTGTTGCACGCTCGATTCGACCGCCGAGTTCCAGCCTCCAGCGATCCCAGTTTCGCTCCTCGACCAGGAACAAGCCGGCAGAATTCGACTTTGTGATCGGCACGACCGCTTCCTCGCCCAAGGCGGAAAAATTCCGGTTCTGAAACTGAAAGCCGAAAACACCCTGCCATTTTGCTATAGGTGCGTGTAAAAGTTCGGCTCGGCTTTCCAGTCCCTGATTTTTAAATTGCGTGGCAATCTCGCCGGTACTCTCGATTTCATTATGTTTGTAGTCACTGTAGCCGACGCGCACCTTGAGCCGCTCAAAGCCGCGAAGCGGCTGATTCAGTTCCCCGGATAGATCATATCGGGTCTGCCCGAGATCTATTCTTGAACCTTCGGGGCTCGGTATGCCGTATTTGCTGTCGAACTGAGCAACCGACAGGCCCATAAACCCTTTCTCGCCCACGAATGAACCGCCAAGGTAACCACCGCCCGAGTTAACCGAACTGTTCTCAACGACGCCTTTCTTGCCGCTTGGATTATTCTCATCCGCAAATCCCGGAATATGATAATCGCCAGTCTTGCGCCTGAAGCCTCCCCCACTCAAGGATACGTTCCCTATACTCCCCGACGCGTTTAAAGCGCCCGAGCGTTCTTCTGTCGCGGTATTGCCACGTATCTCGACGTCGCCTTTCGGAGACGTGTACCTTTGATCTGGAATACGGCGGCTTACCACATTGACCACGCCGCCCGATGCTCCACTGCCATAGAGCAGCGTTGCCGGACCTCGTAATATTTCGATCTGGGAAGCATTGAATGATTCTGCCGTAACCGCATGATCCGGATTGACGCTGGACATATCGAGCGTACCGATACCGTTATCAAGCATCCGAATGCGTGGGCCATCCAGGCCCCGGATGATGGGGCGGCCTGCGCCGGGTCCAAAGAAACTTGACGCCACCCCCAGTTCGCGTGAAACCGTATCGCCCAGGCTCGCCTCTCGCTTGCGGCGCAAATCTTCGCCCTTCAATACCGAAACAGGATGGGCGATATCAAGCTCGCTCCGGTTCTCAAATGGAGTAGCGCTCACGCTGACGGACGGTAATACGATGTCTTCGTCACCGTCTTGCGCATGAACGGAAACCATGTTGAATACCATCGCCAGCGCTATGCTGATGGTTGATCCAGGAAACCTCGCGTTCCGGATGAGTGCGGTATTTGCTGCCATCGCGATAAAAACATAAATAGTTCATACTGATCCTGAAGCAGCGATTGGTACGCTTCGATGGTACGCTTCCTTGTGCAACTTAGTTGCATAAGGAAGCGTTAAATCCCTTGAAATAAAAGCGAACTTATGGCCGGCGGAAGGGCCCGGGGTAACGTCCGATGAGGGACTACTGGCAAGTAATCAGCCAGCAAAGATACAGAGGAAGTTAGGCTTGCGGGGGCGCGCGGGAAAGATATGCGAACGAGAAATCGAGTAGACGGCGCCTTGATTTCCAACGAAGCGGCGGATGATGCCGCATCTGATCAAAAAGGCAAACCAGCAGAACGGGGAGAACAGACACTGAATGCTGTTAAAGCCAGGCAGTCCAGACAGATTTTGTCGATATCCGACTCTGCATCGGTTTCGGCTTTGCTGTCTTCCAGATGGCCACCCACCTGAACAATGCCGCCGGTCGCATCAGATGTGACGTGCGTAAGCATGTGCGCCGCCTGAAAGACAGGCATGCACGACAATGCTAGCAGGAGCAAGAAAACCAGCTCCTTGCGAAAAGCTCTCTTATGCAACACGATTAAATACGGCCGCTTCCAATATCCACCCAAAGTTATTATTTGACGGACCTAAATATGCCTGTGCCCTCATTACGCGCACTCGGCACATAATCCCTTTACCGTCAACTCGATATGCTGGGAGCGATAGCCGGCAGGCAGGGGCCGATTGTATTCGGCTTTGGTGTCATCGAGACAAATCACCGTGGTGCAGCGCGTGCATTCAAAATGGGCGTGTTGATGCGGATTTAAATCGGTATTCGCACGAAAACGCCATACACGATCATCGCCCACAACCCGATGGATATATCCTCGGTCGTTCAGCCATTCGAGCACACGATAAAGCGTTACTCTATCCAGCCGGCGCTTAGCTTGAAACCACTGCTCAATTTCATGATGGCTCACGGCCCGTTGCTCCTCGAGGAGCATGGCAAGAACCTGGATCCGGCCGGGAGTGATCCGCTCCGCCCTGCTCCGGATCATCTCTTCCGCTTGCTTCTTAAAATCGGGAAACATAACGATAGGATTATAACGATAGAATTGCAACAAAGTTGCATTATTTTAGCCGGGCGATCGCACGTTGGCAATCACAGCGAGACAATAAAACAAATGGTGCGAGCGAGGCCGAGCGAGGCAAGATCCACTCAGGGTTCTATAGCATGCCGATTTCGTTTGCCGGTTTGCTTGTCCCGAAAATCATGTTTAATGGCATATCGACTGTCATCGGCAAATGCCCTCAGTCAATATAATGTGCAAGCTTTTATAAGCTGATGTTCACAAGCTGAATCCGATGTTTGTTAAATTGCTGATCGTGCTGGCTGCCGCCGCATGCTGGATATTGCCGGCCTGCGCGGCAACAACTTATGTCGCGGATCCCGCCACTTATCTTTCCATGTTAAAGAAGCTGGAACCGGGCGACCACCTCCGGCTCATGCCTGGGGAGTACAAAAGTGGCCTACCCGTTCACAATCTGCGTGGCAGTTTGCGAGCGCCGATTACGGTTTCAGGACCCGAAACTGGGTCTCGTCCGGTTTTTATTGCCCGTCCGAGACACAATACTATTAGCATTGTTAACTCCAGCTATGTCACGCTGCGCAACCTCGATCTCGACGGGCAAAACATTCCGGTGGATGGGGTGAAATGCGAAGGACACTCCGATTGGGCGGACCATATCATTCTTGAAAGATTACGCATAACCGGCCACGGCAATAATCAGCAAACTGTAGGAATCTCCACCAAATGTCCCGCCTGGGGCTGGGTAATCCGGAACAATTCGATAGCAGGTGCCGGAACAGGTCTTTATCTCGGTAATTCGGATGGTCGCGCACCATTTATTGCTGGAGTCATCGAACACAACCTGGTCGTCGACTCTCGCGGCTACAACCTTCAGATCAAGCATCAAGTGATGCGACCATTGCTGCCCGGTATCCCGGATAAACCAAGTGTGACAATTATCCGCCACAACGTATTCAGCAAGGCAAATGGCGGTTCTGCGGACGAAATGGCTCGGCCAAATGTGCTGGTCGGGCATTGGCCATTGACGGGTCCGGGCTCGACTGACCGGTACCTTATTTATGGCAATTTCTTCTACCAGAATCCAAATGAGTCGCTGTTTCAGGGGGAAGGGAACATCGCCCTTTATAACAACCTGTTTGTGAACTGGTTTGGGGACGCAGTTCGTATCCAGCCGCATAACGATACGCCCCGCGACGTCAGCGTGTTCTACAATACGGTAGTTGCCAAGGGTGGCGGCATAACGCTCGCCCGGCGAGAGCACGATCCGGTATATCCACAACTTATCTCCGCCAATATCGTATTTGCCCAATCGCCCATACGGGGTGCTTCCCTGAAGAAGAACTTGACCGGCGGATTCGAAGATGCGTGGAATTTCCTTGCGCGGCCATTCGCGCCTCTGGGCAAGTTAAACTTGACGTTGGCAGCGGGCGCCAAAGTGCAGGAGAACCTCGAAAGCAGTGCAAGCTTTGAAGCTTATCCGGAGGCGCACCGCGATTTTGATGGCGATTTTGACGGCAGTTCGCATCGTGCAAGGCGAATAGGCGCTTATGCACTCGATAAGTCTCATCCCACCTGGATGCCAGCACTGCAAATCAAGCCAGTGCCTACAATCCGATAACGCGCCTGCTCCCCAATGCGTACCCTGTTAGTCATCGCATTCCTGATCGCTTACGGATCGCTCTATCCCGGTAACTTTTCCCCTGCTGGCGCAGGCGCTGTGGGCAAATTCCTTACCGACTGGGGTTGGTTTACTTCTTTAGGGGACCTGCTGGGTAACGTCGCGCTCTTTTTCCCGCTTGGATTTGCAAGCGCGTCCTTTACCTCAGTCAGGGGGCATGCCACGGCTCGAATCGGTTGGATGCTTTTTCTAGCCTTCGTTTACTCATTCGCTCTTCAGTTAGCTCAAGTGTGGCTGCCTTCTCGTTCCGCGGCACTGGCGGATGTGATATGGAACATGGCAGGTATGGCATCAGGTATGGCGGCAGCGCACCTGATCGGGAAGCGTACCTTGAACGGCACGCGCCCACTCGATTCCGCTTCGATCATCCCCATGGTGATATTGATATTGTGGGTGATTAACGAGTTATTGCCGCTGGTGCCTTCTCTGGATTTGCAAAAATTCAGGGATGCGCTGAAACCACTTTTCCTGGATTTTAGCTTTCCATTCCCCGAAACTGCCATGCATGCGGCCGGTGCGGTTGTGGCAGGCAGCGCTTTGGTCGCACTGAAACGGCAGCCAGCTGGGTGGTTGGCAGGACTTATCATACTGATCCTGGCGGGTAAGCTCGTCGTCGTGAATTTGGCATTGGATGCCTCGGTTGTCATAGGGCTGGCGGCAGGTTATGCGGGTTGCCTGGTTGCGCTGCGCCTCGACGGTTCCAAAATCTTTCATGTGGCGTTCTGGTTGCTGCTGGCGGCATGGGCCATCATTTCGATAACGCCTTTTGCTCCCGCCACAGGTGGAATCTTCAACGCCATTCCTTTCGCAACCATGCTCCGCGGATCATTGGAAACCGCTACGCGAGGGCTCGCCCAGTCGTTATTTATCTATACTGCTCTGCTGTGGCTTGCGCAAACAACAGGAGCAAGTATCAGAAATGCGACTGTGGGATTGGTTACAGGATCGTGTTTCCTTGAGCTGATACAAATGGGTCTGCTTGGCCGTACGGCAGATGTGACAGAACCAATTTTGTTGTTGCTGGTTAGCTGGGTGCTGCCCGAGAAGGAAAACCATCCGGCGCAGACCAGACCGGAACCCGAAGCCCCAATGCCTCAGCCACTCCTCGTTCCAGTCCGCGCGGAGGTTAGCGGTAAGCGCACGCTTGGTTTCCTGGCAACGGGGATAGTGATATGTGCGTCGATAGGGTGGTTTATTACTCAGTCTGCACTGATGCCCTATAACGTGCGCGAACTGGTGTATGAAGGGCATCCCTTTCGCTCGCTGATATTACTTGCGGCCCTGTTGTATTGGGCCATCGGATTTCCTGTCTTGATCGCACGGTGGCTGGCACGGGGCAACCTGTATCTTCTCGGTCTACCGCCCCTGGTATTGCTGCATGGGCTGGTTGCATGGGTGTTGCTACGATCCGCCGTACCGGATGAAAGCATCCACGACATTGTGGGATCTCCTGTTTTGGCCTGGCCGTGGGATTGGGAATTACTAGGCCGCTTTCTAGCATTGTTCAGTTTCTGGAGCGTAGCTGCAACAGCGGGCGGTATTATTGCCGCATGGCGCATCCTTCCTGGGGCAAAGTCAGCGTTACTGGGTTGGGGAATTGGCGCCTGCCTGCTTATACCGTTCTCATATTATGTGGTAGTGATGGCGGCCTCCACTGACAATCTGGTCGAGCTTATAGCTAATAATGGCAGCGTAGGTTCGTTTTTGCTGATTGGCTTGGCTATAGCGGAAATAGCATTTGGGGGAACGATGGGCGCGCTGGCACTGCTTCCTGGAGCATTGTGGCGTAAGACGGCTGTGGTTGGGCTGATTGGGCTGGTTATGTCGGGAATCCTCGCCTACGCGGCCCTTTATTTGGGCACGGAACAGATAATCGTTAAATATAACCAGGTATTTTCGGCACTGCAGTTCTTGCTGAGCAGCGATCGCTCACATCTGGCGGGGCCAAAGGAGCTCATAATCCGCTATGCGGCACTGTATGGCGTCCTTATCGCGACCATCGTGATCGTACAGAATCCGCTTTGGCGTTGGGTTGTGTCGGCGCGTCATAGTCAGGGCCCTCAGACTTGAGCTTGTGGACCTTTTATCGCCAGAGCTACCAAGCAGTGACTGCTTGAAATTTGCCTGCAGCCATCCCCGGGCGTGCAGTTTCCGCCTGGAGAGCGCGCTTCCCGCCGAAAAAGCCGATCAGCCGGGCTCAGCCTTATCGTGCGATACTCTCGTTAGCCTTAACCGGAACGATTCTTTGCGAAAGAACAGGCACACCTCAACGATTGCTGCGACTCGTCTCCAGCGAGCGCGCTCGAATGCATGTAATGACGGAGTATTCGACCACCAGATTCGCGCGTATAAGTGCTTGAACCCCTGCTGATACATGTCCTGGGTAGAAAATTTAATGAGATTGCTTGCGACACCCTGCCCGCGCATCTCTGGCAAAACAATTATCTGTACGAGCTTGGCCTCCCCTTCTGAGAGGGGCCAGAAATTTCTTGTACTATAGCGTTTGCCATACCAGAAAAAGCATAACGCTACGATCCGCGCGTCCTTCATACAGGCGTACGCGCGAGAGTGGTCGCCGTGATACCAAGCCTGCTGAGCAATTATCTCGTCTTCGGAATCAACGATTGCATTCTGTCCTATCGGCTCAAACCGAAGCTGCGTGTGTGGTGCTGGAATCTCACCTGTACATTCATGTCGGTAGATTTGGTAAAAGGAATAGTCTCGAAATATAGCCCGAGCTAGTCGCTTGATGACATTCACCATGGGTTTACTGTGAATCCGCTGTTACGTGAGTCGAGCCACCTGACATCGTAGCAACTTCGACACCTGTAACAATTGGACTTTAGTACACCCCGGGGGACCTGTCTGAATCTGACGATCGGCACTTCTACGCATGAGATATCACACTGCTGATAAAGTGAAATGGTTGGCCATGAAGCGCAAGGTGGACTTCATCGCAAGGTCAGGAACAAGGCCTAACGCTCCGCGTCCTTCCGTGCGCGGTGACCGCGTTTCGACCGTGTCAATAGCTCAGGAGGGTCATTCCCGATTTCCATCCGGGCGCGTCCGGGGACTGTCCTGAATGCGCGCGAAAAGAGTAATTATTCTACTCCCAAGAATGGTTACGTCTCGAACCGCATCAGTTTTCTTATCGTAGTTTTTACACCGAAGCGCTCGAGAGCATCCCCGGTTAACTTACTGAACTGGTTGATTGCTATCTGCATATACGACAGGAACAGGTTGGGGAGATTGTTTCGCAGAAAAAAGACGTTTGCACAGTGAACACTGTCAGTGGCAAAAAGCTTTTTATGGTCCGATTGCCCTTCAGTAAAATCAAAAAAACGAAACGAATTCTCCTCGAATAGACGCTCCAGAGCGAGCCATTGTAAAACAGTGCCCACCGAAAAATTCATGTATTCGGGATCATAGCCGAGGTAAGCATAGATCAGGATGTCCCGGTTGATCGGGCAGTAGAGATATGAGACAGGCCTATTCTGATGAAAAAGAATAAATCCGCGCACACAGTCGTGTCTGGCGAGTCGTTCCATCTCACGAAGAAACTCCTCCGAGTCGGGAAGACCTGCGTCAAGCAATTTTTCCTGATAAGTTTTCTCTGATATCACGCGTGCCAACTTGAAAAATTCAGGCATCTCCGCGACCGCCCTGTAAACCCTCCACTGGATTTCACCCTCGCAATAGGCTGAAAATTTCTTGATCTTCCGGTTCAGCGTGTTGCGTGTCTTGGATGAAAATTTGCTTTTGTATTCCTCGAACGACTGTCGCATGTCAATGTAATAGCGGCGGTACTGCGACGAGACATAACAAAGGTAGCCTTTCTGCCTGCTAAGTACGGGCTGGTTGCCGGGAATGGGCAAGGACCGTATCAGAAAACCCTGACTGTCGGGCAGCAAAGGCTCGACAGGGGGCGTAAGCGCGGCCACAGCCAGGTTTTCATCGCCAAGCGCAGCTTCCTTTATTTGCAGCCACAACTTGGGTGCAAGCAGCGTTTTGTCACCGAGCTGCAGCTTTACGGATATCTGATGATAATTCCACATTTGAACTCAGCCAAATCTCCGGCGCAAACCCTGCTCCAGCATTCGTAGGCCGGTTTTCCAGATCGGCGAAGTAAGGGGAAGGGGCTGCGAAAGCACCTCTGTAGGGGATAAACCATGAAAGCCGCGTACCCGAAAGCAATCCCGGTGTCGATCCAGAAAAGAGCAGAGCTTGCGAAAGCGCGCTACGACAATATCGTCTGGTCGATTCATACGCCGGTTAAGCAGCTCAAAATTATGGGAAAGGATAACGAAGGCGTTGCGCCTCGATTCCAGCGCTTGCCAGAGCAGGCCTTCCATCTCCCAGTACGAGCAGGCGGTTATCTGGGCGTGCCGCAGTAAGGATGTGCCGCTGCGAAAAACTGTCATGGGATACTCATGGACGCCATGGCACTCCATCGGCTCCACGAGTGGAATTTTTGGACTGATCCCGCTATCTGGCCCATATAAGCTTGCGTTGTAGCTGCTGTCGAAGGGGATGCCACTGACGGCAAGTGCGCGGAGAGTATCCCTGTTGAAACCGAAGCTGCCAGCGCGAAACGCTTCTACACTGTGGCGACCCCCTGCCCGCGCGATCAGTGTCGCTCCCGCCTGAATCAAGATGATTTGTTCTTCCAGAGAAAAGTACCGCAAAAATTGCTTCTTGCCTTTGATATTGTCAAGCAGGGGCTGGCGCGACTCGTCCACCCACTCGGTATGAAGATGAAGCTGTATTTCATGCCCATGCTCCTGGATAAGACCGATGATTTCCACCAGCGGGTCGAGCCCAAATCGGGTGGAGAAAAGTGGCTCGACGAAAAACACTCCTGTCAGCCCATGTTCGCTCAATTGGCGCAATTGATAGGGCAAACCGTAATTGCCTCTCGTCGTGGGACCATAAATGTATCGTTGAAACGCGTCAGGAAACCTGACATCAATCCCTTCCCAACCATCGCACCACACCTCGACATCAAAGGTAAAGAATACATCCAGCATCTCAATAAGCTTTTACGGTAATGTTGCGCCAAAGATAAGGGGGGGAGGGCAGGAGAAGGCACTACGGCTTGGCTAATGATGAGATTATCGGCCCGCATGGGCACGCCCTTTGAATAATGGCTTTTCTGGCTTCTCTACTTGGCAGTCCAGCCTGAGAAAACAGGCTGTTATGGGAGCAGGGCTACGCTACCTTCAAGTTATCCTTAAGTGCGCCTGGACTTCCCACCTCCAGTACATTACGTAAGAACGACTCGAACATCAGCAGAGTCCATAGCGAAGCGCTGTGGTCGCGCCGTCCTGATTGATGCTGATCGAGCATTTCTCTTATAAAGGCTCTGTTGAAAAACCCTGTATCCGATAGAACGGGCCCCATCAATGCATTGTTCAGTCGTTCGCGCAACGGACCGCGGAACCAGCTTGCCAACGGGACGGCAAACCCCATTTTGTCCCGATACAGGATGTCACGGGAAAGGTAAGGTTCCAACCCCTTCTTGAATACGTATTTACCCTCGTGACCCTGCAGTTTGTAAGAAGCGGGCAAGCGTGAAATCCACTCGACAAGCTTGTGATCCAGGAGCGGCACACGAACTTCCAGGGAGTGCGCCATGCTCGCGCGGTCCACCTTGGTAAGAATATCACCCGCAAGATATGTCTTCATATCCAGGTATTGCACGAGAGAGAGGGGGTCTTGGGCAGGAGATTTTCCGGCGTGGGCTCGCAACACTTCGACCGCTTGATAGCCTTGGAGGCTTTTATGGAAAGAAGGGCTGAACAGGCTGCGACGCATTTTATCCTTAACGATCGACACACCATGGAAGTATCCCTCGACTGAATCACGAGCCAAAGCCTCAAACGTGGATTTGGCGCGGAAAGGCTTGGGAGCCCAATCAGCTTTGGGGTACAACCTTCCCAGAAAACCGAACGTCGGTCGGCGAAACTGCGCTGGCAGTAAAGACCTCATCCGCTCTTCATAAAGGTGCCACCGGTAGCGGCGATACCCCGCAAGATTTTCGTCGCCTCCATCGCCGGATAATGCAACCGTTACACGTTTTCTCGCCAATTCGCACACCCGATACGTGGGCATCGAGGAACTGTCGGCAAAAGGCTCGTCATAAATACAGGCCAGCTTGTCTATCAGATCGAAATCGTCATGATTTACCTGCTCCACGTCATGGCGCGTATTATATTGATCAGCCACACCTTGTGCATATCGAGATTCGTTGAAAGCAGGGTCACCGAAAGAAATCGAGCAGGTATTGACCGGCTCCTGCATGAGGCCGGACATCATCGCGACCACAGCGCTGGAATCGACACCGCCCGAAAGGAAAGCGCCAAGCGGCACCTCGGTCATCAGATGAATGCTGACTGCTTCCCGCAGCCGTTCAACCAGCTCTTCCTGCGCCTCCTCCATGCTTACCAGATTCTGCGGACCAAAGGGTACGTCCCAGTATTGATGAAGCCGGGGCATGCTTTGCCCATGTTGCAGTTTCAGCGTGTGTGCCGGAGATAGTTTTTGAGCTTGCCGGAATATGGTCTTCGGCTCCGGTACATAACCGTACGCAAAATAATCCTCAATCGCATGGAAGTCGAGCTCCCGTTCAAAATCCGGATGAGCGATCAGCGCCTTAAGCTCAGAGGCGAAAATGAAGGTTCCGTCCTTCAATAAACTATAGTAGAGCGGCTTTATGCCCAGTCGGTCACGGGCGAGAAACAACGTCTCACGGTTACGATCCCACAACCCAAAGGCAAACATGCCTCTAAAGCGATCGACGCATCGCTCTCCCCACTCTTCCCATGCGTGGACAATAACCTCGGTATCACAGTGGGTACGGAACACGTGGCCCGCGGAAACCAGCTCCTTGGCGAGTTCCTGGAAATTGTAAATTTCTCCATTGAAGATTACGGCGACACTACCGTCCTCATTGAACAGCGGCTGCTGGCCACTCGATACGTCCATAATTGAAAGGCGGCGATGACCCAAACCAATACCAGGCTCGGTATACACCTCACCTTCATCAGGACCTCGGTGAACCTGAACCTGATTCAAGCGCCCCAGTAGCCGGCGGTCGAACTGCCTCTTGCCCTTCGTATCAAATAAGCCGACGATTCCACACATCGTTATTCCTCTATCTCAACTTGTCCCCAGGGCTTTGTCATAGACCTGGAGATAGCCTTGCGTCATGGCCTTCATGCTGAATCCCGTTTCGATCTGTTTCCGCGCTGCCGCGCCTTGACTGGCGGCTATCTCAGGATGCGCGAGATAGCTCGCGATGCCAACCGCGATATCTTCCGGCGAATTCGCCGGCACCAGCATTCCGGTGATTCCTTCCTTCACCAGCTCCACGTTTCCCCCTACCCTTGTTGCGATAACCGGCAGCCCGGTCGACATTGCTTCAAGGACGGTATTGGAAATGCCCTCCGCTAGCGACGGAAGCACAAACAGGTCCATGATTCTCATCAACTCGGGTATGTCCGCGCGCTCGCCCGGTAACCAGCACACCGTTTCTGCTTCGGCTTCTTGCAACATTCGAATGCACTTGTCACGGGAATTTCCTTCACCGATTAAAACAAGCCGAAGGCGCTTGCGGGCCGAGGCGTTTTTTTTCAACAACATTATGAAAGCTTGTACAAGGCTGGGAAAATTCTTCACTTCGGCCATCCTTCCCACACTTCCGACTACAAATGAATCCTCAGTTATGAATCCCCTGGGCAAGCCTCCGACACAAGAAGCTGCAAGGCATTCCGCCTCCCGAGGATGGAAACGAACGCTGTCAACGCCGTTGTATATCTGATTAACTCGCAGAGGTGATGCACCTACCGTATTGACGAGCCAACCCTCCAAATCCTTGCTCACCGCAATAAAATGACTGACGAAGGGACGAATCGCTCTACGCAGCAAATAGTATTTACGGTTTTTGCCGTGTAAATCGGACATGTCACGGCCGTGCTCTCCATGTATCCTCGCTCGCGCACCCAGCAACGTGGCAATCAGCTGCCCCTCCATCGTTCCAAGATTCCTGGTATGTACAATATCGGGTTTCAATCGCCTCAGCGTTTTAAAAAGGTTCACGTAAAGATTGAAATCGTTTCCCTCACGCTTGTTCAACGCTAGAACATCCACATCCTGTCGGTTGATCCGTGCACGAAAATCGGTATATCCCTTGAGGCAAACAATGGCGTGGCGATAACGGTCTGGCGGAATGCTATTGATGAGATTGATCAACCCGTTTTCCAGTCCCCCTACCCCCAAATGGTAAATCACGTGGACGATAAGAGGAGGCTGTCCATTCGATTTCACGAGCTTACCCGCGGTCCGCTAGGCATCCGCTGCATTCCCAAGACCGGTTTTTATGCTGGGCATCATATCTCTGCCAAAGCTTTCAAGCATAGGTACGGCTTCATCGACGTCCTGATCGTAAGTTGTCACGAAAATGATTTCCGCACCGTCATCAGGTCGCCTCAGCAGTTTGTTTTTTGCGAGGATAAGTTTGGCAACGTACGGGCTGGCTGTTATCTCATCGCCCAGCCAATACATCCTCCATACCAGCAGCTTGGTTGAAGAAGACTGGATGAGGTTCTGGTTGATTGCCTGTTCTCCCGAACCAAAGTTCGTGGTGCGCACGTCATGCCTGACGTCTCGCCAGCGAGACTCATCGCTCGATTCATCCTCGGGTACAAGTAGATTCTGTGAATTTATCAGCTCGCTCCCCTGCTGCTGATTACGGTAGTAAGTGATGATGAGACCGACTGTTCGCTCCGGCCGTTCGCTGCTTTGACTGCTTCGATAGTATCGTATGAGTTGAGCCGTGGCTCCCGAATAGTGCGGTCGCCAGCCGGAGATTTCCTCCGTGCTGATTCCCCATTTTTGCGGAATCCCCGCAATATCAAGCTTGGGCGCTATCACATCGCTGGTATACCCATTCTCTAGGTAAGCAGCATATGCTGGCCATACAAGGGCAGCGGTAATGGCAGCGATAGTGGCGAATGCGATTTTTTTGAGGGGAACAGCGCTCGCGCTGTAGTCCAAGTCCATCGCGCGACTCCCTGGAGTCCTATCTTGCCCCGACTGGTCTTCGCGCCAGAAGGTACCGACCCAGAATAATAAAAGCATCACGATGCCAAAAAAAACCCATCCGTAAATGAGATGGTCTATCCCCACGGCCAGGCGCATGTCGCTCAAATGTCCGGTCATAACGATCAGATAGGCCCGGACGCCGTTGGCCAGGACAGGGACAATAATCGATAGCCCAATAAATATAAGACGGCGCGTCAAGCTGCGGTATGTCAGATAAGCATAAAGAGTACCCAGGGTAAAAGAGGCAATGAGGTAGCGCAGCCCGCTACAAGCCTCAACAACGGACCAGTTCCCGCTCGGGATAGTGAAAAAACTGCCTTCGCGATAAACAGGAACACCGGTCAATTGCAATGCCCCAACGGTGAAGTCAGCAGTAAAGTTTATCAACGGCGGAATGAGCGCCTCACCAAATGGTACAGCGAGCAGGAGATATGCCAGAGGGAACGCCAGTTCACGTAGCATCCGGCTTCCCAGAATCACCCAAACCGAGGCAGGAATCATTACGATGAGAAGAAACTGTGCAACGACCTGGGCACTGGCCAGGGTTGCCAGAAGCCAGCCAAGACCAATGCCCCCGAGTATCACGAGAGCCGAGAGGTTCGGCTGGATGCTTACTGTACTGAGGCGTCTGCGCTGACTCCATATGAGGTAGGCGCTGAAGGGGAAGATCAGAAAACCGTGGGCGAATGTGTCAGATCGACCCCAGATCGAAACCATCGACCACGTAGTCTGGAAATAGCTTAGAAGAATGACGGTGACGGTAACCGAAGTAACCATCACCGCGAGTCTCAAGTTTTGCTGATCCGTAATTGTGGCGGAGCCAGCCCTCAGTTCCCGGGTTGTTTGCGCGCTCACACTCGCATCTCCCGCAGGTTTGTACCCTCTGGGCGGATGGGCACTCGGACCTCGCCATCCTTCCCCGCCTGGACAATAAGCGCGTCGATCTTGGTGAGGTTTTTTTTCCAGCTGTAGCGTTCCAGGGCGCAGCGCCTGGCCGCCGCGCCGATGGCCCGGGGTGTTCCGTCACTCAGAAGAGTAACGATCTGCTCGACAAAGTCGCTCTCGTTTTCAGCTACCACCAATTCCTGTCCTGCAACTGCGTCAATTCCCTCCATCGCTTGCGGCGAGGCAACTACAATCTTTCCCATCGCCATCGCTTCCAAAACCTTATTCTGTATGCCCCGGGCAATTCGCAACGGCGCAACCGCCAACGACGCACAAGCGAGGTAGGGCCGAACATCGGGAACAGACCCTGTCACCGTAATGCCGGGAAGTTCAGCAAGGGCCTTGACCACCGCGGTTGGTCGGGCGCCAACAACAAAAAACTCTGCCTCCGGGAAGTGCATGCGCACTCTTGGAAATACAGTGCGAGAAAACCAGCTTACGGCTTCCACATTGGCCCAATAGTCCATTGCCCCGGTAAAGACCAGAACAGCCTTCCCCTCCGTGTACGGATTTTGGTAATGGCGCTCGGGTGAGAAATAGTCTGAATCAACCCCATTGTTGAAATAGGCGATTTTTTTTACTGCATTCGGTGCGAGTTTCTTGAACAGATCCGCTTCTGCTCTTGATACGAAGGTCGAGCTGCTGAAATTTTCCGCGATCCATCGCTCATGTTTCAAAAGCAGTCTTGATTCCCGACGGTAAACCCAACTCATCGGCCATTTTTTTGCAGAGGAGTATTGCAGCCATTTGTCTGAATCGACATCAACAAAGTCGATTATCCGAGGCGCAGACTCTAAATGGTCAACATACTGGGCCATGGCTGACGAAAAAACGAGGACCGCCCTGATCGTTCTCGCTTCGAGGATATCGTTTATCCACCGTTGCAAACCGCTATCACGGTAATAAGGCAAAGTGAGAGGTTGACCGGAAAAGAAACCGCTGAGGCTCCGCACACGGGCGACCGTCGGATTGAGGTTTGCAAGATATGTTTCGCCGCAAAGGCTTTTCACGTTATCCTGATATTTGCGATCACTTTCGTCATCGATAAAAGCGCCCAGGTGGATCCGATAACGTTGGCTTAAATGCTTGAGCAAATGATATGAGCGGATTTTGTCGCCCTTGTTTGGCGGATAAGGAATCCGGTGGACGAGATAAAGAAGTTCCTCCATTGACTTAGCCGAGATTTCTTACGATATGCGGACCAATGAGATTGGCAATCGGCAGGGGAAGCTTTTGCCACGCCTTAATGAACCGCTGATACTTGGGGTTGAGGGGATTATGATCAGGAATCGCACTGGCCCGATGAAGCTGATACTCATAGTAAAGGGATTGCGGCTCAAAACCCCAATTCTTTTTGAAGTCGAATGAACCGGTATTCCGTTTGCTTCGGCCAAAGTCAAAGACTCTGCAACCTCGCTGACAGGCACGCCGCATCAGCTCCCAGTACATGAAATCGTTCCCCGCCAATTCTCGTGCTTCATGGGTGCCACCGCCGTAATAAGGCAAGACTTCATCACGAAAATAAAAACTCATCACTGCGCTTATAGTCCTGCCATGACTTGTGATAATCATGAGCTCACAGTCCTGCGCGAAGGTCTCCTTGAGCAGCCGAAAATATTTTTTGGAAAAGACAGGAGTACCCAGACGATGCACGCTCGCCGAGTAGGCATAAAAAAAGCGGTCAATATCTTCATCTACATCGCTTTGCAACCCGGCCTTGATTCCCTTGCGCACCATGGCACGCTGCTTGCGAGGAATTGACTGCATATTGTCTTCCACTTCCGCGGCAATACTTTTGCGGAAGGTCACATAGAGATCCTTCGTTGGCCAGTGAGGATGGAAAGGCGCCAGGTTCCGGTACTCGAGATAGTCTGTTCGCAACCGCGCCGCAAGTGCCTGTGCCGCGGAGTCGAGCACTTGCCGCGCCGCATCGGAGACCGCCGCAATCCCCCCGTATACGCAGAATGGAAGTGAACTCAGGGAATGGCCAAAAAGACGGCTATTAATCTCTGCCAAAGGTAATACACCTTGTATTTCCCCCTCCAATTCAGCATACAGAAACCAGGTTTTATGCCCCAGGGCTTGCTCGAGAACCCTCTGCCAACCGGCGCGATGGAAAAATGTTGCCTGTGGACAAGAGGTTACAAAATGATCCCATCTTCTTGATTCCCGGGACTCGAGCATGCGCACAGACGGCCTGAGCGGTTCAGTGGCAGAGGGATCCTTGTGATCCGACTGGAATTCGTCAATGACACCGCTCATGCGCGTTTAGCCAGAAAAATACGGTCCATGCGGTCCCAACTGAAATCTCGGCTCAGCGCTTTGATCCTATCCTCCATGCGATGGAGATTGTGATAATGACGAAAACGGGTTTTGATACCGATACCCTTCTGCCGCGGCTGCTGAGGATCCAGTTCCCAGGGATGGAAATAAAAAATCGCCGAGCGGCATTCCCCCAGGTTCACCCGTTGCAGAAACCATCTGGAGACTGGATAAGGCCAGAGCCGGAAATAACCTCCGCCCCCCGCGGGAATGTTCCACCGAAAAAAGCGCATGGTGGTGATAGGCAGTTCAAGTAAACCGCTCTCGCCCCTCGGGTAATAGGCGAAACGCGGAGCATCCGGCATGCCGTAATGGTCATGCTGGATCGGATAAATACTCGAACTGTAAAGATAGCCGACTTCCGAAAGCACATCCAGGGCCCATTGGTTGCTGTGCCCGATGGAAAAGCTGGGGGCACGATAGCCGACTACGCCGCGGCCACCGATGTCTTCCAAAATGGCTTTGCTTCGGATAGCGTCCTCGCGGAACTCCCGGGGTTCCTGGTCCGAGACTCTATGGTGACCCCAACCATGACTGGCGAGCTCATGGCCATCGGATACAATCCGCTTTACCATTGCCGGGTATCGCTCGGCAATCCATCCCAGCGTAAAAAAAGTGGCTTTTATATTTTCCTCATCCAATAAGGCGAGGATTCTGTCGATATTGCCCTCTACCCGGCAGGCTATGGATGCCCAGCTCTCTCGAGGAATATGGGAAGCAAATGCCGAAACCTGGAAGTAATCTTCGACATCTATGGTCATTGCGTTGCTCAGAGGTATCTTATTCATGATAAACCGTGCCAAAAAACAGTAACATGCTTATCAACCCCGATCCTTGGGGGAATCCTTGTTGAGGCCCGGAAGGGAAAGCACCTCCTTGAGCAGTTCGAGCAAGGAAATAACCGACTCTTCCAGCCTGGCAACGCGGCTATTCATACTTTCAAGGTTGCGAAGAGATGCTTCCGGTTCTAAGGTCAAAGATTCTGTTGAACCCGGCGCTGGCGCAATGGCAACCTCGAACTCCTGCTGAATATCACAAATGACCTCGTTGACCTCCTCGTCGCTAAACGCGTGCAGCTTTTCCAGGTAGCCCATGAGCAGGAGACGATCGCATAATGCATTGATCTTTCGTGGAATTCCTCCCGAATTATCGTAAATGGCGGCAAACGCAGAATCGTGAAATGCCGGGTCTCCCTGCCAATCCGCCGTTCTCAGCCGGTGTTCAATATAAGCCCGCGTTTCGGATGAGTCCATCGGCCCGAGGTGATAAGTCGCGGTAACTCTTTGCCGCAATTGCTGCATATCTGCGCCGAGGAGCGTTTTCCGGAATTCGGGCTGACCGAGCAGGAACGTCTGCAATAAAGGCCTTTCTTCCGTTTGAAAATTGGAAAGCATCCTCAATTCTTCCACCGTCCGGGGAGAAAGATTCTGAGCTTCGTCGACCACCAGAAGCGCACGCTTCCCCTGCTGATCGCATCCTCGCAGAAATTGCTCGATACTGATCAGCAGAGAAGCCTTGCTCAGGCTTTCAAAAGGCAACCCAAACGCTGCCGCGACCATTCTTAATGTGTCACCAGAATCAAGATCCGTGTTGGCGATATGTGCCGCGACAATTTCCTTCGTATCAAGCTTACGGAACAAATTCCGTACAAGGGTGGTTTTTCCGGCGCCGACCTCGCCAGTAATCACGATAAATCCCTCCCCTTGTGATAGTCCGTATTCAAGGTATGCCATGGCCCTCTTGTGGCCCTTGCTGCCGAAGTAGAAATCCGGGTCCGGTTTCAGCTGGAAGGGCTTTACCCTGAAGCCGTAGAACGATCGGTACATTCGATTGTGCTAAAAGCTCATGTTTAGCGAGCCGATAACAGCTTGCTCTTGATAATCGGATCCCGGTTGATTCGAGCTCCGCTGTTGATGCCTGACATGAATCGAACCGCTCAGGTTGGGCTGGAGATTAAACTGCTTGGTCAAGCCCAGCATTACGAATATGAAGTCATCCACTCTTCCTGTACCGAGAAACTTGAACCTCGTGTAGGCAAAATTAAGGTTCGCGTTGGTTCGTTCGGACAGACGGTGGCTCCACATGGCATTCGCTCCGCTTTGGATGGTGTGTTGGAGAAAAGCAAGGTTTTGCGCTCCAACGAAACCAATATCCGCGAATCCTGATGAAAAGGCCTCCCGGCTCATATTGAAGAGGTTGAGCAAGATTGTATTTCTCGTACCATTCATGGCCACCGAGGCCTGCAGCGTCTTCTGCAGGAACAATTGGTTGGTAAGGAAATTGGTAGGGCCAAAAACAGAACCTGACAGCCCGAGACCGATAAGGGAGGCGCTGTTTTGCTGGATCACGTCGGGGCTGACACCCGGGTTTTGAGCCGTGAGGAGCTGGGTCAACGACCCCCCGAGGGTGCCGGGGATACCGATGCCAAGTGACGCTGCTGGTTGAAGGTGGTGATATCCTGGACATAGCCAAATCTCCATACGGTCAGGCGCGTCCGATGGGTCGCCAGGGCATTGTATGTATTCCCGAAAAATCGCTGGCCGCCGGTTACGGCGATATTCGTTCTTTCCGTTGGTTCCCAGACAAAACCGACATTCCATATGGGTGCGGAAGTACTTCCCCTGATAGAAATAAAGCTGTTGTGTTCATAGCCCCCCGTGCCTGTTAACGCGAACTGCGGGGTAAGCCTATAGCGCAAGTTCCCGGTTGCACGCTCAAACTCAGCATTTCTCCCGTGGCGAAATGGATCATCTGCTTGCTGTAATTCACCCCCCAAAGGAGCGTGTTGAACGCCGTTCCACTATTTAAGTTGAACAGAAAGCTGTCTCCGGTGCTGTTAAACAGCGGATTCACCGTGGTGTTGACCCAGTTGTGAGTGTAACGGAGTTCCGTCGTGGCAAAGTTCTGGAACCTGTGGCGCAAATAGGGACTGAGGATATATGAGCTTACAGTAGTCCTGTTTCCCGTAACGTTAACGTTGTCGATAGGCTGAGGCCCGACTAAAGTAATATTCTGCTGAGCGATCTGGGCTCTTCCATCGACAAAGAACAGGTCCTTGACGAGTTCGCCGGTTCCATTGGCGTTAAGTTGATTCTGAATCCGGTTGAAGTTGCTATTTTGTGCGTAGAGAAGATTGTTCATCACGTAGGTCGCATCTACCTTGTAACGGCTCGCCAAGCCACTTAGCGAAACCCCGGGATTGATTTGTGTGATGAAATCGTCGGACGGATTTCCCGCGCGCAGCGTTACGTTGTCACTGTAGGTTTCTATCAGGTTCAGCCTTGGAAGCACTCTCCACTCGGAGGCGCTAGAGTATGATGAGAACAGTAATATTGCTACTGTGGCGGAGAGAGCAGCCGGGAATAAAGCCTTATTGCGACGCCGCGCGTCAGGCACTTTCATGATAATAATAGCCGTAGTATTCGCCGCCCGGGAATGATCTGGCCTTGTTATAGATCAGATTTACGACGTCACAGGATTCGATTTGCCGGAGAGTTTCCTTGACCGCCTGCTGTGAAGTTCTTTCGGCCTCAACCACGAGGACAATCTGCCCCATCTGGGTCGCCAGTACGCGCGCCTCACTGGTTAGCAGCAAGGGCGGAGAATCAAAAATTACCACGCGGTCGGCGTAGCGCTCCGCAAGTTCCTTCAACAAAACATTCATGCTCTGACTTGCCAATAGTTCTGTTGAATGTGAATGCCGCCTCCCCGCAGTGAGCAGCGTAAGCTTCTCTATATCGGTTTTGATCAGGACATCGGGCAATTCAAGTTTTTCATCAAGAAGAATGTCCATCAATCCCCTTTCCGATCCAAGCCCGAGAATTTTCGGTACTGTCGGTCGAGCGACATCAGCATCCACCAGCAGCACCGTACGATCCATTTCCATGGCAATGCTCATGGCCAGGTTCACAGTACAGAAGCTCTTCCCCTCTCCTGCAAGCGCGCTCGTCACCATGATCAGGTTGCCATTTTTGATCATCCCCGGCCCCCTGTTAAATGCGTTCGTAAGCAGCGGCCGCTTGATTACCCGGAATTGCTCGGCAATTTGTGTCCTTCCCTGGTCCGGGGTCACGATGCCGTATTGGCGCATAGCCGTCTGGTTAAGCGTGATTCTCCTTGTGCTCTGCTGGGCGGCCGGCGTCTCCGCTACCTCGACCGCGCCCATCGGACTCTTTATTCGATCAGTTGCGACAGCAGGAGCGCTCGGGTCTGCCGCTGTCTGACCCGCCCTTTCATCGGCAAATTTTGTGCTGGAGTCCACGGGTTCCCTCGGTGATATCGGGTCGAAGCTCCTGCTCCTCTCCTTCTCGAGCTTGCCTGCGGCCCTCTCGATGATGCTCACGGGTTCTCCGACGGGAATCTGATGAACAGTATGCGTGTAAGCGTAAGAAATTGATTCATATCAAGCAAATGAACGATGAAGGTTATCGTCGCTAGAATTTATAGTTAAAAAAATCCGGTAGAAGGACCCGAATACAGTATCCAGATGATTCAGAATACCGGAGGCCCTGCCTGATCCTGACTAAGTCGCACGCAAGCCGAGCGCTGCCGTTCAACTATTCCCGGTCAGACCATCTTTACCATTAGCGCTCCATACAAGCCCAGCAACGACAGCAGGGATATACCAAACCCATATAGCCTTTTCCTGCGCTTTATTTTTTCCGTACTGGTCCAGATCATTGGAACAGAGCCCAATATTGGCCGTCCGGTCGCTTCCCGCAAGCTAACCTGGCTATGAAAGGTCGGCCGTATTTGGCTGATTGCAAACGCGACCGCCATCCCCGCCAGGATGGCTCCCAGAAAAACAAGCGAGTACAACCTGGTCCTGTTTGGGCCGGATGGAATGTCCGGCACGGTGGGCGGATCAATAATTCTGAACGACATCAAATCCGTAGCCGAGCCGAGCTGTCCGGAAATCTTGGCCGATTCCCGGCGCTCCAGGAGCTTCTCATAGTTTGATTTGTTAACCTGATAGTCGCGATTGAGTTGCGCGAGCTCCGCCTCCACCTGCGGCACGGCATTGCTCAAAGACCGTAGGCGGGTATACCGCGCGGTGTATTCGTCCACGCGCGCTTTCATGGAGGCGACATCCGCTTCGGCTTCGGCGAGCGCGACGTTTAGCTGTTGCAGCATTGGACTATAGTTTTTTCCCGGATCCGTGCTAGGCCTGATCAATTTGCCTTCTTCCTTCTTGCGCTCCTCAAGCTGAGCGATAAGTCTCTTGGTGGACATGATATCAGGATGTAATTCCGTATAGTTCAGTCTGAGCATGTCGAGATTCTTGTTGAGTTCGGCAATCCGGGAATCAAGTTCTGAAGTTGCAAACGATGAGCCCGAATCGTCCTGATCTACGAGGAGTACTGGTTCATCCCCGGTGATTTGGCGTTTGATCGCGTCACGGGCCTGCTCCGCCTCCCGTAATTCCAGCTTTGCTTTATTTATTTCTTCTTCAGCTTGAGATACCTGAGAATAATAATCGCTTCCTTGCTGAGGCATTAGCCCGATGTTTTTCTGTTTAAATGCCTTGAGGTTGTTCTCACCGGCAATCAGTTTCTCTTCATAACTCTGGATCTGTTCGTCAAGAAAACGTATTGCGGAAGAAGAATCCTGTTTGTCACCGAGGCCGCCTTCCACAAAAATGGTTAACAATGACTGAACGACGTCCCTGGCAAGTTTTGGGCTTTGATTGCTGTAGGAAATTGTAAAAAGATTATCGCGGCCGGCCGCTCCCAGCTGAATCTTTTCCATAAGCTCCTTGACCTGCTTTTCCTGGTCCTTCACATCCTTTGCTTTGATATCCAGATCGACCATGCGTATGACCCGCTCAACGTTGGGACGACTGATCAAAGTACGGGTCATGATAGACACCTGCTGCTGCAGATCTGGAGATACGGTCATCCCCGACATCAGCGGTTTCAGCACATTCTGGGTATCGACGTAAATTCTGGCCGACGCCTGGTAATCGTCGGGCAACTTGTAAACGATGGCCCAGCCGCCAACCGCAACGATCCAGGCTGTGGTCACTGCGATCCAACGATACTTCCATATACCTTTCAGGTAAACAAGAAGCTGGGCTGACAGTTCCTCCATATTTTCGGGTGATCCTCGGGATGCTGTTAATGGGTATGGTTGCGGGGCAGGCGGATATTGCGATGATGCGCAATTTTTGTGAAAAGCGCGTTACTGCTCTTCTTCAACTCGGAAAGATGCAGGCGAGGCGGAAAATCAGAAAAAGCTCTCCGGTATGACGAGGACGTCGCCCTGACGCATGGGGACGTTGGCCGAGATGTCCCCATCCCTGATCAAATCATCCAGTCGGACGCTAAACTGTTGCTGTTTTCCGTCCACGTTCCGAATGATCCTGGCCTTGTTTCCGGCCGCGAAATCAGTCATTCCGCCGACCTCAATAAGAACGTCCATCAGGGTCATTTCTTCCCTATATGGCAAGGCCTGAGGCTTGGTGGCTTCGCCTAGCACGCGTATTTGCTCCGTATACGGCCCGACAAACTCCGTCACGACAACCGTCACGACCGGTTGCTGAATATACTTGGACAAGGCCTGCTCTATATCTCTTGCCAGCTGCGTCGACGTTTTTCCGCTGGCATGAAGATCCTCAACGAGGGGCGTTGTGATTTTTCCGTCGGGACGCACGGGCACCGCCATAGAAACCTCCGGGTTCCGCCAGACGATCACATCGACATTATCTCCGGGTCCAATCACATAATCATGGGAAATGTATTTTTCGTCAGGGCTAAGAGTCGGGTATGTCTTGCACCCACCCAGGGAGAGAACAGGAAGAATAGCCGCAACCAAAACCAGCCGTTTAGAGATATGCAGAATGTTCACTGATTCCCCTTTTTATTATGGAAGACGCGTGGAACGCGCGAAAATTGATCATTTTAGAAAATAAAGATGCTATAAGTGAAGGTACCTGTCAAGACAGGCGTTATTATTTATCCGCAAGATATATCACGAACGGTATCCGCTCTCATTCCACAATATAGATGCCCAAGGTTTCAAGACCAGGCAAAAAGTCGGGCAACTACCGAAGCGACATTCTACCCCGAACTACCATCGTATCAACTTCAGCAAGTAAGGCAAACTGGACTTTAGTACACTTTCTTCCGCTGCGCGAGCTCAGATAGTGAGTGAGTATAAATTGAAGCTCGCTTCCCGATCTATTTAAAACCACTACTAAACACGGCTTTTATCTTGGCTTTGCAACGCCCACTGCACATGTTCTCTCACAAGCGCCGCAACATCGACCCGGCATCACGCGACAAAAGTAAAGTATGCTTGCCCGCCAGCCCACGCCGGCTTTCTGCGCCCACTCCACCTCCACGACCGGTGCGCTATCGGTAAACACCCGATAATTGAAGTGCTCTACTTTGGCCGAGATTCTTTCGGCGAGCTTTTGCAGATGCGTGCGCAGCACTTTATGATAGTCGCGCCCAAGCGCATAGCGGGAGATAAAAGCCTTGTTGCCATTTAATATTACCTTCCAGCTATCTGCTGCCGCAGGCATATAATTCAGGCGCAGAGAAATTACCCGTACTGTTCCGGGAACGAGTTCGTCTGGCCGAGTGCGTCGGGATCCATGCTTTGCCATATAATCCATTTCGCCCTGGTATCCCTCGCTCAGCCATTGCTGCAAGCCATGCTCCGATTCCGTCATGTCCGCTTTGGCGTGCGCAACGCGGACCTCCTGGAAACCCAGCTCCTTGGCCCAGACCTTTATCAGCCGGGTCAGCTGTAAGAAATCAGGGGCTGTATCTCCACTTTCCTCAGGCGGATTATTGACGCTTTCTCTTATCTGATTCATTTCATCACCCTTTATGGTTCGTCCTTCTGCCTGTCGATGACATTACCCTCAATCTGGCCAACGAATCGGCCACGGTTGAGCTGGGGCAAAAAATCGCTACGGTATTGCACCCCGGCCTGGTCATTTTTCTCAGCGGCAACCTTGGCGCAGGCAAAACAACTTTTGCCAGAGGCATACTGCGGGGCCTAGGTTATACAGAAAAAGTGAAAAGTCCCACCTATAATCTAATTGAAGTTTATAAAATCTTTAAGTTATACTTGTATCACTTTGATTTTTATCGCTTCACAGACCCTTTTGAATGGGAAGAAGCAGGTTTTAGAGAATATTTCAATGCAGAGTCCATCTGTCTCGTGGAATGGCCCGAAAAGGCGGCTGGATTATTACCCGCCGCTGACCTTGGCTTGTTTTTCCAGATTCACGATGCGGAGCGCATCGTGAAAATTTGTCCAGGCACAGACGCAGGTAGACAGTGCCTGTCGCATTTGAAGCTATCAAGAAAATGCCAGACTCCCTAAGCACTGAAATCCCCGGCGGCGGCGGTACCCTCGCGCCACCGCCATTGGCCGTGTATTCAATTTTTGTAGCGCTACTGCTCCTGCCATTCCACAGTTTCGTCTTTGCTGGCACAACCTCTGAAAGCGTATCGATCAGGGCGGCCCGGGTATGGCCTGCCCCTGAATACACCCGCCTGACTTTGGAAGCATCTCTACCCATTCAGTATTCGCTTACCACGGTTAAAAACCCCGATCGCGTGGTGATTGATCTGGAACACGTCCTGCTTACGCCAGAGCTCGAAAAGCTCGGGGATAAAATCGATTCATCCGACCCCTATATACGCACAGTACGCATCGGCCGGTATAAGCCCGGCATACTCAGGCTGGTTCTGGACTTGAAGACCGAGGCCCTGCCCCAGGCATTTATTCTCAAGCCCGTGGGAAACTATGGGCACAGGCTTGTGCTGGATATCTATCCCGTCGTTCCGCCTGACCCACTGATGGCTTTTCTGAGTGAAAACAAGAGCGTAGTTCTACCGGATGATCTTGCCCCTGACAGGACTGGTAACAACGCAGCCGCGAATGGCAATACGCGTGCCGGAACCAGGAGCTCAAAGAAAACGAAATCTCAAGTGGCACGTCTCATCACCGTAGCGATAGACCCTGGTCATGGCGGCGAAGATCCCGGAGCGATAAGCCGTAGCGGTACGAATGAAAAAGATATCACTCTGGCAATAGCGAGAAAACTCAAAGCCAAGATAGACAAAGAACCCAACATGCGTGCAGCGCTGACCAGAGATGGCGATTATTTCATTTCTCTGCCGTTGCGCCTGATCAAGGCACGCCAGTGGAACGCCGATCTATTTGTTTCCGTACATGCGGATGCTTTCATAAAACCCCATGCTCGCGGGTCCTCAGTATTTGCGCTATCGGAGCGCGGTGCAACCTCTGCGGCTGCCGGTTGGCTTGCAAAAAAGGAAAACGAGGCAGACCTGATAGGCGGAGTCAACCTGGACATTAAAGATCCATATCTCAAGCAAACCTTGCTGGATCTGTCACAAACCGCCACCATAAGTGATAGCCTCAAGCTTGGCAGGGAAGTGTTGTCGGAAATCGGTGACATCAATCACCTGCATAAGAGTGATGTGGAACAGGCCGGATTCGCAGTACTTAAATCACCCGATATCCCGTCTATTTTGGTTGAAACTGCCTTTATCAGCAACCCAGACGAAGAAAAGAAACTGAAGGACGCTGCGTATCAGGAAAAGCTCGCGGAAGCGATAATGGTCGGCATTAAACGATATTTTGCCAATAACCCTCCTGTCACCCGCTCGAAAATGGTATTGCTCGACTGACGACACGGTCAAATATCAACTGATTATCAATTGATTTTTGCTCAGGCACATACAGATCATTTAGAGATATTATTACGAATCTCTTCAATCGTGCACATGTGAAAGCCGAGCTTGCCCTGCCGCCGTTCTTGAAAGTAGCGTTTCAGTGGCTCACCTATTACCCGAAAGGCGAGCTTATCCCACGGCATCTCTTCCTCGTCGAAAAGCCTCACATCGAGGCTCTCGATACCTGGTTCGAAATCCAGGTCCAATAATTGGGCCCGAAAAAAAATATGCACCTGGTCGATGTGGGGTAAATTGTAGATCGCGAAAAGATTGCCCATTTGCACCCGGGCATTTGCTTCTTCCAATGTTTCGCGCGCAGCACCTTGTGCCAGTGTTTCGGCATTTTCCATGAACCCCCCGGGCAGGGTCCACAACCCCTGGCGCGGCTCTATGGCTCGGCGGCACAGCAGTATCTTTTTCTCCCATTCAGGTATACAGCCGACGACTATCTTTGGATTCTGATAATGGATGATCCCGCAGGCGGAACACACATGGCGCGGCAAGCTGTCGCCCTCGGGAATTTTCAGCTCCACCGTGGTACCGCAGTTGCTACAGTATCTCATGGATATTTTGAAGGAATTGGACCGATACCAATATAATGGCACATATTTATTTAGGTGATTACCTCGATTCAGCAATACCTGCAAAAGCCTGCCGCAACATCCTTCCGGGTATTCGACGACGTATCAACCACGTTATGAATTCACGCTCCGTCGCAGATGAAGCTCGCCGCTGCACAGATTAAGTGCACGGTTGGCGACCTCGGCGCCAACGTCCGCAAGATTCTCGATTACACCAATCAAGCCAGGGAATTGGGGGCCAGCCTCATCGTCACTCCCGAGTTGGCGATTTCCGGCTACCCACCTGAAGACCTGTTGTTGCGCCCCGGTTTCGTCAGCGCATGCGCAGATGCACTCGCGGGGCTCGCCAAAGAAGTGACGGGAATAGCGGTCGTTGTGGGTCATCCCCATTATGGGGCCGGTGAGCTTCACAATGCGGCTTCGGTAATATACGAGGGGAAAATTATCGCGACCTATCTCAAGAATCTGCTTCCCAACGAGAGCGTGTTCGACGAGAAGCGCTATTTCAAGCCGGGATCCGCTCCCTGTGTGTTCGAGCTGCATGGAAAAAAATTCGGGGTCAACATTTGCCAGGACATTTGGGAACCAGGCCCAGTGACACATGCAAAGAATGCCGGCGCGGACATTCTATTGGTATTGAATTCTTCCCCCTACCACATACGCAAACAGGACCTGCGATACCGGATCGCTCGTCAGCGCATTAACGAGACAGGGGTGCCCATCGTTTATGCGAATCTGGTAGGGGGGCAGGACGAGCTGGTATTCGACGGAGCGTCCTTTGCCATAAATGGCAATGGTGAAGTGACTCATCAATTCGAGGCATTCAAGGAAACACTCGGCCTGATCGAATTACAAAGCGAACTGATACCAGGCACCATTGCCACACCTGGGCCTGTTGAAGAAAGCGTTTACCAGGCGCTATGCCTCGGTCTTGGAGATTATGTCGGCAAGAATGGGATACCAAGTGTATTGCTAGGCCTGTCTGGTGGAGTCGATTCTGCACTCACGCTGGCCATTGCCGTAGACGCACTGGGCGCTGATAACGTTGAAGCAGTCATGATGCCCTCTCAATTTACGGCTGACATAAGTCTGACTGATGCTCGTGCCATGGCCGAAACACTGGGCGTACAGTACACGGAATTGCCGATAGACTCGATATTTGATCGATTCCAGCGCACTCTCCCGGACGGGCTTGAAACGCGACCTGATCAGAACTCTCCCGACACCACTGGAGAGAACCTGCAAGCACGCATACGTGGCACTCTATTAATGGCGTTATCGAATAAATCAGGGTCTATTGTTCTCACAACCGGAAATAAGTCCGAAATAGCTGTAGGTTACTGTACTTTGTACGGAGATATGGCAGGCGGATTCGGAGTGCTGAAAGATGTGACTAAAACCATGGTCTACAGGCTCTGCAACTATCGCAACAGCTTATCGAACGTGATCCCGGAAAGAGTTATCAATCGCGCACCGTCGGCTGAATTACGTCCCAACCAGACGGACCAGGATAGCCTCCCTCCTTACGACGTGCTCGATGCCATTCTTGAAGCCTATGTTGAGCAGGATTTGTCACTAACGGAAATCGTGGCGATGAATTATTCCGAAGCCGACGTGCGGCGGGTCGTCAGCCTGATCCGCCACAATGAATACAAACGACGCCAGTCTCCACCAGGCATACGGATTACGCGGCGGGCGTTCGGGAAGGATTGGCGTTATCCGATTACAGCAAAGTATCAGGACGAGTTCTGACGTTCTTGCACTTTTCGTTCTTGCGCTTTTTTTAAAAAGACCCGAATCAGCTATTACTGCTTTAGATGGACGAGCTCATTCGATCAACTGCAGGACAACTGCCATGAAAAAAATAGAGGCCATCATCAAGCCCTTCAAACTCGATGAAGTGTGCGAAGCGCTTAATGAGATCGGCGTCAGCGGACTGACGGTCAGCGAAGTGAAGGGTTTCGGGCGCCAGAAAGGCCATACAGAACTTTATCGAGGCGCGGAGTACGTGGTTGACTTTCTGCCTAAAATTAAAATCGAGATCGTGGCTGACGAAAAACTGGTAGACAGCATTATAGATACGATTGTATATGCCGCCCGCACCGGCAAGATTGGGGATGGGAAAATCTTTGTTACCGCCGTCGAACAAGTAGTGCGAATACGAACTGGCGAAACGGGCGAGGCAGCAGTCTAGTCAATTTTTATCTCGTGTGCGCATATCCCGTTTATGAAGGCAAAATTCAACTTCGGAAAATTGCCATCGCATTTTTGCGACTTCAAGCAATGAAGCGAGGCTGCAGAGCACGTTGAACTTTGC
This sequence comes from uncultured beta proteobacterium, assembly GCA_963786735.1. Classification (GTDB taxonomy): domain Bacteria; phylum Pseudomonadota; class Gammaproteobacteria; order Burkholderiales; family Nitrosomonadaceae; genus Nitrosospira. The sequence goes on from CAWBAF010000008.1 coordinate 123,253, forward strand.
CTCGACGGCTCCATCTTACGCACATGAAGTTGCCTCAACTGTTGGTTGCCCTGCTGTTGTTCTTCGTACTGCCTATCCGCGCCACTGAACTGCCGGACCTGGGCGACGTCTCCCAGGTCACTCTCTCGCCTCGTCAGGAAAAGGATCTCGGTCTCCAAATCATGGCCGAGATTCGCGCTCATAAAGACTATCTGGACGATGCGGAAATAACCGGTTATCTCACTATCCTTGGCAATAAGTTAATTCTCGGCTCTCGGGAGGCGCGTCCCGACCAGGACTTCGAATTTTTTACGGTGAAGGACCCGGCAATCAATGCGTTCGCCCTCCCCGGCGGGTATATGGGTTTCAATACTGGCCTGATTCTCGCTGCGCAAACTGAATCAGAGCTTGCGGGCGTAATGGCACATGAAATAGCGCATGTCACGCAGAAGCATCTCGCGCGCATGATCGCTGGCCAAAAATACAATATGCTGGTGTCGCTGGCGGCGGTGGCGCTGGCAGTTCTGGCATCGCGCACTCACCCGCAAATAAGCGAGGCTGTACTGGTGGGTTCGCAAGCTCGTCATATACAATCCCAGCTCGACTTCACACGCGATCATGAAAAGGAGGCTGATCGCATCGGGATGAATATACTGGTCAGCGCTGGTTTCGACCCGAGTGGAATGGTTGCCTTTTTCGAGCACCTTCAAAAAGTCGGGCGCTTCCATGAAAACGGCGCACCTTCCTACCTCCGCACCCATCCGATCACTTACGAACGTATCGCGGATATCGAGAATCGTATGCAGCAGACATCCTACAGGCAGGTGCCCGACAGCATCGATTTCCAGCTTGTGCGGGCAAAGGTCCGACCCTACCTGGAAAAGCCAACCGACGCAGTAAAGTACTTCGATGGCGCCCTGCGAGACAAGCGCTATACGAATGAGGCAGTCGAGCGATATGGACTGGTCAATGCGTTGCTTCAAGACAAAAAATACGCGCGGGCGGACAAGGAATTGGTATACCTCTACGAAGCTTTGACCCCACGTGCGTTCGACCAGGCAGTGGAAGGTCACCGCTTGGGTGCGGCTATTCGCATCCAGCGCAAGACATCTCTCTCCAGCCCCATGATTGAGACTCTTGCCGCACGCGTGAAAATGTCCGTAAACCAGACGGCTGAAGCCCTCGATATTTACCAGGCAGCACTAAAAATATATCCTCAACACCGCGCCCTCGTTTACGATTATGCCGATGCACTGCTGCGGACCGGCAGCCCCGATCATGCGTTGAAGTTCATCGGTCAGCAACTGATGTTCACGCCTGAAGATACACGGCTTTATTCATTACAGGCGCAAGCGTATGGAGCGGTTGGAAATCAGATGTCTCAACACCGTGCTCAGGCGGAAGTCTATGCGCGGCAGGGTAAGCTGCCGGCGGCAATGGAGCAGCTAAGAGATCGCCCTGAGAACAAAGGATCCGGATTTTTATCAAGCCTCCAGCGTGGAAGCCAGGGCTGCGTGAACTGCGCGAGCTGGCAGCCCGCAGCCAACCGAAGCAAAAATAACCTTCTGCCCCACCTTTTTGTCCCCGCGCTAATTTCTCTCTATCCCACAGCCAATCTGCCGCAAGCCTGTACAAAATACAGGTGATCGACTGCGGCTATATCATTTAAAATAATCTTGGCGAAAGCAATGCCTAATCCTGTGGTTCTGGCCGACCTCGGATAAAACATTTCGACAAACTCCTTACAATTTTGATCCACCTCCTGAAACTCTAGGGAAGTTTTTTCCCAACGAGATTGTGTTGCCTTATGAAGGCATCGATCTTAGGCAACAGCGGTTGAGTTGGTCTGTTGTGGCAGGTAGAATGACGGCCAGATTCGAGATTCTATTTACCCCCACGCCCGGCGCAAGTACGTCGAAAGGTCGACCTCCTCGGCTAGATGACTTCCCTACAATCCTACCTATCACATCCTAAGTACCACGCCCAGACATAGACGGCTTAAGAGCGATTGCGGTTCTCTCAGTCGTCGCGTTCCACGCCTTTCCAATTGGATAAGGGAGAAGTTGGATAGGCGTTGATGTGTTCTTTGTTATCTCTGGCTATCTAATCTCCACCATCATTTTTGAAAACTTGGATAGTGGAACGTTCAGCTTCGCCGAGTTCTACGCACGTCGGGTTAAACGTATCTTCCCCGCGCTTCTTCTTGTTTTAACCGCCAGCTACGCGTTTGGTTGGTTCGCCTTGTTTGCGGATGAGTACAAGCAACTTGGTAAGCATATCGCTGCTGGTGCTGGCTTTGTTTCCAACATCGTGTTGTGGAACGAGGCGGGATACTTTGACAGCTCTGCAGAAACTAAGCCTCTACTACATCTTTGGAGCTTAGGTATCGAGGAACAGTTTTACGTCGTCTGGCCGCTATTGCTTTGGCTCGCTTGGAAGCAAAAGTTTGATCTTTTGACGATAACAATCATAGTTGCCTTGGTTTCTTTCTTTCTCAACATTAACGGAGTAAAGGAGGATACGGTGGCCACCTTCTATTCTCCCCAGACACGTTTTTGGGAATTGCTATGTGGAAGCTTATTAGCGTGGATAAGCACTATGGGAAGGAGGCTTGCGAAGGTTTTAAAAAAAAGCCGATGAGTTGGCTCGGTGCTATGTACAAAGAGGTGCCAGAAGCTGACAGCCAGACGCTAGCCAACGTACTTTCCTTTACTGGCTCGTTACTGTTGGCTTACGGATTTTGGGGAATTGATAAAGACTTCAGCTTTCCAGGTCAATGGGCCCTAGTACCAGTTTTAGGTGCTGTACTAATCATATCGGCTGGGGGCAAGGCTTGGGTTAATCGAAAAATCTTGTCAAATACGATTGCCGTGTGGTTCGGGTTAATCAGCTTCCCCCTCTACTTATGGCACTGGCCTTTGCTATCTTTTGCTCGTATTGTTGAAAGCGAAGTACTGGGTGCGGATATGCGTATCGCGGCTATTGTATCTTTCAATTGTGATTGCGTGGCTTACTTACAAGCTTGTAGAGAGGAGAATTAGGCTAGGTGGACACACGAGGATTAATTTAAGGTTATGACTCTATCATCGTTATCATGACAGTAGTCGGCTATATTGGCTACAAACACTTACAATCAGGGGTGGTTTGTCTTTTAGGACGCAAGAGCAGAGAAAAGTTTGTAGATTATTTTGAAACAGTTTTCCAAGCTGGAGATATTTTAAAAAAACAAATGTACCTAGCGAGTGGCGAAGTGAGTGTGCCTTTTTTAATGGAAAAAAGTATCTTGACGAAGGTAAGATTGAGGGTGGCGCAACAGATAGTAGGCCTGTAGTGGACTTGATTCAAGTTGTTTCATTAGAGATTTAAGATTTGATAAATCTGTATTGATTTGGGTGACTTCACCACCCAGTGGCTTTTCTCCGGGTATTATTCGTTGAATTGCTAGGAATTGGCAAGTATTACAAAT
>CAWBAF010000009.1:0-147795 GCA_963786735.1 uncultured beta proteobacterium
CTGGTACCGGAAATTTGAACAAGCCACTAAGTGGAAAATCTGCTACCTTTTGATGGCCCTTGAAGGGCTTGGATATGGAGCAGAGGATGGCAAAAAGGACGAGACGGACGCACTCAGCGGCGTTCAAAGCAAAAGTGGCGTTAGCGGCCTTGGCGGGAGACAAGACGCTGGCCGAACTGGCGCAGCGGTTTGAAGTGCATCCCAACCAGATTACGGAGTGGAAGCGGCAACTCAGCGAACGAGCGGCCGACGTATTTGGTGGAACCGCTGTGGATGAGCCGCCGGTTGATCTGAAGGTATTACATGCCAAGATTGGGCAACTGACGCTGGAGAATGATTTTTTAGAAAGTGCGCTCACCAAGGTGGGATTGCTGAGCGCAAAGCGATGATAGACGGCAACCACGCACTTTCAATCAGCCGTCAGGCCCAGTTGGCCGGCATCAGCCGGGGCAGCGTGTACTATCTGCCCAGACCTGTCAGCCCTGCCGATCTGGCGCTCATGCGCCGCATTGACGAATTGCACCTGGAGCATCCCTTCATGGGTGCACGGATGCTGCGTGACCAGCTTAATCGTGAGGGTTTCAAGGTGGGGCGTAAACACGTTGGCACGCTGATGAAGCGCATGGGCATAGAGGCGCTATACAGAAAGCCGGGCACCAGCAAGAAGCACCCCGGCCATGAAATTCACCCCTATCTGCTGCGCGGCCTGAACATCAACCGGGCCAACCAGGTTTGGGCGCTGGACACGACCTACATTCCGATGGCCAAAGGCTTCGTCTACCTTACCGCCGTCGTGGACTGGGCCTCGCGCCGTGTATTAGCAGCAAAGGTCGCCATCACGCTGGAGGCCTGCCATGCCGTCGATGTGCTGCAAGAGGCATTCAGCCGCTATGGCAGGCCGGAGATTGTGAATACCGACCAGGGGAGCCAGTTCACCGCGCATGAGTTCGTGCAGGCCGTCAGGGAACAGGGTTGCAACCTCAGCATGGACGGGCGCGGAGCCTGGAGGGACAATGTATTCGTCGAGCGCCTGTGGAAATCGGTGAAATACGAGCGGGTGTATTTGCATGCCTATGACTCAGTCACGCAAGCCAGAGCATCAATCATGCAATACATGGACTGGTACAACCGATCCAGACCCCATTCGAGTCTGGGCAGGAAAACGCCTGATGAGGCTTATGCCGTGATGCTGCCGACGGTTAAACTGGCAGCGTGAGAATCAGCAGAGATTCCACTTAAAAAACTCGGGCCGTTGTTCAAACGAGTAGAGCCAGCTCTGGGCGCACTCGGATTTCGCGAACAGCTTGCCGACCAGGTGCTCGAACATATTGAGCGACTCGTCGGTCAATGTCGCCGTGAGTTCCAACACCAAAGCCGTGAGCGTAGCGTAGCGACGCAGCGGCTCAAGCTCCGCCAAGTGCTGCACAGTGCTCTGGGCGCCCTTGCGGGCGAGTTTGAGCCAATAGTTCTGGTGAACCCGAGTAGCACGCTCCGGCTCGATACCGAGGGCCCGAACCAAGTTCAGGCGTTCGATTAGCTTGGGAAAATTGCCGCCGTGGCCGCATAGGCGGTTTGCCGCAACCACGCCAGCGTGCTGTGTCCCCCTCCGATGCGCACCTCAAGCAGTTGATCGAGGGCTTGGCATTGCTGTTCGGTCAGGCCGCCGGTGAGCTGGCGCCACAGTTGACGCTGCGCGCGGGCACGAACCGAGCCATGTAATCTGATCTGCATTCCCGATGCGGTTCCCCCTTTAGCCTTTCGGCAAACCCGCTCCCCATTTATCGGTTTTGTGTGAGGTATGACACCGGCTCCATATTCTGGCGTTGCAAAGCGAGCTTCACGCCTTCATCAGCTTCCATTCGCTCACGATGTTTTTTCAGATTCGGATAATTATCGATGGATAGTGGGGTCTGTTCGATCCATCGCGTGAGTACATAGAGATAAGCATCGGCAAAACTCCGATCCTTCAGGTACCAGTCACCGGCGGCTGCTAGATTCCTCTCCAGGCGAGCGTAATGCGTTGCCAACTTCTCATACGTTTTGGCCTTGATCTCTTTTTGGGCCAAATCACTGTCTGCGAACGCCTGTGCTGCAAAGTGGGGACCATACGTTGCGTGAACTTCCGAAGTCATATAACTCAGCGCTTCGGCTTCCTTGCGCCCCAGCTTCTGATTGCGCGCATAACCCGCTTTGCCGTAGTCGGCGCCGAGATATGCCAGAATCGCCGCGGCTTCAGTTAATACGTCGCCGTCGTCAAATTGCAGGGCCGGCACCTTACCTTTTGGGTTGATAGACAGATACTCTTCTTTTTTTTGGTCTCCATGTGCCATCGTTTTGATCGTCACAGGGGCATTCAGCCAGGCGACGGCAATGTTGGGTGCCAGCGCACAGGTACCCGGCATAGTATAAAGAATGGGGTTACTCATGACGTGCTCCTAAAGTTCATTGGCAACTCCTGAAAACGGTTTAATCTATCAAAACTGCCAACCGAAGCCGTCCTATTCATAGTTAATCTTTGTCGATACATATCACCCCACTTGATATGGTTATTTATCATATTAGGTGAAATTTATATTGGGGCTTGAAAAAGCCGTGCACAGCACATGTGCTGAGGAAGAAACCCTCGTGGGCTGGCCCGAATCAAAGGTATATTGGGCGAACGACAGAGGGCCCGCCGTGGGTCTGGCGCCGCTGGATGCAACTTGATCAGATGGGCTTCGTATCGGGATAACGCCATTCCGTTTTTGGGGGAGTTCACAATTAATACTGCGGGGCTCAAAAATAATTTACCTCGCGGATGGGTCCGGGCCGAACACCGGTTAAGGGTCGAACCGGCATCCATGATACAAGTCAATGCAGTCAAACTCGATCGGTCCCTATATTGGCTCGACAATCGCCTAGATATATCGTGTCAACTCGTCACGTCAGCGCGTCTTCCAGAATTCCTTTAGCGCGTACTTAGTCGACCCTGAGCAATCCATAACCTTCTGATTTTGCTATATGAGTTAGGAAATTTGAGTAGTTAAATCTGCTTGTTTTTGGTAACATTATTGCAATTTCCTTGCGAATTTAGGGGGTTGCCGTGGGGCCGAAGCCGAGTACGCCAAAGAACAATGACTTGTTTCGCCAGCGACTGGATGAACTGGTCAACCCGAGACACCCCTTGGCACAACTTTCGCAGCATATCGACTGGTCAGTGTTCGAGCAGCAGTGGACCGGCTTGTTCCCTTCCAGCCGTGGGCGTCCTGCAACTGCCCCCCGCCTGGTGGCCGGACTCTTGTACCTGCAACATACCTTTGCCCTATCGGATGAAGATGTCGTCTGGGGCTGGGTTGAGAATCCCTACTGGCAGTTGTTCTGTGGCGAAATCTGGTTCCAGCACAACCCACCCATTGACCCGAGCTCACTGACCCGCTGGCGACAGAGAATCGGTAAAGAAGGTATCGAGTGGTTACTGGCCCAGACCATCCGTGCGGCCGCATCGGCCAAGGTGATCAAGCGGCAGAGCCTGAACAAGGTCATCGTGGACAGCACCGTACAAGAGAAAGCCATTGCCTATCCGACCGACAGCAAGTTATTGAACCGCGGGCGGGAACAACTGGTAAAGCTGGTGGCGGAAGCCGGCATGACGCTGCGCCAGAATTACAACCGCGTAGCTCCAAAGCTGGCAGGCAAGATTGCGCGCTATGCCCACGCCAGGCAATACCAGCGCATGCGCAGTCACTTGAAGAAGCTCAAGACACTCGTGGGCCGAGTCTGGCGCGACGCATCGCGCCAATTATCCCAGGCACCCGAGCACCTCAAGCCCAGGATTGCCGACTTGCTGCACAAGGTGGAGCGCCTGCTCAAGCAGCAGCCCAAGGACAGCCACAAGCTCTACAGCCTGCATGCACCGGAAGCGGAGTGCATCGCCAAAGGCAAAGTGCGCCAGCCTTATGAGTTTGGGGTGAAGGTGTCCGTGGCAACCACACACAGGGAAGGGCTGGTGGTTGGCATGTGCAGCCTGCCGGGCAATCCCTACGATGGGCATACCTTGCACGCTGCGCTACAGCAGGTGGAAATCCTGACACAGCGCCAGCCGAAGGAAGTGTTCGTGGACCTGGGCTACCGAGCATCTGTCTTCAAACCCCCCACGGAAGACTACAAGCCACCGATACCATGCGATGGGGATGGTGAGAATATCATCACTGGCCATGACCACATTAATGACGAACGCATTATTGAATTCATCAAACAACTTATTCTGATCTCAGCGCTACCGTGAAATTTGCGGATGGGGTGCGCCGAAAAAAGCACGCACATCGGCAACACACGCACATAGCGGCAACGCATCTTCGTTTAATTTCTAATCCGGTTACAAACGCGGTTGCGGTGGACAACAAAAACCCCGCCGATACAGACGGGATATAGGATGATGAAACCGGAAGCAGGACGGCAGGAAAGATGTCAGTCGCTCAAGAGGCGCGAATGATTTAAACTGTTCATCTCCCTGCAATTTCAATATAGCAAGCAGCCGCAGAAATGAAAGGTCGACCACCAAAAAACCGGCCGAAGCGGGCTTGGGTTGGTAGAGCCGGAGGTGTTGCCTATTCTGAGTCCACCAACTGCCACGGTTTTTGATTGACCCTTTTCGTGCGCGTCCGCTGACTTTGGAAAAATTCCTTTAGCCCACCGCAGGCTATAATTTTCTAATAGCGCCACTGTTGAAGCAATTTACGCAGGGCGGGGGGAACAACCGCAGACAAGGCTGCGTCTCTGCTTTTGGCGTAGCAAGTCCGTTGTCATGCAGGCTAGGCAAGCCCAAGTAGCCAGGAGGAAATATCAGCTTAGGTCGCCTTTTTATTTCGTTGCCATCATGTCCCTGGCCTTTAAGTTGCGAGCCCGTATTGGCGCGCGCTGCTTCCACCTAAGTAATTTTTTTGCCAGCCTCTTGTCGGTCACGAAGCGGAACCGTTATGGCAACAATTAACTAAAATGAATCGTTTCCTGTTCAGTACTGGCATTGAAAACAGTTCTCCTACTATCCAGCTTCCTGACGGTCGAATGGCCAGGGTGGACGAGATGGACAAGTGCGGCCACTATCAAAAATGGCGCGAGGACTTTCAACGCGTACTCGAAATGGGGCTGGAGTATCTGCGTTACGGGCCTCCTTACTATCGTACTCATCTTGGTCCGGGGAGTTATGACTGGTCGTTTTCGGACGACACATTCAATGAGTTAAAGAAGCTGAACATCAATCCGATCGCGGACCTTTGTCACTTTGGGGTTCCTGACTGGGTCGGCAACTTCCAGAACTCGGAATGGCCAGCTCTTTTTGCCGAGTATGCGCGTTCATTCGCGATCCGTTACCCATGGGTTCGCTTTTATACCCCTGTAAACGAGATCTATATCTGTGCGGCTTTTTCTGCCCAATGGGGAATGTGGAACGAGCGTCTTTCATCGGACAGAACGTTCGTGGCTGCCCTTCAGAACCTGTGCAGGGCGACTCTGCTGGCAGAAAAAGCCATCCTCGAGGTACGGCCTGATGCACGTTTCGTGCAAAGCGAATCCAGCGAATATTTTCATGCCGAAGATCCCGGTGCGCAGGAAAAGGCTGATATTTTCAACGAAAAGAGATTTTTGTCACTCGATCTTTGCTATGGCAAGGATGTAAGTGCCCGCATGTACCAATACTTGACCGATAACGGGATGTCCCGCGAGGACTACAGCTGGTTTTTGCAACACGGGCGCGCCTTGAAGCCCCATTGCATCATGGGCAATGATTATTACATCACCAATGAACGGCTTGTCTCCCAGGATGGCCGCGTAAGCCGCGCAGGCGAGGTCTTCGGTTTCTATGTCATTGCACGGCAGTATTTTGACCGCTACCATATGCCGGTTATGCACACCGAAACGAATCTGCCGGATGCCGAAAAGTCGCCGTTGTGGCTGTGGAAAGAGTGGGCGAATGTCATCCGGTTGAAGCAGGATGGAGTTCCAATCATAGGCTTTACATGGTACAGCCTTACCGATCAGGTAGACTGGGACACTGCTCTTTGTGAAAATAACGGCAACGTGAATCCGCTGGGATTGTACGACCTGGACCGGAAAATCCGTCCCGTTGGAGTGCAGTATCGCCGTCTGATTTCGCAGTGGAGCGAAGTTTTACCGGCAGAGAGAATTTGTCTCCACCCGGAACCGCCAGCACCCGATATATTCTAGCTGACGCTATCTGGTATAAAATTTCCCTTTGCGGTAATCGAGAAACCGTACTCGTCTCTTCAAAAATCTATTTTTTGCGGTCTCGCCGGCCGTCGCGCCCGGGAATCGTTCGGGCGGGCGGTTTAAAGATTTTTCTCCGAAATTTGGACGGTAACCGCATAGCCTCGTTTTAACGTAATAACAGCAAATGTTTTCCTCCCTGCCCAGCTTTGTCATGCTGGATCTCGAAACAACAGGGACAACTCCCCTGCACGATCGCATTACCGAGATCGCCCTTATCCGGTTCGAGGATGGCGTAGAGATTGATCGCTGGGAAACCCTCGTTAACCCTGAAGTCAGTATCCCGCCTTTCATCTCGCGCCTGACTGGCATTACCAATGAAATGGTGAGCGACGCGCCGCGTTTTGAGGACATTGCGGGAAAACTGTACGGCTATATCGAAGGAGCTGTGTTGGCGGCGCACAACGTACGGTTTGACCATGGCTTCCTGAAAAGCGAATTCAAGCGCCTCGGTGCGGTGTTGCGGCAAAAGGTGATGTGCACAGTCAAACTGTCGCGCAAGCTCTATCCGCAGCATAGGAGCCACGGCCTCGATGCAATCATGCGCCGGCACGGGCTGATCAGCCGCGCCCGCCATCGAGCAATGGGAGACGTTGAGCTTATGGTGGCGTATTTTGGCCTGGTCAAACATGAGCTGGGAGAGAGGCGGGTCCTGGAAGCCGTTGCTTCATTATTGCAGGCGCCGAGTCTACCCGCGGGCCTTGATCCGGGCTTCATGGATGAGATTCCTGATAGTCCCGGCGTTTACCTCTTCTATGGAGAAAACAACTTCGCGCTTTACATCGGTAAAAGCGTAACCTTGCGGTCCCGTGTCATGTCGCACTTCAGCGGGGACCATGCGTCCAGCAAGGATATGCGTATCGGGCAGCAGGTGTGCCGGGTTGAATGGATGGAAACGGCGGGGGAGTTCGGTGCACTGTTGCTGGAATCCCGGCTGATCAAACAGCACCAGCCCATCCATAATCGCCGGCTCCGCTCCTCGCGAGAGCTGTTTTCGTTAACCCTGGCGGGTGGGCTCAATTACATTCCACTGGTCAATATCGTTTCGGGCGATGACATTGACCCGGCTTTATTCGAATACCTCTATGGTCTCTTCCGGTCAAAGAAATCGGCCACAGAAGCGCTTCGGAAAATTGCCCTGGACAACAAACTGTGCCCTCGGATGATTGGAATCGAAAGCGGTAAAGGCGTATGTTTTTCACACCAGTTGGAGCGTTGTGATGGGGTTTGCGCGGGCAAGCAAAGTCCCGAGCTTCATTATCTGCGCCTCAAGCAGGCGCTGATTCCCCTTCGTCTCAAGAGTTGGCCATACGCGGGAATGATCTACATACGGGAATTCAACGAAGATACTGACCGTACGCAGCTTCACGTTTTCGAGAACTGGTGCTACTTGGGAACCGCGCAGGACGAAGCAGAACTTGAGGAAATCGTGCAGGCCGACACGTCCCCAGCCTTCGATCCGGATGTTTATAATTTGTTACAGAAGAGCTTGGACGAGACCGTAGAAGTTATTTGTCTGGGCCATGCTTCCCGGCGATCTGAATTTCTGAACGGTCACTAGTTGTTTAGTCCCACTGTATGCTGGTGGCAGCAAGGCTGCAACCCCCTTCTCGACGTTCTTGAATAGTCGTTTTTTAGTAGCGGTAGGAGGGCGGAATATACCTTCCCTTTTCATCCTTCAGAAACTCGTCCTGAAGCACTCGCGCGCATTTTCGTGCGCATGCCGATTAATTTCGTAATTGATCGATTGCTTGGCTAGTTTGTCCTCCAGTACCCGGGCCGTTTTGATTTCCTTGGGTAGAGAACTGACGTCCATTTCCACGCAGCAGCAAGTAGCTATTCCTTGTTTTCGTTTCGAATACCCGATGCGCTTATTTCTGACCCCATCCGTCCTGGACAGATTGATAACAGCCAAGAAAAAATATTTCTTGGGTGCGGTACCGCACATATTCCGTGCCCAAAGATAAGCAAAATCCGCCTCACCTCAAGCGCTGGACGGTCTCTTTTTTGGCTCGTCCGTTTTCCCAACTTAGGAAGTAAATAAATCTTTATGAAAAAACGCAGGTACATTGATCTGTTCGGTTATACGGCTGAAGAGTTTGATGAGTTGTTGGAAAGTAGTACTAGCAAAATCCTCCGTTCTACCGGAAAACCCGTGTCTGAGCTAGACATGAAAACGGTCTTCGCAGTTTATGAGGATGAGACACGCAAACTCCCTCGTCGCCGGCGTCGCGAAACGCGCACTACGGGCTGACGTTTCAGCTTGTCGCCACGTGGAAATATTGAAGAATTACTTCTTTTTCCCGGGAAGCGATGGCAGAAAGATTCTTCAGAATGAGAGGTGCTACTTCCGAAACCCGCTAACCCAGCGGGTTTTCTACTTCCACCCACCGCTAACCTGCTGGTTTTTTTATGGGACCGGAAATCCTGGTTTTTGGATCAGCGAAGCTCGACCAGAGGGAAGTAAGGGAAAGGGTGCGATGCCGACACTCGGCCCGGTTTTTTTAGCCCAGAATACCTTGGATTCAGGCCAGCCCACCAGCAGTTCTTCATGAATATATGGACCCAAAGAACCGTCGGACGAGTTGAAGACGGCGTCGGATAGCCGTTCGATCTTACCTTCTATGGTTCGGAGGTAAGGGACGCACTTACAAGGGACACACTTGCGCATTGTTTGGCCCAAGGATTTTTGAGCATCCATTGTACCCAATGGCTCAGCCAGGGCTTTAGATTAATAACTTATAACATTATCAAGATTTAGAACTGTTAAAACCACCGCTAACGCGGGTTTTGTCGCCATGAATAGGTCGAACAGGTCTAAAGGAATCGACATATCTCAGCATGTTTTAATCTGGTAAACATATATTTGCCGGATTCCGCCGGTTGTTTATGCAGTAATCTCGGCTGTGCTTATTGCTATTTAGTCCGGTAATGGATGGATGGACCGGCATTGATTTTTAATCAAACTGAATCGAGTAGGGGAAGAATCTCCGCAGCGATGGGAGAAGCATCTAAGGCGACAAACTTAGACTAAAATCTTCGGCACCTTGCGGCATCGTTCGTTACGCTTAAAGCGCCCGATTGGGAATAAATAATTCCCGGCGATACATGAGTATCATTCAGAGGCGTGCAGGTCTTCCCGATGTTCCAACCCAATCAACCTATGGGCGGTGATAGGGATATTAATATCCCAGTCTATCTTTTGAAGTCCGTAGACGACCACATCCAAATACTTGCCATCAAGAAAATACTCGCTAATCTTTACGCCTTCCTTCTTGAATCCTAGTTTTTCATAAAGCGTAATCGCGTTACTGTTGATTGACACGACTTCAAGCCCTATTTTTCTGATATCCAGTCCATTGAACGCATAATCGATGATTAATGAACAGGAAACAAAACCGAGGCCGATATTTCTTCTCTTCCCTTCCCCAATGTATATTCCTAAAGACGCTCGCCGTTGATACTGGTCGATACTATGCAGTTGCGCGGTGCCCACGAGAGTTTCTTGGTGCCTGATAGCAAAAACAACCCGGGATTTCGAATTTTGCTCTCGTTGATGTCGTATCCATTCTTTTACGGTTTCTCGTTGTACCGGAAATCGAAATCCCATCGTTAAGTCCCTGAGACTTGGCTGATTCTGCCAGGTGTAGAGTAAATCCAGATCAGAGTCTTCTAACGGAGTGAGCTTGGTATTGCGCCAATCAAGAATTTTTTCGCTTAATTGAGCAGAACTGCGGAGGCTGTCGGACATTTTTTCTCTCTGTTGTAAGTTATTCTTGAGAAATGCAAAGCGGTGGATATACCTCGTATGTTTATGCTATGGGTCGAGCAGTTATTGCTGAAAAAGTTTTCGGGAGGCTAACAGGCTCTTCGATATCTACAGCCCGAATGAGGTAAAAAATGCTCACCTCGATCCTGAACCGAACCCATACACATGAGCGGCAGTAGATACGTTTGATAGAGGGTTTTTTCGGCATCGCGGCTAGAAGAGGCCCAGCATTTTTCATCCCATACATTTTCGTTGAGTTGGGCTCAGAAAACCGCCCTGGACGCCTTCAGGTTTATAAGCAGTCGCGCATGCTGATAGCATGGCCCAGAGAGCGCCGACGATGGGAATTTTCATGTCCAGGTATGCGTTGAGTTGATTAAATATTCAACACTTACCTATGCACGAATTATGCCAATACTAAAAAAACTCTGCAATTCAATTCATTCTCATCATTTTTATTTTGAAACTGTAATAAATCTCGACGACTGCGGGTTACCTTTGGGAGAATCCTCTATCGTCAGTGCGTAAGGATAATAACTGTCTGTTTTGAGTGCATATGACATACCCATATCCCTCCAAAACGTTCGTCACTCTGCCATCGATACTTCAGACCTGGGGCGAAGGTGAGGGCTTTGTCCCATCCCTCCTTCTAACCTTGCAAAATTCACTGGTACTGATACTTCGGAAATCCTGGAAATTCTTAACAGTTTATTAGGGGCGGGGGGAAGTGCTGAGATGGCGCTTGTGCCCGAGCAAAGAACAGCTCAGGCTGGCTTCGACCCGGTCTTTGGCGCCCGTCCGTTGAAGCGCGCCATTCAGTCCCAGATCGAGACTCCGCTGGCAAAGGAAATACTCGAAGGCCACTTTGGCAGCAAGGACACGATTACGGTGGACAGCAGGAATGTGGAATCGTGTTCAGCAAATCATAGGCCTATCCGGACGTTCACGCAGCTGGCTGGCTTACTTTTGGGGGTTGGACTGGCGCCATGCCTCAAAGCTCGTCCGGCCGATGCGCGCGTTGTCGCCGGGGATGAGGGATTGATCGTTCAATTCCGCACCGGAGTAACGTGAGTGGACGTCTGTGATTACCTTGCGTGCGTCTTGCTTTGCACTCAAGAATCGCTGGACAAGTTCGGCAAGAGGTACCCGCTCGGGACCGGCTATCTCGACGGTGCCGTTGACCGGCGCCCCCAACGTGACGTCGGCCATCGCGGCAACCACATCATCCGAGGCGATGGGCTGCATAAGAGCGGGTGACAGGCGAATCGTTTGTCCATCCGTTTCCGCTTGAGCGACGATGCCACCCAAGAACTCAAAGAATTGCGTCGAGCGGACGATCGTGTAGGGAATCTTTGATGCCTTGATCAGCTTTTCCTGGGCCATCTTCCCACGGAAATAACCACTCTCAAGAAGGCGGTCGGTGCCAACAACCGACAGCGCAACGTGGTGTCCCACGCCAGCAGTCGCTTCTGCGGCTAGAAGGTTACGACCGGACGTCTCGAAGAATTCCAAAACAGCCTTGTCCTCGAACGAAGGCGAGTTCGCAACGTCGACGACAACTTGAGCGCCTGCAAGAGCTTCAGCCAGTCCCTCGCCAGTGATGGTATTGACACCCGAGGCGGGCGAGGCCGCTACTACCTCATGGCCATGCTGACGAAGCTTGTTCACGAGCTTTGTTCCAATGAGCCCGCTTCCGCCAATTACTACGATCTTCATATTTAACTCCTTATTTCGTCGCCCGCAAGTCAGGGCGAGGATCAAATGACGTTGAATTCAGCGCGATCTGCGATTTTTTCGTCTCACTATTTATCGTTTGTGACGAGGTTTTTTTCGTTGGTATCGACGACAAAGACGGCCAGCAGGCGTGCGGGCTGAGTCTTACTGTTATTTGCGCTGACGCCATGACGATCGCCAGGTAGTTCGGCAAAGTTCTCGCCGGCGCGATAAACCTTTTCCGGACCGTCATTGACCTTGCTACGAATTTCCCCCTCCAGGACTGTTGCATAGATGAAAGCCGACTTTGGATGAGTATGCCCTGGTGATGACCCACCCGGCTGGTATTCGACAAGCACGCCTTTCATGCTCTTGCCGGGCACATTCGGAAGAACGTGATCAAAGACGACCGTTACCTTGGATTTATCAGTGGGCGAGTTATCGGCTGAAGCTGCACTTACGGAGAGTGCTGCGAAGGCAACTCCGCAGAGGAATTTATTTAACATTGTGTTCTCCTTCATTGATAAAAATTAGTGAATACAAGTCTATGCGTGATGCCCTCAGCCCCATCTATCTGATCGCGAATTAGAAGGCATATTCCTAGGAAAAGCATGGATAGGTGAACGCGTAGTTCATCGCCCTTCCCGCGCACTGCTTCGCCGGAGACTGTAATCCTCCCGCTCCCAACCCCATGCTCGAGCAGCGGCTGCGGCTTGAATGAATTGTCAGCCATGCTTATGCCTTCACAGGATAACGGCTGGAAATGGCAATGCGATTCCAAGCATTGATGACTACCGAAAGCCACTCGACAGCCGATATTTCATCTTTTGACAGATTGGCTGTTGCTTGCTCATAGATGGCATCTGGCACTTGCCCGTCAGAGATCAGTGTAATTGCTTCTACCAGTGCCAATGATGAGCGTTCCTTTTCGGTGAAATACCCAGTTTCCCGCCAAGCTGGCAAGACACTTATGCGATCGCTTGACTCGCCACTGGATAGGGCATCTCGAGTATGCATCCTGACACAGAATGCGCACTGGTTGAGTTGGGATGCACGAAGCCGCAGCAGATGTGCAAAGCCAGTCGGGATGTTTGCGGAAGCAACGGCCTCAGCCGCCAGCTTCTCAAGGCCCATGATTGCCTGGTATAGCGCGGGATCGGATTTACCAAGATTGACTCTTTCTGACATGAAAATCTCCTTACCTTTATGTATAGGGCCTAACGGATAAGGTCACCAGCCCGGCCGCGCAACACCTGCGGATGACGACAAGGCCGGCGAGCAGCGGAGACCGAATTACGCGGCCGGGTTCGGTGCAGCGCTAGGTTCGGTGTGGCGAACCTTCAAGATCGACGACCGCACCACTCATCCGTGTGGAGCGGCAGAAATTGTCTGATGCTCATCGCTGGGCCGGCCCCCTGACATTGCCATTCCGCATATTCATTTCATTTGTAGATGACGATGAAGAAAAAGCAAGAAGTTAGAGATGGCTAAGGTTTTTTTACCTCATTCGAATCGACATGTCGGAATTGATGGAGAAGCATCCGGTCGCCCGCCTGATTGGCGCGCCGCCGGGTTATGTCGGCTACGAGGAGGGCGGCTACCTGACGGAAGCGGTGCGCCGGAAACCCTATGCCGTGAACAATCTCGGCAATTCAATGCAATATCTCTTTCGCGTCCAACATGTGTGAACAACAACGGAGAAAATCAAAATGAACACAAGCGCAAATGATAAGTTTGTCGGAAGGGAAATAAAGGTCGATGCAGATTTAGTTCGCAAAATTCTTGACCCAGCCGCGCACCTTATAGCGGCGATGCGTGACCCGAATCAGGGGGAAGCGGAAGAAACTCTATCTCTTGAGGTCAAGGACAGCCTGGAAGATCCTCGAGGAAGAGCTGGATCAAGCGGGATTGACTGGATGCTTATAAAGAGGAAGACGGCGAATTGCGTATCTGGGTAATAATCGGGCGGGGAAACCCGCCCTTTTTATTTGAGACCCCGACGACTTTTCTATAAGATACTGATTATATTGGTGCTGTTGAGAGGAGTCGAACCTCCGACCTACTGATTACGAATCAGTTGCTCTACCAACTGAGCTACAACAGCCCTTTGAAACCTTGCAGCGCGATTATAGAGCTTTGCTGAAAGGCCGGCAAACCCGCATCTAGAAGGCTACAACACGCGGTTGTGGCGTCCCGGCTTTTCGCACTTATCATAAGAATAAATCTCTTCAATCCTCGCGAAGGCCAGTTCATTCATAAATTTTCAACTAAGCAGCAGCGTTAATCCTGACCTTGCCGAAGAATTAAAGCTGCGTTAAAGGAAAGAGTCCGCATGGAAGCGCTTTCCCCATTATTTTCTGTTATTTTCGGTGAACGTGCGTCAACACTGGACAAGTATTTGCGGTTGAGTCACACTTGCGTCCCATGAAAGATACGTCACCTGGGGCAAAGAACATCCTGGTTCTCCATGGACCCAACCTCAATCTGTTGGGAACGCGCGAGCCTCAGGTCTATGGAAGTGTGACGTTGGATGAAATTAACCGCAATTTATCGAACTTAGCCGCTTCGGCTGGTATAAAATTGACCTCCTTCCAAAGCAACGCAGAGGCTGAGTTGATAGATCGGGTCCAGCGAGCGATTAACGAGGAAATTGACTTCATAATCATCAATCCCGCGGCTTACACCCATACCAGCATTGCGCTGCGCGATGCTCTTGCCGCCGTCCGGTTACCTTTTATCGAAGTTCATCTCTCCAATATTTTTGCTCGGGAACCCTTCCGCAGGGACTCGTATTTCTCCGATCTCGCGCAAGGCGTAATAAGCGGCTTGGGCCCGAAAGGTTATGAACTGGCGTTGCAATACGCCCTGACGGCTGGATGATTCCTCAGTTGTTATCGACGAATGCACATGAACTCTTTCCCGGCGAGGTGATTATGGATCTGAGAAAGCTTAAGAAATTAATCGATCTGGTTGAGGAATCGGGCATCGGCGAATTGGAGATTACTGAAGGCGAAGAAAAGGTTCGTATCAGCAAATCGCCATCTGGAGTACAAAGCCAAGTGTACTCCACATCCCAGCCCGGTCAGCCGGTTGCTGGCTATGCAGCCGTTCCCGCAGCGCCGCAGCCAATGCCTGCCCTCGTTGAGAGGTTGCCGGAAGGCCACGTGGTTAAATCGCCCATGGTCGGCACGTTCTATCGCAGTTCCGCCCCCGGCGCGAACGCTTTTGTCGAGGTGGGGCAGACGGTGAAAGAGGGCGATACCCTATGCATTATCGAAGCGATGAAGCTTCTCAACGAGATCGAGTCTGATAAAAGCGGTGTCGTTAAGGCGGTCCTGGTCGAAAATGGCCAGCCTGTAGAGTATGGCGAGCCGATGTTTGTGATTGAATGATTCAGCACGACAGTTTCTATGGATCTAATAGAGATAGTTCGAGCCTCGAATCCCGCTCAAATCTAACCCTGTAACATGTTCGAAAAAATTCTAATAGCCAATCGTGGCGAGATCGCCCTGCGCATCCAGCGTGCGTGCCGCGAAATGGGTATCAAAACAGTAGCTGTACATTCCCAGGCTGATGCCGAAGCGAAGTACGTGAAGCTGGCGGACGAGTCCGTTTGCATTGGCCCCGCTCCATCCGCGCAAAGTTATCTCAACATTCCTGCCATCATCAGTGCTGCAGAAGTGACTGATGCGGAAGCGATCCACCCTGGCTACGGCTTCCTCTCCGAAAACGCCGATTTCGCCGAACGCGTGGAGAAAAGCGGTTTTGTATTTATCGGCCCGCGTCCAGAGACTATTCGCCTGATGGGCGACAAGGTCAGCGCCAAGAACGCAATGAAAAAAGCCGGCGTACCCTGCGTGCCAGGTTCGAATGGCGCACTGCCCGAATCTTTGGACGAGGTCAGGGCTATTATTCGCGCTATCGGCTATCCGGTGATCATCAAGGCTGCCGCAGGTGGCGGCGGCCGTGGAATGCGCGTCGTGCATACGGAAGCCGCATTGTCGAACGCGCTTGTGATTACGCGTAACGAGGCTCAAGCCGCTTTTGGCAACCCGACAGTCTATGCGGAGAAATACCTGGAAAATCCACGGCATATCGAATTCCAGGTTTTAGCCGATGAACATCGCAATGCTATCTATATAGGCGAGCGGGAATGCTCCATGCAGCGCCGCCACCAGAAAATTCTTGAGGAAGCGCCTGCATTGGGCATTCCCCCGAGACTGCGTGACCGGACGGGTACCCGGTGCGCGGACGCCTGCAAGCGCATCGGCTATCGTGGCGTCGGTACGTTCGAGTTCCTGTTTGAGCGCAACGAATTCTATTTTATTGAAATGAATACTCGCCTCCAGGTGGAGCATCCAGTTACAGAGGCCATTAGCGGCATTGATCTGGTGCAGGCGCAGATCCGGGTTGCCGCGGGAGAAAAGCTGAGCCTGCGGCAACGCGATGTCACACTGAGGGGGCATGCAATTGAATGCCGCATTAATGCCGAGGACCCGTACAAGCTGACACCATCCGCCGGCCGCATTACGCAGTACCACTCGCCAGGAGGGCCGGGAATTCGGGTGGACTCCCATGTGTACAACAATTACGTGGTGCCGCCCTACTACGATTCCCTGATTGGCAAGGTGATTGCGTATGGCGATAATCGCGAGCAGGCGATCGCCAGAATGCGTATCGCACTGTCGGAAATGGTTGTGGGCGGAATCAATACAAATATCCCGTTGCATCTGGATTTACTCTCGGATGCCGCTTTTCTTAATGGCGGTATAGGCATTCATTTCCTTGAGCAAAAGCTTGCCAACTACAACAAGCCCGGCTGAAGGCTCTGTAAGTCCTATTTGCGGAGCCCAACCGAGCTTATGCGATAGCAGCTTTCCTCACTAGCCTTCCTGGTACGAGAAACTGCGCAGAATGCCCTGGATCGAACTTGTCATACCGACCGATCACGAGCATGCCGAAGTCTTGAGCGACGCGATGCTCGAGCTGGGCGCACTATCCACCGATATTCACGATGCGGCTGCCGGAACTGAATGGGAGCAGCCTTTGTTTGATGAACCGGGCGAGGAGCCAGACAGGTTCTGGCGAGCTTCCGAGCTCACAGCGCTATTCAACGCTGACGCAGACATACCTGCGATCGTGCAGGCTGCGGCAGAAGCAGCCCGGCTTGCCAGCATCCCTCCGTACTCCGTTACTTATGTGGAAGAGCAGGATTGGGTCCGGCTGACTCAATCACAATTTGACCCGATAAAAATATCCTCGCGCCTTTGGATCGTTCCAAGCTGGCATCGCGCGCCTGACCCAAATGCCATCAATCTGATACTTGATCCTGGGCTTGCGTTTGGAACAGGAAGCCATCCATCCACGCGGTTGTGCCTTGCCTGGCTTGACTCAAATCTTCAGGCGGGCGAAGATGTCCTCGATTATGGTTGTGGCTCCGGGATACTTGCTATTGCTGCCTCGAAGCTCGGGGCCCGCCATGTGACAGGTGTGGATATCGATCCCCAGGCGATCACGGCGAGCCGTAACAACGCGGTGCTTAATCAGTGTGATAAATTGAATGTCGAGTTTCAAATAGTCCATTCTGTCGCCGGGACAGGCAGCCAGAAAGGACCGTCAGTGGACGTGGTAGTTGCCAACATTCTTGCAAACCCCCTCATCATTCTTGCACCCATCCTTGCAGCTTCTTGCCGCGCGGGGGGGCAGATCGCCTTGTCAGGGATCCTTTCCGGGCAAGCAGAAGAGGTGATGCGCGCATATCGGCAGTTCTTTGCGATGCATATCGCCGTGGAGCAGGCCGGATGGGTCTTGCTGACGGGAACGAAAAATGGAAATTCCGTAGATTACGGCTCATGGCGCTCATCACTAGCTGCCCAAACTGCGGCACCAGCTTCCGCGTCACGCCGCTCCATTTGCAAGCGCATGGCGGTGATGTGCGTTGCGGACGCTGCTCTCACGTATTCAACGCTTTTTCCAGGTTATCCACCCTTCAGGAGCCTGAAACCAGCGATTTGACTAAAGAGACCGCCAGCGAGATACCAGAAGCTCAAGGAGCTCAAGGCTCTGCCAAGTCGACGCACGAGCCTGCCGGGCTCAGACACGGGCGACCTGTTCCGCCACCCCATTCGGTGACTTCCCCCGAGAGCAAATCCACTGCGGAGCCCGATCGGCCCATAACACGACAGAAAGTTCCTCTGGAAGCTGCAACGCCCGAAGCTCAGGTTCGCGAAACAGCGATAGCGCGAGAAGGGCCCCAAACCGTTGAGACGACGGAGGCGACACAGGCGAACCCGGCCGCGGACAGATTGGTTCAAGGTGGTCCGGTTCCACAAACGACAGAGGAAGAGCAACCTGCAGTTGAGCCAGTCCCGGAGGCAACCAGCAGCGCGACTGAAACTCAATCTCTCGCCGACCGCGGGCATGCCCACGAGTTTGGGGGTCAAGCGCATGAGGCGGAAGCACGCGATGCTGCAGAAGGGGGCACAAGCACCTCAGGGATTTCCTCCGGGGATGTAGGAGAAGCGCCTGTGGATGATGCCGCAGCCAAGGAACGCGCTGCGCGACAAGGCCGCCCGTCTGACCGGGCGCGGGAGCCCGGCCATCAGCCGGAGCCTTTCCCCCAGGCAACACATAGTGGAATGTACGCTTTTGAAAATCAACAGTCCCAGGCGGCATCCTTCGCGTGGAGCCTGGGTAGCCTGCTGTTGCTTATCATATTCACCGGGCAAACAATCTATTTTTACCGCACCGACTTGGCGGCCGTGGCTCCTGAAACAAAGCCTTATCTTGAACAGTATTGTGAATTTTTTGGATGTTCTCTCTCTCCACCCCAGCAGAAACAGCTGCTGGACATCGAATCATCGGATATGCGCATCGATCCAATGCGTCCTAACGTCATCACGCTAAATGCCACGGTACATAATCATGCCGCCCATCCTCAGGCTTTGCCACTGTTTGAGCTTACGTTCATCGACGCTCAAAACCGCGCTCTCGCAAGCCGTATCTTCCGTCCCGACATGTATCTCGAGCCGGGCGCCAACCTCAATGGGGCCATCGCTCCAGGAAATGAGCTCAACGTCAGACTCCGTCTTGATGCGACAGATTTAAGCCCCGCCGGCTATCGCCTCTCGCTGCTTTATCCACCCTCCTGAAGCAGGGGGCTTCGCATCGACGTTTGTATTAATGCCGCATCTTTAATTGTCAATCGACCACTCGTCTGACCAATCGACGGTTTTAGGTTAAAATTGCATCCCGTCAAAAACAGGGGCGCACCGCCTGAGCATGGCATCTGAAACGCTGGTAGAAATAAAGGGCCTGAATTTTTCCTATGGCGAGCGCCCGGTTCTCAAAGGTATCAACATGACCATGCCGCAAGGCAAGGTGATCGCCATCATGGGCGGCAGCGGTAGCGGGAAGACGACCCTTCTGCGGCTTATCGGGGGCACCGTCCGGCCATCATCGGGCTATGTCAAGGTGGCGGGCAAGGTCGTGCATGAGCTGAGCAGAAATGAGCTCTTCCGATTGCGCCGCAAGATGAGCATGCTCTTTCAGTTCGGTGCGCTTTTCACCGATCTGTCGGTGTTCGACAACGTGGCCTTTCAGATGCGGGAGCATACTGATCTGCCCGAATCCATGATTCGGGATCTCGTATTGATGAAGTTGGAGGCTGTCGGCCTGCGCGGCGCGCAAGAGCTGATGCCGGCACAACTTTCCGGCGGGATGGCACGACGGGTGGCGTTGGCCCGCTCCATCGCGCTCGATCCGGTATTGATCATGTACGACGAGCCGTTTACCGGACTCGACCCCATTTCGCTGACGGTTATCGGAAACCTGATTCGCCGGTTGACGGATGCGCTCGGAATGACCTCTGTTGTGGTCACCCACGACGTCCAGGAGTCGCTGAAAATTGTTGACTACGTGTATTTCATCGCCGACGGGGTAGTCGTCGCGCAAGGCACGCCTGCGGAGGTGCGAGAATCTGAAGACCCGTTTGTGCATCAGTTCGTGCATGGAGAGGAAGATGGCCCGGTCTCGTTCCATTATCCGACGAAACCCTACGCCGTTGACTTGAAGCTGGAGGGGAGCGTTGCCTAGCCGCATTGTAGAAGGCATCCGCGGGATCGGACATCGAGTCGTCGACAGCGTCTGGCGGCTGGGTTATGCCAGCCGTTTTTTCACGTTGACCCTCCTCAAATCCGGTACCAGCATGCGTCGGTTCGGGCTGATTGTTCGCGAAGTTTACTTTACCGGCGTACTGTCGCTGATCATCATCATCGTGTCGGGATTATTCGTCGGAATGGTGCTGGGCTTGCAGGGTTATGAGACTTTGCAACGGTACGGCGCCGAATCCGCCGTTGGCACCATGGTTGCGTTGTCCCTGTTACGGGAACTGGGCCCGGTCGTCTCGGCCCTATTGTTCGCCAGCCGTGCGGGTTCTGCCATTACTGCTGAAATAGGGCTGATGAAGGCGACCGAGCAGTTATCGGCAATGGAAATGATGGCGGTGGATCCGATTGCACGGGTGGTAGCCCCCAGGTTCTGGTCGGGCGTAATTTCGATGCCGCTTTTGGCAGGTCTTTTTTCCGCAGTTGGCGTATTTGGCGGCTACCTGGTGGCTGTTGTTGTCATCGGAGTGGATGAGGGGTCGTTCTGGTCGCAAATGCAGGACGCTGTGGATTTTCGATACGATATTGTTAATGGCGTTATAAAAACGTGTGTGTTTGGTATCGCGGTCACGGCAATAGCGGTGTTCGAGGGTTACGACGCGTCGCCCACGGCTGAAGGCGTATCCGGCGCAACCACGCGCACCGTAGTGACTTCCTCGTTGGCGATCCTCGGACTCGACTTTGTCTTGACGTCGCTCATGTTCAGGGGAGCGAGCTGATGCAGCGCTCGACAATGGACTTATGGGTGGGATTGTTCGTTATGGCTGGAATCGGCGCATTGCTGATACTGGCATTCAAAGTCGGCAATCTTGGCACCTATAGTGCGGCGGACAGCTACATGATTAAAGGAAATTTCGAGAATATAGGTGGTTTGAAGGTCAGAGCGCCGGTTAAAAGTGCCGGCGTAGTGGTAGGGCGGGTGAAGGATATCCAGTTCAGCACGCAGACCTACGACGCGTTGGTCACCTTGAACATAGATAGCCGTTATAAATTTCCAAAGGATACTTTCGCCAGCATCCTTACCTCCGGCCTGATAGGCGAGCAATACATCGGCTTGGCGGCTGGAGGAGACGACGCCGTGCTAAAGGACGGTGATAAAATAATGAAGACCAACTCGGCCTTGGTGTTGGAGGAGATGATCGGCCGGTTCCTGTTTGACAAGGCATCGGAGAACAAATCCTCTGGCAACGATCTTGGCGAAAACGGAAGCAGCAAATGAAGTTGATGGCAGGACGTACATGTTTGCGTTTTTTATACAGCTAAAAATCAGTGAGGAAATATGAAAAAGTATCTCGGTATCCCCATAGTGCTCGGCTGGTTGCTTGCCCTTCCCGCATGGTCCATGGAACGTCCCGATACCCTGGTGGACAATACAGCGCAGGAGGTGCTTACGATGATCAGGCAGGACAAGGAATTGCGTAGCGGTAATCACGCTAAACTTCTCAACCTGATCGAAGTGAAGATATTGCCGCATTTCGATTTTACCCGGATGACGCGGCTTGCAATGGGAAAGAACTGGACTAAAGCTGCCCCCGAGCAGCAGCAAACATTGGTAAACGAGTTTCGCACGCTGCTGGTCAGGACGTATTCCAACGCGCTGTCCACGTATAGCGACCATACAATCAAGGTTGAGCCGCTGAAAAGCGTCCCCGATTCGGACACATTGGTTAAAACCAGGGTAATTCAAGACGGGCGGGAACCAATTCCGATCGATTACAGCATGGAAAAAACCGGTGATGGATGGAAGGTATACGATGTGACGGTGGCTGGCGTGAGCATTGTTACCAATTACCGAAGCACCTTCAATAGCCAGGTGAGCGAAGGTGGCGTGGAAAAGCTGATCAAGACCTTGGCGGACAAAAATAAATCACTGATCGCCGCTGACAGTGCAGCCGATAAAAAGGCCGCCGACAAGAAGTCTGCATCCAGGTAGTGGACGGGACATGAAACCCCTTCATGGCTGAAACGCTCCGTAAGTATGGCGGCCGGCAAAATTGCTGAAGTGTATCCGCATGACGATGGCAGGCTGGCCGTCAGCGGGGCTGTAACGATCGAGAGTGTCGTTGGGGTAATGGAGGGTGGTATTGCTTTGTTTGACCGTAACGACTTGGCAATTGATCTCGCAGCGATTACGGAAGTGGACTCGTCTGCCGTAAGTCTGTTGCTTGAATGGAAGCGTGAGGCACTCCGCCGCAAGCGCCAGTTGCTCTTCGCCAACATTCCGCAAAAGCTTCAGACACTGTTAATGCTGTATGGCATTCCCGAATTCATCAAAGGAAATGTCGAAACGGGGGCGGATAACGCCAGGGCTCGGGAAACAGCAGTCCTATAGCGCGGCACTCGGGGCGGTGGTACCCCCATCTTTCTGTGGTTCTGCTTCTGCCGTATCTCCATTTGGTCGTCCATCGTTTCTCACTTTCAACCTCATGCCTTCTGCAATCGAAGTCAAGCAGATGCACAAGCGCTTCGACCAGGTTCATGCGCTCGCGGGCGTCGATCTTGAAATTCAGCAGGGCGAATTTTTCGCGCTGCTCGGTCCCAATGGTGCGGGCAAGACGACGTTGATAAATATCATTGCCGGGTTGATCCGAGCAACCAGCGGCAGCGCGCGCGTGATGGGACATGACGTCGTTACCGATTATCGTGAAGCACGCCGTATGCTCGGGGTGGTACCGCAGGAGCTGGTGTTTGATCCATTCTTCACCGTTCGCGAGACTCTTGCCATTCAGTCGGGCTACTACGGACTCAGGAATAACAACGAGTGGATAGACGAGATCATTCACCACCTCGATCTCACCGATAAGGCTGGTGCAAATATGCGCACGCTATCGGGCGGGATGAAGCGACGGGTAATGGTCGCTCAGGCACTGGTGCACAGGCCGCCTGTCATCGTCCTCGATGAGCCTACCGCTGGCGTGGATGTGGAATTACGCCAAGGGCTTTGGCACTTCGTCAAGCAACTGAATGGCAATGGGCATACGATTGTGCTGACGACGCATTACCTCGATGAGGCCGAGGCCCTCTGCAACCGGGTGGCAATGTTGAAGCAGGGTAAAATCGTCGCGCTCGACAGTATAAAAAATCTCGTCAACACTGTTCCCGGATGCCTCATAGGGTTGCGTTTATTCCCGGATACGTTACCACCAGCGCTGGAACTCCTGAGGAAAGCTCATGAAGATGGATACTATATTCTTTCGCTCGAGGAATACGCTCAGCTTGAAGAAGTCATGGCATGCCTACGCGCGGCAGGAACCACCGTGCTTGAGATGCAGATATTGCAGCCTGACCTGGAAGAGGTATTCATAAAAATCATGAGCCAGGCGAGTGGGGCACAGGCTATGCGCGTTTGACCTGCCCGGGAAAACGCATTTACAAAAGAGCTGGGTTTGCCCGTATGGCCGGATTTCTTACGCTGCTTTATAAGGAATTGTTACGGTTCTGGAAAGTTGGGCTCCAGACCATCTTTGCACCCATCGTGTCTGTACTGCTCTATCTCATGATTTTTTCTCATGTGCTGGAAGAGCGCGTGCAGGCTTACCCGGGGGTGGCTTATGCGACTTTCCTGATTCCCGGCCTGATCATGATGGCGATGCTGCAAAATGCTTTTGCCAACTCCTCATCCAGCCTGATCCAGTCAAAGGTGACCGGCAATCTGGTCTTTGTGCTGCTGTCGCCGCTTTCTTACCATGAGATATTCTTCGCCTATGTGCTGGCGTCGATCGTGCGGGGGCTTGTCGTGGGGCTGGGCGTCTACCTGGTTACGCTTTGGTTCTTCGAACTGCCCTTATCCTCTTTCGGATGGGTGTTCATTTTTGCCTTGATGGGCACGGCGCTGCTCGGGGCACTGGGAATCGTCGCAGCTATCTGGGCAGATAAATTTGATCAGCTTGCAGCGTTCCAGAACTTTGTCATCCTCCCATTGACGTTCCTGTCCGGCGTGTTCTACTCGATTCATTCATTGCCGCCCTTCTGGCAGAGCCTTTCGCACCTCAACCCGTTCTTCTATATGATTGACGGATTCAGGTACGGCTTTTTCAAGGTTTCCGATATTTCTCCTTATGTCAGCCTCGGGATTGTAACCGCCTGCTTTGTAGCGGTATCATGGTTGACATTTTGGATGTTGAAGACAGGTTATAAGATTCGTCATTAGCCTCTGGTACTTCGCACAAAAGGAGGGCTTTTTTGATGGCAGGATTTAAACTCGCTAAAAGGAAAGAGAGGAAAGGATAGGGCATGGTTACAGCAGAGAGCATAAAAAATCATATTGAAACAGGCCTGCCGTGCGAATTCGTGCATGTGGAAGGGGACGATGGCCATCATTTTAGCGCCGTCATTGTCAGCCCTGAGTTCCGCGGACAGAACATGGTGAAGCAGCACCAATTGGTTTATCGAGCGCTCGGTGACAGGATGAAGCAGGAGATTCACGCCCTGTCAATGAAGACGCTGACGCCCGAACAATGGGCCGAGAGTACGGGGAACAACCCTTAAAGCAGGGGGACGCCGCGCCGCGGGGCAGGACCTGTATGGATGTTATGCCTCAAGGCTCAGCGCCGTGTGGGCTCAGTGCCCTAGCTATATCACCCTTGGCTGAACCGAGGAGGAATAGATAAGGAACAGGGAGGACTAGGGACGCATGGGGAAATGATGGAATCAAGCGAAAGCTGATGGACAAACCCCCCATGCGACGAGGCTTCTCTAGGAAAACTACGCCGCGGCTGTTATCGCGAGCCGCATTTTCTGCAAGGCCTTTGCTTCAATCTGGCGGATGCGCTCGGCCGAAACACCCAGTTCATCTGCAAGATCATGCAGGGTCGCCGTGTCTTTTTCGCGCAGCCAGCGGGCTTCGACGATGCGACGACTGCGCTCGTCCAGACTGGCGAGTGCCTGCTCCAGGCCTTCGCCGCGCAGCCGGTTGCTTTGCTCTGCCTCCAGCACTCGCGACGGCTCGGAACCATCCGTGAGATAAGCGATAGGGGCGAACACTTCGTCGTCATCATCTTCGGAGAGTGGTTCCAGCGAAATATCGCGCCCGCCCAACCGGGTTTCCATTTCGACCACCTCCTCCGCCTTCACGCCCAGCTGCCGGGCTACCGCATTAACCTCTTCCGGATTCATGGTATCCAGAACCGGTTTCATGCTGCGCAGATTGAAGAAAAGCTTGCGCTGCGCCTTGGTCGTGGCGATTTTGACCAGGCGCCAGTTGCGTAGGATGAATTCATGAATTTCCGCCTTGATCCAGTGGACCGCAAACGAGACTAGCCTCACTCCGCGCTCCGGATCAAAACGTTTCACGGCCTTCATGAGACCAATATTGCCTTCCTGGATCAGGTCAGCCTGAGGGAGACCATAGCCCTTATAGCCTCGCGCAATCGATACCACCACACGCAGGTGCGACAGCACCAGTTGGCGGGCGGCTTCGATATCGCCCTCATCCCTCAGTGATCGCGCAAGGCGCAATTCTTCTTCGTGTGAAAGAATGCGGAAGCGGTTGACAGATTGGATATAGCTTTCAATGCTGCCAGTCGAAGGTAAGGCTAAAGCAAAATTCATGTATTCCTCCTGCATTTGATCAGATTGGCCTTTTTAAAGATAAGAGTATGATCACCTGCGAAAGTTCCTCCCAAAGTTCTGTTAACTTCATGAATTATTTAGGTTCTATTCGCCCGAGATGATTTGCGACCGACAGCCATGCACCCGACCAGCCTAGCCATCCTGAAAATAATAACAGGCTTACACTGTCCTCTAAGGATAAGTGATAAAGGTGAAAAGTGGTCTCGTAGAGCCGCATCAACTGCTCCAGCCGTTCATCCATCAAATGGATACCTGCAGAAATGATGAGCCAGGCAAGCGCTCCGCCTATCATTCCCTGGATAGCGCCAAAGTATAAAAAAGGCCGCCGGACAAAGCGGTTGGTTGCGCCGATCAATTTTGAGACTTCTATTTCATCCCTCATCGTAAGGATCTGCAGCCGGATTGTGTTAAAAGCCACCGCGATCACGGAAAAGCTAAGCAAAGCGGTCAGCATCAACACCGTCCAGCGACCTAGCCTGAGCAAGGCATCGAGACGTTTTGCCCAGGCGGAGTCAACTTGGGCATGTTCCACCGCAGGCATCTTTGCGACTTCAGCCTGTAATTTTTTCAACGCTTCAGGCGAGGATGTAGCAGCCGTAATGACAAAAGCATCAGGCAGCGGGTTGTGCTTAAGCCCCTCCAGCACATTCGCCCATTCGCTATCTTTTTTGAATTGCTCAAGGGCACGGTCTTTTGGCATAAATCGGAAATCCGCAACCTTCGAATTCTGTTTCAGGATGGATTCGATTTCCGCCACGTCCTCTTTGCTTGCTTCGGGTTTCAGGAACAGGCTTAACTGGGGGGCTGCCGAAAAGCCGCCCGAAAATGCCTGGAGATTTTCAAGCATGACGTAAATTCCGGCTGGCAGGCTGAAAGCGATTCCCATCACGCTTATGCTGAGCAGGCTTCCAAGCGGCGCCGTGCCAAGGCGCTTGAACGCCAAAGCGAAAGCATGAAAATGATGAGAAATCCACACGCTCATGTCGGCAGTTCTCCGTGATGGAGCAAAAATACGCGCTGGCGGGTATCATCGCCAAGCAGCCCCGGATCATGTGTGGCTATCAGCACGGTGACCCCAACCTGGTGAAATGACCTGAACATGTCCATGATAATTTTCGAGTAATCGGTGTCGAGATTAGCCGTTGGTTCGTCCGCAATGAGGATGGAAGGACGATTAACAATTGCCCGGGCGATGCAGAGGCGCTTCTGCTCCCCGCCAGATAGCGTAATCGGGCGCGCTTTCTCCTTGTTCAGCAGTCCTACCTTATCAAGCGCCGCGCGTACCCGCGCAGCCGCTGATCTGGAGCTGAAGCCGCTGATTTGCAAAGGTAGCAATACGTTATTGAATACATTCCGGTCGAACAGGATTTTCTGATCCTGGAATACCAGACCAAGGTTGCGACGAAGAAAAGGGATTGCGCCGCGCTTGAGCTTTCCGACATTCTGGCCATTTACTACAACGCTGCCGGAAGTCGGACGTTCAATCGCTGCAATAAGCTTGAGCAGGGTTGTTTTTCCTGCACCCGAATGACCGGTGACAAGGGCCATCTCGCCGGCCTCAAGGGAGAAGCTGATATTGCTGAGCGCTTCAAAGCCATTGGGATACCGCTTGTAGACCTGACTGAAGCTAATCATTAATTTTTAGTACTATGCTTTTCCGGCCGGTACCATAATTACCGCTTAATCAAACAGAGCCTCGACAAATTCCGAGGCCACGAATGGCCTCAGGTCGTTGAGTCCTTCGCCTACACCGATGAAGCGGATTGGCAGGGCTGATTGCGCCGGGCGTTGGCGCGCAATGGCGGCCATGACGCCGCCCTTGGCGGTGCCATCCAATTTTGTGACGATGAGGCCGGTCAGGTCGAGGGCATCGTCGAATGCCTTCACCTGGCTGATTGCATTCTGCCCGGTATTGGCGTCGAGCACCAGGAGCGTTTCATGCGGTGCTCCAGGTTCGGCTTTTGCAATCACGCGCTTTACTTTTTTTATCTCTTCCATCAGGTGCAGTTGCGTAGCCAGCCGGCCTGCAGTGTCCGCGAGTACGATATCGATACCGCGTGCTTTAGCGGCATTCACTGCGTCAAATATTACGGCCGCCGGATCCGCTTTTTGCTGGCCGGTGCTCTCCTGTGCAATGACAGCGATACGGTTGCGCTCACCCCAGGCGAGCAGCTGCTCACGTGCGGCGGCGCGAAACGTATCTCCCGCACCCAGAAGCACGCTTTTTCCCTGCAACTGAAAATAATTCGCAAGCTTGCCGATGGTTGTGGTCTTTCCCGCGCCGTTGACGCCCGCCAGCATGATGACAAAAGGCTTATGGCTTTCTGTTTCCAGGGGTTGGGCCAAGGGTCCCAGAAGGGCGATGAGCGCCTGCTGCAATGCTCCTTTGAGTTGGGTTGCATCTGAAAGGTTGTCGCGTTTGACTTTTTTGCGGAGCTCTTCGAGCAGCCAGTGGGTCGCATTCACGCCAACATCCGAAGTCAGCAGTACGGTTTCCAGTTCCTCGTAGAGGGCTTCGTCGATCTTTCCGCCACCAAACAGGCCGGAGATTTGACGGCCAAAGTTGCCCCGTGTCCGCGAAAGGCCTGCGCGCATTCTCGAGACCCAAGTCGTGGGGATGGGATCAGTCAAAGAGTTATTGTCGGATTTGAAGAAACTTGGCATTCTGGTACCCTGTCAACATCAGGTAAGACTCATGCTTAACAGTTGATTTTAATCCATCGGTATTATCCGCTCATTTTATTCGAATATTTTATTTCCCCCACCCGGTTTTAGTCATGAAAATCACGTCTCTTTATAGCATGGCACGGTTTTATGCTCCTCTGCGGGCGCTGGCGATGCTGGTCATCCCCCTGGTTCCATCCACTGCCTTGGCCAGCGTGCATGAATTCACTCTGGCGAACGGCCTCAGGCTTGTTGTCAAGGAAGACCACCGCTCCCCGGTGGTCATCTCCCAGATCTGGTACAAGGCTGGGAGTATGGATGAGCTGAACGGGACAACTGGCGTAGCCCATGTATTGGAACATATGATGTTCAAAGGGACACAAAAGGTTCCCGGCGGTGAATTCTCCAGGCGTATCGCCGCGGCGGGAGGGCGCGAAAACGCGTTCACAAGCCGCGACTACACGGCATACTTTCAGCAATTGCAAAAAGGGAAACTGCCGCTGGCGATAGAGCTGGAATCCGACCGGATGCACAACCTCGTCCTCACGGAAGAAGAGTTTGCGAAAGAAATAAAGGTGGTCATGGAGGAGCGGCGTTTGCGTACCGATGACCAGCCGCGCTCCCTGGTACATGAAAAAATGCTGGCTGCCTCCTTTCAAGCTCATCCTTATCGCCGCCCTGTAATTGGGTGGATGAACGACCTGGAGAATATGACCGTCCGCGATGCGAAGGCCTGGTATGACCAGTGGTATGCGCCCAACAACGCAGTTCTCGTGGTGGTGGGTGATGTCAATCCGAAAGAGGTGTTCGCGCTTGCCCAGCGGTATTACGGTCCGATCAAGCCAGGTCCCGTATTGCCTCTCGATAAGCGCAAGCCGCAAGCCGAACCGACCCAGGTTGGAATCAAGCGTATTCTGGTGAAGGCGCCGGCGCGGCTGCCTTACGTTGCCATGGGCTATCATGCCCCGGTTGTACGCGATCCGGCGGCCGACTGGGAGCCTTACGCGCTTGAGGTCCTGGCGGGGGTGCTGGCCGGCAACGATTCGGCACGCCTCAACAAAGAGCTGGTGCGTGAGCAGCGCATCGCGAGTTCCGCGGGCGCAGGTTATGATTCCACTGCCCGGGGTCCAGGCATGTTTTATCTCGATGGCACGCCCAGCGAAGGAAAAACAGCCGCCGATGTGGAAGCCGCGCTGCGCAAGGAGATCGAGAAGCTGATCCAGGAGGGTGTGAGCGAGGAAGAGCTTGCGCGTGTCAAGGCCCAGGTCGTAGCCGGTCACGTCTTCCAGCTGGACTCGATGTTTTTTCAGGCGATGCAGATCGGACAGCTCGAGAGCATCGGGCTGTCACACCGCGATGTCGATACCATGCTTAAAAAGCTTCAAGCAGTAACCGCCGAGCAGGTGCGTGACGTCGCGAAGAAATATTTGAAAGACGACAGGTTGACGGTGGCAGTGCTTGACCCTCAACCGCTCGAACAGAAAGGCTTTGCCGCACCGCCTGCCGGGCTGCGCCATTGATGCCGCGGCAGCGTCTGGCTCTTTGTTCGAACAGGTCAATTTGACTTCCCGCTTCCGCTGCCCGAAGCCTCGCCACTCCAATCAACAATGAGAAGCATGTGATGCGTTATTTATTTATCCTTTTCCTGGCGATTTATTCCCAGCAGTCATTCGCTACGCTCCCGATTCAGCATTGGCAGGCGACTTCCGGTGCGCAGGTTTATTTCGTTCAGAGCCGCGATTTGCCGATACTCGATATCAATGTCGAGTTCAGTGCGGGCAGCAGCACCGATACCCCCGAAAAATCGGGCCGGGCGGCATTGACACTGCATTTGTTCGACCTGGGGGCGGGAGGTCTGACCGAAGACCAGATTTCCAAAGCTCTTGCTGACGTTGGCGCTCAGCTCAGCGCGGATTTCGACCCCGATCGTGCGGGTATGTCGCTTCGGACCTTGAGCAGCGCGCGGGAGCGCAAGCAGGCGCTCGACATTTTCAGCCGCGTCATACAGCAGCCCGAGTTTCCCGCAAAAACCCTGGAACGTGAAAAGGCGAGGGTGATTGCGGGGTTGAAAGAAGCCGACACAAAGCCGGAGGTTATCGGCGACCGAAAGTTGATGAAAATGCTCTACGGCAGTCATCCCTACGGCCTGCGCGGTTCGGGTGAAGTGGATACGGTCAAGTCATTGCAGCGCGATGAGCTGGTGAATTTTTACAAATCACACTACACAGCAGGGGACGCCGTTGTATCCATCATGGGAGATGTCAGCCGTGCGGAAGCGGCCGATATTGCCGAGCTGCTTACAAAGAACCTGTCACGGGAAAAGCCCGCGGACGTGCTGCCCCCCGTGAGCCAGCCTGCGCCGGATGTCGAGAAAATCCCCCATCCAGCCACGCAGAGCCATATTTTGCTTGCCTACCCGGGCCTTCAGCGTAAGGACCCCGATTATTTTCAGCTTGTCGTCGGCAATCACATACTCGGCGGCGGTGGTTTTACCTCGCGTCTCATGGAGGAAATCAGAAGCAAACGAGGTCTGGTCTACAGTGTTCATAGCCATTTCTCTCCGCTCAAGGAAAAGGGACCTTTTGTAGTCGGCTTGCAGACCAGGAAGGAGCAGTCGGAGGAAGCGCTCGCAGTCACGCGTAAGGTCCTGTCCGATTTCGTGGCAAATGGGCCCACTGAAAAAGAGCTAGTAGAGGCCAAGCAGAACATCATTGGCAGTTTTCCTCTCCGCATAGACAGCAACAAAAAGATCCTCGGTTATCTGTCTCTGATCGGTTTTTATCAGCTTCCTCTCACCTATCTCGATGATTACATCACGGCCGTGGAGCGCGTGACGGTTGCTCAGATCAAGGATTCCTTCCAGCGCCGCGTCGATCCGGCGGGTATGGTCACCGTTATCGTAGGCGCAGCAGAGAAACCAGAAAAACAGGAGTGAGCTCACGGAGCGAGGAGGCAAACCCGGCACTCCTCTTCCGCCACAAAAATTCAATTACAAGTTAAGGTCCCGTCGCTCCCTTGAAAAACAAGGTGCGCATCATCGGCGGCGAATGGCGCAGCCGCATTATTTCCCTTCCAGAGCGAATCGACCTGCGCCCAACGCCTGACCGGGTGCGGGAAACGGTGTTCAACTGGCTGGGTCAGGATCTGACGGGTCAGAGCTGCCTCGATTTGTTTGCCGGAAGCGGTGCCATGGGCTTTGAAGCAGCGTCCCGTGGAGCCTCTCAGGTGATAATGGTGGAATCGGATCCTCAAGTTGTGAATTCGCTCAAAGCAAACATTGATAAGCTGGAAGCCAAACAGATTCGTTTAGTACCCACGGATGCGTTAAAATTTATAGATTCTGTTCCCCAACAGTTTGACGTCAGGTTTGATATTATTTTTGCCGATCCGCCCTATCGGCTGGATCTGTTTCCCAGGCTGCTGCCGAAGCTATCCCCACATCTTGCTGAAGATGGTCTGCTTTACGTTGAAAACGCCAATTTTTTTGCGCCCGGTCCAGGGTGGCTGGTCTGGCGCAAAGGCCGGGCAGGCAGCGTTCATTACCAGCTATTAAGAAAAAATGGATAAGGCCATCTATCCGGGTACCTTCGATCCCATCACGCGAGGTCATGAAGACCTCGTTCGGCGTGCCTCCCGGCTATTTGATCACGTCGTGGTTGCCGTAGCGGTCAGCAGCGGCAAGAAACCATTCTTCACGCATGGCGAGCGGGTGGATATGGCCCGGGAAGTACTGGCCGATTGCAGCAATGTCGAGGTGAGGGATTTTTCCGGTCTGTTGATGGAATTCGCGCAGCAACAGAATGCGACAGTCATCCTGCGGGGCTTGCGTGCAGTGTCTGATTTCGAGTACGAATTTCAGATGGCAGGGATGAACCGCAGCATGTATCCCGGGGTCGAAACGGTCTTCATGACGCCCTCCGAGCAATACATGTTTATTTCCGCATCGATTGTTCGCGAAATTTCACGGCTTGGCGGCAATGTTGAAAAGTTTGTGAGTCCACTGGTCGCTGAGCGGCTTCGGACCAGGTCACAGAACAACTCTTGAGGTTGCCATGGCTTTAATGATTACTGATGAATGTATCAATTGTGACGTGTGCGAATCCGAGTGCCCCAACTCGGCTATTTCGCAAGGCGAGGAAATCTTTGTGATAGCCCCCGAGCTCTGCACCGAATGCGTGGGGCATCACGAAACATCGCAGTGTGTAGAGGTGTGCCCGGTGGACTGCATCATCCTCAATCCGGACATCGTTGAAACACGCGAGCGGTTGTACGAAAAGTACCTGTCTATTACTGGGCAGCCTGCATAGCCTTGGCGGCCTGCGCCGCCAGCTCTTCCGGGATGGGGTAGCGTCTCGGTCCGAAAATAGCGGTGCCCACGCGCACCAGCGTTGCGCCTTCTTCGATTGCCAGATCCATATCCTCGGACATGCCCATTGAAACCGTGTCGAGATCGTAGCCCGCTTGTTTCAACTGATCATAAACGTCCCTGAGCATACGAAACTGGCTCCGCTGCAACGCGGTGGCTTTCGTGAGCTCCGGAATGGCCATCACGCCGCGCAGCTTCAGGCGCGGCAGCTCGATAACATGGGCAGCCAGGTCGGCCGCCTCTTCAGGCGCTACGCCGCTCTTGCTGTCTTCACCGCTTACGTTGACCTGTAGGCATACCTGAAGAGGAGGTAGCGATTCGGGTCGGTCCTTCGACAAGCGATCGGCGATTTTTTTCCGGTCGATACTATGCACCCAGGCGAAGTTTTCCGCGATTCGCCTCGTCTTGTTGCTTTGTATGGGGCCGATGAAGTGCCATTCGATGGCCAGGTCGGTTAGCGCTGCCATCTTCACCAGCGCCTCCTGCAGGTAATTTTCCCCAAAAATCCTCTGTCCGGCCGCGAACGCTTCGCGCAGGCACTCGGGAGGATTGGTTTTGCTTGCAGCGAGCAGAGTGATCGATTCCGGCGGCCGGCCAGTTTTTTTTGCAATCGCCTCGATGCGTGCTTTGACCTTTCGAGGCCCGAGGCAATGCTTGTGGTATTGGGTTCCATTTTTGCCTTTTAATTGACGGTTATAGCCGGCGACATCCGATAAAAAATAAAAGAAGAATAGTAGGACGCGGCTCCTTCAGGGTCAAGAAAACGGTGGAAAAAGTGTGTGATCCTTGATTTACATCGAGCAAACGCAAATAGCGCTTTTTCTTAATGGGATAGGCACAGCATCAGTAGATGATTTTGACGTTCTCCGCACTGAAATTCGCTCTCAGCGATTCCAGCAGGTTTTCCTGCAGGCTCACGCGCCATTCATCGCCCAGCTCCAGCGTGCATGTCGCGCTGCCATTGCGATAAACCACGGCCACCGGACAGACTGCGCTTATCCCTTTCTTGTTCTCTCGGTGCTGGCTGCCATTGCCATTACCATTAACATGGCCCGCGCGATACGGCCCCAGCAATTCCCTTAATCTGGCTGCGTTGGCCATTCCATTGCAATGAAGTTCCATTCGCTTGGCAAAACGCGAACGGGCTTGTCAAGGTGTACAACTGATCGGCGGAAATGCGCAGTTCCCCGCCATATTCGTCCTCACCCCCCCTGTTGAAAACCTTGGCCTCCGCGATACCAACTGATCTTCTTTCAGCCACGCCCGAACAGACTCGAACAATTCGTTGTACACGCACCAACTCGACACGTGCGCTGCCGTCGTCCAATACCACTACGCCCATTCTGCCGCGCCGGGTCATTTGCGTCCGTATAGCGTAGACGATACCCGCCAAAAGCTGAATTTCCCGCTGTGGAGTTCAATTGGTTCAGTCTGGTGCGGACGAACCGTCTTACTTCCTCCGCATACCCGTTGAAAGGATGTCCGCTTAAATAGAAGCCCAGTGCCATCTTTTCATTTTTCAGCTTTTCTTTTTCTGACCATGACGGCACATTGATCCGGCTCAACTGGCTGCATCGGCGTATCGGCTTCCCCAAACAAACTCACCTGATTGGCGGCACGACCGGCTTGCTCGGCTGATTCCAGCGCGATTCCCACGGAGGCCAGCAGGCCCGCCCGGTGCGCGTCGATAGCAATCAAATGCGCCGGCGCGTATGAGCGATTCCACGACGCGGCGATTGACAATCCGCTTGTCCACCCGATGGCAAAAATCGAACAGATCGTTAAAGGGTCCGTTCTTCCGCGAGCCTCGATAATCGCCGCAATCGCCGATTCGCCGGTGCCTTTAATTGCGCCCAGCCCGTACCGGATAGTTTTACTGTCGACTGGCACAAAGCGGTAGTCCGACAGATTGACGTCCGGCGGGAGCATGACAAGCTTGTTGGCAAGACTATCCTCAAATAGCCCGTGCACCTTGTCGGTATCGTCCATGTCGGCGGAAAGCGTGGCAGCCATGAACTCGGCGGGATAATGTGCTTTCAGGTAGGCCGTCTGGAAAGCGATGAGAGCGTAGGCAGCGGCGTGCGATTTGTTGAAACCGTAGCCTGCAAATTTTTCCATCAGGTCGAACAGCTCGGCTGCATCCTTTTCCGTCAAATCGTTGTTGATGGCGCCGGAAATAAAGATATCGCGGTGCAGAGCCATTTCCTCCGCCTTTTTCTTGCCCATCGCCCGGCGCAGCAGGTCCGCTTTCCCCAGGCTGTATCCCCCGATCACCTGGGCGATTTGCATCACCTGCTCCTGGTAAACCATGACCCCATACGTGGGTTCGAGTATGGGCCGCAGCCGCGGGTCGAGATACTCAACGCGTTTGCCATGCTTGCGTTCAACAAACTCGGGAATCAGCGACATGGGTCCCGGGCGGTATAATGCCACCAGCGCGATGATGTCCTCAAAACAGTCCGGCCTCGCCTTCTGTAGCAGGTCCTTCATGCCGCGCGATTCAAACTGGAATATCCCCACGGCGTTACCTTCACGCAGGAGGGCATAAGCAGCCTGATCGTCCAGCGGCAGGTTTTCCAGAGAAAATATCTCCGAAGGAGTTTGCAGGGTTGCCTCAGGCTCTTCATCTTGTTTCCGTTGCCGGATATACCGGGTTGTCCAGTCGAGTATAGTGAGCGTGCGCAGCCCCAGAAAGTCGAACTTGACCAACCCGATTTTCTCCACGTCGTCCTTGTCCAGTTGGCTGATGACCGACTCCCCGGCATCGGTGGAATAGACCGGGCAAAAATCTGTAATCTTCCCGGAGGCGATCAACACGCCGCCTGCATGCATGCCGACATTGCGGGTTATCCCTTCCAGGCGCTCGGCCAGCTCCAGAAGATTGCGTACCTCTTCTTCCGCTTGAGCGCGCTCGTTCAGCTGCGGCTCATCCTGACGGGCTTTTTTCAAGGTCATGCCGAGCTCGAATGGCACCAGTTTGGCCAGCTGATCGACAAAGTTATACGGCAGGTCCAGGACGCGCCCGACGTCGCGGACCACAGCCTTGGCTGCCATGGTGCCGAAGGTTGCGATCTGGGAAACGCTTTCAGCGCCATACTTCTGTTTTACGTATTCAATGACATGTTCACGCCCGTCCTGGCAAAAATCGATATCGAAGTCGGGCATCGACACACGCTCCGGATTGAGAAAGCGCTCAAACAGCAGGTCGTAGCGTAGCGGGTCCAGATCCGTAATACCGAGCGAATAAGCGACCAGCGACCCCGCGCCGGACCCACGGCCCGGCCCCACCGGCACGCCGTTGTTCTTCGCCCAATTGATGAAATCCGCAACGATCAGAAAGTAACCGGCAAACCCCATCTGTATGATTATGTCGGCCTCGAATTCCAGTCGCGCGCGATACTTCGGCCTCTCCGCCTCACGCTGAGCCGCATCTGGAAATAGCGCATTCATGCGAGCCTCCAGGCCGGCCGAAGCCTGATTGCGCAAATACACTTCAAGACTCTCATTGTTTGGAGTGGGAAATAGCGGCAGCCGGTTAACGCCCAATTCCAGTGTGAGATTGCATCGCTGCGCCAATGCGACAGTGTTTGCCAAGGCAACCGGAATATCTGCGAACAATTCCGCCATTTCAGCCTTTGTTTTGAAATACTGCTCTTCCGTGCAGTGCCTGGGGCGTCTCCGATCCCCGAGCACATAGCCTTCCGCTATGCAAACCCGCGCCTCATGGGCCCGGTAATCTTCCGGGTTCAAAAACTGTATGGGATGTGTCGCCACCACCGGCAAGCGCAAGGTCGATGCCAGCGCCAAGGAACGCTGCACGAGACTCTCCGCATTAGGATGTCCTGCGCGCTGCAATTCGATGTAGAAGCGGCCGGGGAACAGTCCTGCCCATTCTTTTGCCAGTGATTCGGCTTGTACCGAATCATTCTGCATCAACGCCAATCCGACGTCACCGACGTTCGCGCTCGATAGTGCGATCAGCCCGACTGTCCCGTTTTCACTGAACCACGATTTTTTTATCTCGGGCCGCCCTCGGTGCTGGTTTTCACGGTATGCACGCGAGAGAAGCCGGCACAACAGTAAATAACCGGGGTAGGACTGGCAAAGCAGCAGAACGCGCGACGGCTTGTCGCGATCCGCTTCGTTGCTGATCCAGGCATCACAGCCGATAATCGGTTTTATCCCCTCGCCGCGTGTTGCCTGGTAAAACTTGACCAGGCCGAACACGTTTGAAAGATCGGTC
The DNA here is from genome assembly GCA_963786735.1 of uncultured beta proteobacterium. GTDB lineage: Bacteria > Pseudomonadota > Gammaproteobacteria > Burkholderiales > Nitrosomonadaceae > Nitrosospira. The sequence continues at coordinate 36,753 of CAWBAF010000009.1, forward strand.
AGGGCCAGCGCTGGCATGTCATCCGCCACTGCCTTAGCCACAGCCTCGTCGATCCGCACGATACCATCGACTACGGAATACTCGCTGTGCAAACGGAGATGGACAAAATTGGGTGAATTCGACATGACCTGCAAGGTGGAGCTTGATCTTCGAGGAGCGTGTTGCCCTGGTAAGGGCTTATGAGAAGGAAACGCCGATAACTAAGCTTTTATCGGGGCCTAAGTATAATTCAGAGCCTAAGCACCAATTTTACACCAAGCGCGTGATGAAGCTTCAGTGGAAGTTCTTAGGGCCTGTTAACATTTATTTCGCGGGTGCAAAATAAATGTTAACAGGCCCTAAGAACATTCTTCCCTGAAACTCCCGGCCGCGTCAGCGACCGACCGAAGAAACCGACTAGGATGTGATTTGTGAGACCTGGAGCTCGGGCGAATCGTGGTTTGTGCGATAGTTGAGCCCGACCCTCTGCTCGCCAAAAAAACTGATAATTCTTTGAGGCAGCCAGACCAGTCTGCCAGGAAATGGCGGATTCAAAAATCCGACGTGGCCTCCCTGCTCCGGAAATTCCAGGACTACGTCTGGTGAAACCTCATGCGGCTGGGGCAACGCGGAAGGCGGCATGAACGGGTCGTTGAGCGCGTTGATCACAAGCGTGGGGACATGGATATGCTTGAGCCAGGGTTTACTGCTGGATCGATCCCAGTAATCCTCCGTATTTCGGAAGCCGTGCAGCGGCGCGGTCACAAGATTGTCAAACTCATACAGCGTACTGCACCCGGCGACCGCCTGCGCATCAAAAAGGCCGGGGAATTGGTCCAGCTTGTCCATCGCCTTGCCCTTCAGCGTATCGAGAAAATGCCGGGTATAGAGCAGATTAAAGCCCGAAGCCAGAGTCCGCCCCGCCGCGGCAAGGTCCAGGGGAACCGAAACTGCCACTACTCCATCAACCAGGTTGCACGCCTGTTTACCCTGTTCGCCAAGCCATTTCAGCAGCGCATTGCCGCCCAGAGAGACGCCTACCACGAAAACAGGAACATCCATGCCGAGCGTTTTATTCTGTGCAGCGACACGGCGGAGTATCCAGTCGACTTCGGTCGAGTCACCGGCGTGATACGCCCGAGGCAAACGGTTGGGAGGCCCCGAGCATCCGCGGAAATGAGCGACCGCCCCCCGCCATCCGAGGTCCCGCAGCATGCTCATCATGCTCAATACGTAGTGGCTGCCTGAGCTACCTTCCAGTCCATGGAACAACACGACCAGCGGCGCATTGCTGGCGTTATCCAGCCAGTCGATATCGATGAAATCGCCGTCGTCGAGTTCCCATCGTTCGCGCCGGTACGGAATGTTGGGGCGGGAAAGAAGGTAGGGGTAGATCGTCTGGGCGTTGCCTCCTTTCAACCAGGAAGGCGCAATGTAAGGTCCGACGGAAAAGGGAAGAGATGAAATCCTCATGCTCCTGGATATCGAGTCTGCTTTAAATCACAAAAAACGAATCGAAGCTTTCCGCGACAAACCTCTAGCTCAACTGAACCACTCATCAAGATTCCCGTCAAAATCACATAGCCCGCTGGTTCATTTACTGGAAATGTCCGGGCTACTATAAGTAATGCTGTTTCGGCTGCCCCAAAACAAAGGGGCAAAGGGGAAATATCTCGCTATTGGCCATTTGCCGGACATCCGCTGCATAGCTAATAATAGGATATGCGAGAGGAAGAGTACCACTTCTCCCCTATATGGGGTAGTGATGGTCGTCTCAAGTTTAGACTGTCACGCTTGCGTCCATGCCTGATTAGCCGTTGGCGTCTTACAAGCACGGTCGTCGTTCAACTCAACTGATATCAAGGGTCATCATGAGAAATGCGAGCTTCGTGGTAATTGCTTTGTTGGGCTTTTCGAGCCCGAGTGTTTTGGCTGCAGAGAAGGATTACAAATTATGTAACGTTGGTGGCTTTTTTGCTGGAACCAATGATCAGTTTCAGAGTGGGTTAGCTGCGCACATCGCGAAAAAGAAACATCTCTTCGGAGATCCCATATGCAGCGCCTTGTGGGGAAACGCGTACAGGATTGGGGAAAAGCTATCCAAGACGGGAAAGGTTAAAGAAGAGGCAGAGGAAGAAATCGTCCATCAGGCTGCGGAATTCAGCGAGAAGATATATGAGGCGATCAGCAAGAAAATTGATTTTTAAACAGGCTAAAAGGCGTTTGGAACTGCGCCTGCTCTAAATTTTGGGTGTGGAAGCTGACAGGAGCGAGGTATGCCGAGCAAGAGAAACAAGTAGATAGATGTTCGTTTGCCGGACATCTCAAAAATGCTGCTGGATTAGTTTGCAACAGGACCAACGAAGGCGGTCGAGGCGGCGCTGCTCGCGTTCGAGCAAGGGCTATGAAGGCAGAAAACTGCCGACGGTGGAACATCCTGGTGCGAACAGGCTAGCGCCGGGCATGGGTGTACGCCGGGCGTAGGTGTACGTTATCCATTCCTGTTTCCCGACGCAAATCGGCCGTCATTTACATGGCTCAAAGCAATAGAGATTGTGCGTACAAGACTGTGCAGATCATCACGACGCTTGGTCATTCAGTTTTGCAGCCCTGCCACGCCATAAGACGACGAGGATCAGAATATTCACTGTAAAAACCAATAGCTCCGCCGCATTCACATGCTTGATCAACTCAAAAATTTCCACAGGTAAATATAGTCCCGCACTCATCATTCCAAGTATCCAGGCCCATCGCCTGCCATACCAAAGCCCGTAGGCTTCGGCCAGCCGGATAACCGAATAGGCAAATGCACCCAAGCCAAGAGCGAGAAGATGGATATTGTTGAGATGGGAAGCAGCTTCCAGGAAGATGCGGGGGTAGCGGCTGGCGGGATTGAGATGGAAATGACTGACAAGCTGCTCAGCCATTTTCTGCGCACCCACCATATGGACAAATTCGAAAGCAGCGCTGGCGACGGCCAATACCAATATACCCTTGGCAGCTTCGAATGCCGCCACCCATCGAAGGTTGGCGCGCTTGTATCTCATTCTTGTGTGGTCCTTTCGCTGACGGCTCTCGCCAGCTTTTTTTGCCGTGCCTCCGCTTTCGGCGGTTGGGAAATATACAAACAGAACATTTGAAAATTACCAGTTGCGTCCACAGTGGCTGTTTTTCCGGAGGTGATCAGCAAGAAAATCGATTTTTAAAGGGCATAAAGCATTCGGCAAGGGAAAGCCTGCGCTAAGAGCGCAGAAAGAATATGTGTGGCGGCAAACTGTACGATGTTCTAGCCGGTGAGCCTCAAGAACGGTGATAAAGGCGTGGCTATTGCCTCCAATTGCGGAAGACTCTTCCCATTACGTGTCCCGCGTCATTGATGCCACGAGAAAAGCTGTAATCATCGCTTAAAGTGCCGAATGTGCCCAATGGCGTTAATGTCCTGCTGTTGGTCAACGAGGTATGACGGACATGCGTTTAGCACTCATTGCGTCAACTTAGGTAATGGAATTTAAGCAGTCGAAGGCAGATTATCCATGTTAGGACATTTTGGAATGTTGATCGGCCTTGAGCTGATAAGTGCCTGTGCGCCTACCGTTGCAATCCCGGGTGGAAAGTGCGGGCAAGAGTCTAGTCCTCAATGTCAATACCAGACGGGAGCCGGCATAGGACAAGCCGGCATGGGACATGCCGGTATAGGACAAGGAGGCGAACAAGTAACTGTGACAACTGCCGCTGGCGATACACGACCGGAACAGCGAAAGACCTTGCTCTGGTGTTCCATGGAACGAAGGGCAGGCCAACCCATAGGCGCAACCGTCGATCCGCTACTGGGTAAGTCGCCGAATGAAGTCGAAACTTCTGGCGCGCAGGGCGGACATGCCGCCGAAAAAGCGAAAGCCAATGATGTGTTTAGAGAGATTGCTTTGAGTGAAGGAGAAGCCCGGGAATCTGCCGCGAACTTGCCGCGCCAAGGGGCCAGGGTGAACATCCCATCCCTCGCCCAGGCGAGGGGAATCATCTCGTCCCATCCCGAGGGCAGGGGGATCGTACCGGCCCACCCTGAGGCCGCAGGGATCATTCCGGTCCCACCCCCAGGCCCCGGGGATTATCCCGCCCCACCCCGAGGCTGCGGGGATCATCCCGTCCACACCCCCAGGCTGCGGGAATCGTTCCCCTCCCACCTGCAGGCGCCGGGGATTGTCCAGCCCCACCCGGAAGCCGCGGGGATCATCCCGCCCCACCTGCAGGCGCCGGGGATTATCCAGGCCCACCCCGAGGCTGTGGGGATCATCCCGCAACATCCCCAGGCTGCGGGAATCGTGCCGCTCCACCTGCAGGCACCGGGGATTATCCAGCCCCACCCGGAAGCCGCGGGAATCATCCCGGCCCACCCCGAGGCCGCGGGAATCATCCCGCCCCACCCCGAGGCCGTGGGGATCATCCCGGCCCACCCGGAGGCCAGGCCAATCATCCCGCCCCCTCCAGGGTTCACGGAGATCATCCCGTCCCGCCCGCCAAGCCATGGGGATCATCTCGTCCGCCCCCCGCGCCCCGGGAAACGCGATTAGCGGTCAGAGGATTCAACCAAGGCTAGCCGGCAATGAAAAAGGAATATGCTGAGGAAGCAGCAAATCGCATAGTCGAGCAGCTGAAAATTGTTGCAGGATCATGTTTAAGAATATGAAAGGCAAACCCAAAAGGGCATGGGCTTAAATGAACAGCCGCCGGGTAAGCTCGACCTGAGAAAGAGAAGGGTTCGTCACATCGAAGTGAAAGATGCGACGAACCCAAAATATGAAGGGGAAAGTAATACGTTAAAACAACCACGGGACTGGGAGCTTGCGACGACAGATAATCCAGTCCCAGATACTCTTATTACATCGTTGCTTTGTAACTTTGCAACTTCAACGGGAATATCTGCCAGCAGAATAATCGATTCTTGCCACTACGGGAATGTGACATATTGTCGCAGCCTGCCTTGAGAGGTCGTGGTTTGGTAAAAGGTCTGTTTGGGAAAGGGTCGTCGCCGTACTCCTTAATCTTCCCGGCGTAAGGGTTTTATACCCGCAAATTTACCTGAAAATAAGGGCCATAAATAAGGGCCATAAGGGCTTGTACTTCCCGATGGGTTCTTAACGGGTGGCAGGGACATTTCTATAAATGCACCCCAAACCGGCGTACAAGAAAAAAGAAAACAAAATAACAGCCGATGGTAGCCCCAGCGGATAGGCTGAGACTAAGCCAGAAACCCAAGCCCTGCTTAAGCAATATGGGCAACAGCAGGAACAATACGAGCGAAGGTAACACCAGCCAAAAGATTTGCTTTGAAAGGTCTGCAATTTGCGATGGTGGAGAGCCCTCAACGTGGAGCCAAACGAATGCGAACAAAGATGTAAGCGGGAGAGCTGCCACGAGTGCAGCAAATCCGGTGTTTCGCTTTGCAATTTCCGAGATGGCTACGATCAGGATAGCGGAGACGAAAACTTTGAGCGCGTAATAAAGCATAAGCTTAACTTTTAATCAGCCTCCAAATTGGGGCAACAGCATAACAACCGAGAAAGCGAATATCTACGCGAGTTCCTGCGTTTTTCGCTTGGTTTATCGTATTGGCTATTGGGGCACCGAACTTGGGGCAATATCGTAGCAGGTGTACTGTTCATTCCGTCCTCCTTCCTGGTTCTGGTGGTCTTGGCCTGGGTTTACCTGGCTTACGGATCGCTTCCTGCAGCTCCCCTTCGAGTACAACGAAATCACCACCGATCCAGGGAATCAAAGCTGGCAAATGCGGCAGCTCTTGAATCATATTTTGCAGATTATCGTATCCTCGGTGCGACAATTTACCGCATTGACCCACCGATCTTGATGATAGACACTGCAATGAACATCAACTGCTCTTTTTTTTGAAGAGGACACGACGACGAGAGTGTATCGGCCTTGTTCCAGGGCTCGAAGGGCGGGGAAATGTGACAGGCAGATTCTAAAAGTCAGGTGGATTCTAAAAGTCGGGTGTATTGGAGCATGAACAGATGACGCCGTAACACCCGGTTTGACCGGTGTTCGACAATGGGGAATTATGATGAATAAGAGTGGCGATTCATTTCTGTCATCAAGGACAAAAGTGATAAATAAGTTAGTAATATTAACGAGTTTGTTCGGGGCTATCCTGGTCACGTCTTTCCCTGCCCAGGCCCATAACGAAGAATATTTCGATTCCAGAGAGTCGCCTCACGGCGGTCAAATGCGCATGACCGGGCCCTACCATTTGGAACTGGTGCTCAAGGACAAGGAAATCTTGCTCTACGTGATGGATCATGCGGACAGCAAGATTAGTATCAAGGGCGGTTCAGGCAAAGCAACTATTCAAACGGGCAAAGATAAAACTGCAGCTTCAATCAAACTGGAACCCGCTGGGGACAATATTTTTAAAGGGATTGGGAACATCCCTGCGACCCCGGAAACAGTCATTATTGTATTTATTGACTTACCCGAAACGGAAGCACATTCCGCTCGTTTCACCCCCTTCAAATCGACCGTCACCACTGCGGAGAAAGTCAAGGCCAAGCCCAGGTCGGATGATTCAAGTGGTCACCATCACCACCATCAGATGTAACCCCGTTCGTAATTCGTTCGTAATTCAATAGAAGACATTGCGGCGGCGGCTTGTTGAATCGTACGCCCGATTGATTTGCTTTAGTTTCTCTGTGGTCATTTCTCAAGACCCTGAATGGCTATCCATCAGAACACAAAGCCTGAAATGTCATCCTGAAGCACGAAATGTCGTCTTATGTTACGTTCCCCCAAGGCCATAGCGATGAAAATCCAGGGGTGGTGCGACAATTTGTCGCATTCCCCGCTTGGCTGAAATAGATTATTCTCGCGCTCGCTTGTCCGGAACAACATCGCGCCTGCTCAAGCAGTTCCTTGTTTTTCCCAGCTCCGGTTATTACTACGGATGGTCGGGTACGCCCGGTGAATCTCCGAGAGGTGAAAGCGGGCATAAAAACGCGGCTTCAGCTGCAGGACCACGCCTGTGCTCCCTGTTGGCCTCCGGTCCGAGCTGCCTTTAGTACAACCATTGCAAAATACACATTTGGCGTGTCAAAAAATATGAAGCTGGATATAAAGCCAAGGTTCGTTTCTGTTGCCTTGCTAAGTCTGCTCTGGATGTCGTCCTGGGGAGCGGCCGGCGAACTGGAGACGGCGAAAGATGAGAAAACAAAAGCGGCGACCCGGACTGTCAGCCAGCCGGTTTCGGTTGCTCTCGCGGAAAGCATCTTTCTGAATACGGATGAAATCACTGCTCCTGCTGTCCCGCCTCCCGCAAGAGTGGCGCTGCATGATGTCGAAATGCCGGAAATGACCATTAGCGGAAAGGTTAAGCCTCCCCGCAAGCAAACCGAAAAGGAACGGTACAGGCTGCCTCAGACCACGGAAAGCATTACACGGGAAAAAATGGACGAGTCCATCATAATGGCCACCCCCGAGGATTCCATCAAGTACATGCCCTCCATCCAGGTACGCAATCGCTATATTGGCGATACCAACGCGCCGGTTGGCATGCGCACCTCGGGCACTTCCGCCAGTGCGCGTAACCTGATTTATGCTGATGGTATACTTTTGTCTTCCTTGCTTGGAAACAATAATACCAATACCGGTTCACCGCGCTGGAACACGGTATCCCCCGGAGAAATCGAACGCGTCGATGTCATGTATGGCCCATTTTCAGCGGCCTATTCCGGCAATTCCATAGGAGGCGTAATAAATATTACGACCCGTATGCCCCAAAAATTTGAATTCGGGGCGGATGCGCAAGCGTCATGGCAGACATTCAACCTCTATGGAACCAAAGATACCTACGATTCCCAGCGCTACATGGGTTACATCGGTCACCGTTATAATGATCTGTCATTCCGTTTCGACTACAGCCATCTCGATGCCCATAGTCAGCCGATTACTTTTGCGACCTCGCTCATCTCAACTACGCCGGCGGGCCCGGGGGATACCGTCGTCACAGGCGCTTTCCCGGGCGCGAATCCCTTCAATGTCCCTAACCTGACTCTCGGGGCCGGAAACCTGAATCATACGATCCAGGACAATTTCAAATGGAAGCTGGCCTACGATATCACCCCCTCGATCAGGCTCGCGTACACGCTGGGTCTGTGGCTGAATGACGCGACTGCCCGTACACAGAGCTACCTGACGGGCCCAGCGGGTAATATCGTTCAAAGTGGTTTTGTGAATATCGGCGGCCAAAGATACAACCTTTCCACGCCTAATAGCCCCACTTTTGCCGGGAACTTGACTGACCAGACCACCTGGTCGCACGGAATCAATCTTCGATCCAGTACAGGGGGAGTTTTTGACTGGGAGATGGCCGCAAGCCTGGTCGACCTGGCCACCGATACCGTTCGGGCGCCAACCGTTGACCCCACTCTTGCGTCTGCCCCGAATGCCCCGGGCAGGATCACGAGCTTGTCCGGTTCCGGCTGGTACACAGTGGATGCCAAAGGCATCTGGAGGCCGAGGGCCGATCTCCTTGGTTATCACGAAATCAGTTTTGGCTTCCACCATAGCCTGTATTCCCTGAAGAATCCGGTATTCAATACGAGCGACTGGAGAAACGGTGGCGAGGGCTCTATTTTTACCAATTCGGCCGGAAAAACCCAGACTCGAGGGTTACTGGGCGCAGGACGCCTGGGATTTTCACGAGAACTGGAATTTTACCTTGGGCGGCAGGCTGGAGTCCTGGCATGCTTTTGACGGCGTAAATATGGTCACCGTAAATACGCCGGCAGGCCCGACTCTTCAGACGGTCAATCAGGCTGACAGAAGCGCGGTCAACTTTTCGCCGAAGGCCAAGCTGACGTGGGCACCAATGCCGCAGGTGAGAATTGGCGCGGCGATCGGTCAGGCTTGGCGTTACCCAACTGCGTCGGAATTGTTCCAGACCACAGTAGTTGGAGCAGGCGCGACGGCGATAGCAGTGAATGGGAATCCCAACCTCAAGCAGGAGGACGCGTTAGCCTCGGAATTGTCTGGCGAATATTTTGTGGACAGGGGGAGATTGCGCGTTAGCCTGTTCCAGGAGCGGATCAAAAACGCGATTTTTTCGCAAACAGGGTTGATCACGAATCCAAACACCGGTCAAACCAGCCAAGCAACCTTCATATCCAATGTTGGAGAAATCGATACCTACGGTGTCGAACTATCGGGGGAGAAATCCGACGCGTTGATAAAGGGGCTGGATCTTCTCGGCAATCTTACCTGGGTGGATTCGAGGATAGAGGAAAATGCGGCGGCAGATGCGGCGGCGGCGGCCTTGGGGCCAACAGCGACAAATCCCAATGCAGCGGTTCCATCCACCGGAAAACATCAACCAAGGCTGCCGACCTGGCGGGCAAACGCCGTGGTCACATACCGGGCGACCGAAAATTTTAGCGCTACAGTGAATGTGCGTTACAGCAGCGGCCAGTTCGGTCAATTGAATAATACGGACACCAACGGGTTTGCCTATACCGGATTGACGAGCTATCTCGTTGCCGATGTCATGGCGAAATACAGAATCACCAAGCAGTGGACAGCTATCGCAGGCATCAATAATGTCAACAACGACAAGTACTGGATCTTCCATCCTTTTCCCCAGCGCACCTATTTCGCACAACTGAGGTTTAACTATTAGAATCTGGCTCTCTTTACCAATACATTCGCCAGGAACGCGCGTCCGTATGGAGAAGGGTTATACCGAGCCAGCCATATCAAAGTGCTTTTTTCTCCACAGCGCACGTCGGAACATGACCCATATCCAGCTCAATCAGATTCTTTGACACATCTGCGACCACGCGGGCAACCGCGCGTTGCACGCCCTCTACAACACCTTCGACGCCTCCGGTAACGGGCTCCGTGATCGCCGCGTAACATGCGGCGCTGCGAGCATCGGCAGGACGTGTAATCGTCCAGCTAAATCTTGCCTTTACGGTGTCGTCGACTATTGCATCGAACTGGCTAAGCTTAATTGCAATTTTATAGCGGACTTGATCGACGGTGCGGGTCCCGCGTGCATCGTTTACAGCTCCGGTCCGGTTAGCAATACCGGAGGCGAACGCATCCCGCAGTTCATAGTTAAAGGGCGATGACCAGTGATCCTGTTCAAGAATGAAAAGCTGTGCTTCCGGACCAGAATCTTTTGAACGTACGACCAATTGCGGACGAGCAAGCCGTTCTGGAACAGTGACGGGCAATATGTCAATGAAAATTGGGATAGACGAATCTCGTGGCGGGACCGTTATTTCGGAGGGCTCCGATCGGACCGACAGCGTATAAAACCGCGTCTCCGGACCCGATGCACAGCCAGCCGTCAATAATGCTGTCATCATGACAAGTGCCCTTCGAGCCAGAGCCGTCATTGTTTATCTCCCTGCCGGCCCCGAATTACCGATTCAGGATGACGCTCCAAATAATCCATCAAGACCCTGAGTGAAATCGCCGTACGCGATAATTCCTGCAATGTCTGACGTAAATCCTGCTGCAGCGGTGCATCTTCAGACAATATCCGTCCCGCAGCATTCAGGGTCTCCTGAGCGTCCTTTAGTGCTACGATCATTTCGGGCGCCACATCATTATTCAATTTCTCTGCCAGTAGTGTGGCGCTGTTCAATGTCCCTTTAAGTTTTTTTAACGATTGATGTAACTCGCTGCCAATTTGATCGAAGGGTATCTTGTTCAATTTGCGCGCGATCTCGGAAACCTGCGCCTGGATTTCCTCAGTGACTAGGAATAGTGGGCAATTCCAACAGCGCATGGGCATCGTCTACATCGGCTTTACTTTTCGAAACATCTTTTTTTGTTGCGGCGACTTCCGGAAAGAAATCGGCGGCAATATAACGTTGACCGGTAAGGATATTGGGGGCTCGTAATTGCGCGCGCAGGCCGCGATCGATCATAAACTGCAAACGCTGTCGTGCTGTGTACTTCGGGTCTTTTCGATACTCTGAATATTGTCGGCCAAGGCGCTCCGGATAAATTTGAATCAGGACTGGCATACTGAATTCCTGCTGCTCGCGATCATATTCCACGCCTATCGATTTAACGTGTCCTAAAACCAGCCCGCGAAAACTGACTTCAGAACCAGGTACCAAACCACGCAGGGATTGCTTGAAATTCAGCAATATTATTACCGCTTCGCCATCCGGCGCCTTTAACGCTTCAGCCTGGTTTTCCGCCAGCGCAAAGGCAGTATGCTCCTTGGCAGGAGGGCCGGCATTGTCATCGGGTGATTGAAACGCCAAACCGCCAGCTATGATAGCGGCCAGCGATTCGGTTTTAAGCTTGAAGCCTTCGGCGCTAACCTGTATGTCAAAACCACTTGCATGCCAGAAGCGCGTATTGATGCCTACGAATTTGTCATAGGGCTCATTGATAAATATACGCGTGGTAACGCCCTTGCCGTCGTCACTCAGATCAAATGCAGTAACCTGTCCCACTTTGATCCGGCGGTAATAAACGGGCGCACCGATTTCCAGTGAGCCAAGATCGGTTGCGTGCAAAACATATTGTTTGCCGGAGACATCGCGTGTAAACAGTGGCGACGCCTCCAATCCGGTAAATGTGTCTTTTTTTTCCGCTTCAATACCGGCATCAGCCCCGATATACGACCCGAACAGCAACGTGCTGAGCCCGGATATACGCGAAAGTGAGATAAATGGACGCACAACCCAAAAACGGCTGTCGGCTGCGGTAAAATCTTTGGCTTCCTTCTTCAATTGCACGGTTACCAGAACGTGAGTGTGATCTTCGCTCAGCGTGATTGACTTGACTGTGCCGATCTCGACTTCTTTATATCTGACCTTGGTTTTGCCAGCCTCGAGTCCTTCGCCCGAGCGAAATGTAATGGTGATCTCGGGGCCCTGCTTAACCCAGGTCTGAACCACAAGCCAAACCCCGATAGCCGCGGCAAGTATCGGAATCAGCCAGATTAACAAGGGAACCAAGTTTCGGGGGCGCACCTTCTCGGGTAAAGGAATGTTTTCCGCGGAATCACCCGCCTCATCTTGATTCATGGGGGTTTCCGGGCTCATGTTCAGTCACGTCCCACATCAAGCGGGGATCAAAGCTGATCGAAGCAAGCATGGTCAAGTACCACCACCGCGGCAAAGGCAGCGATACCTCCCCCAGGGTGTACCGTGGCAAAGCCTTTAATCTGTATAAGTCCTGTCATCAGCGTTACTACAAAAACATCCAGCATCGACCAACGGCCAATGACTGCGACAAGGCGATAAAGTCTCGCTCGCAGCAAGGGGTGCCGTTTACTGTGGCCGTGCACTGAGATCAATAGCAGAGTAACGACAGTCAGCTTGAATAGAGGCACCAGAAAGCTGGCCGTAAATACAATAAGCGCCAATACCCAGGAACCGGAATTCCAAAAATAAATGATGCCGCTCAGGATCGTGTCCTGCTGTTCCTTGCCGAGGAAAGGGGCGGTTGTCATGACCGGTAATATATTGGCCGGAACATACATTATGCAGGCGGCGATCAGGAAAGCCCAGGTGCGGTTGAGACTGTCAGGTTTCCGCATGTGCAATGGGGCACCGCAGCGCCCACAGCGGTCATGAGCCTTTACGTCTTCCCACAACGTGGCGCAATGACGACATGCCACCATGCCCAGCCTCGCCGCAGTCTTGACAGGCAAGCTGCTTACAGGCAATTCGCTCTCTAGCGGTTGGCTCGGGTTGGCTGGTCGGTCGAACCGTTCTATTTGCCGGCATTCTTTATTTCCCTTTTTTCTTGTAAGTACATCTGCCGATATAGATACAGCGCGGGTTAAACGAAAACACTGCAGTCAGCGCGAAAGCAAGAGCGCCAAATGCCCATAGCGCAATGCCAGGCACTACAGTTGCCATACTCGTCAGTTTGACAAACGCAACGATGACGCCGAGTAGAAATATCTCCACCATTACCCAGGGTCGCAAGATTTGGATCAGGCGTCCCGTTAAGTTAAACGCTGTTGGGTTTCCGAATCTTCTAAATCTGATTGGGAAGGTAAGCAAATAAATCAAAGCCACAAGTTGGATCAACGGAAACAGAATTGTTGTAGCCAGCACCAAAAATGCTACCAGAGGCATCCCTTCAACATTCACGGAATGGACCGAACCCATGAGCGTTGCCTGGCTAACCAAACCTGCCCGTGGCTCCAATTCGAGGATCGGGAAGGCATTGGCAATGATGTACATACACAAACCGGCAATCGCCAGTGGTAAAACATGGCTGCGTTGAGCACGCCTGTCGCGTTCCAGTTCGGTACCACAACGACGGCAGAAGGCAATTTCGCTGCGGCCCAGCGATGATCTGCGGTAAACCACATCGCATTCTTCGCAAGCAATCAAGTCGGGCACTTCTCGCATGGTTAATTTGTTGAGTTGTCTTTCAAGATCCGTCCGATTTGGACTCCAGCCCAGCATTCCGGAAATAATGACTCATCGGGGTTGCCATAACCCTACCTTTATAGCTTAGTAAATTTGCATGGCTTGCGCCGGCGCCAGCCAGCGAATTCTGCGAATTGAAAGGGCGATATCCGAAAGGTTGGATCACGCTGGGCTATCATGTAATTACAGCGTTTCGATCGACAACGTACTTTCACCGGTAAGGAGTTCACATGGATCATCCCATCGTCCTCATCACTGGCGCGCTCACCGGCATCGGCCGCGCCACCGCAGTTGCCTTCGCCAAGGAAGAGGCGCGCGTGGTTGTCAGCGGCCGTCACGAAGAGGCTGGCCAAACTCTGGCCGCCGAATTGCGTGCGCTCGGCACCGAGGCGGTTTTTCTCCTTGCCGACGTACGCTTCGAAACCGAAGTCCGCATGCTGGTGGAGCACACCGTCGCACGCTTCGGACGGATCGATGTGGCGGTCAATAACGCTGGCACCGAAGGCCTGCTCGCTCCCATCGTCGACCAATCCACGGACAACTACGAAGCTACCTTCGCTACCAACGTGCTTGGCACGCTGCTATCGATCAAGCACGAGATGCGGGTCATGCTCACCCAAGGGTCCGGCTCGATCATCAACCTTTCGTCGATCGCCGGCCAGGTCGGCATGCCTGGGGCGTCGGTCTACGTGGCCAGCAAGCATGCCGTTGAAGGACTCACCAAGACCGCCTGCGCTCGAAGGCGCGGCTGCCGGCGTGCGGGTCAATGCCGTGGCGCCTGGTCCGGTGGCCACAGAGATGTTCGAGCGCTTCGTCGGCAGCGAGGAAGCCAAGGCAGGATTTCTTTCCAAGATACCGGCCAAGCGTGCCGCCACCGCGGAAGAGATCGCCGAAACCATCATGTTCCTCGCCAGCAACAAGGCGCGTTACCTCACCGGGCAGTGCCTTGCCGTCGATGGCGGCTACACGGCGCAGTAATGGCCCTCGAACGGTTTGAGACCTGCCAGGAGCCATTCACCTTCTTGCCTGGCCAGGCGGCTGGGCGGTCGCGGTACGCCGCCGACAGAAAAGTAATCGGGCGTACCTGCAACCCGCGCGGGACTTTGGGCGATGACAAGGGGATTACGTTGACCGGTACAACCGCTGGTTATTTGACAAAAAGGCGGCAGGTTACAAGCCCCTTAGCTGGCTGCTTGTTTCCGGAGGATATCGATAAAAAACCGGTGCACTGGCGGGTGTGCCAGACAATGAAAGAGTTTTCCCCAAGACATTCAGCCGGTTCGCAAGCGGTGCGCCATATCAGGTCGGTCCGCTGATCTTTGGATCGCCCTTGGCGGATGTCTTCCGCACGTCAGCCTACAATTGCCGAGAGGTTTCTCGATGAAGACAACCGATCAGAACAAAAGGATAGTTTTGGAGGCGTTCGACACGTTGTTCAACAAACGTGACTACGCCGCAGCTGAGAAATTTTGGTCGCCGGATTACATCCAGCACAGTGCTCACATTCCGCCCGGCCGCAAAGGATTGTTCAACCTGGTTAAAAGCCTCCCGCCGACGCTCAAGTATGAGCCCGGCACGATTGTCTCCGATGGAGACCTTGTTATTGTTCACGGACGATTTTCAGGCTTTCTACCGGTGAACTGGATCGCAGCCGACATTCTTCGGATCGAAGACGGCCTTCTTGCCGAGCATTGGGACGTAATCCAGGATGAAGCCACGAAGGGAGAATCAAAGAGTGGTTTGCCCATGTTTGGGGAAAGCTTCAGTAAATGACCTGCCCAACGCGAGCACCGAGTAGCCATATTTACCGGTATGCAGGAGCATCATCGCTTTGTCGCAGCAAATGCTTCGGCCGAGAAAATTAGATCGATCAACGCGCCGATGAATAATGCCGAATTCTATTTCTCGAAGCCGTTCACCCATTACACCCTCGACGATCTCCGGGATTTTCGCTCCGAAATCGCCGGCCACTCATTGAGTGGAGCACAAGCCGCCGTCACAAACAGTCGAATTCTTAACTTGATAATAAGGAGAGAAAAGCAATGGGAACGTCAAATATTGCAGACAAAGTAGTGGTAATCACCGGAGCCAGCAGCGGCATCGGAGAAAGCACGGCAAAACTGCTGGCACGACACGGAGCGAAAGTCGTATTAGGAGCGCGACGTAAGGACCGGCTGGACGCAGCCGTGAAGGAAATTTCCACCGCCGGTGGTAATGCCATCAGTGTTGCCGTCGACGTTACGAAGCGAGCTGAAGTGGAAGCACTCATCAGGACCGCTATCGACGGTTTCGGCCGCGTCGATGTCATCGTGAATAACGCCGGTATCATGCCCTGGGACCGATGGAGGCCCTCAAGGTGGAGGAATGGGATCGGCATGATCGATGTCAATATCAAAGGGGTTCTTATACGGGGTGGCCGCGGTCTTGCCTCACATGCAGAAGCAGAAGAGTGGTCACATCATCAACCTTGCTTCCGTTTTCGGGATCAAAGTGTTCGCGCCGGGCGGGACCGTTTACTGCGCCACGAAGTCTGCTGTGCGCTCATTGACTGAAGGGCTCCGGATAGAACTGCACTCCCAAAATATCCGCTGCACAATGGTCTCGCCTGGTGCGGTAGCTACGGAACTTCCGGAAAGCAGTTCGGAGGAAGCGACCAGAAAGAATTTGCGCGAGTTTTACAAAAGGGCTATTCCGGCCAATTCAATCGCGAGCGCGATCGCTTACGCAATCGAGCAACCGGCGGATGTGGAAATTGATGAGATCGTTATCCGGCCCACCGCCCAGGATTTTTGAGGTAGCCATGAACTTGCGAATAATAGCGAGAAAATCGGTGTTGCTTGTTAACCGCTCAGAATGTGATTGCCTAAGAAGAAGGATGGCAATCTGATGACGTTGAGTCAAAGCCATATCTGACAACTCGCGCTCTTTGCCTCCGTTCACACGCGAGAGTGCGATTCAAGAAGTGCGCCTCGCCGAAGATGGCCAGAACATCCCGCGACCCCGGCAAGATGGCTATCGCATATGCGATCGATTCACGATGGAGGAACCGCTCGGAGTTCATGAAACCCGAGCTATTCGCGGAAGAGCTATTTGCTGCATTTAAGTCAGTTCGTCAGTAAGAAGGAGCTGCACATGAGTGATAAACAAGTTTTTCTAACTCAACAATCGCCGGCATATTGGCGTGTGACGTTCAATAACCCGCCTCTGAATATTTTCGGCCCTGAAACGATTCCGCAGCTTAACGAGATCATCACCGCGCTCGAAACTGACAAAGAGGTCAAGGTGGTCGTCTTTGACAGCGCGGTTGAAGGCTTTTTCCTGACTCATTATGATTTCCTTGCGAAACTTGAGGAGACAACCAGTCTGCCGCCGGGACCAACAGGGTTGCAGCCTCTGCCCGATATCCTCGTCCGCCTGAGCCGTGCTCCGGTTGCGTCGATCGCGTCAATTCGGGGACGCGCAACCGGTGTCGGAAGCGAGCTTGCCCTGGCGTGCGACATGCGTTTCGCAAGCCGCGAAAAAGCTATTTTGTCCCAGTGGGAAGTCGGGGCTGGCATAGTGCCTGGAGGCGGCCCAATGGCACGGCTACCGCGTCTTATGGGGCGGGGACGCGCTCTGGAAGTGCTTCTGGGCGCTGACGACATCCCGGGCGATCTGGCCGAACTCTACGGGTACGTCAATCGATCATTTCCAGATGCCGATCTCGACACTTTCGTCGATTCGCTCGCAACCCGCATCGCATCGTTCGACAAGCAGGCGATCAGTGAGACGAAGCGCTTCGTCGACGTGGCCAGTTTGCCGCCTGACTTCGAAATCGCACCGGAGTGGGACGTGTGCTTTGCCTCGATCATGCGGCCGGCCACGCAAAAGAGGATCAAGAAGTTGATGGAGCAGGGACTTCACCAGCCGGGTGATGTGGAAGACCGCTTGGGATATTACGTCGGCCAACTCGGGCTATTTTCTCCGAAAAACGACCGTTTAGAAGAATAACCGGGGAGATTCAGGAGCCGCCTCTTTGGCGGCTACCGTAGGCAACGCGCCGGAAAGGAGCTAGTTCACGTGCGCTCAGAGTGGTAATGTTCGAAAAGATATAAGGAGGGCTTAAGTTATGACTATCCGGATCGCATCCTTTAACATGGAGAATCTCTTTACGCGACCATCTGCGATGGTCAATGCTTCTCCTGAATCTCAGCAGGCGATTGATGATCATGCATTGGCAAACGCAATTACTGCCAAGCAGACATACAGTGACGATGACAAACAAAAGTTGCTGGATCTCGATGGCAGATACCACTTTTCTGCACTTAATCCCCCTGAGAAGGCGCTGGTAACACTCAATAAAGTTCGGGGTCGGCTTTTCCGCCGGTCCAACGACGGCAAGGTTTCCGTGGTTGCAAATGGCAGAGCGGATTGGACCGGTTGGTTCGACCTCCGTCGGGATGATGTGTCCTGGCAGGCCGTCATAAATACTGGGCGCGTCGTTGACGCGGTCAAGTCTGACATTCTCGTCTGCGTGGAAGTCGAGAATCGCCCCACGCTGCAGCGTTTCAACGAACAAGTGCTCGGCGTAACGATTGGCGAGAGCTTCCCTCACGTCATGGTAATTGATGGCAACGATACCCGAGGCATTGATATCGGTTTGTTGAGTCGGTACCCGATTATTAGCATCCGTTCGCACGTGGATGACGAGTTCCAAGGCAAGCGAGTCTTTTCACGAGACTGCCCGGAATACGTGCTTCTGTTGCCCTCAGGCAAGCAGTTGGTGATCTGCCCGAACCACTTCAAGTCAAAGCGCGGCGGTGATGATGACGAAGCCAAGGCACGGCGATTAGCCCAAGGCAAGCGCGCTGCCGAAATCGCGCGATTGGGAGAGGCACAAATCAGTCCGCTCGTTTTGCTTGCCGGAGACCTTAATGACACTCCCGAAAGTCCTGCTGTGAGTCCACTTCTCCGGGATGGATGGTCGGACATCCAATCTGATCCCGGCTACCCAACCGACCGGCCTGGGACATATGGTACGGGTACAGCAGAGAACAAGATCGACTATCTGATTATGTCGACAGCACTGAGGAAAACGTTGGTCAATGTTGGAATCGAGCGTCGAGGAACCTATCACCCGAAGCTGTGGCCTTCCTTTGAAGGGGTTACGGCGACAACAGAAGCCTCAGATCATCACTGTATTTGGGCGGACTTCAACCTGGAGTAAAGGCGCGCGAGGACCTGCACGCCATCCTGGCCTATATTGGCAAGGACAATCCGACCAGGGCGCGCAGGTTCGGCCAGGAGTTCCGTGACAAGATCAAGCCGCTTGCGCAGTAGCCGGAGCTTGGCCGCAGCGGGCGGCCCGGTCTGCCGGACGATGTGCGCGAACTGGTCGTGCATCGGAACTACATCATTTTTTATCGGGTGCTGTCGGATGCGCGCATTGTAGAGATTTTGCGAGTGAAGCACACGGCGCAGCAAGCACCGTGATGCGGTAGTAACCACGTGCGCTTCGGCCAAGCATTGTTCATGTGAAATACCTTATCCATTTACTGCTGCTTTGAGTGCCGAGCCTGGCTTGAATGCCGGCACTCGGGCTGCTTTGATCTTCAGTTCTTCTCCCGTCCTGGGGTTGCGGCCGGTGCGCTCGGAACGCTCCCGTACCTCGAAGGTGCCGAATCCGAGTAGGGATACGGATTCTCCCTTTTGCAAGGCATCGGAAATGATATCGGTTAATGCCGCTACAGCGCGGCTGGCATCGGCTTTGCTGCAGTCGGTCCTGGCTGCTATGCCATCGATGAGTTCGTTCTTGTTCATGAATCTCCTTTCGGATTTGGGTGAGTTAATCAACTGACTCTATGGGGGAAGGGCGGGGGGCCCGTATTTGGCTGTAAGCCAAGCGCGTGCCCTCGGCACATGTAGTGTAGCAGTACCCGGAAGGAAAATTAAGGAAGGGTTCAGTTGATATCCACCAAGTCTTTGTCTCATGCGTAAATTCTTGGCGTGCACACTGCTGCATTAATCGAGGATTTATTGCCGAGTTGAGACCCTGGAGAAAAGTCGGTCGTTTGAGTGTACGCCACTGGTAAAGAACGTGCCAGGCTAGTACCAAGGGCCAATAGGCACGGCCACCAGAATATTTAATATACGGCTACCGTTGGGCTGCCGGGGAGCGGCTCGCAATTCAGGAAGATTTCATGCTTAAAATCTTGGGAAGTGCGACGTCAGGGCTATATCTCAAATTGTCCCAGATGTTGGGTGAGGCACGGGATTTGGGAAGCCAATCTTGTAAAACCGATGCCCCTGTCGAGGACGAAGGTCTCGGCGCGGTATACGATACACGGGAGTGGATGAAAAACTATTATG
The DNA here is from genome assembly GCA_963786735.1 of uncultured beta proteobacterium. GTDB lineage: Bacteria > Pseudomonadota > Gammaproteobacteria > Burkholderiales > Nitrosomonadaceae > Nitrosospira. The sequence continues at coordinate 56,498 of CAWBAF010000009.1, forward strand.
GCGAGCATTACGAGGATGATAGTTTTTAGGAATTTTCCCGTTCGGTCTCGGATAGCTCTTTTCTGAAAACTCTTGTCGGAGTCCAGCGTGCCGTCCAGGAAGGATTGGTTTCCCCCTCAGGCTTATCCATTCCTCGGCCGAATACAGGTCTGGCTGCCCGATCGTTAAGGTGTTCGAGCTTTCAAGAGCCTGTTGCACCTGCTCATCCGTCATTAACTGAACAAGAAATCATTACCTCCCGGAGCCGGAGGTCCGCAGCGTCATTGCTGTGATTTAGCCAGTAATCATTGCGGAGAGTTGAATGTAGAATTCTGGAAGATGTAAATCGCGTGTTGTTTCCCTATCCTGGATTAAGCTTCTTCCTCCATGAGTTCCGCTCGGATCAGATCCAATGCTGTTTGCGATACCAACGCACCGCATCCCTTGCCGATTCTTCTACGGGCCGAGGCTTCAAACCAAGCTCAGCAAACGTTTCCGAAGGATCGAAGTGCATGGTGCGTTTAGTAAGCCGCACACCCGTGACCGTGGCCATAGGCATGCGATGTGAAATATGATCGGCCCACAACTCATTGAACCAACCGATCGCCAGCGCTACCGGATATGGAATGGTCCATTGTGGCGCCGGCTGGTTCACAATTTTCCCAAGAACCTGAAGCCACTCGATCAACCGATAGTTATGTCCTCCGAGCAGATATCGCGTGCCGGGTCGACCCCGTTGCATTGCAAGCACCAATCCGTCAGCAGCGTCCCGAGCATCAATCAGGTTCAACTGACAATCAAGATAAGCTGGAATCTTGCCTTGACAGAATGCAACTGAAAGACGGGTGGGGGGCGTTTGATTTCGATCTCCCGGTCCGATAGGCAATGTGGGACTGCACACAATCACAGGGGCACCAGCATCGGCAAGTTGGAACACCGCTTGTTCCGCGCGAAATTTGCTCAAGCAGTAAGGTCCAATCATGTCCTCTTCGCGAAAACGTACAGACTCAACGGCCCCACCGCGGAACTCATCCGATGTAAGAATACTTTCTGTACTTACATAGAGCATTCGGCTCACGCCGCTGTCGAGCGCGGCCCGCATGACATTAAGAGTACCTTCATGGTTAATTTCGTCAAATTCGCAGCGATTACGGCGCCAAAGATTTGGATCGGCAGCCAGATGATAGACACGATCGCAGCCGTGCATCATATTTTGGATTGCTCCCGAGTTTCGAATATCCGCTCGAACGAGTTCAATGCGTTCAAGGGGTAAATGACTTACTACAGCCGTAGGATGTTCAAGAACCCGTACACGTTCACCCCCGGCTAGAAGTCGCTGCACCAGATGCGAACCGATAAATCCGGCGCCCCCTGTGACCAGATTCATTTTAAAGTACCGGGCGGAAGAGACGCCGCGAGATGATGAAGATGCGTTCGTGCCTTCGGGAGTCGCTCGCTAGAAATTCGATCAACCAGCTTGATGACGGCTTTATTAATTGGACAGGGAAAGCTTCCTGCAAGCCGAACAAGATGCCCGTTATAAGCGTCAATCTCAGTCCGTCCGCTTCCCATATCCGGACTCATGGAACAATATGTCCCTCGCAAGGAAGGACGAAAGAATAGCCCCAGGATTTTGGGCAAGATCGGTGCTTGCAAAATGCTCATGACGGTGTCGGGATGAAATGGCCCAATTTGCTCCAGCGTAAGGCCGGCGTGACGAAGGATGGAATAATTTTCCTTCAGTAAAGCGAAAAATAATTTTTGCGTGAGCGGCTCGATGAGCAATTCGGCATTGTCAACACCGGCGCTTGACGCCAGCGGCGAAATGGCTGCGTTGTACATCAGCTTCGTTGCTTTGAATGGATAAATATCGCTAACCTGCTTGACGGGAAATAATTTGCCTTCTGTAAACGCGGAGACCAGGGCGTTGATGGATTCATGTTCGGCACTAGTTACCTTTCGCCGCGCGCCAACGTGCAAAGACCCCGCGCGGGTAATGCGCGCACTGAGGCCATCAGAGGGGCACTCGGACACGAATGAAGCAATGGCTTCCGCTGGGTGGCCACGTTCCTCAAGTTTCCTGTCATAGCCGTTTTGAATTGGCACCAATGCTTGAGCATTCGAGATTCGTTGCAAAACTGGAGCGTTATCGAATGTTTTTGTGCATAGCAACACCACCTTGTCCGTTGGCGGCACCCATTCATCAAAATGGATGAAGTGCGCGCCGCGAATGGGCCGACCATCGAGCGTCATCTCATCGCGGCGACCAGCGGCGATCTTCTCTAGGTTCGACTCAACCATGATTACGTCCCATCCGGCACGAATAAGACATGCCGCTGATGCAATGCCAATACCCCCGGCGCCAATAATATGGACTGATGGTTTCATATCGAAAGATGTTGGCAATAGACGCGAGCAAGGCCTGAATATCGAGTTATTCAGACCCGACTAAATATCAATAGATTAAGCTTACAGGCAAGAAACGGTCATCCTAATTTTTCCTGTTTCTACCCGATATCGGAAAAATTCCGAGGGTTCGGGCATACGGCCCCTTAACCCGAACATCCGGACAAATAAAACCCGCCTGAGCGGGTTGAGGAAATATTGGAACCTGGGTTTAGGACTTGTCCACCGCGTCCTTTATAGCTTCCTTCGCATCACCATATTTTTTTTGTGCTTTACCGGAAACTTGTTTGCCAAGGCCCTTGGCTTCCTGCTCTTTACTTCCTACCGCCCTGCCGGTCTCTTCCTGAATTTTTCCAGCGATGTCTCGCGCCGTCCCTTTTACCTGATCTTTATTCACGATCGATCTCCTCTTAAAAAACCTCGGGCTAATTTCCCATTACTACGGGTCCAGCTTAGAATCAGATTAAAGCTTTTTTGGGCCTCATACTGTTCGGTATGGCACATTGCAGTGACGCGCTTGACGCTCGGGTAACCAAGGCTATTCGCTGAGTCATATTCCCCCTTTTTTTTATTCCCAGCGTTTGAATCTAGCGGGTAGAAGTTGAGCTATAGCGGGTCACTTCTTGATCTTCGTGATCTTGTTACCCTGGAGGTCAAGCGCGAACATCGCGCCCATCTGGTCAAAAACGAACGCGTAGATCTTGTCCTCGGCGGTCTTCGAGGTTACCGATTTCCCCATGCCTTCGTCCGCAAACACGACGGAGGGTCCAATGCCGATCTCGAAACCCTTGGCCTCATCAAGGACCTTCAGCGTCCCCTCGCTCAGAAAGAACAGCGCGTAGCCGTACTTCTGCCCGCCTGCCTGCACACCAACCGACCCGCCACCCGTACTGTAGTAGCCGACTGGCTTGCCGCCTTTGAAAAGCACGCCCTCGCCGTACTGGCCGCCGACTCCCACACCCGCTCTCACAATCCCGGGGAAAACGAGCACCGCGACCGCATTCTTCCCGATTTCCTTGGCGCCCGGGTTTTTCGCATAGAGACTGTTGAGCGCCGCGTGTCCGTCCCGGTGCAGCTCTTCCGCCGTTTCGGCTATGGCTGTCTGGACCGGGATAAGCGTTGCTGCTATGAAGGTTGCAACGATGGCAAATGAGGATAGATTCATGGTTTTCTCCTTAAGTGATGGGTTTATCGCGGACTTCGTCGACGCCTGCCACGACATCACAAGCTGCAACGAATAATTAATTGTAGTATCTCCACGGCAAATCAAAGGCGTAAACCCCACCTTTTTGCATGCCTACCGAAAGTGGAAGCTTACAGGTGACCAAATTCCATTGGGCGACGCCGGGGCCAAGTTCGCATACATGCGCTTGAGCTGACTGTTCTCCGCTTCCAGCTCCTCCACCCGCACCCGCTAAATAAATATTAACAGGCCCTAGCTGCGCCCCGGTGCGAAGAAGGGGCACAGCGAAGTCAGCGAGCGCCATGCAGCTGAGACTGCTGGCTTTATCCAGGCGATCGCACCCTGCGGTAACGCGGTGAAATCATACGCGACGCCCGGCCTCGAGCCGGAGCGCTATTGAGTGGAACAGTGACGTGATCCGCGCAACAAGGGCCAAATCGTCTTTGAATCTACCTGACAGTCGAGTTATAGCGGTTATTTCTCGATCTTTGTGATTTTGTTACCCTGGAGGCCAAGTGCGGCCATCGCGCCCTTCTGGTCAAAAATGAACGCGTAGATCTTGTCCTGGGTCGTCGTCGTGGTCATTGATCTCCCCATGCCCTCATCCGCAACCACGACGGAGGGTCCAACGCCGACCTCGAAACCGTTGGCCTGATCAAGGGTCTTCAGCGTTTCGTTGCTCAGATAGAACAGCGCGTAGCCATACTTCTGCCCGCCTGCCTGCAGACCATACGACGCACCGGCCGTATTGTAGTAGCCGACTGCCTTGCCGCCTTTGAAAAGCACACCCTCGCCGTACTGGCCGCCGAATCCCAGGCCCGCTTTCAAAATCCCTGGAAAAACGAGTACTGCGACCGCTTTCTTGCCGATTTCCTTGGCGCCCGGGTTTTTCGCATAGAGACTGTTGAGCGCGGCGTGTGCATCGCGGCGCAGTTGGTCCGCCGTTTGGGCTATGGCTGTCTGGACTGAGATGAGCGTTGCTACCACGAAGGTTGCAACGATGGTAAATGAGGATAGATTCATAGCTTTCTCCTTAATTGAGAGATTTGCCACGGATTTCGTCAACGCCCGCCACGACATCACAAGCTGCAACGAATAATTAATTATAGTAGGGATTGTGTCATCGCAGCGAATATGTATGACATATTCATATTGAGTCACCTGCCGCGCTTCGTTAAGCTCGGCACTACTCAGGGCGGATGTGCTCCGTCTTGTCGATAGGTTCGACGGGCTGGCGGCATATCCTGCCTGTCGTGACCATGTTGCATGCGCCATGGCTCGCCCGTCCTTCGTGAAGGCACACGCAGACCAGATGGCGCATTTTTCTGCGGCAGACTGAGCAACACAAACATCGAAAGCTGACTGTTGCGAAACACCACTCTGGATACATCAGATATGCCGCGCCGTCATCCGAGGCGCGTCACCTGAAAGCCGACATTTCCGAATGACCGCAATGGCCGGGTGCGGGTATTGCTAAAACCTTCGTTTACGCAACAGCATATCGAATCCGACCCTAAGGGGCGTTGCACGTTGCGTTAAGGTATTGCAGAATTGAAATCATTGGCAATACCTTTTCGCAATCATGCTCATCGGCTACGCGCACGTTTTCGACTAACGACCAAGACACCGCAGCGCAAGTCGCCGCACATGGTGAACCACGCAGTATCCAGCCGAGGAAGGGTTGACGTATTGGTAAACAATGCAGGGTTTAGCCAACTAGGCACAATAGAATGTGTCTCGATGGAGTCCACCTATAGACAGTTTGAAGTGAATGTTTTCGGCCATCAGTCCCTCTTCAATAATACTCCTTGTTCGCCGCGGTATAGCTCTCGCCTGTCCGAGACTCAAGTTCCTGACGATCTACGATGGTCAAATGACCGCGCCTGGAGGTGATCGCACCTGTCATTTGCAGTTTTTGTGAGAGGTCCGTTATCGTTTCGCGCCGTACGCCTAGCATAACTGATACCTGCTGGTGAGTAATATGAAGCTAATTGGTAGGCAGACGATCAAGAGTCATCAACAGGAACCCGCAGAGCTGCTGCTCAATCGAATCATATCGCGCACCTATCGCAATGTGGGCCGTTTGGAGAATGAGGGTCTGCGTGAATCGCAGCAGCAGGCGTTGCAATTCGTCCTCGGAGTCGAATTTCGGTGCAGCGAATCACCTGTTCGGCGCAGGTAATGGTGTCGAACGGCCCAGTCAGAGACTCATCGATTTCCGTACCTACATGCATCATTTCGGCATCTTCCTGTTTTTCCGATTCCGGAATGCGATAGGATTCTGTAGCGAAGTAACCCAGTTATGGCGGGAACACAAAGGGGCAGTTTCATGAATCATAGGCGTGTGTTGTTTGCATTTGCTGTTGTTCTGGTGGGTTGGATGTACGGAATGCCAGTATTCGCGCAGCAGGGAGCGACCAAGCTCCGTCAACTGAGTCTGGAAAACAAGCCGTGGAAAGGCGACGTCGATCAAATGCTCGAGCGGCGCGTGATACGTGTGCTAGTGCCGTACAGCCGAACTCTCTACTTCGTAGACAAAGGCCGCGAGCGGGGCATCACGGCCGATCTTGTGCGCGACTTCGAGCGTTACATCAACAAGAAATATGCCAAACAACTCGGTAAACGTCCTCTCACGGTATTCCTGATCGTCACCACACGTGACAAGGCTCTATCGAGTGTCGCCGAGGGTTTGGGAGATATCGCCGCTGGCAATTTTACGGCTACCGAAGAACGGGGCAAGATCGTCGACATGGTTGCGCCGACCGACCGCAAGCCGGTGCAGGAGTTGATCGTGACAGGCCCAGCATCCCAGCAGATTGGGACGCTAAATGATCTCGCAGGCAAGACCGTACACGTGCGCAAGGCGTCAAGCTATTACGAGAGTGTGCTGGCGCTGAATAAGCACCTACAGAAAGAAGGTAAGGTGCCGGTCAAGATTACCGAATTACCCGATGAGCTGGAAGACGAGGACGCGCTCGAAATGCTTAACGCGGGTTTGTTTGAGTTCATGGTGGTCGATGATTGGAAGGCCCGCATGTGGGCGCAGATCCTCCCCAAAGTCAAAGTGCGAGAGGATCTGGTGATAAGGGCAGACGGTTATACAGGTTGGGCAATACGCAAGGAGAGTCCGAAGCTTAGGGAAGTGTTGATGGATTTCTACCGGAATTCCGCTCGGAAGCAAAGCGTGATTCTACAGGTACAGTATCATAAGCGCATCAAGCAGATCAGTAACAACACCTCAGGGGAGGAGCAAAAACGCTTTGAGGCAACGCTCAAACTATTTGAAAAGTATGGCGGGAAGTATAACTTCGATCCATTGATGCTCGCAGCGCAAGGATATCAGGAGTCCCGGCTCAATCAGCAGGCACATAGCCACACTGGCGCAATTGGCATCATGCAAATTATGCCCGCCACGGGCAAACAACTGCAGGTAGGCAATATCCGCGAGATCGAGCCTAATATTCACGGTGGCGCCAAGTATATGGATCAGCTCTTGACCCGCTACTTTCCCGATGCAAAGTTTAGTGAGGCGGAGCGGTCGCTTTTCGGATTTGCCGCCTACAACGCCGGCCCCGCCAATATCGCGCGTATGCGCAAACTCGCGGTAGAGCGGGGGCTCGACCCCGACAAATGGTTCAACAACGTGGAAATCGTAGTCTCCGAACGGATCGGTACCGAAACCACCACCTATGTGCGCAACATCTATAAGTATTACGTTGCCTACAAACTCACGAAGGATGCGCAGCAAGCGCAGCACGGTGCGCGTGAGGCGATCGAAAAATAAAACTACTGGGCGGGTGATAATAGAATGGGACGCAGCGCGTGAGGTCCCGGGAAATTAATTATTGAATCGTGGATTGAATTTCCGTTCGAGATGAGATTTTAATCCGTCTGGAATCGTTTGAGACTTAAATACACGGTCTTGGGGTATGCAATCTATGATGCATGCATCATGCTGCGTCTGTGTTCTGTCATACGCTAGCAGGATATTTCAAAGCGATTATCCGGAAACTTCTTCAATAGCTTTGTAGTAAGTGCGCCTGCCGATACCTACTTCGGAGACTGCCTTGCTAACACTTGTGCCACCCTGAACTATTCTTAGGGTCTTGCCCTGGTGGCGCGCAACGCCGTTAATCCGGTGATGCCGGGCTGTCGCGTCAGAATGTTTTCGCGATATACCGGTATGGATAATCCGGCTCGACATACCCTTCGGGCTTCTGCCGATTCGGGAGCGTGACCTTTTTGCGCGGCATGCTTTCGTAAGGGATCCTGCCCAGGATGTCGCTAATGATATTCAGGCGCGTGCGGCGCTTGTCGTTCGAGATCGCGACATACCATGGCGCATACAGGCTGTCCGATGCCTGGAACATCGCGTCGCGCGAGCGCGAATAGTCATACCAGCGGCTGTAGGATTTGAGATCCATGTCTGACAGTTTCCAGACCTTGCGCCCGTCGTTGATGCGTGCTTCGAGGCGCCGCGTCTGTTCCTCCGGGCTCACTTCCAGCCAATACTTGAGCAGGATGACGCCGGAATCGACGATCGTTTTCTCGACCAGCGGTACTATCCTCAGGAAGCCCTCGGTTTCCTCCTCGCTGCAAAAGCCCATGACGCGCTCGACGCCTGCGCGGTTATACCAGCTGCGGTCGAAGATGACGATTTCGCCGGCCGCCGGCATATGTGGGATATATCGTTGTATGTACATCTGGCTCTTCTCGCGCTCGGACGGGCTTGGCAGCGCGATCACGCGGAATACGCGCGGACTGACGCGCTCCGTCAAAGCCTTGATGGTGCCGCCCTTGCCAGCCCCGTCGCGTCCCTCGAACACGATGCAAATTTTCTTTTTCTTCTGGACCACCCATTCCTGCAGCTTCACCAGTTCGACGTGCAGTTTGGCCAGCTCCTTGCTGTAGACTTTGAAATCGAGCTTATTGTCCAAGCGATCGTGATCATCACCGGATGCCTTCTTCTGCTTCTTGTGCTTCGCCATGTCCGCCTCCGCCGCATCGACTAGCCATATTCAATTTTGCCGCCAATTGTAAATAGCGGTGTAAAAATGTACCACTGAAGCGCTCATATTTCCGCGGGATCGCGGAATAAAAGTGTACCGCACCGATGCCTATAAGCTGACGCGTTTTGGGTCAAGTGAAAGGCGGAAGGCATGTATTCAGTGGGACTTTACGTAAAGATTCGACGAGCAGTGATGGTGGAAGGCAAAAGCGATGCCAAAATGAGCCACCCCGTCTTCCATTAATATAGATCCCCAATTCTAGAATGAAAACAGCACAGTAAAGTCTATCTTTCTGATTTATTAGTAACGCGTTCAATAACTTCCTCAGCAACGAGAGTGGCTCCAGCAACTGACATATGGTGGATATCAAAGTAGAGCGCCACACCATCCCTTACTACATAACAACTGTTTTCATCACAAAACAGATCTGATGGATTTATTATCGTAACCTCATCTGAGATTTCATTTTTTCTCTCTGTAATATATTTTTGTCGTTCTTCCCACTCTTTTCTTTTTTTACCCGGAATATTTAATGGTGGCGAATCTAATCTAAAAACAAGATGTTCTATGTCTTCATTAAGAGATGGAGCCTGTAGAACAAGCACTACGTCCTTGCCTGCAGCTTTAAATGCATGCAGGATCCCTTTATAAGAATGCCAGGGATCTGCCGAATTTTCATTAGAAGGTGCCCAACCCTCTGTGTGATAGGAAACCACTACTGTATTAATGCTCTTATCAGCAATAATGTGCGCCGCCACTTCCTCAGTCCAATGAGAGCAATTGACGCTATCTGAATGCGTTTTATCAATTCTGCCGTATGCTGGAGCACAACCGCTAAAGGAAAATTGTTTTACACCTTTATTATCCTTTTCCAGAACTTTGGCGAGCGCGTAAGCAAGTTCGACCGCATGACTATCACCTAAAACAGCCCAACTTCCATTTGGTACGTAATACTGACAAGCATTCTCTGGTTTTCTATAATTTGCCCCACTTGTGTGGCACCCCTTTCTTTGGGGGCTTCGAGCAACTGTTGCAAGAATCTGTTTTTGCATATAATTTGTTCTCATATCGACAAATCCTCGCGTCAAGACCCCCGCTAAACCGAGCAGAACAAAGAACCCCGTAAAGAATAGAGTTGATATTAAGAGAGTCTTTCTGCTCACCTCGCTTCTATTTCTGAATGGTCTCTCAACAAACCGCCAACTCAAGTAAGCAGCAGCAATGGCTAGAAGTATCAGCAATATAAAAACATCTCTACCGGGATCCGCCAAGGCTATGTGGCGAGCAAAAGCAAATAAGGGCTGATGCCATAAATATACGCTGTAGCTTATTAGTCCAAGACCAACTAATACCTTGCTTGAAAGTATTTTGCCGACTATTGTTTGCTGTGTGGCAAACAAGACAATGAATGCTGTACCTAAAGTTGGTATGAGCGCATACAGACTTGGAAAAAGCGTTTGCTTGTCAAAAACAAATATGGAATATACGATTAAAAATAAACCAAAAATACCGAGAAATTGAATGAGGTGAGAGGAGTCGCTGGATTTTATTTTCGTACTCTCTCTACCAAATAAATGAAATGCTGCAAATACTCCGATTAACAGTTCCCATATGCGAGTCGGCAACAGAAAAAAAGTCGCTTGTGGGCGGTTTAATGCTCCCCAGTGCGCTAGCGCTAAACTGATTAGTGCCACTACGACTAATATGCCAATAACCCAATGCCTTCGAAGTCGCCATGTCAGTACCAGGAAAGTAGGAAACAATAAGTAGTATTGCTCCTCAACAGCCAAACTCCATGTATGTAGTAATGACTTAAGCTCGGCAGCCGTATCAAAATAACCACTTCTTTGCCAAAACAAAAAGTTTGATACAGCAATTGGAACAGCGATAAGGCTCTCGGAGAAGCCCTTCATATCGCTTGGTGGCAGCCAAAACCATGCGAAAGGAATGCACGCAAGCATCACGAAAAATAGTGCAGGCAATATTCTTCTCATTCTTCGTTCATAAAAATCTACTAACGAGAATGTGCCTGCTTCTCTTTCCGCAAGAATGATTGACGTAATGAGATAGCCGCTGATCACGAAGAACACATCAACGCCAACAAAACCACCGCTAAATGTGTCAAAGCCTGCGTGAAAAAGTATGACTGGAATGACTGCTAAAGCTCGTAGCCCGTCAATTTCGCGCCTATATTCCATATCTTATAAGATGAGATTTTTGGTACTCCTCCCTTTTTTAGCTGCATGCAGAAGTAGTGTTCAGGCGACGATCGCCAGCTTCTGATAGGGTGTTATTCCTCCGACGCCCATTCGTCATGGCCGATCACCGCTATGTTAGATGTGATGTCTTGGCGATAAATAGTCCTTGTGGGACCAAAGCGTGAATTATGGCCCCGGGGACCCGTTAGAATGGAGTACAGGGATACGATTTCATTTTTCTCCGTCAAGAGAACAATGGGTTCTTCCCGCTTGATGAAGAAGAAGCCCTCATAGCTGTATATGTAAGCACGGATTCCATCTTGATCAAATCTAAACGTTCCCGTAAGCTTTTCGCCGGAAGTAAGTTCAACGCAGTGAACAGCTTCATCGCTTTTAATCTGGAATGCTGACATTCGCACTCGCGCTCGTGTTATAGCCGCTAATTTGATCTTTCGAATGAGGAAATTGGAATGGCTTTTTGAATCCAGCCGTACCAGCTAACCGTGAAGGAGTTGGGGGTGAATGGTGGGTATATGAAACAACTAGCGTAAAAGAGGCGTGTTTAATAGCTTGTGCTGGTGGAGGCGGTTCCGCTTAGAGTTTTGGTTCTCGATTTCTCCACTGGTTCAGAAATTGCCCACCTAAGCGCACACCGCGGTATTCTAAAGTAGCAATATGGTAGCAACGAAACAAAATCGTCGGTTAAATATTGTTATAAGTTATTGATTTGATGGTAGGCCGTGGCAGATTCGAACTGCCGACCAACGGATTAAAAGTCCGCTGCTCTACCGGCTGAGCTAACGGCCCAAAGATAGAAGGGGACGTGCATTATACCGGCTCACCCCCTCTATATAAAGTCTTTTGACCCAAGCTCATCATTCCTGATGAGCTTGTTCCCCGTCTGGCCGTAAAATCCAGTTTACAATACCGTGCATGAGGGTTCATTTTTGAACGCCGACGTCATTGTCATCGGCGGCGGGATTGCCGGGCTTGCAACGGCTCGCGAGCTATTGCAGGCCGGGGCAAGCGTAACGATCATCGAGCGCGATGTATGCGGGCGCGAGGCTTCGTGGGCGGGCGCAGGCATTCTGTCCCCGCTTTTGCCGTGGGACTACTCAGATCCCGTGACCGAGTTGACACAGTTCAGCAACCGGCTCTTTCCCGCATTCATTGAAGGTCTCTTAGCCGAAACCGGTGTCGATCCGGAATATCAGCCCAGCGGCATGCTCGTAGTGGCTGGATCTCCAGGAAGGGAGGATGCTTATAGCCGTGCGGCCGAAGACTGGTGTACTCGCCGTGACTACCCCTTCAAGGAAGTTAATTCCAGTGACGTCGCGCCGGCGCTCGCGATCAATGAAGAATGCCTCTGGCTATCCGGCGTTTGCCAAGTCCGTAATCCCCGTTTGTTGCAAGCGCTGACAAGGTCGGTGAGGCTGAAAGGTGGAGTTATTATCGAACTTGCCTCGGTTACCGAATTGAAGACAGCACACGGGAATATCGAATCGATCAGCACGAGCCAGGGTAACAAGTTTTCTGCGGGTTGTTACGTGGTGACTGCCGGCGCGTGGAGCCAGCAGCTTCTGGGCGAGCATGCGCTAAAGCTCGATATCTGGCCCGTTCGAGGCCAGATTCTGCTGTTCAAGGCGAGGCCCGGTTTGCTTGATCCTATCGTGCTGCAGGAGCACGACAAGTTTTATCTGATCCCCCGCCGCGATGGGCACATTCTAGCGGGCAGCACGCTGGAGGAGGCCGGGTTCGACAAATCGTCCACTGCCGAGGCCGCGAGCATGCTGCTATCAAAGGCGCACGCACTCATCCCCGAATTGACAGAGGACGCCATTGTGGGTCAGTGGGCGGGACTGCGCCCGGGTTCTCCCCACAATATTCCGATCATCGATCGGCATCCCTCGATCGGCAATCTATATTTAAACAGCGGCCATTATCGTTATGGCGTGACGATGGCGCCGGGGAGCGCCCGCCTTCTCACCAACATCATCCTCGACCGGTCCCAGCCCCTGGATGTTGCGCCTTATCGTTGGCCGCAGTGAGCGCCACGAACTTTTCATTGGAGTCCCAGGGGCGGTGCTTTGTCCAGCGTCAAGCGGAATGATAAGATTGCAACCCTTTAAATAGGCGACAGGCAAAGGCATTATGGCGGGTCACAGCAAATGGGCTAATATCAAGCACAAGAAAGCCGCGCAGGACGCGAAGCGTGGCAAGATTTTCACCCGGCTCATCAAGGAAATAACCGTTGCAGCGCGGCTCGGCGGTGGTGAAATCAACAGTAATCCACGGTTGCGCCTTGCGGTCGATAAGGCCTATGAGCAAAACATGCCCAAGGATAATGTCGAGCGCGCGATCAAGCGCGGCAGCGGCGATCTGGAAGGGGTGAATTATGAGGAAGTGCGCTACGAAGGTTACGGTATCGGGGGTGCGGCCGTCTTGGTGGACTGCATGACCGACAACCGCGTGCGCACTGTCGCGGACGTGCGCCATGCCTTTACCAAATACGGCGGCAATCTCGGACGGACGGCTCGGTATCCTTTCTGTTCAAGCATTGCGGCCAGTTATTGTTCCCCCCTGGCACCAACGAAGACAAGCTTATGGAAGCAGCCCTCGATGCCGGGGTGGAAGATGTCGTGGTGAACGACGATGGCAGCATAGAGGTCATTACTGCCCCTTACGAATTTGTAGCGGTCAAGGACGCGTTGGAAAACGCTGGTTTCAAGGCAGAGCTTGGCGAAGTAGTGATGAAGCCGGTCAATGAAACCGCCCTGGCCGGCGACGATGCGGCAAAAATGCAGAAGCTGCTCGATGCCCTGGAAAATGTAGACGATGTGCAGGAGATCTACACGACCGCCGTGATGGACGAGTAGCTATACACGTAGTATTTATCGGAAGGAAGCAGATATCCGTATCCTCGGTGTAGATCCCGGTTTGCGCATAACCGGTTTCGGGATTATCGATCAAGCGCGCGGCACGCTTGCCTATGTGAGCAGCGGCAGCATCAAAACACCGGACGGTACTCTGCCGCTTCGCCTCAAGTCCATCATGGACCATCTCAACGAGATCATTACACTGCATCGCCCGGAACATGTGGCGGTTGAGCAGGTGTTCGTGAACGTCAATCCGAAATCCACGCTGATGCTGGGCCAGGCGCGCGGCGCCGCTATTTGCACGGCTGTGCTGAACAATCTCGAGGTGGCCGAGTACACTGCACTGCAGATCAAGCAGGCGGTGGTCGGCAATGGCCACGCAAAAAAGGAACAGGTTCAGGAAATGGTCAGGCGGCTGCTGCGCCTTGAGGGCAGTCCCAGCGCCGACGCGGCCGATGCGCTTGCCTGCGCCATTTGCCACGCTCATGGCGGGCTGGGCCTGGGCAGGATTTCCACGTCGGGATACAGCATGAAACGCGGTCGGCTCGTATGATCGGCCGGATAACGGGCCTGCTGCTGGAAAAGTTCCCGCCCCTGGTGCTGGTGGACGTGCAGGGTGTCGGTTACGAAATCGATGTGCCGATGAGCACCTACTATAATCTGCCTGCAATCGGCGAAGCCGTTACGCTTCACATCCACCTCATCGTGCGCGAGGATGCGCACCTGCTGTTCGGTTTCCAGACAGAGGCGGAGCGCCAGGCTTTCCGGCAGCTCGTTAAGGTGTCGGGCGTGGGTGCGCGAACTGCCTTGGCCCTTCTGTCGGGATTGAGCGTTTCCGATTTGCGCCACGCGGTCGTCGCCCAGGATAGCGGCCGGCTGGTCAAAATCCCCGGGATAGGAAAAAAAACCGCCGAGCGGCTGCTCCTGGAGCTGCGCGACAAGTTGGGGCCGGTCGCGGCAGCGGTCGGCCCGACGGGTGCGACAGGGGCGACACCGCCATCCACGAGTCAGAGCGACGTGCTTAATGCCCTGTTGTCTCTGGGGTATAATGAGCGAGAAGCCAATTGGGCAGTCAAGCAGTTAGCGAGCGATCTTAATGTATCGGATGGCATACGTCAGGCGTTGAGATTTCTGTCCAAAGACAAATAGAGCAAAAAGATCGAACAGGGAGAGAAGCGTTAAAGACAGTTTAAAGATGCAGTCAAGGCCGGGCCCGATCTTTGCATTCGTCCTGTGCGCAGATGGAACCTTCGATGGGAACTTTGATAAGAACCCGGTAGGTCAATCATTGAATGATTGAAACCGATCGATTAATCACCTCCGCGCCCGTTTCAAACAGAGAGGAAGAGCTGGAGCGGGCGCTTCGGCCCAAGCATCTCGAAGAGTACGTCGGCCAGGAAAAAATTCGCGAGCAGTTGCAGATATTCATCGAGGCGGCGAGGCGGCGCAGGGAAGCGCTCGACCATGTCCTGCTGTTCGGGCCGCCCGGGCTGGGCAAAACCACGCTGGCACATATCATTGCCAGGGAGATGGGGGTAAGCCTCAGGCAGACATCCGGCCCCGTGCTTGAGCGGCCGGGCGATCTGGCGGCCCTGCTGACCAACCTTGAACCCAACGATGTGCTCTTTATTGATGAAATACACCGGCTCTCGCCAATAGTAGAGGAGATTCTTTACCCGGCACTTGAGGATTACCAGTTGGACATCATGATCGGCGAAGGCCCCGCCGCGCGATCGGTCAAGCTCGACCTCCCGCCGTTTACCCTGGTGGGCGCCACCACGCGCGCCGGCATGCTGACGAATCCGCTGCGTGATCGTTTCGGTATCATCTCCCGACTGGAATTTTATTCTGTGGAAGAGCTCACCAAAATCGTGACGCGATCCGCGAGCCTGCTAAATGCGAATATCTCTGCCGACGGTGCTGTCGAAATCGCGCGCCGCTCACGGGGTACGCCGCGCATCGTCAACCGTCTCCTCAGGCGCGTGCGCGACTTTGCGGAGGTCAAGGCCGGCGGGCACATTACCCTGCCAGTTGCGGATGCCGCGTTACTCATGCTGGACGTGGACGTCATCGGACTCGACGTGATGGATAGAAAATTACTGCTGACCGTGATGGAAAAATTTGGCGGCGGACCGGTCGGGGTGGACAATCTGGCTGCCGCGATCAGCGAAGAGCGCGGAACCATCGAGGATGTTCTGGAACCATATTTGATTCAGCAGGGCTATATGAAACGCACTCCCCGCGGCCGTATGGCCACCGCAATCGCCTACCAGCATTTCGGGCTGCCATTGCCAAAGAATGCGCTGGCCGGAATGAGCGGGGAGCTGTGGGGAGACGATCTCGCTCTAAACACGCGGTCAGTGGGTCCTTGCCCAATGCCTTCTGACCAGGGCTTGGCCCTAATGGATAGCTGCCGGATGGGAGGTTTTTCTTGCTTGGTTTCGACTTATGAACGTGGTTCAATTTGATAAATTTTCAAGTCATTCGGAAAAAGTCTTTTCACTCCCCATCCGTGTTTACTACCAGGATACCGATGCTGGCGGCGTGGTTTACCACTCGACCTATCTCAATTTTCTGGAGCGCGTCCGCTACGAATGGCTGCGGGAACTGGGCTTTGACGTTCATTCTTTGATTCAGGTTCACAAGGTGATTTTCATGATTCGTTCGCTTAGCATCGAATACTTCAAGCCGGCGCTGCTGGACGACCTGCTGCACGTTACCGCGCAGCCGGCTGAGCTCGGCCGGAGCCAGATAACAATCTCGCAGAAATTACACGGGGCGCAGACCTCTTGACCAAAGCAACGGTTCAGGCCGTATGCGTGGGGTCCGATAGCCTCAAGCCGGTAAGCTTGCCCGCCGCGTTACGCAGTAAAGTGGGACGCTGCTCATGAACCCTTCGGTCACACAGGACATGTCCGTCATCCATCTCATCAGCAATGCAAGCGTGCTGGTGCAGCTGGTCATGGCGCTGTTGTTATTGGCCTCGTTTTTATCCTGGTGGTACATCTTTCGCAAGCTGTTCGTAATACGCCGGGCGATGAAGCAGAGCGATGAATTCGAGAATGCTTTCTGGAAGGGATCCGACCTGAACGCGCTCTTTCAGAGCGCTACAAGCGCGCGCCATACGGCGGGGAGCATGGAACGGATTTTTGAAGCAGGATTTCGTGAGTTCATCAAGCACAAGCGTCAGCCGGGCATGGATGTCAGTTCGGTCATGGACAGCACGCGCCGGGCAATGCGAGCGACCTACCAGCGGGAAATGGACAATCTTGAGTCCCATCTTCCATTTCTTGCCACGGTCGGGTCGGTAAGTCCGTACGTTGGCCTGTTCGGCACGGTATGGGGCATCATGAATTCGTTCCGGAGCTTGTCAAATATCAGTCAGGCGACCATTGCGCATGTTGCTCCCGGCATTGCGGAGGCACTGATCGCGACCGCGATGGGGCTCTTTGCCGCCATTCCCGCGGTCATTGCCTATAACCGCTACGCTTCCAACATCGACAGGCTGGCAACCCGGTTTGAAAGCTTCATGGAAGAATTGTCCAATGTCTTGCAGCGGCAGGCGGGTGGGTAATGATGGGCCGGGCTCATGACTGAGCGGCGCGGCAGGCGCCGCCTGATGAACGACATCAATGTGGTGCCGTATATCGATGTCATGCTGGTGCTGCTGGTGATTTTCATGATCACCGCGCCGCTCATCAATCCAGGCCAGATCGAGTTGCCGCAGATTGGAAAGTCGCTCACGCCCCCTGTTGCGCCGCTTGAAGTGATCGTCAAGGCGGACGGCGGACTGCGGTTGCACGACCGCTCCAAACCCGGCGGAGAACAGAAAGTCAGCCGAACGGAACTTATCGAGGCGATCAAGCAGAAACAGGCACAGAATCCCGAGCAGCCCGTCGTCATCGCGGGTGATAAAAGCGTCCGCTATGAAGAAGTAATCAATGTAATGGACATTCTGCAGCAGCAGCAGGTAAAGAAAGTAGGGTTGCTTGCCAAGCCGAAGTCAAAGCAAGAGGCAATGCAGAAGTGACCATGGGTCCTCAGACATATAAACGATGAGCGCTGCAGCACTGCGGAATTCGCGGCAACCTGAGCCGGGAAGAGCTCAGGCAGGCGTGCTTGCTGTGCTGGTCCATATCGCATTCTTCGCCTTCATGATTTTCGGCCTGAGCTGGAAGATCTCCCCGCCCGAGGGAATGATGGTGGAGCTGTGGGACAGCCTTCCGCAGCCGGTTCCATCCGCCCCGCCGGCGCCGCCCAAGCCCATCGCGCCACCCGAGCCAGCCCCTAAGCCCGTCGAGCCGCCCCCCGAGGTAAAGGAGGCAAAGCCGTTGCCGCCCGCACAGGAAACGCCGCCCCCGCCGCCCAAGCCTGATATCGCAATCAAGGAAAAGCCCGAGAAGCCCAAGCCAGTTGAAAAAAAGCCGGTAGAGAAGAAACTGCAGCCGCCGAAGGATCTGAAAGAACTGATTGAAGAGTCGGAAAAGAAAGAGAAGAAGGAACTCAAGGAGAGGGAGCAAAAAGCAAGGGTCGCAGCGGAAATGGAGCAAGTGCGCCGCGATCAGGAAGCCAAAGACAAGCTTCAGGCTCAGGCTGCGGCACGGTCGCGCCTGGCGAACGAAATCGACGAATACAAGGCCCGTATTCTTGCCAGGATAAAAAGGAATATCGTGATGCCCCCCGACCTGCCCGGCAATCCGGTCGCTGAATTCGACGTCACATTGCTGCCGGGCGGTGATGTCCTCGATGTGAAATTGCGAAGGAGCAGCGGATTCGCAGCATTCGACACGGCCGTGGAGCGCGCGATTTACCTGTCCAAGCCATTACCGCTTCCTCCCGATCCCGCGTTGTTTCCGCAATTCCGGAATTTGAGCATTAAAGTGCATTACCTCGAATGACTGAGTATAATTCCAAAGCTTTAAAATCCTTTTCTTCGATTAAGGTTATTATCGCCATGCACGCCATGCACATTCGGTTGGGCGGGTTTTCCGGATATGCGTTTGTCTTGCTCCTGTGGTTGGTTAGCTCCCCTCTGCACGCAACCCTGAATATCGAAATTTTCGGTGGCGGAGCAACGCAGATTCCGATTGCTATTGTTCCTCTTGCTGGGGAAGAGAAGCTCAAGCAGAGCCTAAGTCCCGTAGTATCTGCCGATTTGCACCGTAGCGGGCTGTTCAGGCTGGTTGAGCCGGGAGCGCTTGCGCCGCATGATCCCACCGAAGTCATCTATTCGGATTGGACCGGCCGGGGCGCCAGCGCGCTTGCGATTGGCAGCGCCACTACTCTGCCCGGCGGCCTGGTGGCTTTGCGTGTCATGCTGCTGGACGTGGCCAAACAATCGCAACTGGGGGTTTATACCGAAACCGTTCCTCCGGAGCAGTTGCGCGCCGCAGCCCACCGAATCGCCGACATGATTTATGAAAAGCTGACTGGCGACGTCGGTGTTTTCAGCACGCGTATTGCCTACGTGGTGAAGCAGGGGAAGAAGTATTCGCTGCAGGTTGCCGATGCCGATGGTTTCAATGCCCAGCCGGTCATCGAGTACACGGAACCTATCATATCGCCGGCATGGTCTCCGGATGGCACGCAGCTGGCCTATGTTTCATTCGAGAATAAAAAGCCGGTCGTTTACGTCCAGACGCTTGCGACTCAGGCGCGCAAGGCAGTAGCCAATTTTCGGGGAAGCAACAGTGCGCCCGAATGGTCCCCGGACGGCAAGAAGCTCGCCGTAGTTTTATCATTGGCGGGAGGGTCGCAGATTTTCCTGATCAATGCGGATGGCAGCGGCTTGCAACGGCTGACCCAAAGTTCCGGTATAGATACAGAGCCAAGTTTTTCTCCAGATGGCCGTTATATTATCTTTACCTCGGACCGCGGAGGCAGCCCTCAGATTTACCGAATGCCCATAACCGGCGGCGCATCATCGACAGCCGAGCGTCTCACATTTGAGGGCAGCTACAACGTAAGCCCCCAGTACAGCCCGGATGGTAAAAGTTTCGCCTTTATTCACCGCAATGGGGATCGCTTCAATGTTGCGATACAGGACGTCTCGACCCGGCAGATGCGGCCTCTCACTGATTCTCGGTTCGACGAATCCCCCAGCGTTGCCCCTAATGGCAGGATGATTCTCTACGCAACCGAGGTTCGCGGACGAGGAATATTGTCCGCAGTGTCCAGCGATGGCAGAACTCGGCAGCAGCTCTCTACTCAAGAGGGGGATATCAGGGAGCCAGCCTGGGGGCCTTTGCCTACCAAGCATTGAACACCTTTTTTTATCAACTTTTTAACTCGCTTTTGTCAACCTAAAGGAAATGAAAATGAAGAAAGTTCTTGGCGTATTATTGATCGGTTTATTGTCGGCGTGCGCCAGCCAGACTCCTCAGCCTTCGGCTGAAGTAGAAGAAAAGTCCGTGGGCGCGCAGCCAACGCAGCCAAGTACGTCGGCTACAACCGAGGGCGGTCCCACGCTCAATCCACTGACCGATCCCAAAAATATACTTTCAAAACGCAGCGTTTATTTTGATTACGATAGTTACGTCGTGAAGGAGGATTACCGGCAGCTGGTATTGGCGCACGCCCAATACCTGCGCAGCAATCCGAGCGCCAAGGCAATTATGCAAGGCAATACTGACGAGCGCGGCAGCCGGGAATACAATCTTGCTTTGGGCCAGCGCCGGGCGGACGCTGTCAAATATGCCATGACCTTGTCCGGAGCAAAGGAAGCGCAGATCGAATCCGTCAGCCTCGGGGAAGAGAAGCCGCGGGCAACGGAACACGATGAGGCATCGTGGGCAGAAAACCGCCGCGTCGATATTCGCTATAAAGGCGAATAACGGTGCTGTTGCGCGCTTTTGGATTATTGCTATTCTTGTTTGGCTGGAGTACCAGCCAGGCAGGCGTATTCGATGACGAGGAAGCGCGAAGGCAGATTGCCCAACAGCAGGTGGTGATCGGCAACCTGCGCACTCAGGCGCAGACGCTTGACGAGCGTATTGTCAAACTGGAAGAGCTTCTGGGCAATCAGCCCCTGCTGGAACTGAATAATCAGATCGAGTCTCTCAAACTTGATCTGAACAAATTGCAGGGGCAGATCGAGGTTCTCGCCAATGAAAACGACCAGGCTCAGAAGCGCCAGAAGGATTTTTACGTCGATCTGGATTCCCGACTGAGAAAGGTCGAGGAATCAAGCGCATCTCAGACGCCTCAGGCTGCTTCTTCAGAAGCCCGCCACGCTGCCGCGACAGATCATCCTGAGCCGGATGCCGAAGTAGAAGGGCAGGACGCTTACAGGCTTGCGCCTCCTGTCAGTGTTTCTGTGCGCCCCAGCGTTCCTGCGTCTGCCAGTGTTCCTGGAGCGGAAAGCGAAGAAAGCCTCGTTTATGAGGCCGCTTATAGTCAGTTCAAGAATGGCCGGTATCAGGATGCCATTTCCAGTTTCAATAAATTCCTGAAGAGCTACCCGAATTCGAGTCTGGCACCGAGCGCACAGTACTGGATCGGCAATTCTTACTACGCCATGCGGGACTTCAAGAACGCGATCAGCGCACAGGAAAAGCTCATCAGTACTTTTCCCGAAAGTGCGAAGGCGCCAGATGCGATGCTCAACATCGCGAGCAGCCAGCTGGAAATGAACAAGAAACCGGCGGCCAAGAAGACGCTGGAAACGGTCGTGCGGAAATATCCCGGCAGCGACGCGGCTGACAAGGCCAAAAAGCGGCTGGCCAATCTGAAATAGCGGCCGTAACGCATTGCCTCTCGGTCGCATGGCCGCTGATTCCTTATTGGTCGCCTGATTCCTTGTTTATTCCTTCTTCGTTCGTATTATCTCAGAATGGGCTCCATCATATCCTCAGCATCACTCGGGCATTCGAGGCATTCAAAGGCTGAGAATTTGCGGCCGGAGAATTTGCGCGTCAGCGAAATTTTCTTTTCCTTGCAGGGAGAAACCAGCCGGGTAGGGTTGCCAACCGTTTTTATCCGCCTTACAGGCTGTCCGCTGCGGTGCGGGTACTGTGATACCGAATATGCATTTTACGGGGGAAGGCGCCTTTCAATAACTGAAATTCTGGCGGAGACCGGCGGGTTTGGTACGCGCTACGTCACGGTTACGGGTGGCGAGCCGTTGGCGCAGCACAGTTGCCTCAATCTGCTCGGTAACCTGTGCGATGCGGGCTATTCCGTGTCTCTGGAAACCAGCGGCGCGTTGGATATATCGAAGGTGGACACCCGCGTATCCAGGATCATGGATATCAAGACCCCAGGTTCGGGTGAAGTGGAAAAAAACCTGTGGTCCAACCTTTCTCACCTGACGGCCCGCGATGAGGTGAAATTCGTCGTGTGCGATCAGGCGGATTATGAGTGGTCCGTTGAAGTCATGCGCCAGCATAAGCTGGACCTCGCCTGCGCCGTCCTGTTCTCTCCGGTTCACGGAAAGCTCGATCCATCCACTCTTGCGGGCTGGATATTGCGCGATCGGCTACCGGTACGCATGCAGATTCAATTGCACAAGCTTTTATGGGGCGAGGGACCGGGCCGATGAAAACCCCTGGCTGTTTTGCCCGGTATGGCTAAGGCTGTTGTGCTGCTATCGGGCGGCCTTGATTCAGCCACCACACTGGCTATTGCCAAAAGCGAAGGTTATCAGTGTCACGCCCTGAGCGTTGACTATGGACAGCGCCATGCATCCGAACTGCTGGCTGCAGCCAGGCTGGCAGAATCATTTGCCGTATCCGAACACAGAATCGTGCGGGTAGATCTGGCTCTGTTCGGCGGGTCTGCACTTACCGACGAATCGCGAGCAGTATCGGTAGACGGAATCAAGCCAGGCATACCCGCAACCTATGTGCCTGCCCGTAACACCATCATGCTGTCATTGGCTTTGGCTTGGGCGGAGGTAGTTGAAAGCCGTGACATTTTTGTAGGCGTGAATGCCATTGATTATTCCGGCTATCCGGATTGCCGGCCCGAATATATCGCCGCATTCGAAAAAATGGCAAATCTCGCAACCAAATCCGGCGTCGAAGGCTTGAGGCTGAGCATCCATGCGCCACTTATCATGCTTTCCAAGGCTGAGATCATTCGGCAGGGAATTGGAATGGGCGTGGATTACAGCCTTACCGTGTCATGCTACCAGGCCGATGAAGCGGGACTTGCCTGCGGGGTATGTGATTCCTGCCGGTTGCGCAAGGCAGGGTTCGAGGCGGCAGATGTTTCCGATCCGACCCGCTATCGACTAACACGGCAGTAATTCTTTGCCCGTTTATCTCATTCACAGATTGGACGGCTGTTCATTGCTCCGGGCCTTATGTATCGTATGATCCCCTGGCTCGATCCCGCAGACCCTTTCCCCCGGTTAACACGGCCCTGAGTACGCCAAACGGGCTCCTTGCCGCAGGGGGCGACCTGTCACCGCAACGGTTGATAGAGGCGTATCAACGCGGCATTTTTCCCTGGTTCAATGAGGGGGAGCCTGTTTTATGGTGGAGCCCCGATCCGCGCATGGTTCTGTTCCCAGGTGAACTGAAAATATCACGTTCGCTTGGAAAAACCCTCAAGAAAGCCGGGTATGAAATCCGGGTGGACAGTGCTTTCCCTGAAGTCCTCAAAGGGTGCGCTGCGCCACGTAACGGCCGTGCCGGCACCTGGATTCACCATGAGGTGATTGCAGCCTACAATTCTCTGCATGAAGCAGGGTTCGCCCATTCGATTGAGCTATGGATGAGTGGAGAATTAGTCGGGGGTCTTTATGGGGTGGCGCTCGGAAAGATGTTTTTTGGTGAATCGATGTTTTCGCGCGTTTCCGACGCATCCAAGATTGCCTTCGTTCACCTGGTGCGCCAGTTGGAACGCTGGGGCTTTGAAATGATCGACTGCCAGATGAAAACAGCTCATCTGGCGTCGCTGGGCGGGAGAGAGATCCCCCGCACGGAGTTTGGTCAAAAATTGAAAGAATTGGTAAACTATCCAGGACGAATCGGAAAATGGTCCTTCGATAATGAGCCAGTTGAATGATCTGCCCCCATCTGTACTACAGTTCTATACGACCGCGTCGTACCCTTGCAGCTATTTGCCCGAACAGTTGGCGCGGTCCCAGGTGGCCACGCCGAGCCATCTGATCGATACGAGTGTATATGGCGAGCTTGTACAGGCCGGTTTTCGCCGCAGCGGTGCATTTACCTACAGGCCGCATTGCGACCACTGCCGTGCATGCGTGCCAGTGCGGATCGTGGTGGAAGAGCTCGCGCTCAGGCGTTCACAACGCCGGTCGTGGAAACGGCATCAGCACCTCGTCGCTACCCAGCATGATTTGTATTACCATCCCGATCACTACGCGCTGTATTTGAGGTATCAGGCGCAGCGCCACAGCGGCGGGGGCATGGACCGCGACAGCCGCGAGCAATACCGGCATTTTCTGTTGCCGAGCAATGTGGACTCACGACTCGTCGAGTTTCGCGAAGATGGGCAGTTGCGCATGATCAGTATTATTGATGAGCTGCCTGACGGAATATCATCCGTATATACATTCTTCGATCCTGACGTGCCTGGGGCAAGCTTCGGAACCTACAACATATTATGGCAGGCTCAGCTGTGCTTCGAACTGAAGCTACCCTATCTGTACCTTGGCTACTGGATCAAAGACAGCGGCAAGATGTCCTATAAAGCTGGCTTTCGGCCCTTGGAAGGCTTGGTTGAAGGGCAGTGGGTACCGCTAACCAATAGCAAGGCATAGCTATTCCGTCGCACAACGCATTTTCCTGCGCTGAGTACACACGATCACTTTGCCGCCCGTATTTCCGCTGCGCGTTTGTCCAGCGGAGCTGCCTTGCCCGGATATCCGATGTCCCGATATAGCTGAGCCAGATTTTCAAGTCCCGTCGCCACATTGGGGTGATTTGGGCCGAGCGTTTTTTCGGAAATCGCCAGTGCGCGTTGGAACAGTGGCTCAGCGTGCGGATATTTTCCCTGCTCCCTATACACCCCCGCGAGATTGTTCAAGCTCAAAGCCACGTTGGGATGGTTGGGGCCGAACGTTTTTTTGGAGATCGAAAAAACACGCTTTAGCAGGGGCTCAGCCTCTGAGTATTTTTTTTGCGCCGCATACAACAGCGCCAGGTTGTTCAGGCTCAGAGCCACTTGGTTATGGCTGGGTCCGAGCGATTTTTCCGAAATGTCCAACGCGCGCTTGAGGAGCGGCTCGGCCTGGGCATACTGCTCCTGCTCCTGATAAAGCTGGGCGAGGTTATTTAGGCTTACAGCCAAATCCGGGTGCGCTGGTCCGAGCACCTTCTCATCGATCTCAAGTGCACGTCTATAAAGCGGCTCGGCCGCCGGGTAATCGCCTCTGTTTTTATAGATCATCCCGAGATTGTTGAGCGTGGCGGCCACTTCCTGGCTTTCCGCTCCCATGGACTTCTCAAAAATCGTCAGAGCTCGTTTAAGAAGTGGCTCGGCCTGCACGTATTGTCCTTGGGCGTTATGGAGCAGGGCCAGACTGTTGAGGCTGGTCGCCAGTGCGGGATTTTCGTCGTCCAGAGTCCGTTCAGCTGCCTCCAAGGCTCTCTTGGCAATCGGAACAGCACGGCTGTACTCTCCCTGCTGATAAAGCGATTCAAGCTCATTATTGAGCCTGTCCCACTCACTCATGGCACGGGCAGGCCCCCCAATCAATATGAGAGCGGAAACAAGCAGAAAACTGATCAGCTTCACACGGACGTCCCATTTTGATAAAGGCGAATGATAAACAAATCGTCCGACACATTCAAAATTTCATTCAACAACGCGATATGGAAGATATGGGCGAGGGGCGAGGGGTACGGTGGTGAGGCAAGCGACGGGCACAGGCTATGGGTGTTTTGGCTGTTAAAATAAGGAATGCTCTATTCGCTGCTTCGTCCGTTACTGTTTCGTCTTGACCCCGAGTCAGCGCATCGCCTGACATTCGATGCAATCGAGAAAGCTCGCCGGTTCGGGTTGGTGGCTCCTACTTCGATCCCCTGCCGGGCGCGAACTGTCATGGGGCTGAATTTTCCCAATCCGGTAGGTCTGGCTGCCGGTTTGGACAAGAACGGCGAGCATATCGAGGCACTTGCGGCGCTTGGTTTCGGCTTTATCGAAATCGGTACCGTTACGCCACGCCCCCAGTCGGGCAACCCAAAGCCTCGCCTGTTTCGCATCCCCGAAGCACGCGCAATCATCAATCGCATGGGCTTCAATAACCTGGGCGTTGACAGCCTGTTGGAGAATGTGGGGCAATCAACCTGCCACTGCATTCTGGGCATCAATATCGGCAAGAATTTCGACACGCCCGTAGACAAGGCGGAGGATGATTATCTCGCATGCCTAAATAAGATTTATCGTTTCGCCGATTATGTCGCTGTCAATATCTCGTCTCCCAATACCCCTGGTTTGCGCCAGTTGCAGGAGGCCGGGCAGTTGGATAATCTTCTTTCCAGCCTGAAGTCGGCCCAACGAAAGCTGGCGGATACGCATGGAAAATATACGCCCCTTGCCGTGAAGATCGCGCCCGATCTGGATCCGGCACAAGTCGGGGCCATCGCGACGCTACTGATGATGCATCAAATAGATGGAGTCATCGCGACCAATACGACGCTTTCGAGGCCGGGTGTTGAGAAAATGCCCGGCTCGGAAGAAGCCGGTGGCTTGAGTGGCGCGCCGCTGAAGGATCAGGCTACCAGGATCGTCCGTGAGTTAAGCATGTTGCTCAAGGGAGCTCTTCCTATCATCGCCGCGGGGGGTATCATGAGCGCCGCGGACGCAAAGGAAAAAATGGAGGCGGGGGCAAGCCTGGTACAAATATACAGCGGGTTGGTTTTTCGCGGTCCTCGCCTCGTGCGTGAGATTGGAGAGGCACTTTGCCACGCCGATGCGCCGTTTCAGCGCCCCGGTCCAAAATGACACAAGATCAGCTTGTGACCGCTCTAGATGCAATCTTGCCGCAAACGCAATGCCGCCAATGCGGTTTCGCGGGTTGCCGCCCGTACGCCGCCGCCATTGCGGAGGGCCGGGCTGACATCAACCAGTGCCCACCCGGAGGTGAGACGGGAATCCTGAAGCTCTCCGAATTGATGGGTATCAGTCCCAAGCCCCTCAATCCCGCGCATGGCGTAACCAAGCCGAGGACGGTGGCATTTATCCACGAGCATGCATGCATTGGCTGCACCCTTTGCATCGCTGCCTGTCCGGTGGATGCGATCGTCGGGGCGACCAGGCAGGCGCACACCGTTATTTCTGATGAATGCACCGGGTGCGAATTATGCCTTGCGCCATGCCCGATGGATTGCATCGTCATGATGCCGCCCGAGCTACGTGCTGCCGACGGTACGGGTACGATCGCTGTTACGGCGCGCGGCTACCCGACCGAGGAGGACGAAAAAAAAGTGGCGGACCGGGCGCGTGCGCGCCATCAGTTCAGGTCAAGGCGGCTTGAGCGCGATCGAAGGGAAAAGGAAGATTTGCGTTCGCGCGAGGTTGAATTACCAAAATTCGAGCGCAACTCGGTGGACGTGACAAATCGAAAAAAAGCCATGGTCCAGGCTGCGCTGGAGCGAGCCCAGGCAGCGCGTGCCAGACCCGATAGTTCCGACAAATAGAAACCGCAGCAGGTATGCAAGGCCCGAAGGCTCGTATTTATCCCATGAATGCGCATAAACGCACCGAAATCTTCACCCGGTTTAAGGCCGCCAATCCTCATCCTACCACCGAGTTGGTGTATGGCTCGCCCTTCGAACTGCTTATTGCAGTCATTCTCTCGGCCCAGGCTACCGATAAAAGCGTGAATTTAGCCACAAAAAAGCTGTTTCCCAAGGCCAACACGCCGCAGAAAATATTGGAACTGGGGGAAAATGGGCTGCAGGAGTACATCAAGAGTATCGGGTTGTACAAGACCAAGGCAAAGAATATTCTGGCTACCTGCACGTTACTCATTCAGAATCATGGCGGAGAGGTTCCTCGCACCCGGGAGGAATTGGAACGGCTGCCCGGGGTGGGCCGGAAGACCGCAAACGTAATGCTGAATACGGCGTTTGGCCAACCGGCCATCGCTGTGGACACTCACATATTCCGGGTCTCCAACCGCACAGGAATAGCTCGGGGAAAGACTGTGCTCGAGGTGGAGCAGAAACTCCTGAAATGTGTTCCCGGGCAATTTCGACATGATGCGCACCATTGGCTTATCCTGCATGGACGGTATATTTGCGTGGCGAGAAAACCCAAATGCCCGGTCTGCCTGATAAATGACTTGTGCGAATATGGGGAAAAAACCCCGGTTCTGTAACCTCGTAACCTTGTTATTCTTGGATTCCTGAGTCTTCGCGACATCCAGAATGTTCAATCCCTCAAGAGAACAGGCACGTCAATTCTTCTTTGACACCTGGCGTAAATACCGGCAGCGGGAAGTGCTGTCTGCCATGGAAAACATGGCGCTTGACGCAATTTTGCTGCACCCCGAGTATCAGGCGGTGCTGGAGGATCCTGACCGATATCAGGATAAGGATTATTTGCCGGAAATGGGGGACACTAATCCATTTCTGCACATGGGTATGCATATCGCAGTCAAAGAGCAGCTCTCGATAGACCAGCCCCCCGGGATCCGGGATCGCTTCGAAAGGTTATTGAGCAAAACGGGCGACGAGCACGCTGTTATGCATCAAGTGATGGAATGTCTCGCTGAAATGATCTGGCAGGCGCAACGAAGCAAGTCGAATCTGGATGTATCCGTCTATTTCGCTTGTCTCGACAGATCGATATATTCTTGATTGCGCAAACTGTAGTTGAGCCTATCTGCCAGAGTCCTTTATCCAAGCGCGCCGGGGAACTGCTAAAGGAAGCCGTTTTGCTCGCGATTCCTCCCGTGAGTGCTTAATTCGGAGACAACAGCAAAAATCGGAAGGCCGCTTAACCATGTTTTTTAGCTAAACGGGGTGACTACGGGGTCTATTTAGCCGGGGTTGAGAGGGGACCGGATACCTGATAGATAACTCGAGAGTCGGAATCGAACCCCTAGCGGGAAATGACGGGGAAAACGGGTACGGGGCAAATACGGGGAAGATACGTGGAGTAAAAGAGGAAGATTAGGAGAGGCCATTTGCTGTCTGTAGCCCATCATTACCATAATTCCATTAGGGTAAAATTACCACATTTTCAGGAGGGGATAATAACTCTTTTTAGAATAGGGTCATATTCAGATATATTGGAAAAGATCATGTTTCTTCCTTGTACGGGCAATTCCGCTGTGGTAGAATTTTTTTCCGTTTCAGGGTGGTCTGCTGCTATAAATAACTGAAATGCATAGAACAATGCTAAGGAGGTTGGGGAAAAGATGATCTGGTTAAATGTTGGATAGGCAGTAATGAATAACCCGATAACCGAGCCAGGCTGAGCAAAGACACTGTAATTATCGGCAATGTTATGAAATGAGCTTGAACTGATAAGCAAATTTCATATTTATATATGATGATAGGGTTTTGTCGGTTTTCTTGATTTCAAGCCTTTTGGCTCTGAAAACCGGTTTGAAGTGGGGGGGTCGACCGCGAAATTTCTTTCCTGATTGCTTGAAACTTGATCAGGTCCGAAATTTTTTCGCTGAAACCTTGAACTTCTGGAAATGCTGTTATTCTTAGTGTTTGGATTCAGCCTGGGCTTATAGAATAACACAATTACTGACATTAGCAATAGGGTTTTTTAGGCGGTCGTCAGGTATTTCGAGCGGGATTGTATGAGATATCTCGTATAGTGACGGACCGTAGAGGACAAGACCGTAGAGGACAAAGCTGGCGCCGCCCCCATCTGGCAAAGAATAATCCGGGGGACGGTTCGTCAGGTGGGTAGTTCTGTAAACAATTGGTCGTACTGTATTCAGAAATCAAGTGGGGGGAGACATGAGCAGTAAAGCATCAATCGTAATGGGGGGTCTGGTGACCGCGTTGTATTCAGGGCTGGCGCTTGCGGCGGCGGATCCTCACCAGTTGAATTTTCCCGAGCCGCAATCGACCATCGCGCGGCAGATATATGATCAGCACACATTGGCGCTCTGGATTTGCCTGGCGATATTCATCGTCGTGTTTGGGGCCATGTTTTATTCTCTGCTCAAGCATCGCAAGTCCCAGGGTTATAAAGCGGCAAACTTCCATCACAGCACCACGGTCGAGATTATCTGGACGATTATCCCGTTTGTGATCCTGATTGGTATGGCCTTACCCGCAACCAAGACGGTCATCGCGATGAAGGACACCTCCAGTCCTGACATCACCGTCAAGACCACCGGCTACCAGTGGAAGTGGGGGTATGACTACATCACCGGTGAAGGGGAAGGCATCAGTTTTGTCAGCGCGTTGGCGACACCCAGGGCCCAGATCGAGAACACGCAGCCCAAGGGAGAGAACTACCTCCTGGAAGTGGACAATCCCCTGGTTGTGCCCGTGGGCAAGAAGGTACGCATACTGCTGACCGCCAATGACGTGCTCCACGCCTGGTGGGTGCCTGCCTTGGGCGCCAAGCAGGACGCCATACCGGGCTATGTGCGCGACACCTGGTTCACGGTCGACAATCCAGGCACCTATCGCGGCCAGTGCGCCGAGCTGTGCGGGAAGGAACACGGCTTCATGCCTATTATCGTGGAAGCGGTGACGCCGGAGAAGTATACCCAGTGGGTGGCCGAACAGAAGAAGAAGTCCGCTGCGACGGCTTCCGATGCCAATAAAGAATTCACGGCGGAAGAACTCAACGCAGAAGGTGAGAAGGTATACAGCGCCAACTGTGTGGCCTGTCATCAGGCGAACGGCAAAGGCTTGCCGGGGACGTTCCCTCCGCTCGAGGGCTCCAAGCTTGCCAACGGTGCCAAGGCTGATCACATCAAGATTGTAATGGAAGGCAAACCGGGCACTGCAATGGCTGCTTTCAAGCATCTGTCGGACGTACAAATCGCGGCGGTGGTCACCTACGAGCGTAGTTCCTGGGGCAACAAGGGAGACGTAGTAAAGCCATCCGAAATCAACGAATTCAGAAAATAGCATCAAGGAGGAAATCATGGCAGCAGTACATGAACACGACGTAGCACACGACGCGCACGATCACCATCCCAGCGGGGCTTCCCGTTGGATTTGCGCTACCAATCACAAAGACATCGGGACCATGTATCTATGGTTTGCGTTCACCATGTTCCTGACCGGGGGCGTGATGGCGCTGACCATACGGGCTGAGCTGTTCCAGCCTGGCATCCAGGTTGTCAACCCCGAGTTTTTCAACCAGCTGACCACCATGCACGGTCTGATAATGGTGTTTGGTGCCATCATGCCGGCTTTCGTCGGATTTGCCAATTGGCAAGTCCCGATGATGATTGGGGCGCCTGATATGGCGTTCGCCCGAATGAACAACTGGAGCTTCTGGCTGCTCCCCCCGGCGGCGCTGCTGCTGACGGGGTCATTTTTCGTGCCGGGGGGTGCACCTGCCGGGGGCTGGACGATCTATCCGCCGCTCTCCGTCCAAATGGGCATGGGGATGGATATGGCCATTTTTGCTCTCCACATCATGGGCGCATCGTCCATTATGGGCTCCATCAATATCATCACCACCATTCTCAATATGCGGGCGCCTGGCATGACGCTGATGAAAATGCCACTGTTCGTGTGGACCTGGCTGATCACCGCCTATCTCCTGGTGCTGGTAATGCCGGTGCTGGCGGGTGCGGTCACCATGCTGCTGACCGATCGCAACTTCGGCACTAACTTCTTTAATGCGGCGGGCGGCGGCGACCCGGTCATGTTCCAGCATATTTTCTGGTTCTTTGGCCACCCGGAAGTCTATATCATGATTTTGCCGGCATTCGGAATCGTGTCGGAAATCATCCCCACGTTCGCACGCAAGCCGCTGTTCGGATACTCGTCGATGGTCTATGCCACGGCATCGATCGCCATCCTGTCCTGCATCGTTTGGGCGCATCACATGTTCACCGCCGGCATGCCGGTGACCGGCCAGCTGTTCTTCATGTACGCAACCATGCTGATCGCGGTTCCCACAGGGGTGAAGGTATTCAACTGGACGGCCACGATGTGGCGCGGCTCCATGACTTTCGAAACGCCGATGCTGTTTGCGATCGGCTTCATATTCCTGTTTACCCTGGGCGGGTTTAGCGGCGTCATATGCGCGATAGTGCCTATCGATATCCAGGTACAGGATACCTACTACGTCATCGCGCACTTCCATTATGTACTCGTGTCCGGAGCGTTGTTCTCGATATTTGGCGGCGTATACTACTGGCTGCCGAAGTGGACGGGTCACATGTATGACGAATCGCTTGGTAAATTGCACTTCTGGCTGTCGTTCTTCTTCTTCAACCTTGCGTTCTTCGTCCAGCACTTCCTCGGTCTGGCCGGTATGCCGCGCCGCATTCCCGATTATGCGTTGCAGTTTGCCGACTTCAACATGATTTCCACCATCGGGGCGTTTGGGTTCGGTTTCAGCCAGCTGCTGTTCCTCTACGTGGTGCTGAAGTGCATCCGGGGTGGAGCAAAAGCACCGGCAAAACCATGGGAAGGCGCGAAAACACTGGAGTGGACGCTGCCGTCACCGGCTCCGTATCACAGCTTCGTAACACCACCGGTCTTCAAAGGCTAGAATTCGGCATGCCAGCAAATGACAAACAAAGGCGCGGAGCAATTAGAACAGCGCTGATTTTGCTGGCTATCGTAATAGCACTTTTTGTCACGGTTATCGTAAAAAACTCGTAATGAACCTTGTCCAGGCCAACTCAGTAATAATGAGGAAACTACTGATCTTTACAGTAGTGATGTTTGGTTTTGGCTTCGCGTTAGTCCCGTTTTACGAAAAAATCTGCGAGGTTGCGGGGATCAATAATCTCCTGCAGGCAGACACGATAGCAGCCGACACGCAGGTGAATACCGCTCGTTGGGTAACCGTGGAGCTGGATGCAAACACACGGGGACTGCCTTGGCAATTCAAGCCTCTCCAGTCAACTATTCGTGTGCATCCTGGGGAATTGAATCAGGTGATGTATGAAGTTAGAAATAACTCCGACCGCGAAATCAGTGGGCAGGCCATACCTAGCTACAGTCCTCAGTTGCTGGGCAAGCATCTGAAAAAACTGGAATGCTTCTGTTTCAGCAAGCAGGTACTGAAGCCGAACGAAGTCAGGCAGATGCCGGTTCAATTCATGATTGAGCCTGGTCTGCCGGAGACTTACGACACGGTGACCATCTCGTATACGTTCTTTGAGCTCGGCGCTAAAAATGCCGAGACCACCGAAGGGCGAGGAAGCCGTAGTTAAGCAATGAGCCGGAAACCCGGCGGGGGAACCTTTTTACAAGCGATGAAAGCCGTATCCTGGGCATTCTTTGGTATCAGGAAGCAAAGTGATCTCGACAATGATGCCGATAAACTAACACCGGGACAGGTGATTGTCGCGGGCATCATTGGCGCCGCGTTGTTTGTGGCGGTGCTAGTAATAATAGTTAAGTTTGTGACAAGTTAAAAAATTGATTAAATCATACGCGGGAGAGAGAGCATGAGTCACGAAGCAGGGAATGGTCACGGTCACTACTACGTTCCACCGCCATCGACCTATCCAATTACAGGATCGATAGCGCTGTTATTCATGGGATTCGGTGCGGCATTTACTGTCAACAAGATTCCAGTGGGCTACGGTTTGTTGGGAATTGGATTCTCCATACTCTTCTATATGATTTTTGTCTGGTTTCGCACGGTTGCCCGGGAAAGTGAGGGCGGCAAATACAACAAGCAGGTGGATGCTTCGTTCCGATGGGGCATGAGCTGGTTTATTTTCACCGAGGTCATGTTCTTTGCCGCCTTTTTCGGCGCACTGTACTATATGCGAGTATTTTCTGTTCCCGAGCTAGGCGACATGGAGCACAAATTGCTATGGCCAAGCTTTACCGGAGGCTGGCCGGTGTCGGGTCCGGGGATCGAGGAGAAATTCACTCCCATGGGGGCGTGGGGTCTTCCGGCAATCAATACGCTCATACTGCTGACGTCGGGCGTTACCGTGACATGGGCGCATTGGGCACTCAAGCTCAACAAGCGGGGCCAGCTCCAGCTCGGCCTGTTCCTGACCTTCGCCCTGGGATTTATCTTCGTGGGCTTACAGGCCTGGGAATATGGCCACGCCTATTCGGAACTCAACCTCAAGCTCACGAGTGGCGCTTATGGCGCGTCCTTTTTCATGCTCACGGGGTTTCACGGGTTTCACGTCACCCTCGGGTCCATCATGCTGCTGGTGATTTACTGCCGTGTTCTCTCAGGGCATTTCACGCCTGAGAATCATTTCGGCTTTGAGGGCGTTGCCTGGTATTGGCACTTTGTGGACGTGGTGTGGCTGGGATTGTTTATCTTCGTCTACTGGCTGGTGTAGGGATCAGAAGATCGCGTTACTTCGTGAGCGGAATAAAGCCAAAATAGGTTGCAGCCATAAAAAACATGAAAAGGAGTATCGATAAACCGATGCGAAGTGTCAGGGATTTCACGGCGCGGGTTCCCTGACCTTTATCCTTGATCACGTAATACAAGGCGGATCCCAGGCTGGAAAGTATGAAAAACAGGAAAAGCAACGCGAAAATTTTTAGCATTTTGCTTCACAATTTTATTGAGGACGAAGGGAAAGTTTAGCTGAGTTTCCGCCCACTATCCAATGACTATTTCAGGCTGGCGGTATACGCCGCGATTATGGTCAACAATAGTTGCGGTGATTGTAGTTGTCATCATGGTGCAGCTTGGCAATTGGCAACTGTCTCGTGCCCGGGAAAAGGAATCACGCCAGGAGCAATTGGACCTGCTTTCCCGGCAACCAGCGGTAACAATGCCTTCCACACCGGTGAAATTGGAGGATTTTCGGTATCGCAAGGTGGAAGCAAATGGGGTATACGTGCCAAGCCAAACGATCTATCTCGATAACAAAATTTACCGGGGAGTCGCGGGCTATCACGTAATTACCCCGGTGCGGCTCGGCACAAGCAACATGCATGTCCTCGTAAACCGGGGTTGGGTTGCCGCCAGACGCGACCGGAGCCAATTACCCGAGGTGTCAACACCAGACGGTCCGGTTGATGTTTCAGGCCTGGCGACGGCTGCTTCCCAAAAGACGCTCGAACTTTCCGGCGAGCTTGTATCAGGCAGGGTCTGGGAAAACCTCGATCTTGACCGCTACCGGACCGCAAGCGGGCTCACCCTTCAGCCTGTAATGATATTGCAGCAGGACGATATAAAGGATGGGCTGATACGGGAGTGGCCTCGCCCGGACCTGGGAATAGGAAAGAATCTCGGTTACGCGCTTCAGTGGTTTGCCATGGCAGCGGCAGTAGTGATTATTTATCTGGTGTTAAGTGTTAAACGAGAGCGAACAGCGAGTCAATAGAAAAAAGAATAGGCGCATCCTGATCTTGTTGGTGGTCCTGATGGTTGCACCCATAATCGCGTCATATGCGCTCTTTTTCTCGAACGTGAGGCCGGCCAGCATCAACTATGGGGAACTGCTTGAGGTCAAACCCCTGGCGGGAAACGCCTTGAACGAGGCGGACAACACCATCTTCAGGATTCGGCAGCTTCGCGGGAAATGGGCGCTCATCTCCGTGGATTCTGGAAACTGTGATGAATCATGCCGCAAAAAGCTCTATTACATGCGGCAGGTTAGAACAATTCAGAATACGGAAAAGGAAAGAATAGAGCGGGTATGGCTGATCGACGACGGCGCGAAACCGTCGTCGGACGTAACTAAGGAGTTTGACGGGATGTGGTTGATAAACGGCAAGGACAGCGATCTTCTCAAAGAGTTACCTGCAAAAGAGTCGATTCGTGATCATATTTATGTTGTGGATCCGATTGGAAATCTTATGATGCGCTTCCCGAAAAATCCGGACCCTGCGCAAATGGCAAAGGATATCAAGCGCTTGCTGAAGGTATCCCAGCTTGAACATGCCATGGGAACCGACCAAAAGCACTGACGGGCTGGCGTCGCAGGAGAGTGTTCCTTCGGCGCAGTAGCTAAGTAACGTATCAGTAGTTGCAGAATGAAGTCCGGCAATGAACAAAGGAGATGAAAGGATGGCTACAACTGGTGTTGTATTGCAGGAAACTGCTTCCCGGCTACAACAGTTTTATCGTCTGACGAAACCCCGGGTTGTATCGTTGATCGTCTTCACGGCTGTCATCGGCATGTTTCTTGCTGTGCCCGGCCCTGTCCCGCTGGGCACGCTGCTGTTCGCAACAGTGGGCATTGCCTTCGTCGCGGGTGCGGCTGCCGCCGTAAACTGCCTGGTGGAGCAAAAGATCGATGCCGTTATGGCGCGCACGCGCGGCAGACCGCTTCCGCGCGGCACCGTAACTTCTCCGGAAACGCTATTTTTTCTCGCATTGATTGGCGGTAGCGGCTTGCTGATCCTTCACCAGTTGGTTAACCCACTGACGATGTGGCTGACTTTCAGTACCTTTGTTGGATACGCCATCATCTACACGATATTGCTGAAGCCTATGACACCTCAGAATATCGTCATAGGCGGTGCTTCAGGTGCCATGCCGCCGGTGCTGGGCTGGGCGGCGGTAACCGGTGATGTCTCCGCCGACGCGCTGCTTCTTTTTCTGATCATTTTCGCGTGGACGCCACCGCACTTCTGGGCGCTGGCGCTTTACCGCAAACTTGAATACGCTAAAGTCGGCATGCCCATGCTGCCCGTCACGCATGGCGATAAGTACACTCGCCTGCACGTCCTGCTTTATACTTTCATACTTATAGCCGTAACGTTGTTGCCCTACGCTACCCAGATGAGCGGTCTCATCTATCTGGTTGGCGCCGGCATTCTTGATGCGGTATTTTTATACTACGCGATACGAATCTATGTCGACTATAGCGATCAGCTTGCAAAAAAGACCTTCCGCTATTCCATTCTTTATCTCGCGGCATTATTTGCCGTACTACTGATCGATCATTACATCCGTTTTTAAGTGTCCTGGATTAAATGCCAAGCGTCCCGCGCGCTAACCGCGGGGGCGGCGATAATTTTCCTCGCCGCCTGTGGAAATATATCAACGCCCACCTCTCCCCCCACGGCTACCTTTGCCTCCACCGATATTTCGGGTGTTTCGTTCGGTAGGGGATTCACGCTTACCGACCACATGGGTGTGGTGAGAGGTCTTGCAGACTTCAAGGGAAAGGCCGTAGTTCTGTTTTTTGGCTACACCCAGTGTCCGGATGTATGTCCCACAACAATGGCTGAGCTCGCCAGCGCCATGAAAAAGCTTGGAAAGGCTGCCGAGGATGTGCAGGTGTTATTCGTCACTCTGGATCCCGAACATGATAGCCCTTCAGCGCTTAAGCAGTATCTGTCGGGCTTCAACTCACAATTTCTTGGGCTTCGCGGAGACGACGAGGCTGTCCGGGAACTTGTCAGCGAATTTAAAGCTTTTTCCCAAAAGCGGGCCGAAGCGCCCGCAGGTGACCAGCGTGGCCAGCACACAATCGAACACTCAAGTGGCGTTTATATTTTTGACCCACGCGGACAACTTCGCCTATACGCGAAATCGAGCGGAGATGGTGGCGATGCCATTGCCCGTGACTTGGGTGAATTATTAAAACCTGCGGCGTGACCGCGATTTCCAGCGCGTCTATGGAAGGCAGGTGTACTCGATAGCCTTATGGAAACATTTTCCCGGGGTTGAGAATGTTCCGGGGGTCGAACACCCGCTTGATGTCTTTCATCAGTGACATCGTAACCGCATCAATCTCTTTCCCGACAAACGCGCGCTTTTCGCTTCCTACACCATGCTCCCCCGATAATGTTCCCCTGAGCCGTATGACGAGGTCAAATATCTCTTCCAGGCATTGTTCTGCCCGTCTCATCTCATCGCGATTGTCTGGATTAACAAGCAAATTCACATGAATATTCCCATTTCCAGCATGACCGAAATTCACATTCGCAATCTCGAACTTTTGGCTTAACCGACTCAGTTCTTCAAGAAACTCGGGTAGCGCGGATACTGGCACAACTATATCTTCATTAATTTTTTTCGGAGCAATATCGCGCAACAGCGGGGACAAGGTTTTGCGAGCGAGCCACAGCGCCGCGGGGTTTTCTGTTATCCCTCCAGTGATCAGTCCATCGCTCTGACAAGCCGAAAGAATTGCCGTGCAGGTCTCGGAGACATCCCGGCCTGTCCCATCGGCCTCGATCATTAGCATCGCCTGGGAGTCAGCGGGCACAATGTCGGAAAATCGGCTGCGGATGAGATTAAGCGACCCCGAATCCAGGAACTCCAGTGCGCTGGGAGTTTGAGGAAGTGCCATCACTGCGACAATTGCCTCAGAACAGCTCTTAAGGCTTCGGTAGTGAGCTGTCACGCCGCCGACGCTTTCCGGCAGGGGCGTCAGCTTGAGCGTTGCTTCCGTAATAATAGCGAGTGTCCCTTCAGACCCAACCAGCAGCCGGGTCAGGTCGTATCCCACCACGCCTTTCGTGGTGTAGCAACCTGTTCTGATTACCTGCCCACCCCCGGTCACCGCTTTCAGGCCCAATACATGGTCGCGGGTCGTGCCGTATTTGACTGCGTGGGGCCCACCGGCCGAGGTCGCGAGGTTACCGCCTATCGTTGAATAGGCGGCACTCGAAGGATCGGGCGGCCAGAAGTAACCAAAAGCTTTTGCCGCGTCCTGAAGCGATTGATTGATAACGCCCGGTTCGGCCACCACCACACGATTCGCAGCGTCTACCGCGAGGATACGGGTCATTCGCTCGAGGGACAGCGCGACTCCGCCCTGCTCTGGGAGGCTTCCTCCGGAAGTGCCGGTGCCGCGCCCCCTTGGAGTAAGCGGAACCGTATATTCATTGCAAATCCTGACAATTCGCTCTATCTCTGCCGCGTTGATCGGAAATACTACTGCCTCAGGCGGACAGATTTTCCGGCTATTATCATACGCGTACGCAAAGCAATCCACGGGGTCGGTAAATAGGCGATCTTCGGGCAGGAACTCTCTTAGTCCCGCAACCAGCGAGGGTGTCAACACGGGGAAAATACCCAGCGCCCTAGCGCAACCATTCGAAACCACCAAAATTCAATGGACTCTTCGCCCGCGTCATATGAAAACAAAGGCTGGCACTCGGGCTACCGATGCCAGCGGCTTCAACCGGTATACTCAAATACCTTCACAACCTTACGAACGCCGCTTGTCGAGCTGGCAATTCGAACCGCGCTTTCCGCCTCCTTTCGGTCCACTAAACCCAACAGGTATACCACTCCATTTTCCGTTACGACCTTCACATGGTTTACCTGGAAGTCGCCACCATCAAGAAACCTGCCTTTGACTTTCGATGTAATCAACGTATCGTTACTCCTTGACGGAAACGTACTCACCGTCCCAACGGTCATTTCATTGATGACCGACCGTACCTGCTCAACCCTGCTTACCAGATCGCCGATATCGGCCTTGGCCGCTTCCGTCGGCGCCTCTCCAGTAAGCAGTACATTACGGTTATAGCTCGTAATGTTGGCATGAACATTGTCCCCGTATTTTTCGCTAATCCGTTGACCGCCTTTCCTCTCTATCGCTTCATCCTCAACGTAGGTTCCGCTTGTGCGCCGGTCTTGAGACATCGCAACGCCTGCGCCGACACCCGCAGCCCCCGCCGCCACGAGCACCGCGCATCCCGATACAAATGGAACAAGCAAGACGGCAAATAGTAAGCCCTTCTGATTCAACTTCTTCATCAATTCCCTCTAGAATAATTTTTTATTCCGACCCATTCCTGCGGACCCGTGTTGCAATCTCAAGCATAAGTCGGGCACGCGCATCGCCGGCCCACTTTCATGCACCCCCCTCCAAAAACATTTTCAAGAAAAATACCGTCCCACAATGCCTTACTCACAAAATGCGTCCTTTATCCACTCGATTTTCTCTCCCTTGCTTCCCGACAGTAAAACCGCATCAAACCGGCAGGGCGGTAGATCATTCTGCGTGGCGAGAAAGTGCTTCGCCGTACGCACCAGCTTTTGCTGTTTGGCTCGCGTGATGCTATTCGCTGCGCCGCCGAAAAAATCGTTTCGACGCATTCGGACTTCGATGAACACAATGGCGCTCCCCTCCCGCATGATAAGATCGATTTCCCCAAAGCGACATCGGTAATTGCGTGCGATGAAAACGAGATTCTGCTGCCGCAGAAACCTCTCGGCGTATTGCTCCGCATCCGTACCGTTCAATCCCACCGCCTCCTAAACTCGCTTCACGAATTGCAAGCCGGGACGACAACCCACTAAGCGACATAATCTTAGGGTTGTATTTTACAATTCTATCGTTATCCTTTCATCATCCTTCTTCCATCAGCGCCCGAGCGCGCAGGCGGGCAGTGCTCTTATCTATCATGCAAACCTCAAGCAAAATTCTGTCCGGCACGTTGTATATAGTCGGCACGCCGATAGGAAATCTTCGGGACATCAGCCTTCGCGCCCTGGAAACGCTGGGCATGGTAGGGCTGATAGCAGCGGAAGATACACGCGTGACCGCCCGGTTGCTTGAATATCATTCTCTTTCCAAGAAGCTCATTCCGTTGCACCGACATAATGAGGCTGCGACCGTAAAAAAAATCAGTAGTACTCTTTCGCAGGGAATCTCGATTGCGCTTGTTACCGATGCGGGTACACCAGGGATTTCCGATCCCGGCGGGCTGCTCGTTAATCGCATCCGCCAACTCGGCTACGATGTGGTGCCCATTCCCGGGCCAAACGCCGCAGTATCTGCCCTGTCCGCAGCGGGCATTGTGACCTCGCAGTTCCTTTTTTATGGATTTCTTCCGGCCAGCGGGCAGGCCAGGCGCCGAGAGCTGCGTAATCTGGTTTCCCTCCCATATACCCTTGTATTT
This sequence comes from uncultured beta proteobacterium, assembly GCA_963786735.1. Lineage (GTDB taxonomy): Bacteria > Pseudomonadota > Gammaproteobacteria > Burkholderiales > Nitrosomonadaceae > Nitrosospira. The sequence continues at coordinate 97,037 of CAWBAF010000009.1, forward strand.
TACGAAGCGCCTCACCGTATCCTCGACGCCATCAGGGATATGCTGGAAGTACTGGGGGATAGGCGCGAAATCACCATCGCCCGCGAGTTGACCAAGCTATTCGAAACCATACATGTTTGCGCCCTCGTCGATGCCATCGCGTGGATTGAGGAAGATCCCAATCGGCAAAGAGGTGAATTCGTGCTTTTATTAACAGGCTCGGACACCCTCAGTCAACCCGGACTGAGCGATCAGGCTCAACAGACGTTGAGCAAGCTGCTCGAGGTATTGCCGCTCGCGAAGGCTGTGCGGCTCGCTGCGGATCTCACCGGTGAAAGCAGAAGTCTGCTTTATGAACGTGCGCTATCCCTTAAAAAAGGCTGGGCTGAAGAGAAAAATAGCTGAATAGGCCCAACCCCCTATGTCTTTCCATTGGGTGAAACAATAGGCGTACCCACAGGAGGTAGCGAAAGGCCAGGTCAGCCATTATAATAAGCCCGTCGTCGGACTGCGGGGCCTACCGCAGCGCAGTTTCGTGCGAACGTGGGAAGTCCCCACCGAAAATTAATCACTGGAGAGATCGACTATGAAGACACGTGCAATTTATTACCACGCAGGATGCCCCGTATGTGTGGAGGCCGAGCGTCAGGTCGCCGATGCGCTGGACCCAGCCCGCTATGAGATCGAGCGGGTGAATCTTGGCGAGGAAAAGGGCAAGATAGCGGATGCCGAAGCAGCCGGCGTGAAGTCGGTCCCGGCGCTCGTGATCAATGGCGCGCCTTTTCACATCAACTTCGGCGCTCCAATGTCTGCATTGAAGTCGTAACCTGTAGATGGCGGGCGAAGGCCCGCCGTTTTTCCCACGCATTTTTTTCGTCTGTCCAATCTCCCCGTCATCGTTCGGGAGAGCTCCTCCTTCAGTTTTTCAACGTAGAGAGAGCCAGCATTCTCTATCACTACCATCCGCATCATCGAGCATTAAGCGGTTCCGGTGCTTCCTTTCAAGAACCTCTTCCGAAATTAGCTATACTTAACTCTGGGTATAGCGTCGGAAACCGGAGGGACATACATGGAATTGATACTATGGCGTCACGCGGAAGCTGAGGACGGTTTTCCGGATAGCACACGCAAGCTCACGGATAAGGGCCTGAAACAGGCCCGGATCATGGCGAAGTGGCTTAAACCGAGATTACCTAAAAACACGAGAATACTGGTAAGCCCGACCAAGCGCACCCAGCAGACTGCCGTGGCGCTTGAAGACGATTTCGAAACGATCGAAGAAATCGGCCCCGGCGTACCAGCAAAAGCGTTCCTCGCGGCCGTGCAATGGCCCACACACGATGGCGCGGTCCTCGCTGTCGGCCACCAACCGACCCTAGGTCAGGCTGCGGGGTTGATCCTGTCGGGGAAACCCTTGCCATGGACAATACGGAAGGGCGCGGTATGGTGGTTCTGGCAAAAAGAAAAACGGGGGGAAAATGGTACAGATGCGGCAGAACCGGAAATCATCTTGCGTGCTGTAATTTCCCCCGAAATGGTCTAAGAAGGCGCCGGCCATTGGCGGGCGACTCGGATTCCAGGTCGGATACGGATGGGATGCCGATTTTACTCACACCCCGGGAATCCCTATGAAACCCGCCGCCTGTCTCGGCGGCAGGTTGTTTCGAGGTTCAGCGTACCCGTCCGGAGCCTCTATCACTCGTCGGCGTCACTTTATCGACCGGCCGAGCGGTGTAGGGGGTGTCGTCGTAGCATACGTCAGGCGTATCGGAAGTTTCCGTGTAGGGCCTTGTACCATAGTAGGAATGCACCTCGTTTTGCCACATAGGATCAGCCATGTCCGGCCAATTGTCCTTGTCGAACCCGGGCGCCGATTCAAGACGCTCTTTATCCACGTCGAATATGAACCGTTTGTATACGTCATCCGGCTTCAGCGCCTTCCAGGGCACCGCAAAAAGCTTGTCGCCAATCCCGAGGAAGCCCCCGAAGGACAGCACAGCGTATGCAATAGTACCGGCATGCACATCCAGCATGATATCCTTGATTTCGCCGAGCTCTATCCCATCCCGATTGTAGACATTCTCCCCGATGAGCGTGTCCGCGCGCATCAGCCGGGGATCCCAGGATTTCTCGTTGGATGATTCAGACATGTTGGGGGCGGTGCTGCTTCTATCGTCCATGTTCATCTCCTCATTTTTAAATTACTCCGTGTGCCGACCGTTTCTGGCACCGTGGTCTGTGGAAGCATAGGCGAATGCGTGCGCCTGATCAGTACGGTAACCAACAAAGACACGCGTGTAAATCGAATCGGACGGCAACGCGCTTCGCTTGCTGAACATTGCCATATGCCTCTAGCCAGTTTTCAGACATGACGAGCCAAAATAGCGCGCAAAAAAACCTTCCTGTACATCAGCCTCTGGGGCTTCTTTGCCTGGGCGCTCTCGGCGTGGTTTACGGAGACATCGGCACAAGTCCGCTGTACGTCCTGAAGACGGTCTTTGAGCCGGCCCACGGGCTCGTGCCTAGCGATACAAATGTTATCGGCATCATCTCGCTCATTTTTTGGGCGCTCATGATTGTTGTAACGCTCAAGTACGTCACTTTGATATTGCGCGCAGACAATCACGGAGAGGGCGGGATCATGGCCTTGCTGTCGCTCGCCGGCTCATCGGTTTCGACCCGGCCCAGATTACGCAACGCACTTTTTCTTATCGGCGGCTTTGGCGCCGCATTGTTCTATGGCGATGGGGTCATCACACCGGCGATCTCGGTGTTGAGCGCGGTGGAAGGATTGGAGGTCGCGACACCATTGCTTAAGCCCTACGTGCTGCCAATTACGCTGATAGTGCTGATCGCCCTTTTTATGTTGCAACAGCGAGGCACCGGCGGAATCGGTGCACTCTTCGGTCCTGTCATGTCTCTATGGTTCGCTACCCTCGCGCTTGCCGGCCTGGTCAACATTATGGCCGCTCCCCAGATCGTGGCAGCCTTGAATCCCATCCACGCGATCGCCTTCGGCATGAACAACGGATGGCTTGCGTTTATGGCATTGGGAGCGGTAGTCCTGGCCCTTACCGGCGGGGAGGCGCTTTACGCGGATATGGGGCACTTTGGCCCCAAACCGATCCGCTTGGCGTGGCATACCTTCGTGTTGCCCGCGCTCACCTTGAACTATCTTGGGCAGGGCGCGTTGCTGCTTTCCAATCCCTCCGCGATATCAAACCCCTTTTATCTGCTATTTCCGTCCTGGGCACTTTATCCGGCCGTAGGACTGGCGACCGCCGCTACCGTAATCGCGTCCCAAGCTGTTATCTCCGGCGTTTTCTCCATGACGAAACAGGCGGTCCAGCTCGGGTTTTTACCCCGCATGCAGATCAAATATACATCCGACAAGAAGATCGGCCAGATCTATATGCCGTTCGTCAACTGGACCCTGCTCGCAGCAGTGGTGATGGCAGTACTGGGATTCGGCTCTTCCACCAATCTCGCGGCCGCCTACGGGTTTGCGGTAACCGGTACGATGGTGATTGAAACACTGCTCACCTTTTTTGTATTGCGCTTCACATGGAAATATCCGTTGCTTCTCGCGCTGCTTCCTACCGCGTTTTTTTTGACGATCGATTCAGCTTTCTTTGCGTCAACTACGTTGAAGCTAACTCAAGGAGGCTGGTTCCCGCTGGTGATCGGCATGACCATCTTCTTTGTCATGAACACATGGAATCGGGGGCGTCAACTTCTAACCGACCATTTGCGCTCGGTGGCCATACCGCTTCGCCCTTTTCTGGAGTCCCTCTTCGCCAATCCTCCCACCCGCGTAGCCGGCACATCAGTATTTCTAACGTCTGATCCTACCGGCGTGCCTCATGCCTTACTGCATAATCTGTCTCACAACCAGGTCTTGCACGAGAGTGTCGTATGTTTGACAGTAGAATACCTCGAGATCCCTTTTGTCTCGGTGGATGATAGGCTAACTGTAACGCCGCTGATCGAGAACTGCTACCAGATCACGGTTAGATACGGATTCATGGATCAACCCAATCTCCCTTACGCCCTGGAGCTATGCAAATCCTATGGACTCGAGTTCGAGCCTCTTCGCACGTCCTATTTCCTGAGTCGTGCGATTGTGGTGCCAAGTCCCGGAGCCGGCATGGCGCTATGGCGGGAAAGGCTGTTCGCGACCATGGCTCGCAATGCGAGCAATGCCGCTGAATACTTCAAGCTGCCTGCCAACCGGGTTCTGGAACTGGGTGCACGAGTCGAAATTTGACAGGCACAATGGGAGTAATTACGACTCTCGGCGATGGCGCGCCCAACACGATTCGAACTGCCTTCGCCAAAGAAATCGGTCCCCTCAGGCTTGAGAGGCCGCGGCACGGCGCGGGAGATCAGGGGCATACTCAATACTACCGGTATTCAGTCGGTTACTAAGGGTGCAGCTGGCGCGTCGTTGGCAACCACGGCCTACGCTAACTTTATTAGCGGCTTGAACTCGATCCTGGGGCGGATGGGCCAATGCCTACCGGTGCAATCATGAGCCCGCGGTCCTTAACTGTCCTGGCTGGCTTGCTCGACACTACCAATCAGCCGCGGCAGCAGCCGAAGATCCTCGACAATACCAAGTTCATCGCAACGAGCCAGATCCCGAATAACCTGACGGTCGGTGCATCGACGGACTGCTCAGAGATCTACCTGGGGGATTTTTCCACGGTGATTTACTTCATGCGCGAAGGCGTATCCGTGCAGCTCTTAAAAGAGCTCTATGCCGGAACGGGAGAAATAGGCTTTGCTTGCTATATTCGGGTGGATGTAGCAGTAACCTATCCTGCAGCCCTGGCGGTAGTGACTGGCGTTAGACCGTAATCGCAGTGCAGGGCAGGCGCAGCCTTAATGCGCCCGATCAGTCGGCCAGTGCGAAAACCCCGACAGTCAGCGGCGACAAACTCATGAGTCGCGCGGCAGGCGGTAGAAAGAAACCCCCAGCTCGAAAGGCCAGGGGTTTTTGTTTGCTTGGCAGTAGTGCAGACGTCTGCATTCTTGGATGGACTGACAGCCATAGACCATATTACATATCGGATGTAAATAATTACGAGCTTGTGAGTAAATGAATCCTAATACACGTGCCTATCACACGGTAATTCGAATTCAGGTCTTAGGACTGCGTTAACACGCTCGGTAGACGTCGGCACTACTGTATTCCGCACTTCTTTGCCGGCGCCATTAGATGTCTGGTATCTGGCCGGATATGTGCTTCAAGGGACAACAAAGAATTTGAAGAAGCTGTCTTCTCACTCTATGAGACCGAGATGTGCCTGCTACGCTCCCTGTAAACAATGCAAATTTGACTCATATCGTTGGATCTTCGGCTTTTTCATTTTGGATTAGGTTTTCTCGCACAGCTCGACTCAGGAGCAGATATTATTGCGCCATCAGAAGCGATATGCTCGATCTATGTCAGACGGACCTCAAGCGCTGTTCTACGGATCGCATTTCAAAGTCCTCCCAGATATATGGGCAGGTGGCAGCTACTTGCTTTACTCAGGAACAATTGCTGTTTAGCATGCGCATATTCCATGCAGCTGTAGTTATCATTAACTTGATGGAACTAGTACGGTTTAGCTATATAGCTATATCAGGTGCACCGATGCTCTACATGGTGCTTACACGAGACAATACTGAGTCTATCTGGTGGCTACGCTAAGTCTATTGATTTTACTGGCGCGCCCAACACGATTCGAACGTGTGACCCCCGCCTTCGGAGGGCGGTACTCTATCCATCTGAGCTATGGGCGCGATTTGAGGTGATCAGGAATAATCTGGTTAATAGGATAGCTTTTTTTGGTTCCTCCGTCCAACGCAAACCGATGGGTTGTTTTTGCTTCGACAAGGATGAATCTATACAATAACCTTTTTTTCCAGGGGGGTTATTGTGAGCGGCACTGAAGATGAAGATGAAGAGCATTCCTCGGTCATAAAAACGCCGAAACAGTTCATTACGGTCCTTGTGGCCGCGTTTGTTTTTCCTGTTCTGATTGTCATGCTTTTGGGGCACTTGGCTGTCGGCAACGTCCAGATCGACCCCAACACTCCCGCATTTTCGGACCAGGCAGTGGCAAAACGCCTGAAGCCGGTGGGTACCTTGGCTGTTGCAAGCGAATCCCCTCAGCCTGAGGCCAGTCCTTCGGCCAATGCCGGCGGGGCGGCCGGGCGGGTCTTCAACTTCAGCGTCGGCCAGCGGGGGAGACGATAAGATAAAGGTGATTTATACTTCCAGTTGCGCCGCCTGTCATACCACGGGCGCGGCTGGCGCGCCGAAGCTTGGGGATAAAACTGCATGGGCGCCACGGATCAAGGCGGGAACAGAATCGCTGTATACCAGCGCGCTCAAGGGCAAGAACGCCATGCCTCCCAAAGGGGGCAACGCAAGCCTTTCGGATCCGGATGTCAAGGCGGTCGTGGATTATATGATAAGCCAGGCAAAGTAAGGTTACAGGGACCGACGATAAACAACCGCTCGACGAGAAAGCCTCTCTTCCACTCCCCGTATAAATGATTTCCGGAAACAATGCCTATTTTCGCAATCGGCGATTTGCAAGGGTGCTATAGCCCGTTCAGGCGACTCCTGGATCAGATTCGGTTTGATCCCGGCGCGGACAGGTTGTGGCTGGTGGGAGACATTATCAACCGCGGCCCTGATTCCCTGGCGACCTTGAGGTTTGTTAAGGAGCTTGGGGCCGCCGCCCTTACCGTATTAGGAAATCATGATCTGCATTTGCTCATGGTGGCAGAAGGGTGCGGCCGATTGCATCGCAATGATACCCTGGATGATATTCTCGCAGCGCCTGACAGGCAGGAGTTGCTCGATTGGTTGCGGAGCAGGGAAATGCTGCATGTCGAAGGGGACTACGTCCTGGTGCATGCGGGCTTGCTGCCTTCCTGGTCAGTGTCAAAGGCATTGGGGCTGGCGAGAGTTGTCGAAGATAATCTTCGCGGAACGAATTTTCACGAATTTTGCATGAATATGTACGGGGATCAGCCAGACCGCTGGAGCGATGCGCTGGAAGGCTACGAGCGGTTGCGGGTGATTATCAATGCAATGACGCGAATGCGCGTTTGCACGCGAGATGGAAAAATGGATTTTTCGCACAAGGGGCCGGCGCAGGATACCCCGCCCGGTTATCTGCCATGGTTTGAGGTGCCTGGACGGGCCAGTTCGGACGCAACGATTATTTGTGGCCACTGGTCTGCGCTGGGCCTGCGGCTCCAGGAAAATCTCATCGCCCTGGATACGGGCTGCCTCTGGGGCGGCAGCCTTACTGCGGTCCGTTTGGAGGATAGGGAGGTATTCCAGATCCCTTGTGCGGGACGGGAAGGGACAAGGCGCTGGCAATAGCGGATTCAGCGTATCGCGCTAGCTCACGCCGATTTTTTCCCCCGCTGCTTATAGAGTCCAGTAAAGATCAGCTCTACGTCGATCCAGGGCTGCTGTAGTATCCGTCGCAACGATTCCAGGAGCGAGATGTTTACATAGGGTGTTGCCTCGCTGACCTGTCCAGCGGTATCGGTATAACGTATTGCGACCGGGAATAGCGTAGCGCCAACCGCGACAGCGGGTTGTAGGAGCGAAGCGTGAAAATGCCGTAGTTCCGTGCCGCGGCTGGTGGTTCCCTCCGGAAATATCGCAACCCGGTTTCCGCTTACTATTGCTTCCGCTATATGCTCATTGATCCGAGCCGTGTCACTGCGCTTCGACCGCTCTATGAACAATGTTCCCGCATTTCTGCTAAACCAGCCGAGCAGCGGCCATCCCTGAATTTCCGACTTGGCGACGAAGCGTGCCGGGCACACGGCTATCAAAGAGTAAACGTCGAGCCACGAGATGTGGTTGGCTGCCAGCATGACACGCGGCGCTTCCGAATCTGGCACTGCGCCTTGGTAATGTAACCTGATGCTCAAGACTGACAGCAAGCCGGCCGCCCACCTTTGCGCCATTCGTTTCTGTGTTTGATGACCCAGGTGGGGATAAACCGCAGCTTGGGCGAATCCCGAAACGAGATGCAGCAGCAAGCGAACGGAACGAAGAATTTTTGTAAGACGGCTGGTGGTTGCGCGTTCCATGTCGCTATTATGACATCCTGCACATCAGATCCAAAATGTCAAATTGCTGGGCACCCCGACGCGCACGGCGAGGGTCCAGAGCGGGATCGTCTCCTTTATATATTCCTTGTTCCTTCCGTGAATTCCGGCTTGCGCGTACCGATTTCGATCAGACCCCGTTCGCCCGTTTCCGCTTCATAAACCTGAAACTCTTTTTTTTCGAGAGCGATTCTGACGAAACGTCGAATTTGCTGTTCATCTTCAATCAGGACGACACTGGCGGTATGCTTCGTCATGGCGTGGCGAACTCAGTGTGCGACTGCTGGGATTCGGCAGCGGGCGGCGCAGGTGGATTCCCCATCGGCAAGGAAAACGTAAATATTGCGCCGCCGGTGGGAAGGTTGCCTGCCCAGATTTTACCGTCATGTGCTTCAACAATGGCGCGGCATATTGAAAGTCCCAGACCAACGCCAGGTTTGGCGGACTCCTTCTCCCCGCGTGTAAATTTCTCGAAAATCTGCGTTTCCATCCCTGCCGGCAAGCCCGGCCCGTTGTCGGCAAGTGAAATCCAGACCTCATCCCCCCGTTTCTCGGCGGAGACAATGACATGAGAGCCAGCGGGTGTGTATTTTCCGGCGTTTTCGAGCAGATTGCACAAGACCCGCTCTATCAACACCGCGTCAAATTGCAGTAGCGGTAAATCGTGAGGCAGGCGGACCTCGATATGGTGATGCTCGAGTGCGTGTTGCATTGTGCGGATTGCGCTACCGATCACTTCCTCCAACATTTGCCATTGTTTGTTCAGTTGCACCTTGCCCGTCTGGAGCCGCGCCATGTCGAGCAGGTTCGTCACCAGGCTATTCATGCGCAAGGCCTGTTCGTACAGGGCCTCGATCGACTCCAGGCGTTGACCGGGGTCTTGAGCATGGTCCCTCTCTTTGAGGGAGCTGACAATACCTACGATCGCCGTCAGCGGAGTGCGCAGATCGTGTGAGATTGCACTTAGCAGTGAATTGCGCAGACGTTCGGATTCCATCGTAATTAGGGCGTCCTGAGCTACTTCTACGTAATGAACCCGTTCAAACGCAAGTGCAATCTGAGACACAAACGTGTCCAGGAAACGTCGTTGTTCCGGCAAAAAAATCGTCTCGGGTATTTCCGGGACAACGGCCAACACACCGCGAGTACGCATAGGTGCTTTGATCGGCAGGTATATCGCTTTGCTGGAAGGCAAGGTATTAGTGCCCAGGCCAGCTTCTTCATTGTGTTCGTATACCCACTGTGCAATATCCAGATCTATGTTTCCCGTCAAGACGCCGTTGCTTGCGTCGCTTCCTGCCACATGTATCCTTTCATGGCTGTCGGGCAGCAGAATGACTCCCTTGCACTGGAATACGGCGGACAAATGATTGATGCTGATTTCGATAATTTGGGAGAAAGTCAGCGCAGCAGTCAGTTCCTTGCCAAGGTCATAAAAGGCACGGATGCGTTCTTCCCGGGAAGTCGCCATTCGGGCCTGATAGCGGAGACTTGAAGTGAGGTTGCTGATAACCAATGAGACCGTTAGCATTACGATAAAGGTCAGTATGTACTGGGTATCCGAAACGGCGAACGACAATATGGGCGCGACAAAGAAAAAATCGAAAGCGAGCACGCCGAGCAAAGACGAGAGCGCGCCGGGTCCGTGACCAAATCTGACGGATACCAGTACTACCCCAAGCAGATAAAGCATCGCGACATTGGACAGGTCGAACCGGTGGGTCAGAAAAAAGGCGACAATGGTGGTCAGGGAAGTAATTGCCACCGCCCAGATATAGCCTTGCGGAGTTGAAATCTTTGCCGGTTGATACGCCAGGCCGATTGTCGCTTCCCTTTTATGCTGCATCCGTTCGTTCGATGACGATTGGATATCACGCCCGATGAAATAGAGATCAATGTCCTTGGCGTAAGAAGATAATTCATCCGCGACGGTGGGTTTGATCAAACGGGTGATAAGGGAACGTCGGGGGCTGCCCATCACTAGCCTGGAGATATTCCGGCTACGCGCATACGCTATCAGCGTCTGAGCGATACTGACGCCGGACAGCGTTACCGTCTCTGCTCCCAGGTCTTGCGCTAGACGCAGCGTCTTGAGAATAGCGTCACGTTGGGCAGCATCCAGTTTTTGCAGAGCTGGGGTCTCGACATAAACTGCCAGCCAGTCGGCTTTCAGGCTGGAAGCAAGCCGGGCGGCCCCGCGCACGACCTGCTCCGCTTCATTCCCCGGCTCAACGCATACCATGAGCCGATCACTTGCCTGCCATACTTGCGGAATGGACTGATCCATTCTGTATTCGCGCATTTGCGCATCGACACGGTCGGCCGTACGCCGTAGCGCGAGTTCCCGCAGTGCAATAAGATTACCTTTGCGGAAGAAATTCTTCCTGGCTTGCTCAATCTGCGGAGCGAGGTAGACCTTGCCCTCCTTCAGCCGCCGCAGAAGTTCATCCGCCGGCAGATCTACCAGCGTTACCTCATCTGCCTGTTCGAACACCCTGTCCGGCAGTGTCTCACGCACACGGATGCCGGTGATCCGGCCCACCACGTCGTTCAGGCTTTCCAGGTGCTGCACGTTGAGCGTGGTATACACGTTGATCCCTGCCGCCAGGAGTTCCTCCACAGCCTGCCAGCGCTTGGGATGTCGCGAACCGGTGAGGTTGGTGTGCGCCAGCTCATCAACCAAAATAAAGCTGGGATTTCGCTTCAGAGCGTTATCCAGGTCGAATTCCGTCAGCGCGCGTCCCTCATAATCGATGTGCTGGCGTGGCAGCACTTCGAGGCCCACGAGAAGTTCTTCGGTTTCGCTGCGACCATGCGTTTCCGCGATGCCCACTACCACATCGACCGCCTGACGGCGAAGCTCCTGCGCTGCGGACAGCATGGCATAAGTCTTTCCGACGCCGGCACAGCCGCCGAAAAATATTTTTAGCTTGCCGCGCCGTTCCCTGGTTTGTTCCTGTTGGATTTTCTCCAGCAGTTCATCGGGGTCGGGTCTCTGATCAGCCATGCCAGTTCTCAGCGCAAGGCATCAAGCGCGAGATTGAGCTTCAGCACATTTACTCGGGGTTCTCCCAGGATACCGAACTGCCGACCTTCAGTGTGCTGGTTGACCAGTTCTCCGACTTGCGCACGAGAGAGGTTCCTCGCCTTGGCCACGCGGTTGATCTGGTACCGCGCGGCCGCAGGACTGATCTCCGGGTCGAGTCCGCTAGCAGATGCTGTAACCAGATCGATCGGGACAGGAAGGTCGTTGCCGGGATCAGCTTCTCGCAATACGGAAATCCGGTTTTTTACGGCATCGATCAGTGCCGGATTTGTTGGTCCCTGGTTGGAGCCGGTAGAAGCGGCCGCATTATAGGGAGTATGGTGAGGTAGCTGAGGGTCTGCCCCAGAAATATTTTGGCTTAGTGAAATTTTGACCGATCAGTTCTGAGCCGATCATATTGCTGTTCCCCCCGATCAGCATCCCCTCGACTTGCCGCGGAAACAGTACCTGGCCGATGGCCATAGTGAGTAAAGGGTAGGCGCCGCCTGTAATCAGGGTCAGTCCGATAAACAGGATGATTGCCGGACGAAGAATATTTTTCATGATGCGCCCTTTGAATCTATTCCGATGGTCAAACCAACCCAGCGAGAGCCAGTGAGAAGTCGATGAACTTGATACCAAAAAAAGGGGTCAGAACTCCGCCCAAGCCATAGATCAGAAGGTTGCGGCGCAACAGTAACGCTGCTCCGAGAGGACGGTAAGGCACGCCTTTGAGCGCCAGCGGGATCAGGAATACGATAATCAGCGCATTGAAAATTACTGCTGAAAGGATTGCTGAATTAGGGCTGGTCAAGCCCATGACATTCAACGTCCCCAACTGCGGATAAGTCGTTGCAAATGCCGCCGGGATAATGGCAAAGTACTTGGCGACATCATTGGCAATGCTGAAAGTCGTAAGCGAACCTCGTGTTATCAGCATCTGCTTGCCGATTTCCACAATCTCGATCAGCTTGGTTGGATTGGAATCCAGGTCGACCATATTGCCGGCTTCCTTCGCCGCCTGAGTACCGGTATTCATTGCTACCGCCACATCCGCCTGAGCCAGAGCCGGCGCGTCATTGGTTCCATCACCCGTCATGGCCACAAGCCTCCCTTCTGCCTGATACTTGCGGATCAGCAACAGCTTCGCTTCCGGGGTGGCCTCAGCCAGAAAGTCGTCTACGCCGGCTTCAGCGGCAATAGAAGCGGCTGTCAGGTGATTGTCCCCGGTGATCATCACCGTTTTGATGCCCATGCCACGCAACTCGATGAAGCGTTCCTTGATGCCGCCCTTGACGATATCCTTGAGTTCCACCAAGCCGAGCACCCGGGCACCGTCAACCACCACGAGAGGTGTACTGCCGCGACGGGCAACGTCTGTGACCATATTGGAAATGTCCGCAGGGTAGACTGCCCCCTGCGATTCGATATGTTGCCGCATGGAATCCGCAGCACCCTTCCGGATTTGCCGTTCGCCCAGGTTGACGCCACTCATGCGGGTATAGGCGGAAAAGGGTACAAAAACCGCGCCCAGTTCACTGACGTTGCGTACGGGCAGGCTGAATCTGTTCCGGGCGAGCACAACAATGCTGCGTCCCTCGGGGGTTTCGTCAGCAAGCGAGGCAAGCTGGGCGGCGTCAGCAAGCTCCACCTCCGTGACGCCGACGGCGGGAATGAAGGCGGCAGCTTGCCGATTGCCTAGGGTAATGGTGCCCGTCTTATCCAATAGCAGCACATCCACATCTCCCGCCGCCTCCACCGCGCGACCCGAGGTCGCGATGACGTTTGCCTGCATCATCCGGCTCATGCCCGCCACGCCGATGGCGGAAAGCAAGCCTGCGATGGTGGTGGGGATCAGACAGACCAAAAGGGCTACGAGCACTGTAATGGTCACTGGTGCTCCCATCTTCGCTTCCGTCACGCTGAACATCGAGAAAGGCAGCAGGCTTGCGGTGGCCAGTAGAAATATGATGGTCAAGGCCACCAGCAGAATGGTTAGCGCGATCTCATTGGGAGTTTTTTGCCGCTTGGCGCCTTCCACCATCGTAATCATACGGTCGAGAAAGGCCTCTCCGGGGTTGACCGTTACCCGTACCACGATCCAGTCGGAAAGAACGAGCGTACCCCCGGTGACTGCATTGAAGTCCCCGCCGGATTCCCGAATTACCGGAGCGGATTCACCAGTGATGGCGGATTCGTTCACCGACGCCACGCCTTTGATCACTTCTCCATCGGCCGGAATCGTATCGTTAGCCTCAACCAACACGATGTCATCCTTGCGCAGAGCCAGACTGTCCATCAATTGCATTTCCGAAGCGCGCGAAGTGCCAGAGAGTTTCTTTGCAACGACATTTTTCTTTGCTCCACGCAATGCCGCAGCCTGAGCTTTGCTGCGGCCTTCTGCCAAGGCTTCGGCAAAATTTGCAAAAGCCACCGTTAGCCATAGCCAGAGCGTTACGCTGAGAATGAATGAAGGGGGTGCTTCACCTTGCCCGCGGAGCGCATGGAAAAACAGGATTGTCGTTAAAATGCTGCCGATATAGACGACAAACATTACTGGGTTGCGCCACTGGGTTCGGGGACCAAGTTTTTTGATTGCATCCCGGATCGCCGGCCTGACCAGCTTGGGGTCAAACATCGAGAGTGCCGCAGCTTTAGCCATATCTCTTATCTGTGCCAATTGATCCTGATTCCGGGATCAATGTACGCTCGTCATTATCAGGTGTTCAACTACGGGACCCAGCGCCAGAGCCGGCACGTAAGTCAGCGCACCCAACAGAATGACGGTGCCGATCAACAGTGCGACAAACAACAATCCATGCGTGGGCATGGTGCCCAGGCCCGGCTGTATGCGCTTTTTGGCCGCAAGGGAGCCGGCAATGGCCAGTACCGGGATGATGACGCCGAACCGGCCAAACCACATGGCGACCGCCAGCGCATAATTATAGAAAGCAGTATTGGCCGATAGTCCTGCAAATGCGCTGCCGTTATTGTTGGCTGCCGACGAGAAAGCGTAAAGAATCTCGCTGAAGCCATGGGCTCCTGGGTTTGCGATACCCGCCCTGCCAGCGGCGAATGCGACCGCGATGGCCGTGCCGACCAGCACGAGCATGGGTGTGATCAGAAGAACGAGCGCAGTCATCTTCATGTCGAATATCTCGATCTTCTTGCTCAGATATTCCGGGGTGCGACCGATCATCAGCCCGGCTACAAACACCGCCATGACGGCATATATCAGCATGGTGTAGAGGCCCGAGCCCACGCCGCCGAAGGCTACTTCACTCAACTGCATCAGCCACATTGGCACCACGCCGCCGAGCGGCGTCAGAGAATCGTGCATCGCATTCACCGCGCCGCAGGAAGCCGCGGTCGTTACGGCGACAAACAGCATTGTGGCCACGATGCCGAAACGGGTCTCCTTGCCCTCCATGTTACCCCCCGGCTGTAGTGCACTGCTGCTCTGGTCCGCACCTGCGGCGGTGAGCAGCGGGTTGCCTATCTGCTCGGCCCAAATGCCGATGCTGGCCATCACGATGAATATGGCACCCATGGCGGAGAATATCGCCCAGCCCTGGCGCTGATCGCCGATCATTGCGCCAAAGGTATGGCAGAGCGCTGCTGGGATGAGAAAAATTGCCAGCAGGCTCAGGAAGTTAGTGAGCGGAGTAGGGTTTTCGTAGGGGTGGGCTGAATTGGAGTTGAAGAAACCGCCGCCATTGGTTCCAAGCAGCTTGATTGCTTCCTGGGAAGCTACGGGTCCCATGGGCAATGTCTGGATCTGTGTTCTGGCTATATGGGAAGCGGGATTGTTATTGTCGTTATCAAACGGATTGCCATGCATATCTGCGCCCGGCTGCCACGTGGTTATCTCGATAGTTTGTACATTCCGATAATCATCGAAGTTCTGGATTACCCCCTGGCTCATGAATATGACGGCCAATAACAACGAAAGCGGCAATAAAATGTACAGAGTGCGAACGTGTAAGATCGACCCAGAAATTACCGATGGTTTGCGTACTGTGCCGTGCAAAACCCCGGATCAAGGCGATTGCGACCGCAATGCCCGTTGCTGCCGAAAGAAAATTCTGGACTGCCAGCGCCGCCATTTGGATGAAATAGCTCATGGTGGTTTCACCGCTATACCCTTGCCAGTTGGTATTAGTAACGAAACTCACCGCGGTATTAAAGGCAGAATCCGGACCAACGGCCTCGAAGTGTTGCGGATTCAGCGGTAGCCAGAATTGCAGGCGCTGTATCGCAAAGACCGCCAATAACCCTAAAAGATTAAATAGGAGCAGCGCCAGTGCGTAGCGTTTCCAGGTCATTTCTTCTGAGGGATCGATACCACTCGCGCGGTACAAGAGCCGCGCCGCTACTCCGCCAATCTTGCTCGGGCCTGGTATTTCGCCTTCCATCACACGCGCGATGAACAAGCCCATTGGCTTGGCCAATACCAGCAGCGTGAGGAGATAGAGGCCTGCCTGAATCGCAATGTTGGCGGCCATCAGAAATCCTCGGGTCTAAGTAGAGCGTAGATCAAATAGCCCAGCAGGAATACGACCAGGACACCACTGGTAACGTAAAGCCAAGTCATTCTTTCTCCAACTGACAAGCTCAAAAGCGAATAATCGAAAGCGAGTAACGGTGAAACACCGATGCACGACCGGTCATCAAACATGCCATTCATATAAATTTATAGCTCGCATGTTACTTTTCGGAAAGTAAAGAAGCCGTAATATCTTGATGAGGAGCCGTAAAAATTACGTAAAAATCGCGTCTGGAGAGTTTATTCGTTCCCGGTCCTCGTCTGGAACCGTAGAGATAACGTGACTTGGGCCGCCAGCAGCCTCGTTATTTGTTTCTGCATTATGGGAAAAGGGTAGCGCGGGGGGATTTAGCAAAAACTGTCAAAAAGCCTTGGACCCTCAAGTCCATTCCCGTCAATAGAGTGGATTCGCTAAAGCACCATCCGATACGGAACAGGCCGAAAAAGCAGAGCTTTCTTCCAGACACTCAGTGAAGTACGTTCGATGCCATGCCCAGCCGTTGCCTTGAAATGGTCAGGATATAGTCTGCCTCTAAAGTAGCCGATGAGCCCGGCTGCAAACACGATGGCGGGAAATGGCGCCTTCAAGGCAAAAATGGCAACAAACGCCAGGACGGCTATGCTCCAGCTTGCCATGTTTTTCAATACGCGTGTTCCAATGCGGTAAGCGGCGAACAGGACAATTGCAACCACCGCCGGCTTGAAACCGTAGAGCATGCCAGCCACTGCAGGAAGCGAGCCGTACGCCATGTAAATCCAGGCCAGGACCACTAGAACAAAGAAGGAGGGCAGAATGAACAGTACGCCCGCTATGATGCCGCCCCAGGTGCGGTGCAATAGTCAGCCAATATAGGTAGCAAGCTGTTGAGCTTCTGGACCGGGCAGGACCATGCAGTAATTCAATGCATGCAAAAAACGCCTTTCGGAGATCCAGCGTTTCTCCTCCACCAGGTCATGATGCATGATTGCAATCTGCCCGGCTGGGCCGCCAAAGCTGATGAACCCAAGTTTCAGCCAATACAGAAAAGCTTGTGCCAGTGTAATAGTGGGGGCAGGGATCTGCGGGGTTTTGCTATTACCACTTGAGAAGTCCATGGGCTCTCCTCTACAGGGTAATCCCTAAGATTGGAGCAGGCCTTGGGCGTGGCGTCTTGAATGGGGAGGCCGCTAAATCCCCGAATTTTGTGACCCGATATTAAGTTTTATCATGCCGGGTCTACCATGGGCAGTTATTTTGTTCTCTTTTTTTATTCTGCGCCGGATTGAGTTGGAACTATAAGAAACGGCCCTGCCATGGTGGACGTCAGGGAGGACTTTTTGCAGTCCTGTCTAATCTATAGAATTCGGTTGCCGAAATTCTCGAAATAGCGCTGCCCGATTTCGTCGCGTGTGAAGACGTGATTCTGGCCACCGCGATGGGCAATCTTCACCGATCCTATTAATGCGCCAAGCTGACCGCAGCTTTTCCAATCCATTCCATTTGCCATTCCATAAAGCAGTCCGGCACGGTATGCATCTCCGCACCCAGTGGGGTCAGCCAGCCTGTCGGGCTTGACGGAAGGAATGATAACCTCGTCGTCTCCCGCGTAGATCACCGAGCCTTCGGCACCTTTCGTCACGATCAGTGCCTTAACAAGTTTTGCCAGCGCTTTTATTGAAAGGCCGGTACGCGCACAGAGCACTTGCCCTTCGTAGTCATTGACTGCAACATAATCGGCCAAATGGACAAAATCCAATAGTTCTTCTCCATCGAACATCGGCAATCCCTGGCCCGGGTCGAATATGAATGGAACGCCCGCTTCGTGGAATTCGCGGGCGTGCTGGATCATACCGTCGCGCCCATCAGGCGCGACGATGCCCAGCTTTACATTTTTTGCGTGATCAATGTGATTATCATGCGAATGATTCATCGCGCCAGGGTGAAACGCAGTGATCTGGTTATCCGCCAGATCGGTCGTGATGAAAGCCTGGGCGGTAAATGTCCCCGTGATACTGCGCACATGGGTTTGAGCAATGCCGAGATTATCCAGCCGGGCGGCGTATGACTGATAGTCGTCGCCGACGGTCGCCATGATAAGCGGGTTGCCGCCTATCATATTCAGGTTATATGCAATGTTACCCGCGCAGCCGCCAAACTCCCGTCGCATATCCGGTACCAGAAACGCGACGTTCAGAATATGAATTTTCTCCGGCAGGATGTGGTTCTTGAAATGGTCGTTGAAGACCATTATCGTATCGTACGCAATTGAGCCGCAGATGAGGGTATACATATTTGCAGTCCCTTATAGTTTACGCGGCCTCGGGTTGCCACGCGAGATCCAATTCTCGCGCAGCTTTCACATCGTCCAGCCGACGTACCGGAGTGTTGTGGGGCGCGCCTTTCACCATTTCTGGCTGCGTATGGGCTTCCTCCAGAATTTCCTTCATTGCGACGACAAATGCATCCAGCGTTTCCTTTGACTCTGTTTCAGCCGGCTCGATCAGCAAACACTCGGGCACCAGCAACGGAAAATAGGTGGTTGGCGCATGATAGCCCTTGTCCAGCAGGCGTTTGGCAACGTTCATGGCGGTAACACCCGTTTTTTCCTTGAGATCCTTCAGTGTCACAATGAATTCATGACTGGCGCGCCGCGTGGGATAGGCAATTTCAAAACCGGCTTTTTTTAGCTCCGCCATTAAGTAGTTGGCGTTGAGCGCAGAAAACTCCGAAACACGATGCATGCCCTCGTTACCCAACAGCCGAACATAAATATATGCGCGGAGCAAGACGCCGGCATTCCCCATATGTGCGGAAAGCCTTCCGATGGATTGAGGTATGTCTTTTTCGGTCAACCAGCGATAGATCCCATTTTCAAGCGCCACCACCGGGACAGGCATGAATGGCAGCAGTCTTTCGGCCACACCGACAGGGGCTGAACCCGGACCTCCGCCACCGTGGGGAGTCGAGAATGTTTTGTGCAAATTGATGTGGATGACGTCGAAGCCCATGTCTCCAGGCTTTACTTTGCCAAGTATCGCGTTCAGGTTGGCGCCGTCGTAATACAAGAGCCCACCTGCCTGATGGACCATCCTGCTCATCTCGGCGATATTTTTTTCGAATACTCCAAGTGTCGAGGGATTGGTCAACATCAATCCCGCTGTTCGTGGCCCAACTGCGGCTTTAAGTGCCTGCATATCGACATCGCCTTCGTTGTCTGTCGGTATTTCCACTACCTTGTAACCGCACATGACCGCAGTGGCCGGGTTTGTTCCGTGAGCCGCGTCAGGAACAATAATCTCGTTCCGCGCGGTATCCCCGCGAGCGTCATGGTAGGCTCGAATCATCGATATGCCGACTAATTCGCCTTGTGCCCCGGCCATCGGTGTCAGACTTACGCCCGCCATCCCTGTAACAGCCTTCAATATCTCCTGCAATTCATACATGCAGGCCAGGAAACCTTGTCCAGTGCTTTCGGGCGCCCGTGGGTGCCGCGCCAGATATTGAGGCAGCATGGCAAGCGAATTACACGCCCGCGGGTTGTACTTCATGGTGCACGAGCCAAGCGGATAAAACTGCGTATCAATTGAAAAATTGAGTTGCGACAGCTTCGTATAGTGGCGTACCGCATCCATCTCTGATACTTCCGGAAGCAGCGGCGGCGTCTTTCGCATCATATCGGCGGGAATATCCCTTATTTCCGCTATTTCAGGTAATTGGGAATGATTACGGCGTCCGGGGCGTGAGTGTTCAAATATCAACATATATCGATTTATCTTTTGCGGTTATCGGCGTTGCAAAATTGCGGCGGTCCGCGGGCGATTCCAAAGCCCTTGTCCACCCATCAGAATCATGCATTGGCTGAAGCAGGCTCCAGCGCAGCCAGGACAGCATCATAGTTGGGCTCGTCCTTGATTTCAGGCACCAGTTCCGCATGAATCACCTTGTCGTTTTCATCCAGCACCACAACGGCACGCGCTGTAATACCAGCCAGCGGACTGTCGGTAATCGCCACCCCGTAGTTCTTCATGAACTCCGATCCTCTCATGGTCGACAGAACAACCACCTTATCCAGCCCTTCAGTATCGCAAAACCGGCTCATCGCAAACGGGAGATCAGCCGCGATTATCAGTACCACCGTATTATCCATGTTGCTCGCTTTCTCGTTGAACTTGCGGGTAGAGGTGGCGCAAACTGGAGTGTCGAGGCTGGGAACAATATTCAGAACCTTTTTCTTCCCCGCGAAATCGGCGAGCGTAACGTCCTTCAAATCCTTGTTGACAAGCGAAAAATCGGGTGCACGATCGCCAACCTTCGGAAAACTTCCTTCGACTTTAATGGGGTTGCCTGCGAGAGTGACCATGCCTTCTCCTTAATAGTGGATGAAATGTCTATGACTAAAAAAAACGGAATATCAAAAACGATCGAGTACTCGGGACAGATTTCCCGCGTAAGCCGTTAAATCGGCAGAAGTCTTTGTTTCGGTCGCGCATATCAGCATTGCGCTGCCAAGTTCAGGATAATATTGCTCCAGGTTCAGCCCTCCAAGAATGCGGTTGCTCCGGAGTTCGCTCAATACATCCTGCACCGGCGCTGCGAGGGAAATGGCGGCTTCGTGGAACAACGGCCCGGCAAAGATCCTGTTCACCCCCTTCAAGCCCTGGATCTTCTCAAGCAGAGCCAGGGTATTTGCATGGGACTGTGCGGCAGTCCGGCGTAAGCCCTCCGGCCCCATCAGGGCCATATAAATTGTGGCCGCCGTAACCATCAGTCCCTGATTCGTGCAAATATTGGAGGTTGCCTTGGAGCGTCGTATGTGCTGCTCGCGAGCCTGAAGCGTGAGAACAAAGCCCGGGTTGCCCTCAGAGTCCGTCGTCCGGCCGATGATTCGGCCAGGCATCTGCCGAACCAGGGGTTGCTTGCAGGCCATGAATCCAAAGTAGGGTCCGCCGCTCGAAAGCGGTATTCCCAATGGCTGACCTTCACCCACAGCTACATCTGCGCCTTTCTTTCCCCATTTGCCCGGCGGGTTAAGGATTGCGAGCGCCGTGGGGTTAACAACGCCAATAGCCAGAGAATGTTTGCTATGAGCCCAATCAGTGAGGGCGTCAACATCCTCCAGCACCCCAAAAAAATTGGGCTGGGGAATGACTAGCGCAGCAAATTCCTCGTTGCCGGCTTCATCCGCGGCTTCCACAAGCGTCCGCCCGGAATCGCGGCAGTAGGGAAGCTCCACGACTTCGATGCCCTGGTTTCGAACAATGGCCCGCACAACGCTCCGATATATAGGATGGATGGTCTTGGGCATCAGGATACGGCGCGACGACTTATGAGAGCGAACGGCCATCAGGGCAGCCTCGGCCAACGCAGAGGCCCCGTCATACATGCTTGCGTTGGATACGTCCATCCCGGTCAGCGAGG
This sequence comes from uncultured beta proteobacterium, assembly GCA_963786735.1. Lineage (GTDB taxonomy): Bacteria > Pseudomonadota > Gammaproteobacteria > Burkholderiales > Nitrosomonadaceae > Nitrosospira. The sequence goes on from CAWBAF010000009.1 coordinate 118,118, forward strand.
CCATTATCGTCTGGTATTCGTACAGAAGCTGCAGCGTTCCCTGGCTTGCTTCCGCCTGATAAGGGGTATAGGAGGAGTAGTATTCGCCACGGGTTGCGATCTGCCATACAGCGGCAGGAATGTGATGCTCGTAGGCGCCCGCTCCGATGAAATTGAGATAACGCCCGTCAACTTCCGCCCGTTCCATCATCAGCCGGGTGACTTCCATTTCATTCAACCCGGGCGGCACGCCTTCCAGCCCGTCGGTCTTCAGCGCAGCTGGAATTTCATCGAACAGATCATCAATCGTATTTACGCCGATGCTCGCAAGCATCGTATTCACATCTTCTTCAGTATGGGGAATGAACGGCATGTCTTGTTCCGGAGTGTCTGCTAATCAGGCTAGTTAAGAATGGAAAAACAGGTAAGAAAACGAGCGCGAAGACTCGAAAATGAATTCCGCGTCAATTCGGCTTCATTTGGGCAGTTATCAATGATCTTCGCTTTCAAGCATTTTCTGATACGCAGCTGCGTCCATAAGCTGGTTCAGATCAGCAGCATTGGCGGGTTTTAATTTAAACAGCCAAGCCTCGTATGCATCCTGATTGATTTTTTCAGGGGCTACTGCAAGGTCGGGATTCACCGCGGTGACTTCTCCCGTTATGGGAGAATAAACGTCTGCGGCGGCCTTGACCGACTCGACAACCGCGCATTCTTCGCCTTGGGCAAGCTTGCGCCCGACATCTGGAGTTTCCACGAATACCATATCCCCCAGAAGTTCTTGAGCATGCTGAGTTATACCGACTGTAACTGTGCCATCGCTTTCCAATCTCACCCACTCATGGGATTTTGTGTACTTCAGATCATTGGGAGTACTCATGTTTTTGCTCCAAAATTATAAATTACGTCATCTCGCCGCTGAAAACGAATCGCATCAGATCAGGGTTTTGCCATTTCTTACGAACGGATATTTCACCGCCTTTGCCCTCAGCTTTTTGTCGCGCACGATCACCTGGATCTCATCCCCTGCCGCAACCGCTGCGGGCACGCGTGCCAGCGCGATAGACTGGTTGAGTGTGGGAGAAAAGCCTCCACTCGTTATCTCCCCTTCACCCTGGTTATCCTGCATGGCAACTTTCTGGTGGCTGCGCAATACGCCGCGATCGAGCAGTACGAGTCCGATCAGCTGCTTCGTGACTGGTTTCTCGAGAAGTGCCTGCCGGCCGACAAACTCCCGATCTGTTTTCAAATCAACCGTCCAGCCAAGCCCGGATTCGAGCGGGCTCGTGGTTTCATCCATATCCTGTCCGTAAAGATTCATGCCTGCTTCAAGCCGTAACGTATCACGTGCGCCGAGGCCCGCGGGTGCCACACCCGCGGCAAACAGTGCGTTCCAGAACGCTGGAGCGTCGGACGAAGGTAGTATGATTTCGAAGCCATCCTCACCCGTATAACCCGTACGGGCAATGAGATACTTATCAAAGATTGCAGCCTGAAACAGTTTCAGGCCTTCAGTTTGGGCCTGAGATCCTTCAATCACCTGCCAGACCCTGGCACGCGCATTCGGACCTTGCACCGCAATCATCGAGAGATCGCGGCGCGGAAGAATTTCCAGCCCTGGAGCAAACTCGTCACGTTTTGCCAGCAGCCACGCAAGATCCTTGTCAGCTGTTCCCGCATTGACGACCATACGGAAGTGTGATTCCGACAGGTAATAAATAATGAGGTCGTCTATCACGCCGCCGTCCGGGTTGAGCATGCAGGAGTAGAGAGCCTTGCCCGGCTGAACGAGCTTGTCCACATTATTGGCGACCAACCGGCGCAGGAAACCCCGAACGCCCTCTCCCTTGAGGTCTATTGCCAACATATGGGAGACGTCAAACATCCCTGCATCACGACGAACCTTATGATGTTCATCAAGTTGAGAGCCATAATGCAGAGGCATATCCCAACCGCCAAAATCAACCATTTTGGCGTTCATATCGCGATGGGTTTGGTTAAGAGCCGTAGTTTTCAAAAATGGATACCTCAAAAAAAAGGGGTGACGCCCTCGTGTGGCCTCACCCCTCTGTCCTTTTTACCTGAGAGATTACGGAATGCTGATCCGCGTTGCCCCTTCGGTGGCCGCTTTGACACGGCACTCTCCAGATTGCCTGTTCCAAGTGGTTACAACGGATCAAAGACCTGTTTGATCTGCGCCTGAGCGATTCCGGGGGGTTGCGCCTTCGGCAGCGGCGATAAAATCGGCGCATTCTTCCACTTGGAAATAAATGGCAGAACGCGAACTATACTCCACCCATCGGGTTTAATACAAGGCGTACCTCCATTCTAGCCAGAGCGGGCGCTACCGACGCATCAAGCCGGAAATTCATGCCTGTTTCCCCAAGGAAACTCGCGAAGTATAGTGGTATCTTATTCTTTCATGCCAGCCGCCACTATTTCCGCTGGCGCCTGATATCATCGTTTATGGCCGTTATCCCCGTTTCAAAAGCGACAATTACGATATATCCGAGACAATTGAATCCCTTGAACATCCGTTTGGCCGTATGAAGCCGGTGGTTACTGAATTCTTTTATGCAGGAGCCAACCGGGGCGAGATATTCGACTCCCTGGTTTATGTACTGACCCATGGCGAGGGCGCCGAGGGGATTATTACCGTAACCGGCGAACCGGGTAGCGGAAAGTCGACCTTGTGCGGCCTTGTACTGAAACGGTTGCCCAAGCACCTGAAAACCATATATATCGCCCAGCCGGCGGCGGACTCGGCAGAGCTGTTCAATTCCATCGCCCGGGAGCTAAACCTCGGGCCGGCCGGGGCGAGTGAGAAGGGTGAGATCGACAACGATACGTCTGCAATTATCCAGCTGCAAAATATTCTGGAACAGAAGCATGGCGCGGGTCTGCGAGTCGTATTGGTAATTGATGAGGCTCAGCGATTGGCGGCCGAAATGCTGGATGAGCTGGGCGCGCTATATGAACTTGAGTTATCGCGGCACAAGTTGCTGCAAATAGTATTGGTTGGGCAGAACGAACTTGAACGGACCCTGGCTTCGCCTTCCTTGGATAAGCTCAAGCACCTGGTTGCTCACAGGTTCCATTTGAACCCGCTTGGCCCGGTGCAGGTGGAGGAATATCTGAGATTGTGCGCCCGCACATCAAGCAACCGGGGTGTCGCTCGCTTGTTTACTCCGCGTGCTATTAAATTGATCGGCATGGCTTCCGGAGGGGGTATCGGGAGGCTCAACATGCTGGCTGGCAGGTCTTCCGCCGTTGCTGCCCTGGAAAATGCACCAGGCATAACAGAGGAGCATGTCAGGAAGGTGATTGATGAGAGCGGAATAAAATACCCGTTCGATGCGTGGAGTTGGAGCAAATGGTACAGTCCAATAAACCGTCGTCATGGCGCGAGCATTGCCGCTTCGATGATGATGCTCGCCTTGCTCGGTTGGCTTGGTTTGCGCGCCCCATCGCCGGATGTTTCTTCTGTCAGCGGCTCGGCAGCCGTCGTTGTGGCTACTACGCCATTACCGCCCAATCCTTCCAGCCTTTCGACCACCGTGTCGGCTCCTAACCCCCCTTCCCAAGCTTTAACCACTGGACCCACGAGCCAGACGGCACAAGGAGCCGCGGCGAAATCCCCCGCAGGGAATCCGCTTGCCACTGCGGCAGTGCAGCAAGGGTCCGACAAGCTTAATATAGCCGGAGTGAAGCTCACAGGATTCACGCTGCTCGAGCAGCGAGTCGAATCAACAATGAAAACAATGGAAACGGTGAATGGAAATCAGTATACGATCCAGTTGTTTTCCACAGAGAACATCCAGCCGGATCGCATGGAAAGGTTCCTGATCCGCGCCCGGAACCTTGTCGACCTATCCAGTCTCTATGTGCACATTGTCAAGAATGGAGATAAAGCCAAATTCAGGGTTACGTATGGTGCCTACCCCAGCCGTGATGACGCTGCTGCGGCGATAACACAGCTTCCGGAAAAGTATCAAAGCGCGTTTCATCCTGAACTTTTCGCCTTTGCGGATTTTCGCTGATGGGGAAACCCTTCTGGCGGCGTCCCCCCGGCCGGCTTCGGCTGCGAGGGTGGGCGAAAGGCGAGAATTTTTTCAAAAATTTTTTCAAAAAGGCCTGAAGTATCCGTTCGACAATCCATGGGTCAAGATCGTCAGGGTTGACGTTCGCGACTTGGCTTGGCGTTATATGCGGTAAACAAAGTTAAAGCGCTTTCTGATATCAGGGTGAATAATGCACAATGCTAAAATGACGTCACCAAATCAAGATTAATTCAATCCAATGCCCGTGCCCCTTCTTGCTGCTTCCCACTCCGGGCAGACCCTCGATCTGGAGAGATGCATTGTCGACGCGATGGCTTCGATCGAGCATTGGCTACGCAACCAATGGCAAGTGCACGAGGTGCCTTTTTACTGCTCGGTCGACTTGCGCAACAGCGGCTTCAAGCTGGCGCCTGTCGATACGAACCTGTTTCCCGGCGGGTTCAACAATTTAAATCCCGAGTTTATGCCGCTCTGCGTGCAAGCGATGATGGCGGCTATTGAGAAAATATGTGCTGATGCACGCAGTGTCCTGCTGATTCCCGAAAGCCACACTCGAAATATTTTCTACTTGCAGAATGTTGCGACCCTGCAGGCGATCATGCGGCATGCGGGACTGGACGTCCGGATCGGCAGCCTGCTGCCCGAAATCTCAGCGGCAACTACGATTGCGCTCCCCGATGGCGCGAAAGTTACGCTGGAGCCAGTCAAACGCAGGGGAAATCTTCTGGGCACAGAGGACTTCGATCCGTGCGTCGTGCTCCTCAATAACGATCTTTCCACTGGAGTTCCCCCCATCCTCCAGAATCTCGAGCAGACCGTCATTCCTCCTCTTCGGGCAGGGTGGGCGACACGCCGAAAAGTCCCAGCATTTTTCGGCTTATGACAACGTGGCACGGCAATTCGCTGAAGTGATCGATATCGACCCCTGGCTCATCAATCCATTTTTTGCATCATGCGGAAAAATCAACTTTCGGGAAAAGCAAGGCGAAGATTGTGTCGCCAGCACGGCTGATGAAATTCTGCGGCAGATTCAGGAAAAATATGACCAGTACGGGATCACGGACGATCCTTTTGTAATTGTCAAGGCCGACGCGGGCACTTATGGGATGGGTATCATGACGGTTAAGGACGGCTCCGAGGTTCGGAAACTTAATCGCAGGCAGCGCAACAAGATGGCCGTCCTGAAGGGGGGCTTGGAGGTGACGGAAGTCATGGTGCAGGAGGGCGTTTACACGTTTGAACGTATCAACGACGCAGTCGCGGAACCTGTGATATACCTGATCGACCATTATGTCGTTGGCGGTTTTTACCGGGTTCATACAGGCCGAGGCATTGACGAAAACCTTAATGCTCCCGGTATGCAGTTCGTGCCGCTGGCTTTCGAAGATACCTGCCTGCTGCCGGACCCGGAGGCCAAGCCCGGTTCCAGCGCTAACCGCTTTTATTCCTATGGAGTGATAGCCCGCCTGGCCCTTCTCGCCGCGGCACAAGAGCTGGAAAAGAGCAACGAACGCACAGGCTCCCGATGAAGCTCGCTTTTATCCTCGACCAGCTCGATTCCATCAAGACCTACAAGGATTCAAGTTTCGCCATGATGCGAGAGGCGGTGCTCCGCGGGCACAGGCTCTTTTCCATGCAACAGGGTGATCTTATATGGAAAAATGGTCGAACTACCGGTTTCGTGCGCGCGCTGGAGTTAACCGGGGAAGGCGATGGGGCACATCGTTGGTATCGCGCAAGTGAGCCGGAGGAAATGCCGCTAACGGAATTTGACGCTGTGATGATGCGGAAGGACCCGCCGTTCGATATGGAGTACGTTTACTCCACGTATTTGCTGGAGTTGGCGGAAAACTCCGGTGCGCGCGTCATCAATAGCCCTCGGGCGATACGCGATCATAATGAAAAGCTTGCGATCGCAAAGTACGCACAATATGCGCCGCCCACGCTGGTGACCAGGCAAGAGCATTTGATCCGGGATTTTCTTGCCGAGCATGGCGATATTGTAGTGAAACCGCTGGATGGCATGGGCGGGGCGAGCATATTTCGCATTCAGCGCGACGGCCCCAACATAGGAGTGATTATCGAGACTCTAACGCATTATGGCACTCGCACAGTGATGGCTCAGCGCTATATTCCCGAGATCTCGCAGGGGGATAAGCGTATCCTGCTGATAGCAGGAAAACCCGTGCCTTACTCTCTCGCCCGCATTCCCAAGCCGGGCGAAATGCGCGGCAATCTTACGGCGGGCGCCACCGGCGTTGCACAACCCCTCACGTCTCGCGATCGTGAAATTGCCGAGGCGCTTGGACCGGGTCTTCAAAATGCCGGTTTGATCCTGGCTGGCCTGGACGTGATAGGCGATTACCTGACGGAAATTAATGTAACCAGCCCTACCTGCATGCGGGAAATTACCGATCAAACCGGTTTCAACGTGGCTGGAATGATGCTGGACGCGCTTGAGAAAGTGTCTTCCTGAACCTTCCCCGAATTCTACCGCAACATTGCAAGATGATCGGAATCCTTATTATCTCTCATGGCAATCTGGGCGACAGCCTTATCCATTGCGCAAACCATGTCAGGGGGGAAAAATCGAAGCACTTAACCAGTCTCAGCATCACGCCCGACGATGATCCTGATGTATTGAGTCATAAGGCGATGGCGTTAGCTGAGCAGCTCGATCAGGGGGATGGTGTTCTCATATTGTGCGATATCTGCGGGGCAACGCCATGCAACATAGCGAGCCGCTTGACGAGTCCCGGCAGAATAGAATGTCTGGCCGGCGTTAATGTGCCTATGCTTGTGCGAGCGCTCACTTATCGTACAGAGACCCTTGCGGTTGCGCTGGATAAGGCACTGAACGGTGGCAGGGAAGGCGTTCTCCGGCTTCCGGGGGGATAACCATGCAGCAACGTGAGGTAACGATCCTGAATAAACTTGGCTTGCATGCGAGAGCGTCGGCAAAGCTGACCCAGTTGGCGGGCCAATTCAAGAGCGAGGTATGGATTTCGCGCAACGATCGCAAAGTCAACGCGAAGAGCATCATGGGCGTGATGATGCTGGCTGCCAGCCAAGGTGTCGTTCTGGCGATTGAAACCGCGGGCACCGATGAGATCGAGGCAATGCAGGCATTGGTCAAGTTGATCAATGATCGGTTTGGGGAAAACGAGTGAGCTTTGTATTGCACGGCGTAGGGGTCTCCAGCGGAATTGCCATCGGACGAGCACATCTTGCGTCCCATGCAGCGCTGGAAGTGGCGCACCACACCTTGCCTCCAGAGCAGGTCGACAATGAAATAGCCCGGCTTGATACTGCGTTCAAAGCAGTCCGCGACGAGCTTGCGAGCTTGCACGCCTCCGTGGTCAGCGGACCCGCAGCCGCTGAATACGGTGCATTTCTTGACTTGCATCGTATGATTTTGGACGACCCCACACTTTCCATAGCCGCGAAGGCATACATCGCCGAAAACCACTGCAATTCCGAATGGGCGCTTACCCAGCAGATGGACGTGCTGATGGCGCAATTTGAAAAAATTGAAGATGCGTATCTCAGGGAGCGTAAAACCGATGTGGTTCAGGTCGTGGAGCGTGTACTGAAAGTTCTCCTCGGCCACCCAGGCTACGTTCCGCCAACACTCAGGAAGGACGGTGACAGCATCCTTGTCGCACACGATCTAAGCCCTGCCGATGTCATCCAGTACCGGCAGCACGCATTCAACGCCTTTCTGACCGATCTGGGCGGTTTGACCTCGCACACGGCGATTGTCGCGCGCAGTATGAACATTCCTTCGATTGTGGCGCTTCACCATGCATACCGGCTGATCCGCGACAGCGACGTATTGATCGTGGATGGTACTCAAGGCGTTGTGATCGTTGATCCGGATGAGCATGTATTGTCGGAATACCGTCTGCGGCAGAGCCAGTTCGAACTCGAAAGGCAAAAGCTCAAGCTTATCAAGACAGCCGTTGCGACAACCCTCGACGGGACGGTAATAGATCTCTACGCTAATATCGAGTTACCGTCCGAAGTCGAACAGGTGACAGAAAATGGGGCGGCGGGCATCGGATTGTTTCGCAGCGAGTTTCTCTTTCTCAATCGCGGCACTTTACCTGATGAGGATGAGCAGTTCGAAGCTTATCGCACAGTCGCCAGAAAAATGCGCGGCCTGCCTGTGACTATCCGCACGTTTGACCTCGGAGCGGATAAAAATCTGGACCGCGGCAAGAGGGTGGCTGCTAACCCGGCTTTGGGGCTAAGGGCCATTCGACTCAGCCTGGCTGAACCGCAGATGTTCAACACCCAGTTGCGGGCCATTCTCCGTGCTTCCCGTTACGGCCAGGTCCGCATCCTTGTGCCGATGCTCTCAAGTGTGAATGAAATCACCCAGACCTTGCACGCGATTGAAAATGCGAAGCAGAGCCTGCGCCAGGAAAGGATTCCGTTTGACGAAAACATTCAGATTGGAGGCATGATCGAAATACCAGCCGCCGCACTTTCTGTTGAGATTTTCATGCGCAAGCTGGATTTCTTATCCATTGGGACAAATGATCTGGTTCAGTATACGCTTGCGATCGATCGGGCCGACGACGCTGTTGCCCATCTGTATGATTCCTTGCATCCGGCAGTGCTCCGACTGGTTGCACATATTATTCGTAGCGCCAACCGGACAGGCATACCTGTAACGGTCTGTGGTGAAATTGCCGGAGATACTGTGTTTACGCGATTGCTGCTGGGTTTTGGCTTGCGGCTGTTTTCCATGCATCCTGTACAACTGTTGACGGTAAAAAGAGAGGTATTGAAAAGCAATCTTCCTCAAATCATGCCGATCACCCGCAAGATCCTCAAATCCGATGACCCGGAGAAGATCCATGGCTTGCTGGCAAAGCTGAACAGTTAAGTTGTCGGCTGGCTCTACATGAGCGGGATATTGCCCGCTGTACTATTCGGGTTGGATTTTCAGGGATGCATTTGAATATAATGCCGAGTTACGGGTTATTTAGGGAAATTCGTGACGTGCCAAGTCGTTTTCGAGATGGATTAACCAGAGTTGGCAGACAACCGGATGTTTGTCGCTGCCCGGTCATCTTACCCGGCTAGCTCGGTTTTAGGTCTTTCATGAGTATTATTCCCTGATGCAAGAATCCAGCTCCCTGGGCTTAGTCGTTCCACAAATCGCCCGCTTCGACACGCCCTTGCATTTAAAAAGCGGTGCGATACTCGACAGCTATGAGTTGATCTATGAAACCTATGGCGAACTCAACGCTGCGAAGTCCAATGCTGTTCTTATATGCCACGCGCTTTCTGGCAGCCACCACGTCGCGGGCTATTACCACGATGATCCAAAGAGCAGTGGCTGGTGGAACAATTTCATCGGGCCGGGCAAATCCATCGATACAAGAAAGTACTTTGTGGTGGGGGTAAATAATCTCGGGGGTTGTCATGGTTCTACCGGACCCGCCAGCATAGATACGCGAACCGGCAAATACTACGGTGCGAATTTTCCCGTCGTGACTGTGGAAGACTGGGTCAAAACACATGTGAGACTGGCGGACTATCTTGGAATTGAACAGTTCGCTGCCGTCGCAGGAGGAAGCCTTGGTGGGATGCAAGCGCTGCAGTGGACGCTGGATTTTCCGGAGCGGGTGCGTCATGCATTGATAATCGCGGCTGCTGGTAAATTGACCGCTCAAAATATCGCCTTTAACGACGTGGCTCGCCAAGCTATTATGACGGACCCCGATTTTCATGGCGGAGACTACTATTCTCACGGAGTGGTACCCCGACGTGGCTTACGGCTTGCCCGTATGCTCGGGCATATCACGTACCTATCGGACGACGCAATGGCGGCCAAATTCGGGCGAGAGTTGCGTAACGGCGCACTCGCATTCGGTTTCGATGTAGAGTTTGAAATCGAGTCATATCTTCGCTATCAGGGGGATAAATTTGCCGACCAGTTCGATGCAAATACGTACCTTCTAATGACAAAGGCGCTTGATTACTTCGATCCAGCGTATTCGCACAACCACGATTTAAGCGCTGCGCTACGCGAAGCCAAGGCAAGTTTTCTGGTGCTGTCATTTACTACGGACTGGCGTTTTTCTCCAGAACGCTCACGCGCCATTGTCAAAGCGTTGCTGGACAACGAACTCAATGTCAGCTATGCGGAAATTACCTCCAGCCATGGGCACGATTCCTTCCTCATGGAGGATCGCCATTATCACAAGCTGGTGCGCGCATACATGGACAATATTGGTGTATAGCCTGGAATGAAACCAATTCTTTCCGCCAGCTGTATCCTTGACGGAAGTGTTCAATTTTTCACCCATGACCGACATTGACGTCGTAATGCCCTCGCTCGGCATCGTTCGTCCCGATTTTGCCCTCATTGCTGAATGGGTGAAACCAGGCGCAAAAGTGCTTGATCTTGGCTGTGGGGACGGCACACTGCTGTGTTTCCTTCGGAACGAGAAGGGCGCCCGGGGTTACGGGGTGGAAATCGACGATAATAATGTTTTGGCCTGTTTCAGTAATGGCGTAAATGTCATTCAAAGCGACCTGGAATCAGGTTTGCAGAGTTTTGAATCAGGATCGTTCGATTATGTTGTCCTGTCACAAACCCTGCAGGCTGTGAAGAACACGGAGAGAATCATCAAGGAAATGCTGCGGGTGAGCAGCGAGGGCATCGTGTCTTTTCCGAATTTCGGCTACTGGAAAAATCGTTTCCAGGTCATGTTCGGTCATATGCCCATTTCAGAAACGTTGCCTTATCAGTGGTTCGATACTCCCAACATTCATAACTGCACCCTAGGAGACTTTGAGGAATTCTGCAACCAGCACGGCGCCCGCATTCTCGAACGCAGGGTGATGAACAGAAATCGCCTGGTTACTTCCATGCCTAATTTGCTCGGTATGCTCGCGTTTTATCGATTCGAGCAGCAAGGCAAACGGGCGCTCGGCTAATTCGGCTGCAAAACGGAAAAATTCACCTGAATTTCGCCTGCCCGGCGAGCCATACCAGGATTAATACCGGGAGGCCGAGCAGCGCCGTCCCAGTAAAAAAGCTGGCATAACCGTATGCATCGACGTATTCTCCGCTGAACCCAGCGATGAACTTCGGCAGCAGCAACATCACCGAACTGAATAGTGCATATTGCGTAGCCGAATAAGCGGTGTTGGTGAGCCCGGACAGATAGGCGATAAAAGCGGACGAGGCGATTCCGGCTGACAGATTGTCGGCCGAAACTGTAAATATCAACCCGGTTAAATCATGGCCCCGTCCTGCCAGCCAGACAAATAGCAGATTCGTGGCCGCCGACAGGACCGCTCCGAGAAACAGCGTTCTCATGATTCCGAGTTTTGCGGTAAGAACGCCACCTATGGCTGCGCCGGCAAGCGTCATGATTACGCCATAAACCTTCGAAACCGTCGCCACCTCCTCCTTCGTATAGCCCATATCCACGTAAAAAGGGTTGCTCATCACACCCATCACAACGTCCGAGATACGATAGGCCCCGATCAGGCCGAGAATCAGCAAGGCATGCGCACCGTGGCGCACGATAAAGTCCCTGAAGGGCGCCACCACTGCGCCATATAGCCAAGCCAGCATCCGGGTGAGATTTTCATTCAGGTGCCAGTGCGCGATGGCTTCCCTTGCCCGATTCTCATTCTCCGATATGAGCTTGGTAACGGGAACTTCGGGCTCCCTGATAATAAGCGTGGTGATGATACCGACCGACATGAAGGCGGCCATGACCAGGTACGCGATGCGCCAGGGCTCGTAATCATAGGTTTGCTCGGAAGGATCCACGGCCGCGGCGATCCATAGGGCCCCCGCCGAGGCGAGGATCATCGCGATACGGTAACCCCCCTGATAAGTGGCAGCCATTGCTCCCTGAAGCCTTACCGAGACGGCTTCTATCCGGTAAGCGTCAAGCGCGATGTCCTGAGTAGCGGAAGCGAAGGCAATAGTGAGCGCAAAAAAAACGGTATAAGCAAGATTGTCGAGTGGATCAGTGTTCGCCATGCCTGCTAGCGCGAGCGCGATAGCAACCTGCGAGAGTAATAGCCACGCACGCCGGCGGCCAAGCAATCTGGTTAAAAAGGGCAGCGGCATACGGTCAACCAGTGGCGACCATATCCATTTGAAGCCATAGGCGAGGCCGACCCAGCTTAGATGACCAATGGTAGAGCGATCGATGCCCGCCTCCCGCAACCAGAACGAAAGCGTGCCTAAGACCAGCAGTAACGGCAATCCAGCGGAGAAGCCGAGCGACAGCATGCCCAATACCCTTGGATGCGCATAGATACGCAGAGCATCGAGCCAGCCGGACGGCGAAGATGAGGACATTCTAAAGGGACGCTCGAACCTTGGTGTTGGCAAGTTCGGATCTGCCAGCAGCCACCCGACCAAAAGTCATAGCTTATGGTCGTAATCAATGATCAGTGGGGCATGGTCGGAGAAGCGGTCGGTCTTGTATATGGAAACCTGGGTCGCCTTGCCGGCAATCCCCGGCGTGGCTATTTGATAATCGATGCGCCAACCTACGTTTTTTGCCCATGCCTGGCCACGATTAGACCACCAGGTATATTGCTCAGGCTCCCCGTTCAGCTGCCTGAACACATCGATAAGTCCAAGCTCCTCGAAGACGTGATCAAGCCAGGCGCGTTCTTCCGGCAGAAAACCGGAATTTTTCTGGTTGGCACGCCAGTTTTTGAGGTCGATTTCCTTGTGAGCAATATTCCAGTCTCCGCAAAGAATAATTTCCCTCCCGCACTCTCTCAGCCTTTTAAGAAAGGGGAAAAATTGATCCATGAAATGAAACTTCGCGGCTTGTCGATGTTCACCACTGGAACCGGAAGGAAGATAGATCGATATTACGCTCAGGTTGCCGAAGTCAACTCGGATGTAACGTCCCTCCGCGTCAATCTGCGGATTTCCGATTCCCTCGATAACAGCATCAGGCATATTCCTGCTGTAGATTCCGACACCGCTGTAGCCCTTTTTCCCGGCGCAATGAAAATAACCATGGTAACCCTCTGGAGCGGATATTTCTCCGGAAATATCGCAGGTCTGAGCTTTGAGCTCCTGCACACAGACGAGATCCGCTCCTTGCTTTGGCAGCCACTTGAAAAAACCCTTGCTTGCGGCTGAGCGTACGCCGTTCAGGTTAAGCGTTATAATTCGCATGAGCAGTCAAATTGGTATACCAATGCCCGATTTCAAGAACAATTTCATAAGCTTCGCCATTAGCAGGAATGTGCTGTGCTTTGGTGAATTCAGGACAAAGGCGGGGCGCCTGTCGCCTTATTTTTTCAACGCCGGGCTTTTTAACGATGGGGATTCCCTTCGAAAACTTGGGCAATTTTACGCCAAAGCAATCGAAGCTGCCGGGCTTCAATTTGACATGCTGTTCGGCCCTGCGTACAAAGGGATTCCCTTGGTGAGCGCCATTGCTATTGCCCTGGCTGAGAATGGGAAAAGCTTCCCTTTCTGCTTCAACCGCAAGGAAGTGAAGGACCATGGTGAGGGCGGGGAATTGATTGGCGCACCCCTTGCTGGACGTGTGCTGATCGCGGACGATGTGATTTCCGCAGGCACTTCCGTACGAGAATCCGTTCACCATATTCGCGCCGCCCGCGCCAATCCGTACGCGGTTGTAATTGCACTTGACCGGTTGGAACGAGGCGACGGAGAACTGTCGGCCACGCAGCAGGTTCGCCATTCGTTTGGAATAAAGGTCATCAGTATCATTGATCTCAATGACATCGTCAACTATCTGCAAGACAGGAAGGACCTGGTGCATCATCTGCGTGCGGTTGAAGAATATCGCACGCGATACGGAGTTGACCAGCTGACCGGGGTTGGCTAAGCGGAAATCAACCGAGGTTTTGGCGAACTGCTCAGGGATGCGCCCACATTGGGACAGGGCTCTGCATGAAGGACCGGACTACAGGCCAAGGCTGTTGAGTAGAGCTTGTGGCACAGGTCAAGCTCCTACGAAGTCTGGCGAGTTGCCCTCCGGGGGCAACTTTGGCAATATGATCTCTCCTTTGGAATCAAAGCTTTTTCCCATACCGAACCCCGGTCCGCCCAGCCGGCCGCGCAGCCGGTAGTCGACCTTGGCACGATCTCCATTAGCGAGATCAAATAGCTGACGAACGATTGCGATCGCGGGAACCGTCACCGGCACAGTAACCGTGGTTTCCCCATAGCGCGGGATGGTGCCTTGCTGATCACTCACTCCACTCGCGAACGGCATTCCGCGTAAATCCAGATCAAGGGCAATACCATCATAGTCGAGCGCCTTATCGCTGTGGTTCTGGATCCTGAGCTGGACCGCGAACCGCATTTCCATGTTTCTTCCCTCAAGCGGATCGATTCCAGCTAACGAAATCCGGAGCGGGTCCTGAAGGACGAAGCTCGCACATCCGGAGAGAATGTACGACAACCCCAAAATCAGAAATAGCTGAAATTTCATACCGAGGCTGGGCTTTCCCGGACAATGCCTGGGATGACTGGTTAAATCGTAACAATCGGAAGGTTCTTGCCGCGGCATTATCGCTCCAGGTCGGAAATTCGGAAATTCAAGCGTAGCCGGGAATGAGAGTTGGCATCAGCTCGGCATCCTCTGGAGATTTTCAGGAGTACGAAAATACAAAAAGGGGAAATACGAAGGGGTGAGAAGGGGTAAAGGAGAAGCTGGCCGATAAGCCGGGTTTTGTCATGGGCAATCATTCCTCTAGACGCACGGTTGCCCGTGCGCTCAAGCGACCCACCCGCAGGCTCGGCGAGCAGCTTCATAGCCTGCCTATTTGGTCTTGCTCCGGATGGAGGTTACCGCGTTTCACCGTAACTTAATACGCTCGTCTCTGTGGCCCTGTTCCTCGCCTCGCGGCGGCCGGTCGTTAACCGGCATCCCGCTCTGTGGAGCCCGGACTTTCCTCTCCCTGCCTTGTCAGGCAGGCAGCGATTGCCTGGCCAGCTTCAGGTTCATCATATCATTAATCAACAATCAAGGGCAGGGCACATGGTTGGGGGAATGGTTCGGAAATGTCTCTTTGGAAGCGCGCCAAAAAAAGCGGCTTCAACGTTTGTTGAAGCCGCTTTGATTGGAGCTAATGGAGCTGAGGCTCGATGGAGCCCGAGTTCCTGGTGTTGTTGTTAGTGATCCATTGCCGGGGTTGAGTTCTCATTAGGCTTCTTGAGCTGCTTCATGAGATCGTCGTCCCACTTGCCCTCGACATTCATGTGCGCGGCCGCGCCCAGCAAGACGGCTTCAATCAGGTTATGGCTCAGGTAAACATACAGGCCCGGCTGCTTGAAGTCATACAAGGCCGCCCCCGCAGAACCCCCCGGGACGAACCAGGTTTCCTGTCCTTGGATGGGAGGATCGGCAAACTTGCCATACGGCCATACCAGGTCGCCATGGCCACCAATCAGATGCGGACGTGAGTCGCGGTTTGCCTGGGAATGAATAAACAACACTTTCTCGCCTACCTTGGCCTTGAGCGCATTGTCTCCCGTCAAAGCACCCATCGCGCCATTGAATACGACATGGGTCGGAATGAGTCCCTTCGACAACTCGAGCATCTCATGCATGCCTTCGGCAGGTGAGCCATAGCTCTTGTATTTGCCGTCCTTGTCCTTCGGAATGTAGTAGTCCTGTTCGCCAATGTAATAGGCCCGGTCATAACGCACCGACTTGCCCTTGGCGTCCTTCAGGCCATCGCGCGGCAATACCATGATCGCGCCATTCATGCCAGAGATGACGTGGAAGGGAATCATGGTGCCCCCAGGAGCACAGTGATAGACAAATACGCCAGGCTTGACCGCTTTCCAGCGCACTACCACATCTTCTCCAGGTGCCACCAGCGTCAGACCTGCTGAACCCAAGGCGCCCGTTGCCGCGTGAAAGTCCACATTGTGCGACATCGAGCTTTCCTTCGGATTGACCAGGGTCAGCTCCACATAGTCATCCTGATGCACAACAATGAGCGGCCCAGGAACCGTGCCGTTGAACGTCAGCGCCCATACCTTGGTGCCGCTGGGATCAATCTGGATCAGCTTCTCGCGCGTCTCCATGCGGATCTTGACAACCTTCGGACCTCCCTTGGCCGCCTGGTCATGCTTGGGCACAAAGGGCGGTGCCACCAATTCCTGGGTTATGACGGGCAGTTTGGAGATGTCGGTCGCCGCCACCGCAGGCATACTGCCCACGTACAACAACCCCATCCCAAGAAGCCCCCCTCGAACAACTTTATTCATCTTTCCCCCTCCATATAATGTTATTCACGTCCATCATGAAACACTTCATCTGCTAAATCCGTGTAACGAAGGCCCGGCAACTATACAGCTTTACAATTTGCATGTCCACGAAGAATTCTCTGCCCCAGCCCGAGCGTTATATAAGCGGAAACCGTTATGGGGCTTGGTGCAGGCAAATAAACAAAGGTCGCGGAGCTTGGCTCCGGAAAAAGTCAATGACATATTGCACCTATTTGAACGAAGGGTCGTAACAAGCTCGTCTGTTCGCGTCAGACCGGCATAGGATGTTTCCTTTTTGGCTTAGGTTTGTTATACAATCGATACCTCGTTTATGCAGCGATGGATTCGCGGAGAGAGGTATGAATAAAACATTTGGACGGGTTGTTAGGGCCATTGGTATTGCACTCGTGGCGCTGGCCGTATACCCAGCCCATGCGCAACTGATGCTGGCCCACGAAGGTCATCATTCGGGGGACTGTGCGATTAAAAACGGCGACTTTCCTGTAGCTTTCAGCGCTTATGAAAAGCCAAAGGGAGCTCTTCCCCCCATGCACGCATTTTGCGATCATGTTCCGGAAGGAGCCGGAGAATTGCACCTCACGGTCGACTTGACGGATCCGGATTCTCGCGAGATCCCAATCGCCGTTCGTATGGTAATGGAAGGACATGGAGAAGGTGGACACGAGATCCTCTCGCTGCCAGCCAAAGCATATCCGTCCGGGAGCATTACATTTGAGACAACTTTTGACGACCCTGGACAGTACACACTGCTGCTCGACACCGAAAAAAATGGGAAGATGACCACAGCGGTCCGGATTCCCATCCACGTCGGAGGAGGCGGGGGGCACGGTAGCCACGGTTCAGGTTTTGGAGCGACCGAGATTGCGCTGCTGGTTGCTGCAGCAGGTGCCGCCGGCTTCTTCTTGATGCGCCGTCGCGCCAGTGCAAAACCAGCCAGTGCAAAACCATCCTGACGATGATGCTTCAGTTTCATCGGCCGCATGTTATAAAGGCCTGACTACTCCCGGTACTGTCAGGCCAATAATCCCAAGTCCAATAATCTCAAGTCCATTTGGTCTGTCGAAGGCCCACGTACAACGTCCGCCGTAACAACGTCCGCCGTGCGTAAATGCGACGCCTCTGCCGGAAGCGGCTAAATACGTTATTGCGTTAATAAATAGCAGAACCTCGTCTATATTCCCGGTAATCAAGCGGGCCGGCCATATATAATCCAGCGCTTGATGCCCCGATCGTCCGATCGTTCCGGGAGCGCCATCGCAATTTCCCTTTAGTTTTATCCATCACGGCTGATGAATCCGGCACACGCCTGAGTATTTTTGCGCTTTCGGGGACAATTCCGTAATGACAAGCACCGAATTGCACGTTGGGGTTTATCAAGGTCCAGAAATTCCCCAGAGCTTCCAGGTATACGCCCGGAATGTTTCAAAATATCTGCCGGACCAGGCAGTGCGGCTGGTTCCTTTCGCAGACAAGAGAAGCCTGCCTAAATTCGCAGATGTGCTCTGGGATGTTCGCTCGGGAGGTGGAAATGCGCCCCCTGACTTCTTGCTGGAGCACGCCGGTCCACCGCTGGTGGTTACCGTACATGGTTTCGCCCCCATGACGCTGAGTGGCTGGGAGTACTTTGGTACAGCAAAAGGCATGTTCATGTCCGGACGTTATGCGAGACAAAAGCGTGCGCGCTGGCAGGAAGCTCTGGCGTCAGTATCAGCATTGATCGCCGTCTCGGCGTACGTGAAGGAAGAAGCCACGCGCTACACTGGAATGCCTCCCGATAAGATTCACGTCTGCCACCATGGGGTCGATCACGAGGCTTTCATGGCGCACCCTCACGGGGTTCCCGGCAACTATTTTCTCCATATATCCAACGCCGAGCCCCGCAAGAATGTTGCCAGAATTTTGCGGGCGTTCGCGAAGCTTAAATTAAAAAATAATGTCGAGCTTGTCTTGAAGCTTCCCGAGTTTGCCGCAAATCGTTATGCTGGCCTGGATGGCGTCCGTATAATCACGGGTTTGCTTTCGACAGAAGAATTGGCGGAGCTGTATCGGAACGCTCTTGCTTTTCTCTTTCCTTCTCTATACGAAGGGTTCGGTCTGCCTATCCTCGAAGCCATGGCATGCGGATGCCCTGTTATCACATCGAATGTTTCAGCCTGTCCGGAAGTCGCGGGGGGAGCGGCTCTCACCATCGACCCGCGCGATGAAGAAGCATTGACCGAAGCGATGTCAGTCACCTACCGTGATCGTCAGTTGAACACTGAACGGAGAGATATCGGCCTGCGGCGTGTAAAGGATTTTTCCTGGATGACAAGCGCCAAGTGCCACGCAGATGCCCTGCGTACCGCCGCACGCACCGGGTTTTAAACGGTTACGCTTCATCGGTATTCCTGGTTAATACTCTTGTAAGGTTTTGTAATGCTGATCATACGAGCACGCGTATCTCGACTTATTATTCGAGCCTTGTTAAAAGCGGGCATATTTAAATATTGGACATGGAGCTTGGTCCTCCGGGCGCGGCGCCGTTTCTCCCAGGTCACGCCACCTCTGGAACTCGAGACTACTTTCGATGATGACATCAGGATAGTCACCTTGCTATCCGACCATATAGAGTCGCAAGTGTTCTGGCAGGGGTTTCAGGAAGCAGACGAGGGAGCCATAAAACTGGTCAAGCGTAACCTGCCGGCTGACGGTGTATTTATAGACATCGGAGCGAACATCGGGACATTTACGCTTGTGGCCGCGCATCAGATACCGCGAGGACAGGTGCATGCTTTTGAGCCCAGCGCATACCATTTCACGCGCCTTGCACGT
Source organism: uncultured beta proteobacterium (assembly GCA_963786735.1). Classification (GTDB taxonomy): domain Bacteria; phylum Pseudomonadota; class Gammaproteobacteria; order Burkholderiales; family Nitrosomonadaceae; genus Nitrosospira. The sequence goes on from CAWBAF010000009.1 coordinate 137,252, forward strand.
AATGTTGAATTGAATCGCTTTGATAACGTCGTTCTTAACCAAAAAGGTTTGTACGATCAGGCGGGTGAAACGGTTCTTTTTTTGCCCTCCCGCACAGGGGAAATGAATAACAGCGGTGCAGCCAGCCTCTACAGTCTTGGTGAAAATACCGAAGTATCCGAAGCAATCTCTTTAATTCGCCTTGATGATTATGTCCGGGACAAAAACATCGAACGGATCGACGTTATAAAGATTGATATCGAGGGGGCCGAAATCAAAGCGCTGAACGGGGCCAAAGACTCAATCATGCGTTTGCGGCCCCTCGTCCTCATGGAACTCGATCTTGACAACTTGGAACGAGCGGGTTGCTCGGCTGGGGAGGTGCTGGCATTTTGGACTTCCCTGAACTATCGGGTCTCAATAATAAAGATAACCGGAGAGACGATCCCGGTAACAAGTGCAAACGAATTTGGTCGGCACCAGAACCTGGAATGCCGTCCGCTGCTGGCGTCGCTGTAATTTATTCTTGAAAAGCAACCGGAGGTGGTTTTTTTATCTAACCTCGGGCAATATCGAGCCTTTTTAGTAAAGGCTGAGATTCAGGAAGACGATTGATGGTCGCGTAATCTGGATATAGAGGTGCTGGATCTCGCCCCGACTCCTGCAATTACTGCAGTAATCGCGACTACCTTTATCACATCAACGCCTTCGATACGATTCAATTAAATCCCGCTCGTTTAAATTTTGAACTTCAAGTTTTCATTCACCCTTTTTTTATTTCTCTTCCTGTTTTTAGCGGGTTGTAGTAGATATTTCCACCCTGACCTGCTTAGAATCTTATAACCACCCACTGAGTAAGTCTTCGTGTTAAGTTTTTACATGGGGGCCAAGACGAAGAAGCGGTGCGGTGAAGAGCAGAACATTAGAATTTTGCGGGAAGTGGAAGCTGACGGGTAGCCATCCGAGACATGTGCGTAATCACACTATTACCGAGCAGACGTTTTTCCATTGGCGATCCAAGTTTGGTAGCGTGACAGCATCGGTTCCGCATAAGCTCAAGGAACTGGAAGCGGAGAACTTACGGCTGGAAAAGATTGTGATCAGGCGCTTTTATATGCCACAGCTCCAGCGTAAGACAGATAATAAGAATAACTGCTGAAGTTGGAAGTTTGCCTTCTTTCTTGGCGATCAGGACGGAAATTATGCCACTAACAAGATTGAAAAGATTCATCGGTCACTTTACGGCCTCGCTTGACGAAATTACCAACGATAGCAACCGAACCCAGCAACTCCTGGTACGACGTGAAATAGATCGCCTTACGGCGAGCGCGCGGTACCATGACCCTAAGCACCTGATTCCGTTTGGACGAAAAATATATTCCCAAAATGATGAAGATGGAATAATCCGTGAAATATTTAACCGGATTGGCACAACCAATAAGACATTTGTGGAATTCGGGATCGGAAATGGCCTGGAGAACAACACGCTTGCTCTCCTTTTTGAGGACTGGCGCGGATTATGGATTGACGCGTCCACGGACTCCATACAAAACGTGTGCGAGCATTTTTCAGAAATCATTGGTGCGGGACACTTATCGGCGATTGAATCATTTATTACCAAGGCCAACATCAATGACTTGATTTCAGCTCACATCACTGATCGCGAGATCGATTTCTTATCCGTTGATATTGATGGGAATGATTATCATGTGCTAAGAGCAATAACATGTATTAACCCGAGGGTTATAGCGATCGAATATAACGCCAAGTTCACTCCGCCCACCTTGTTTTGTATGGATTATGCAGAGACGCATACGTGGAGGGGGGATGATTGCTTTGGAGTATCTCTCAAATTTCTCGAAGTGAAGATGGACGCAATGGGCTACCGTCTGGTAGGTTGCAATTTATCTGGAGCAAACGCTTTTTTTGTCAGGAAAGATCTCCTGGCCCAAAAATTCCTGGAACCTTTCACCGCGGAAAATCACTATGAGCCGGCACGATATTACTTATCCGGCTATGCGTCAGGACATCCCCCTTCATACAAAACCCTCGCAAAGTCGCTGAGCATGCGGCGCGCCTGATCCTCACTCCTGCTTCTGACCACTAGGCTCAGGATGAGCTTGCGCTCCTTCAAACGACCTGGCACCAAAATTTTTCTAAGCGATTATATCGCCAAAGGACGCCAGTGAATTTTACCAAAGAGAACCCCGAGCGTTACTTCAGTGTAGTAGTAGCAAAGTCGACCATATTTTGGCTGATGAGTCTGCTCGCCTTTATGACAGTGCTGACCCATGCTGCTCAAATTCTGGGTATCTCCTTCAGAACTTATGCTTTTATAGGTCTTGGTTTTCTATTGATTACGTCTCTCCTGAGCTGGTTTTTTTTCAAGCAGCAGAGCCGGAAAGTCACTCAGTATGATTTCCAGACATTGCTGTTGCTGGTCGTCATCGGTTTGGGTGGCGCGTTTATCTCAACCTTTTTCAATATCGGCGCCTCCAGAATCAGCTACGATCTTTTTTATTACGCTCCCAATGCCGTCTATCATCTGCAAAATCCGACTGCACCAATGGATTTTTTCATCCATTACATGGAGACGGGTGGCGAGCCTTTTTTGGCCTATTTCGGTGCCACTTCCCTACCGTTTGAATATAGCCAGGCGGTTATTTCCTACTTCTTAAACACTAGCTATCTCACCACTTTTTTTCTCTTCTCGCCCGCGCTGCTCGGATTTTTCATCACGATTTCATACTTTTATCTCCTTTCACAATTTGTCAGTCCAAAGTCGGCAGCGGTTGGCACGCTGTTCGCTGTTGCCATCATTTTGCTTTTGGGAGAGACCCCAAGAACGCCCGGGACCTGGTCGTTCCCTAACGTTTATATTGGAAAAGTTTTTCTTATATCGACGGGAATACCTTTGTTTGCCGGGGCGGCGATCAATTTTTTCCGAACTTTTGCTCAGCTTGACTGGATGCTACTGTTTGCAGTTACTACCGCTCTCGTCGGCACGACAACATCCTGCATGGCGCTTTTGCCTGCGTTGGCGGCTGTTCTGTTTATAGCTTATGCATCAGTAGTCGGTTATCGGAACATATCCTTCAGGAAGGTCCTGGCTTATGCCTTAAGCCAGAGTTATTTGCTTGTGTATATTGTAGCCATATTGTCGGTCATGAACCTTCACTCCACTCTGGGAGAAAATAGCGCGGTCAACGAGGACTTTCCGATCACTTTTCTGGGGCACGCCGGTTTTCTTTTCGAGAAATCGGGCCCCGCAACTCCATTGGCGCTGGTAGGATCAACTGTGGTTGCAATACTGCTGGCATCAGGCCCAGGCAGAAAGTTTGTTATTGCATGGATTCTTGCAGTCATTGTTCTGTTTTTGAACCCGATTGTAGCTCCCTACGTTATCAAATACCTGACCACGCCGAACATCTACTGGCGGCTGTTCTACATCTATCCTTTGCCCCTTTTGCTGGGTTTGACTGGAGCCAGGCTTTTTGAAAATATAAGCAGTTTCTCCAGGCCTGCCAGAACCGGTTTGATCGCCGGCACGGCTGTCGCGCTCTTCATTTCTCATTTTTTACCTTTTACCACATCGGTTCTTTACTTGAGGACCGAATTTGGCTGGCCGCGCTACAAGATGCCCCAAGCAATAGAAGAACAGGCAACCGGCATTATTTCGGCAGTTCCTGCTGGCCCCATGCTGGCGCCGTTGCCACTCAACGGAGCGATAGTCATGCTGAGCGGTAGCTATCCACAAAAGCGCATTTTTAACGAGGCAGACAGACTATGGTTCGGAGAGCGGGGGATGAGCGCAGAGATTGACAAGCGAATCTGCGCCTCTGAGTTTGTGAATGGTGACAAACCTGAATGTTTACCCGCATTTCGGGCTCTGTTAGCGGATAGCAATCTTCGTTCCGTTGTTATTGCTAAAAGTATCGCCCGCGATTCGCACGTTCAGAGTATCTTGAACAAAAATGGCTTTGAAAATTATAAGGAGGTTGGTGATCTGCTGGCCTATTGGAAATAATCATCCGTTGAGCGATAACCGGGGTCGGATTGATAGGTATAACCCAGTTTTTCGGCCGAGCTATCGATAACGCTAATGCTAAATTCTCTACAGATCCTCCGGGCAGTTGCCGCCTGGATGGTTGTTCTGCACCATTTCACACAGATATTCGTCGACTTGCAGCGTGACAGTTGGCTTGTCATATTTTTTTGGAACTACGGCGCATTGGGCGTCGATCTCTTTTTCATTATTAGCGGGTTTGTAATTTATTACACGACTGCTGGCAAATCGGTCCCGCCTGGCCATTTTATGTTGCATAGATTGGGGCGCATTCTACCGGCCTATTGGCTATTTACTCTCCTCGCCGCGCTGCTTGTGTATGCTTTCGACGACCTTATTCCTCTCACCAAATTGGAACCCGGTTTTCTACTCAAGAGCCTGCTTTTTTTGCCGGCTGCCAACCCTTCTGGCATTGGTCTCTACCCATTGCTAACAGTCGGTTGGACATTGAACTTCGAAATGATGTTTTACCTAATATTCTGTCTGTCCTTGTTTTTGCCTGAACGTTACAGATTATTCGGCGTCGCTCTGGGTATAGTATTTGTTCAGATGGGGCTCTCAGAGCTGGGCGGAAGTTTTGCTTTCTACTCCAGCAAGCTCATCTATGAATTTCTGATCGGGATTGTAGTGGCAGTGCTGTACCGCGCAGGATGGATAGAGAGAATAAATCTGCCGCTTGCAATTGCGATGGGGATTGCATCCCTTGTATTGATCGCTGCCAAGGAGTATGGCTATGCATACTTTAAAATCGGAATTCCGTTAATCGTGATTGCGGCGATTTCCCAGGAAAATCACTTCTGGCGGTTAAAGCGTATGAGTGTTCTCGGCGATTGGTCCTACTCTACTTACCTTTGCCACGCGCTCGTGCTGAGTATCATTTATCGCGCGGCTTCTGCATGGCAATTGAACCCCCATAACGCTCTGGCGGCCGCCTGCATCGTTATTGTGCTGATATCGTGGCTAAGTTACACGATTATCGAGCGCAATATCTCGGCTTTGATCAAACAAAAGTTACAGACGAGGCAAAATCTTGCGTTTCGGGTGAGCTGATAACGGTTTGAGAAGTGCTAGGCTCTAACTCCAATTCCTGGTAGCTCTTTTTTCTAGTCTTCGTCTTTCCTGCCTGGAGGGGGCGGGCTTGACAAATCAAGAGCGACCCCCCTGTGTTGGGACCGATTTTGACGATTCCCATTAATCGTACTATCGGCCAAAAAAGCGGGAAATATCAACCACCACGCGCATTTACGCCGAGTTTCTTCTCAGAATGACAGGCTTACAGGCTCCTATGGCATGGGATCCCAAAACCAAGAAGGTTTTTAAACAGCGTTAACGTTTTGCCTCCCCAGGAATAGCCTTATCGCATCTTCCAGCAGTTTTCCGTAAAAAATTCGTAGCGTCAGAAAATAAACAAGCGCCCCAAAGGCAACATCAATCAACAGCGCACTCAGACTGATCTCGGTAATAAAAATTGTTTTTACGCTTAACAGGCAACCGGCCATCACGGCTGAGGAAACCAGAGCCGGACGAAAGCATTCCCCAATTTCTGCAACAGAAGTGCCAAGGACAAGCTCGACTCATTCTTATCGTGGCAAAGGCTGACAATCAACTCAGCCACCATTAGAGCCATTACCAATCCGAGCACCCCATAAGTGGCTCCGATCAGCGTCAGTGGCAGCAAGACAGCCAATCCGATAATTGTAGACTTCAACGACAGATCAGGCCTGCCCATGCTGGCCAATACCGGCCGAAGCAAAGATGTTGCCATCCTGAATGGCATGACACTCGACAACAGGGCGAGCGGAAAGGCCACAGTGGCCCACCTTTCGCCCAATACGGTCGTCACAAATTCCTCCGAGACGCAGGCCAGGCCTATCATCACGGGAAACAGGCCGAGCGAGATCATTCGGAGAGACTTTGCTAGGTAGTAGGCCGCGGTATCGCGTTGATCCTGAAATTTCGAAAATGTGGGAAAAATGATGGGGTTGATTACCGGCATCAACTTTGCGAGCGGGAGCAAGGCAAACTGAAACGTGACTGCAAAAATCCCCAGTGATTGTGCACCCAGGATAGGCCCAGCGATCAAGGTGGCAAGCTTGTCGGTAATGAGCACTATTACGCCCGATAGCGACAATATTCCTCCAAACACCATCATCCCGCGCACGGCCGAAAAACTCAGCGAAGGCATGATCGATCCACGGCTGTAGCACCATGAGGATGATCGCGAGAAGCGCGCGATTGATAAGCATGCCTGCCACGAGCGCCCAAACCCCCGCGCCCCAGATTGCGAGCGAGAGCGTGGCAAGGGCTGCGCAAATGTTCGCACTGAATTCAGCGGTCGCCCTTAGCTTGAATTTCAGGCTCCGATCCAGCAGAGCATTGGGTACCACCCTGAAAGGAGTGAGCAGGAAAATGAAAGAAAGGGCCTTCGCGAGTGGCTCAAGACGGGGCTCATGAAAATAGCTGGCAATGACGCTGGCGCCGAAGAAATACGGCAAAAAAAAGCGATCCGTTAATAAGCAGCAGCCAGCCAAAGACACTGCGCAGTTCTCGCTCCTCTATATGTTTTGATCGCACCAGAGCAAGGTCCAGACCGAACGTACATAAGAGTGCCAGCAGCTCCAGTCGGCGCTTCAAGCATCGCATTCAGGCCGTAATCATCGGGGCTGATGTAGCGCACTACGATAATAGTGCTGAGCCAGCTGACGGCCTGGCCGGTAAGGCGAAGGACTGTCGCCCAACGGGCGCCGGACAAGACTTTGTCAACAATCTGGCTATTCGCGCTACTCATACAGTTTCATGTCCGTTCCGCGTGGTACGCCGCGTGAACCCCCTTGTCCGCCAATGATAAAAAACTGGAGGCTCGCTGCTTTATGAAGGAGCGTATGTCGCCCGGCGCTGGTTTTTCTTGGTAGATGTCATTCTTATAAGATATGGCACTTCTCAATCAGATTGCAGATACCTTGCTCGTTACGTAACGAAACTTTCCCGACTTTTCTGAAGGGATTCTATCCACCTCCTCAATTGCAACGGTAACTTTTTGGCCCAGCCTTTCCCTGAAACCCTGCCGGATTTTTTCTGCAACCGGAGGACCGAGCCCATGTTCAGACACCACATAGATACGAGTGAAATCCGTGCTTTCTTGCACGATCTTGAAGTGCCGTATTTCGGGCAGGTCGCGTAGCACATAGATGAGGGCGAGGCCATGCATGATCGTGCCGTCCTGAGATACAAGAAAATCTGTGCTGCGACCTTGGATTTCCTTGATCAGCGGCAAACCCCTGCCGCAGGCACAGGCTCTGCTGTCGAGCACGCCAATGTCGCCGGTGCGGTAACGGATGAAGGGAAAATCTTTGGTAGCGAGGTGGGTGACTACAATCTCTCCAGGTTCCTCGTGAGGCACCGGGTTGCCTTGATGATCGACAATCTCGACGATAATATCCTCGGCGGTAATGTGCATGCCGCCGCTCGGGCAGTCGTGTGCGATAAAACCCGCGTCCCTGCCCCGTAACCATTGGCGACCCTGCATCCAAATGTGCTCGTAATTTTTTTGCGCTGCTCGTCATAGAGCCGCTCGGATGTAACGAAAGCTACACGAATGCCGAGATCATCCATACGTTGACCCGTTGAATTGGCACGCTCAGCGATATGCGATAGAGCAGAAGGATATCCGAAGAGCATTTTTGGACGCGTAGCGCGTATATCCCGAAGAAACCCGTCAAGCTTTTGTTCGGACATTTCAAAAGCGGGAAGGAGTTTCGTCCGAAAAACACGATCGCGAAAAGCTCGGAGGCCGTCTTGGGCGCCCAGTTCGATAGGCGACCCCCACACAACGATTTCCTTGTCCCCAATGTCAACCTCCCACCAGCGTGTTGCACGCCACTTCGCAGCCACATCATGGCTGACCCGTTCCTTACTGATATAGAAGATCAACGGTTCCCCGCTGGAACCGCCCGTGTTAAAGCGAGCCAGGCTGCCGCTATTTTCCGCTTTCATTGCCTCAGCGCTGGAACGGATCGTGGATTTATCGAGGAGGGGCAAATATGCAAGTCGGAAAGAGAACGGATATCCTCGGCCTTGAAACCGAGTGCGAGAAGATATTTGCGGTAATACGGTACTGTTCCTAACATCGGTGAGCAACTGTCGCAGTTCCGAAAGCTGAAGTTCTTCCAATCGGCCCGGGTCCCACCACTGGGATGCTTCCAGCCGCTTCGGATCGCGACACTGGAATGGCTTTTAAGCTGCTGGTGAAAAGAAAGATAAAGCTAGAGATAAGCCAGTATATAGTTCCATTTAACATATTCCGCTGACTTCCGGTTGCTCAAGGGAGGAGGGAGGACGTGCAGTGCGCCTATCCATGTCGGTAAAACTTCAGCCACGTTTTGCGAGGTGCGATAGGCCCTCTAATCGACTCGTATTTAACGAACGCCTTCTGTGAAACAGGCCTCGCTATATCACGCTGTATGACTTCAGTGACCAAGAGCATTTGCGGCGAGACCGATAAGGCCGCTTGAGTGAATCATCTGAGCTTGTCGGTTTATCCGATTATTACTCCATGGCTCTTGCAATGCCTGGAACGCCACACTACCTCATTATTTGGCTCGATGAGTTAAGCTCATTTTGCCATAACCTTCGTATAAACCTCGAGCAAGCGTTCACGCACGTTCGACCCATGCGTATTGCTGGACCGATTCAATTCCCGCCTCCCTCATCAGTTTCGCCTTCGACGAATCATTCAGTAGTCGGAGAACAGCATCTGCCATGGCTTCGGGGCTTTGCTCAGGCACAAGCAGGGCGGTTTTTTCGTGTTCCACAGAGAAAAGGTACGCCGCCAACATTTGTACTTACCACCGGAACGCCGCTTGCCAATGCTTCCAGTACCGAAATAGGCATATTATCGGCCAGACTTGGGTTAAGCATAACGTAGCCGCAGTACGGTCGAGGGCCGCCATGCCTTCATTATCCAAACGCCCGGTAAATGTGACCGCGCCAGCCAGCCCCAGCGTCACTGTCAGCGTTAGAGAGAGCTTCTTCACGCTGCGGGCCAGAGCCCGCCAGAGTCAGCCTTGCCGTGGGAAATACCCGTCTGACAATACTGAAGGCGTGCAGCGCCGTGGCGTTGTCATAAATAGGCTCCAGATTGCGTGTAACTATAATATGGGGAGAGGTAGGGCCAAGGTCAGCTGTAGGGCTGGTTCGCATTCCGGCCTTGAAACGGCTCAAGTCGATGATTTTGGGCACCACGCTAATGAGGGAGCCACGCGAGTGAAGTAGCCCTTCCAGAAATCCAAAGGGTACAACGATCGCGTCCGCTTTGCTCAGGCTCGGTTTTATCCATGAAAGGATTTGTTGAAAAAGCTATCGGCCTCGCCTCCCCGGTAATTGATGATAACGGGTTTACCCCTGATCCTCGCCACCCAGATGGCGGGTGCGGCGAAAAGGTGCCAGGACCAGCCGGAATTGGCCATTACATGAAATAACTGAACCCTTCCCACCGGAACAGCGAATAAACGGGGAATACGGTGCTGCCACGCCCGAAATGCTGCCCTTATTCCTCTGAATCTACCTATCCAGTCAGGATGAGAGTACGGACGATTGACCTGGATCAGTTCGACGGCAATATTTTCTTCCCGGAGCAGTTTGGCCAATTGCAACGTATGGTTTCCGTACCGCCCGAAGGTGGAGGCAACGGCCCGACAAGTCCTATGAACGAGCCAGGCTTTCATTGTGGCCTGTGAACCAGCCCTGCCATAAACGCTGCGGTAGCGCGCAACACTGATGGGCCAGCTGCGCTGTTTTTCAACGAAGCTGCGCGCTTGAGCCCGCAGGCGGGGCCATAGTTCTTGAGTTGAAAGAAGTTGTAACACTTTCGACGCCAACGCATCCAGATCGTTGGCCGCAAAAAGCATACCGGTTTTACCATCCTGAATGAGCTCCTGGTGCCCTCCCACGTCTGACGCAACGACAAGCCTGCCTTGAGCCATCGCCTCCAGCGGTTTGAGCGGTGTTACCAGGTCGGTAAGCCGCATTTTTAGTCTTGGAGATGCGAGGATGTCGATCAGGTTATCGTGGGCCTGCTCTGATCATGAGGAACGCGACCCGTGAAAATCACCTTGTTTTCAACCCCAAACCGAGCCGCCGGGCTTTGAGTTCCTGTGTTCCTGAGGGCCTCCGCCAACAAAGAGACCGTATCTTCGGGTTCCCGGCAAGCATTTTTGGTAATGCCTGGATCAAAACAGCCAAGCCTTCGTAAGCGTAAAAGGAGCCGATAAACCCGAGCACTACGTTTGCATTTGAGCCCGAGGGTTGCGGCGGACTGCATGCGCGGATTCCAGCCATACTGAAATTTTCGATATTTACCGCGTTCAGAATGTGCGTCACTTTTTCCGGCGGTATCCCACGGCCGAGTATGTCTCCTCGCAAACCTTCACAAATAGTGGTTACCGCGTTCACGCGTACGAGCACGGAGTAGCTTTCAAAAGCACGGGTAAGGCGATAGCGC